>CAWHAX010000026.1:0-27684 GCA_963827365.1 uncultured Alphaproteobacteria bacterium | reverse complement strand
CTTCCGTGGCGGAGTAGCTAGGACGAGCGCTGTTTTTTGCGCCTCGGTATCATCTTCCGCCACTTGGCTGCTCGATGCTTCTTTTCTTGCACGACTTCAGGCGGCTCATCGAAGCCGGCACGACTACTGTAGAAAACCAAAGCCATAAGACCGCCGCCGACCAGAAGGGTAAAGAAGAGACCGAGACCCATCATCAGCCAGCCCCATCCAGGCATAGCGACGTCGCCAGCTGATACCCATCCGTGATAACCAACGAAAACCGCTCCAGCCAGGATGGCGAGAAGCAAAATTATTACCAGTGCAGTTCGCATGGTCGCTCCCCTACGAGATCCTCCGTGGCATTTGAGCTAACTTAACTGCATTGGCTCCTTGGGCGGCTGCGAAACGAAAGGCGCGAGCTATGAAGATCCTGATGGTTCTTACCTCCCACGACAAGCTCGGCAATACAGGACGCAAGACCGGCTTCTGGCTGGAGGAGTTTGCCGCCCCCTACTCTTGCGAGACCTGCGGACACAAACTCAGCCTCGAAGAGATAGGCCGTCACGTTGTCAATTAGGGTGCGATGTCGCAAGCGATTGGACCGCAGTTACTGAGGTTGGAGGAAACGAGATGTACGTGGCGGCAATTCTGAAAGTGAAGGGTAGGAATGTCGTCACCACTACGGCAGACAAGTCGTTGCTCGATGTCGCAAAACTGCTCGACCAGCAGGACATTGGCTGCATTGTCATCGAGGGAGATGACGGCCAGGTCGCGGGCCGCGGTGACCTGGCGCTCGCCAGGGAGGCCATTAACATTGGTGAAGGTGGTGCGGGTCATGCCGAGGTTGAAACGGCGCTAACACGCCGCTCAATTTTCCTGCAACTATCTCTCTCCGATTGCCAGCCTCGGTCGAGCAACTTCGACCGGGGCTTTTGTTGTCGCCGACACCGAGCGAGCTATGGGCCTCCGTAAGATCGGGTTCTGGTTGATGGTGGCGTTGCTCCTCACCGGAGGAGCTTTGATGGCTCCGAGCCTCTATCGCACCGCAGTGCTTGGTTCTGGGGTCATGGCACAACTTCTCTGCTCCAATACGTTTGTCTCCGGGCGCGACCCCGAAACGGTTGTGACTGAGGACTTGAGTGGGCCCGGTTATGAGCCACTGTCGTTTTTTCAGTGGCAGGTCGAGCGTCAGAACAAGCGTGTCATCGCATCGCTTTTCGGTCTTGGCGAAAGATCGGCCCTCTTTCGCGAGGGACTTGGGTGCACCCTGAGCATCGACAGGACTGAGGCTGAGCTGAGCGCGCAAGCCCGCGGCGTAGCTTCGAAGCCGTCTTCTTCGGGTCCTGATGCGCTCTGGCCTGACGGAGAACAGGTCGATCCAAACGCGACACCTCAGGGCGTTGATGCCACCATGCTCGAGGCGGGGGTGCAAGCTGCCTTCGCAGAACCAGATCGTGCCCATCCGCGCCGGACCCGTGCGCTTGTTATCGTACATGCAGGTCGGATCGTGGCTGAGCGCTATGCCCCGGGCTTCGACGCCGAGATGCCATTAATCGGCTGGTCGATGACGAAGATGGCGATCAATGCCTTGGTCGGCATCTTGGTGCAAGACCGCAAATTAAGGCTTAGCGACACGGCCCTACTGCCTGAATGGCGGCATGACGGAGACTTGCGTCGCGACATTACGCTCGATCAACTTCTGCGTATGACCAGCGGCCTTAGCTTCAACGAGGACTATGCCGACCAATCGAGTGACATAATCCAGATGCTGTTTGTGCAAAGCGACGAGGCAAGATTTGCTGCATCAAAGCCGTTGGTGAGTTCTCCAGGCACCCGGTGGTCCTATTCAGGGGGTACCTCGAATATCATTGCGCTTGTGATGCGCCAGCAATTCGACGAGGAGAAAGACTATCTAAGTTTGCCACACGAGCGCTTGTTCAAGCCGCTGGGAATGCGTAGTGCCGTACTGGAGCCAGATAGTGCCGGCACGTTTATCGGAGCCTCATTCATGTACGCCTCGGCGCGGGACTGGGCGCGACTTGGGCTTTTGTTCTTGCGTGACGGTGTTTGGCACGGGCGCCGGCTGCTACCCGAAGGTTGGGTCGCCTATACCCTGACGCCAACGCAGAGATCCCCTAATGCTGAGTATGGCGCGCATGTCTGGCTCAAGCTCCCTGAACTCACCGCAATTGGGTGAACCCCCGATGCCTGGGGATGCCTACTACATGCTTGGCTATGACCAGCAGATTGTAGCGGTAGTCCCGTCGCGCGATCTCGTCATCGTCCGTCTAGGACTTACCCGTGACAAGAGCGCCTGGGACCACGCCCGCGAACTCACTCGTATCGTGCGAGCGTTTCCTCGCCTTTACTGACGACATCACGCCTTACGTCCGCTTGTGGCACACAACGGACATTGAGCGAGAGGTGCGGGAGGTCCGCTTCTACCTCGAAAACGGACATTCTTGGGCCGGATTGCGACTTCAGGCCATCGCGATTTGCGAGTGCCGCAACCAATTTTAGACAACTCTTTTCAGCTCCCACCAGGCTAAGGGGCAGGGGGAGACCTCCAAAGTTTGATTGGGGGGCCTTCTGTGCAGAGATCGCAGTCCTAGCCGATTTAGATAATTTGCCTGACACACAGGCAGAGCTTGAGCGCGCTATGGCCCGATGGTGCTTTGAGACTTGGGGGTATGAACCCGGCGAGTCCACGTTGCGACAAACGGTGAGTCCCATTTACACCATCCTCGTAAGGTCAGAAACGATGGCCTCAAAAGTCTCAAACGCTATTGAGTTGGGATTCTCGTGCTCATGATTGGCGTGATCACGCCGTTCACATGATATTTGTGGCACAGTAGACAGTCTTGACGCGCCGTGCTGCTGGTGTGACAGGTCTGGCAGAGATCCTTTTTCACCTCACCGAAATTGGACACGAAATTTTGCGGATTGCCCTGCTCGTAGCTCTTCAGATAGGGGCCGGCTTTTTCAAGGTTATGGCAGGTCAGACAACCGCGATTCTCCAGGATGCCTATGCGCTGACCTATCCCGACCGCTTGGAAATGCGGCTCATGGATGAAATTCGTGAAGCGTCCCTGTTTGCTCTCCGACCGAAAGCGGGGAGAAATTGACTACCCGCCCTTTGCCCTGGATATCGTCAACGCTGTGGCATTTCGTGCATGACCCCTGAGCGTCCTTGCTAGTGAGAAAATCGAAGACCGCCGCCGCCGGGCTCGTATCACCTTTCGGCGCTTGGGGACCGGTCAGAAAGAGCCAAGAGTAGATGAATTTGTCCTTATGGCCTGTGGGACGGTAGTAAATCGCGTAATCCTGCCGGTACCAACCGCCATATTCAGCCCAGCTCTCCGGATCCACATCGCTTTCGATGCTGTTCACGGGCGCAGCCCCCGTTTGAGGCTCAGCCACCTCGGTATCTGAGTCCGCCGCGCCCTCGCCGGCCGCTCCTTCAGGCTGGGCTGCTTTCTCGGCTGCTTTGATCGCGCGAAGCTCATCCTCCGTGGGGAAGAGCAGATCGTCGGTTTGGTCCGCCGCCTTGTCCTGAGGCTGTTCGTCGGCGGAGAGCGTTTCCTTGCCGCCATCGGCCTTGGCGTTCGCGGTATCGGTTTTTCCGGCCGCTCCTTCAGGCTGGGCTGCGCGAGGCTGTTCGTCGGCGGAAAGCGTTTCCTTGCCGCCATCGGCCTTGGCGTTCGCAGTATCGGTTTTTCCGGCCGCTCCTTCAGGCTCGGCTGCGGGAGGCTGTTCGTCGGCAGAGAGCGTTTCCTTGCCGCCATCGGCCTTGGCGTTCGCGGTATCGGTTTTTCCGGCCGCGCCTTCAGGCTGGGCCGCTTTAGCCTTGGCTGCTTCAGCCTCCTCCTCCCGTCCCTTGGACAGAAGACACTGACCAAGAATGCGCACGGCGCAAGCTGGCGGATCGAGTTTGGCTATGCTGGCCGTTTCGCTAACCTCGGCTTCTCGGCTGGGACTCGGGGCTGCCTGACTCCCATCCGAACCAGACGTCCTCGGGAGACGCCGATCCGGCCACCGTAATCGCCGTGCTCCAGCCGCCCCGGCGATTGGCCATTTCCGTGGCGAGATTGGGTAGCCACTGCTGTTGCGCACTGATGACCACATCGCGCGGGATGTTCGCGGTCAGATCGGCAACGAGATTCGCACTCAGCTTCGCCCCGCTGCCAATATTGAGGTCGGCCAGGACGTCCGACGCTTTTCCCGAGATCAGCGCATAGAACAGCCCCTTGATCTCCCAGACCAGATTCGTCACCGCCTTGATCTGGTCGTCGTTTGCATCGGTCAGATCCTGGAGGTTCAGGCTGTCCACGGTCTTGATCAAAGCACGGCCCCGCTCATCCCGGCTGATCATCACCTTCATGAACGGTGTGAGTTCGGCTTCGGACGCGTCCGGCCATTCGCCGATCAAGGCGTTCTTCTCCTTCAGCGTTCGCAGGTCGAGGCCAGGCAGGGTCAGGAAGGCAATCCCTTTCGGGCCGCTAGCCCGTTCCTTGCCGACAATCTGGTCGAGATGGCAGGCGGTGCAGGTCTGCTCGAACGGCGCCACGGCCATAACTCGTTTATCCTCGCGGCTGTTGTGACAGTCCGAGCAGGTATCGGGAATGCGCCTTGCCGGATACTTCTTCGCCACTTCCGGGAAGTGCTTGCCGAAATGGCTGGCATGGTCGTAGATGATCCGTGTGCGCCGCTTGAACGGATAGTTCTCGAATTTCGGATGATGGCCGTCGAAGCTGTCGAACTTCACCACGTGGCAAGAGCCGCATTTCTCGTTGGAGATCTTGCTCAGATTGAAATTGACGCCCTGATGCTCCTGGTGGCAGGTCGCGCAATTTAGACCGCGTGCGACCACGTCATGGGTCGGGAAGGCGATGCTCTGCGTGCGCGCCCATTGCGGCGCAGGCGTCCCCGCAGCGATTTTCGTCAGCTGCTTGGTGCTCTGCTTCAGCACCTCGGCCGAAGCGCTGTGCGCGTTGAAGGCCGTGTCCGGCATTTTGTGGCAGGTGAGACAGGCCTTGCTGTCGGCGAGCGGATCGCCGGCGACGAGCCCGTGTATCCAGCTCAATTTGCCGCTGCCGCTCTTGGTGTGGCAGGCGCTGCAATTCTCGATCGCGCCGTGAGCGCTCGCCAGCGGCCCCGGCATAAGGAACTGCGTGTCCTGAGAGAGAAAGAAGGCCGAGCCCAGGCAGACGACGGTCACGAGCGCCAGCAGCACCGCCAGACGGTCGCGCCGGAAGCCGGGGGCCGCCTGCCTCTCGGCCTTCGGCGGCCGAACCGATCTGGTCCGTACCGGTCGCCGCATCACCAGGCCCCCGATGAAAAGGCATAGACGACGAGGACGTGCAGCACCATCAGCACCATCAGCGCATAGGTGACGGGCACATGCACGAACAGCCAGCCCTTGGTAAGCCCGAGATAGACACGCGCGAAATCGAGCCGGTCCTTCTCGACCACCAGGTTCTTGATGGCGGCAAGCTTCTCCTGGCTCTGCTGGTCGACATAGCTTGACAGGTTGTCGATCTCGTCGGTCAGCCGCTTGAGCGGGCGCTGCGAGCCGATGAGATGGGCGGTGAAATTGCGCTGCCCCTGGAAAAAGTCCCGCAGGTGGGTGGTGTAGAGGTCCATGATCCAGGCGTCATAGGGCGGAGCCGGTAAGGCGATCGCAGCGGCGGCCGGATCGGTCTTGGCGACGGCGGCGTGGAGATCCCGCGCTAGCTCGGCGCGGCGGGTGGGGATGCGATCGTAGCGGACGCGCTCGTCTATCCCGCGCTTGGCCTGCAGCGACCAGGCGAGATAGGTGCCGAAAATGCCGCTCAGCGTCACCAGCACGAAGGCCGCCCACAGCGCCCATTCGAAGCCGGTGTCCGGCAGAGAGAAATCCGAATGCGAGATGAAGGCGGCGATCAGCAGATAGCCGAGAAAAATATGGATCTTCCGCCAGCGCATGGCGGATTTCGGCGACAGGCTGGCCGTTTTGATGGCGATGTGGAAAAAGAGCTGCAAGATCATGCCGCCGGCCAGCACCCAGCCGTCGAGATAGCGCGGGTCGCGGAGCGCGTTGCCATAGATCCAGACGAGCCAGAAGAGGCCGACGGAAATGGCCGCGATCAGAAGGCCCTGGACTGTCTGGCTGTTGAGATATCCCGCCGAGCCCGGACCGCGTCCGCCGATCGAGCCGTCAGACGCGCGCCGCCCCGCCGATCTCACGGCAGCCCCCCGAAATCACCCATCGCAGTCGTTCTTTCCCCATCAAGCCCATTCAGATTCCCAGCCGGCTGGGATCAATTGGCCGCGCTGGCTTTTCTCGCCGTGCCCTTAAACTTGTCCGGTCCTGGAATCAGGCCGTCGAGCCCGGCCATCGTGCTGCCGTCATATTTCTCGGTGATGCTGGCGAGCAGCGTGGAGACGCCGTCGGCAGCCGCCGTCAGAAAGCGTTCATTGTTCAGCTTTAGCCCGGCCGAATAGGCAAATTCGACCATCTTTGCGATTTCCGGCACGTTCGGCGCCGCTTTCGCCGCGGCGGCGAGCTGCTTGCGCGCCCGGTCGGCGCGCGCTGCCATCTCGAACGCATAGGGCTTTCTCACAGTCGCCTTGCCCACCGCGCGCAATGCAGTCTCAAGCTCGACGCCGAGGCCGACGAGATAGAGCATCCGCTTGCGCGCCGCGCTGGCCGGTACGTTGTCCTTGCCCTTGGAATACCAAGTGTTGTGCAGCACCTCGCCCTGCGACCAGGACACCAGCTCGAAGTCGCTGCCGGCCCGATGGCCGCCTTTGTTCACGAGGTCCTCTTGCGGCACGACATGGCAGCCATAGCAATTCTTCGCCAGCTGGTAGAGCGAGCGCGGCCTGATCATCCCTTTGGAATCGGCGAGCTTCCAACGCGCCTCCTCCTCGGCCTTGGTCTCGGTCTGCTCTTTCTTGCCGCTGAACCCGCTGTGGACCTTGATCCAATCCTGCCCCGCGCCGTGGCAGGATTCGCAGGAGATGCCCGAGATTGGCTCCTCCTTGTTGTTCTTCTGCTGCACCGTGAAATGGCAATTCAGGCACAAGCTCTCCGACTTGATGCGCCGCACCCCCATTTTTTCCGCGATTTCGTTCGCCTCGGTGTTGCGCGGCATTTCACGGAAGGTCCTGAAATGATGCGTGCCCTTCCAGGCCTCAACCTCCTGCTTGTGACATTCAGCACAGGCATTCGGACCGACGATCTTGGCCGAATCGGTCGCAACTCCGCCCTTCGCGGCAAAGCCGAAGATCATCAGCAAGCCGCAGAGAAAAAGCACGGAAGACCGGAGAGGGGCTCTGGACTCGAACCCGATCGACCGAAGGCTATGCGCTTGTAAGACGATAATGACTTCTCACACTTACTTCAGCCATCCTACGCCTGCATCGGCTGTTCCCGCCGGTTGAGGGGGCGATCGAGAGCGAGCTGGCCCATCTGCCGGCTGGTGGGCACAGTGAGCCACCCCATCGCGCGGGTCAGAACGCTTTCCTCGACCGTGTCGTCAGTGGTCGGCAGGAACGGATCCGAATAGCAGACCGCCCCGATGCGCGCCGCGATCGATTTGATCGAATCGACCATCCCCGGCGCGCCGCAGGCGTAGAGCACATCGGTCGGCAGCAGGCGCGGCAGATAGTCGGTCGGTCGGCCCGGCCTCACCGCTGTGCTCAAGGTCTGTGGGTTGCTGCAGACAGGCACGACGACGACATTGGGGAATCGGGCCAGCCGGACGAGAGCCGGGCCCATATAGAGCGACTCGATATTGCGGCCACCAGCGATGATCATCATCCTGCGCTTTGGGTTCTCGCGCAGCGCAGCGACGGCGATCGACCAGATCGGCGCAAAGCCGGTGTTGGTGGCGACGAGAATCAGCCGGCCCAGATTGGGCCGGAAATGCGCCGAGCCATAGGGCCCGGTCAGCTTCACCCGATGGCCCGGCGTGATGCGCTTGCCGAGCGATGAGGTGACACGCCCATCCTTCATGCGTCGGACATGGAACCAGACCGAGCAGCTGTTCGGATTGCCGCGCAAGGGATGGGTGATGCTGAAGGGACGGCTCGGATAGCCGCTGAAGCGGACCTGCGCATATTGCCCCGCATGATAGGGCAGCGCGCGGTCCGTCGTGATACCGACTTCCATCACCTCGCGCGACAGGGGGAGCAATGAGCTCAGCACCCCTTCGACGGTGCGAACACCCGACGGCCCCCTCTCGATCACCGCATCGCCGACGATCCGACACTGACAAGCATGAATGATGCCCGGCTCGGAGCCTTCGCCGCCCCGCACTTCCCCGGATACCAGCCGCACGCAGCAGGTGCCGCAGTGGCCGGCGCGGCAGTCATGAGGCAGGTCGATGCCGTTGCTCAGGGCAGCGTCCAACAGCAACTCGCCGCGGCGCGCCAGAAAGCTATCGCCATTGATAGTAATTTGGTGACTTTCTGCCATTGTCTGATCCCGGAAGGCTTCAAGTTCCCCGTCTACGGCTGGTGCAGTTGACCCGCCGTCGCTGCGCTTCCTGGGATGCTCAGCAAACCAAGCGTTCTGGATCTGAAACACCCACCCCGTTCGGCAGTAGAAACGCCGATTTCGTGGTCTTACCATGACAATCAGGCGAAAAGAGTGAGACAATCTGGCGAGAGAGTGCTTCGAGCGCCTTGCGATCCTTGCAGAAGCGATGCAAGCACCGGGAAGCCAGGAGGCAAAAGGTGGGGGTTCGCCCCGACGCTTGGCCACGGTGCGTAAGCAGTTTGATGTCACCAGCCTCGCGCTTGACGGCGGGCGTCACCATTTTTTTGACAGCAGCTCTTGAGCATCGCGTTGTCGAGCATGGCGTCGGCAATTGCGATCAGGTTAAATCCAATTTACCGCATGCCTACCACCAGCTTACTTCGAGGGCTGACTCCTGACCCGGAGTTGGCCACAGCATAGTCAAAAAATGACCATGAGCCGGCCCTCATCGCATCATGCGGAGCTCACATCTGCGTGGTTTCATTTCACATCACTCGGGAGGGGGAAAGTTCGAGAAATAAACCCGAGGAGATGTCACCATGAAATCGAGGGGACAGGGTCACCACCATCATAAGCTGACTAAGTATGCGCTTGAGTTTCGATCGCTCGATGGAACTCAGAACAATCTTACGCAACCTGATCTCAATTCCGCCGGTACTGAGTTTGCGCGGGTCGGTCCGGCCAATTTCGCTGATGGGTTTCTATCCCCGCGGCCTGACGGCCCCTTTCGCGCACTAATCTTCAATCTTCAGTTCAGCAATCCCGCACAGCGGTCGAGAGCCGTTTTCGCGTCAGCGATGCAAATCGGGATGCCGCCCTGAAATCTATTAAAGGGGGGAGGCGGTGAAACGATTATCCGGTATTTCGATGCTTTCCTGCGCTTTCGCGAGCGCCATGCTGATAAACGCAGCATTCCTTAGCCAGAATGCTGTCGCCGCGTCCAGCGAGGCTGCGGGGATCCAAACCATACAAGCACAGCCCAGGTTCAGACTCGCCCAGAATGAAGGGGCGGCCGCAGTAACCGATCCGTACGCCGCGCTCGAAGCTCTTATCAAGGAGGACGAAGAGAGAAGAGCCAAAGCAAAAGCCTCGAAAGGCGAAGAAGCTCCCATCCCCGCGGTCGACGAGGAGACCCTCTCCCTCTATCCCACCGCTGCGAAATGTGGCGAATGCCATAAACAAATCTACGAGGAATGGTCCTCGTCGCAGCATGCCTATGCGTCGATCTCGCCGATGTTCCACAAGTTCGAGCAGAAGTTCCAGGAGCTGACCCAAGGTACGGTCGGCACCTTCTGCGTGCGCTGCCACCAGCAGGTCGGCACCCAGCTCGGCGAGGCGCGCGAAACGCCGCTCTGGGCGCGTAGCCAGATCTCGCGCGAGGGCGTGAGCTGCATCACCTGCCACCGGGTCAAGGAGGAGTACGGCAAGGTCAACGGCGAGCGCCGTGTCGAGCCGGGCAAGATCTACGAGCCGGTCTACGGCAGCGGCGAAAAGAGCGTGATCAAAGACGTCCTCGCCAACAAGGAAACCTACTCCGTCAAAACCAGCACTGATGGGCGCGGCAACGATATCCACAAGGGCATGATCACGAACGACCAGATCACCAAGTCGGAGTTCTGCGTCAGCTGCCACCAGGTTGCCGTCAACCTGGGCATCAAGCTGGAGATCGTCTGGGATCAGTATCGCGACAGCCCGGCACGCAAAGCCGGCGTCACCTGCCAGGACTGCCACATGGGCAAGGTCCCCGGAAAGCCCGAGGGCTATGCGACCGCGCCCTCCGCCGTGGTCGGCGGCAAGGAGATCAACCCGGGACGCAAGCATGCCAATCACCGCTTCATCGGCCCGGGCTATTCGATGGCCCACCCCGGCATTTTCCCTCACAACACGAAGGCCCAGGCCTTTAGCATCAAGGATTGGCTGCAGTTCGACTGGCGCGCCGGCTGGGGCACCACCGAGTTCGAAGACAAGGTCGCAGACGGCGAGATCAAGGTCGACTTTCCCAAGCGCTGGGCCGATCCGCTCGACCGTGAAGATGCCCGGCAGATCATCGAGGAGAATCTCGCGAAGCTTGACGAGCGTGACAAGATCAGGAAGCAGGTCATGGAGAACAGCAGCCAGGTCGACGGTCCCTACATCAAGGGCGACAAGAAGGTCGGCAAGGATCTGGCGTTCTCCTACAAGATCAAGAACACCAATACGGGACACAACCTGCCGTCCGGTTCCCTGGGTGCGCAGCCGCAGCTCTGGGTGAACGTCGCCCTCGTCGATCCCGACGGCAAGAACATCTGGGAGTCGGGCTACGTCGACAGCAACGGCGACATGGCCAATCTGCACAGCCTGGATGTCGCGGCTGGCCGCATCAAGACGGACCAACAGCTGGTGAACTTCCAGACCATGTTCGTGACGACCAACGTCAAGGGCACGGAGCGCGAGATGAACCTGCCGGTGAACTTCGACATCGATCCGCTGCCGCAGCTGCGTCCGCCGCAGGTCCCGACCACCGTTCTCAACCATCCGCCGCTGGTGCGCATGGAGAACCGCTCGCTGACGCCGCTGGGTGAGAAGGTGATCAAGTACCAAGTGCCGGGTAACCTGATCAAGAAGCCGGGCAAGTACCGCCTCGCCTTCCGCATGCGGAGCCGTGCCGAGCCGATCTACTTCATGCGCTTCGTCGGTGCCACCAAGGAAATGGAGCAGAGTATGAACGAGCGGATCATGAACTTCCACGACTTCGCGGTGGAGCTCGAAGTGAAGGGCTAGTACCGAAAAGCCGAGGGTTTCGCATTGGGGACCCGCAAGGGGTCCAAAGAAGCGGCGGGGTAAGGCTGGGGGGCCGAGAACCACAACGCGGGGCTTCCACATTGGCTTGTGCCAGGACAACGACCGCCACTATCGCGCTGGTAGCCGTTGGCTACCTTGTGATGTCCGGCACGACTGCGTCGGCAACGTCCGCGCCGATCAATCTGAAGAACGTCCTCGGCAGCAGCAGCACATCAGGCTCCATTATCCTCGTCGGCCATGGTGGCGGTGGCGGCGGCGGTGGCGCTGGGGCGGCGGCGGTGGCCCCGGCGGCGGCGGCGGTGGATTTAGCGGCGGAGGCGGTGGCCCTGGCGGCGGAGGCGGTGGCCCCGGCGGCGGCGGTGGCGGTGGGGGAGGCGGCGGAAGTGGCGGCGGTTCCGGCCTCTCCGGAGGCGCAGAACCTGCGGCAGCAGAAAGCAGCAACGAGGGCCGCAAGGAAGACAAATTGCTCCAAGACGCTTTCCGACCCGATCCGCAGTACGATGCCAATTACAATGCCCAGGGGCAGCTCGACATCTACGGCGCGAAGAGCGTGGTCGAGCCGCCGCGCCCCCTGCTTGAGCTAGGTCGCGAGCAATATACCTCCGGCTTATACGACGAGAGCAGCGCCCTCCTGGGCAAATTGAATCCGCTGCTACCGGGCCTCGCCATCTACGGCGACTGGCGGACGGCTGTCGCCTACAACAGCAACAACGGCAAGGATATTGCCCAGATCGCGACCCGGCTGAACCTCGACGTCGACTTCAAGATCACCAGCACTGAACGTATACACGCCTTCTTCACGCCGATTCAGGACGACAATGTATACACCCGCTTCGAGTTCGGCGGCGGCGACGGCGATGACCAGTTCACCGCTGAGTTCGACCGGAACCCGGCGACGCTGTTTTTCGAGGGTGACTTCGGCTCCCTCTATTCCGGTTTCTCCGGTAAGGAAGCCCGTTTCGACCTGCCCTTCACTGTCGGTCTCTTCCCGCTGTTCCTGCAGAACGGGATCTGGGCGAACGACGCGATCCTCGGCGGCGCGGTGACCCTCCCCGCGAAGAACTCGGCGGCGCTGGGCCTTGCCAACTTCGACATCACCTTCTTCGCCGCGTTCGACAATGTCGACAACGCGGGCAACATCTCAGCGGACGAGGACGACAACCCCCTCTATGGCGTAACCGCCTTCGTCGACGCCTTCGACGGCTTTGTCGAAACGGGCTACGGCCTGATAGACGGCCGCGACGAACTGGAGCACTTCATAGACCGCCGCGACGAACTGGACTCTAGCACTTCCTGACCGCCGCTTACACCCGGCGCTATTACAACACCTTGTCGAACTCGACCCGCTTGTTCGCGAACTTCGCGGACGACCCCTTCGCGAACTTCGCGGACGACCTCGAAGGGAAAAACGACGGCTTTGCCATCATTTCGGAGAACAGCCTGATCTCGGGCTTGCCGAGCACGCTGATCCCCTACGCCAACTTCTTCGTCGGCTTCGGCAACCCTCAGCCCCTGGTCGATGGCAATAACGCGGGCATACTGAAGAACGTCGGCATCAACTTCGAGACCGACGCCCTGACCGGCTTCCCGAAACTCGATGACACCGGCTCCAACGCCTACGGCGGCGCGATTGGCTTGGAGTATCTCTTCAATCTGGATCAGCAGCTCGTCTTCGAGGTGGCCATGGTGCAGCCCTTCGAGGATGACGGCATCGGCGCCCAGCACGCGCAGTACGGCTTCGGTGTTCGCTATCAGATCCCGATCAACCGGGCCTGGCTGTTCCGCGCCGATGCTACCTATCAGATCCTCGCGGCCAACGACGACTTCGGAGACATCTTCGAAGGCAACTTCGAAGACAACTTCGGCATCCGCGCCGAGATCCGCAGGAAGTTCTGACCGATCGCTGATGACGGCTCCGGCTTGGGACGGGCAGCCTCGAGTAAGCCAGACCTGTCCGGCCTCAGCATTCATGAGACAGATCGGGTTTAACGGGAGATGGAGGATTTCTGGCTCACCCCAACTTCGCATAGGTGGACGGGCGATCGGCGAAACCCTGCAGATCGGCTCGACCCCATAGGCCGCGCGGTGATCACCAATGAAGGCGATCATGGCTTGAACCGGTGGTCGAGCCTTGGCTCTCATGGCTCCTACTTCTCAACAGTGGGTGCCTCCGAATCTCGGCAGTTCACAGTGTTCGATCTGGCCGGAGCGCGGCGTACGGTCGAACACTGGCGCAAGATCGTTTCCGGCGCCGGCGGGCTGATTAGCTTCCCCTTTAAGAGCCAAACGAGGCTGAACATCGCCGAAACGCATCAGCTACGCGAAATGGCTGCTCGATAAGAGGGGTGAGGGGTGAGCTGATGGTAAGCGTGGCAGCTCTACGCCTTTAGTATAAGCAATAAAGCCAGAGCAGCCGCAATAGTCTTCGTTTCTATAGCCCTAATTGTCGACGCATCTCCTGGCGTCCATCCAAGCTCGGCGCAAGGACTTCGCGGGCCAATAGGAGCATCGGCCGCCGTATCTCGGATAATAACTGCTTCTGTAGTAGTACGGATAACCATAGTAGACATAGCCAGGACCGATATGCGTCGGATAATGACCGCGGTTGTAGTAGTAGGGCCAATCATAGGCGAGATAGCTCGGAGCTATAGGCAGGTTAGGCCATGGGCCGCGGCCACGATGCTTGATCTCAATCACATTATTCCTGGCGCTTTCGCCGGGCTTCATAAAGGACTGCCCGGCCGATGCGGCGCCCCCTAAACCGACCGTCAGTAAGCAAGCCATCAGAATAGATGCGAACAAATTCCGACTACTCATGAGATCACCTCACTAGTGATGTTATGGCAAGTTATTTGCGATCGACCGCGTCTTTCACGACATAACCGCTTGGGATGAGCGGGGGACGGAAGCCGCGGGGCATTCCCCTTCCACTCACGTCAGGCGGCACATCGCCAACATCGAGGCGGAGCAAAGAAGGCGATCATATGCATCACTAGCCCCCTGCTTACGCAATACAGGAGGCGAGTATCAAAGCACATCGGCACCTTGGTTTGGTGGCGAATCTGCAACAGGGGTCGATTGAAACGGTTTGACGCCCTAATCAAGTATGTCCCCCTGGCCAATCAGTGACCGCGTGAAGCTTGCCTGCGACATCGCATCCCGCACCAAGCCACGCTTCATCGACATACCACGCGAGCGCCGGAGCAACGTGCCCTTCACCGAGGAAGAACTGAACTCGACGAGGTGGTCTTACCGCCGAGGAATATCGGTGGAAGCTGATCCGCCTTCCGAATTGTCTCCAGATTGATTTAATTACCCAGGTCACGCCGGTCGCCCTCAGGCGACTCGTCTTCGGTGAGAACTCGGCGCAGAGCGCGATCGAACTGATCCGCACAAAAAGGCCCCCGAGGCTGCGGCGATAGGAGTGAACCGCGCCAATGGGGGCTTTTAGTTTTGCCCCCGGCGGGAAGAAGAGAAAATCCGCCGGAGCAGCTGACAGGCCCTATGACGGTCAGCATGCGGAACCGTCGCCCATCCTCGGTGTGATCCTGCACGGAGTCGTAGGACCAGAGGACGCTCCGGCAGGAGCCGTATGCACGACCCGTCGTTGAGCCAGAGGCGGCCCCGTTTAGTTTGTTTCGTCGGCACTTTGAGCCCTTCCCCCACGAGCAGCTGGCGCACGCGGCGGTAGCCGTAGCGGCCATACTTTCGTCGCAGAAAATCGCCACGCTTGGTCACCAAGGAAATTTGGTGACGAGGGAATAGTTTCACGAGATGGACCCGTTACCCAACTGGGTGTGCAGCCATGCGGACTAATTTAGCCGCGGCACATTAGGGTCTGCAGCTGCGTGATCGACTTTTGTGATCTAGCAGCTACGGTCTCGATCTGGCAAATACGCTGCGTGCGCCGGCAGGAAGTTCGCATCAGAGTTTCGGAGCTTGCAGATGTCTTTGACACTCCCGGGCTGGCTTCCGCTGCGATCGAAGGGCTCGCGAAGGGAGCAGCTTGACCTAGAGACCTGTAAAGCTCGTCTCGAAGATATCGAAGCTCGACCTAAGCGTGGGAAACTCAACGAAGCAGAAGCGGATGCGGCGAGACTTGCTCTCCTCTCTCGGCTGCGGTCATCGAGCTGGGGGTTCGGCCAAGACCTTCGAGGTACCGCCGGGACGTTGATTGTGGCTGCCGCGGCCTTTCTCCTCGTTGCAGGCATTGGCGCAGCTACTTCTTATGTGGGGGATCCTCCCGAGGCCACCGGCTCAGGGGACACGATCTCATTCTCGCTGTCGCGTTCTGGGTCGAATGGCGAAATGCTTGCGCGCCTCATGGACTACACACGTTCTATTGGAACCGAAGAACCGGCGTCTATGGCGGCAGCTGGCAAACTGCTGCCTGATGTGAACACGATGATCGAACGGCTAGCGGCTCGGCTCGAGACCACGCCAGAGGACATCGAAGGCTGGCGGATGCTCGGTTGGTCCTACTTCCACACGGCGCGCTATGAACAGGCAGCTACCGCCTATGCGAGAGCCGTAGAGCTTGATCCGAGTTCCGCCGAGCTCAAGCTCTCATACGAGGAGGCCAAGGCGAAGGCCTCCGAAAGCGACAATTTGGAGACAGCCTCGTCTTTGCAAACCGAGGCCGTCGGCAAGGGTGGTGACGGACTAAGCGTCGAGAAAATTACCAAGTCCGAAGCGATGCCTCCGCGCGAGCATGACGCTGCAATCCGATCGATGGTCGATGGCCTAGCAGATCGCCTAGAGAGTTCTCCGCGAGACGTCGAGGGCTGGACTCTCCTTATGCGCTCTCGAGTTGTGCTTGGTGAGAGAGAGGTCGCGGCAACAGCGTTCCGCAAGGCGCTTGAGGTCTTCAAGGACGACTCGGCAGCATCGGGCAAGATTACGGCCGCGGCGATTGAGCTCGGCCTAAAGGCCGAATGACTGCTCTGCATTCTTGCATGGGGCCGACATGAATTTTGAGGGCTTGTTCCAGCAGCGGCTCGAGACCCTTCATCGAGAAGGTCGATATCGCGTTTTCGCGGATTTGAAGCGCCGCCGCGGGTTCTTTCCAGTGGCAGATCATTTCGCGGCAAATGGCTCGCGCGAGGTTACGGTGTGGTGCTCCAACGATTATCTCGGCATGGGCCAGCACCCAGCGGTATTGACGGCCATGCACGAGGCGATTGACGCCGTGGGAGCCGGCTCTGGCGGCACGCGCAATATCTCTGGCACAACCCATTATCACGTGGAGCTCGAAAGCGAACTTGCCGACCTCCATGGCAAGGAAGCCGCGCTTCTTTTCACCTCAGCATACGTTGCCAACGACGCTACACTCTCGACCCTCCTCAAGCTCGTTCCTGGCACGGTCGTCTTCTCGGACGAGAAAAACCACGCGTCGATGATCGAGGGCATCCGCCACGGGAAGTGCGAGAAGCACATTTTTCGTCACAACGACGTTGCCGACCTCGAGGCGAAACTTAAGAAATTTCCGAAGAGCACGCCCAAGATCATCGCCTTCGAGAGCGTCTACTCCATGGACGGGCACATCGCGCCGATCGCGGCGATCTGCGATCTCGCCGAGAAGTACGGGGCGCTCACCTACCTCGACGAGGTGCACGCGGTCGGCATGTACGGCCCGCGCGGCGGGGGCATTGCCGAGCGCGACGGCGTCATGGACCGGGTCGACATCATCAACGGCACGCTCGCCAAGGGGTTCGGCGTCATGGGCGGCTACATCGCCGGCTCCCGCGACCTCTGCGATGCGATCCGCTCGTTTGCCTCGGGGTTCATCTTCACGACATCGCTCGCGCCTGCGATCGTGGCCGGGGCGCTTGCTTCCATCCGCCATTTGAAGACGAGCGCGCTCGAGCGCGCCCGCCACCAGGAGCGGGTTCGGACACTCAAGAGGTCGCTCAAGGCGAAGCGTTTGCCCGTTATGGACAATCCAAGCCATATCGTCCCTGTGATGGTCGGTTGTCCGATTCACTGCAAGGCAGTGACGGACGCGCTGCTCCGCCAATACGGGATCTACGTACAGCCAATCAATTATCCGACTGTGCCGAAGGGCACCGAGCGGATGCGTCTCACGCCATCGCCAGCGCACTCGGACGAGCAGATGGCGAACTTGATCCATGCACTCGACGAGCTCTGGGCGGCTTGCCCGGTCTCAAACGGCACCTACGTCAGGCTGGCGGCGGAGTAGATTTTGCGCACACTCACCGTCATAGGAAGTGGCTCATGCCGAATAGCCCGAGGGCTTTGAGTGTTTAGAGGCCATGGCCGTACAAGAGACCACAACTCTAGGTCGGTGCAGCCAACGGACGGGAGTAACACGATGACATTTGCGAAATCCAGCCAACAGCCGAGACGGCGGTCGGCCATTTTGTCACTGGCTATGGTGGCCTTGGCGGTCACATGGACTTCGCCGAGCTACGGCTTCGATTTTTGGAACTGGGGCAAGTCCAAAAAATGCCCAAGCGGCACGGCCTGGAGCAAACAACAGAAGAAATGCGTAGCGCAAAAATCGGGATCGCTGTCAGACGAGGACCTGGCGCGAGCAGGTCGGCAGCTGGCCCTGGACGGCCATTACCACGACGCCATCAAAGTCCTCGAGATGGCGTCGAATGAGAACGATCCCGCCGTCTTGACGTATCTCGGCTATAGCCATCGCAAGCTCGGCAACATCGACCTCGGCATATCACTTTACAAGAAGGCCTTGGATATCGATCCCGACAATGTCGACACGCGCGAATATCTCGGCGAGGGATATGTCAGCAAGGGCGAGCTTGATCTGGCTTGGCTCGAGCTTTAGAAATCGAGAAACGCTGCGGCACGACCTGCGAGGAATATCAGGCCCTCGAGAAAGCCCTGCGGTCGGCCAGCTCGCAATATTAGCGATAGATGTCAGCGATCGCTGCCCATTTTAGCGTTGCTCGCCTCAAGACGATCGGATTCTGGGTGCTGAAAGTCCTCTGCTTGCAGCGCTCTTTTTATTTACCGGAGGCGCCAAGCTTGCCGGACTGCCCGCTATGGTCGAGGTGTTTGAACGCGTCGGTTTCGGCCAATGGTTCCGTTATCTCACCGGTATTCTTGAGGTGGGCGGCGCGGCTTTGCTGCTCTGGCCGCCGACGACCGCTCTCGGCGCGCTGTTGCTGACGATCGTGAGCGTCGGGGCCCTTCTGGCGCAGCTTCTCGTTCTGCATGAGGATGTGATCCATTGCATTGTGCTAGCGGTGATCCTTGCCGCCGTCGTCTGGACACAGCGCGAGCAGCTTCGCGCAATGAGAGGCTAGCGCGTTACTTCAGGCCCTCTCCGTCGGGAGTGTCACGTGGCCGATATCGTTATCATCAATCCGCGCTTCGACACCTCATTCTGGGGCTTGGAGCATTGCATGAGCCTGTTGGGCAAGCGCGCCAACCTGCCTGTTGCCTGCCTGGCCCTGCTCGCTGCGCTCGTCCCCGACCACCACCGCGTGACGCTGATCGACGAGAATGTCGAGGAGATCGATTTCGATCGGCTCGACCGATGCGCTGGAGCAGCGAGCGGTGCATCACCCAGCACAGCGTGACAAGCTCATCTTCGACGATGCAAGCCCCGATATAGCCGCCGTCGAACATCACCAATTGTACGACATCGTCGAGCGACCGCAGCGCGTCGGGCGTCACGTGCAGCTGGAGCTTGAAGCCCAGCATGTCATTTGGCCAGCGCGGATATTGACGCATATTGTGTTTCCCCGTTGCGAGGGCGGCGGCTGTGCCTTCGAACGACTGCGCGCCCGCCCTTACTCTGACGAGCATATCCCGACACTCGACATGCGTTGCGGAGACGCCGCGCTTCACTTCTGCACCGGCGGACTCGGCGGCATGAAGCAAAGATTGATCGAGTCTGTAGCGGGAAAGGCCGGCGCCGCAAAACGGCAATGGCGCCTCGGCACATTTGTTCTTGTGGGCAAGTCTGAAGGTCGACGCGCGGGAGGCGCCCATGGCGTTGAGATCAATATCCAGATAACCGAGAAGCGCCTGCGCTTCCGCGCTTAGAAACTCGCCGCAGACTTTGTGATGCGCCACGCGCGTGCTTTCCAGCACCAATGCCGGCCTGCCGTTCCGCGCGAGCTCCAACGCAAAGGCCGCGCCAGCAAGGCCGCCGCCAACGGCGATATACGGGGCGTCTCGCATGGTTCCAGAGTGAGCCAATCAGGGAGCGCCATCAAGAAAAGTGTTTTTCCCTTGAACACTTACCGGCCCGAATAGCTCCCCATAGCCAGTGCAGCGATAACGCTGCGAAGCAGACAATGGGCTCGCTTCTCACCTTAGTCACCCGCCGCTGGCGCCTATTCGGCCAGCTATAGTGCATCAATCCGTGCCGGTCTCCGCCGCGTCTTTCGTCGTAGGGTGGTGTCGGTTGTAGCCAAGTCCCGCGCCGTTCACAGATCGAGGACCGCGAAATAGGCGGAAAATCCTGGCCCGAAGGCGCCAAGCAGATGCCGCCCTTGGGCTCCAGTGGTGAGAGCGCGTTCGAGCACAAAGAGCGCCGTCGCCGAGGACATATTGCCGAAATCCTTGAGCACGCCCCATGAGTGGACGAGATCCGCTGGTGTGAGGTTCAACAGACCCTGAAGACAATCCAGAACCCTCCGGCCGCCGGGATGGAAGAGAAAGCCGTCGAAGTCCTCAAGCGTCAGATGCTCGCGCAGGAGAAAGCCGCCGAGCGCGGTGGTGAGCCTTTCCCGCAGCAAGCCGGTCAGTTCGGGACTGAGGATGACCCCTAGGCCATCGCTTTTGACGTCCCAGCCCATGATGTGCTCGGTGTTCCGCCAAAAATGCTCGCCCGCCGTTACGATTGAAGCGAGCGGGCGTGAGACGTCGTTGCCTGGATGGGGAGTGTGCCTCAGCACGGCTCCAGCAGCGCCGTCGCCAAACAATGCGGTGGCGACAAACATTGCGATGCTGTCGTCCTGGACCCGCAAGCAGAGTGAGCAGAGATCGACACTGAGAAAGAGAACGTTGGCGCCCGGGCTCGCGCGCGCGAGGTGCGCGGAACGCGCAAGACCCGCGACACCTCCGCCGCAGCCAAAGCCGAAAATGGGAAGGCGGGCGATATCTTCACGGAAGTCGAGCCGATTTCAGAAGCAGGGCATCGAGACTGGGGACGGCGATGCCGGTGATCGTGTTCACGACGATCGCGTCGATCTCCTTTAGCTCCAGTCCGGCGGCTTTCGTCGCTTTGAGGGCGGCTTGCTCTAGAAGATCGACGGCATGCTTGCTGAACGCCTCGGTCCTCTCCTCCCAGCTACGGCGCTGGTGGTACCAGTCGGCCGGTTCGCAAGCGTAGCGCGTCTCGATGCCCGTGTTGGCGTAGAGCCCGTCGCGAGAGGCAAGATGAGGAAACAGACGCCGCGCACGCTCGGTTGCTTCCTCTTGGCTGATCTTGTGCTTGGGCAGGGCTGTCGCGACGGAGAGAAGTGCGACATCAAGCCAGCCCCGCTGCCTATACGCGTGGGCGATAGGCTGCGAACCCGCTTGCGCGGCGCGGCCGCCGAGGGATTGGCGTGACGGCGTTTTCAGCAGTGTAACGTTGGACTTAGCGACAATACCGGTCATTGCAGCGTGAACACTCCAAGGCGGGCTGCGGTGTGATATGCAACGGCGGGGGCTCTCTACTTGCTGTTTTTTTGCCCTCCCTTGTTTGCGCGGTAGTATTGACCTTGCCACTCGAGGATTTTTCAGAAGCTTCGGCCAGCTTGCTTGGAATGGGCGCTGCAGTAGCATACCCGGATAGCAAGATCGCTGACCCACTGGCAGCCAGTATTTGTCGTCTGATCAACATATGGGCCAACCTGCCAAACCACAGCGCCTATTGCGTGGCACAAGGTTGGCGCGCTTAGGCTAACAATGACTTTTCTGCGGCATCGAGCTCTTTTGACATCGTCGGCGCGCCGGAACAGAGGCCCGTAGCGATCAAACATCATTGAGATCGAGGAGTCAGGGAGTCGAGGAACCGGATTCGGGGCAGTGATAGCAGTGAAGCTTTCAAGTCTTCTAGATGCAAACCGCATGGATCTTGGTGAGTTCAGCGGGTTTATCGAGGGCCGCACTTGCTGACCCGGCTTCTCAGCCTACTTTGTTGCCATCGACTTGTGAGCCGCGCGTCCGCGTGCGTCGAGCGCGGGTCCTCAAGCTTGATGTTGTAGGCGAGCCTAGTCCACCAAAGAGCGGTCATTATGACAGCGAGCGAAACCGCACCCAAGGCCAGTGGCAGCAAGCTTCCGCGAACATCGTTCAATGTCCGGCTGTGGCACTTGGCCGACGTCGATTTTGACCGGGCGCAGTCATCCCGTGGGGAAACAGGGAGGTCCCGGGTACGCTTGCCATTCTGGGCCTTCGTCTGGGGTACGGTTGAAGCGAAGCAGTGCCGGGGCGTCTGGAACTTCCGCCTTAACTTGTCGGCACCTTTGCATAGGCTTCGATTTCCACCTTCTGCAAGGCCGGAGCATCGAGGTCACTTGAATGAGGGTGCTAGCTGGACGGACCTTGTCGAAGGTTTCGAGATGCGCTTTTGCGACCTCTTCGGCGTCATTGATATCGCGTAGGTAGACCACCGTGCGGACAACATCTGCCGAAGATGCACCTGCATCAGCAAGCGCTTTCTCGATGATCGACAGAGCAGCGCGAGCCTGCTCATAAGCGCTGCTCTTCTCGTGTCCAACCGGGGCGCACGTACCTGAGACATGAACGTCGGCGTCGGCGCGAACCGCGCGCGAGTAACCAAATACAGATTCGTAGGCTCCGCCTGATGAAATCTTCACGCGATCGGAGTTCTTCTGGGCAGACATCTTAGATCCCCTTGACTAGAGGTTGGCTTTATAGCGGACATACCAGGTCTCCACGACGGGAACTTCAAGGGACCCACCCTAAAGGGGACGGACTGCAAATCCGTTGGCTCCGCCTACGCTGCTTCGAATCCAGCCCCTCCACCAGCCCGAAGCCCCGTGCGTCGCGGGCAATTTACTTCGTGTCGCAAATGGATAAGTTTCCGTCTCGTCCGGTCTAATCGCGACCGCGAGGCTCGCGTATTGCCACTTCCGTCAGCCAAGCGATGACGTATCGTTATCCTTGAAAATCGCCAATCAGCCCGAGGGACGCACGTGAAGCGGGAGTACTCATTCTGGTCGCTTTTCAAGCAAGGCCTTCAGCACAACGAAGGGTGGCAGCCGGCGTGGCGCAGTCCAGAGCCGAAGCCGTCCTATGACTTCGTCATCGTCGGTGCGGGCGGGCATGGTCTTGCTACGGCCTACTATCTGGCCAAGGCCCACGGTGCACGCAACGTCGCCGTCATAGAGAAGGGCTACCTCGGCGGCGGCAACACGTCGCGCAACACCACCATCGTCCGCTCGAACTATCTCTGGGACGAGGCCGCCCTTCTCTACGAGCATTCGCTCAAGCTCTGGGAGGGGCTGACTTACGACTTGAACTTCAACGTCATGTTCAGCCAGCGCGGTGTCTTCAATCTGGGCCACACGCTGCAAGACATGCGCGACATCGAGCGCCGGGTCAATGCCAACAACCTCAACGGCATCGATGCGTTGGTGCTCGACGCTCAGGAAGTGAAACGGCGCATTCCCCTGATCGATATTTCTCCCAACAAGCGCTATCCGATCCTTGGCGCGAGCTTTCAGCCGCGCGGCGGCGTCGCGCGCCACGACGCTGTGGCCTGGGGATTTGCGCGCGGGGCGAGCAAGCTCGGCGTCGACATCGTCGAGAACTGCGAGGTGACCGGCCTCGATATCGGCGATGGCCGCATCAAGGGGCTCGAGACGAGCCGGGGCTACATTGGCGCCGAGCGCGTCGGCTGCGTGGCTGCCGGCCATTCGTCGGTTCTGGCGCGCATGGCCGGCATCCGCATGCCGATCGAGAGCCATCCGCTCCAGGCGTTCGTGTCCGAGTCGATGAAGCCGGTGCTCGACACCGTCGTCATGTCGAACGCGGTCCACGGCTACTTGAGCCAGTCCGACAAGGGCGAACTCGTCATCGGCGCCGGCATCGATCACTACAATAGTTACACGCAGCGAGGCAGCCCGCACGTGATTGAGCACACGGCGGCGGCAATCATCGAGCTCTTCCCGATGTTCTCGCGCGTGCGGCTCAACCGCCAGTGGGGCGGCATCGTCGACACGACGCCCGACGCCTGCCCCATCATCGGGAAGACGAAGGTCAAGGGGCTTTACTTCAACTGCGGCTGGGGGACCGGCGGGTTCAAGGCGACGCCCGGTTCCGGCAACGTCTTTGCCTACACGATGGCCAACGACGAGCCTCATGCCCTCAATCGGGCCTTTGCGCTCGATCGTTTCTATACCGGACATCTCATCGACGAGCATGGCGCCGCGGGCGTCGCTCACTGACCAAGAGAGCCTTTCGATGTTCGTTTTCTATTGCCCGCACTGCGGCGAGAAGCGCGAGGAGGAGGAGTTCGCCTACGGCGGAGAAGCCTTTATCGCGCGGCCCGAGAAGCCCGAGGCGATTGGCGACGAGGCATGGGGCGACTATCTCTTCATGCGCAAGAACCCCAAGGGGTGGCATTGGGAGATGTGGCAGCACGCCACCGGCTGCCGGAAGTTCTTCGTCGTGAGGCGCAACACTGCGACCCACGCCGTTCACGGCACTTGGACGCTCGCCGAAGGGCGCAAGGCCTATGACGCGGAGGAAAGCGCGCCATGAGGGGCCACCGCGTAGACCTCGCCACGGCGCGCATCGATAGGAGCCGCCCGCTCTCCTTTACTTTCGATGGGAAGGGCTTCAGCGGCTACGCCGGCGATACGCTCGCCTCGGCGCTCCTCGCGCATGGGGTCAGGATGCTGGCGCGCAGCTTCAAGTACGGACGGCCGCGCGGCATCGTCGGCGCCGGCCCTGAGGAGCCGAACGCCCTCGTGCAAGTCGAGACAGGCGCGCTCACCATCCCCAATCTCAAGGCGACGCAGGTCGAGCTCTACCAGGGCCTCGTTGCCCGCCGAACGACAGGGTGGCCCTCGCTCGCGTTCGATTTAAAGAGCCTCGGCGGGCGTTTTTCGCAGTTCATGCCGGCGGGGTTCTACTACAAGACGTTCAAGGCCCCCGGGATGCTGTGGCCCCGCTACGAGCAGGTGATTCGCCACGCGGCGGGCTACGGCAGCTCGCCGCTCGAGCCCGATCCCGAGAGCTACGACTACGCCCATCGTCATGCCGAGGTTCTGGTGATAGGCGCCGGCGCGGCAGGATTGCTTGCGGCTCTCGGCGCTGGCCGCGCCGGCCTCGATGTCATCCTGCTCGACGAGCAGAGCGAGCCCGGCGGCTGGCTGCTCTCGACACCGCACGCCGAGATTGGCGGAAAGTCAGCGCGAGACTGGATCGACGGCATCCTGGCCGAGCTTCAGAGCCTGCCGAATGTGCGCATCCTCACGCGCACGAGCGCCTTCGCGCTCCAGGACATGAACCTCGTGCAGGCCGTCGAGCAGGTGGCAGATCACTTGCCCCCCTCTGAGCGGGTCGCCGGCAAGCGCCGCCAGCGCCTGCACCGCATACGCGCCGAGCGCGTCGTGCTGGCGACGGGTGCGATCGACCGGCCGCTCGTGTTCGGCAACAACGACCTTCCGGGAATCTTCACGGCTGCGGCGATTACGACCTATCTCAACCGCTATGCGGTCGCCGTCGGCCGGCGCGTGCTGATCCTCACAAACAACGATCATGCCTATCAGGGCGCCGCTGATCTCGCCAAGGCGGGGTCCAGCGTGGTGCTGGCCGATACGCGCGAGCGCGTCAACCCGGAGTGGGAAACGCGCGCGCGCGCCGCGGGCGTCGACGTGAGGATCGGCTACGGCATAGGCGCGGCTCATGGGCGGCGCGCGGTCGACGGCGTCCACTTGGTGCGTCTCGACGGCGAGAAGAACGCGGTCGCGGGATCGGGCCCCAAAATCGAGTGCGATGCGGTGGCCAGCTCCGGTGGCCTGTCGCCGACGGTCCATCTCTATTGTCACGACGGCGGGCGCCCGCAGTGGGACGACGCCCGCCTTGCGTTCGTCGCGCCCGCGACCGGACGGGCCAAGGTCGGCATCTACTGCGTCGGCGCCGTGACCGGCGAGTTCCGCCTCGAGCAGGCGTTGGCTGAGACGCACCAGACGATCGCCGCGCTGCTCGCCACATTCGATAAGAAGGACACCTTGGCGGGGATCGACATCCACACCGGCGAGCCCGAGACTTCTCGCTTCCCGGCGCATCTTCCGTGTTTCCGACGGAAAGCCCGAGGGGCACGGCAAGAAGGCCTTCGTCGATTTCCAGAACGACGTCGCGGCTTCCGACATCCATCTCGCCGTGCGCGAGAACTATCGCTCGATCGAGCACATCAAGCGTTACACTGCGCTCGGCTTCGGCACGGATCAGGGCAAGCTCTCGAACGTCAACGGCTACGCCATCGCCGCCGACGCGCTTGGCGTTTCCATCCCAGCGGTCGGCACGACGACCTACCGCCCGGCCTATACGCCGGTCACGTTCGGCACGCTCGCGGGCGCGCATGAGGGCGACACGTTCGAGCCGCGCCGCACGACCGCCATGCACGCCTCTCACGTCGCGCGCGGGGCCAAGTTCGAGCTGGTGGGCCAGTGGCTGCGGCCTTGGTATTTTCCGAAGGACGACGAAGACATGCACGCCGCCGTGCGCCGCGAATGCACCGCCGCCCGCCGCTCCGTCGCCATCTTGGACGCCTCGACGCTCGGCAAGATAGACGTTCGCGGCAAGGACGTGCGTGTGTTCCTGGAGCGCGTCTATGCCAATGCCTGGGCGCAGCTCGCGCCTGGCAAGTGCCGCTACGGGTTGATGCTCGACGAGAACGGCATGGTGATGGACGACGGGGTTACCGCGTGTATCGCCGACGATCATTTCCACATGACGACGACCACGGGCGGCGCCGCTCGCGTCTTGACCTGGCTTGAGAAATGGCACCAGACCGAGTGGCCCGATCTCGACGTCTACATGACGTCGGTCACTGACCACTGGGCGACGGCGGCCGTTGTCGGGCCGAAGAGCCGCGAGGTGCTGGCGAAGGTCTGCTCCGGCATCGACCTCGCGCCCGGCGCGTTCAAGTTCATGGACTGGCGCGAGGGGACGGTTGCCGGCGTTCCGGCGCGGGTGTTCCGCATCAGCTTCTCGGGCGAACTCGCCTTCGAAGTCAACGTAGACGCGAGCTATGGGGCTCACGTCTGGGAGGCGCTGATGGAGGCCGGGCACGAATTTGACATCACGCCCTACGGCACCGAGACCATGCACGTGCTCCGGGCCGAGAAGGGCTTCATCATCGTCGGCCAGGACACCGACGGCTCGATGACGCCGCTCGATCTCGACATGGCCTGGGCCGTGAGCTTCAAGAAGCCATTTAGCTTCATCGGCAAGCGCTCGCTCACGCGGAGCGACACGGCGCGCACGGACCGCAAGCAGCTCGTTGGCCTTTTCACCGAGGATCCCGAGACGGTGCTCAAGGAAGGCGCCCAGATCATCGAGACGGAGGAGATCGAGGCGCCCATGCCGATGCTCGGCCATGTGACATCGAGCTACTTCAGCCCTGAGCTCAACCGCTCGATTGCGCTCGCCGTCGTGCGCGACGGCATCAAGCGGAGGAGCGAGGAGGGCGTCAAGGCCGGGCGCGACGTGCTCTATGCCTGGGCCGGCGGCAAGTCTCACAAAGTGAAGGTGGTGTCGCCGGTGTTTGTCGACCCCGAGGGAGCACGCCAGAATGTCTGAGCCGGTCCTCCAGTCCCCCCTTCACTCCTTCGGGCTTTCCGCGCAGGCGAGACCCGCGGACGAAAGCTGCGGCGTGTGGGCCAACGAGGTTCCGCTCCAGGGCCACATCAGCCTACGGGGCAACCCTGCCGACACCGCCTTCCAGGACGGCGCGGCAAGCGCGCTCCGCACCCGGCTGCCGGCAAAACCCTGCACGTTCACCCGATCGGGAGCCGTGAAGGCGCTCTGGCTCTCCCCCGACGAGTGGATGATTGTCGGTCCTCGCGCGCGGCTTGTGCCGCTCTTGCGTGGCCTCGGGAAAGCCCTCAGCGGGATACGCAGCCAGGTCGTCGATAACTCGGGTGGCTATACTGAGATCATCGTTCAGGGGCGCAATGCCTCCGATGTGATTTCCCATGCCAGCGTCTACGACGTTCACCGTCTCGGCGAGGGCCGCGTCGTCGGCACTACATTCGGCAAGTCGACGGTATATATGTATCGCGAGCGCGACGGCGTCTCCCTTTTGGTCCGGCGCAGTTTCGCGGACTATGTCTGCGCTTTCTCGTCCGCGCGGCCGAGCCCTATGACTTCGGCGTCGTCCGTCTCGACAAGGGAGATATCGAGGAGGACGCGGCATGAACTACAGCGTCTTCGAGGTGTTC
>CAWHAX010000025.1:0-43804 GCA_963827365.1 uncultured Alphaproteobacteria bacterium | reverse complement strand
GATAGCGCGGCAGCCAGCCATCGACCGATGCCTGATACAACGTGCGGGACGATCCAGCCATCGCCGTCATGATGGTCAGCATCAGCGCGAAGATCAGCAGAATGGCGACGACTGTCTCGATGAACGGACCGCCGCCGAGCATCCCCGCCATGGCCTTGCCAACGCCCATGCCGCTGTAGATGTCCGGCGCCAGCATTCCCGTCAGTCCGAGAGCGCCCTGGAAGGACAGCGGCACAAGGATGAACACGGCAAGGCACACGAGGCCTGAGTAAAAGATGGCCTTGAACGTGTCCCGTTTCGGATCCTTGAATTCGCGCGTGTAGCAAACGGCCGTCTCGAAACCGTAAGTCGACCAGGCCGCGATGAACAGGCCTCCGAAGAAGAGGATCCAACCAGCCTTGTCCCAGGCGCCGTCAATGGGGTTGCCAGCGGCATCGTGCCCAAGCGGCACCAGCGGCACGAAATTCTCGCGCGGCAGATCACCCGTCAGCAGCGGAACGATTCCGATCAGCATCAGGGGCAGCAGCGCCGCCACGCCCATGAGCATGGTCGCGCGCGCTGAACGCAGGATACCGCCATGTTGGATCAAGAAGCACGCCAGCATCAAAATCAGGCCGATGAAGAAGGTGGCGTTGATGCGCAACTTTAGCCCTTCTTTGACCGATCCGAGATCGAGCAAGGTGAGTTGCCAGGTGTTGATGGCGGCATCAGGTGCGAAGAAAAGACTGAGGATGTAGCCCGCCCCGAGCCCTGACCCGATCGCCAGCACCGGCGACCAGGCAAACCAGTTACACCAAACGGATGTCGGGGCTATGAACTTGGCGTAACGGACCCAAGCGACGGCGCCATAAACCGAGGCCCCGCCGGACTTGCCGGGGAACAGGCCCGCGATCTCGGCGTAGGTAAAGGACTGAATGAAACCGAAGATGATGGAAATCGTCCAAACGAGCCAGGACGCCTTGCCGACCGTGGCCGCGATACCGCCGATTGAGAACAGCACGAGCGCCGGAACACCGCTCGCCACCCAGAACGCACCCGTCCAGTCAATTTTTCGGTGCAGGCCTAACTCGGTTCCTTCTGCACTTACCGTCCCTGTCGCTGCTGCAGTGCTCATGGCCACCCCCAGGCTTTCAAGAATCGTTCAAGAATGACGGCACTTTTACATAATAGCCATGCCGCATGCCTGGAACACAGCGGTCGCGCAGTTCTACACACTTGGCCCGTAGTGGGTTCGCCAACGCGCCCAAATTGGTGTCACCGCTGCATTCTTTGGCACCGGAAGCTTAGACCTCTTTCTGGCCTTTGGACAAGACCAATTCGCTTTCTTTTGACAAATTGGTCGTACATTGGTCTAAAATGGCCTCAATTGGATAGGCGGTGGATCAAACCAGTCGAGCCGCTTTCGACGATGATGTAGTCTTTCGGGCTTGAGGTCGAACTAGGCGAGGGGAGTGAAGTCATGACCGGTCGTGTCGCCGTCATCGGAGCGGGGCCCTGCGGGCTCAGCCAATTACGCGCATTCCAGCAGGCGAAAGCCAAGGGAGCTGAGATCC
This sequence comes from uncultured Alphaproteobacteria bacterium, assembly GCA_963827365.1. Lineage (GTDB taxonomy): Bacteria > Pseudomonadota > Alphaproteobacteria > Rhizobiales > Methyloligellaceae > Methyloceanibacter. The sequence goes on along the minus strand of CAWHAX010000025.1, from coordinate 42,251 downwards.
CCGAGATTGTCTGCTTCGAGAAGCAGAGCGATTGGGGCGGCTTGTGGAACTACACTTGGCGCTCGGGCACCGATGAATATGGCGAGCTGGTTCATTCCAGCATGTACCGCTATTTGTGGTCGAATGGACCCAAGGAATGCTTTGGAGTTCGCCGACTACACCTTCGATCAGCATTTCAAGCAGCCGATACCGTCCTTCCCGCCGCGCGAGGTGCTCTACGACTATATCACCGGACGCGCCAAGGAAGCCAATGTGCGGCCTTGGATTCAGTTCGGTACGGCCGTGCGCAGCGTCAGCTACGACAAGAACTCAGGCCAGTTCTCGGTGACCGTCGGAACGATTGACCGACCGCACGCTGCATACCGAGACGTTCGATTGGGTGGTCGTGGCCACGGGCCATTTCTCGGTGCCGAACGTGCCGCAGTTCCCCGGCATCGAGTCGTTTCCCGGCCGTGTCATGCACGGCCACGACTTCCGCAGCGCCGACGAATTCAAGGGCAAGGATGTGCTGATCGTCGGCGCCAGCTACTCGGCGGAAGATATTGGCCTGCAATGCCACAAATATGGAGCGAAGTCCGTCACCATGTGCTGGCGCACGCAGGCCATGGGCTTCCATTGGCCTGAGACGATGGACGAGCGGCCGCTTCTGACCAAGATCGAGGGGAGAAAAGTCTTCTTCAAGGACGGATCGAGCAAAGACTTTCGACGCCATCATCCTGTGCACCGGCTATCAGCACCACTTCCCGTTCCTCGCCGATGAGCTGAAGCTCCGCACGCATAATCGCATGCACCCGCCGCATCTCTACAAAGGCATCTTCTGGCTCGACAACCCGAAGCTCATCTATCTCGGCATGCAGGACCAGTTCTATACCTTCTCCATGTTCGACGCGCAGACCTGGTACGCGCGCGATGTGATCCTCGGCCGCATCAAGCTGCCGTCGAAGGAGGCGATGCAGAAGGACGACGACGCCTGGGTGAAGCGCGAAGAAGCTCTCAAGGATGCCTTCGAGAAGATCGACTTCCAGGCCGACTATATACGCGAGCTCTGCGACGCGACCGACTATCCGAAATTCGACATCGACATGACGGTGGACGAGTTCAGGGAGTGGGAGCACGACAAGGAGCATTCCATCCTCGGCTACCGCAACAAGGCGTTCAAATCGCCCTGCACCGGAACCATGGCTCCGGTTCATCACACGCCCTGGCTCGAAGCGATGGACAATTCGATGAAGGCGTTCCTTGCCGTGAAGGGCGGGAAGGCCGCAGCGGAATAGATCTCCCGCAAGGCGTGGCAATGCGAAAAGGCCGCCTTTGGGGCGGCCTTTTCTCTAGCCTCTGCGCTCCATTATCCAGCGCGCGGCCGCGGCGAGGTCTGCGACCGTTTCGCTAGGGCGAGGTTCGACCCTGGTCTCATCTCCCGGACGATACTTTCCGGTGCGGACGAGAAGGGCGCTGTCGATGCCGGCCAATAGCGCGCCGGCGACGTCGGCTTCGGCATCGTCGCCGACCATCACCGCCTCCTTGCCGTCGATTTCGGTGCTGGCGAGCGCGGCCTTGAAGAAATCGGGAGCCGGCTTGCCGAGCACCACTGCTTCGCGCTTTGCGGCATATTCCAGCGCCGCCACGAAGGCGCCGGTGTCGAGGCTAAGCTCGCCGTCCTCGTCCTTGAAGCTGCGATTGCGCGCAAGCGCCAGAAATTCGGCGCCCACCAACAGCTTGCGGAACGCCGCGTTGAGCGCTGCATAGGTGAAGCCGTCGGCGGCGTCGCCGATTACGACGGCTTCGGTCTCCGAGGCAGGGAGGTTCGCGAAATCCTCCGCAAGTGCCGGGTGGATCAAAAGGTGGGGCGAAAGTTGCCTCGCCGAAAGCCACGCGCTTGCGGCCTGAGCCGGCGTGAACAGCTCCTCGTCGGCGATTCGGATGCCCATGTCGCTCAGGCGCAAGAGCAGCGCCCGCCTCGGCATTCGGGTGGTGTTGGTGAGAAAGCGCAAGCGCAATCCCGCCTGACGTAAACAAGCGACCGCGTCGACCGCGCCCGGCAGCGGTTGCTCACCCTGATAGACGACGCCGGCAAGATCGAGCAGAACGGCGCGAATCATCCCAATTACGCACGCACCCGCGTCTTCTCCGGATCGTAATGCGGGAAGCGCACGATGAGCGCTGGCAGGCGCTTCTGTTGGCCGTCGAGCTTACCCACCTCGACCTCGGTGCCGAGCCCGGCATGGGCGACGTCGAGTCTTGCGAGCGCGATGGTCTTCTTCAGGATTGGCGAGCGAATGGCGCTGGTGACCACGCCGATCTGGGCGCGGCCAATATGCACGCAGTCGCCGTGGCCGACCGTTTCTTCGCCCTCCATCTCGAGACCGACAAGCATCTTCTGCGGGTGCTCCTTCCGCCGCAGGAGCGCGTCGCGGCCGATAAAGTCCTCGTTCTTTGACGCCAGCGGCACGGTGAAGCCGATGCCCGCCTCGAACGGGTCGGTCTGGTCGCAGAACTCATAGCCGGCGAAGGCGAGGCCAGCCTCGATGCGCACCATGTCGAGAGCTTGCAAGCCAAGCGGCATCAGCCCGTGCGGCTCGCCTGCCTGCCAGATCGCATCGAAGACGGTGAGTGCGTCCTTGGGATGGCAGAAGATCTCGTAACCGAGCTCGCCGGTATAGCCAGTGCGCGAGACCACGACCGGCGCGCCGTCGTATGCGCCAATGCGCCCGATGGTGAAGCGGAACCAGCCGAGCTCATCGACGGTCGGCTGTGTCGGCGGCGTCCAGATCACTTGCCGCAGGATGTCGCGGCTCTTCGGTCCTTGCAGCGCGACGTTGTGCAGTTGATCGGTGGACGAGCGCACCCAGGCCTTCAACCCGAGCTTCTCAGCGAGTTCGCGCAGCCAGATGCCGCCATAATCGTCTCCGCCGATCCACCGGAAATTGTTTTCGCCGAGACGGAACAGCGTGCCGTCGTCGATCATGCCGCCATGCTCGTAACACATGGCAGTATAGACCACTTGGCCGGTGGCGAGTTTCCGCACATTGCGGGTGAGCGCGTATTGCAGCAACGACTCGGCATCGGGGCCGGTGACCTCGAACTTGCGCAACGGCGACAGATCCATAATCGCCGCGCGCTCGCGGCAGGCCCAATATTCGGCGACCGGCCCGTCATTGGAGAACTTCGGCAACCAATAGCCGCGATATTCGGCGTAATTGCGCGTCAACGCCGAGAAACGCGGATGGAACGCAGTCTCGCGCGTGAGCTGGGGTTCCGCGTCTGGCGTCATCCTGTAGGCCACTCCCCTGGAGAAGTTCTGTTTGTCGGAATAGGTGCGCACATGGATGTCGGTGGGGTTCCATCCATTAGCAGGATCGATGTCGTCCGGGCAAGACGACGAGACGCAGACCAGATCGGTGAGCGCGCGCAGCAGAACATAATCGCCTGGGCGCGACCAAGGCTCGTCGAAATAGAGCACATTGTTGGCGTCGATGCGGGTGTTGTAGAAGAAGTTGAGCGCCATCCACCCTTTGCGCGGGGCGATGCCGTAAGGCGCGAGTTGCTTGTTGAAGTTGTCCGTGCAATTGACATGGCCGGGATAACCCTGGTCGTCATAAAAGCGCGCGTTGCAGGCAAGCCCGAAGGCGTCGTGGCGGCCGACGGTGTCGCGCACCTCCTCCACCAGCGGCTCCATGCTCTGATCGAAGCCTTTGGAGCGGAGGCCTGGGTGCGGAAAGCTCTGCCCCATCAGCGAGCGCGTTGTGGTGACGTCGAGCGGATGCTCGATGCCCTTGTCGAGCTTGCGCGCGGCGAAGCACTGGAAGTCGGTGCACTGTCGCCCGGCGACGTCGATGATCTGGATATATTCGCCGACGCGCACGAAATAGGCCTCGGCCGTCGCCTTGTTGACGCGGATATCCTGAAGGGGATCGGCGAGCGGCTCTGGCAGGTGAGTTTCGCTCGCGGGACGAAGCCGGCTGCGAAACACGATGGAGGCGGATGGGCGTCGCCGTATTTTGCGCGCCGGCTTCCATGACGGTGCCTGGCGCAGCCACGATCAACAGGCCGTCGCGCGTGACGGTGAATTCGGCTGACTCTCCAGGCCCGGAACTCGCCGCCGAACAGCGTCACGGCGCGGGCGCGGGCGAAATCGATGCCGCGCCGCTCAAGCCCGGCGCGCACCGACCGCGCGCTTTCGCTCATCCCGCTCAGAATTTGCTTGAGCCCGCTCGCATCGCTGCTCCCGCGGGCGCCGAGAATGGCAGGATCGATGGCGCCGGTTGCATCGGCGGCCACCAGCTCGCAAGCCTGCATGCCCTCCACATCGACGAGCCGCAGGCGGTCGCCGGCATGAATCGGCACGGCAATGGCACCGCCGCCAGGCACGGTGTAGCGCTCCTCGCCGGGAGCGAGCGAGCGCACGCCGGGGCGCAGGATGGCCGAGGGTCGTGGCGGTCCCGGCCGGACACTCTGGTCGCTGGGAAAAACCAACTGGGCGCTCCGTCCTTCAACGTAAGTGCTTCAGACGGTAGCCAAGGTCATCGCCCCGATCAAGGTTGGGCCGGCCGTCTCCGCCCTTTCCAGGCGAACCACCGTGCTGTGCACCGTGGTGCTTTCAGCCATGTCGGTCTTGCGGCCGGCGACAAGCACGTTGACGTTGGCGTCGTTCGGCGATGCACTCGGCCACCGTCCTTTATAAATAATGCCGACACCGGGCTGCGCCGCCTTGGAAATGGTGACGGCAAGGGGCAGCCGGCCGCCCTCGTTGACAACAACGATGGCGTCGCCCTCGGCGAAGCCTTGGGCAGCGGCATCGTCGGGATGAAGCGTGACGGTGGCCGGCCCGAGCCGCCTCTGAATGACCGGGTCGTTGCCGTAGCTCGAGTTCATTTGCCAGGGCGATGCCGGCGAGATGATGCGCAACTGCCCAGGCTTCGTCCGCTCGTCGGCGTGAGGGGTTGGCACGCGCGGCAGCCCCAGCTCGACCGCCCTGTCGCTCGCAAGCTCGATCCTGCCGGACGGCGTCGCAAATTTGAGGTCGGCGAATTGCAGCCGCGGCTCGGCGAACAGCCTCGTGGTGCCGACCTTGGCGAGATCGGCAAAGTTGCCCTCATAGGTGGTCCGCGCCAGCAACCGATCGATGAGGGCGCCCTCGCTTTCGAACAATCCCGCATCGTCGTAGCCCATGGCGCGCGCGAGCCGCCGGAAAATCTCCTGGTTGGGCAGCGCTCCGCCTGGCGGCTCGCAGGTCTTCACCTGAGCCGACAGGGTGAGGTCGAAATAGGGAAGCACGAGGTCGTTGAATTCGAGGAAGCTCGCGGCCGGCAGCACGATATCGGCGTAGGCCGTGGTGTCGGTATGGAAGAGATCGACCGCGACGTGAAACAGGTCTTCACGCTCAAGCGCCTTGCGCAGGCGTCCCTGCTCCGGCGACGATGCGGCCGGATTGTTGTTCCAATTGACCAAGGCTTTCGAGCGGCGCGGATCCTCGAGCGCGGCGGCAAGGTCCATATGGCTCATGGACCGCGTGCCCTCGCGGGCAAGCTCAGGCATGGTGATCAGGCTCATGTCGATGCCGCGGCCGTTGGTCCCGTTCATGTAGAGAAAGCCGGCGCCGGGCTTGCCTACATTGCCGGAGAAGGCGACGAGCGCCGCGAGCGCGCGGAACACGTTGCCTCCCTGATGCTGGCGCTGCACGCCTTGCCCGAGCCAGAGCAGTGAGGGGCCGGTCGCATAGGCGGTTGCCGCCGTCTCGATCAGTTCGGCGGGAAGGCCGCAGAGCTCAGCCGCCTTGGCGAGCGTCATGCTGTCGATGGCGGCGTCGAGCTCATCGGCCCCGAGAACGTGCTCATCGAGAAAGGCCTGATCGACCAATCCCTTCTCGCGCATCACGTTGAGGAAGGCGAAGGCAAGTGCTGCGTCGGTGCCGGGCCTAAGCTTGAGGTGCATGTCGGCGGCGAGCGCCGTGTCGTGTCCGATCGGATCGACGACGATGATCTTAGCGCCGGCCTCGCCGCCCTTCGCACGAACACCATGTCCTGATGCGGCGCTGAGTGCGATGGATTGGCACCCCAGATCAGGATGGTGCGGGCGTCCTTGGCGGTGCGCGGGTCGAAGCCCTCGAGCGAATTGCCGAAGGTGAGCTCGAGGGCGACATGGCCGGCTTTGTTGCACACCGTGTCCGGATCGACCTCGGTCGCGCCCATGCGGTTGAACAGGCGGAGCGGGAAGGAGCCGGCGATCAAGCCCACGGTCCCGGTGTAATGCGTATGCAGGATCTTGGCCGCTTCTCCCGCGTCGATCACGCCGCGGAAGCGCTCGGCGATTTCGGCCAGAGCCTCGTCCCAGGAGATTTCGGCGAAGGTGGCGGTGCCCTTCGCGCCAACCCGCCGCAAGGGGCTGGTGAGGCGGAGCGCTGGATCGCGCCAGGCGCCATTATAGGCGATGGCGCACTTGCCGCAGAGCTTGCCGCGCGAAATGGCGTGCTCGGGATCGCCCAGAACCTTGGTGATGACCCCGTCCTCTTTATATACGGCGAGACCGCAGGCGTCGTAGCAATCACGCGGGCAAGTGGTTTTGACAATGTCCTCTTGCATCGGCCTTGGCCTGTCTGAAGCGACCATAGGCTAGCATAGTCCGGCCTAAAGCCATGTCAGCAAGGTTTGACAGGGGACGGCCAAGAAAAAAACGGGCGCCGCGAACGGCGCCCTTCGAGGTGGAAGTTGCTTTGGGGAAGTTCTGAATAGCTAGAACGTGGCCTTGATGGTGCCCACCGCCCGCGCGTCGCAGTTGTTCCGCCCGCCACTGTTAACGAAGCACTCATCCGCATTGTAGTCCGTATCGTAGTAGCGGATGTCAGCAGACCAGTGCTCCAGGAAGCCAAGGGTCAGGCCGGCATTCCAATACGTGTAGTCGGAGGCAATGTCCTCGTACGACTGGAAGCCAACGGTGCCGCTGATGCTGGGCGTGAAGAAGTTGAAAAGCTTCCCTGTAGCGCCCTCGGCTTCGACCAAGTTCTACTTTGACGTTAGTGGGATGCTGCCGCTACCTCGGGCCCAAAGTGGACCAGGAGGCCGAATCCGGGTCGGAGCGGCGTGACGCTTACGCTGGCGAGCTGACCCGCTGCCGGCTGCCCCGGTTTCGCGACCCCCGGCGGGGCGGCCGCGCCTTGCACCGGCACGAAACTCCGTCAACGAAGGCATCGACCGAAGCGGAGAAGGCCGCGTCGCGGTCAAGCGCCCGGAATGCCGGTATCAGCGCCTGCGTCGCCGGGCAGGCGAGGGGATCTAGCGCCCGCAGCTCAGCCTCGTCCTCGTCGCTGATCGGGCGGAGCAGCCCTTCGGCCTCGGCCAGGGCATAACCGAGGATGAAGGCGTAGAACGCAAGCCCAAGTCCGGCGGCTTCCGCATCGCTGAGCCCGGCGCTCCGTAGCGCGCGATAGACCACCTCGCTCGAAGCATGATCGGCAGGCCCCGTGGCGTGGAAGCGGAAATGCAGGTGGAACAGGCGGGGATGACGGTGGGCAAGGTCCCGGTAGGCCACCGCCACCTTGCGCAGATCGGCGCGCCAGTCGGCTGACGGCAGCGGCAGCTCGACCGTGGCGAGCGCCCGGTCGGCGATCCGCCGCAACAGCTCGTCCTTCGAGCCGAAATGATGCAGTACGGTCATCGGGTCGACGCCGATGCGTGAGCCGAGCTTGCGCACGGAAAACTCGACCTCGCCCACGCGCGACATCATGTCGAACGCGGCATCGAGGATCGCATCCCGGTCGAGCCCCCGCCGGCCGCGCGGGCGGGAACTCGGCCTTGCGTGCTGTTTGCGTTGACAATTCTACACCGTAGCCAATAAAGTCTTCGCCGTAGCCATACTCGCTCATGAACCCCTGTCAAGGTCGACCGGGGCGTCGGAGGCCGTGGAGAAGTCGCGTGACCGGTTCAAGATCGATCGCCGAGACCGTGCGGCGGCCCACCGGCGTGCTTGGCTCCGAAACAGCAATTGCCTTGAGCGGACTGAACCGGAAAGCGCGCCTTTTGCTGCTCTGCGCCCGCATCGGTTACACCCCCCACACGAGCTCCCAGCGCTAATTGGACGGCCCCTGGGTCACGCTCTGCTGGAGGTTTTTTAGGTGACGAATCAATATCAATCCGCGCAATTGCAAGAGCTCGACGCTCTTCACCATCTGCACCCCTTCACCGATCACCAATCGCTCCGCGCCGGCGGGGCGCGCGTCATCGTCCGCGGCGACGGGCCCTACCTCTGGGACAGCGAGGGCAACCGCATTCTCGACGGTATGTCCGGCCTGTGGACGGCCAATCTCGGCCACAGCCGCAAGGAACTCGCCGAGGCGGGCTACCGGCAAATGCTCGAGCTGCCGTTCTCCAACACCTTCTTCCGCACCACGCATCCGCCTGTCGTGCTCTTGTCGCGCAAGCTCGCCGAGCTTGCCCCCGACAACCTGAACCAGGTCTTCTATGGCTCGTCGGGCTCTGAATCGAACGACACCGCGATCCGCCTGATCCGTCACTATTGGGTGCTCAAGGGCGAGCCCAAGCGGCGCATCATCATCTCGCGCAAGAACGCCTATCACGGGTCGACCATCGCCGCCGGCTCGATGGGCGGCATGGCCCACGTGCATGCGCACAGCTATCCAGTCTATGAGGGCTTCCGCCACATCATGGATCCCTACTGGTACGGCGAGTCCGAGGAGGGCGAAACGCCGGAAGCCTTCGCCATTCGCGCCGCGCGCGCGCTCGAGGATGAGATCCTGGCGCTCGGCCCGGAGAACGTCGCCGCCTTCGCCGCCGAGCCGGTGCAAGGTGCGGGCGGCGTCAAAATTCCTCCCGAGAGCTACTGGCCTGAAGTGCAACGCATCGTCGACAAATACGGGATCCTTCTCCTTGCCGACGAGGTGATCACCGGCTTCGGCCGCCTCGGCACTTGGTTCGGATCGCAGTATTACGGCATCCGCCCCAACCTCATCACCTTCGCCAAGGCGGCGACCTCGGGCTACATCCCGCTCTCCGGCATCATCGTCGACGACAGGATTGTCGACGTGCTGATGGCCCACGCCGACGACTTCAATCACGGCTACACCTTCTCGGGTCACCCGGTGGCCTGCGCCGTGGCGCTCAAGAATCTCGAGATCATCGAGCAGGAGAAGCTCGTCCCGCGCGTCAAGGAGTTTGCCGGGCCGGCGCTCGCCAAAATGCTGGCGAAATTCAAGGACCACCCGCTGGTCGGCGAGGTTCGCTCGGTCGGGCTGCTCGGCGCCATCGAGCTCGTCGCCGACAAGCGAACCCGGCGCCGCTTTGCCGATCTGGGCCGCGTCGGCCTCATCTGCCGCGATCATTTCTTCCGCGAAGGCTTCATCATGCGCGCCGTGTTCGACACCATGGTCACCGCTCCGCCGTTGATCTGGACGCAAGACCAGTTCGATGAGGCTGAGGAGGTGATCGCCCGCGCGCTCGATCTCACGCTCAACGACGTCGCCGGAGAACTCGCCGCATGAGCCGTCCGATCGTCGTCATCCCGGCCTGCACCACGCTGATCGAGGGCTATGTCTTCGACGCCGTGGGGCGAAAATACTCGACTGTCATCGCCGAGGTGGCGGACTGTCAGCCTCTGCTCGTACCTGTCGGTCCCGGCATATCCGACATCGCTTCCATCCTCGATGTGGCCGATGCCATTCTCCTGACAGGCAGCGTCTCGAATGTCGCCCCGGAGCACTATGGCGATGAGCCTCCAATCAAGCCTGACGCGCTCGATCCTTTTCGCGACGCTCTGACCCTTCCGTTCATCCGGGCCGCTGTCGAGCACAAGACTCCGCTATTCGCGATCTGCCGCGGCTTCCAGGAGCTGAACGTGGCCCTTGGCGGCAGCCTTCACCAGGCGGTTCACGACGTGAATGGACACAAGGACCACCGCCCACGGGAGGAGCTTCCACTCGATGAGATGTACGGCCCGGTCCACATAGTCTCCCTTCGCGGCAAATTGCGCGATTGGGTCGGCGACGACAAACTGATGGTGAATTCGCTGCACTCGCAGGGCATCGCTCGCCTCGCCGATGGGCTGAAGCCCGAGGCATTCGCCGAGGATGGTCTGGTCGAGGCCGCGCGCGGGCCCGACGACGAGGCGTTCTGCCTGGGCGTGCAGTGGCACCCCGAATGGGGCGTGAAGCAGAATCCGGTCTCGACCTTGCTGTTCCGCCGCTTCGGAGCGGCAGCAAGAGGCGTTGCAGCATCATGACGGCGCGGCTCACCAGCGATGAGGCGCAGGCCTTTCTCGACGCGAACCCCGGAGTGCAATGGATCGACGCCTTCCTGTTCGACATGAACGGCATTCCGCGCGGCAAGCGCATCCGCCGTTCCGATCTCATCGGCGTCGCCAAGAGCGGCCTCATGATGCCCACCTCGGTTTTCATCATGGACCCGCTCGGCAATTGCGTTGAGGAGACCGGCCGCCTCTGGGAAACCGGCGACCGGGACCACCACTGCTACCTTCTCTCTGGGACGCTCGTCCCGATCCCTGTCGGCGACGGCAGGCACGCGCAAGTCGTGATGGTCATCGACGCCAAGGATGAGCTCGACCCGCGTGGCGTGCTGATCGACCAGGTTGAGCGATTGACCCGCGACGGCCAGACACCGGTCGCGGCCGTCGAGCTCGAATTCTATGTCACCCGCCGGTCCACCAATGGCGCATTCGCGCTTCACACGCCTGAGGGTCTCTCCGACGATCCGAGCCGGCCTCTCACCTTCGGCTTTGAGGAGATGGACGCGCTTTCGCCTTTCATCGATGACGTCTACCGGATTTGCGAGGTCCAGGGTCTACCCGTCCACACGGTGATGAAAGAGTCAGGTCCCGGTCAGTTCGAGATCAATCTGCAACATCGCCCCGATGCGGTCGCCGCGGCGCTAGACGGCTTGCTGTTGAAGCGCGCGGTGAAGGCTGCCGCGCGAGCGCATGGGCTCGAAGCCACCTTCATGCCCAAGCCGCACCACGACTGGGCCGGCTCAGGCATGCACGTCCATTTGAGCCTCCTCGACAAAGCGGGGCAGAACCTTTTTGCCGGCGATCCGATCTCGCCGCTCTTCCGTCACGCGCTTGGCGGCATGCGCGACAGCATGGCCGACTTCATGGCGGTTTGGGCGCAGTCGGCCAATGCCTACCGTCGCTATGTGCCGAAGGCCTATGTGTCGCTTGCGGCGCATTGGGGCTTCAACAATCGCACCGTGGCCTTGCGTATTCCCCGTGGGCACGGCAGCGCGACCCGCATCGAGCATAGCGTCGCCGGCGCCGACGCCAATCCCTATCTCGTGGTCGCCTCTATACTTGCCGGCGTGAGCCACGGTATTGCCAACAGGCTCGATCCTGGGCCTGCCGTCGAGGGCAACTCCGAGACGATGGAAGCGCCGCCGCTGCCCACCGCCTGGGTCAACTCGCTCGATCGCTTCCAGCGCTCGGAGATCGTTCGCGGCGCGTTCGGCGCCCCCTTCCAGGAGGTCTTTTATCGCCTGAAATATGCCGAGCGCAGCAATTTCGAGCGTATTGTTACGCCACTCGATCACCTTTGGTATTCGCGTGTCGCATGAGGCTGTTATCGCGATACGCTGACGGAGATTGAAGATGACCATGATCGCCAAAAAGTTCCCGACCGCGGCCCTGATCGACGGAGAGTGGGTCACCTCCGCCAAGACGTTTTCGGTGACCGATCCAGCTACCGGCGCCGAAGTGGCGGCCGTTCCCAACCTTGGGGCCGAGGATGCGGCCCGCGCCATCGACGCCGCGGCCAAAGCGCTGCCGGCCTGGTCGGCCAAGACGGCGAAGGAACGCGCCACCATCTTGAGACGCTGGTTCGATCTCGTTACCGCCGAGACCGAAACCCTCGCCCAGCTGATGACCACCGAGCAAGGCAAGCCGCTCGCCGAATCTCGCGCCGAGGTCGGCTATGGCGCCTCCTTCATCGAGTGGTTCGCGGAAGAAGGGAAGCGCGCCTATGGGCGCACCATCCCGACCACCGTCGCCTCCAAGCGCTACCTCACCATCAAGCAGCCGATCGGCGTCGTCGCCGCGATCGCGCCCTGGAATTTCCCGATCGCCATGATCACGCGGAAGGTGGCGCCGGCGCTCGCCGCCGGATGCACCATCGTGGTCAAGCCCGCGGCGGAGACTCCGCTCTGCGCCTTGGCCATCGCCAAGCTCGCGCTCGATGCCGGCGTGCCGGCAGGGGTGCTCAACATCGTGACCACCAAGGATGCGGCGGCCGTTGGCAAGGTCTTTTGCGACGATGGCCGGGTGCGCAAGCTCTCCTTCACCGGCTCGACCGCGGTCGGCAAGATGCTCTACCGGCAATGCGCCGACACGGTGAAGAAGCTCACCCTTGAGCTCGGCGGCAACGCGCCGCTTGTCGTATTCGACGACGCCGATCTTGGCCAGGCGGTGGCCGGCGCCATGGCCTCCAAATACCGCAATGCCGGCCAGACCTGCGTCTGCGCCAATCGCATCCTCGTGCAGTCCGGCATCTACGACCGCTTCGCGGCGGCCCTCGTCGAGGCGGTCAACAAGCTCTCCGTCGGCCCAGGCATGGAAGCCGGCACCGCTATCGGCCCGCTGATCAACAAGGCGGCAATCGAGAAGGTCGAGACGCTCGTCGGTGACGCCGTCAAGGAGGGCGCGAAAGTCCTCACCGGCGGTACGCTCGATGCGGCCGGCCCGCTCTTCTACCGCCCATCCGTGGTGGGCGACGTGACCCCCGATATGGAAATCGTGCGCGAGGAGATCTTCGGCCCCGTCGCGGCGCTCGTGCGCTTCGACACCGAGGCCGATGCGATCAGGCTCGCCAACGACACGCCGTTCGGGCTCGCCGCCTATTTGTTCAGCCGGAATTTGAGCCGCGCCTGGCGCGTCGCCGAGAAGCTCGACGCCGGCATGGTCGGCGTCAACGAAGGCATCTTCTCGAACGAGGTCGTGCCCTTCGGCGGCGTCAAGGAATTGGGTCTCGGCCGCGAGGGCGCCGCCGAAGGCTTGGAGGAGTATCTTGAGATCAAATACATCTGCCTGGGAGCCATCGATGCATAATCGGTCACGCCCAGGCCCAAAGTGGCTATCAAATGCGCTGGCGAGGTCAGCCGGTAGCGGCCATACTTGGCGGCGCACGAACCACAACCAGCAAACTGAGAGGCCCAGCGAGACCACCACCAGCAAGTATATGGGAGAGTGAGTATGACCGACGCGCACGCCAAATCTTTCACCAAAGCCACATCACGCCGCTCAATTCTGAAGGGTCTCGGCGCCGCAGCTGTCGGCATCAGCCTCTTGGGCAAGAATTCTCCCGCGTGGGCGGAAGAGGAAAAGAAGCTCAATTTCTATAACTGGGACACCTATATCGGCGAGACGACGCTCGAGACCTTCAAGGAGGCGAGCGGCATCGACGTCAATATGAGCCTGTTTGCCACCAACGACGAGCTGTTCGCCAAGCTGCGCGCCGGCAACCCAGGCTTCGATGTCATCGTTCCGGGCAGCGAGTTTGTCCAGCGCATGGTCCAGGCCGAGCTGCTCGAGCCGCTCGATCACGCCAAGATCCCGAACATCAAGAACGTCGCGCCGGAGTTCATCAAGGACGCACCCTTTGATCCAGGCCGCAAGTTCAGCATGCCCTATACCTGGCTCGTCATCGGCATCGGCTATCGAAAGTCTAAGGTCAAGGAGACGCCCGATAGCTGGAAGTGGCTGTTCGACTCCGACCAGTACAAGGGCAAGATCGCTGTCATGTCGGACGCGAGCGAGCTTTTCCGGAATTGTTTCAAGTATCTCGGGCATTCCATCAACGACGACTTGCCAGAGCTGATCAAGCAGGTCGAGGCCCTGCTCATCAAGCAGAAGCCCAACATCAAATCCTTCCACGAGGACAATGGTCAGGACCTCCTGCTGTCCGGCGAGGTCGACGTGGTGATGGAGTACAACGGCGACATCGCCCAGATCATGACCGAGGACGAGGACATCAGTTTCGTCGTCCCCAAGGAAGGCGCCATGAGGCAGCAGGACACGCTGGCTATCCCGAAGGGCGCGCCGCATCCCGAGAACGCGCTCAAGTTCATCAATCACATCTTGGACGCGAAGGTCGGAGCTGAGATCTCCACGACCATCAAATACCCGTCGCCGAACGCGGCCGCCGTTGCGCTGATGCCGGACTTGTACAAGAACAACCCGGTTATCTTCCCGCCGGCCGAGATCATCGCCAAGTGCGAGTATCCGAGTTACCTCGGCGCCGACTTTACCCGTCTTCTCGACGAGGCGATGACACGGCTACGCGCAGCTTGATTGGGCGCAGGTGATGTAACGCAGCGGAGCGATAGGATCGGCCGCGATGGCAACCCAGACACAAGAGCGTCGGCTGGCCTTCTTGGCAACGGCACTACCACCCATTGTCTGGGTGGTAGTGTTCTTTCTCGCCCCGCTCGCGATCGTCTGGGCCTACAGCTTCGGCCAGAATGTGGGTCTGACCGAAGTCGATATCAGCGGCACCTTCGCCAATTACGTGCGCGCGCTCCAGCCGCTCTATCTCGGGATCTTCGTCAAATCGGTTTTCGTGGCCGGCGTCACCACGCTGCTCTGTCTCATCATCGGCTTTCCTGTGGCCCTCTCTATCGTCTTTGCCAGCGAACGTTGGCGGCCGTGGATGCTGATGCTCGTCATGCTGCCGTTCTGGACCAATTTGCTGATCCGCACCTACGCACTGATCGCGGTGCTGCGCACCGAGGGCTACGTCAATTTCACGCTCGAATGGTTTTGGAACAACGCCAGCTGGCTCGTGACGCTGGTTGGTTTGCAGCCGCTTGGCGACTTCACGCCCCTACAGCTGCTCTACAACAATTTTGCCGTGGTGGTGGGGCTCGTCTACGTGCATCTACCCTTCATGGTGCTGCCGCTTTATGCCGCGCTCGATCGGCTCGATAAATCTCTCATCGAAGCGAGCCTCGACCTTGGCGCCGGTCATCTCCGCACGCTGTGGTCGATAGTGGTGCCGCTCGCCCTTCCTGGCATCATCTCTGGTATCATCATCACCTTCGTGCCTGCGCTCGGTGCCTATCTGACCCCCGACCTGCTCGGCGGTCCCGACAGCCAAATGATCGCCAACGTCATCGAGCGCCAATTCAAGAAGGCCAATGACTGGCCGTTCGGCGCCGCGCTATCCTTCCTGTTGATGTATGCGACCTTCGCGGCAATCGCGCTCAGGGCCTATTTCAGTCGCGGCAAAGCCGCCGACGGTCACGGGATCTAGCCATGGCCCTGCGACGCGCCCCCCTGGAATACAATCGCATGTGGCAGATGCGTCTCTGGCTGTTCGGCGTGTTCTTCTTCCTCTACGCGCCGCTCGTCGCGCTGATCGCCTTCAGCTTCAACGACTCTAAGCGCAACATCGTCTGGCGCGGGTTCACGCTCGATTATTACAAGAAGCTTTTCAACGATCAGGTACTGATGGTCGCCTTCGCCAATTCGCTGACCATCGCCTTTCTGGCCACGATCATCTCGCTCGCCATCGGCGCACTCGCGGCGATTCTCTATGGCGCTACCGCTTCGTGGGCAAAACCGCGCTGGAGGGCGCCTTCACCCTGCCGTTGGTGGTGCCGGAAATTTGCATGGGCGTCTCCATGCTACTGTTCTTCACCCGAGTTATACCATGGCCCAACGATCTCATCTGGCCGCTCAGTCTCGGATCGATCGTCATCGCCCACGTATCGTTCTGTTTCCCCTTTGTCGCGCTCGTGGTGGGCGCGAGATTGGCGAGCTTCAACAAGGAACAGGAGGAGGCAGCGCGCGACCTCGGCGCCAACGATTGGCAGGCCTTCCGCGACGTCCTGCTGCCGCATATGCGCCCGGCCCTTATTGCTGGTGGTCTTCTTGCCTTCACTCTGTCGCTTGACGATTTCGTGATCACGTTCTTCACCTCAGGGCCTGACACCATCACGTTTCCGGTCAAGGTCTATTCGATGCTGCGCTTCTCGGTGAACCCTGAGGTCAATGCCGCATCGACTATGCTGATCCTGCTCACCATCCTGCTCATGATCGTGATGATGGTGACGCAGAGCAGAGCGCAGAAAAAGGCGAAAGGATGAGTGCCATGGACCAAGCGTTAGCCAAGGACGCCAATGCTACCGCCAAGCCCATCATCAGCTTCCGCAACATCTCGAAGCGGTGGGGCTCCACGGTCGCGGTGGACAATGTCAGCCTCGACATCATGCCGGGAGAGTTCTTCGCGCTGCTCGGGCCCTCGGGTTGCGGCAAGACGACGTTGCTGCGCGT
This sequence comes from uncultured Alphaproteobacteria bacterium, assembly GCA_963827365.1. Taxonomy (GTDB): domain Bacteria; phylum Pseudomonadota; class Alphaproteobacteria; order Rhizobiales; family Methyloligellaceae; genus Methyloceanibacter. The sequence continues at coordinate 25,970 of CAWHAX010000025.1, read as the reverse complement.
GCTTGCCGGTCTCGAAGTGCCGACGGAAGGCCACATCATGATCGATGGGCAGGACATGGCGGAGATCCCGCCCAATCGACGCGCCGTGAACATGGTGTTCCAGTCCTATGCCGTATTTCCGCATATGTCGGTCGCCGACAACGTCGCCTACGGTCTCAAGGTCGATGGCGTACCCCAGTCCGAGCGGGACAGGCGCGTGCAGGAGGCGCTTGACCTCGTGCAGCTCGGCCACCTTGCCGCACGCATGCCTGATCAACTGTCGGGCGGTCAACGCCAGCGCGTGGCGCTCGCCCGCGCTCTGGTGAAGAAGCCGAAGGTTCTGCTGCTCGACGAGCCGCTCTCGGCGCTCGACGCCAAATTACGCGAGGCCATGCGCTTCGAGCTATCCCAGCTGCAGCAGAAGGTCGGCATCACCTTCATCATGGTCACCCATGACCAAACCGAGGCCCTGGCGATTGCCTGTCGCGTCGCCGTCATGAACAAGGGCTCGATCGCCCAGCTTGGCACGCCCTCCGACCTTTACGAGTTTCCGGCCTCCCGCTTTGTCGCCGACTTCATCGGCTCGGTGAACATGTTCGAGGGCAAGCTGATCGACGACAAGCCCGACGAGGCCATCGTTGCCTGCCCTGAGCTCGACCCTTATCCCGTCCAGGTTCCCCATAGTGTGCCCGGCAAGGAGGATTCCTCCGTCTGGGTCGCGATCCGCCCCGAGAAAATGAACCTGCACAAGGATGCCGGCGCTCCGCCCGCGCTGCCGGAGTGTGCGGCTGCTCACAATGTCGCCAAGGGAGAGATCAAGGACATCTCCTATCTCGGCGATATCTCGATCTACCACGTCCTGCTTGCCAACGGCCGGCTGATCCGGATCTCGCGTCCCAACCGCTCCCGTTTTGACCAGGACAATTTCAGCGCCGGCGAGAAAGTCTGGGTGAGCTGGGGCGGATCGAGCCCTGTCGTGCTTCAGTCCTGATGTCTTGCGCTCTAAGAAGACTTAACGAAGGGAACGGAACGTCCACATGCCAAATTCGGCCGAGCTTCATGAGCGCAGAATCGCGGCCGTGCCGCGCGGTGTCAGCCATGCCACCGCCATCTACGCCAAGCGCGCCAAGAACGCCGAGATCTGGAGCGAGGACGGCAAGCGCTATATCGACTTCGCCTCCGGCATCGCCGTGGTCAATACGGGCCATCAGCATCCGAAGGTGGTGGCCGCCGTCGAGGAGCAGTTGAAGGCGTTCAGCCACGTCTGCTTCCAGGTCACGCCTTATGAATCCTACGTGCACTTGGCCGAGCGGCTGAACGCGCTTGCCCCCGTTCCCGGACCGGCCAAGACCATGCTGGTCTCGACCGGCGCGGAAGCCGTCGAGAACGCGGTGAAGGTCGCGCGCGCTTTTACCGGCCGTCCGGGGATCGTCTCGTTCAGCGGCGGCTTCCACGGCCGCACCCATTTGGGCATGGCGCTCACCGGCAAGGTCGTCCCTTACAAGAAGGGCTTCGGACCGTTCCCCGCCGACGTCTACAACGTCGCCTTCCCCAACAGCTATCACGGGGTCTCCAGCGAGCAGAGCCTCGCGGCGCTGAAGGCGCTGTTCAAATATACGACCGATGCCTCGACCATTGCCGCCATCATCGTCGAGCCGGTGCAGGGGGAGGGCGGGTTCTATATCGCTCCCTTCGACTTCCTCCGCTCGCTCAGGACGCTGTGCGACGAGCACGGCATCGTCCTGATCGCCGACGAGATTCAAACCGGCTTTGCCCGCACCGGAAAAATGTTCGGGCTCGAGCACTCGGGCATCAAGGCCGACGTCGTGGCGATGGCCAAGGGACTGGCCGGCGGCTTGCCCCTGTCCGCCATAACCGGACGCGCCGACGTCATGGATGCCTCGAACCCAGGCGGTCTCGGCGGCACTTACGCCGGCAATCCTGTCGCCTGCGCCGCCGCCCACGCCGTGCTCGACGCGATCGAGGAGGAAAAGCTCTGCGACCGCGCCAATGCCATCGGCAAGATCATCCTCGACCGCTGCAATCAGATCAAAGCCCGGTCGAACCTGAACTGCGTCGGCGACGTGAGAGGCCTCGGCGCCATGTGTGCCATCGAGCTCGTCAAGGACACCGCGAGCGCCGAGCCCGCGCCGCAGTTGACCCAGGCCTTGATGAAAGTGGCCAACGAGAACGGGCTCATTCTGCTATCCTGCGGGACCGACGGCAACGTTATCCGCTTCCTCGTGCCGCTCACCGCGAGCGATCAGATCGTTCGCGACGGCATGGACATCTTCGAGACGAGCCTCACCGAAGCCGTGACCCGGGTCGCGTGAGCTCCTAGACTTCAACACCGGATCAGGCAGTGACATGAGCGCAAAGCTCGCGACCAACGACCTCGAAGCATTCTGGATGCCGTTCTCGGCGAACCGCGAGTACAAGAAGGCGCCGCGCCTCTTGGTTCGCGCCGAAGGCACTCACTACACCACGGACGACGGACGCCGCGTGCTCGACGGCACCTCCGGACTGTGGTGCGTCAACGCCGGCCATTGCCGGCCGAAGATCGTCGAGGCAATCCGCAAGCAGGTTGGCGAGCTAGATTTCGCCGGCACCTTCCAGATGGGTCACCCACGAGCCTTCGAATGCGCCTCGCAGCTGGTCAACGTCGCCCCGCCTGGTTTTAACCACGTGTTCTTCACCAACTCAGGCTCTGAGTCGGTCGAGACTGCGCTCAAGATCGCGCTCGCCTATCACCGGGCCAAAGGCAACGCCTCGAAGGTGCGCCTGATCGGCCGCGAGCGCGGCTATCACGGCGTCAATTTCGGCGGCACCTCGGTCGGCGGCATCGCCAACAACCGCAAATGGTTCGGTACGCTTCTCTCCGGCGTCGACCATATTCGCCACACCCACGATCTCGCCCGCAACGCCTTCAGCCGCGGCGAGCCGGAGCACGGCGCCGAGCTTGCCGACGATCTTGAGCGTCTCGTGGCGCTGCACGACGCCTCGACCATCGCCGCCGTCATCGTCGAGCCTGTCGCCTGCTCGACCGGCGTGCTGATCCCGCCCAAAGGCTACCTCAAGCGCCTCGCCGCGATCGCTGCCCGGCACGACATTTTGCTCATCTTCGATGAGGTGATCACCGCCTTCGGCCGCCTCGGCACGCCGTTCGGCGCTGACTATTTCGACGTCTCGCCCGACATCATCACCACCGCCAAGGGCATCACCAACGGCACCATTCCGATGGGCGCGGTGTTGGTGAAATCGAAGATTTATGATGCGTTCATGGCCGGCCCCGAGGAGGGCATCGATCTCTTCCACGGTTATACGTATTCCGGCCACCCGGTCGCCTGCGCCGCCTGCATCGCCACGCTCGAGGTCTTTAAGGAGGAGGGACTCTTGACCCGCGCGGCTGAGCTTGCGCCCTACTGGGAGGAGGCGGTTCATTCGCTGAAGGGTCTGCCGCACGTCATCGACATTCGCAATATCGGGCTGATCGGCGCCATCGAGTTCGATCCAATTCCGGGCGAGCCGATGAAGAGGGCGCACACGCGCTTCGTCGAGGCGTTCAATCGCGGTCTCCTCGTGCGCGCCACCGGTGACACCATCGCGCTCTCGCCGCCGCTCATCATCGAGAAGAGGGAGATCGACCAGCTCTTCGATATTTTCGGAAGCGTTCTCAAGTCGGCGAATTGAGGCTTAAGGCGCAGCCGCCATGCACACCATCCAGAACGCCATCGATGGAAGCAAGTTCACCTCCGCATCGCGGCGTATGGCGCCGGTCTACAACCCCGCGACCGGAGAGCAGACCGCCAATCTGCCGCTTTCGACCATCGATGAGGTCAATGAAGCCGTCGCCGCCGCCAGCAAGGCGGCCGCAGGCTGGGCCACGACGCCGCCGCTCAAGCGCATCGCCCACATGTTCCGCTTCAAGGAGCTTCTCGACCGTCACGCCGAGGAGATTGCCCGCACCATCTCCAAGGAGCATGGCAAGACGCATGCCGACGCCCGCGGCGAGCTCGCCCGCGGCATCGACGTCGTCGATTTCGCCTGCGGCATCCCGCATCTCCTGAAAGGAGAATATAGCCGCAATGTCGGACCCGAGATCGAACTCTTGGTCCGACCGCCAGCCGCTCGGCGTGGTCGCCGGCATAACGCCGTTCAACTTCCCGGCCATGGTGCCGATGTGGATGTATCCTGTTGCAATCGCTTGCGGAAACACCTTTGTGCTGAAGCCGTCCGAGCGCGATCCCTCCACCTCGATGCTGATCTGGGACCTGTTCCAGGAGGCGGGCTTCCCGCCCGGCGTGCTCAATGTCGTGCACGGCGACAAGGAAGCGGTCGATGCGATCCTCGACCATCCCGACATCAAGGCCGTTAGCTTCGTCGGCTCGACGCCGGTAGCCGAATACATCTATGCGCGGGGGGCCGCCGCGGGCAAACGCGTGCAGGCGCTGGGCGGCGCCAAGAATCACATGATCGTCATGCCCGACGCCGACATGGACCAGGCGGTCGATGCGCTGATGGGCGCGGGCTTCGGCTCGGCCGGCGAGCGCTGCATGGCGATCTCGGTGGCGGTGCCCGTCGGCGAGAGAACCGGAGACCTGCTGGTCGAGGCGCTCGCCCCCAAGATCCGCATGATGAAGGTCGGCCCCGCCACCGATCCCGAGTCCGAGATGGGCCCGGTCATCACGGCGGAAGCCAAGCGCCGCATCGAGGGCCTCATCGGCCAGGGCGTAAAGGAAGGGGCAGACCTCGTCGTTGACGGGCGTGGGCTTGAGCTGCAGGGCTATGAGCGCGGATTCTTCCTCGGCGGCTCGTTGTTCGACCGCGTGACGAGGGACATGACCATCTACAAGACGGAAATCTTCGGACCGGTTCTATGCGTTGCGCGCACGGGCGGCTATGAGGAAGCGGCCCAACTCGTCAACAGCAACGAATACGGCAACGGCACCGCCATCTTCACCCGCGACGGAGACACCGCACGCGCCTTTGCCGCTTCGATCGAAATCGGCATGGTCGGCATCAATGTGCCGATCCCGGTTCCGGTCGCCTACCACTCCTTCGGCGGTTGGAAGCGGTCGCTGTTCGGCGATCACTCCATCTACGGCCCCGAAGGCGTGCGCTTCTACACCCGCCTCAAAACCGTGACCGCGCGCTGGCCGACCGGCATCCGCGGCGGCGCCGAGTTCAATTTTCCGAGCTTGAAGTAGTTTAGTGGGCGCCTTTGCGCCGCACGAAGAGCACCGTCACCCAGTGAACTTGGCGCGTTGCTGGTCGCAGGACTTGACGCGGATCAGATTGGGCATGTCCTTGAGCTTGTCGGCAGGCACGCAGTCCGGCAATCCGGCCTTCCGCGCACCAATAACAAACAACTCGGCCTCCTTTTCCGGATAGCCCCCCCCGTCACTGAGATATCGTTCTGCGGTCCAGGTGTGATCCAGCTTTTTGAGGTTGGCAGCGGCCGTCTCTGCGTCGTCGGCGCGACCCAGATATGCATTCGCCATGGCCAGGAAGGCATAGTCGAGGGCAGCGGGCTCCTTGACGAGCAATCTGTATTTCACCGCCTTGTCGAATTGCCCACCAAAGAAGAACACCACACTGAGACCTTGATTGTACCAGTCGGGATAATGAGGGTTCAGCTTGAGCGCGCGTTCAGCCAGATTCACGGCCCGGTCCGTTTCGCCAAACTGAGCGATAGACCAGGCGACGATGAGGAGCACGTCTGCATTAGAGGGTGCAAGAGCCTCGGCCCTGTTGTACTCGGCGAGAGCTTGCTCCGGCTTCCCGTGGTAGGCGTAGGCCATGGCGAGAGCCGTATGCGTTGTGCCATCGTTGGGATCGATCTCCACTGCCTTCTCGCCCGCGTCCATCATCGTCGACAGCGCCTCATCGACAGAGGGCGCCAAGCCGAGATCAATCAAATAGAATTGGACAGTTGCCAGCCCGACGTAAGCTCGTGCCAATTGCGGATCGAGCTCGATAGCTTTGCGGAATAAGCCTTCAGCTTCCTCCAATCCCTCCTTGGTAACCTTGTGTTTGGCCTCCATCCCAAGGAGATAAGTGTCATAGGCCGTCAAATCGCTGGGGAGCTTTCGTCTCACGAGTAAGCGTTCGGCTTCAGCAACCGCGCCCTCGTAGCCGGTGAGAGTGGCTGCAATTTTTTCTGTGACGTCGCTCTGCACGTTGAAGAGGTCTGTGGCAGGCCGATCATACCGGCTAGACCAAACGTGGCCGCCTGTTCGTGCATCAATGAGCTGGGCGGTTACTCGGATCTGGTCTTCGATCGGCCGAAGGCTGCCCTCGAGCACATAGTGGACGCCGAGATCGCGACCGACGTTTCTTATATCCGCAGGTTTGCCCTTGTAAATTTCGGTTGAATTCCGGGCAACGACAAACAAGTCCTTGGACTGCGACAGGTCGGTAATGATGTCCTCGGTAATGCCATCGGCAAAGCGGTCCCACTTGGTGTCGCCGCCGATGTTCTCGAACGGCAGGACTGCAATCGAAGCTTTTTCCGATAGCGGCGAGACCTGAGGAGATGACCATCTCCACGCGCCGGCAGCGCCAAGCAGCAGCAGGATCGCCGCTACGACCGGCACGACGATCTGCCATCCTATGCGGCGCTTCGGCCTAGAGCGCACCGGCGCTTGCTTGGACTCGGCGCGCACGCGGTAGACGCGGACCGGCTTCGCAATATTCTTGACCTGGTGCTCGCCCAGAAAATCGAATCCCAAGGCGAGCTTGCCTTCGACGGCGTCGTAGACGTTGGAGGAGATGCAGACGCCGCCGCCCTCGGCGAGTGCCTCCATGCGCGCGGCGATGTTGACGCCATCGCCGTAGATCGTGCCGTCGGCCTCTTCGATCACATCGCCCAAATTGACCCCGATGCGGAACTGCATGCGCCGGTCCGCTTCGAGTTCGATGTTGTGCCCTTCCACGGATTGCTGGATCTCGATCGCGGCCTGGACCGCCTCGACCGCACTCGGGAACTCAGCCAACAGCGCATCGCCCGGTGCGTTGACCACGCGGCCGCCGCGGCGCGCCACCAGGCGGGCGATGATGTCGCGATAGGCCTTGAGGGTCTCGACGGTTGCGGCCTCGTTGGCCGCCATCAGACGGGAATAGCCGACCACGTCCGCGCTCAAGATCGCGGCGAGCTTGCGTCGGCTGCTTGGGTCGGCCATTGCCCCTCCACGAGGGAACGGGCCGCAAACTTACGCTTCCCGTTGACGGCGAGCAACCGCACGGGCGGTGCGTCGTTCACTTTCCCGAGCTTGAGGCAAAGAAAAGCCGGTCCGTTCGGGGGAAGAAGCGGACCGGCGAAACGGACGCGGGGGGAAGCGTCCAGGTACGATATGTTGTCGCGGGCTACTCTGCCGCGACGAGGCGAACTTTTTCCGTTGAAGCTCCGTCGAAACCGAGCGAAGCCGCGACCGCCTTATGCATGATGCGGCCGTCGCGCACGTTCAGTCCGGCGGCAAGGTGCGGGTCGTCATCGAAAGCAACCACGCCCCGGCTGGCGAGCTTGATCACGAAGGGCAGCGTCGCGTTGTTCAGCGCCTGCGCCGAGGTGACCGGAACCGCGCCCGGCATGTTCGCCACGCAATAATGAATGATGCCGTCGACCTCGAAGGTCGGGTCGGCGTGCGTCGTCGGCCGCGAGGTCTCGAAGCATCCGCCCTGGTCGATGGACACATCGACCAGCACCGCGCCGCGCTTCATGCGCGGGAGCATGTCGCGGGTCACGAGCTTCGGTGCGCTAGCGCCTGCCACGAGCACCGCGCCGATCACCACGTCGGCGCCGAGCACTTCGGTCTCGATCGAGTCCATGGTCGAGGCGAGCGTGCGCACGCGGCCATGGAACAGCTCATCGAGCTGGCGGAGCCGCGGCAGCGACCGGTCGACAATGGAAACGTCGGCGCCGAGGCCTGCGGCCATGCGCGCCGCGTGCGTGCCGACGACACCGCCGCCGAGCACCACGACCTTGGCTGGACGAACGCCTGGGACGCCGCCCATGAGCACGCCACGTCCGCCGGTCGGACGGCGAAGCGCGATCGCGGCAGCTTCGATGGATAGACGGCCGGCAACCTCGCTCATCGGCGCAAGCAGCGGAAGGCCACCGTTTGCGTCGGTCACGGTCTCATAGGCAATGGCCGTGGCGCCCGATGCCATCAGGCCGCGGGCCTGCTCCGGATCCGGCGCAAGGTGAAGATAGGTGAAGAGAATCTGGTGCGGCTTGAGCCTGCGGTACTCGACCGCCTGAGGCTCCTTGACCTTGACGATCATCTCGGCCTCGGCGAACACGGCTTCAGCCGTCGGCAGAATGCGGGCGCCGGCCTTCTCATAGTCCGCGTCGTCGGCAAAAATGCCTGCGCCTGCGCCTGACTGCACCACGACGTCGTGCCCGCGAGCCGTTAGCTCACGCACCGAGCCAGGTACGAGCCCAACCCTGAACTCATTACTCTTGATCTCAGTCGGAACGCCGATGCGCATGATGTCCTCCGCTTTCAGGACGGCTTCGCTTGAGGTTGAGACTGCCACAAATCGCGAAATGATTGTTGGCGTTTTGCGTAGCGATTCGCTACGGTATCGCAGGAAAGCGCTGAATATCCTAGGCTAGGCGCTAGAAAATGAAAGAGATCGAACTAGATGCGCTGGATCGTGCGATTCTCGGGGCGCTGCTTGAGGACGGCCGCCAGAGCCAGGTCGAGCTTGCCGAGCGCATCCCGCTCTCCGCCACGGCAATTGCCCGGCGCATCCGCGCGCTCGAGGAGAAGGGCGTCATTCAAGGCTATCAGGCGCGCATCAACCGCAAGGCGCTTGGTCTCGGCATGACGGTCATCGTGCATATCGGCCTCACGAGTCAGAACGAGGATTTGCTCGAGGCCTTTGAGAAGGCTGTCGCCTCCGCGCCCTCCGTCGTCTCCTGTCACCTGATGTCTGGCGAGGACGACTACCTCCTCACCGTCATGGCGCGCGATCTCGCCGATTACGAGCGCATCCACAAAGAGCAGCTCGCGCGGCTTCCTGGCGTCGCGCGGCTGAAGTCGAGCTTCGCGCTCCGGGATGTCGCCAACAAGCCGCTGCCCGCGTCATGCCTGCTGCCGTCGCGCAAATGACGGTGGCTGGAAGCGCTTCTCGACGCAGAATCGCGTCTCTTAATTGTTGACTTATTGGTCCACTTTGGGCCGCCGATTTAAAGCTTGTTCGCGCGAATGCGGCCTGCCGTCTGCTTCAATTCGACGACCGATGTGACAGACTGTGCCACGACCGGCGGAGTTACGCATGGCACGTTCAAATATCGGCCGTCACGCCTCGCGCCTTGTCTTTTGAGCGGCTCGCCCTGACTATCGCCGCCGGACTTGCGCCGCTCGCCGAGCTTCGCGCCGATCCTCCTCCACATAACGTCTCATTCATCACAAAGTCGGGGTCCTTGCCATGTCGCGCACGCCTTTGTTCGCCGCCGTACAGAAAGCCTTAGCGCTTTCTTTGCGTGATAGCTCTGTCGTCTGGCCGCGATCTTCCGCACTGACAAGGCGGCGACTGCTGCGGCTGTCCGCGGCCGCGGCGGGCGCTGCGGCGTTGTCTCCAGTCTTCGAGTGGAGCGCTTACGCCAAGAAAAAGAAGAAGCGATCTGGAAAACACGGGCCGTACTCGATCGCCATCATCGGCGGCGGCGTCGCCGGCCTGACCGCGGCCTATCGCCTGCAGGCCGCCGGCGCGAAACCGGTTGTGTTCGAAGCGAGCAATCGCTGGGGCGGGCGCATGTTCACCATTTACGACTTCTATAAGGGCATGTTCTGCGAGCTCGGCGGCGAGTTTGTGGATACCGGTCACGAGGATTTACAGAAGCTCGGCGCCGAACTCGGCGTGGAGATGCAGAAGCTCGCCGCCGAAGGCGATGGCGAAGACCTCTATTTTTTCAAAGGTGTTTTCCATACGCCGAAGGACATGCTCGACCCGGCAAAGCAGACGGGAGCCTTTGCGCCGATCGCCAAGCAGATCGCCGAGGACGCCGAGCAAGCTTACCGACAAGGATGAAAATTGGACGGAGCATGCCACCAAGCTCGACCAGATGAGCCTGAAGGCCTATCTCGAGCAGTTCCGCGGCAAGACCGACGACTGGGCGATCGATCTGCTCGATGTCGCCTACAACATCGAATTCGGGCTTGAGACGGAGGATCAGTCCAGCCTCAACATGGTGGACTTCATCGGCACCGATCTGAGCAAGCCGTTTCAGATGTTCGGCGAGAGCGATGAGGTCTACCGCATCAAGGGCGGGTCGTCCGCGCTGATCAAGGCTCTGTTGGCCGCGCTCGAGAACAAGGTCGATATGCGGCTTGGGCAGCCGCTTTCGGCGCTCGACACCAAGGGCGGCCGGATCGCCGCGAGCTTCGACGCGCCAGGGGGCACGCACTCGGAAACCTTCGATGCCGTGATCCTCGCTTTGCCGTTCACCCGTCTGCGGCAGGTCAAGGGTTTGGAGCGCCTGCGGCTAGGGGCGGAAAAGCTGAAGACCATTCGCGAGCTTGGTTACGGGTCGAGTGCCAAGATTTTGCAAGGCACCACCTCGCGCGTGTGGCGGAGCGCCGACCTCGGGCTTCCCGCACCATCGAATGGCACTTTCTATACCGATCTCGGCTTCCAGAATTTATGGGACTCGAGCCGCGCCCAGCCTGGCGACGCCGGCCTCATCACCGACTTCCTGGGCGGCAAAGCTGGCCTGACCGACACGAAGACCGCGCTCGACGTCTTCCGCGGCGGCCTCCCCAAGATGTCGCCGAAGATGGCCGAAAGTCTCGACCCGTCTGCGGTCACGGTCTGGTTCTGGGCCACCTATCCCTTCACGCTCGGCAGCTACGCCAGCGCCAAAGTGGGGCAATACACCACGATGTTGGAGGTGGCGGGGGAGCCCGCTCTTGGCGGCCGCCTGCAATTTGCCGGCGAGCATACCAGCAGCGACTTTCTTGGCTTACATGAACGGTGGAGTCCAAAGTGGTAACCGTGCGGCCGCCGCGCTCATCAAGACCCTGGCACTGCACAAATAAATGCGCGGCAGCTCGGTCTCTGAGCAGGTGCGAGATGATGGCTTTCCTGTGGCGCTTAGTACCGTCCTAGACTAACATTCCTCTTGTTTACCGAGGGGTTGCGCCCCTTGTCCGCACCCGGAATCCAATCCTTTGCAGTGGCTCACGTCTCTTCAGGAGTCAAAGAGTATGAAACCCACACTAAGTGTCGCAGCATCATTCGTCGCCCTGCTTGTTCTCGGCGGCACCGCGCTTGCCGAAATGCCCAAAGCCGTAGGCGAGGGTGAAGGCGAAGTCGATATCGTTGCCTGGCCCGGCTACATCGAGCGAGGCGAGACCGACAAGAACTATGACTGGGTCACCGCGTTCGAGAAGGAGACGGGCTGCAAGGTCAACGTCAAGACGGCCGCCACCTCCGACGAGATGGTGACGCTGATGAACCAGGGCGGGTTCGATCTCGTCACCGCCTCCGGCGACGCCTCCTTGCGCTTGGTCGCCGGCAAGAAGGTTCAGCCGATCAACATCGACCTCATTCCCAGTTGGAAAACCGTCGATGAGCGGCTGCAGAACGCACCTTGGCACACCGTCGACGGCGTCCACTACGGCGTCCCTTATCAATGGGGACCCAACGTGCTCGCCTACAATACGGATGTCTTCAAGGAGGCGCCCAAGAGCTGGTCGGTGGTGTTCGAGGAGCAGACGCTGCCTGACGGCAAGAGCAACAAGGGGCGCGTGCAGGCCTATGACGGCCCGATCTACATCGCCGATGCCGCCGTCTACCTGATGAAGAAGAAGCCTGAGCTCGGCATCAAGAATCCCTACGAGCTCACCCCCGACCAATATGCAGCTGCGGTTGCCCTGCTTCAGGCGCAGAGGGCACTGGTCGGCCGCTATTGGCACGACGCCATGGTGCAGGTTGACGACTTCAAGAACGAAGGCGTGGTCGCGTCCTCGTCATGGCCGTTCCAAGTCAATCTTCTGGAGACCGACAAGAAGCCCGTCGCCTCGACCATCCCCGAAGAAGGGGCGACAGGATGGGCCGACACCACGATGATGCATGTCGACGCCAAGCATCCCAACTGCGCCTATAAGTGGCTCGAGCATTCGCTGAACCCCAAGCTTCAGGGTGACCTCGCATCCTGGTTCGGCTCGGTGCCCTCGGTGCCGGCTGCCTGCAAGGGCAACGCGCTCCTGACCGATAAGGGCTGCGCCACCAACGGCTACGAAAATTTCGAGAAGATCTGGTTCTGGCGGACGCCGACGGCCAAGTGCGAGCAGGAAGGCAAGTGCGTGCCCTACTCGCAATGGGCGAAGGACTATATCGCCATTCTCGGCAAGTAACGCGTACAACAAAGTTCGGCCCGGCCTTTCAAGGTCGGGCCGCTCCCGCGATGGCGCAGCCAATGTCGCCAGCCGTCAAATTCGTGAATGTCTGCCGCCATTTCGGCCCGGTGCGGGCCGTCGACGGCGTGACCCTCGATATCGCCGAGGGCGAATTCTTCGCCATGCTCGGCCCTTCCGGCTCGGGCAAGACCACCTGCTTGCGCCTCATTGCCGGTTTCGAGCAGCCGACAGAAGGTCACATCGAGATCTTCGGCGAGACCGCCGAAGGCGTGCCGCCCTACAAGCGCAACGTCAACACCGTGTTCCAGGACTACGCCCTCTTTCCGCATATGACAGTGGGCGAGAACGTTGCCTATGGCCTGATGATCAAGGGAGTGCCCCGGGCTGAGCGCGAAAGAAGAGCGAGAGACGCGCTCGCCATGGTCAAGCTCGCCGGATATGAGGATCGCCGTCCCTCGCAGCTCTCAGGCGGTCAGCGCCAGCGCGTGGCGCTCGCCCGTGCGCTGGTGAACGGTCCCAAGGTGCTGCTCCTCGACGAGCCGCTCGGCGCGCTCGATCTCAAACTCAGAGAGCAGATGCAGGAGGAGCTGAAGGCGCTGCAGAAAAAGCTCGGCATCACCTTCGTCTTTGTCACCCACGATCAGGGCGAGGCGCTTTCGATGGCCGATCGCGTCGCCATTTTCAATGACGGCAAGATCGTCCAGGTCGAGTCTCCCGCCGACATCTACGAGCGCCCCGGTCGCAGTTCGTCGCCGACTTCGTGGGGTCATCGAACGTGCTTTCGCCGGCCTTCGCCGCCAGCCATGGCGGAGCCGCCAAATGGACGAGCCTCAGGCCGGAGAAAGTCGATGTCTTCGCGGCTGGCAGCCCCGTCCCGCAAGCACACGCCCACGCTGACGGGGAAATCAAGGCGATCTCCTATCAGGGCGCGGTCACCAGATACAGCGTCGAGACCGAGAACTTGCGGATCTGCGCTGAGGTGCCTGCCACCGGGACCTCGTTCAAGGAGGGCGACAAGGTGCGGCTCATTTGGCCGAAAGCGGCCATGGTCACCATGGAGGACGGCGCGTGAGCCAGGCGGTGACAGCCAATAGGCATGCGGTGATAGCCGATCGGAGAGAGGGGATCCTCGACCGGATCTCCGATGTCCTCATTGCGCACCCCAAGCTCCTGACATTGCTGCTTTTGCTGCCGCCGCTCCTGTGGATCGGCGTTGTCTATGTCGGCTCGCTGTTCGCGCTCCTGCTGCAGAGCTTCTATTCGCTCGACGACTACTCCGGGCTTATCGTCCGCGAGTTCACGCTCTCGACCTATGCGCAGCTGCTGGAGACCGCCAATCTTCAGATCATTTTGCGCACGGTGATGATGGCGGCGCTCGTCACGCTCGCTTGCTCGGTCATCGCCTTTCCCATCGCCTATTACGCGGCGCGCTATGCCAGCGGCTGGACCAAGGCGCTGTTCTATCTCGCGGTGATGATGCCGCTCTGGTCGAGCTATCTCGTCAAGATCTACGCCTGGAAGCTCATCCTGGCCAAGGAAGGCATCCTCACCTGGCTCGCCAAGGGTCTGCATCTCTCATGGCTGCTCGACGGGCTTTTGGCGGTGCCCATACTCGGCGGTCCGTCGCTGTCGTTCAGCTATATCGGCACGTTCCTGGTCTTCGTCTACATCTGGATTCCCTACATGATCCTGCCGATCCAGGCAGCGCTCGAGCGCGTGCCCGTGAACTACATCGAAGCCTCCGCCGATCTCGGCGCCGAGCCGCGGCAGACCTTCTGGACGGTGATCTTTCCGCTGGCGCTGCCCGGCATCATCGCCGGCTCGATCTTCACCTTCTCGCTGACGCTCGGCGACTACATCGTGCCGACCATCGTCGGCAACTCGCGTCTCATGATCGGGCAGGCGGTGTACACCCTACAGGGAACGGCCGGAAACATTCCGCTGGCGGCCGCCTTCACCGTGGTGCCCATGGTGATCATGGGAATCTATCTGTGGGTGGCGAAGCGCATGGGGGCGTTCGATGTCCTCTGAGCAAAACCGCACAACCCCGACGGGACTTCGCATTTCGGCGATTGCCGGGCTCTTGTTCCTGCATCTGCCGTTGGCCCTGATCTTTCTTTACGCCTTCACCACCGAGGAGAGGAGCTTCCAGTTTCCGCCGCCAGGCTACACGACGAAATGGTTCTGGGTCGCCTGGTCGCAGCGCCCCGATATTTGGCCGCCGCTCTATCTCTCGCTCGAGGTTGCCGCGATCGCCACGTTTCTCGCGCTCATCTTCGGCACACTCGCCGCCGCCGCGCTGTCGCGCGCCAATTCTTCGGCCGCGAGACCATCTCGCTGCTTTTCGTTCTGCCGATCGCGCTTCCCGGCATCATCACCGGCATTTCGTTGCGCTCGGCCTTCGACATCATGGGCATCGATTTCTCGATCTGGACCATCGTTCTCGGCCACGCCACCTTCTGCATCGTGGTGGTCTACAACAACTCCATCGCCCGGTTTCGGCGGCTCTCAGGCAATCTCGTCGAGGCGTCCATGGACCTCGGCGCCAACGGCTTTCAGACCTTCCGTCACGTCATCCTGCCGCAAATCGGCACCGCACTTCTCGCCGGCGGCATGCTTGCCTTCGCGCTGTCGTTCGACGAGGTTATCGTGACCACGTTCACCGCCGGTCAGCAGTCGACCTTGCCGATCTGGATGCTGTCCGAGCTGATCAGGCCGCGGCAGCGCCCGGTGACCAACGTCGTGGCGGTTTTCGTCGTCATGGTCACGCTCGTGCCGATCCTCGTCGCCTACTATCTGACGCGCGAGGGCGAGCACATCGGCGGATCGTCAAAGTAACCGGCAAACCACGCGATAAGTGGAGGATAGTCCATGCTCGACACGGAAATGTTGATCGGCGCGAAGTTCGTTGCCGGCACCGAAGCGGCCGAAGCCGTGATCAATCCCAAGACCGAGGAGACCATCGTCACTCTCCCCGATGCCTCTGTGGCGCAGGTCGACGCCGCGGTGAATGCCGCCGATAAAGCGTTTGAGACCTGGTCGCGCACCACCCCCGCCGAGCGCTCCGCGCTCCTGTTGAAGCTCGCCGACGCCATCGATAAGGAGGCGGAAGCCTTCGCCACGCTCGAGGCGCTCAATTGCGGCAAGCCGAGGATCCGCGTTCTGCAGGACGAGATGCCGGCGGTGTCGGACTGCTTCCGCTTCTTTGCCGGCGCCGTGCGCAACATGCACGGGCCGGTGGCCGGCGAGTACATGGCGGGCCACACCTCGATGATCCGCCGCGATCCGATCGGCGTGGTCGGCTCGATCGCGCCGTGGAACTATCCCCTGATGATGGCGACCTGGAAGCTTGCGCCTGCACTCGCCGGCGGCAACACCATCGTCATCAAGCCTTCGGAGCAGACTCCGCTCACCACGCTGAAGCTCGCCAAGATCATCGCCGATATCTTCCCCGAAGGCGTGGTGAATGTCGTCACCGGCCGCGGGTCGACGACCGGCCACGCGCTGATCAATCATCCCAAGGTCGCCATGGTGTCGCTGACCGGCTCGCATCGATACCGGCAAGAAGGTGCTGCAAGCCGCCTCAGCCACGCTGAAGCGCACGCATCTTGAGCTCGGCGGCAAGGCGCCGGTGATCGTGTTCGACGATGCCGATCTCCCCTCGGTGGTCGCCGGCCTTAAGACGTTCGGCTACTACAACGCCGGCCAGGACTGCACCGCGGCCTGCCGTATCTATGCCGGCAAGAAGATCTACGACAATCTGGTCGCCGACCTGTCGAGCGCCGCCAAGGAGCTGAAATTCAATCTGCCCAACGACGACGAGAACGAAATCGGGCCCGTTGATCTCAAAGAGCCAGAAGGGCCGCGTGCAAAGCTTCGTCGAGCGGGCTGGCGCGCAAAAGCATGTTTCCATCACCGCCGGCGGCAAATCCCCGGGAGGCAAGGGCTTCTTCTTCGAGCCGACGGTCGTCGCCGGGCGCCAGGCAGGATGATGAGATCGTGCGCAAAGAGGTGTTCGGCCCGGTGGTGTCGGTCACCCGCTTCGACGACGTCGACCAGGCCGTGGCCTGGGCCAATGACAGCGACTATGGGCTCGCCTCCTCGGTGTGGACCTCGGACATCGGCAAGGGCATGGCGACGGCGGCGCGGCTTGCACTACGGCTGCACCTGGGTCAACACCCATTTCATGCTGGTCAACGAGATGCCGCATGGCGGGCTCAAGTCCTCGGGCTACGGCAAGGACCTGTCGATGTACGCGCTCGAGGACTACACAGTCGCGCGCCATGTGATGGTCAAGCTGTAACGCCCTTCGGCTCTACTGAAGCTTATACCAGTTTGAGGTTATGGGTCGCGAGCTGCTGCCCTTTGGGGAGAGTGCCGCGGGCTAATCACAACAGGACTTCGGCAAAGGCGGCACGTCGAGCGCAGGGTTGCGGTCGAAGAAGCCGAAGGGCTTCAGCCAGAACGACACGGCATCCGCCGGCATGATGGGCCAGTCCTCGGGCCGCGTGATGTGATGGATGCCGAACACGTACCAGAGGACCACGTCGGTGCCGGCAATGGGCCGGTTCGCGGCGGTCCACTTTGCAAGCCCGGTATCTTTGGCGCTGAGGTTCGGGAAGTCGCCCGCAGGCCAGCGCTCGCCATCTGAGTACGGCGTCACCCAAAGCGTGTGGCTTATCACGTGGGCGCGCTTGAAGACGGGCGAGGCGCGATCGATCAGGGCGGGGAACGACCCCGACGGCACGAGCTTGTAGCCCACGGCCGTGCCGATGCCGTTCTTTACCTTGTCGTTGACGACCTTCCAGCCGGATTGCGTGGACCAATTGTAGTCTTGCTTACCCTCCTTCTCGGTGCGTAGCGCGGTGCTGCGCGTCTCGAGCGCCAGGCCATGCGGGTTCTTGGGGCTGATGGGAGGCGCGTGGGACTCCGTGCGGTAGACCGTGTTGAAGTCGGGTCCGTCGATGTCGAGATCGAGGCGGGCGACGATGAAGTGCTGGTGATAGGGCGCGTACGTCTCGCGGTCGACGACGGTGCCGTTGGGAGAGGGTTTTCCCTTGGCGAAGGAGGTCGTGACTATGATGCCGGTCGCCCGTACCTCGCACTCGATGTTGCCGTCCTGATAGAAGCGCCAGTAGACGAGATACTCGTAGTTGGCGACGGTCACGTGGAACGAAACCACCATACGCCGCATGCGGCGCACCTCGGGCCCGTGCTTGTGATCGACGTGTTTCCAGAGGACGGCGTTGTCCTCCTCGTGAAGGCAGATGGCGTTCTTGATGACCTTGGGTTCGCCCGCGGTGTCGTGGAGCACGGGGTGGATGTAGGTGATCTCACCCAGGCAATCGCAGCCGAGCTCGAGCGACTGGGTCATGAACCCCAGGCCCCATTCGCCGATGTCAAAGGCGGTGCGCCGGTAGTGGTCGACGCTTGGGTCGCGATAAGGCACCACCATCTCGGCGAACGAAATGCGGTGCGCCACGCTCCTCAGCTTGCCGTTGTCGCGAAAGCCTACCATGTGCAGGACTAGCCCTTCGCGATAGTTGAATCCAAGGCGCATCTCCCAGTTCTGCCAGCGAAGGAGATTGCCTTCGAGCGTGAACGACACGCCCTTCGGCTGCGTGATCTCCAAGGGCTTCACCTCACGCAGCGGCATTCCGATGAGGTCCGGCACGTACTCGCCCATTACCTTCGGCATACCAGGCGAGGGCGTGTCCTCGATCTCCAAAATCTTCATCTCGTTGAGATCGACGATCGGGTGCAGCCCGCCAACCGGATGGGCGTAAGGGTTGCCGCGCTCGCTGCCACGCACCCAAACGTCGCTCCAGCCGATGCGTCGCCCGGCGTATTTCGGCGGCACCAGCGCCGCTCCGTAAGCCCACACATCGACAAGTATCCTGTCGAGATCGGTAATGCCGCGTTTGGCGAGCGCCTTGGCCAGTGCCGGATCGTGACGGACAAGGTGATCGACCTCATGCCACTCGTCGGTTGTCATGTTGGCGTAATGGCCCGGGAGGTGCTCCCAGCTTGTGACCTTGTCCTTGCCGTCCTTGCCGAGCGCGACGATGGCCCTGTAGAGCTTGCCGTCCGCGCGATTCCAGACGGCGGCGCTGGCCTCGCGGGCGAGCCCCTTGCCAGGCTTCCAGGCGAGCATCGCCTTCTTGGGCGGCTCGCGCAGCTCCATGGAGGCGAACCGCCAACCGGGGCCGACGCCATGAGCCTTGGCCAGTGCGGCGCGCACGCGGCGGAACTCGTCGGCAGAAAGGGGATCGAGGGGATGGGCGTGGGCCGTTTCTGATTTGGCGGTCTTCGTGGATTTGACGCTCATGACGCTCCCTGCCGGCCGGACCATTCCACAGCGTTTTGCACGTGTCACACTAAGCTGCGACGCTGAGGCATCGGTGCGACGTTGTCAGGTTGCTCTTCCGCGCGGCGCGGCTGTTGAAGCGGTCCGAGGGAATTGAGATAGCTGCGGTCGAACCCTTGAGCATAGACCGGGAACTCCGTGGGCCGGTCGCGGAAGCTCTTGGCGAGCTGCCCGAGGCCCCGGATGCCGTTCTTGCGCTGGCGGCGCACCTGCTCGAGGTCGATCTCGATGGGAATGATCTGCTCGCACACGTCGCCGCGGAAGAGCACGCGCCCCGAGGGATCGAACACGGCCGAATGACCGTTGCCACCGGCTCCCAGCCCGTTGATGTCGAACACATAGCATTGCATCATCGCCGAGGTGGCATGCGCCACGGCGAGATCGACGTCGCGATCGATGGTGTGCGTCAACACGGGATGCAGGATGACCTCCGCACCCATGGCCGTGACCTGCCGTGACGTCTCCGGGAACCACATATCGTAGCAGTTGAGCACCCCGAAACGGCCCACCTCGGGAACGTCGAACACGAGGAACTCGGTGCCCGCCGCCACGCCCTGCTCCATGGGCATGAACGGGAACATCTTGCTATAGCGCCCGATGACGGATCCGTCGGGACCGATGATGGAGGTGGTATTATAGATTGCGCCTTCCTTGCGCTCGTACATTGAGCCGTTGACCAACCAGATCCGGTGCTTGCGGGCAAGCTCCTGCAGCATTTCCTCGGCCGAGCCGGGCAGCGGCTGGGCATGGTGCAGGAGCGGCCCGAAGCAGGCGAGCTCCGAGAACAACACCATGTTCACCCACGGATAGTGGTGCATGGTGATCTCAATGCGCGTCTTCATGGCCTCGAGGTTGCTGGCATTCTTGAGATACATCTGAATGCCGGCAATGGCGTATGGCGTCATGTCGTCCTCGCTTTCAATGTCGGCGCGCCCCTCGATCCAACTCGTGGCGGCCGGCAGGCCCTGATTACGAGGCCATGATAACCGGACCCGGTCACGAGGGCACCCCCCAGCATTGCCAAATCATTTCAATCTGTCGCGGCACTGCCATGCGCGACGGAGCGCTGTCCCATGGTGAAACAGGCAAATGCCTGATCACGAGAAGGGCACCGGTGTGGGCTGGCTACCAATCATATCGGGCTCTCTAATAATCTTCACAAGAGCTGCAAATTCCGGCACGGTGTGCCGTCCTGCATCACTCGGAGGTTCTTATGCGGCGTGGTAACAATAGGCTTTCCACTCTCTCCGAGATTTACGCCTACTTTCGCAAGAACCAGACGCCGATCACGTTGCTGTCCCCGACCCCCTACAACCTCCTGGGTCTTGGCCGTTGGATCAACAAGTTTGATCACGTCAACTACTTCGACAGCTTCGATGGCACGCATCCTAAGATCACCGTCCCGCGCGAACACGGTCCCCATGAGTTTCGATCCATCGAGGATGTCAACAACTACCTCCTGCGTCACAAGGAGGTGCGCGCACACCTGAAGAAGCGCGGCGCCGGCAAGCTCCTGCTCGTCATGTTCGATGAGGAGACCGAGGATATTGCGCGCGAGCTCGGGCAGGAGATTGCGCTGCCGCCCGCAAAGCTCAGGAGGCATATCGATTCCAAGATCGTCACCACCAAGCTCGGCAACGACGCCGGCATAGCGAGCGTTCCCAACGTCATCGGCAAGGCAACGAGCTGGTCTAGCCTCAAGAAGCTTGCGGCCAAGGAGAAGCTCGGCACCGACCTCGTCGTGCAGCTCCCATACGGAGATTCGGGCCGCACGACGTTCTTCATCAAGACCGAGGAAGATTGGAAGAAGTGGTCGGATAAGGTCGCCGGCGGGGAATTGAAGGTGATGCGCCGGATCAATCACTTGCCGGGCACGCTGGAAGCCGTTGCCACGCGTCACGGCACGCTCGTCGGTCCTATGCAGTTGGACATCACCGGGTTCTCTGAACTGACGCCCTACAAGGGCGGCTGGTGCGGAAACGACGCCTTTACGCGCGGCTACGCAAAGGAACGGCGCACTGTGCGCACCATGGCGAGGAAGCTCGGCAACCGGCTGTACAAGGAGGGCTATCGCGGCGTCTTCTGCATAGATTTCCTCATCCATACTGACACGCACGACGTCTACCTAGGTGAAATCAACCCGCGCATATCCGGGGCGAGCCCCCTCACCAATCTGATCACCTCGACCTACGGCGGCTGCCCCATCTCCCTGTTCCATATGCTCGAGTATATGGACATCGACTGGGAGCTCGATATGAACAAGGTGCAGGATCGCTGGAACGAGTTCGACAACTGGAGCCAGCTCGTCCTTAAGTATCCGAAAGACGAGGTCGGGCTTATCACCAAAGCGCCAGCTTCCGGCATCTGGCGCATGGACGACAAGGGCGAGATCACACTTGTGCGCCAATCCATAGATTGGTCGCTGGTCTCCGGTGAGGACGAAGCCTTCTATCTCCGTGTCTATACTGCTGGCGACTATCGCTACTACGGAGCCGACATGGGCATCCTCGTCTCGCGCGGGCGCATGCAGACCGACGACCGCCAGCTCGTGCCGCGCGCCAAGGCCTGGGCCAAGGCCATTCACGACCGGTTCGAGACGGTTCCCGTTCCCGCCACCGCCCCGGCCGTGGTGCCGGAGCCCGACAGCGTTCAGAAGATGTTCTAAGGCGGGCGATGCGCTCGTAAAGTTAGAGGCAAATCGCGTCTGGTTTCAGACAATACGCAATTCTCAGCCTAATGTCGTTGGTGTCGACCTGAGTGTAGCCGCCCGAGTTGCCCTGCTTCAGGCGCAGAGCGCACTCGTCGGCCGCTATTGGCACGACGCCATGGTGCAGGTTGACGACTTCAAGAACGAAGGCGTGGTCGCGTCCTCGTCATGGCCGTTCCAAGTCAACCTTCTGGAAACCGACAAGAAGCCCGTCGCCTCGACCATTCCCGAAGAAGGGGCGACAGGATCGGGCCGACACCACGATGATGCATGTCGACGGTCGCCGTATGGTGTCGCTGACCGGCTCGATCGATACCGGCAGGAAAGTGCTGCAAGCCGCCTCCGCCACGCTGAAGCGCACGCATCTTGAGCTCGGCGGCAAGGCGCCGGTGATCGTGTTCGACGATGCCGATCTCGGCTCGGTGGTCGCCGGCATCAAGGCGTTCGGCTACTACAACGCCGGCCAGGATTGCACCGCGGCCTGCCGCATCTACGCCGGCAAGAAGATCTACGACAATCTGGTCGCGGACCTGTCGAGCGCCGCCAAGGAGCTGAAATTCAACCTGCCCAACGACGACGAGAACGAAATCGGCCCGTTGATCTCAAAGACCCAGAAAGGCCGCGTGCAAAGCTTCGTCGAGCGAGCGGGCGCGCAAAAGCATATTTCCATCACCGCCGGCGGCAAATCGCCGGGAGGCAAGGGCTTCTTCTTCGAGCCGACGGTCGTCGCCGGCGCCCGGCAGGACGATGAGATCGTGCGCAAAGAGGTGTTCGGCCCCGTGGTCTCGGTCACCCGCTTCGACGACGTCGACCAGGCCGTGGCCTGGGCCAATGACAGCGACTATGGGCTCGCCTCCTCGGTGTGGACCTCGGACATCGGCAAGGGCATGGCGACGGCGGCGCGGCTTCACTACGGCTGCACCTGGGTCAACACCCACTTCATGCTGGTGAACGAGATGCCGCATGGCGGGCTCAAGGCCTCGGGCTACGGCAAGGACCTCTCGATGTACGCGCTCGAGGACTACACCGTCGCCCGCCACGTGATGGTGAAGCTCTGAGGCTCGCGCTACTGAAGCTTGTAGCAGTTCGAGGTCACGGGCGGCGTGCGGGTCACGTCGTAGCTCGCGCGGCACTGCACGAGGTAGGTCTCGTCCGGATGGCGGAAGAGAATGAATGCCGACCGGCTCATCTAACGTGCTGGTGTAGCCGGCGATCTGCCAGCCTCCCTTCAACAGCGTCGCGATTGTGATGTTCTCTTCCGGCGCGGCGAAGACGCTGAGCCGGAAAGGCGAAGGTCGCGACACTTGCGGCGAGAAGCACACGAGAGAGCGGCGAATTTCGGCATGTCAGCGAGCGCCTTCTCTTGACCTCCGAAGTGAGAAACGGCCCCAGGGCAGGTCCCGAGGCCGCTTCCCAAATTCCACCGCCTACGCAGAACTGGAGGGCGGGCCATAGAGTTTGCGCCTCATCGCTTACTCGTCGGTAAAGCGCACAAGGATTAGCTAAAGAGAACCGGGGGTACGCGCCGAGCCGAAGGCTCGCCTCAGCAATTTTCGGGCCTTTGCAAACCCCTTTCGCCAAAGGTCCGTTGCTCGGCGGCAGCTTCCGCAATCTTGTCAAGCAAGGCGGATTTCGCGCCAACACGAATTAGATGCTGCGCGAGTGTCGCCATCGTCGAGAACGGGAGGCAACCATTTGGATCTGGAATACCCTTCGCGCCATTCGTTGGCGAGAATCCTCGCGCTGTGGCGCTGCGAGCACGGACACAGGAGCGCCGCAAAGGTTTTATGGAGAACATAAGCTTCATGGCCGATGCTGACCAACGTTGAGGACCTGCGGCAGATGATATGTTCGATACTGACCGAATTGATTTGCCCAAAGTCTGCAACGGGAACCTCTGCGACATGCACGGCCTCGCTAACTCGTCCGCAAACCATCCGAAGCGGACAATTGAGGGCTTCCTACTCCATAAACTGAGGAGCGGCTCAGCATTCGAAATTCTGCCAGCTTATTGAGTGCCTTACTCCGCCTCGTCCACCTTGAACCGGCTAGAAATCTCAGTCGCTGGGTCGTGGCCAGTCAGACGAACTAAGTCAGATAGGCCGAGTTGGCTTGGATGCTTGCAGCTTCTGCATGGTCGCTCAGAAAATTATGGAGCCCGAGCTTCACCACGAGGCCACGCAGCCCTTCGGCTGGCGTCGCCGCAATGCGCGACTCGACGTCCACAAGTACTTCGCGCTGGGCGACGGCTTCTTCCTCGCATGGCCTTGCACGGCCTCAAACGCGGTAAGCCACTGCTGAAACAATTCAACGAGGTTCTCATCTGCGGGCTTCTCGTTCATGTCGTTCCCCACTTTCAACGGGAACATTAGGGGCCCCAGCGAAGCGCAGTGAACTATTGGCTCTTGGGACGCTCGGGATATTCAGACCCCTTCATCGCTTCACATAGCGGCTCCCATCCTGCGAGCGCCAATAACAGGCCCCTCGTAGCTCGAACTGATAGCGGTACCTCGTAGATCTCACCTCCCAATGATTCTAACTGCGCTGTCAGCGTGGGAAACACGTGGTGCGCAACGAGGGCAGGATCGCTGCTCTTTGAAATTCGACAATCGGCAATCAGCGGGAGTTGCGTAACCTTCTTGCGCTTAGGTTTATTTGCCACTGAGCTTCCCCCTCTCGGGCGCGGAAATAAAGAAGCCCGGGAGGACAGCCATCACGGGGCTAGGTCTGGGAACACGCTTCAATGCCGACGGCCACTGCCGATGGCATCTAGGGGGAGTGAGAAAACTCTCCCAACCAATAGCATAGCATGGTTCGCGTTCGCGAGATGAAGAGCGTTAGGGTAAGCCGACGCTTCAATACGGCCCGCAGTAGGCGCATGCCCTGAGTTGGGGCTACACCCCCAAGGGGTTACTAGCAAGGGGTTACTAGCCATTTTGCCCAATGAAAGGGCAAGATGGCTTATCACCGTTGGGGTACCGGTGAATGCGAGCGTCAAGACTCACGCCTGACAAGGGAGGTGGGTTATGACGATAGATCCCAAAAAAATCCGTGAAATTGCTCGTGTGTGCGCGATCCTCTCAAAGAGTGCTCCGACCGCGGAAGAACACGACGTCTTTGCCAATTGGCTTTGAAGTGGCTCACCATTGCTCGTGATAGAGAGGACGGCTCGCAGTCGTGGACCGTTTCGACGACGACGCACAAAGTACCAGCGTTGCTGCAGAAGGCTCAAGTTTGTGAGGCACCGGGCCAAAGTCCACTAGAAAAACCCGGGTCGCTGATATTCACCTTGCGGGGCAAATCCGTCGCTGCCAGGCCGAAAAGACCAGCAAGATCCGCCTCTGTTGTCGGCTTGCGCAGCCATGCCCCATACGCGAGCGCAATTCGTTTAAGCAGTCGGCTAGCGTCCTAAGCAGTCGCGCTTGTCTCGTGCGCATGCTTCTCATGTGCCGCTTTTTACGCCCTCCCTGGTTTCATGCCTCAGCGTGCACCTGAGAAGATAGGCATCCGAAAAGGACGAGTCTTAGCTGTTCCAGGACCCGAAATCTGACTTAGACCACCCCAGTTCCTGAGCCTTGTGGTTTGCCAAGGTCCAAGCTCGCAGGCGAAAATCCAAAGGTCCGTACAGTTTCCTAGCTCTCAGTTCAACGCTATTCTCGCGCTTCGAATAAATCACCAAATGGTCGGTGCCGGGGGCCGTAATAATGATGTCCTCGCCTCGCACTTCGACATTCACATCCTTGGTGTCTGTCATCAGCTCCTCCCGAACTCTGTGGAGCCGGAAAGAACTAACTTCAAAACGAGGCCGAAAGGAAAAGCTCAAACGGCGTACTTCTAAGGGGGGGCTAGCGCGTTCCTCAAAGGCGATGAGCAAGCCGAGCCTGAAATATAAACTTCGCTCCTGCGAAGTCCGATGCGCTGAGGACTGCACCGTTACGCGCAATGTAGTGTGAAGCTGTAGTAGCGCTACTGAAGTTTGTAGCAATTCGAGGTAACGCTTGCGTGCGGGTCACGTCATAGCTTGCACGGCATTGCACGAGATACGGCTCGTCCGGATGCCGGAATAAGATGAACGCCGACCGGTTGTCCAACGTGCTGGTGTAGCCGGCGATCTGCCAGCCACCCTTCAGCAGGGTCGCGATTACGATGTTCTCTTCCGGCGCGGCGAAAACGCTGTCCGGAAAAGCGAAGGTCGCGTTAGCGGCGATGAGAACGCTCAACAGAACGACGAATTTCGGCATGTTGCGAGCGGCTTTTCTCTTGACCTGCGAAGTGAGAAAACGGCCCGAGGGCAGGACCTTGAGGCCGTTTTCCAATTCCACCGCCTATGCTGAACTTGAGGGCGGGCCATGCAGTTTGCGTCTCATGGCTTACCCGCCGGTAAAGCGCTCAAGGGGTATCCGAAGAAAAAATAGTCGGCACGGCTACGTCGAGATACAGCACGATGATTTCGCGGCAGGCGAGGCGATCAAATCCAGTTTGAGGATGAGTCGAAGGCGCGCTGCCTAGCGACGCACCTTTCGCCGACCTCCTGCACGGGGGTCACTAC
>CAWHAX010000024.1:0-49416 GCA_963827365.1 uncultured Alphaproteobacteria bacterium | reverse complement strand
GACGTTCCGCGGCGGGAGGCTGGACTTTGGGAGCTCACGACCATCGGGGCCAGCAGCGGCACCAAGAAAGCGAAAACCTGCATCGGCGAGAACGACAAGATCCTGTCCCCCGAGGGTGGCGGCACGCCCGAGGTCAAACGGGGCGGCGAGGACACGGTCATCATCGATCAGCGGCGCGTTCACCGGCGATTTCAACACTCGCTTCCGGGCACAGGTGAAGATGACCTTCAACCCGCCGCCGAAAGGCATGATGCCGCATATGGGCGTGACCATCGACGGCAAGTATCTCGGTCCCAACTGCGGGGCGGAGAAAACACTCGGCGAGGCTAAGTGATTCAGGCGCTCTTGTGCGTCTGAAGGCCTAACCGCCTCGAAGCCTTGTTTGCTTGAAGAGCGAGGCCGCACCGAATAAGTTGCGGCCTCTTTTTTCGAGTGCCTGAAGGAGAGGTGGCCGAGTGGTTGAAGGCGCACGCCTGGAACGCGTGTAGGCGGGCAACCGTCTCGAGGGTTCGAATCCCTCCCTCTCCGCCAGACCCCTTTCAGGACAAGGGACGCGCGGATTTTTTTAACTGCCCCCCTAACTGCCCCCCAAACAATACGCCCCGTGAGTGGCTTGCAGGGCGCGGCCAGGGCGGGCGGTTCCGCCTATGGGGCTTCCCTGAGGCTTGGCTCGAATTGGCAAAATATTGGCCGCCTAGAGAATGGCGGCCGTCAGCCCCTCGGGGGTATGACCGCCGAAGATTTCGCTTTCGAGGGAGACGGCGTGGCGCGGGGGCTTTCTACCGGCCCCCGCTTTTTTTGTGGTTAGTGGGGTGATCTCTATGGAGGCGAGGCGCGAATAGGACGCCCTCCAAAAGAAAAGGGGCCTGAGAAGGCCCCTCTCCCGATTGCGCTGATGACCGAGGTTATTTTTGGGCGTGCCGTAGCTGGCCGCGTCTGTGTAGGGTAGCGCAGTCGTCGTCAAGGAGCGCCGGGGGCCATCCGTCCGACAGACGGCGGAGAGGCTGTAGCCCCTCCCCGCCACTTGCATATCTCTTACGGCGTGCGACCTAGCTGCATACTACGGCCTCGCTTTTACAAGATGGGCGGAGGCCTTCTGCCCCCCAACCCTGACAAGCGTTGCGCGGGCCGGCTCGGACGCCCCAACCACTGAGGTTCTTGGAGACGTATCGCTGTATTCTTCGGTCAGCCTTCCTGGTGGCAACGCCTTGAGTTGCGCCGTGTGCGGTGGCCGTCACGATTGAACACTGTCGCGCTTGGGCCGTTTGCGGGGCAAGATTGAAGGCCGCAATAACACTAACTGCGACAGCAGCAACCAGCAATTTACTCATGGCACTCTCCTCTGTTCAGGTTTTGCGTGGGTTCTCTCAAGGCTTACACCCTACGCCTTACCGAATTTATTCCAGTCGTCGCTTGGGTCTTTGGTTAAGGCTATCTCCGCCCCGTTGTGGGTGAACCCCCCGGCCAACACGGCCCTGGCGGGCTTCCCTGAGGCCACGCTACTTTGATTAGCCAGGGTCGCAACACGTTGCTTTCCACCAGCAGCTAAAGGTCCCGCGGCGGTATCTTTTTCGTTGGTGGGGGGCCTGCGGCTCAGGCACGTCGATGAGCTTGCGGCGACGACATGTGTATTTATCGATACCCTCTAAACGGCAGTAGCGGACCGCTCCGAAAAGCCTATCAACCTCGTAAATGGTGTCGTCATAAAGCGATCCACACTGGAATACAGTGACGTGTTAGCGGCCTCGGTAATCACCGGTACGGGCGATCAGCTCCTCGACGTGCGAGATCGCCACCAGATCACGGTAAGGCCGCCAATTTTGTGCCATCTGATTGTCCTTATCCCCCAATTGCGTGCGAGCACTTTGGTCATGAACCTCGCCACCGAACTCGCAATCATTGGCTTCGTGGTCGCGATGATCGTCGTGCTTACCCACGGCATCGGGGTCTGAGCCTGTTGTGCTAATCGTTGTATTGTTGCAGGCAATGAGCGCGTCGGCGGCCTCGCCTT
The DNA here is from genome assembly GCA_963827365.1 of uncultured Alphaproteobacteria bacterium. GTDB lineage: Bacteria > Pseudomonadota > Alphaproteobacteria > Rhizobiales > Methyloligellaceae > Methyloceanibacter. Next base: position 47,405 of record CAWHAX010000024.1, on the reverse strand, counting down.
CCGGCACCAAGGGGACGCGTGCTCAAGCGGCAACACTCAAGGTATTTCCAGTGCAGCGATGGGATGCGCCTGGAGTTTAGTGGTATTGTGGGCGCTGCAACGAATTGGGGGAGGGTCCAATGGGCACCATCTTAGGGTTCTTTGTTGCCGCCCTTTTGGCCGGGACAGGAATTTACAATCCGAAGCTCATGCATAATGGTCGGTGTATGGCCGAGCCGGGAGGCATCTACGCACTTTATTACTGCGTTCCGGAAACAGCGGCACCGCGCCACAGATCGGCACGGTAAGGGCCTGTTCCTTTCGATAGCTTTGCCGCTTGGCGATCCGCCGAGCTTAACTCATCGTCCAGATCTAAGCGGTTAGGCGTTGGGCGTACATGTCCTCGCCCGCTGCGCCTCCGTCGTCTTCGAAACGATGCAACTCAACGAAATCAGCCTTCTCTCGATCAAGGGCAACCGAAAGCCACTTCGCGGATAATCCAGCGAAGAGTTCGCGATCCTCGGCACTCGAAGCGTGATGCGCAAGCATCGCGCATATCTGAGAGATTGTACGAATTCTTTCTGGATCTATCGCCAATTGACTTCACCCCTTTCGTTAGCAGGCGTGAGTTTGACGCTCGCAGTCGCCGGTAACCTGATCCATGCCCCAACGGCGATACACCGATTATGCCCTGCGCTCCTTGGTACCTCAATTACCTCGAAAGGGTTACGCGAGTCTTGGCTAGCTGGGTTGCCTGGCTGCTTGCCGAAGAACTGCCACGACCAGTCTGCCCTCAGCATTAGCGTCGCGCGAATAGGCCTCCTCCAGTTCATCGAGCATCTGATCAATTTCAGCCTGGGTGGCCCCATCCGAGCGCATTTTCGCTATTTCACGTTTAAACGCCACCAACATAGGCTGAACGATTTGGAGCAGGTGATCGCGATCCATGATGACGGCCCTCATCACACTCCATAATGAGCGAATCCGAGGGCAAAGGAGCGCGCGCGAAAGAGGTATCGCGCGCGGCGCGCCTCCGAATGCAAGCGCGCCATAGCCGATAGAGCCAAGCCGTCACGGCAGGATCGCCATGGCGCTCCCGAACTCAGCGAGCTAACCCAGCGCAGATCTGATTTTGCTCTGTCCACGTCCTGCTCAAGTTTGCGCAGGCGGCGAAGGTCAAGGTCATTGCGCCGATCGCAAATCGCTGCGAACCGCGCGTGCTCGGCATAGTCGAGCCGGTCTGCTGCGCGCTCAATGCTGAGCGGAGATAGCTGTAGCTCATAGCCTCACCTGTGACAAAGGGGGGAGGCCCCCAAGGACAAGGGTCTCCCCGCAGCGCCAGTGACCAGGAGCATTAAGATTTGGGAGGTGGCAATTTGTGGGATGGAAACGCCCACGAAAGGGAATTACAGTCCCGCCGCTTGGGGTGCCCTGCCGCCTTAAGACGGCAAGACAGAGCGAATTGAAGGGATGCGGCCTCGAATTCAGGGCGCCAGGCCTGGACGTCATTACTGCCCGAGAAATCATTCAAGGAGTGTAAGTCTGATGGCGACGATGAGCTTGGCCCGCAAGGGCGCGATCATCCTCGGTGCCACCTTGGCACTGGCGACGTTGAGTGGGAGCGCCGAGGCACGCTATTACGGCTGTTGGGGCTGCGGCGCCTTCGCCGCCGGCGCAATTGCCGGGGCCGCGATCGCAGCTCCCTATGCACCCCCGGTTTATTACGCGCCGCGCCCCGTCTACGTGGCGCCTCCGGTCGCCCCGGTGGTCGTTGCGCCGGCCCCGGTCGTCTATCCGGTCTGCCCGGCCCTGCCGCCTTATCCCTATTACTGCCGCTAAGGCAGCTGTTCACGCCCTACCTGCCTGACCTAGGCAATGATCACATCTGAACGGTTCAGTTGGCGCGCTACGGGCGCCGAGGAGAGAGTTCTATGAATAGCATCTACAAGATGATGGCGGTGGCTGCCGTGTCCGTTGCGGCAAGCCTGTCGGCGAACGCGGAAACGCCCACCGCTGCCGCAGGGGACGCCGCGACGCAAAAGCCAATCCCGACGCTCCATTGTGAATTCAAGGCGATGAGCGCCTGCACGCCCGACGGCGATTGCAAGGAGGGCACCGAAGTCGCCGGCATCAAGGTTCCGGTGAAAGTCACGGTCGATTTCGAGAATAGCGTCGTCTCAGCAGTCGATGAGACCGGCTTCGCCCGCACCGACAAGTTCGACGGCGTCGCCGAGACCGCCGACCAGCTCGTCATGCACGGCATCGACGGTCCCTTCGGCTGGCAGCTCCTGCTGCACAAGTCGACCGAGGCCGCGTCGATGTCCTTCGCTACGGCAGACTCCTTGATTGGCGGCTTCGGCACCTGCTCGGCCAAATAAGGCTGAGCGTCCGGCGTGTAGCCTGACCCAACGCAGTTCTCTATTTGCGTTAGCGCCGGCGTCATTCGCGCCGGCGCTTGTGCTATGACTGCGGCATTCGCTTCGCGAAACCTGGACGCCGTGTCTGCAACCAACGACGACATGCTGGCTACGCTCGAAAAGCGTCTCGGGCGTCTCCATGCGCGCCAACGCCTCGGCATCGAGAAGGATCACGAGGCGCAGATCTTCGGCCAGGGACTGAACTTCTTTCACATCGAGAACGCGACGCTCTCCCACTCGCTGATCCGAGGCGCCCTGATGCTCACCGGCCTCTATTGGCGGGGCTTGCGCAATTCGGCGAAGGTCGAGCTCAAGCACAATCGCATACTCTCACCGGATCTGCCCGCGAGCTTCGACGGCTTCACCATCCTCCATATCAGCGATGTTCATGTGGAGATGAGCGAGGCTGCCATGGACCGCGTGGCCGAGCTGTTGCGCACGGCGAGCTACGACATCTGCGTGCTCACCGGCGATTATCGGGGCCAGACCTTTGGTCCTTACGCCGAGGCGATCGCCGGTGTCGGGCGGCTCCGCGAACACCTCAACGGTCCAATCTATGGCGTGCTCGGCAATCACGACACGATCCGCATGGTGCCCGCGTTCGAAGAGATGGGCATCAAGATGCTGCTCAATGAACAGGAGAAGATCGAGCGCGGAGGCGCGGCCATTCATCTTGCTGGCGTCGACGACGCGCATTTCTACCGCATGGATAATATCGAGAAGGCGGCGCAGGGCATCCCGCACGACGCCTTCTCGATTCTCCTGTCGCATACGCCCGAAATCTACCGGCAGGCGGCGCATGCCGATTTCAACGTCCTCTTGGCTGGCCACACTCATGGTGGCCAGATGTGCCTGCCCGGCGGCACTCCCGTCACGCTCAACTGCGTCCTGCCGCGCTCCATGGGGAAGGGCAGCTTCAAGCATCACGACATGATTGGCTACACCTCGGCAGGCGCTGGTGTCTGCATCGTGCCGGCGCGCTTCAACTGCCCGCCGGAGATCACGCTGCATCATTTGCACGCGTCGGGTTAGGCGTCCCGTAGCGTCGCCTTGCCAGCTTTACGACCAGTGCAAATGATGCCCGGTTGCGCTGGTTCCAACCGAAAAGTTCGAACAAAATGAGGGACATCTTCATCAGGAGGTGCAGGATCTGAGTTTCGTGCGTGGCGCTGAGCTCGGTCACTGCGGGACCTTTGCCGGTGCTTTCTTGTTACAGCGCCGTGGGACAATGGAGGGAGAAGGCGCAATGCAACCGAATATAGCCGGACCGTTGAACGCCCAATGTGGGAAATGCCTCTACTGGGAGCAGCATGACGGCGTCGCCGCAATGGGAGAGTGCAAGCGTTATCCTCCGCAAGTCGTCATGATCCGTGACGCGGAGGATGCGCAGCCGACGGCGAGCTCGGAATGGCCTCTGACCTTAAGCGCCGCCTGGTGTGGCGAGTGGATCGATCAGAAATACCGCACGCCGCAAGCGAGCGCTTGAAGGTGCTGCAACGAGCGAGGTAGCCCCGGCGCGTTGGCAGCCGGGGCTACCGCAGCGAGCGCTGGACCTATAGGGGTGCTTGACGGCGGCGCTTCTGGATGCCCTTCCGATAGGCCCAAAGACCGGCATCGATGTCGTGCTCGTCGAGAATTCGTTCGCAGATGTCTTGATACTCGGCGAGGAGCCGCCGCAACGGGGTGACTGGGCGGATAGTGAAGCCGGTCCTCATCTCCACCGTCTCCTCCCACTGTTCCACATACTGTTCGACCTGATCGTCCACGCGTATGCGATCTTGCACGCTCAACGTCGCCAAGTCGCTAAGCCCAAGCTCGCGCGCGGCGAAAGCGCAAAGCTGATCGAGCTTTTTGGCTTTTTGGGCATAGAGGAGTTCAAGCTTGGTCATTTGCTGCAATCCCCCTTGGATGGCGGCAGCTCCCGCTACCGCCGTTTCGATCTCTCTGCCCTCCAAACCGCGAATCAGGGACGGGGGTTCCATCCGGGTGACGATAATTTAGAGGGACAGCGGACGCCGTATGTCGCGCTAGCAGCGCGAACACAGATTGTGGCCATCCGCCACGTCTCACCCCAAATGAATCCTTGAAGTGCAGGGTTGGTTGTCCCAATTCTGCCGCCCGACACACCTAGGGCATACACACCATGGCGATCGAGGCCAAGATACCCAACCGTCGGGGCGGCCAGAGCACTGCCGCAACCCCATCGCGCGCCAATGGCAGTGAAGGCACCATGGTTGCGGTGCTCGCGGCGATCAGCGTCTGCCACATGCTGAACGACGTGATTCAGTCGCTGATCATGGCGATCTATCCCATGCTGAAAAGCGCGCTCTCGCTCGACTTCGGCCAGATCGGCATCATCACCTTCACCTTCCAATGCACGGCCTCGCTGCTTCAGCCGGTGGTCGGCCATTACACCGACCGCTATCCGACGCCCTATTCGCTTGTGCTCGGCATGTCGTCGTCGCTGATCGGGCTTCTCTTGATGGCGTTCGCCACAAGCTATGTCATGGTGCTGCTCGCAGCGGCGCTGATCGGCATGGGCTCGTCGGTCTTCCACCCTGAATCTTCGCGCGTGGCGCGGCTCGCCTCAGGCGGACAGCATGGGCTTGCGCAATCCGTGTTCCAGGTTGGAGGCAATTTCGGCACGGCGCTCGGCCCGCTGGCAGCTGCCTTCATTGTGCTGCCTTACGGACAGACGAGCCTTGCCTGGTTTTCCGTGGTGGCGCTCATCGCCATGGCGATGCTCACCTTCATCGGCTCCTGGTACGGCAAGACCATCAAGGTCAACAACAACGGCAGCAGCGCGTCGGTCGACGAGATGCGCGCCATCTCGAGCCTCGGTCAGAGCAAGGTGCGGCGTTCGATCGCCATCCTGCTCGCGCTCACCTTTTCCAAGCACTTCTATCTCGTCAGCATCACGAGCTTCTACATCTTCTATTTGATCCACACCTTCCATCTCACGGTGCAGAGCGCGCAGATCTATCTCTTCATCTTTCTCGGCGCGGTGGCGGCAGGCACGGTGATCGGTGGACCGATCGGCGACCGCATCGGCACGCGGCGCGTGATCTGGTGGTCGATCCTCGGCGTGCTGCCCTTCACCATGCTGTTGCCCTATGTCGATCTCTTCTGGACGGCGGTGCTCAGCGTGATCATCGGCGTGATCCTCGCCTCGGCGTTCCCGGCCATCGTCGTCTATGCGCAAGGACTGATCCCTGGCCGCGTCGGGATGGTCGCGGGGCTATTCTTCGGCGTCGCCTTCGGCATCGCCGGCATCGGCGCAGCCGTGCTCGGCTGGCTCGCGGACCGGACGTCGATCGTGTTCGTCTACCACGTCTGCGCCTTCTTGCCGGCGATCGGGCTCCTCGCCGCATTTCTGCCGGAGACGGGAAAGGCCAAGGCGCAGCGGAAGCGCAAGAGCGCCTGAGATTCCGACAAAAATCAGCTTACGAACTGTTGCATGATCGTCATAATGCACAGGAACTTGCATTCACCCCTTCCGCCAGGGGCTTACCGCATCCAAAGTGGGCCTCGCGAGCTACGCCCCGGCTCGCGGATTTGGTTGCGGCATATGCGGGGAGGGGGCCATGCGTGACATCAGGAATGATTTGCAGGAACGTGCAAGACTTATCGAAGAGCAGATCAGCGGCGCTTATGCTCAGTTCGAGAAAATGATCGAACAGCTGCAAGCCGAGCGCGAAAGTCGCGTCGCGGATTTTAAGTCGGAGCTTGGCGCGGTGGTCAAGCTGCTCGAGGCGGAACATCGGCGCATGGCGAATGTGTTGCCGATCCCGACGTCTCAGCCAACGGCGCAGCAAAACGCGGCACCGCAAAGCGCGGCGCCACAGGTCCTGCAACCGCAAATATCGCTTTCCGAGTTCATCTTGCGCAAGCTGAACGACATCGGGCCGATGTCGAAGGACGATCTCATCAACTTCGCCTACAAGGATGGGTTGTTCGCCGATGCCGAAAGCACCGAGCGCGCCGTGCATGCCGCGCTGATCTCGACGCTGCGGAACGAGCAGATCAGGCAGCTTCAGGACGGCACTTTCGCGCCAGTCACGCTGGCGCAGACCGTCAGGTTTAGGCGGGCGATCTAGGGTTCAGCTCGGTTTGGCGAGACCGCCTTCGCGCAGGATCTGAGCCACGTCATTGCGGACCTTCTCTTCGGCATAGCGCGCGAGCGCCTTGCGGTCGGCGAAATCGTCGAGCGGTACTGGCGGCCCGATGTGGATATGCGCGTCGAGGGGGCCAAGGCCCAAGAGACGCCAGGCATGGCTTGCCAGGTCCATGTCGCCGTACCAGGCAACCATCGGCCGCCCGCGGCGGCAGAGCGGAAGGCCGTGGAGCTTGGTGTAGGTCAGCGCCAAGGTCTGGGCGCAAAGGTCGCCGGCGGGAGCGCCACCGGTTGGCTTCACCGCGGCGAAGAGCGGCGTCTTGAACGGCACCACGCCGTTGCCGTCGCTCGACGTGCCTTCGGCGAACAGCACGACATGATCGCCGGCTTCAAGCCGGCGCAGAATCTCGTTCGCCTTGTCGGTCACTTCTGTGCGCCGCGTGCGATCGACGAACACCGAGCGCTGCAGTTTGGCGAGCCAGCTCACGAACGGCCAGGACGCCACCTCCTGCTTGGCCACGAAGGAGACTGGCGCCACGGCCGACAGCACGGTGATATCGAGCCAGGAGACGTGATTGGAGATGAGCAGCACGCCCTGCTCGCGCGCGACGCCGCCGTCGATATGCAGGCGGACACCGACGAGACGGCAGACCTGCCGGTGGTACCAATTGGGAAAGGTGCGGGCGTAGCGTGATCCTGTGCGTAGGAAAAGAAGCTGAAGCGGCATCAACGGAAGGGTGAAGACGAAGAACGTCGTCAACACGAGCCAGGCACGCAATCCTCGCATGATTTTCGCGCTAGCTCTTGCGGTTCTTGTGCGGACCGGCCGGTAGCGGCGTGCCGAACAGCTCAAGCCGGTGGCCGATCAGATTATAGCCGAGCTCGCGCGCCACGATCTCCTGCAAGCGCTCGATCTGCTCATTCTTGAATTCGATCACCTCGCCGGTATCCACATTGATGAGATGATCGTGATGGCCGTGTCCGGCTGGCTCGTAGCGGGCGCGGCGGCCAGCGCCGAACTCATGGCGCTCCAAAATGCCGGCGCCCTCGAACAGGCGAACGGTGCGGTAGACGGTCGACAGCGAGATGCGGGGATCTCGCGCGCTCGCCCGGCGGTAGACTTCCTCGACATCGGGATGATTGTCGGCCTCCGACAGAACCTTGGCAATGACCCGGCGCTGACCGGTCATGCGCATCCCCCGCTCGGCGCAGAGGCGCTCGATCCGGCTCTCCCGTGAGGTCGTCTTGTCCATCTCTACGGCGCGCTCTCCGGACCTCGGACATCTTCTTCAGTCGAGCCTCAAAGGGCAAGGCTGAAGATGTCCGCGTCGGCGCCATGCTCATAATAGCGCGGACGGTGCCCCACGGCGATGACTCCAAGCGATTGATAGAGGCCGCGTGGGAACTCATTCCCCAACTCGACCTCGAGAAAAAGCCGCTTCGCGCCTGCCTTCCGTAGAGAGTCGATGGCGGCGGTGAGAAGCGCGCGCGCGAGCCCCTGGCGGCGATGGCTTGGATTGACTGCAAGAGTCAGGATTTCCGATTCGTCGCCGGCGCTTCTGACGATAAGGAACCCTTGCACCGTTTGCTGCGGTGACAGCGACGCGACGAGCGAAAGACAGCCAGGCGCGCCCAAGAATTGTGCGATCTCGCCCGCGCTCCAATTCTTAGCGAAGCACGCGCGATGGATCGCCGCCATGGCCTCGGCATCGAAGACACCGGCGGTACGGATGCCAAGGGCGGAAGAAGCGACGCTCATCAGCGCCTCGCCACCGCCATGGACAATTGTGGCTTTGCGTCGGGCGGACGGAGGTAAAGAGGACGCAAAATAGTGAGCGTTTCGTTCGCTTCGAGCGCAAGCTCGGCGAGAGAAGCGGCGCTCGGCTGCAAATCTGGACATATCGCGTCAACTTGCCGTCCGTGCCGGTGCGCCGCTTCAGCAAGATGCACCGCGCCGCTTCCCACGGCGATGGCAAGATCATCGGGCGGCAAGGCCACTGCCTCATCGGCGCCGATCAGGCGCGGCCCATCGAGCTTGCGGCCCTCGCCATCGTAGAGCCCGCCATAGAGCATCTCGCCGCGCGCATCGACCGCGACGACGAAGGGCTTGCCGCCGGGGGTCGCGCCGCTCGTCAGCGCCGCTCTCGCCATCACGGTGAGCGAGTCGGTACCCCAGAGTTTCGCCTTGGTGACTAGGGCAAAGCCGCGTGCCGCGGCAATGGCGATGCGCACGCCGGTGAACGTGCCAGGACCCAGGGTCGCGGCAATGAGGTCGATCTCGGCGAAGCCGATGCCGGCACCTGCCACCGCTTCGGCCACCATAGGCATCAGCGCTTCGGCGTGGCCGCGCGCCATGCTTTCCTCGCACAGCACGGTGCGCTGAGCGTCGCCGCTGGCGAGAAGCACGGCGGCGCCGCAAACGCCCATGCTGGTGTCAAGAGCGAGGATGTTCATCGGCAAGGATTAGACAATGCGCGCCGTTCGAATGGCGCGCTTGTTTCTCTCGCAACCCAGCCTCGGTCAAACCGGGCGAACTTCCTGCACTTCAGGGATGAAGTGGCGGAGCAGATTCTCGATGCCGTGGCGGAGCGTCGCGGTCGAGCTCGGGCAGCCCGAGCAGGCGCCCCGCATATGAAGGAACACGATGCCGTCGCGATAGCCCTGGAAGGTGATGTCGCCGCCATCCTGGGCAACGGCCGGACGCACGCGCGTCTCGAGCAGCTCCTTGATGGTCTTGACGGTCTCATCATCCTCCGGCGCGAAGAACTCACCTTCCTCGGCGCTCTCCGATCCAGGCTCGCCCTCTGCCGCGACCGGTGCGCCGGACTGATAGTGCTCCATGATGGCGCCGAGAATCGCCGGCTTCAGGTGCTGCCATTCGCCGTCGCCCTTAGACACGCTGATGAAGTCCGAGCCCAAGAACACGCCACTGACGCCGTCGATCTCGAACAGGCGCGCGGCAAGTGGCGAATCCTTGGTCGCCTCAGGCTCGAGAAACTCCAAGGTCCCCTGCGCAAGCACGGGGCGCCCGGGAAGGAATTTCAGCGTGGCCGGATTCGGCGTGGCTTCGGTCTGGATAAACATGGCTTGGCCTCTTGCTTTTCTAGCCCGCAACCCCTGCAAAGTCTCGCGCACTAGATTAGAATTGTTCTACCGATACTTGGGTGCGGGCGGCGTAAAGTCAAGGCTCGCAACGGTTTTTCCTCACGGCATCGTCCCGACCCCCGAAGCCACGGCGGTACTTCCCGCGACGCGCAGGCGTCCGGGCTTTGAGGGGGTGGCGCGCCGAAAAGCGCAAACCTTTGGCTCCGCGATCCTTGCGGATCACGGTGGGCGCCTCTCGGCGCGTCAGTGGCAGCGTTCATCCGGCACTGGGCCGCTTTCCGATTAGGGCATCACACGACCGCGCAACGTCCAAGTCGTCAGCCAGCTCCTGGCAAGGTCTCGCAGTGGACCCGCGCGGAGCGCCCGGCCTGCGAAGATCGCCGGCGGGCGCCGCACTCCGTCCCGCCAATCGCAACGCCTCGCGATGACGCCCTTCAGTAGGACGAGGTGGCTTCACGATAAGGGACGTCGCGGATGCGGGGATAAGTCCCCCGGCGTCATACCGGCGACGCAAGTGGCGTGGCTTGCGCGGAATGACGAGGCTGGAATGAGGTCTCAGAGGCCGAGATCGCTGAGGCTTGGATAGTCGAGTGGCCGCGGACCGCGGCGATCCCATTTGAACAGCCGGTCCGATTCGCCGATCGTCAGGTCGTTGATAGAGGCTAAGCGGCGGCGCATCAAGCCGTGCGCGTCGAACTCCCAGTTCTCATTGCCGTAGGCACGGAACCAGTTTCCCGAATCGTCGTGATACTCGTAGGCGAAGCGCACGGCGATGCGATCGCAAGCGAAGGCCCACAATTCCTTGATGAGCCGGTAGTCGAGCTCGCGGTTCCACTTCCGCCTCAGGAAGGCGACGACCTCGGCGCGCCCGTTGAGGAACTCGCCGCGGTTTCGCCAATGACTGTCAACGCTGTAAGCGAGCGAGACCCGTTCAGGGTCGCAGCTGTTCCACGCGTCCTCGGCGGCGCGAATCTTTTGAATGGCGCTATCGAGCGTAAACGGCGGGAGCGGCGGCCGATCTTCGCTCATGCTTCTCTCCAATCCTCGTTCGTGTAGAATTACACCATTCCCCGCCGAACGTTACAGAATGCCGATGGGCCAGGCCCCTGACGGAAATTTGCCGTGCAAGAGCTATTCTTGCGTCCATCTATCGCGGCCCTAATATAGCTGATCGCCGACCCGCCTTCCGAGGCGGGGGCCGGCAAGACCGTGCTTTAGGCCACCGGACCGCAGGTTGACGCAAATGCCAGTCTTTGTCGCCTTTGCTGCCTTCATGCTCATCCTTTACGGGCACCATTTCGGCCTGCGCGTGCCGCCGTTGCCCGGTTTCGAGGGGCTGTTCAGAGGCCCGCGAAAGTCGGCAGGCCAGAAATCCGGCGTGCGCACCGACACGATCGAGGTGGTGCTCGACCATGACAGCGGCAGCATGCAGGGACGTTGTCTCAAGGGCCGATTCGCAGGCAGAGAGCTCGCCTCGTTGCGGGAGGCCGAGCTCCTCAGGTTGCTCGATGAGATTGGCGGTGCCGATAGCCAAGGCGCGGCCCTGCTCGAAGCCTATCTCGACCGCCGCTGCAAAGGATGGCGCGAGCGCCGGTCGGCTGGCGGCTCGAAGGAACAGGCGCGAGCGCCGCGCGATACGAACGGCGGCATGAGCCGCAAAGAGGCCTATGAGGTGCTCGACCTGAAGCCTGGCGCGAGCGAGGAAGCGATTCGCGCGGCGCATCGCAGGCTGATGATGAAGCTGCACCCCGACCGCGGCGGATCGACCTATCTCGCCTCCCGCATCAACGAGGCAAAGGACGTTCTGCTTGGGCGGAGGTAAGGATGGCAAGCCTCCACGCGAACCGGACTTCAAACGCAACCTTGCCGCAAGTGCAGCAATCTGAAGCAAGCCTGGGAAACGGCAGCTCACCATCTCCGCTTTGCCGGGCCCGAGTTCGAACGCCGGGTGCGGTTCCGGAGGCAAGTCCAGTGACCGTGCAGGCCCAGATCATCCGCTTCCCCGTCGAGCGTTGCCGGCCACGGAAGCGGCCGAGCGCCGGGATCGCGGCGCTCATGTTAGCGCCGATGCATTTCTACCTGGAGATGGCGAGCGCGCTCGTGACGCCGCAAGGAATGATCGGCGCGGACGCCGTCACGCCAGTGCCAATATCTCTTCCAAGCCGAGGCAGCCTGGAACCACGGTAATCGGCACGGGGAAGGTGCCGGCGAGCCTGCCGCCGGCAAGCGTGGTGACGAGCGGGCCTGGGCCTGACGGGTCCTTGGAAGCGCCGAGCACCAGCACGCCGATATCGGTATCCTCCTCGATCAGCTTGGTGATCTCGTCGGCCTTCATTCCCTCGCGCACGATCTCCTCAGGCACGACATCCTCGAAGCCCATGGCCTTGAGCTTCCGCCCGAACAGGCGGAACACGGCGCGGGCCTTGTTGAGCCCCTCCTCGCGCGCGACCTCCTCGATGCCGAGGAAATGGGGAATGTCCGTGCCTGGCTCGACGACATAGAGCAGCGCGAGCTGCCCCTTAGTGCGGAGCGCACGGCTCGCGGCAAAGGCAAGCGCGGTTTCGCATTCCGGCGTCTCGTCGACAACGACGAGAAATTTGCGCTTATGCCCTTCGGCGAAGACCTGGCGCTTCACGCGCGGCTTCGCGGTTGAAGCAGTCTCTTTCTTCGCACCATCAGATTTGTTCTTGGTCGCCATGGGGGCGCATGCTGCCATCACTTCGCGGCTTTGTCATGGGGCGCTGCGGCGAACGGCCTCAGCTCCTGATAAAGCCGACGATGTCCTTGGTCATGGCGAGAATAGGGTCGGCGATGGCATGCGCCCGTTCGGCGCCATCGTCGAGGATGCGGTCGATCTCGACGGGATCGGCCATCAGCCGACGCATCTCGCCGCCGATCGGGGTGAGCCGCGTGGTGGCGAGCTCGGCGAGCGCGTCCTTGAACCTAGAGAAGGATGCATCGCCGAAGTCGCGCAGCACGGCATCCTTGCTCGTACCGGCGAGCGCCGCATAGATGCCGACGAGGTTATCGGCTTCGGGGCGTCCCTCGAGCCCCTTCGTCTCGGAGGGAAGCGGTTCCGGATCGGTCTTCGCCTTTCTGATCTTCTTGGCGATGGTGTCGGCGTCGTCGGTGAGATTGATGCGCGTCATTTCCGACTCTTCCGACTTCGACATCTTCTTGCTGCCGTCGCGCAAGCTCATCACCCGCGTGGCTGGGCCTGTGATCAGCGGCTCCGGCAACGGGAAGAACCCGCCGTCATAGCCGGCGCGGGCAATCGTGCCTGCGAATTCATTGTTGAACTTCTGGGCAATGTCGCGGGCAAGCTCGAGGTGCTGCTTCTGGTCCTCGCCCACGGGAACGTGGGTGGCGTGATAGAGTAGAATGTCGGCGGCCATCAGGTTGGGGTAGACGTAGAGGCCTGCTGAGGCGTTCTCGCGATCCTTGCCTGCTTTCTCCTTGAACTGGGTCATGCGGTTCAGCCAGCCGATGCGGGCGACGCAGTTGAAGATCCAGGCAAGCTCGGCGTGGCCGGACACCTGGCTCTGGTTGAATACGATGTGGCGGCTGGGATCGATGCCCGACGCGATGAAGGCAGCAGTGACCTCGCGGGTGTTGTGCTTGAGCTCGTCGGGGTCCTGGAACACGGTGATGGCGTGGAGATCGACCACGCAGTAAAGGCAATCGTGCTCGGCCTGGAGTGCCACGAATTTGGTGATGGCGCCGAGATAGTTGCCGAGATGCAGATTGCCGGTGGGCTGAACGCCGGAGAATACGCGTGTCTTTTTGGGTGCCATGCCTTGGTCTCTGGTCGCGAACGTCGGGACTTATGGCGTGGGCCGCGAGGTGGCGCAAGCATCCCTTGGTGCGGCGTCTCAGTGTGGAATTCGGGGAGTGCCGATGAAGCTCGAATTTAGGCCGTACAAGAAAGCCGATTGCGCGCGGGTGCTGGAAATCTGCATCGCCGCCTTTGAGCCGATTCATCGGGGTTCGAGGAAACTCTGGGTAGCCGAATATTCAAGCTTCAGTATCAGGACTGGAAAGAACAATACGCGACTACGCTGCGCAAGATTTCGACGCGGGACTCAGACAGGAGAGTGCACGTGGTGGAGCTCGATGGCGTCGTCGCCGGCTTCATCTTCACCATCATGGACGCGAAGCGGAAGACGGGCGAGATCGGGCTTAATGCCGTCGATGGCCGAGGCATCGGCAGAGCGATGCATGAATTCGCGCTCAAAGACCTCAAAGAGCGCGGCGCCCAGATTGCCTGCGTCGGCACTTCCGGAGGTGCTGCCCATGCACCGGCACGCCGAGCCTTTCAAGCTATTGGCTTCGACAAGGCGCTTCCCGGCCTGCACCTCTTCAAGGTGCTATAGCGCGCCTCGGGTCGATCTCTAAGCGCGGAGGGGCATCGCCTGAGGCAGCTCCGTCTCCATAGCGCGGATCTGCTCGGCGATGGTTACGGTGCGCTGGGCCATGGCGAAATGCAGCCTCTCGACCATGCGGCCCTCGACCACGATGACGCCCTTCTTCTCGTTCTCCGGATGTCCGAAGGCATCGATCACCTTGCGCGCCCAGTCGACCTCCTCTTGCGTCGGCGAGAAGATCTCGTTGCAGGGCCCGACCTGGCTCGGATGGATCAGGGTCTTGCCGTCCATGCCGAGGGTGCGGCCGCGTTCGCATTCATCGCGCAGGCCCTTCTCGTCGCGGAAGTCGTTGTAGACGCCGTCGATGATGTCGAGGCGATAGGCGCGCGCGGCGACGAGGGTCATGGCGAGCCAAGGCACCACGGCGAAGCGGTCATGCAGGGCCCGGGCGCGCAACTCCTTGATGAGGTCGTTGGTGCCCATAACGAGGCAGCAGAGCCGGTTCTCGGCATAGACGGCGGTGGCAGCGATGGTGCGGGCATTGAGGATCGCCATGGGCGTTTCCATCATGGCCCAGAGGCGAATCTTGTCCGGGGCATGCACGCCTTGCAGGATCTTGGCGACGCTGACGATGTCGCCGGCATGCACCACCTTCGGCACCAGGATGGCGTCAGGCTCGGCATCGCAGGCGGCCAGAATGTCCTCGGTGCCCCAAGGCGTCTCCAGCGCATTGACGCGGATGACCACCTCGCGGGCGCCGTAGCCGCCGCCCTTCACCGCGGTACAGACTTGGGCGCGTGCTTTCAGCTTCTCGTCCGGCGCCACGGCGTCCTCGAGATCGAGGATGAGAGCGTCGGCTGGAAGGGCCTTGGCCTTCTCCAACGCGCGCTCGTTGGAGCCAGGCATGTAAAGCACGCTTCGGCGCGGACGGCCTTGCATGACGTTTCCCCCCTTGTGCAGTGCAGCGTAAACCGGCGCTATGGGCGGGACAACCCCTTCCAAAGGCGAAGATTTAACCCCCGCCGAGCCTGTTCATCAGGGATTTCGCGTCGAAGGCGCCAAGCGCTGCCGCGGTGCCGGCATAGACCCCAAGGCCGGTGCCGACGAGGAGAAGAAGTGAGGCGATCTGCACCAGGACGCCGTTCGCTGGCTCGAACCACGGGCTCATGCCGTAGGTGAGCGCCCAGACCACGGCGCCCATGATCAGGCTCGCGGCAAGGATCCCTGGGAAGCGGCGCTTGAAGGTGGAGTCGAGGGCAAACTCGTCGCGCTCGCGGAGCGTGGCGGCGAGCAGCACCGCCTGGAGCCAGCCGGCGATAGTGGTTGCGATGGCGATGCCGACGGCGCCGAGCACGACGAACAGAAGAAGCGCTAGCATGACGTTCGCCGCCATGCCAATGCCCGCATAGATCATCGGTGTGCGCGTGTCTTCGCGGGCGAAGAAGCCGGGGTGGAACACCTTGATCAGCACGAAGGCGGGAAGCCCCGGCGCGAGCGCTGCAAGCATGGAGGCGGTCGCTTGCGCATCGATGGCGGCGAAGGCGCCGCGCTCGAACAGCACGCGCACAACGGGGTGGGCAGCCACGAACAGCGCCACGGCGGCGGGAAGCGTCAGGAGGAGAGCGGTCTCGAGCGAGCGGTTCTCGCTGTCCATGGCAGCGGCATGATCGCCGGAGCGCAAGCGGCGGCTAAGCTCGGGCAGCAGCACGACACCGACGGCAACGCCGATGACGCCAAGCGGGAGCTGGAACAGCCGGTCGGCGTAATAGAACCACGACACCACCCGGTCTTGAAGCGATGCGATGATGGTGTTGAGGATGACGGTGAGCTGATTCATGCCGCCGGCAATCAGCGCAGGGGCTGCGAGCACGAGCAGCCGGCGCATATCTGCATCGAAGCGCGGCAGGCGGAAGGAGAGGCGCATCTTCGATTTCGCAGCGGCAATGGCGACGACGATCACCTGCAACACGCCCGACGCGGCGATGCCCCAGGCGAGCGCAACCGCGGCCGTGCTCTGCTCGACATCGCCGATGGCGATCAGCGCGACCAGCACGGCGATGAGCACGACGTTAAGTAGGCTCGGTGCAAAAGCGGCGACGGCAAAGCGGCCGAGGGCGTTGAGCACGCCTGAATAGAGCGCCACCAGGGACATGCAGAGGAGGAAGGGAAGAGCGATGCGCGCGAGCAGAACCGCAAGCGCGAGCTTTGGCGGGTCGGCGGCAAAGCCTGGCGCGAGAAGCAGCATCAGCCAGGGCATGATGAATTCGCCGAGGAGCGTGAACACGACGAGGATCAAGGTGAGGCCGGCAAGTGCCCGCTCGGCGAAGGCGCGCGCAGCGGCCTCGCCGCCGTCACCGTGAAAGCGCTTGGCGAAGAGCGGGACGAAGGCCGCGTCGAAGGCGCCTTCGGCGAACAGGCGGCGGAACAGGTTCGGCACGCGGAAGGCGACGAAGAAGGCATCAGCCACGGGACCGGCGCCAAGCACCGCCGCGATCATCACGTCGCGGATGAAGCCGAGGATGCGGCTCCAGATGGTCATCGCCCCGACGGTGGCGAATGCGCGGTAAAGTGCCATCCGGAGCCCTAAAAGAGGTCTTAGGAAGAGTTCACACCGAAACGAGCGCAGACGAGCGCGCCGTCAAGGCTTTGGTCAGGCGGTCGCGGATGATGCTCTCGCGGCTCGAGCTCGTGATCTTCTTACCTGTGAGGTCGGTGACGTAGAAGACATCGACGGCCTTCTCGCCGAAGGTGGCGATATGCGCCGAGGCGATGTCGAGATTCATGTCGGAGATTTCGCGCGTCACGTCATAGAGAAGACCGGGGCGATCGAGGCCGTTGATCTCGATCACGGTGAGCGCATCGGACAGCGTGTTGTCGATCACCACCTGCGGCTCGACGGTGAAAGCAGAGAGCCGCGCCTTAGGCTTCTTCTTGGTGGCGACCACATCGGCAAGACGCACCTCGCCTTTCAGCAGCCTCTCGATGGTCACGGCGATCTTTTTGGCGCGCCGCTCTTCGTCCTCGGCCTGGTCGAACTCGCGCTCGAGCTGCACGGTATCGAGCGCCATACCGTCGCGCGTGGTCGAGATCTGCGCATCGACGATATTGGCGCCGGCGCCGGCGCAAGCGCCCGCCACCATGGCAAGCAGCCGCGAGTGGTTCGGCGCAAGCAGCGTGACCTCGGTGACGCCGCGGAATTCGTGGGTGGCGATATGGGTGATCAGCGACTTGTGCTCGGCTTCCGCGGCACGAATGAGCTTGGCGTGCTCTGCGATGACGTCGAGATCGGTCCTGAGCCAATAGGCCGGATAATGGCGGTCGATGAAGCGCTCTAGCTCAGGCTTCGGCCAGTCTGCGAACCGCTCCCTCAAGGCATCCTGGGCGCGCGACACGCGCTCGGTACGGGTGAGCGTGGTATGGCCGCCGCCGAGCACCGGCTCGGTTTCGAAATAGAGATTGCGCAAGAGCTGTCCCTTCCAGCCGGTCCACACCCCCGGGCCGACGCCGCGAAGGTCAGCGACCGTCAGCAGCAGCAGCAATTTCAGCCTCTCGCGGCTTTGCACCAGATCGGCGAAGTCGCGGATGGTCTTGGGGTCGTTGAGGTCGCGGCTCTGGGCGAACGTGCTCATCACCAAATGATGCTCGACGAGCCAGGTCGCGGTCTCGGTCTCGGACGGGGTGAGGCCGAGCCTTGGCCCAAGCTCGCGCGCGATCCTGGCGCCGGCTTGCGAATGATCCTCGTCGCGGCCCTTGGCGATGTCATGCAGGAGCACCGCGACGAACAAAGCACGGCGATTGTCGATGGTGCGGATAATCTCGGTCGAGACCGGATGCTCCAGTGCGTATTTGCCGCGCTCGATATCGGAGAGGAAGCCGATGGTGCGGATCAGATGCTCATCGACTGTGAAGTGATGATACATGTTGAACTGCATCATCGAGATCACGCGCCCAAAGTCTGGGATGAAATGGCCGAGGACACCGGCCTCGTTCATGCTGCGCAGAACGCCTTCAGGATCGCGCGCGTCGGACAGGAGCCGCAGGAAGATGCGGTTGGCGGTCGGATTGACGCGCAAGCTGTCGTCGATCAGCCGCAGATTGGCCCGCACTTGACGCAGCACCTCGGGTGAGAAGGTCGCCTGCTGCTCGTCAGCAAGAGCGAACAGGCGGATGAAGTTCACCGGGTCCTTGGCGAAGATGTCCTTGTGGATGGCGCTGATGCGTCCGTTCTCGATGCGGAAGTCCGAGGTGCGGCGAAGATGCGCGCGGCGCTTCCAGCCGAATGGCGACAGAAGCGTGCCGAGGCTCGGCAGCGACTTGAGCTGCTTCATCTCGAGCGCCGAGCAGACGATGCGGGTGAGCTCGCCGACTTCCTTGGCGACAAGGAAATAGTGCTTCATGAAGCGCTCGACGGCGCGGAGCCCCGCATGCCCGTGATAGCCAAGCCGTTCCGCCATCAGCGGCTGGAGATCGAAGCTCACGCGCTCCTCGGGCCGGTCGGTGAGGAAATGCAACTGGCAGCGCACCGACCAGAGGAAGCTCTCGCAGCGGCGGAAGCTTCGGTACTCTGCCGGGGTGAACACACCTGCCTCGACGAACTCCTCTTCCGCAGTGTCGGGATAAAGGTGCTTGGCGAGCCAGTGCAACGTGTGCAGGTCGCGCAAGCCGCCCTTGCCGTCCTTTATGTTCGGCTCGACCAGATAGCGCGAGGCGCCGGCGCGGGAGTGGCGGGCGTTCTGCTCCTCGAGCTTGGCATCGACGAAGGGCCGCACACTCGCCTTCAGCACATCCTCGCGAAAGCGGCGCTGGAAATCGGCAAACAGCTTCTCATCGCCGAGGATCAACCGCGCATCGAGCAGCGCGGTGCGGATAGTCATGTCGGAGCGCGACAGCCGCACGCATTGATCGATGGTGCGGGTGGCGTGCCCGACTTTGAAGCCAAGATCCCAGAGGAGATAGAGCATGTACTCGGCAACGCTCTCGCCCCAGGCGGTCTGCTTGTAGGGAAGCAGAAAGAGAAGATCGATGTCCGAGCCAGGCGCGAGCATGCCCCGGCCGTAGCCGCCTTGGGCAACCACAGCCATGTGCTCGGCGGCTGAGGGGTTCTTGGCGCTATAGACGTGGTTGGTGGTGAAGTCGTAGGTGAGCCTGATCAGCGCGTCCTGGAACTTCGACAATCCCTCGGCGCAGGCCCTGCCGTCGCCGTCCCGCTCAAGCTGGGCGCGAGCCTCAGTGCGGGCCTCATGCACAAGCTGGCGCAAGCGCTCAACGAGGGCGGCGCGGAGCGAGGAATCCTGCCCTGAATAGGCGCGCGCAAGCTTCGAGGTCTCCTCGCGGAGCGCGTCGAGATCGAAGTAAGGCGCGGTTTTAACGACAGTTTGATCCATGGATGCCGATTTTAGCATAGGAGGACTTAAGGCTCGGTAGGCCGGTCCAACAAGCCCTTTAACGTGTAAACGGCCTCAAGCGCCTCGCGTGGGGTCATAGCGTCCGGCCTGAGGGCGCCGACCGTGGCTTCGAGCGCAGATTGGCGAGGCGCCTGCGGGGCTGCTGTGCCCTTGGCGGCGCTGAACAGAGGCAAGTCGTCCGCCAGGTCCGACGGTTTCGGGCGCCCGTCGGCCTTCTCAAGCTCGGTCAGCACCTCATTGGCTCTAGCGAGCACCGCCCCAGGCAGTCCGGCGAGCTTCGCCACGTGGATGCCGTAGGAGCGGTCGGCGGCGCCTGGCACGACGCGGTAGAGGAATACGATCTCGTCCCGCCACTCCTTGACCTCGACCGTGGCGTTGGCGGCGCGCGGCAGACGCTCGGCGAGCGCGGTCAGCTCGTGATAATGGGTGGCGAAGAGGACGCGGCAGCGATTCACCTCGTGCAGATATTCGAGCGTCGCCCAAGCGATGGAGAGGCCGTCGAAGGTCGCGGTGCCGCGCCCGATCTCGTCGAGCACCACGAAGGACCGCTCGGTTGCCAGATTCAGGATGGCAGCGGTCTCGACCATCTCGACCATGAAGGTCGAGCGGCCGCGGGCGAGGTCGTCGGCGGCGCCAACCCGGCTGAACAGCCGGTCGACGATGCCGATATGCGCCGACTTCGCCGGGACGAACGAGCCAAGTTGGGCGAGCACCACGATCAGCGCGTTCTGGCGGAGGAAGGTCGACTTGCCGGCCATGTTGGGCCCGGTCACCACCAGGATGCGCGTGCCGATGCCCTTGCCTTCAGCCCCTAGCCTGCAATCGTTGCCGACGAAGTTGGCGCCGTCCCCGCGCGCCAGAGTTTGCTCGACCATGGGGTGGCGGCCTTCGACTATCGTGAAGACCGGGCTCTCATCGACCTTCGGCCGCACATAGTTCTGCTCGACAGCGAGCTCAGCGAGACCGGCGTGGTGGTCGAGTTCGGCAAGGCCAGCGCTGGCGGCAGCGAGCGAGTCCTGCTCGGCAAGCACACGCTCAGTGAGTTGCGCGAAAATGTCGAGCTCGAGCGCGAGTGAGCGGTCAGCAGCGGTGGTGATGCGCGCTTCGAGCTCGCCAAGCTCGAGGGTGGAGAAGCGCATGACGTTGGCGAGCGTCTGCCGGTGCACGAACATCTCGACATGCGGCGGCTTGGAGAGAGCGCCGGCATTGGTTGCGGTGACCTCGACGAAATAGCCGAGTACATTGTTGTGGCGGACCTTCAGCGATTTGATGCCGGTCGCCTCGGCGTAGCGCGTTTGTAGTCCGGCGATGACCTGGCGGCTGCCGTCTCTCAACTTTCGATGCTCGTCGAGATCACCATCAAAACGATCGCGGATGAAGCCGCCGTCGCGCTTGTTCAGCGGCAGCTCGTCGGCGAGTGCCGCGTCAATTATTTGCTCGACGTCCTCAGGCACCGATCTGAGCCGCGTTGCGACAGCATCGAGCTCCAGCGGCAGCCCGAGACCGGCGGCGCGGGCGAGATGCGCGGCAAGCGCCCGTGCCGAGGCGATGGCGTCGCGCACCGCGCCGAGATCGCGCGGACCGCCGCGGGTGAGCGCAAGCCGCGCCAGCGCACGCGCCAGGTCAGGCGCGCTTTTCAGCTCTTCGCGCAGCGTCTGACGCAGCCGCGGCTCGCTGGCGAGATAGGAGACGGCATCGAGACGGGCATTGATGGCGGCGGCATCGGTGAGCGGACTGCTGAGCCTGCTGGCAAGCTCGCGCGCACCAGCGCCGGTGACGGTACGGTCGATGGCAGAGAGCAGGCTTGCCGCGCGTGAGCCCTGGTTCGATCGCACAAGCTCGAGATTGGCGCGGGTTGCAGCATCGATGAGCAGCAGGCTTCCCGCCGCTTCCCGGCGTGGAGGCCGCATAAACGGCGCGCGGCCGACTTGCGTGATCTCGACATAAGTGAAGAGGCCGGCGAGCGCGGCAAGCTCGGGCTTCAAGAATTCGCCATAGGCGTCGAGCGCGGCAACGCCTAGCTTCGCCTTCAGTGCGCGCTCGCCGCGGGCAGAGTCGAAATGGGCGCGGGGGATTGGCGTGAGCGCCGCGCCGGCCTCGTGGATGACAGCGCGGAGCGACGGATCGCCCTCCTGATCGTCGCCGATCAGCACCTCGCGGGGGCCAAGCCGGGCAAGATCGCCGGCAAGATCGCCGGCGCTGACCGTCGCCGCAAGCAGCTCGCCGGTGGAAATGTCGAGGGAGGCAAGTGCGAATGAAGCCTCGCCGCCTTCGCCGGCAGACCCACGGAAGATCGCGGTGAGGAAATTATGCGCGCGGGCGTCGAGCAGGCTCTCCTCGGTGAGCGTGCCTGGGGTGACGAGACGGACCACGTTGCGCCGCACCACGGCCTTAGGACCGCGCTTCTTCGCTTCCGCCGGGTCCTCGTTTTGCTCGCACACCGCCACGCGGTGGCCTTGGGCGATCAGGCGCTGGAGATATTCGTCGGCCGCATGGATCGGCACGCCGCACATGGGAATGTCCTGCCCGAGATGCTTGCCGCGCTTGGTGAGCGCGATGCCGAGCGCGCGGCTGGCGATCGAGGCGTCCTCGAAGAACAGCTCGTAGAAATCGCCCATGCGGTAGAACAGGAGACAATCGGCGTTGGCCGATTTGATCTCGAGGTATTGCGCCATCATCGGCGTGGCGATGGGCGCGCCCGCCTCGTGAGGGCGCGGGGCGTCTCCCGCAGAAAATCCCCCGCTTCCGGCGTGAGCCCCGGTCTCTGCCTCGGCCATGGTTAAGGGTGGTACAAGCTCGCAAGGCGAGGGACAAGCTGGCGGGCTTCGATCCCGCCGATCGTCCACAGGGCAAGGCGCGGTTCAGCCGTTGCTTGGCGCGCACGCCTCCTCTAGGGTGCGCCGCGCCTCACGGATTTCAAGCGGAGAGAGAATGCGCCCATCCAAACGCGCGGTAGATGCCTTGCGCCCCATCAGCCTCGAGCGCGGCGTGTCACGCCACGCCGAAGGCTCCTGCCTCGTGCGCTTCGGCGAGACCCATGTGCTGTGCATGGCGAGCGTCGGCGAATCCGTGCCGCCATGGCTCAAGGGCGGTGGCAAGGGCTGGGTCACGGCGGAGTACGGCATGTTGCCCCGGGCCACCTCAGAGCGCACCCGCCGCGAGGCAGCGACCGGCAAGCAATCTGGCCGCACG
This sequence comes from uncultured Alphaproteobacteria bacterium, assembly GCA_963827365.1. Classification (GTDB taxonomy): domain Bacteria; phylum Pseudomonadota; class Alphaproteobacteria; order Rhizobiales; family Methyloligellaceae; genus Methyloceanibacter. The sequence goes on along the minus strand of CAWHAX010000024.1, from coordinate 24,829 downwards.
CAGGAGATCCAGCGGCTGATTGGGCGTTCGCTTCGCGTCGTCACCGATCTCACCGCGCTCGGCGAGCGGCAGATCACCCTCGACTGCGACGTGCTCCAGGCTGACGGCGGCACACGCACCGCCTCCATCACCGGCTCGTGGATCGCGCTGCACGACGCCATCGCCTGGATGAAGGCCCGCGGCATGCTGAAGAACGGCGTGGCGCTGCGCGACCATGTCGCCGCTGTGTCCTGCGGGCTTTATGGCGGAGAGGCGATCCTCGACCTCGACTACGCCGAGGACTCCGAAGCGCAGGCCGACGCGAATTTCGTCATGACGGGGTCTGGCGGCATCGTCGAGGTGCAGGGCACAGCCGAGCAGGAGGCCTTCAGCCAGGCGCAGTTCGACCAGCTCATGGCGCTCGCTAAACGCGGCATCGCCGAGCTCGTGCAATTGCAGAAGCTCACCGTCGCCTGACGATGGGCGTCACGTTGCGGCAGGGGACCCGCCTCGTCATCGCCAGCCACAACGAAGGAAAGGTGCGCGAGATCGCCGACCTGCTCGCGCCGTACGGCATCGATGTGGTGTCAGCGGGGAGGCTCGGCCTGCCTGAACCTGAGGAGACCGGCTCAAGTTTCGCCACGAACGCGGCCCTGAAGGCGGTGGCTGCGGCGCGCGCCTCCGGGCTGCCGGCGCTTGCCGACGATTCAGGGCTTGAGGTCAAGGCGCTTGGCGGCGAGCCAGGCATCCATTCGGCGCGCTGGGGCGGAGCGACGCGGGACTTCGGACTTGCCATGCAGCGGTTGCATCGCGAGCTGGTCGCAGCCGGCGTCAAGGACTTGACCGCCAATTTCACCTGTGCGCTGGCGCTCGCCGCGCCCGGCGGCGATGTTCAAGGGTTTGAAGGCAAAGTGTTCGGCACGATTGTCTGGCCGCCACGCGGGAGGCGCGGTTTCGGATATGATCCGATCTTCGTGCCGGAGGGCTATGATGAGACCTTCGGCGAGATGGAGCCGGAGCTGAAGGATTCCATATCGCACCGCGCCCGCGCCTTCGAGAAACTGATGCTGGCAGCCTATGACGATGACTGAGCCGTTCGGGGTCTATGTGCATTGGCCGTTCTGCCTCGCCAAATGCCCATATTGCGACTTCAATTCCCATGTGCGCCACGGCGGCATCGACCAAGGTGACTTCGTCACTGCCTACCTCGCCGAGCTCGCGCACTTTGCATCGCTCGCGCCGGGGCGCGTTGTCTCGAGCATCTTCTTCGGCGGCGGCACGCCGTCGCTGATGGAACCCGAGACCGTGGGCGCCATCCTCGATCGCATCGCCGCGCTGTGGCCGATCGAGACCGGCGCAGAGATCACGCTCGAAGCCAATCCGACATCGGTCGAGGCGGGACGGTTCGCAGGCTACCGTGCGGCCGGCGTCAACCGCGTGTCGCTTGGCGTGCAGTCGCTCGAAGACGCGAGCCTCAAGTCGCTCGGCCGCAAGCACACGAGCGAAGAGGCTCTTGCCGCGCTTTCCATCGCCGAGCGCAATTTCGAGCGCGTGTCATTCGACCTTATCTATGCGCGGCAGGGGCAAGAGGTGCAGGCCTGGCGCGACGAGCTCGCCCGCGCATTGAGCCACGCGCACGACCACCTCTCGCTCTATCAGCTCACCATCGAGCAGGGCACACCGTTCGCGGCGCTTCACGCCGCAGGTGCGCTGAGGGTGCCAGAGGGCGGACACGCCGAGGCCTTCTATCTCCTCACCCAGGAGCTATGCGACGCGGCCGGCCTCCCCTCCTACGAAGTGTCGAATCATGCGCGGCCTGGAGCCGAGTCGCGGCACAATCTGCTCTATTGGCGCGGCCATGATTATGCCGGCGTCGGCCCGGGCGCCCATAGCCGCATCAGTCATAACGGCGTCAAACATGCCATCGCCGTCCGCAAGTCACCGGAAGCCTGGCTCGACGCCGTCGCCGCATCTGGTCACGGCATCGAGCAGGACGAGGCCCTGACCCCGCAAAACTCCGCTGATGAATATTTGCTGATGGGGCTGCGCCTTGCCGAGGGCATCGATGAGAAGCGGCTCGCGGCCATCGATGGGCGAGAGCTCGACGAGGCGCGGCTACAATATCTCCAGGCTAAGGGCCTCGTGAGCCGCTCTTCCAACCGCGTGCAGGCCACCAGCAAAGGACGCCTCGTGCTCGACTGGCTGATAGTCGAGCTCGCCGCGTGAGCTTTAATACTGAGCGCTGGTGAAATTGGTAGGCGCGGGCTCGATCATCTGCGGGCCGTAGGCGCGCACTTCGAGGATGGCGAGGCCCCGCTCTGATGTGCCGTCGGGCAGGAGCCGGAACAGGCCGTCGACCCCGGCAAAGCCGCTGCCTCGCGTCAGCGTCGTCGTGGTGTAGCGCTGCCCCGGGGGATTTCCCGACAGCGACACGGCAAGGCTCACCGCATCATAGGCGAGGCTCCCGATGCGCGGCGGCGTGGCACCATAGGTCTTGGCGTAGCTCGACGTGAATTTGGCCCAGCCGCTCGGGTCGGGCGCCGGGAACCAGCCGCCCACCAAAGCCGCCTCCCGCCCGACATTGGGGAAGTCCCATTGTCCGGTGCCGAGGAATTGCAGGTTCTTGCTGGTCACGCCGTTCGAGGCGAGGAGCGGCGCGAGAGACTGGAGGTCGTCCGGCGCGGCAGGCAGAAACAGGGCATCGACCTGCCCTGCTTTCATGGCGTTCGCCACCTGGCGCACCGGCCCGAGCATGGCGTTCGCGTCATTCGGCGGGAAGCTCGCGCGTACCACCGCCTGGCCGCCGCCGCGCCCGACGCTTCTGGCAAAGGCTTCCTCGGCCAGCCTGCCATAGGGTGATTGCGGGACGAGCAGCGCGAAATTGCGTTTACCGCGCGACAGCGCGAAGGAAACGATGCGCGGCACGTCGCGTCCGGCGAGGAAGCTCAAGAGATAGACGCCGCCGCCGGCGACCTTCTGATCGCTGGAAAAAGCAACCATTGGAATGTTCGACTGGCGCGCCACAGGAGCTGCGCCGGAGACCTCGCCTGCGAAGAGCGGGCCGATGATCAGCTCGGCGCCGTCCTGGATCGCACTTTGCGCGGCTGCGCGCGCGCCGTCAGGCGTGCCCTTGGTGTCCTTCGGCACGAGCGAAACCGACGGATTGTCGAAATCGAACAGCGCAAGCTCGGCAGCCTGCTTCAGCGCCTTGGCGACGGAGGGCGTGTTGCCCGAGCCGGTGAGCGGCAGAAGCAGCGCGACCTTCACCGCGCCGGTCGATGCCGTCACGCTGGGCGCGATCGACCCAGGGCCACTGCCGCCGCCGCATCCTACAAGCAGCATCGCAACGGCGAGACTTGCGAGCGCGAGCTTCGCAGCCCGGACGGCCAAATCGATGCTCTGTGGAAGTGGCATGAACCCCTTCGCTTCAAGACCTCGCTCGATGCGCGAGCGCCTCGGCAGCTTTTCGTCCGCCTAAGCGGCTGGCGTAACACGCTTGTCCATCGGCGCCCAATTTTGGCCGGCCGCGCTCGAGGACAAAAGATTTCGGCCGCAACTATGGCTCATTCGTGGTGGGCGCGATGCATGACTATAGCATGTCATGTCCCACAGGATAGCGCCGCGCCAGCCTTCACTTTAGGCAGTTCGCCGCGAGCTCCGCTCACGCTATAAGCTGATGCGTGCAGGACCACGAGCAAGACACCCAGGACGCTTCACGCCGGCTGCTTCAGCGCGCCGAAGCAGTACTCGCCGATGAACTGGAGCGGCCCCTTCCCGCCGGCCTTTACCTCGTGGCGACGCCGATCGGCAATCTCGCCGATATCTCGCTCCGCGCGCTCGCTGTGCTCGCCCGCGCCGACCTAATCGCGGCAGAGGACACGCGCCATAGCCGCAAGCTCCTCTCTCATTTCGGCATTAGGTCTGAGCTCGCTCCCTATCACGAGCACAACGCCGCCCGAGAGCGCCCGCATCTGCTCGCACGCATCAGAGCAGGCTTCTCGGTGGCGCTGATCTCCGATGCCGGCACGCCGCTGATCTCCGATCCAGGCTACAAGCTCGTGCGCGAAGCCTTGGAGGCTGGATTTCAGGTGACGAGCGTTCCCGGCGCGTCGGCGGCGCTCGCCGCGCTCACCAGCGCAGGGTTGCCGACCGACACGTTTCTGTTCGCTGGCTTCCTGCCGCCGAAGGGAGGCCAGAGGCGGAAGCGGCTGGAAGAGCTGAAGCCGGTGCCGGCCACGCTGATCTTCTACGAGACGTCGTCGCGACTTGCCGCGACGCTCGCCAACATGGCGCAAGTGTTCGGCGCACGCGAGGCGGCAGTCGCCAAGGAGCTCACCAAGCTGCATGAGAGCGTGGCCCGCGGCACGCCAGCCGAGCTTGCTGCTGCGCTCGAGACATCGGGCGAGCTCAAGGGCGAGTTCGTGGTTCTCGTCGGTCCGCCTGCTGCGGAGGAAGCGGAGATCGGCGACGACGTGATCGTGGCGCGACTCAAACAGGCACTGAAGCAAGCGAGCTTCCGCGACGCCGTGCGCGGCGTTGCGGAAGACTTCAAGGTCAAGCGGAGCCGCGTCTACGATCTGGGTCTCGCGCTTGAGCGCAAGGATGGCGGCGCACCGTGAGCGAGAAGCGGGTCAGGGCGTATCGCCACGGACTGTTCGCCGAGACGGTCGCGGCGAATCCTGCTTCGCCTCAAGGGTCACCGCAGGTAGAGCACCCGACTGTTTATCGGGCTGTTTGCGGGTCCGAACCCCGTCGGCGGCGCCACTGTCAGTCAGAACTGGGGTCGCTTTCGAGCGGCCCCTTTTTTTCTTTAGCGCACAGAGAGGCATTTAGTCGAATCACGCGACTTGGTCGTCTTTATCCAAGGCCCGCTCCAGGAGAATCTGTCGGGCCACGCCGCGGGGTCATCGACTCTGCCGCTTGCCTCAGAACCGAGAGAATGATCCGGCTCATTTCGCCCCCGGTTGGACCAAGTCTTTGGAGGGCGGAAGGGGCGGATGGCTTCAACGCAATAGGTCGGGTCGAATAGCTTGAGCGTGTTGTCCAGGTTCTCAAGGTCGAGAACCATCTGACGAAGCCGCTCATGGGTTACCCGCTGTCGCGGCTTGCATCTTCACCAGGGCGGCAATGAAGTGAGGCTCAGGCCATGCCGGGAGCATGGCGGAAACAGGGCTCTAGCCGACTCCTCCGTTCGGGAGGTCCCTACATAATGCCGGGTCTTCTTCATGGCAGGGATATTCACCCCCACCCGGCTCGCCGCAACGCGGCGAGCCCCCCGCAAGGGGAGGGATGGAGACTTCGGTTAGACTCTGCTTATAAGGATGCGCCATGGCCCTCAAAGTCGCCTTTCAGATGGACCCGATCGAGCGCATCGATATCAGGGGCGATTCGACCTTCGCCCTGCTCCTCGAAGCGCAATGGCGCGGCCACGACGTATTCTACTACACGCCGAACAATCTCTCGCTCCGCGACGGAAAGCTGATCGCGCTCGGCCACAGCCTCACGGTGGAGGACAAGCCAGGCGCCCACTACCGGCTTGCGCATGAGCGCGAGGAGGACCTGTCGAAGTTCGACGTGGTGCATCTCCGCCAGGACCCGCCCTTCGACATGGCCTACATCACCACCACGCATCTTCTGGAGCGCATCCACCCCAAGACGCTGGTGGTGAATAACCCCGCCGCTGTGCGGAACGCGCCGGAGAAGGTGTTCGTGCTCGACTTCCTCGATCTGATGCCGCCGACGCTCGTCACCCGCTCGGCCGAGGCGATCAAGGCATTTCGCGACAAGCACAAGGACATCGTGGTGAAGCCGCTTTACGGCAATGGCGGCGCCGCCGTGTTCCGCATTCCTGAAGGCGACACCAACCTCAACTCGCTGATCGAGCTCCTCGGTATGACTTTCCGCGAGCCGATCATGGTGCAGCGTTATCTCCCCGAAGTGCGCGGCGGCGACAAGCGCATCATCCTGGTCGATGGCGAGATCGCCGGCGCCATCAATCGGGTGCCTGCGCCAGACGAGACGCGTTCCAATCTGCATGTCGGCGGCAAAGCGGAGCCGGCCACGCTTACCGCCCGCGACAAGGAGATTTGCGCGCGGCTCGGGCCGGAGCTGAAGAAGCGCGGGCTGTTCTTCGTCGGTATCGACGTGATCGGCGACTATCTCACCGAGATCAATGTCACCTCGCCAACCGGCATCAGGCAAATCGCGCAATTCGGCGGACCAGACATTGCGGCCATGATCTGGGACGTGATCGAGGCGAAGGTCGCCCGCGAGCGGAAGCGATGACGGCGGATCGCAAGACTTTCGGCGAGGTTCGATGCCCACACCGCCGCCCGCGCTCGATCCACCCAAGCTCGCATGCCTTGCTGACGACGGCCCTTACTTGGCTTTGGGCGGCTTAGTCGCCTGTATGGATTTTACAAACATGTCTTTGGGGTCTTCCAAAAACACGTCGATCTTTGTTTGCGCGACGTACGCTGCAGCGACAATAGCGGCAACCGTCTCAGCACCTTGCTTAGTAAGATCGAAGTAGAGCAGTGGCCACTCGTTTTCCGGTACGCCCGGTTTGTCGCTGTGTTCCTCGACGTGCAGACCCAAGGTGAAATAAGGGGTCAGGGTAGGCTTTGGAAGATCGATTGCCGCCATAGACCAGACGCGACCCGTAATATCCGGTTCACCGCGTATCAGCTTCATGGCTCTCCTACTCATGTAGATGCATCCCTGCTTTTGGAAAACCGGCAATATACCTCAAGTGTCTCCGGGTGGCTTTGGCTAGTGCCGGGGATCGAGCTACGCCTTGACCGGGGGCGCCAAGCGGCTCAAAAGCCGTTCATGGGCAAATCAGCCCATCTCGCGTCAATCATGGATCCCGAGGTTATCGCGGCCGCCCGTTATTTGCTGGCGAGCTTTCCTCGAGGCCGAGCAATCGCCGCGATCGCCCGCGAGAACTTGCAGAGGCGTCACGCTCGTATCTGCCAGCTTATCGGCGTCGAGATCCCGCTCCCCCAAAAGTGACGTTTGGGGATAGAGTAATGCGACTGTCATACGCCATTCGAATTGGTTTGCTAACCGGAGCTTGTTGTGGCCGAATCGGGGCTGCCGCGCTGTTAGTTGCTTCAGTCGCTGGTAGCGTCGCGCGGCCGCCTTACTTTACAGCGAGCCTGGCCGAGACATGGCATTAAAGCTGACACCCGGGCGCATCGCGGAGCGGTTTCGCGGCAGCCCGATGTTCCCGGCGCTGATGTTCCCCGTGTTTCCAACTCTGATGTTGCGGTCGAACCCTGGCGGCGGTCTCTTGCCCTTTACCGGGCGCTGGCGCCCGAAGCCCCAACGCCTCGGCGGCTGGCAGCCGCCAAAGGTCTACGGCCGCATCGGCTCGCTCGAAGTGCGCCTTGCCCGCAAGAAGAGCGAGATCAGGCAGGCGCAGCGGCTGCGCTACAAGGTCTTCTACGAGGAGATGTCGGCGGTCCCCGGCGCGCTCGCCATGCTGTCGCGCCGCGACGAAGACGCCTTCGACAAAGTGTTCGACCATCTGCTCGTGGTCGATCGCGGCGAAGAGACCGACGGACGCCGCTGGCGCCGGTCGCGCGTGGTCGGCACCTATCGCGTGCTGCGCCAGGAAGTGGCGGATTATTACGACGGCTTCTACACGCAAGGCGAATACGACATCCAGCCGCTGATCCAGGCGAAGGGCAGTGGCTACAGATTCATGGAGCTCGGCCGCTCCTGCGTGCTCAAGCCCTACCGCAACAAGCGCACGCTCGAGCTTCTGTGGCAGGGCGTTTGGTCCTATGTGCGCGAGCACGGCGTCGACGTCATGGTCGGCTGCGCGAGCTTCGAAGGCAACGACCCAGGCGCGCACGCCATGGCGCTAAGCTTTCTCCATCATCACGCACTCGCCCCTGAAGGCTGGCGTGTGCGGGCGCATGAGCACCTCCGCGTCGACATGAACATGCTGCCTGCCGAGGCGGTCAACGCCCGCGCCGCGCTCAAATCCCTGCCACCGCTGATCAAAGGGTATCTAAGGCTTGGCGCCTATATCGGCGACGGCGCGGTCATCGACCACCAGTTCGGCACCACAGACGTGCTGATCATTCTTCCGGTCGAGGCTATCAAGACCCGCTACTTCGCCCATTTCGGCTCGCCGGATGAGCTTTCCGCTCCCATTCCCGCGGAGTTCGCCGCGCTCAATTAGCGGCCCCTGAGAGACGCATTTGACGCATCCGGCGCCGGTCCCTAGATTTCAGGCGTTATGCGTCATACCGACATCAATGCCTTTCGCCCCGTGAGCGACGGCGCCGTTGGCCTGCGCGAGCTCAACGAGCGCTCGCGCGAGATCTTCAAGCGCATCGTCGAGGCCTATCTCGCCACCGGCGAGCCGGTCGGCTCGCGCAATTTGAGCCGCGCGCTCCCCATGACTCTGTCGCCAGCCTCGGTGCGCAACGTCATGTCAGACCTCGAGGCGCTCGGTCTCATCTATGCTCCGCATACCAGCGCCGGCAGGCTTCCAACCCAATCCGGCTTGCGCCTCTTCATCGACGGGCTGTTGGAGATCGGCGAGGTGAGCGAGGAGGAGCGGAGCCATATCGAGGCCCGCATCGCCGGCAATGGCCGCCATCGCGCCGTCGAGGAGTTCCTGTCGGAAGCCGGTGCCATGTTGTCAGGACTGTCGGGCTGCGCCGGAGTTGTGCTCGTCGACAAGCAGAGCAAGACGCTGAAGCAGGTCGAGTTCGTCAATCTCGGGCCGGGGAGGGCGCTCGCCGTGCTGGTCAGCGAGGACGGCGACGTCGAGAACCGCATCATCGCTCTCCCCGAAGGCTTGCCGCTCTCCTCGCTCGCCGAAGCCTCGAACTACATCACCGCGCGCATCGCCGGGCATACGCTCGCCGAAGCCCGCGCTCGCATCGAGACGGAGATCGAGCAGCGGCGCGCCCAGCTCGATGAGCTGACGGCCCGCGTCGTCACAGAAGGTCTCGCCACTTGGTCGGGCAGCGGAGACGAGCAGAAGAGCCTGATCGTCTGCGGGCGTTCGCATCTTCTGGAGGACGTGCGCGCCATGGAGGATCTGGAGCGGGTGCGGCTCCTGTTCGAGGATCTCGACACCAAGAAGGACCTCATCCAGCTTCTCGGCCTTGCCGAACGCGCCGAAGGCGTGCGCATCTTCATCGGCTCGGAGAACAAGCTGTTCTCGCTTTCAGGTTCGGCGCTGATTGTGTCCCCCTTCGAGGACACCGAGCAGAAGATCGTTGGCGTGCTCGGCGTGATCGGGCCGACCAGACTCAACTATGCCCGAATCATTCCCATGGTGGACTACACGGCGCGCCTGCTCGGCCGCCTTGTCCCTTGATTTTTGGGCCTTCACGGTCGATATCCCGGTGAGGTTCTGGCGACCCGACGTTTAAGAGGGCCAATGTCCGACGAAAAAACCGATCCCCGCCCCGAGGATCAGGCGGTGCGCGCCACTGCCGATGCGCAAGGCCCCGATCCAGCCGCGCAGGCGAGCGTCGAGCTTGAGGCGCTCGTTGCGGAGAACTCCGATATGCGCGATCGGCTGCTCCGCACCATGGCGGAGATGGAGAATCTCCGTCGCCGTACCGAGCGCGAGAAGGCCGATACCGCGCGCTACGCCATTTCCAATTTTGCCCGCGACGTGCTGACCGTCGGTGACAATCTCCGCCGCACCATCGAGCATGTCCCTGCGGATGCCGCCGCCCAGGACCCGGCGCTGAAAAGCTTCCTCGATGGCGTCGAGCTCACCGAGCGAGAGCTGCTGAACGTGCTCGAGCGCCACGGCGTCACCCGCATCGATCCTGTCGGCCAGCGCTTCGATCCGAACTGCCATCAGGCCATGTATGAAGTACAGAACCCCGACGTGCCGGAAGGCACCGTAGTCGACGTGATGCAGGCGGGCTACGTTATCGGCGACCGCTGCTTGCGGCCTGCGCTCGTCGCCGTGGCCAAAGGCGGCGCGAAGCAGACCGCGACGCCAAACCAGGCCGGCGATGGACCGCCGAAAGCCGCCAATGACGATTTCCCGGATGGGGCAGCCCAAGGCCGCCGCGAACCGCGACGTGGCGAGCCTCCCCGTGGCGGGCATCCCGGCAGGGGCCCGCACAACAAGCACTAACCGGGTTTCGTCACCCGCCGCAGCGTCAGATTAATACGTCCGCCCTCGGGCAAGAGATCGGACGTGCCGGCAAGAACGCGGTCGATGCCGTGAAGGGCAAGCCGGTCTTCTCCGCCCAACACCACGACGTCGCCGGACTCGAGCTCGAATCTTCGCGTCGGGTCACGGCGCGAGCGGCCACCGGCGCGGAAGATTGCGGTATCGCCGAGCGACACCGATAGGACGGGCGCATCAAAGTCCTCCTCGTCTTTGTCCTGATGCAGGCCCATCTTGGCGTCGTCATCATAATAATTGACGAGGCATGCTTCGGGCGGCGCCCGGTAGCGCGTAACCTCGTCCCAGAGATGGAGCAGCATCTGCGGCATGGCCGGCCACGGTCTGCCGGTGATCGGATGGGTGGCCTGATAGCGATATCCGCGCTCCTTGTCAGTGACCCAGCCGAGCGGACCGCAATTCGTCATGCGCACCGACATGGGTTTGCCAGAGCGCGGCATGGTGGGCGTAAAGAGCGGCGCCTCGTCCATGACGTCGCGAAGCGCGCGCAGGAGCGTTACTTGCTGCTCACGCCTGAGTTTTCCAGGGAGAAATTCCAATCCCATACCTGCTCGTCGGCTTGCCGCCGTCCTACGATCCGCCACACTGCGCGTTTATCAGCAATGTCCGAGGTGACCATGGCAAAGGCCCGCAAAGCCAACCCCGACGGTTACGTGCATACGCGCGACGCCAAAGAATATCAGCGTCTGCGCGATCAGGCGCGCATATGGCAGGGCGCCACGGCTGGGGTGCTGGCTGCCGTGGGGCTCGGCCCCGGCATGAGCTGCCTCGATGTCCGCTCAGGGCCAGGCGCGGTGATGCGCCTGATGGCAGACCGTGTCGGACCGCAAGGCCTGGTCACCGGCATCGAGATCGACCCGGTACTCGGCGCCGAAGCGCTGCGAGATCTCCGCACCCAAAGCGGCGCGGACTTTCAGCAGATCGCCGCCGACCTCCTCACCCTCGAGACGCCTCCTGGCGCGCCCTTCGATCTGACCTTCTGCCGGCTTCTCCTCATGCATATGCGGGACCCCGTCATCATCCTCGAGAAGATGGCGGCATGGACCAAGTCTGGCGGCGTGGTGGTGGCGCAGGAGTTCGATTTCGGCGCCATCGCCGTCGAGCCGACTTGCCCCGTCATGGGCGAGTTCAACCGCGTGTTCGAGGGCGTGTTCAGAGGCCATGGCCGCAACATGCGGGCCGGGCGGCAATTACCGGCGCAGTTCGAGGCAGCAGGCCTTGGCACACCGGACGGCACCGACGCCGCCGTTCACTATCTGCCGCTGTCGCACATGGCGAACATGCTGATCGGGGTCTATGACAGCCTCTATGCCGCAGGCGCCGAGTTCGGCCTTGCCGATCCGGTGCGGGCTTCCGAGTTCCGCAAAGACATGGCGGAGGCCGGGGCAGACGGGCGGTATTACTGCCTGACGCCGGTTCTCATCGCCGCCTGGAAGCGGATGACGTGAGAAACGCAAGTTGATCGGGCGCAAAGCCCCCGCTTCTCCTTGCGGCCCAAATGCTTGGCTCCTATATAACCGCGGAACCCGCCGGATGAGTTGGCGGGCCGCGCCGATAGTGTTAGGGGACCGGCGACCCGCGAGTTGATGCGGGCGCGTGATGTCTTAACCGGGTGCCGGTCTGGGCCCGGACGGTCTGCCAGAAAGAGAGGCTACGGATGGCGAAAGTAATTGGTATCGACCTCGGCACCACGAATTCCTGTGTCGCGGTCATGGAGGGGAAAAACCCCAAAGTTATCGAGAATGCCGAAGGCATGCGCACCACGCCTTCGATGGTTGCCTTTACCGAAGATCAAGAGCGACTGGTCGGCCTTCCCGCGAAGCGCCAGGCCGTCACCAATCCCGAAAACACCTTCTTCGCCATCAAGCGCCTGATCGGCCGCCGCTATGACGATCCGATGGTCGAGAAGGATAAGGGTCTCGTCCCCTACAAGATCGTGCGCGCCGACAACGGCGATGCCTGGGTCGAGTCCCGCGGCACGAAATATTCACCCTCGCAGATCTCCGCCTTCATCCTGCAAAAGATGAAGGAGACGGCGGAAGCCTATCTCGGCGAGAAGGTCGAGCAGGCAGTCATCACCGTGCCTGCCTATTTCAACGACGCCCAGCGCCAGGCGACCAAGGACGCGGGCAAGATCGCCGGCCTTGAGGTTCTGCGCATCATCAACGAGCCGACCGCTGCCGCGCTCGCTTACGGCCTCGACAAGAAGACCGGCTCCAAGACCATCGCCGTCTACGACCTTGGCGGCGGCACCTTCGACATTTCGATCCTGGAGATCGGCGACGGCGTGTTCGAGGTGAAGTCGACCAACGGCGACACCTTCCTCGGCGGCGAGGATTTCGACATGCGACTCGTCGATTATCTCGCCAACGAGTTCAAGAAGGAGAGCGGCATCGATCTGCGCAGCGACAAGCTCGCGCTACAGCGCTTGAAAGAGGCCGCTGAGAAGGCCAAGATCGAGCTGTCGTCGACGACGCAGACCGAGATCAACCTGCCCTTCATCACCGCCGACAAGACCGGGCCGAAGCATCTCACCATGAAGCTCACCCGGGCGAAGCTCGAGAGCCTGGTCGACGATCTCATCCAGAAGACCGTCGGCCCGTGCCAGAACGCGCTGAAAGATGCAGGGCTGAAGGCTGCCGAGATCGACGAGGTGGTCCTCGTGGGTGGCATGACCCGCATGCCGAAAGTCGCCGAGACGGTGAAGACCATCTTCGGCCGCGAACCGCATAAGGGCGTGAACCCGGACGAGGTGGTAGCGATCGGCGCCGCGATCCAGGCCGGCGTGCTCCAGGGCGACGTCAAGGACGTGCTCCTGCTCGACGTCACCCCGCTGTCGCTCGGCATCGAGACCTTGGGCGGCGTGTTCACCCGTCTCATCGATCGCAATACCACGATCCCGACCAAGAAGAGCCAGGTGTTCTCGACCGCAGAGGATAATCAGAACGCGGTGACCATCCGCGTCTTCCAGGGCGAGCGCGAGATGGCTGCCGACAACAAGCTGCTCGGCCAGTTCGATCTCGTCGGCATTCCGCCGGCGCCGCGCGGCGTGCCGCAGATCGAGGTCACCTTCGACATCGACGCGAACGGCATCGTCAATGTGGCGGCAACCGACAAGGCCACCGGCAAGGAGCAGTCGATCCGCATCCAGGCCTCGGGCGGCCTCTCCGATGCCGATATCGACCGCATGGTAAAGGAAGCCGAGAGCCACGCCGAGGAGGACAAGAAGCGCCGCGAGCTGGTCGAGATGAAGAACCAGGGCGAAGCCTTGGTGCACTCGACCGAGAAGATGCTCAAGGACTTCGGCGACAAGGTCCCGGCGGCCGACAAGGGCCTCGTCGAGACGGCGCTCGCCGATCTGAAGACCGCGCTGCAAGGCGAGGACAAGGACGCGATCAAGCAGAAGGTCGACGCCATGGCGCAGGCCTCGATGAAGCTTGGCGAGGCGCTCTATCAGTCGAACCAAGGCGCGGCCGCCGGTAGCGGCGGCCCGTCCGAGGAAGGCGGCGACGGCAAAGAGAATGTGGTCGACGTCGACTTCGAAGAGGTCAAGGACGACGACAGCAAGAAGTCAGCGTAAAGGTTCAAGTATGCTTATGGCTTGGCGCGAGGCCCGCACGGAAGCGTGCGGCCTCGGCCGAGGGCCCAAGATAAGAGGCTGAGCGCTGCCGCCAGCGGGTGGGCGGATTGGTGTGTAAGTCCGGAAGGGGCGAATGGCGAAGCGAGATTATTACGACATACTAGGTGTTGCGAGAGCCGCCAGCGATCAGGAGATCAAGGCTGCCTTTCGCCGTCTCGCCAAGGAGTGTCACCCGGATCGCTGCAACGGCGACCAGACCTCCGAGACGCGCTTCAAGGAAGTCAACGAAGCCTACGAGGCGTTGAAGGACCCGCAGAAGCGCGCGGCCTACGACCGCTTCGGACATGCCGCCTTCGAAAACGGCATGGGCGGCCACCCGCACGGCTTCGGCGCCGATTTCTCCGCCTCCATGTCGGCCATGTTCGACGATCTGTTCGGCGAGTTCATGGGCCAACGGCGCCCGCGCCAGCGCTCGGCGCGCGAACGTGGCGCCGACCTTCGCTACAATATGGAGATCACGCTCGCGGAGGCCTACGAGGGCAAGACCGCGCAGATCCGGATGCCGACATCGGTCACCTGCGAGGCCTGTACCGGCTCCGGCGCCAAGTCAGGCACCGCGCCAACGACCTGCCGCACCTGCGGCGGCGTCGGCAAGGTACGCGCGGCACAAGGCTTCTTCACCATCGAGCGCACCTGTCCCTCCTGTCAGGGACGCGGCGAGGTGATTGGAACTCCATGCCCCGTGTGCAATGGCTCGGGCCGGGTCACGCGCGAGCGGACGCTGTCTGTCACCATCCCGGAGGGCGTCGAGGACGGAACCCGCATCAGGCTCGCCGGCGAAGGCGAAGCAGGCTTGCGCGGCGGACCCGCCGGCGACCTCTACATCTTCCTCTCCATCAAACCGCATGAGTTCTTCCAGCGCGACGGCGCAGATCTCTTCTGCCGCGTGCCGATCGCGATGACCACGGCGGCGCTCGGCGGGCAGGTCGAAGTGCCGACCATCGACGGCGGCAAGTCCAAGGTGAAGATTCCCGAGGGCACCGAAAGCGGCAAGCAGTTCCGCATCAAGTCGAAGGGCATGCCGGTGCTCCGCTCCAAGCAGCAGGGCGACCTTTACATCCAAGTCGAGGTCGAGACGCCGAAGAGCCTCACCCGGAAGCAGCGTGAGCTGCTCAAGGAATTCGAGACCACCTCGAATGAGAGCACGAGCCCCGCCTCGACCGGATTCTTCGCCCGCGTGAAGGAATTCTTCGAGGGCCAGTAAGCCCCACAATCAAACGCAGCAGATGAGCGCCACGGCGCCCGTGCTCGCTCCTCGCTTGCCGATCTTCGCCACGCCGGATAAGTCTGTCGCGGGATCTCGTAGAGAGGGACTTCGACTGATGCGGCTCTTGTTCTTCGCCGGCAGCACGCGGGAAGGCTCCTTCAACAAGAAGCTGGCGCGGCTCGCCCAGCACATTTCCACCGCAAACGGCATCGAGGGCGTCTTTGTCGATCTCAGGGACTATCCCATGCCGCTCTATAGCGGCGATCTCGAAGCAGAGCACGGGCCGCCACAGAAGGCCGCCGAGTTCAAGGCGCTGCTCGGCGAATATCAGGGCGTGTTTATCGCGAGCCCCGAATACAATTCCTCGGTAACGCCGCTCCTCAAGAATACGCTCGACTGGGTGACGCGCGTGCGCAGCAAGGGCGAGACCGGGCTCGAAGTCTATAAGAGCCGCGTCTTTGCCATCAGCGGCGCTTCGGGCGGTTACTATGGCGCCATGCGCAGCCTCCTGCACTTGCGACAAATCCTCCAAGTCGGCGTCGGAGCCACGGTGATCCCGCAGCAGCTCGCGCTGCCGCGCGCGGGCGAGGCCTTCGAGGCTGACGGGAGTCTGAAGGATGAGGCGCAGCAGAAGCTGCTGACCGGCGTGGTTGAGGCGCTGGCAGTTACCGCCAAGAGGTTCGTCGTGCCATGAAGAGCGCCCGCGATCGGCTCATCGTGGCGCTCGACGTGTCTGCCGTGGAACAAGCGCGGGCGCTGATCGAGGCGCTCGGCGACAGCGTCGGCGTCTACAAGATCGGGCTCGAGCTGATGTTCGCCGGCGGCATTGCGCTTGCCACCGAGCTCGCATCGCGCGGCAGCCGAGTGTTTCTCGACGCGAAACTCAACGACATCGAGGCGACGGTCGAGCGCGCCACCGCGGCAATCGCGCGGATAGGCGCCGAGTTTCTCACCGTGCACGCCGTCGACCGCAAGACGCTCGATGCCACGGTGCGCGGACGCGGCGGCAGCAAGCTCAAACTTCTCGGCGTCACCGTGTTGACCAATCTCGGGCCTGCGGACTTGATCCAGCAGGGTACCGACATTCCGCCGGCAGACCTCGTGCTGCATCGGGCGATGCTCGCCAAGGAAGCAGGCTTCGATGGCGTGGTGGCTTCCGGGCTCGAGGCAGCTTCGATCCGCGAAGCCTCAGGCACCGGCTTCCTCATCGTCACGCCAGGCATCAGGCCAGAGGGAAGTGCAACCCAGGGCCAGACGCGGATCGTCACTCCTGCGATGGCGATTTCCGCAGGTGCCGATTATCTTGTGGTCGGGCGCCCAATCACCGCGGCGCGTGACCCGCGGGAAGCGGCGGAGGCGATCGTCGCCGAAATAGACTCAGCGCTCGCCGGCTAGTCCGGCAAGTCGCTCAGCGATCAGGCGCGACAGTGCCTCCGCATCGCCAGTGACCGCGACCTGCTTCAGCCGCGACTTGCCGCCATGGGCGACGCTGACCGTGGACGACGACACGCCGAGCCAGCGCGCGATCAGCGTCTCGAGCGCAGTATTGGCGCGGCCGGCCTCGGGGATTGCACGCACGCGCGCCTTCAGCACGCACTCGCCGCCATGGTCCTCGACTCCGGCGATCTCATCGCGCGACGATTTCGGCGTGAGCCGCACGGCAAGGATCACGCCGTCGCGGCTTCGTCGTAACGAGAAAGGAAGTGGCGTCGCCGCGGACAAGCTCAAGCTGGCTGAATGAACATCGGCGCAACCCAGCCGAGCAGCACCACGTCGCGGATGAACAGGAGCAGCAGGATGAGGATCACGGGCGAGATGTCGATGCCACCGAGATTGGGGAGGATGCTGCGGATCGGCCGAAGCGCCGGCTCGGTCAGCCGGTAGAGCGTGTCGCCGATCACGAGTACGACCCGATTGTTGGTGTTCACCACATTGAAGGCGACGAGCCAGCTCAGGATAGCGCTGGCGATCACGACCCAGATATAGAGGTCGATGACAAGAACGATGAAACCTATCAATGGAACCATGAACCCTCTCCTCGCGGACGCATCATCTAGCGGAGAGGCGGCGATGAGGGCAACCCTTATAGCGCGGCCAATAGGCTGCCTTGACAGGCCGGAAGGCCAATCCCTAAATGGCGCCTCATATCAAGGGGCCGTAGCTCAGTTGGGAGAGCGCAGCAATCGCACTGCTGAGGTCGTCGGTTCGATCCCGTCCGGCTCCACCAATCCCTGATAAAGATCACGCCGCTTCGCGCGGCGTTGCCTTATGGCCCTCCTGAGTTTGCGGCGCTTTGTCCAGGCACGACATCGACTTGATGTCGGGCGTCGCGGCGAAGCGATGCGGTGCGGCACGTTGGGGAGCAAAGCTTCCAGCTGTCGAGGTTATGCGCAACGCCGGACGCTTCATCCGCGCCTCATAGCTCTTGGCGCGCTCGCGCATGATGCGCTGCTGGCCGCGAAGCTACAGCGCCTTCAGATATTGCTCGGCGAACAGCTCGTTCAGCACGATGAAGCCCGGCCACTGCTCGATCTCCTCGATCTCGGCGAACACCGCCGCCATCACCGTCATGTGCCGCGCGCCTTCGGGATAAGGCTTCATGGGCGGCAGCTCGTGCAGCAAGTACCAGACGACGGCGAACATGAGGAGCCGCCGCAGCACCGGCGGGCTTGCGCGCCACTGCATTGCGACGAGGAGCGCTCCGGCAAGACCTGCGAGCGCGAGCGGCGCGCGCAATCCAGGCCAGAGATTTTGCCGTCCAGGTGAAGAGGAAATTGCTCTGCCACCGTAGAGCACAATGAGATGTCCTGAGAGCTGGGCGTGCAGCACGGTAAGCGGCGCCACGGCCGTGAGCAGCCCTGGGCCGAGCACAGGCCGAGAACACGAACAGACCGCCGGAGATGGCGGCGGCGAGGCGCCCGAGATCGAGCACGCCCTCCTTGCCGACAGCACCGGTCGCCAAGACGGCGGCGCGCAAAATCCACCTTCAGCTTCTCGTCGAAGGCGACTCCGAGACTTGGCGCGAGGTGAAAGGCCACCGCCGCGGCGATGCCGAGCAGCGCGGCTCCGATCCAGAACGAAGGTGTGGCGTTCGCGGGGCGAGCAATCGTCATGTCGGAAAGTTGCCCCCCGGCCGGACGCAAGGAGGTTTCAGTCCGCGGGTTCCAGGCGTTTCGGCTCAGGCGCGCGCTTGCTCTCCGGCGGCTTTTCGAGGGGGCGTGGCCACAGCACGTTGCGGTCGTCGTCGCGCAGCCGAAAGAACCACCCCATTAGCGGGATAAGGGCGAAATCCGGCGTGAAACGCGCGGCAAATGCGCCAAGGGGATTGATGATGCCGGGAAGCGTCACCGACCAGCCGCGCTTGAAGCGACGATAGGCTTTGCTCGCGACCTGCTCAGGGGTGAGCGGCGGAAACCAAACGAGGTAGCGGGAATTCTGCGCCCCTGCTTTGTCGTGCAACTCGGTCGCGACCACGCCCGGAGCGACGACCGAGACCTTAACGCCAGTGCCCCTCGTCTCGTAGGCAAGCGCCTTGGAGAAGGACAGGATGAAGGCCTTGGAGGCGGCATAGGTCGCCTGATAGGGCACTGGCATGTAGCCCATCATGGAGGAGACGTTGAGCACGCCGCCCCGGCTCCGCGCCAGCATGCCGGGAAGAAAGCGCATGGTGAGGTCCACCATCGCGCGCACGTTGAGATCGACGATGCGGCGGACCGTGGCGGGATCTTCGTCCTGGAAGAAGCCGGAGGACATGATCCCGGCATTGTTGACGAGATACTCGGCATAGAAGCCGAAGCCGCGCGCCGCTTGCTCGACGCCGGCACAGCCTTCGGGGGTCGAGAGATCCTGCGCTGTGACCTTGACCTCGACGCCATGGCTCCGCCCAAGTTCCTCGGCGGTCTTGGCAAGCTTCGCGTGGTCACGGGCGACGAGCACGAGCGCATGGCCGTCGCGCGCGAACTCCTCGGCCAAAGCGCGGCCGATGCCCTCCGTCGCGCCGGTGATGACCACGGCGGGCAAAGCGATGCTGGGATCAGACCGCAGATGGGATTCGTTCATACTTAACTAAGCCCGAAGCGAGTTTCGCGTTCCAAAGACCCCACGCACTTTGGGAATGGCTATGTCGAGGACGTTCTCTAGTGGGAAGCCCGACCGCTGGCCCCTACAATACGCGAAGAGGGCCATGCGGCGCGAGCAACAATTGCCTCTGGGAAGGTCTTAAAATGCCCGAATTCCGGCCGTTCCGCTGCCTCGTCGTCCCATTCATCGCCGCAGCGCGGCTGCCGGTTGGGGCAAAGGCCGCGCCAAGTCTTCCCCAGGGGATTAAGCAAGCCGACGCCAAATGTCTCAAGCTCAAGGACCTCGATGCCAAGCCGGCGACGCCAAATATCAAAGCTGGCGGCTTCGAAGAAGAGGAGGAAAGCAAGCCCACGAACCGTGAGATCGCACTTGGCTCCCTCAAGGCTGCGCTCAACTACAGGCAAGAAAGCACCGGCGAATGTGAGCGCCGACCCGCGGTTCCGGCCAGCCCACGAATCCTATCTGAAGGCATGATCACGGAGGTGCCGGACGAGGAGGTGAACGGCTTTCTCGCCGGCTATGTGGGCGAGAAGATCCTGCTCGGAGAGGGCAAACAGGCCTGGGCTCTGATGCTCGACTATTACGACAAGGCTTCGGATTGGGCGCTCGATGTTTGTCACAAGCCGCTCGATACGGAACGAGCGGCTGACTTTCCCGGCGGCGCTTGAACGTATGCTTAACGAGAATGGCTATAGACTGGAGAAATATGGGCCGGAGCGTCGCTTTATCCGGCCTCTGGAACCGCGGTCTGGGGCGCGCCGTTTCAGGCTATACTCCGCTTTCGACCCGCGGACCTTCCGCTCGCGCGTGCGTCTAAAGGAGTTTTTGCGTATGGCACCCCGCGCCTTCTGGACCGGTAACTTGCGGCTTTCGCTCGTCAATATCCCGGTCCGCCTCTATCCCGCCACCAGCACCGAGCGGAAGATCGAGCTTCACCAGATCCACGAGCCTTCAGGCAAGCGCATCCGCTATCAGAAGGTGGCGCCTGGCGTCGGCGCGGTCGAGAACGAGGACATCATCAAGGGTTACGAGTACGAGAAGGGCAAATATGTCCTGCTCGACCAGAAGGAGATCGACGACCTTAAGCTCGAGAGCAAGCAGACGATCGAGCTCGTGCGCTTCGTCGATCCTTCGGCAATCGACGCCCGCTATTTCGAGAAGCCCTATTACCTCCTCCCCGACGGCGATGCGGCCGAAGAAGGCTACGCCATCATGCTGAAGGCGCTGAACCAGGCCGACAAGGTCGGCGTCGGCAATTTCATTCTGCGCGGCCAGAGCAACATCGTCGCGCTCAAGCCTTGCGGGAAGGGGCTGCTCTTAGAGATTCTGCGGCACGCCGACGAAGTGAAGTCCGCCGACGCCTTCTTCAAGGAAGTGCCCGACGTGAAGGTCGACAAGGAAGCGCTCGAGCTTGCCGTCGAGCTGATCGAGCGGAAGTCCGGCGAGTTCGAGCCGGAGAAGTTCAAGGACGAATATACCGAGGCCGTGTGGGAGCTGATCAACGCCAAGATCGAGCACCGCGCGCCGACGGTCGAGACCGGAGAGGCGCCCACCGCCAAGGTCATCAACATCATGGATGCGCTGAAGAAGAGCGTGAAGGCGCAAGGCAAGCAGGCTGCGCCAAGCAAGGCTCAGGGCAAGCGCGCCGCGGCCTCTCGCTCGGCCACCAAGAAGACCTCGCGCGCCACGCCGAAGAGAAAGTCGGCGTAAATCATGGCGCGGACGAAGGCGGAAGATCCGCTTGCGACCTACCGCGCCAAGCGCGATTTCAGCAAGACTCCGGAGCCACCGCCGGAGCGCAAGCGCAAGACCGGCAACAGCTTCGTCATCCAGAAGCACGCCGCGACGCGCACACATTTCGATTTCAGGCTAGAGCATGACGGGGTGCTGAAGAGCTGGGCCGTGACCAAGGGGCCGAGCCTCGATCCTTCGCAAAAGCGCCTTGCGGTGATGACCGAGGACCACCCGCTCGAATACGGCAAGTTCGAGGGCGTGATCCCCAAGGGCGAATATGGCGGCGGCCCGGTGATGCTCTGGGACCGTGGCACCTGGGAGCCGATCGGCGATCCCGACGAGGGGTTGGCCAAGGGCGATTTCAAATTTAGGCTGCATGGCGACAGGCTGAACGGCGACTTCGTGCTCGTGCGCATGAAGCCGCGGAAAGAAGATCGCGGCAAACAGAACTGGCTCCTGATCAAGAAGCGCGACGAGTATGCCGGCGACGGCGATGATCCTACGCTCACTTACGACACGAGCGTGAAGAGCGGCCGCACCATGGATCAGATCGAGCACGGCGAGTTTGCCGTGTGGAGCTCGAACAAGGCTCAAAAAAAAACTCCGGCGGCGAAGCGCCCTCGCGCGGTAACGGCAAAGCCCAAGCGAAGAAAGTCCCCCGCGCGCTAATCCCAAGGTTCGTCGAGCCTGAGCTCGCAACGCTCGACACCGAGGTGCCGACGGGCGCAGGTTGGCTACACGAAGCCAAGTACGACGGTTACCGCATCATCGCGCGGAAGGCCGGCGACGATGTCACGCTGTTCAGCCGAAGCGGGCTAGACTGGACGGTGCGATTCCCTGCCATCGCGCAGGCGCTCCGGACATTTCCAGCCGAGATCGCGCTGATCGACGGAGAGGTTGCCTTCGTGCTGCCGTCGGGCCTGACCTGCTTCAAGTCGCTGCAAGAGCATATCGATACGCCGAACCCCGCCATCCGTTACTTCGTGTTCGATCTCCTGTCGCTCGACGGCAAGGACTGGCGCAAGAAGCCGCTGAAACAGCGGCGCGCGCAGCTCGCTAAGTTGATGGCGACGCGGGGCGTCTCCGACTTCCTCATCTATGCCGATTACGTGGAAGGCTCCGGACCCGAATTCTTCGCGCAAGCTTCCGCGGCCGGGCTCGAAGGCATCGTGTCTAAGCGTGCCGACCGGCCTTATATTTCCGGTCGCGGCAGAGACTGGCTCAAGATCAAGTCCACGCGCGGCGATGAATTCGTCATCGGCGGCTACAGCCGCTCCGACGTGAGGGGCAAGCCCTTCTCATCCCTTCTGCTCGGCAGTTTCGAGGACGGCAAGCTGATGTATTCCGGCAAGGTCGGCACCGGCTTCGATGCCTCCGACTTCGATGCGCTTGCGTGCAAGTTCAAGCCGCTCGAACGCGCAAAGTCGCCCTTCGTGGAAGTGCCGCGCGAAGAGCTTAAGGGCGCGGCGTGGCTCGAGCCAAGGCTGGTTGCCCAGATCGAGTTCACCGAGCGGACCCGGGATGGAAGGCTGAGGCATCCAAGTTTCAAGGGGCTCCGCGAGGACAAGCCTGCGGCTGAGGTGAGACGCGAGGAGCCGAGCAGCGAGGAGGCTGACGTGACGCCACCAAAGAGCACATTAGCGAAAACGAAGATGAAGGGCGATCCAGTCTTCGAAGGCATCAAGCTCACGAGCCCCGACAAGGTGCTCTATCCTGAGGTTGGCGTCACCAAGCTCGACCTCGCCAGCTATTACGAGGCGATCGCGCCATACATCTTGCCGTATGTGGTCAATCGCCCGATCAGCCTCGTGCGCTGTCCGGAGGGAATTGACGGAGAGCAGTTCTTCCAGCGCCACGCCATGAAGGGCATGAGCGATGCGATCAAGCAGGTTCCCATTTCCGGCGGCGAGAGCAAGAAGCCTTATCTCTATATCGACGGCAAGGCAGGGCTGTTCGGGCTCGTGCAAATAAGCACCGTTGAGATTCACGATTGGGGCGTGGCGCTCGATCATCTCTACGAGCCCGACCGCCTGGTGTTCGACCTCGACCCAGACGAAGGGCTTGAGCTCGACGTGCTGAAAGCCGCCGCCGTCGAGGTGCGCGACTTCCTCACCGATCTCGGTTTGAAGAGCTTCTTGAAATCGACCGGCGGCAAGGGGCTGCACGTGGTGGCGCCGATCGCGCCGAAGCAAGGCTGGGACGAGGTGAAGACCTTCGCCAAGGCGATCGCCGATACGCTCGTCGATGTGCGGCCGGACCGCTATACCGCCAACCCGCTCAAGCGAACGCGCAAGAACAAGATTTTCGTCGACTACCTGCGCAACCAGCGCGGCGGGTCGGCCATCGTCAACTACTCGACACGGGCGAAGGCCAATGCCCCGGTCGCCTGCCCGCTTGGCTGGGACGAGCTAAAAGGCCTGAAAGCCGCGAGTCCCTACACGCTTAAGACGCTGCCGGCGCGGCTCAAGGCCAAAAAGACCGATCCATGGCAGGGATTCTCCTCAACCCGCCAATCGATCACGGCAAAGGCCAAGAAAGCACTCGGGCTTGGCTAAAGTCCAAGTGTGACGCAATCGAAATTCGCCCCTACTGCTACCCTTGAGCTTGACGGCGAACGACTACGGGCCTTCAGCTACGATCATGTCCTCGACTTGGCCGTGGCTGCTGCTGATCGGGCTCGGCGCATTTCACGGTCTCAACCCGGCCATGGGCTGGCTGTTCGCTGTCGCGCTTGGGCTGCACCGGCAAAGCCGCGCCGTGGTGCTGATCTCCCTCATTCCGATCGCCATCGGTCACGCGCTCGCCATCGCGCTCGTGGTCTACACGGTGACGGTTCTCGGCGCCGTGATCGAGCAGACGGCGCTGCGCGTGCTTTCGGGCTTGGCGCTGATCGCCTGGGGCGCCTATGGCTTGTTCTATCCGCATCGGCACCGGGTGCGGGTGGGATTGCAGACGGGGCTGCTTGGGCTCGCGTTCTGGTCTTTCCTCATGGCCACGGTGCATGGCGCCGGCTTCATGCTCACCCCGACGCTCGAGCCGCTGCAGACGCACATGTCCGGGGGCCATATGCATGGCAT
Organism: uncultured Alphaproteobacteria bacterium; assembly: GCA_963827365.1. GTDB lineage: Bacteria > Pseudomonadota > Alphaproteobacteria > Rhizobiales > Methyloligellaceae > Methyloceanibacter. The sequence continues at coordinate 932 of CAWHAX010000024.1, read as the reverse complement.
GCCGGGGGCTCAATCGCTGTGGATCGCCTCGTTGGCGGTCGCCGTGCACACAACAGCGATGCTGGTCGTCACCGGCGCCATCGCCATCATCGTCTATCAATGGGTCGGGCTCGGATTCCTGCGGCGGGGATGGCTCAACGTCGATCTTGCCTGGAATCTGGCCCTAATCGGCACCGGCCTCCTGCTCTTGCTGACCTAGCCTTTCGCCACGGCGCGGGGCTATCTTCGATAGATGCTGTACTTCCTCCTGGCCGCGGTTCTTGCAGCGCTGCCGGGCACGCCGGCGTCGACCGAGCTGGCACAGGTCTTTGCCGCCGGCACCGCGATCGGCGCGACAATGGCGATTTCACCGATCCGGGCTTCCTCGACGTGCTCGACCAGCGGACGGGCCGGCGCATGCCGAAGACCTATTTCGAGATGGCGAGGCAAGACCACGATCTACGTCACCTGGCGCGACAAGCGCGGCGAGCAGGCAGACGTCGTGCCCATCAATTTCGATCCGACCGCTGCGCTTGCCGAGGAGCAGAAGAAGCTGCTCGAGCAGTTCTGGACGAGCTTGATCGCGTTTCGCGAATGGCAGGGGATGACGGTCTATTTCACCCACGTCGTCACCTATCGCTGCGCCATCAAAGAGGTGGGCTACGGCTTCGGCGACGGCCCGGTCGACAAGGTGTTCAATTCCGCCCTGCGACGACGCCGACCCGCACAGCGTGCCCGAGAACGCCACGCTATACATGAAGGTGCCGCCAAAGACCGCGTCGATGCAGGTGCAGCTCACCGATGTCGACGGCACGACGTCGCCGGCACGGAGCTTCAACGCGCCTATATAGGGGGGAAGTCTCGCCGCTTGCGACAACATGTTGGGTTCAAACCGCGCGAATCATGCTTATATGGCGGTCATCCAACAACTATCGAAAGGAGGTGATCCAGTG
>CAWHAX010000023.1:0-26940 GCA_963827365.1 uncultured Alphaproteobacteria bacterium | reverse complement strand
AGCGCGTCGTCTTCGCTGCAACGCTCGGCGACGTCGATAGCGAGGAGGATTACCATCGGCTTCGTGGAAGCTGGCAGCGCCTTGTCCCGCCGCGCTAAAGCGTGGATTTCGTGCCCTTGAGGCGCGGCATGACCTCGATGAAACTGCAAGGTCGATGGCGGTTGTCGAGCTGCAATTTGAGGATGCTGTTCCAGCCATCCTTGCAGGCCCCGGGCGATCCCGGCAGGGAGAAGATCAGCGTGCCGTTCTTCGTCATGCCGCCGCAGGCTCTCGACTGCACCGTCGAGGTGCCGATGGTCTTAAAGCTCACCAGATGGAACAGCGCTGAGAAGCCATCGATCTCCTTGTCGAACAGCGGCGTCACCGCCTCTGGCGTCACGTCGCGCTTGGCGAAGCCAGTGCCGCCGGTGGTGATGACCACGTCGACCTCGGGATCCTTGATCCATTTCTTCACCTGCTTGCGGATGTCCTTCTGATCGTCGAGCACGATGGCGCGCCCTGCCACCTGATGCCCGGCCTGCTCGATCATCGAGGCGAGCAGCGCGCCCGACTTGTCGGATTTCTCGTCGCGCGTGTCCGAGACGGTGAGCACGGCGATGCGCACCGGGATGAAAGGACCAGTTTCGTCGATATGGGACATGGGTTGCTCTCTTGACTATGCGTCGATCGCAGCTTTCAGCGTGAGGAGATCGCGCCAGGCGAGGCGCTTCTGCTCTGGATTGCGGAGGAGATAGGCCGGATGGAGGGTGGCGAGGATGGGAAGGTCCCGCCCAGCGCAAGAATAGCTCAGCCATTTGCCTCTGAGACGCATGATACCTTCGCTCGTGCCAAGGATGGTCTTTGCCGCGGCGCCGCCAAGCAGCACCAGCACGCTCGGCGACAAGAGCTCGATCTGGCGCGCGAGGAACGGCGCGCAGGCCTCGATCTCCTCAGGGGTCGGCGTGCGATTTCCCGGCGGACGCCAATAGACCGTGTTGGTGATGTAGACGTGCCCTTCGGTGAGGCCGATCGCCGCGAGCATGCGGTCGAGCAATTGCCCGGCGCGGCCGACAAAGGGCTTGCCTTGCAGATCCTCGTCGCGGCCAGGCGCCTCGCCGATCATCATGATGCGGGCCTGCTCGCTGCCTCTGGCGAAGCAGAGGCTCTTTGCCGTCCGCTTCAGCGAGCAGCCGTCGAATCTGGCGACGAGTTCTTGCAGTTCGGCAAGCGTCGAGACTTCGGCGCCGATCCCGCGCGTCGAGCTTGCGCTTGCGGCTCTTGGTGCTGCGCGCGGCGGAGGTGCGGCCCTTCTCGGCTCGGGCGCCGGGCGGCTCGCTGGCTCGAGATCAGCGGCAGCGAAGCAGTCGACCGGCGCCTCGCCGATCGCCTCGTCGACGCCCATGGCCCGATACCAATCGAGCAGGGCCCGCGCCGCCTTTTCGTCTGCCGCCGGCATCATCCCGTCCGCTCTTGCCTCAATTGCCTCGCTTCCCCAGATGTGTTGGATACTGGATTCCTGCTTACGCTGGAAGCAGATAAATCAAGGAGCATCAAGGGCTTAGTTTTACCCACTGCCAAAAAGGCCCCCATTGGGATCAAAAGGGTTTTTTCTGGCACTTACCCACGCCCCGATCCGCCTGAATCAAAAAAAGCCGCCCCCGTTGGGAGCAGGGGCGGCCGACAGCCGAATCTGATCTCCGCCTTGCAGGCGCGGAAGCCGAAGCTCGCAGGCAGGGACTGGAAAACATCAAACCTACAAAATCGCGATCGACGCCTGCCCGGCTCGACAATGTTTCGTTCTTTCCAAGCCCGATTGTGAGCGTCGATCCGTTTCCTGACTTTCCACCACTGCCGGACTTTCTCGATCGCCGGAAGGCCAAGCAAGCAACGGAGGCCGCGGCATGACTGACGAAACCAAATGCGGAGTGATGATGGTCGGGCGCTAGTGGGGTGGCGCGGTGCGATCGCGCTTGCTGTTCTCGCTGCACGTCGAGATCGGCATAGGATTCTCTAAGGTGAGTTTTATCGCCATGCCTTTGGTCTTTTCATAGCTTTCTCACCTTCACCGCGCCCTCGAGATTCTCCTCGACTAGCAAAATCGCGAACTCGCCCGCGTTCCGGCAGTCTGCAGTGACCTGGATACGGTCAAACTTGCGCAGGCCACGGGTCGAGAGCCGGTCGATAAATGCGGGGCCCAGAACTACTTGGAGTGAGTCGCTGGTCACGAGCGAGAAAGTGATCCCGCCCGCCCGCGATCGAGCGATGGGCTCAAATTCTTCGATGCGCTTACGAACCGCAACCTTCAAGTTTTGGATTATCGCAGCCATCGCCAACCATTACCATCGCCCCAACAATCCGGGTGTATCCCTCACTCATCAGGAAGAAGTTAACCCACAGAAAAAGATTTGCCGCATCGAAGACCCACTCACCCTCCGTCATCTATCTCCACAGCGTAGGCCACGCTGAATGGCTACCCGAAATAAAAATGCGCCTAACCGCTCGATGGGGTTAGGCGCAAGAAATCCGCATCAACCACCGGGAGGGAAAAGCCGGTACGACCGGGTCACGTCTCGGCTAGACGGGGGGCTACCAATGGAAAAAATCGACGTCAACCCGGTGAACGATCCATAACAAGTTCGGAGCGCGAGTGGCAGTGCATATAGGTCTTGGACACCCTACGTGATCACTTCTGCCTATGCGCCCCACTGTCGCCCTGTTTAGGGATTTGGCTGTGTTTGGTTGCCCCCAAGGCAAAACCACCGTCTCCTTTCGCAGCCCCGCGCCCCACTTAGCGCGGGGCTTCTTTTGTTTGGGAAAGCGTCTCTCAGGTCGAACGGAGTGTGGCACCAACATCACATCCATCAAAAATTCTGGAGTTGTCCCCTTTATCCCCAAGTTGCATTGTGGGATACATCAGCCGCTAGCTTGAACCCCGAGCTAGAGATTCATTGACCCTGCTTAGCCCCGGGCGGTTAGTCCCCCCTCGGGGCTTTTTTTGTATGCGGGTTTTTTGCATTGCACAGTGACGGGCAAGACACGCTACGGCGGCGAACGTTGAAATATGATTTTCGGCGTGGGGGTCGTCCCCTCCACACATGGAACGCCTGCAATAAAGGAAGCCCCGGTTCACCAGCTCCGGGGCTTCTTCATTGGCTAAAAGAAACCCGGCAGCCGGGTACCGGCAACCGGGATCCCTCAGGGTCGATACGTACGCGCCAGTGAGCTATGGCGCGGCTGCCGGTCACTCGCAGCGCGAGGTTGGCGTGAGCCTCGAAAGCTTGGCGGCGATCCGCGATGGCAGCGGTGCGCGAGATTGGACGGCCAGAGGATGATGGCGAGCCTCGTGCCCGACCTACCTCCGTATCGGACGAGCAGGTGCCGCCGTTTCTGGCGTGCAGTAATAAAGCGCGTAAAGACCACCTGACTCGGCCATACACCGGCCATTATGCATTAGCTGCGGATTGTAAATTCCCGTCCCGGCCAATACGGCGGCAACAAAGAAACCTGCGATTAGTCCCATCGGACCCTCCCCCCGCGCATACGACTCAACCACAGTACCACGCGGCTCCAGATCTTTGATGCTTCCACTGAAATGCTTTGTGAGTGTTGCCCGTTGAGCACAGCGAAATAACCGTCCTTCAATGTCCGTCTTATGGGTCATGTAGCGTTCATACCGACAAGTCCGCGCCATGTCCGCTTCCCAATGACGGACGTTTGGTCGGCGCATCCAAGTTGCATTTAGCTATCGGTTTATCAGTACACGCCCCAGATAATTAGTCAGGGGCGGAGTATTTTTCGGGGTAGCCTGTCAAGGTCGCGAGCGCGGTGGCGATCGGCTCGTTGCCGCCGGAACCGTCGGCTCATGGCAAAGGCTTTTTATTGGCTGATCAAGGAGTAGACAAAGACTGTATAGTGTCGCCTCCGATGCGAATGCTTGTGCCGAGCTATCGGTGTGGGAGGCTGCATGACTACCGAACCCGAACTGAAAGCGATCATAAAAAAGGAGCGGGGAGGTACGTGGATAGAGTATCACGGCCCTTTTAAAATCGGGGCCGCAGACGTGTGGGAGATTTGGACTTGGACTAACGAGAAGAAGAAGAATAAGGCTGATTGTACTCCTCAAAACACGATTCTGGTTGGAAGATGACAACGGTTCGAAACTTTACTTCGCCTATTTTGCAGACTTAGCCGGATATCTCAATAAGAGAAAGAGCGGATCTCTGATCGCGCCATCTGATCTGACTATCGGTCAATTGATTAACGGACTGCGGCCTGACCAATTTTGGGAGGTGACGGTGGCTGCTGCCCTTGTTGTCCTCGTCACTCTTGGACTCGGTGCCTGGTTGGGTCTGCCCCACTTTTGGTAAGATATTGATCAGGGGGCGGAGTATTTTTTGTCCGACCGGCACGTGTCGGAGCGCTGCGGCGGTCAAGTTCCGCTACCGGTCCACGATTTCATAGGAGCAAACGGTCATGCGGACAGTTGCCGGTCACTCGCAGCGCGAGGTTGGCGTGAGCCTCGAAAGCTTGGCGGCGATCCGCGATGGCAGCGGTGCGCGAGATTGGACGGCCAGAGGATGATGGCGAGCCTCGTGCCCGACCTACCTCCGTATCGGACGAGCAGGTGCCGCCGTTTCTGGCGTGCAGTAATAAAGCGCGTAAAGACCGCCTAACTCGGCCATACACCGGCCATTATGCATTAGCTGCGGATTGTAAATGCCCGTCCCGGCCAATACGGCGGCAACAAAGAAACCTGCGATTAGTCCCATCGGACCCTCCCCCCGCGCATACAACTCAACCACAGTACCACGCGGCTCCAGATCTTTGATGCTTCCACTGAAATGCTTTGTGAGTGTTGCCCGTTGAGCACAGGGGAATAACGAAATCATCCGTAGGCGGATTAGTTTGAAATCGCGACTGAATCAGCGCATGATTTCTCGGCCCGTATATTGGAGCCGTGTGTCATGAGTCGGGTCCTACCGAGCAGCTCCAATAGCTTCGGCAATCGTATGAGGCTATGGGCAAGGGAGGCCGGTCTTACCGGGTGTCCACTGCACGGGCTTCGCAAGGTCTGTCTCCGAAGGCTGGCAGAGGCCGGATGCACCGCGCCTGAGATCATGTCGATTTCAGGCCACAAGTCGATAGCCGAGGTCGAGCGATATATCCGGTCGGCAGAGCAGTCGAAGATGGCCGATAGGGCAGGAACAGAAACTTACCCACGCAGCCAACAATCTTACCCACAGGAGAAAAAGGCGTGACTTATCAAACCTCCACAAAAGCATTCCTGCTTACGCTGGAATGACATAAAGCCCTTGGGCCGCTAAACCCTTGGCCCATAGCCCCAAATTGGAGCAAGCCCTTTGGACGAAGTGATCGAACGCGAGACCATGGAATTCGACGTGGTGATCGTCGGCGCAGGCCCCGCCGGGCTCGCCGCGGCGATCAGGCTCAAGCAGCTCGCGGCCGAAACCGGCAAGGACATCTCCGTGGTGGTGCTGGAGAAGGGCAGCCAGGTGGGCGCGCATATCCTGTCCGGCGCGGTGATCGATCCTGTGGCGTTCGACCGGCTCCTGCCCGACTGGCGCGAGCAGGACTCGCCGCTTCAGACTGAGGTGAGCGAGGACCGCTTCTATTATCTCACCGAGAAGAGCGGCATCGGCTTCCCGTCTTTTCTGATGCCGCCGCTGATGAGCAATCACGGCTGCTATATCGGCAGCCTCGGCAGCCTGTGCCGCTGGCTCGGCGAGCAGGCAGAGGCGATCGGCGTCGAAATCTACCCCGGCATCTCCGTCACCGACGCCATGTTCGGTCCGAACGGCGAGGTCGAGGGCGTCATCACCGGCGACATGGGCGTCGCCCGCGACGGCACGCACAAGGACAGCTACACGCCTGGCATCGCGCTCACCGGCAAGTACACGCTGCTCGCCGAGGGCGCGCGCGGCTCGCTTACCAAGCAGCTCATCAGCCGCTTCAGCCTCGACGCCGAGAGCGGCCCGCAGAAATACGGCATCGGCCTGAAAGAGCTGTGGGAGGTGCCGAAGGAGAAGTACAAGCCTGGCCTCGTGCAGCACACCATGGGTTGGCCGCTGCACGACCGCACCGGCGGCGGCTCGTTCCTCTATCATTTCGGCGAGAACCTGGTGTCGGTTGGCTTCGTCGTGCATCTCGACTACGCCAATCCCTACATCAACCCGTTCAAGGAATTTCAGCGCGCCAAGCTGCATCCGCGCATTGCCTCCCATCTCGAGGGCGGCAGGCGCATCTCCTATGGCGCACGTGCGCTCACCGAAGGCGGCTGGCAGGCAATCCCTCGCCTCGCCTTTCCCGGTGGTGCGCTGATCGGCTGCGGTGCCGGCTTCATGAACGTGCCGCGCATCAAGGGCAGCCACAACGCCATGCTCTCCGGCATGATGGCGGCGGAAGCGGCGTTCGCCGCGATCGGCGACGGGCGCTCGCGCGACGTGCTCGACGCTTACGAGGGAGCCGTCAAGGACAGCTCCATGGCGACGGAGCTCAAGAGAGTGCGCAACGTGAAGCCGCTATGGTCACGCTTCGGCACGCGGCTCGGCGTGATGCTCGGCGGCATCGACATGTGGCTGAACACGATCTTCCCCTTCCTCGGCCACACGCTGAAGCACACCAAGCCCGACTATGCGAGCTTGCACAAGGCGAAGAGCGCGAAGGAGATCGACTACCCTAAGCCCGACGGCGTGCTCACCTTCGATATTCTCTCCTCGGTGTTCCTCTCAGGCACCAATCACAACGAGAACCAGCCGGTGCATCTCAGGCTCACCGACCCGAGCATTCCGATTGCCGAAAATCTCCCCGAATATGCCGAGCCGGCGCAGCGCTATTGCCCGGCACAGGTCTATGAGGTGGTGGCCGAGGGCGGGACGCGGAGGTTCCAGATCAACGCCCAGAACTGTGTCCACTGCAAAACCTGTGACGTGAAGGACCCGGCACAAAACATTACCTGGGTGCCACCTGAAGGCGGCGACGGGCCCAATTACGTCAATATGTAAGGCCGCCTAAGCCAAGCTGCCGTGTAAGCTTGTAGCGGCACGAGGTCATAAACGCGCCGCCTTTCGGCTTCAATAGCTTTTGGGTTTGCGGTTAGCACGAAAACGCATAACCTCCGCTCGGGGGTGGTTCACCGAACTGCAATGTTTGGGGCGGCGCCAAGCCGAACGCACATGTCAGATGCCGAAACTGCCGGATTCCGCAAATGGGCGCGGAGGTCTCTGTTTGCCTTGGCCATCCTCGCCGCTCCAGCGGCCTATTCGGAGGTGGCCTCGAACGTAACCGAAAGCGAGCCCGGCACTCTGCTTGGCAATTACCTCTCGGGGCGCGTGGCGCGCGGCGACCATGACACCGCCGCTGCAGCAGACTTCTATTCGAGGGCGCTCGCCGAGGATCCCAACAACGAGCTGATCCTTGAGCAGGCCTTCCTGCTCGAGACCGCCGCGGCAGACTGGGACAGCGCCATCAAGCTCGCCCGCGAGCTGGTCAGGGTCGAACCGTCGCATCGCATCGCGCAGTTCCTGCTCGGCTGCGAGGCTTTCAAGAAGGGCGACTATAAGGACGCCGACGAGCATTTCGCCGCGGCGCGCCAAGGCCCGATCGCCGATCTGACTTCGATCCTGGCGCGTGCCTGGGTGCAGCAGGCCGCCGGCAAGACCGACGAGGCGCTTGCCACCCTGGATAGCCTGAGCGACGCCGACTGGGCGCAATTCTATCAACGCTATCACCGCGCGCTGATCGCCGACGTGGCAGGTAAGCGCGAAACCGCCCGCATCGCCTTCGCGCAAGCCTTCAAGAAGAACCCGGCGACCCTCAGAGTGGCGGATGCCTATGCTCGCCACGCGCTCAACACCAACAACCGCAAGCTCGCCAAGCAGACACTGAAGACCCACATCGCCAAGTCGGCGCAGCATCCTCTATCAACGGCGCTGATGGCCGAGATCGACTCTGGCAAGACACCGCCCCTGCTCGTCACCTCCCCGACCGACGGGCTCGCCGAAGTGTTCTACGGCATCGGCGATGCTCTCGCGGGCGAAGGCGGCCTCGACATGGGCATCATCTTCCTCCAGTTCGCGCTCTATCTCGAACCGAACCTCCCGCTCGCCCAGGTCGCGCTAGCAGAGGCATATGACAGCGCCAAGCGCTACGACCTGGAGCTCACGGCCCTCGACAACATACCTCAGGAGTTGCCGCTCTATCTGAACGTCCAAATCCAGAAGGCGCTTGCGCTGAACGCGCTGGAGAAGGTCGACGACGCCAAGGCGCTTCTGGAAAAGATCATCGCCCAGAACCCGAAGGACATTCGCCCGTTCGACGCGCTCGGCAATATCCTGCGTTCGCATGAGCGCTACGGTGAGGCGCGCGACGCCTATGCCCGCGCCATCGCGCTGGTCGGCAAGCCGACCAAGCAGAATTGGACGCTGTTCTATGCCCGCGGGGTGTGCAACGAGCGGCTGAAGGAATGGCCGGCGGCGGAAGCCGATCTCAAGCGCGCGCTCGAGCTTTCACCTGACGAATCCCCGGTGCTCAATTATCTCGGATACACCTGGGTCGATCAGAGCCAGAACCTCAAGACGGCGATGGACTACATCCGCAAGGCGGTGAGGCTGAAGCCGGACGACGGCTATTACATCGACAGTCTCGGCTGGGCCTATTACCGCCTCGGCAACATCGAATCTGCGGTCGAGCATCTTGAGCGCGCCGTCGAGCTCAGGCCCGACGATCCGGTCATCAACGACCATCTCGGCGATGCCTATTGGCGCATCGGACGGAAGCTCGAGGCGAAATATCAGTGGCAGCAGAGCCTCACGCTCAAGCCTGACAAGGATCTCATCGCCACCATCGACAAGAAGCTGAAGGACGGTCTTGCCGACGCACCGGCGACCAAGGCGGCGAATTCGAGCGTGCAGAAGATCGCCGAGTAGGCTTGCGGCCTATCGGCCTTGCGGTTCGCGATGACGGCGCTCCGCGACGCTGCCAAAGCCAAGCTCAACCTCACCCTTGAGGTGCTCGGCCGCCGCGCCGATGGCTACCACGAGGTGCGCAGCCTCGTTGGCTTCACCGACCTTGGCGACAGCCTCGAACTTGAGCCCGGTGAGGACCTCACGCTTGTCGTGGATGGACCGTTCGCCGGCGCGCTTCAGGGCGACAATCTCATCATTGCTGCGGCGGAGGCCGCCAAGACCAAGGCTGCTGGCATCGCGCTCGGCAGCTTCCGCCTGACCAAGACCTTGCCGGTCGCAGCTGGACTTGGCGGTGGCTCGGCTGACGCAGCCGCTACCTTGCGTCTGCTGACGGAGGCCAATCCCGGCGCGCTTTCACCCGAGGCATTGACAGAGATTGCCGCAAGACTCGGCTCCGACGCGGCGGCGTGCCTTGCCAGCCGGCCGGCCCTGATGACCGGCAGAGGCGAGCACGTCACCGAAATTCGCGGGATGCCGGCTTGCGGCGTGGTGCTGGTCAATCCTGGCCTGCCGCTTGCCACCGCAAGCGTCTATGCCGCGCTGAATGCAGCGCCCCTTTCAGCCGGGCCAGCGGATACCGAGCCGGTGCCCGATCTCGCCGGAAGCTTCGAGCGCCTGATCGACTACGCGAGCCCTCGGGGCAACGATCTCGCCGCAGCGGCTTTGCGGTTGGCGCCGGTGACCGGCGAGGTTCTGACCGCGCTCAGGCGCCTTCAGGGCGCCCGCCTCGTCCAGCTCGCTGGCAGCGGCCCAACCTGCTTCGCCCTGTTCGCGACCGCAGATGAAGCAAAGGGTGCTGCAGCGTCACTGCAAGCCGCCAACCCCTCTTGTTGGGTGGCAGCAACGACTCTCGGCGCGGGTTAGAACGGGCGGTCGACGCAGAACGCCACGGCGTCGAGCAAAGCTGCCTTGGGCGCGCCCTCTGGGAAGATGGCGAGCGCGTCGCGGGCGATGGCCCCGTAATGGCGCGCGCGCTCCATGGTGTCGCTCAAGGCATTGTGCTTCTGCATCAGGCCCATGGCCTCGGCGAGATCGTTCTCGCCGACGTCGCCGTCCTGAAGCGTGCGCTGCCAGAAGGCGCGTTCCTGGCTGGTGCCGCGGCGATAACAGAGCACAACGGGAAGCGTGATCTTGCCCTCTCGGAAATCGTCGCCGACGCTCTTGCCGAGCATCGATTGCTCGCCATGGTAATCGAGCGCATCGTCGACGAGCTGGAAGGCGAGGCCGAGATTGCGGCCATATGACCTGAGGCCCGCGGCTTCCGACTTCGGCCGGTTGGCGATGACCGCGCCGACTTCAGCGGCGGCGGCGAACAGCGCAGCTGTCTTGGCATCGATCACCGCGAGATAGTCATCCTCGGTGGTCTCGGTGTTCTTGGCCGTGGTGAGCTGCATCACCTCGCCTTCTGCGATCACTGCTGCTGCATCGGAGAGAATGCGCAAGCACCCGAGCGAGCCGACATCGACCATTATCTTGAAGGCTTGGCCCAAGAGAAAATCGCCGACGAGCACGCTCGCCTCGTTGCCCCAGAGAAGCCTCGCGGCGGTCTTGCCGCGCCTGAGATCGCTCTCGTCGACCACGTCGTCATGCAGAAGCGTCGCGGTGTGCATGAACTCGACGCTCGCCGCGAGCCGCACATGGCCGTCGCCGCGATAGCCGCAGAGCTTCGATGCCGCGATGGTGAGCATTGGACGCAGGCGCTTGCCGCCGGACTCGATCAAATGGCGGGCGAGATCGGGGATTAGCTCGACATTGGACCGCGCGCGGTCGAGGATGATGTGGTTGACATGACCCATATCCTCCTCGACAAGCGCAAGCAGCGGCGCGAGGCTAGCCCGTGGATCACGTGCATCGGAAAGCTGTACAACAACTCCCAAAGACTCCTCCGCGGCCGCCGGATCTTACTGGTTCTTAACAGGCGATTGACTTAGCAGAGAATAGTGTCGGTGCTCCAGCTTGAAGGTCAAGGTGGCCGGCCGCAAAGGGTTGTCCCATGAAGGAACTGTTGCGGTCGAACGATCCGGTTCTGATTTCCTATGTCAGCGCGCTGCTGGAGGAGGAGGGTATCGCCTTCATGGTGGCCGACACCAATATGAGCGTGCTGGAAGGCTCGATTGGGGCGCTCCCTCGCAGGGTGCTGGTGGCAAGCGACGAATTGGGGCGGGCGCGGGCCCTTCTGACCGGCGCCGGGATTGGCCATGTGCTCGCTGAAGATAGAGCCTGACCAAAGTCAGAACGCGGCGACCACGCTCGACGACTTCCTCGGCGGCCGCATCAAAATAGCACAGCCCAAGCAGGGTCACCGGGCCGGCAGCGATGCCGTGTGGTTGCAGGCGGCGGTGGCGGCACAATCCGGGGATAAAGTGCTCGACGTAGGCGCAGGCGTCGGGGTGGCCGGGCTCTGCCTCCTTGCCCGCTGTCCTCAAATTCACGTGACCGCGGTCGATATTGATGAAGGCGCGGTGGCGCTCGCCGAAGCGAACGCCCAATTGAACGCCAATGCCGCGCATTTCCGTGCCCTTACCGTGGATTTGACCGCACCTTCCGAGACGCTCATCGCCAAGGGTCTGGTGCGCGAAGGCTACGATCAGGTGATGGCCAACCCGCCGTTCCACGTGGAAGGAACGGTGCGGCCTGCCCCCGATGCCGGCCGCGCGGCGGCACATATCATGGAGGCTGGAGCGCTTGAATCCTGGGTCCGCTTCCTCGCCACCTTCACCGCGCCGAAGGGGAAGATCACCCTGATCCATATGCCGCAAACGCTTCCTCAGCTCCTGCCGCTGCTCGACCGCCGCTTCGGCGCCGTCACCCTCTTCCCGCTGTTCCCGAAGGAGGGCGAGCCTGCGGTCCGCGTCATCGTCCAGGCGCGGAAGGGAAGCCGCGCAGGCATGCGCCTGCTTCCTGGCCTCGTGCTGCACAAGGCCGACGGACGCTACACGGCAAAGGCCGAGGCGGTGCTGCGCCACGGACAAGCGATTGAATTCGGCGTTTAGCCCGGGCTTCAGCTTGCGAAGAAAACATGTTCGACGTCGGCGTCCGGCGTCCCCATTGTGGCGCGCAGCAGTCGATTGTCGGTTTCACGGAGGCGGCGGCACACTTCCCTGCCCATGTTCATCTGGATGAGCGCGAACTGCTTGGGATCCTGCGCGCAGACCTGGTAGAGGTTGGCGGCTGAAAGACGGATTGCGGTGCAATCTTCTACTGCGCGGACCGAGGCGCTGCGCGGAAAGAGGTCCATAACTGCCATCTCTCCGAAACAATCGCCCTCCTTCAGGGTTCGGAGAAGGTACTCCCGTCCGCTCCAGGATTTCAGCACCGCGGCTACGCCCGCTTCGAGAACGAACATCGAATTGGCTTGGTCGTTCTCGCGGAAAAAGAACTCGTTCGCTGGAACAGAAACGACTGGGCACAGGTCGAGCAGGAACCGGAGGACGTCGGCCCGGATTCCACCGAAAACGGGCATGTGCTGCAGGAGTTCGATCCGCGCCTCTTGCATGGCGGCACTTCCTGAGTTGCCGCCATTATGAGCTTCGGCGGGTCAGTCCGCAAGGAAGAGCGCGCGATTGTCAATTCGGCGGGCTTGATGAGATGCGGCCCACGAAAAAGAGAAGGGCTGCCACCCTTGGGGGGTTAGGGCGGCAGCCCCAATTTGCCCAAGCGGTGAGGCGCGACCGGGCTTCCAGGATCAGCTAGTTGCAGATCTTGATGTCGCGATAGACGGTGCGGAAGATGTACGCGTAGGAGTAGTCGCTCCACACGCGGATCGTGACGGGACGGGTCACGGTGTAGCAATGCGGCTTGTGGTACGAGTAGGAGCGATAGTGTGGCTTTAGCCGTAGCTATAGCCGTAGCCATAACCGGCTTCGCCTGCGAAGCGAAGAGAAAGAGACCTGACAGGGCGGCGGCGGAAAGAAGGATCTTCTGGAACATCGGGGTAACCTCCAGCTGGTGACGCCTTCGTCTGGGTTGGGCCGTTGAGCGGTGGACCGTCCCACGCTCATGGTGCGGTTTTAACCGGAGTGGCCTGAACCCAATCTGAGGGCGCCATTCATATGGCGTTCACCGCAAGAATTGGTGCGCTAACCGTTTTTCTGCTTGAGCGCGAACTCGATGCGCTATCGCTTCGCTGCTTCAGCGCGGGAAAAGCCAAAGGGCCATCCCCGCCGCAGGGAATGGACCTTGGAAGTCACCTCTTGCTTTGGCGTTAGGAGCTAGTAGCCCCAGCCCCGCCGCCAATAGCGGCCACGCCAATAGGGGTAATAGGCGTATGGGTAATAGCCGCCGTAATAGCGGGGGCGATAGCCATAGCCGTAATAGCCGTAGCCTGGGCCGACATAGACCCCGACGCCGGGACCGTAATAACCCCAGCCGCGCCGCCAACCGGCGGACGCCTCGTCCGGGGCGATTGCGACGAGCGTCAGCATTAGAGCGCACGCCGCAACCATGATCGTTGCAAGCCTCTTCATTAGAAGTCCTCCTCGAGGGGGTGCCGCAAATGGCGCTGCCGAAAAACCGCGAGCGCCGAAATCAATGTTCCCCTCAAGTCTCTATTCTACCAAACAAAGCCGCCGGCCTCCCGGATGAGCCAAACTTGCGTTAAGTAAAGCTTAGGACCGGGGGCGCCTCTCCGACCTAAGACTTGGCTTCCGGCCTTGATTTGACCTTTTGTCTCTATACCTTGGGGGCATGGACAAACTTCCGGACGAGCTTCGCCCATCGGTCTTCGACCGCTTCGGCAACATGCTCCCAGCCTCCTGGACCGGGCGCGGCGCCCTCATCCCAGTGCTCAGATTCAGCGGCGCCATCGGCATGTCTACGCCGCTCAGGCCTGGGCTCACGCTTTCGACCAGTGCAAGCGCGATCGAGAGGGCGTTCTCCATGCGCGGCGCCAAGGCGGTCGCCATCCAGATCAATTCGCCGGGCGGCTCGGCGGTGCAATCGGTGCTGATCTACAAGCGCATCCGCGCGCTTGCTGAAGAGAAGGGTCTCAAGGTCTATGTGTTCGCCGAGGACGTCGCCGCGTCGGGCGGCTATCTGCTCGCGATCGCCGGTGACGAGATCTATGCCGATGCTAGCTCGATCGTAGGCTCGATCGGAGTCGTGACCGCGACCTTCGGCTTGAACGAGCTGATCAACAAGATCGGCGTCGAGCGGCGCGTCTATACCGCCGGGCGTAACAAGACCACGCTCGATCCGTTCCTGCCGGTGAAGGAAGACGACGTCGAGCGCATCAAGGCCATCCAGCGCGACGTGCACGCGGAGTTCATCGATCTCGTCAAGGCGAGGCGCGGGGCGCGCATCGAGAAGGCTGGAGACGACCTCTTCACCGGGGAGTTCTGGTCCGGCAGGAAGGCGCTCGAGCTTGGCCTGATCGACGGCCTGGGCGAACTCCGCACCAAGATGCGCGAACTCTATGGCGACGAAGTGCGTTTCAGCCTGGTCGCGCCGTCGACGAGCTGGCTCCGCCGTAGGCGCGGCGTCTCGGTGCATGAAGGCGGCTCGGAGTTCGGCTTCACGCCGGGCGGCCTTGCGGCCGACCTCATTTCTGCTATCGAAGCGAGAGCGCTCTGGTCGCGCTTTGGGTTCTAGCCATGCCGCAACTTCTCATCCTGCTTGCAGCGGGCGCCGGGGTCTTTCTCGTGCGGCGCTGGTATCGTGACGAGCAACGCCGCGTCGCCGCTGAGCTTGCCCGTGCCCGCAAAGCCATGGACCAGCGCGAGGCGGAGAACGTGGTTCGCCTCGAGCGCGATCCAGCGACCGGGGTATATAGCCCAAAGCACCACTGACCGGCGTCAGGTAGCGTTAGCTTCCCTGTTGCCCCTCACTTGACCGCCGCCTAGGCCCGCGCATAGCGTCTGTCGCCCTCGAAGCACCCACCCTCCCCTGCGGCCGGAAAGGACCATGGGCAAGCTAGCCAAAGCCGACAGGCCTTCCGTCGCCCCATCGTTCCAGGACCTGATCCTCAGGCTTCAGCGCTATTGGACGGATCAGGGCTGCGTCATTTTGCAGCCCTACGACATGGAGATGGGCGCCGGCACCTTTCACCCCGCCACCACCTTGCGCTCGCTCGGGCCGAAGCCGTGGCAAGCGGCTTACGTGCAGCCGTCGCGGCGGCCGAAGGACGGCCGCTATGGCGAGAACCCCAACCGGCTCCAGCATTATTACCAGTTCCAGGTGATCCTGAAGCCGTCGCCGCCGGACATCCATGACCTCTATCTCGATAGCCTCAAGGCCATCGGCGTCGATGTCAAAAACCACGACATCCGCTTCGTCGAGGACGATTGGGAGAGCCCGACGCTCGGCGCCTGGGGTCTCGGCTGGGAAGTGTGGTGTGACGGCATGGAGGTCTCGCAGTTCACCTATTTCCAGCAGGTCGGCGGCTTCGATTGCGATCCCGTCTCAGGCGAGCTGACATACGGGCTTGAGCGCCTTGCCATGTATGTGCAGGGCGTCGACCGCGTGTTCGACCTCAACTTCAACGGCAAGACCGGCAAGGACAAGGTCACTTATGGCGACGTGTTCCTCCAGGCAGAGCAGGAATACTCCCGCTACAATTTCGAGCAGGCCGACACCAAGAAGCTGCTTGAGCATTTCCGCGACGCTGAAGCAGAGTGCAAGGCGCTACTCGCTAAGGGCGAGGTCGGCAAGCGGCATCTGATGGTGCTGCCCGCCTACGACCAGGCAATCAAGGCGTCGCACATCTTCAATCTGCTCGACGCCCGCGGCGTAATCTCTGTGACTGAGAGGCAGGGCTTTATCCTGCGCGTGCGCGAGCTTGTGCGCGCCTGCTGCGCGGCGTGGCTTAAGACTGAAGCCGGCGGCGCCCATGCTTGAGACGCGGGGCGCCGATCATGGCTGAGCTTCTGCTAGAGCTGTTCTCCGAAGAGATCCCGGCGCGCATGCAGATGCGCGCCGCTGAAGATCTGGCGCGAATGCTCGGCGACGG
Source organism: uncultured Alphaproteobacteria bacterium (assembly GCA_963827365.1). Taxonomy (GTDB): domain Bacteria; phylum Pseudomonadota; class Alphaproteobacteria; order Rhizobiales; family Methyloligellaceae; genus Methyloceanibacter. Next base: position 11,031 of record CAWHAX010000023.1, on the reverse strand, counting down.
GCTGAAAGACGCTGGCCTGAGCTTCGATACGGTCCGCAGCTTCGCCACGCCGCGCCGGCTTGCCGTGGTGGTGGATGGTCTCCCCGCGCGATCGCCTGATGTAAGCGAGGAGAAGAAGGGCCCGCGCGTCGGCGCGCCAGACGCAGCGGTGCAAGGCTTCCTCAAATCTGCCGGGCTCAAGTCGCTGGTGCAGGCTGAAATCCGCCCCGACAAGAAGGGCGATTTCTATTTGACGCTAATCGAACGGCCAGGGCGCGCAACGCCCGAGGTTGTGGCCGAGATCGTGCCGGAGATCGTGCGCAATTTCCCCTGGGCGAAATCCATGCGCTGGGGCAGCGGACGCTTGCGCTGGGTGCGGCCGCTGCATTCCATCCTATGCATCTTCGGCGGCAAGGTGGTTCCGTTCGAGATCGACGGCATCAAGAGCGGCAAGGAGACACGCGGCCATCGCTTCATGGCGCCGAAGCCCTTCGCTGTGAGGAACTTCGACGATTATGCGAAGAGACTGCGCGATGCCTACGTCATCCTCGATGGACGCGAGCGCGAGGCGATCATCCTCAAGGGCGCGCAGAAGCTCGCGGCCAAGCAGGAGCTCGTGCTGGTCGAGGACATGGCGCTGCTCGCCGAGAATGCCGGGCTCACCGAATGGCCGGTGGCGCTGATGGGGAGCTTCGATGAGAGCTTCCTCGAGGTGCCAGGTGAAGTGCTCGCCACTTCGATGAAGGCGCATCAGAAATGCTTTTCGCTGCGGCGTGGCGAGCATCTCGCCAACCGTTTCATCTTGGTCGCGAACCTCGAGGCAAAGGATCGCGGCAAGGCCGTCGTCGCCGGCAATGAGCGGGTGATCGCAGCAAGGCTCTCCGACGCCAAATTCTTCTTCGACCACGACCGCAATGTGATGCTCGAAGAGCGCGTGCCGAAGCTCAGGGAGATCGTCTTTCACGAGAAGCTCGGCACGCAATATGAGCGGGTGCAGCGGGTGCGCGTGCTTGCCCGCGAGATCGCCAAGCTGGTCCGCGCCGATCCTGACCTTGCCGAGCGCGCGGCGATCCTGGCAAAGGCCGATCTCACCAGCGATATGGTCGGCGAGTTTCCCGAGCTGCAAGGCGTGATGGGCCGCTATTACGCGCTCGACCAGGAGGAAGACGAGGCGGTCGCCGACGCGATCGGCACTCATTACAAGCCGGTGGGACCATCGGATGATGTGCCGCGCGAGAAGGTGGCAGTTGCGGTGGCGCTCGCCGACAAGCTCGACATGCTGGTTGGCTTCTGGACCATCGACGAGAAGCCGACCGGCTCGAAGGACCCTTACGCGCTTCGCCGCGCCGCGCTTGGCGTGATCCGTATCGTCCTGGAAAACGACCTTCGCTTGCCGCTAAACGACGTTACCCGCGCCGCGCTGATGAAGTGGAAGAACATTCCGGGGGGCGGCGCTGAGACACAACAGAGCCTGCTCGCCTTCTTCGCCGACCGGCTGAAGGTGCATCTGCGCGACCAGGGCGCGCGGCACGATCTTGTCGATGCCGTGTTATCGCTTGGAGGCGACGACCTCCTTATGATCGTGCGCCGGGTCGAGGCGCTTGGCAGTTTCCTGGACACCGAGGACGGCGAGCATCTCCTCACCGGCACCAAGCGCGCCATCAACATCCTGCGCATCGAGGAGAAGAAGGCGTCTTGCAGCTACGATCAGCCGCCCGATGCGAGCCTGTTGAAGCAGCCTGAGGAAAAGGCGCTGGCCAAGACCGTCGATGAGGTCGAGCGCGCTGCTGCCGCCGCGGTCGCCAACGAAGATTTCGAGGCAGCGATGGCGGCGATGGCGAAGCTCCGCCCGCCGGTCGATGCCTTCTTCGACATTGTCACGGTCAACACCGACGATCCCCGCTTGCGCGAGAACCGGCTGCGGTTGCTCAACCGCATTCGCGCCACGACGCTGACCGTGGCCGACTTCTCCAAGATCGAGGCGTGCGCATCGTGCCTGCCCACCTCAGCCTGATCACGCTCGGCGTCGCCGATATCGCCAAGTCGACTGCCTTCTACGAGCAGCTCGGCTTCGTCAGGTCGAAGACCGCGAGCCAGGAAAGCGTTAGCTTCTTCCAGGCTGGACCGGTCGTGCTCGCTTTGTGGGGACGCGATGAGCAAAGGGACGATGCGCAAGCCGCGGAACTCTGGACCGGCAATGGCGGCATCGTGGTCGCGCAGAACGTTGCGAGCGAAGATGCGGTCGATGTCATGATGGCGCGAGCTGAAGCTTCTGGCGCACGCGTTCTGAAGCCAGCGACCAAGACATTCTGGGGAGGCTATAACGGCTATTTCGCCGATCCAGACGGGCATGTATGGGAGGTCGCCTTCAATCCCTTCTGGGAACTGGATGAGGATGGCCGGGTTAAGCTACCGGAATAACTCGATGACCGAATATCTCTTCGTCTACGGGACCCTGCGATCTGAGTTTCCTCATCCTTTGGCCAAGCGCCTCAGCACTCAAGCGAAGCACATCGGCAAGGGGTCGACGCCCGGCCTCCTCTACGATTTCGGCTGGTACCCCGGAGCAAAGTTCGATGCCGGCGTGAGGACTCATGTCATCGGCGAAGTGTTCTCGCTCAAGAATGCTGAGCGCCTCCTCGCCGAGCTCGACCACTATGAAGGGACGGCAGAGCCCGGGCATGCCTTCCGCCGCGTGCCCGTCAAGGTGCGGCTCGAGCGGGGACGCACGGTCGATGCCTGGTCCTACGAGATAGGAGACTCAAAGGCGCGGCGGCGGCCGATCGAGAGCGGCGATTTCATTCATCATCGCCGGCTCAAGGACCAAAAGCCGGTGCGGGACTAACCATCTCCCCTCCCCTCCGTTTGTATCTCGCAGAGCAGGCCGCTAAAAGGAGCGGCTCAGGATGGAACGCGCGATGAAACAGGCCGCCAAGGCCAAAGACGCTTCGCCCCATTGGGTCTTCACCTTCGGCGCAGGCCGCGCCGAGGGCGATGCCGCGCAGCGCGACCTGCTCGGCGGCAAGGGCGCCTATCTCGCGGAGATGTCTCGGCTGGGGCTCCGCGTGCCGCCTGGGCTCACCATCTCGTCCGAGGTCTGCGCCGCCTACTACCAGGCGGACAAGACGCTGCCCAAGGCATTGCTGCCGATGGTGAGTGCGGCGCTCGACGTCGTCGGCAAGGTCGCAGGCGCGCGCTTCGGCGATGTCGACAATCCGCTGCTGGTGTCGGTGCGCTCAGGTTCGCGCGCCTCGATGCCTGGCATGATGGACACGGTACTCAATCTCGGACTCAACGACCAGACGGTCGAGGGGCTGGCGCGCCGGTCCTCCGACCGCAGATTTGCTTACGACACCTATCGCCGCTTCATCCAGATGTATGCCGACGTGGTACTCGGCATCGACCACGACCTGTTCGAAGAGGCGCTCGAGAATTACAAAAGTCTGAAAGGCTTCGAGCTCGACACCGAGCTCAAGGCCGAGCATTGGGCGGAGGTGATCGAGCGCTTCAAGGCGATTGTCGAGCAGGAGCTTGGCCAGCCCTTCCCGCACGATCTGCACGTGCAGCTTTGGGGCGCGATCGCGGCCGTGTTCGGCTCCTGGCACAACGCGCGCGCCATCGCCTATCGGCGGCTGCACGACATTCCCGACGATTGGGGCACGGCGGTCACCGTGCAGGCCATGGTGTTCGGCAATATGGGCGAGCGCAGCGCCACCGGCGTCGTGTTCACGCGCAATCCCTCAACCGGCGCCAACGAGCTCTACGGCGAGTATCTGGTCAATGCGCAAGGCGAGGACGTGGTCGCGGGGCTCCGTACGCCGCAGTCCCTGACCGAGGCATCGCGGCAGGCAACCGGCGACAAGCGAGCTTCGCTCGAGGGGCTGATGCCAGACGTGTTCGCCGATCTGAGAGCAGCCTGCGCCAAGCTCGAAGCGCATTTCCGCGACATCCAGGACATCGAGTTCACGGTCGAGGAAGGCAAGCTTTGGGTGCTGCAAAGCCGGTCCGGTAAGCGGAGCATGCAGGCAGCCTTGAAGATCGCCGTCGACATGGCGTCGGAAGGTCTGATCACCGAGAAAGAGGCGGTGCTCGGCATCGACGCCGCCCAGCTCGATCAGCTTCTGCATCCGACGCTCGATCCCGAGACACCGAAGCTCGTCATCGGCAAGGGTCTGCCGGCCTCTCCCGGCGCCGCCTCTGGCGAGCTCGTGTTCGACGCCGACGAGGCCGTTCATCTCAAGGCGCAAGGCCACACGCTGATCCTGGCGCGGGTCGAGACCTCGCCCGAGGACGTGCAAGGCATGCATGCCTCGGCTGGCGTCATAACCACTCGCGGCGGCATGACGAGCCATGCCGCTGTGGTGGCGCGCGGCATGGGGCGGCCATGCGTGGTCGGCGCCGCGTCGGTGCAGATCGACCTTGAGCGCGAGACGCTCGCCTCCGGCAACGAGATCCTGAGCAAAGGCGAGATCGTTACTATCGACGGCTCGACGGGGCAGATCATCAAGGGCCGCGTGCCGATGCGCGAGCCCGCGCTGTCCTCAGACTTCGTCACGCTGATGGGCTGGGCAGATTCCTTTCGCCGCATGAAGGTGCGCGCCAATGCCGACACACCGGTCGATGCGCGCCAGTCCCTCGCCTTCGGCGCCGACGGCATCGGGCTCTGCCGCACCGAGCATATGTTCTTCGAGGAGGGACGCATCGTGCCGATGCGCGAGATGATCCTCGCCGACGACACCGAGGGGCGGCGGGCGGCACTCGCCAAGCTCCTGCCGATGCAGCGCCAGGATTTCATCGAGCTGTTCGAGATCATGGCCGGCCAGCCGGTGACCATCCGCCTGCTCGATCCGCCCTTGCATGAATTCCTGCCGCATGACGAAGCGGCAATCAAAGAGGTGGCCACCGCTATGGGGGTCAGCGCCACCAGATTGAAGCGCCGGGTCTCAGGCTTGCGCGAGTTCAACCCGATGCTTGGCCATCGGGGATCGCGCCTTCTCGTGAGCTTCCCCGAGATCGCGGAGATGCAGGCCCGCGCAATCTTCGAGGCGGCGCTGGAAGCAGGCCGCACCCTCCGCACCAGCGTCAAGCCGGAGATTATGGTGCCGCTCGTCACCGCCAAGGCCGAGCTTGACCTCGTCAAGAACCGCATCGACAGCATGGCTCGTGCGATCGAAAAGGAGCAAGGGGTGACGTTGACTTATTCGGTCGGCACCATGGTCGAGCTTCCCCGCGCCTGCATCAACGCCGGCGAGATCGGCCAGAGCGCCGACTTCTTCTCTTTCGGCACCAACGATTTGACCCAGACCACGTTCGGGCTCTCCCGCGACGATGCAGGCCGCTTCCTCGGCGAATACACCGAGAAGGGAATCATCCAGCACGACCCCTTCGTGACGCTAGACCCCGCCGTCGGCGAGCTAATGTGGATCGCCGTCGAGCGCGGGCGCCGGTCGCATCCGGATCTCAAGATCGGCATCTGCGGCGAGCATGGTGGCGACCCGGAGACCATCCGATTTTGCGAGGACATCAACCTCGACTACGTTTCCTGCTCCCCCTACCGGGTGCCTGTGGCGCGGCTCGCTGCCGCCCAGGCGCATTTGAGGCTCAATGAAAGGCCTCGTTAACCATGTTCCCAAAAGCCGTTAGGACTTCCCATTCACCATAATTTGTCCTAAATGATAAAGCAGCATAACTGCCAATGAGATGGGACTCCGGGCAAACCGGTGGGGACAAGAAGACTTAAGTCATTGTTTTTCCCACCATTTGGCTGGTTTCCAGTTGGGGACAAAGCCTTGAGTGCGCCCGAGAAGTGGCGCCGTCGAAGGCTCGCGAAGTGTAGCTCAAGGGCACGAGCGCCATTTTCGCGAAAAACGGGGACTATCCCCGGGAGGGACCATTGGGCCGACGCTTGTGGCACGTAGCAGCTGCGCTCGCGCCGCTCCCGCTTATAGGTTTGGGTTATGCTTCCATTCCGGGCAACCAGCTTGCCTACCGGATGGAGCTTCTGTTTTCGGGTAACGGCTCGGTCCACGCGCTGTCGCGCGACGCCGGCGCCACCGAGCCTCAACCCTTGCCGAAGGCCGCCGCCTCCCTCTTCCGCACCGAGGGCAAAGGCCCCCGTGCCGACCAATATCTCGTAGTAAAAACAACGACATATGCCGACAAGCAGTTCATCACCGCCAGCGTGTCCGGCGGCGATATTGCTGCCAAGGGCCTCGATTCGCGGAGCGAGCTGATTCGGTCGACAAAGTCCGATCGCCTAAATGCGACGGTCACCGAAGTAGCGCTCCGTGGCGCTCCGGACCGCGGCGATTCAGGGCGCGGCGTCTCGATGTTCACCGAATTCGCCTCGGGCAATCTCCAATTGGCGCCCGCCATTGCCGGTGGCGCCCCCGCGGCCCAGGCAATTGCCTACCAGCCTTCGCAGACCGGCCTGAATTTCAAATATAAGGGCGAGAGCCAGGCCGAGTTCGAGGAGCGCGAGCGGCGCTGCCTCGCCACGGCAATCTATTTCGAGGCTCGCGGCGAGCCCCTACCGGGCCAGATCGCGGTCGGCCAAGTGATCCTGAACCGCGTTCGCAGCCCGCAATTCCCGGAAACCATCTGCGGCGTGGTCTATCAGGGCCAGATGGCGCCAGGCTGCCAGTTCTCCTTCGCCTGTGACGGCAAGACCGACACGCCGAAGAACGACTCGCATTGGGCGCTCGCCCAGAAGCTTGCCCGGCAAATTACCTCAGGCGAGGTCTGGCTGCCTGAGATCGGCTATTCGACCTTCTACCATGCGGATTATGTGAGCCCGCATTGGAAGAGCGCCATGAATAAGATCGACTCGATCGGGCGCCATATCTTCTACAAGAAGCGCAACGAGAAGGCGTATATCGTCGAGGAAGCCTCGGCCGCGCCTGCGCCAAGCACCTCGAAGGTGAATACGGGTGCGTTCTCGCTTGCCTCCTCCAACCCTGCTGCCACTCCGATCAGCGCCACTCCAGCGCTAAGTCTAGGCGCGACGCCGAGTGAGTAAGCGCTCCGACTGAAATCAAGTCGACGCCGGTCTCCGCAATCTGCCTCACCGTCTGCAAATTCACGCCGCCCGACGCCTCGGTTAGTACGCGTCCATGGGCGAGCGCCACGGCCTTCTTCAGCGTGGCGATATCCATATTGTCGAGCAGCACCGCATCGATGGGGAAGCGCAGCGCCTCTTCGAGCTGAGGAAGCGTGTCGACCTCGACTTCGACCTTCACGAGATGGCCGCTCCGCACGCGCAATCGCTCGAGCGCATGAGGCAGCCCGCCGGCGGCGGCGATGTGATTGTCCTTCACCAGCACAGCGTCATAGAGGCCGAAGCGGTGGTTGACGCCACCACCTGCGCGCACAGCATATTTCTCGAAGGCGCGCAGGCCAGGCGTCGTCTTTCGAGTGCAGGCGATCCGCGCTCTTGTGCCTTCGACGGCAGCGACATAGGCGGCGGTGAGCGTCGCGATCCCGCTTAAATGCCCAAGAAAGTTGAGAGCGGTGCGCTCGGCCGTGAGCAGCGCCCTCGCCTTCCCTTTCACATGTGCGATCCGCGTTGCGACGCCGACCTTGCCGCCGTCGGCGACATCGGCAACGAACTCCGCGTCAGGGTCGAGCGCCTTGAAGCTTGCCGCAGCGAGATCTTGCCCTGCGATCACGCCTGGGTTGCGCGCGACGATCTCGGCCGCGGCGGTGGTGTCAACCGGAATGATGGGATCGGTGGTGATGTCGCCGGCCTGACCGAGGTCCTCTTCCAGCGCAGCGGCGACCGCGCGATGGACGAGGAAAGGCGGCAATTCGAGCTTAGTCATGCACCGAGAGGTGCGGCCCAACGCTGGGCCCGCTGACGCCCGCTCACAGCCTCCTTGGCAATCGTCTCGGCTTCCTCCAGCGTCAACAAGCTGCGATGCGCAAGGACCGGGTTAGCCTCAGGGTAGTCGCTGCGGAAATGCGCGCCGCGGCTCTCCTTGCGCATCAGCGCGGTGGTGGCGATCAGCTTGGCGGTTGTGAGCATGTTGCCGAGGCGCGGGTCAGAGGCGCCGCTCCGCTCCAGGGTCGCGATGATGCCGAGCGCCGAACGCAGCGAAGCGTCGTCGCGAATGACGCCGGCGTTGGCGGTCATGGTGCGGCGAAGCGCCTGCAGGCCTTGCGAATCGGGGCTCATGCCGGCGACCGGCGTCGCCGGAACGTCGAGCTTGAGCGCCTCTACCGAAGGCATCCGCTCGGCGATGTCATGCGCCACGCGGGCTCCGAATACAACAGCCTCGAGCAGTGAATTGGAGGCAAGCCGGTTTGCGCCATGCGCCCCGGTCGAAGCAACCTCGCCGCAGGCCCATAGGCCTTCGATGGTGGCGCGCCCGTTCGCATCGGTGTAGACGCCACCCATGTGGTAATGCGCCGCTGGAGCAACCGGGATCGTCTCGCTGCGCGGATCGATGCCTGCCGACTGGCAGGCGGCGAATACAGTGGGAAAGCACTCGGGAAATTCGGGCCCGATCTTGCGGCAATCGAGGAAGGCACCGCGGCCGCTCATCACTTCGCAATAGACGCCGAGGGCGACGATATCGCGCGGACCAAGCTCGGCATCGGGATGCAGCGCACGCATGAAGCGCTCGCCGCGGCCGTTGATCAGCACCGCGCCTTCGCCGCGCAGCGACTCCGTGGCGAGCGGTGCTGGATCGCGGCCGATATTGATGGCGGTCGGATGAAACTGCACGAATTCGGCATCGGCGATGGTGGCGCCGGCGCGCGCAGCGATGGCAATGCCTTCGCCGCGGGATTCGCGTGGGTTGGTGGTGATGGCGTAGAGCTGGCCTGAGCCGCCGGTAGCGAGCACCACGGCGGAAGCGTCGAGCGCCAGGCTCGGCGTGGCGGGTGATGCGCCGGAGCGCGCAAGCTCTATGCCGGCGATCTGACCGTCGCGGACGATGAGCTCGCGGGCGCCCCAGCCTTCCAGCACTTGGATCGAGGGCGTGGCGCGTGCCGCCGCGGTCAGAGCCGCCATGATGGAGCGGCCGGCAGTATCGCCCTTCACGTGCAGGATGCGGCGAGCGCCGTGGGCGGCTTCCTGGGCAAGGTCGAGATGACCTTCGAGGTCCTTGTCGAAGGGCACGCCGTAACGGAGCAGATCCTCGATGCGACTGCGCGCCTCGCCGGCGAGCAGCATGGCGATCTCTTCATCGACAATGCCTGCGCCGGCGCGAATAGTGTCGGCTGCATGCGCCTCCGGACTGTCACCTTCGGAGAGGGCTGCGGCGATGCCGGCTTGCGCCCAGACGCTCGATCCACCCTGGCCGAAGGGCGAGACCGAGATGACGGTCACTGGCATCGGCGCGAGCTTGAGCGCGGTGAAGAGGCCGGCAAGCCCCGCGCCGACAATGACGATGCCGCCGCTTTCCGCCCGGCGCGGAACGCCTAGAGCCGGTCTGTCTTTACGCAACGTTGCACGCTCCGCCCGGGGGGCTAGTGGCTGAGATTGATCATGCGCTCGACCGCGGCGCGGGCCGGGCCGGCGACCGCCGGATCGACAGTCACCTCCTCTTTCAGAACGACGAGGAACTCAAGGATCTTCGGCAGCGTGATCCGCTTCATATGCGGGCAGAGGTTGCAGGGACGCACGAAGTCGACCTTCGGCGCCTCGACCGCGACGTTGTCGCTCATCGAGCATTCCGTCACGAGCAGAACCTTGCTCGGTTGATTGTCGTTCACCCATTTGATCATGCCGCTGGTCGAGCCGGTGAAATCGGCCTCGGCGATCACGTCAGGCGCGCATTCGGGGTGGGCGATGATCTTCACGCCTGGGTCGGCCTCGCGATAGGCGCGGAGCTCCTCGCCGGTGAAGCGCTCATGCACTTCGCAATGGCCCTTCCAGGTGATGATCTCGACGGATGTCTGGGTCGCAACCCACTGCGCCAAATACTCGTCAGGAATCATGATGACGCGCTTGGCGCCAAGCAACTCGACCACGCGCACGGCGTTCGACGAGGTGCAGGTGATGTCGAACTCGGCCTTCACCTCGGCTGAGGTGTTGACGTAGGTCACGACCGGCACGCCGGGATAGGCCTCGCGCAACGCGCGCACGTCGGCGCCGGTGATAGAGCTGGCGAGCGAGCAGCCGGCGCGGCTGTCAGGGATCAGCACCATCTTGTCGGGGTTGAGCAGCTTCGAGGTCTCGGCCATGAAATGCACGCCACCCTGCACGATGATGTCGGCATCACTCTTGGCCGCCTCGCGGGCAAGCTGAAGCGAGTCGCCGACGACATCGGCAACGCAATGGAAGATCTCCGGCGTCATGTAATTGTGGGCGAGGACCACGGCGTTCCGCGAGCGCTTCAGCTCGTTGATTGCCTTGATGTAAGGGGCAAAGCCCGGCCACTCGATGGGCGGGATCACGCGGGATATACGCTCATAGAGATGGGCAGTCTCACGCGCCACCTGTGGCGTATAGGCGAGATCGGGCAGCGTCGCCGGGATCAGCTCCCGCGCCGGCTTAAGAACCTTGCCGCTCGATACGGCTGAAATCTGCGTCATAGCCCTACTCCCGTCACTCTACTCAATAATGCTCAGAGTGAGCATATATGGGGCGTTAAAACATCCGGCGCAAGGCCGGTCCCCCTATTCTCATTTAGAGTATAGGAGATCGACGCAGGGCTTCAAAGGGGCATCGGCAGATCGTGAAGGTGGAAAATAATCTCAGTGCGACAAGCTGTTGCAGGCTGAAATCAGCCCTCGAGCATAGCGAAAGCGGCCTTGCGCTCGCCTGGCTTCAATTTCAGGAAAGCGGCGCGGGCGGCCTTGATATCGCGCGCAGAGCCACTCTCAGCGGCGGTCCTGAGCGCGACGGTAGTCGGATGATCGGCACCGCAAATGAAGACCAGGGCCTTGGCAAGACGCCCCATGGCTTCGCGGTCGATCGTGCCTTCATCCATTCGGGGAAGCTCCAGGGTGCTTAGCGCCAATAGCGCAGACTATCACGGCGAAGGGGCTGCGGGCGCCACCTTCGGCCTCACAGCTGCGTAGATCAGCACCGCGCCGAGCAACAGA
>CAWHAX010000022.1:0-76914 GCA_963827365.1 uncultured Alphaproteobacteria bacterium | reverse complement strand
CCCGTCGAGCCGATAGCGTCCGCTGCTGGGACGGTCCAGGCAGCCGAGGATCTTCATCAACGTCGTCTTTCCCGAACCTGAAGGACCGGTTACCGCGACATAATCTCCTGGCTCGATGCAAAGGGATACATCCTCGAGCGCGGTCACGGTGCGGCCCCCAAGGCGATAATGTCGTGTCAGCCCTTCCGCCTCGATCAGATGTTCGGCCACGCCGCGTCCTAACGCTTGGCCAGCCCCGCCAACGCGGCGCTGTAGTGGTTCGATCCAACCCGCGACTTTAGCCACAGCTTGGCGAAGCCAGTCCGTCGGCCCGATCGCTCGGCGCATCGCCAACCACGACCTTTCCCCCTCCGACAAATTCCGCCGACGATCTCGGCCATGCCCTCGTTGCTCACGCCGACCTGGACGGCCACGGGACGGATGCTCTCGCCCTCCGACACCCAAACATGGGATCCGGAGGGTTGTGGGACCCCTTGCGGCTGATATCGGAGGGCAGCGCTGGGGACCTGCAAGGCATCGGGGTTATCGACGGTGATAATTTTCGCCATAGCGGTCATCCCGGGAAACAGCAGGAGGTTTTCGTTATTCGCCGCGACGACTACGGTGTAGGTTACCACGCTCTCCTTTGTATGAGGCGACTTGCGGATCTGATTGATGCGGCCGGCGAAGGTCTTGTCCGGGTAAGCGTCGACCGAAAACGTGACGTTCTGCCCGACGCGCAAGCCGCCGATGTCGGCCTCGTCTACTGCAATCTCGACGTTCACGGCATGAAGATCCCCGATCGTGAACAGTGTGGGCGCTTGGTAACTGGCGGCAACGTCTGGCCGGCGGTCACGCTGCGATCGATCACTATGCCATCCATCGGCGCCCGGATCACGGTGCGATCCAAATCGGCTTCGGCTTGGTGAAGCGCTGCCTGACTGCGCCGCACCTGAGCTTCTGATTGGGCACGCGGGACGCGCGACGGCGAACTTGGCCTTCGCCTCCTCGACCCGGGCCTCTTGCGAAGCCACTTGGGCTCGCGCCGCCCCTGAGTTGGCGAGCGCAGTCTCATAGGCGGCGCGAGCATCGTCCGCGTCGCTCGCCGAGACCGCGCCGCTCTTCATCAGCACGGATTTTCGCTCCAGCCGCGACGGGTGAGGTCAATCATTACCTCGTAGCGTTTGGTGTCCGCCTCGGCTTTGGCTCGCTCGGCGATGGCCCTGTTCACGGCCGCCTCGGCGGTGGTTACTTCTTCCCGGCGATCCGCACGGCATCGCTCGCCACGTCGACCTCCGCCCGTGCCTGCTCTACGCGAGTGTTAAAGAGCTCCGGATCGAGCAGGGCAATCGGCTGCCCCTCTTTGACCATGTCGTTGTGGTCGACGAGGATTTCCTTCACTTGGCCCGAGACTTGCGAGCCGACAACCACACTGACGACCGGCTGGACCGTACCGGCGGCGACCACTTTGGTGACCGCCTCACCGCGGCTGACCTCGCGAGCTGATACGGTGGTGGAAGGTGACGCTCGGCCGTGTGGTCCGCATCGCGCACAGACGGGACTGCAACAAGTGCAGTCCCCATCAAGACGATCCGAATCAGAACGAGCTTGCGCATGGCTGCATCAAATGATGCCGCAAAAAAATGGTGTCGGATTGTCTGACCGCGGGTGTGGCGCCGCGGGCTCTGTGCCGATTGCTATTTGTTAAAACCTCCAGGGGTTCCGCCACCCCTGGTCACGGGGCCCTCCACAACGTCCGAGATAGTCTGCTCGCTGGCGCTGTGCACGCGGCATTCTGGGTGGTTGTCCTGGTTCGGGTGAAGCCCCCACTGGGGGGTGTGACGCGACGGTGTCCGGGCACTTTTTTGTCACTGCTGCGTAAGCGGCGGTCGGAGCCAAAGCGAAAACCATAGCCGTCGCTAATAGCCCAGCATAAGACAGACGTTTCATGGGGTTACTCCTGAGAGGGGTCGGGACGTAGCCGGACACCGTCCACCTTTTCCTAGAGTCCGTTACTCCTTGTAGCGCAGATGAGATTGAGGGAACTTCTCTCACTGCAATGAGAAGAATACCATGCTGACTGGATCGCTGGCTTGGACTGGAAGGAAGAGAGGTTGGACGGAAGGGAAACCGGTCGACTTCGCCGCCTCTGTAGGCACAGCTGATGGTCTTACGCACTCACGCTCTAAGGCAGCGTCCTTCTGAGACCACTCGATGGTGGCCACTAACGAGCATTGCTCGTACCTCTGAAGGGGTCGCGTGAAAATGTCGGCGAAAGGTGCGATCAAAATAGGACAGATCGCTGAACCCGACCGCTAAGGCAATATCCATGATCTTCATACCGGCAAAAAGAGGGTCGGAAAGCATGCGATGCGCGTGAATCAGGCGATGGATGAGCACGAACTTTGAGAAGGTAGTACCTTCCGCCTGGAACAGCATACGAATGTATCGCGAGGTCAAGCGCTGCCGAAGCGCTACTACGGTCTCTGTCAGTTCCGGGCTGCTAAGATTTTCGAGTATATCGGCCTTGATCGCCTTTAGCCTCGCCTCAGTCACGCCCCACGTATTTGCCTTTGCCGCGCGGTCGTCCCCGTCACTGAGCGCCACCGCGATAAGCTCATGGATGTGGGTTGCGACCACACAGCGCAGTCCGGCTGCTGTCAACGGATGACCTAGGATCCCAAGATATTTTTCGAGCAACTGCTGAACTTCGCTGTCTCGCGGTATGAGCCGCATTGCCTGCTCGACATTCCCCACTAATGGGACCAACCAGTCGGGCAGGACCGCTCCCTGAGGAGGGATCCTCTGAAAAAGAGGCGGAACGCTACGACGCAGCACGGTTCCACGCGGCACAGCCCTGACCTCCGGGCACACAACATGATCTTGAGCTTAAAAACCATTCTAGTCCTTGGCGATAACTCCTCTCACTCGGGGTGCACCTCCCTCAATTTCCCCGTAAGTTTCCAGCAAACGCCCGCCGTTGCAGACGATCGTCCGTTGGCGTTATGCGTTGGGTAAGTAATTGGTTGAGATAACTGAGGCTGCTGCGGCTCAACGAAAAACCGCGCCCGCTTGAAACGTGCGCTGCCAGAAACAATCCACTCGCGAGAAACCACCTCATCAATGCCTCCCACACTGATGGGTAATGCCTCCCGACATTTATGTAAATTATTACATTGGAGCAGAAGTAGCTATATATCCAAAGATATATAGCCTGCTGGTACCAGCGCTAATTCCGCTCGTGGTCTGGAATAAATGTAGGACAAAGGCTTTGAGTGCGTCAGCCCACGACGATTGGCTTGGTACTGCCGTCGGGCTCGACGGCTGACCCAGGTGGTAGGAGATTAGGACGAGCTTCCCGTGACCCGGCATCAGGGCGTGAACAGCACCGAATGTCGCCGTTGCCATGGCGACCCAGACCACTCGGTAATCGCCGCCCGCAACGCTGCCGATCCCCTCCGCGATGCCGCCGTAGAGCCAGTGCTGGAAGCCGATCAACGTCTCCACGCGCTAGTGTAACCTCTCGGGCCTAGTTATTGGCACAGGGGAACTAAGATGCTTTACGCCCTCACCAAGGCGCTCTTATCCGGCGCAATCATCGCGGCCGCTTCCGAAGTGGCTAAGCGCAGCCCCGCACTCGGCGCAGTAATCCTGTCTTTGCCTCTCGTTTCGGTCCTCGCCTTCGTGTGGCTCTGGCGAGATACGGGCGACAAAGAAGCCATTGCCAGCTTATCCCAATCTACATTCTGGTTCGTGCTGCCAACGCTACCAATGTTCCTGGTGCTTCCGGCGCTGCTGCGAAACGATCTTTCCTTCTGGTCTGCACTGGCAGCCTCATGCCTCCTAACCGTGGGCCTCTATTTCTTAGCCGCATGGCTCTTTCCAAAGTTAGGTGTTGCATGAGGTCATCGGATACCCTCTGCGGCTAGACCTTTGCACTTGGGATCAATGCCCAACCGCGCACACGTCGGGTGCTTATTCAGGAAGCGACGCGCAGCCTTTTCCCACCTTACGGTGTAGCCACGCTCCTGGCTGATGGTCTGCCATCTGCTGCCAGCTTCATGGTGTCTTTGGTGTCGCGGTGCTTGCCGCTACTGCGTTGGCATTAGTTTAGCCCCACAACGCAAGGTCGGATGCATACGCGGTTGGTGTCCATTGGCATGGGTGCCGTTGGTCTCTAGCGCTGTTCCCCTTGGCCCAATAATGAAGCGGTGCTAGCCGTCGTTCTCGTCGGGTAAATATTGCAGAGCGCCCTTGTTGTACGCCGGCGCGATCTTTGACGCCTTACGCCGAATTTCCTTTACCGTGGCCACATCCTCTCGGATCCCCCGCTTCCACTTATGCGCATGCATGAAGTCGTCTGCAGGCGCCGGGCCAGGAATGTGGTCGGAGGTTGGCGCCGGTTTAGATTTTCTCTCCCAAGGCTTAGCCACAAGGGGACTCTGCTTCGCGCCGCGGAGCGGCTTAGCAGGTCCGACGCCTAATCGCTTCTTGGTCTGCAGCAGCGATTTTGCGGCCCTTTCTTTGGCTTCTTGCCCTTTTCGATACTCTGATTTCACAATTCAGTATCTAGGCAATGGGCTTGCGTTTTTGAATGGATTCACGCGCTGCTGCTCCACCTTATCTGCTGGTCAAACATGGCTTGCACAGCTGGTCGGGTTCAGTCGACCCGGCGCTTCAGGGCGGTGACCCGCCCGCCGCAAAACGCACATCAGGTCACGCAGTTCTTGCGGGCGATCGAGCGATAAGCGGACGTAGCAGTCGCACCGTGTCTGGCTCTCGGGCACACATCCTGATCGTTTGGGGTTCGCCATCCCAGCGTAGACAATCTTCCGATTAAAGCTAAGCCCTAGGCGGGCTTCGACGCTTAGTTGCGCCGTGCTGTCCTCCGCGCGACACCCGCGACGCTAACCGGCGTCAGAGGGCGGCCAACTGTGGCCTCGGCACTAGAGACGAGTCCATAAACGCCTGGAATTGAGAGTTGCTCGCCGAGCTCAAGGCAAGACGCGCTACCGATCGCGACCAGTAAGATAACCCCTATGCGCTTCAACATGGTCATTGTGCTCCTTTTTTCGCGAACAAAGCGGGTAACTCATCAAAGTCCGGAACATCGCCTGGCTTGAGTTCCTTTGCACCCTCCGGGATCGCCAAGCTGAAACCGTCGGACGCAACTTCATCGCCAGTTTTCCAGTCCCGGACATCGATGGTGTATTGCGGGGACCCCTTGACCTTGGAACTGGTGATGACATAGCGGCAGGGATAGGGACGGTCTCCCTGGGCGATCCAGATCTGCCAATCCACCTCCTCAGTTCTGAAAGCGAGATGGTCGCATTCGACCCCTCGGATCACGCCGCTTCCAAGGTCCTTCGCATCCACCACCAAGGGCATTAGCTCATTATAGGGATCCGACATCAGCAGATCCGCGGCGGGTACAGGCCTGTGGTACTTTTTCCGCAATACGTCGACGAGTTGATCGATGGTGCCGGGCTCCTCGGCTTTGGCGAACGCGTTGGCATTCTTGCCAAGCATCGTCAACGTCTTCCCGTCATAGACCATTTCGACATTCGCAAATCCGCCCGTGCGTGTTGCGTGGAGCTTGTCAGGTCGATTGAGGGTCAACGTACCAGAACTTGCCAGCCCCAACTTCTGCTCCTGGTCGGTGACGACCTCAAGAGTTGAGTCATACGCAAACGATATTGCCTTCTGCGCGGCGAGGTAATCAGACATGGCCTTGAACAAGCTCTTGGCTTGCGCTTCATCGGCACGAGCAGCCGAAAAGCTCGTCGTGCCTGCCATCGCCACCACAGCAAGAATGAATACCCAGGTGTTTACGCTTCTCGTGAATTTGCTACCTGCGCGTCGCATGCCCCCTCCGCTGTTGCTTGATTTTTGCTACTTTAGAGTGCGGGACATTAGAGATCGCAATTGTGGTCGAGTCATGAGCGCCCCTCATTGTCTGGATCAGTGGGAGGGGGGCCCGCACCATGCTGTCCGCTATGGGTCATCAGCAGACATAGCGTCACGTCCGCGTCATGTCCGTTATTCCCCTCAAAGCGGACATTCATCAGCGCGGTTTGCACGTCATTTTGCTCATTGGGCTGCTTCAGACGTCATGGATAGCAATAGGAATCCGAGGACGCGTCTCCGCCTTGCAGGCGCACTTGATGCGGGAGGTAGCCATCAGGCCAGGACAGGAAGAAGTCTTCGTCAAATTCGATCCCGCCCTCTGGCTTGGCGTTGACCTTGACCATCCAGCCCTTGATCCCATCGGGATAGAATTGGTCATCGACAGCACTGTAGAGAGAGTTGGTGAAGTAGATGCGGCGTCCATCGCGACTGACCTCTACCATCTGGGGTCCGCCATTAAGCGGCTCACGACTTTTTGGATGCGGAGCGCGTGAGACAATGCCACCAATGCGTAGTTTCCCCGTAAGTTTCGGCTTAAACGGGTCGGAGACGTCGTATTGGTGAAAATCGCCCGTGCCCCAGCAGGAGACGTAAAGGTGCTGGTCGTCAACGGAGAGGTCGATGTCCGTCACAAGCGGTGGACAGGCTTTGAAGCCTTTGAGCATGGGAGGAAGCTGATCGGGCTCGGCGGGTTCCGCCGGGATTGAGATCACCTTGGTTATTGCCCACCGGTCACCGTCTCGGTGCCACAGAAACACGGAGGACGAGAGGTCTTTCAGGCAGAGCACCACACCTGCGAAGCCATAGGCCTTAGTGGGATCGTGGGCTGGGCGTAATTCGAACACCAGTTGGTACTCTTCACCGAGATCGATCTCCTGCACATGCCGGCGCTTGAGCAAATCCCAAAAATGCAGTCGGTGCCCGTACTCTGAGCCAAGGATCTTTTCGGGAATGAGTCCATCCTCAAACATGTCCGGCGTTCCCCACTCGCTGCTCATCATGGTGTCGTAGCCAAGGTGCCACCAGAAATCGTAGGCGAGCTCCTGTGGCCCTCGATCGAGTTCCCAACGACCAAGCACGTCGAACGACTCATGGTCCATGAGGAATACGCCTCCAGGTCGCTTGCCTTCGGCGTCAGCGAGCGCGCTGACGTAAATGCCCTCGGGGCCGCAGTGCACAGTGTGGGGTCGCGAGTAACCTGCGCGGTTGGCAAGTTCCGCAGCGTCGATGGTCCGGACCAGCTTCGGATGGGCTGGATCGGGCTTAGTGTCCAAGACGTGGAGGCGTGAAGATCGGATGCCTGGGACGATAAGATAACGACGCTCCACGTGGGGATGTGGGGCGTTGGGGCACAGGCATGAACTACAGGCATTCCAACCAAAGTGATGAAGCTCGTCTCCGACAGCTAGATCAGTCTGTCCAACGATCCGTCCATAACCTGTTGACTCGGAATCCAAGTCAACCACCGCCATGACGTCGGGACGTTTTCGAGTTGGATCGAGGGTCGCTACGTAGGCCAGCTTCTCTGGCGGCGCTTGGGTCGCCAAGCGAGGCGATGGATAGAAGGTAGGATCCGGTCTCCACGTCGCCATCTGTCGTCCTCCCATGTCAGCTATGAACGATGATCGGCAAAGCAGGCATGTCGCGAATTGGTCTTCGTCACCGCGACTAAGAATAGCAACTCAAGTGGACAGACATAAGCAGGCATCGTGCGCCGCCTAAATGTCCGCTTTGGGTCATTAGCGGACATAACGGCCCGTTGGCGTCATGTCCGCTTTACCCCCAACAGCGGACATTTGTCAGTGCGCGCGGGATGTCCGCTTAGTGCCAATAGCAGACTCCGCTGGACACTACCCCCTACGTTACGAGAAGGCGTGACGCACGTCGTTAGGTCAGACTGGCAACCTACGAGGTCTGGTTTCTCGTAATTGGATCTTCGTTCTTGAATGGGATCGAAGGGCGCGCTTCGGTTCTGTTTTATTTTCATTGGCAAAGCTGGTGACTTAGCGAGGCTTCTGTCGGAAATACCCCCGCAGACTATCACTGTCCTCCCACACTCAGTAACCGCGATCTCTTGAACGGATTCAGCTGCATCGCGTTGGATATTAGTTTCAAAGAGGACCCGATCATGAGTGAACTACGGTATCCAAACGAAAGCAGAGAGTATCGCGATGCGCGCGACGCGTTGCTTAAAGACGAACAAGAGCTCGTCGACAAAGTAAAATCTGTGGCGGAAAAGCGCCGCAGTCTCCCTCTCGGCGGGCAGTTGAAAGACGACTACGTCTTCCAATGGGCCAACGATGGGAAAGTAGGGAAGAGTGTGAAATTCTCCGAGTTATTCGAAGACAAAAACACCCTCCTGCTTTACTCGTGGATGTACGGTCCGAACTGGGACCATCCCTGTCCAAGCTGTACGTCGCTGGTCGATGGGTTTGATCGCACCTGTTATTCTGTCACTCAAGATGCCGCGTTTGTCGCAATTGCCAAAGCCCCCGCCGATCGAATCACTGCGTGGGCCAAGCAACGTGGATGGTCGCAGATCGCGCTGGTTTCCGGATCGGAGTCTTCCTATCAAGCCGATTACAAATGCCAGGGAGACTCCGATGATATGCAGTGGCCAGTGATGCACGTATTCAGGAGACAGGATGGAAAGATTTTCCATTTCTGGGGAACTGAACTGTCGGCGAATCACGTCGACACCGTGTGGCCGTATTGGAATCTCATGGACTTCACGCCAGAGGGTCGGCCAGACATTCCCACTCCGCCGCAAAATTTCAGGTCCGAATTCTTGGAAAAAAACTATCTGAACAAGGAGTAGTGTGGCGCCAATCGCGCTAGGAGGTAGGGTGCGATGAACACCATTCCCGGATGGCGTCTTGCAGGTGATTGGTTCGACATCTGCAGCTGCAACATTCCCTGCCCTTGTGAATTTGCCCAGGCGCCGACCAACAATGCCTGCGCAGGTATGCTCGCTTGGCATGTCCGCGAGGGACATTTCGGCGACGTTCGACTCGACGGTTTCAATCTGTTGGGACTTGGTGCTTTCGAAGGCAACATCTGGACTGATGAAGCCAAAGTTCGGATGGGTCTCTTCATCGACGAAAGGGCCAATGAACGACAACGCCAGGCTTTGCAGACGATCTTCGGGGGGCAAGCCGGAGGATGGCCGGCTATTTTTGCCACGAAGATCGGTGAGTTCCGGGGCGTCGAGTTCGCACCCATAACATTTGAAGTTGCCGACGATCTGGCGCACTGGCGGGCCGAGATCCCGGGCCGGGTAGTGGGACGGGCAAATGCCCTATCCGGACCCACAACGCCTGCAGGGAAACGAGTTCAGACCATCAATCCTCCAGGCTCCGAGGTAGGCCCCGGTCAAATCGCCACCTGGGGTCATTCGGTCGAATTACACACTGACGGATTCGGCTTCAACTGGACCGGCGAAAATTGGTCCAGCAAGCACATCCCATTCGATTGGTCGGGTCCTACTGCGGCTTGAATCAGGGACGCATTCCTTGTCCAACTTGATACCAGACTACATTCCACGGTTCGGTTGGCTGCGCCCTGGGTCCCCCTTGGGACGCGCGCGGTTAGGTTTGTTGGCCGCGCTTACCGTGCTGACGGGTGCCGCCTGGGCGCTGACCGTCTATCAGGCTCTCAGCATGAATGCGCCAATGGAGGGCATGAGTGACATGGCCATGAGCGGCATGCCGGCTGCCGGTTGGTCGTTTGCGAGTGCAGGCGTCTTTCTGGGGGTATGGACTGTGATGATGGCCGCGATGATGCTCCCGGCCACGGCGCCGATGATCTTAGTCTTCGTCTCGGCTCAGGCCCAACACGAACGCCCCACCGCCGTCCCAACCTGGACCTTCGTCGCCGGCTACCTTCTAGTGTGGTTGGTTGCGGGCGCTGTCGTCTATGTCCTCGGCCAAGTTGGAAGCAATTTAGCAACGCTTATTACGCCGACGGATTTGGTCAGCTGGAAGCCCATTGCACTCGGAGCCACCCTTGTCGCAGCTGGTCTCTATCAGTTCACGCCACTCAAGCGAGTCTGCCTCAGTCATTGCCGCTCTCCCCTTGCCTTCGTGGCGCAGCACTGGCGTGACGGAAGGCTCGGGGCACTTCAGATGGGTATTTCGCACGGTAGCTATTGTCTCGGCTGCTGCTGGGCACTTTTTGCGGTGCTCGTCGCCGCTGGGCTCATGAGCCTGGCTTGGATGTTGCTGCTGACGCTGGTTGTCTTTGTGGAAAAGGTCGTTCCCCAAGGACAACGTATTTCAACTGCCATCGGTATCGCATTCGTCGGCCTCGGGATCATGGTAGCGACTGGTCTGGTCGCCAATCCTTAGGCTGGTAATACGAGACGTCCGTATCGGATGAACCGCGAGGGTTGATGGCCGCTCGCCCATAGAAGATCTGCAATGTTCCGGCTTGCGAGCCGTGCGACAGCACCATAACTCCGGGAGCGGGACCGCTGGCTAACGCGACCGCCTCAATATCGGCCTCGTCATTTGCCCAGGTGTCTGAAGCCAGACGCGATTTGCGTCTAACTTTACGAGCGCATCGCCCGCCTTAGAACATCTTCTGAACGCCGTCGGGCTCCGGCACCACGGCCGGGGCGGTGGCGGAAACGGGAACCGTCTCGAACCGGTCGTGAATGGCCTTGGCCCAAGCCTTGGCGCGCGGCACGAGCTGGCGGTCGTCGGTCTGCATGCGCCCGCGCGAGACAAGGATGCCCATGTCCGCTCCGTAGTAGCGATAGTCGCCAGCAGTATAGACACGGAGATAGAAGGCTTCGTCCTCGCCGGAGACCAGCGACCAATCTATGGATTGGCGCACGAGTGTGATCTCGCCCTTGTCGTCCATGCGCCAGATGCCGGAAGCTGGCGCTTTGGTGATAAGCCCGACCTCGTCTTTCGATGGATCGAAACTCATGGGGACCGTGTTCGCGCGGGACGGTGATCTTAGGATGCGTGCCATCGAAGCTGTCGAAGTAGTTGACGTGATCAAACTTGTTGATCCAACGGCCAAGACCCAGGAGGTTGTAGGGGGTCGGGGACAGCAACGTGATCGGCGTCTGGTTCTTGCGAAAGTAGGCGTAAATCTCGGAGAGAGTGG
The DNA here is from genome assembly GCA_963827365.1 of uncultured Alphaproteobacteria bacterium. Classification (GTDB taxonomy): domain Bacteria; phylum Pseudomonadota; class Alphaproteobacteria; order Rhizobiales; family Methyloligellaceae; genus Methyloceanibacter. Next base: position 65,913 of record CAWHAX010000022.1, on the reverse strand, counting down.
AAAGCCTATTGTTGATACGTGCAAAACGCTGTGGAATGGTCCGGCCGGCAGGGACGTCATGAGCGTCAAATCCACGAAGACCGCCAAATCAGAAACGGCCCACGCCCATCCCCTCGATCCCCTTTCTGCCGACGAGTTCCGCCGCGTGCGCGCCGCGCTGGTCAAGGCTCATGGCGTCGGCCCCGGTTGGCGGTTCGCCTCCATGGAGCTGCGCGAGCCGCCCAAGAAGGCGATGCTCGCCTGGAAGCCTGGCAAGGGGCTCGCCCGCGAGGCCAGCGCCGCCGTCTGGAATCGTGCGGACGGCAAGCTCTACAGGGCCATCGTCACGCTCGGCAAGGACGGCAAGGACAAGGTCACAAGCTGGGAGCACCTCCCGGGCCTTTACGCCAACATGACACCCGACGAGTGGCATGAGGTCGATCACCTTGTCCGTCACGATCCGGCACTGGCCAAGGCACTCGCCAAACGCGGCATTACCGATCTCGACAGGATACTTGTCGATGTGTGGGCTTACGGAGCGGCGCTGGTGCCGCCGAAGTACGCCGGGCGACGCATCGGCTGGAGCGACGTTTGGGTGCGCGGCAGCGAGAGCGGCAACCCTTACGCCCATCCGGTTGGCGGGCTGCACCCGATCGTCGATCTCAACGAGATGAAGGTTTTGGAGATCGAGGACACGCCCTCGCCTGGTATGCCGAAGGTAATGGGCGAGTACGTCCCGGACCTCATCGGAATACCGCTGCGTGAGGTGAAGCCCTTGGAGATCACGCAGCCGAAGGGCGTGTCGTTCACGCTCGAAGGCAATCTCCTTCGCTGGCAGAACTGGGAGATGCGGCTCGGATTCAACTATCGCGAAGGGCTAGTCCTGCACATGGTCGGCTTTCGCGACAACGGCAAGCTGAGGAGCGTGGCGCACCGCATTTCGTTCGCCGAGATGGTGGTGCCTTATCGCGACCCAAGCGTCGACCACTACCGGCGCACCGCCTTTGACATCGGCGAATGGGGCCTGGGGTTCATGACCCAGTCGCTCGAGCTCGGCTGCGATTGCCTGGGTGAGATCACCTACATCCACCCCGTGCTCCACAACACCGCGGGCGAACCCAAGGTCATCAAGAACGCCATCTGCCTTCACGAGGAGGACAACGCCGTCCTCTGGAAACACGTCGATCACAAGCACGGGCCCGAGGTGCGCCGCATGCGGCGTATGGTGGTTTCGTTCCACGTGACCGTCGCCAACTACGAGTATCTCGTCTACTGGCGCTTCTATCAGGACGGCAACATCGAGTGCGAGGTACGGGCGACCGGCATCATAGTCACGACCTCCTTCGCCAAGGGAAAACCCTCGCCCAACGGCACCGTCGTCGACCGCGAGACGTACGCGCCCTACCACCAGCACTTCATCGTCGCCCGCCTCGATCTCGACATCGACGGACCCGACTTCAACACGGTCTACCGCACGGAGTCCTACGCGTCTCCCATCAGCCCCAAGAACCCGCATGGCCTGGCGCTCGAGACGCGCAGCACCGCGCTACGCACCGAGAAGGAGGGTAAGCAAGACTACAGTTGGTCCACGCAATCCGGCTGGAAGGTCGTCAACGACAAGGTGAAGAACGGCATCGGCACGGCCGTGGGCTACAAGCTCGTGCCGTCGGGGTCGTTCCCCGCCCTGATCGATCGCGCCTCGCCTGTCTTCAAGCGCGCCCACGTGATAAGCCATACGCTTTGGGTGACGCCGTACTCAGATGGCGAGCGCTGGCCTGCGGGCGACTTCCCAAACCTCAGCGCCAAAGATACCGGGCTTGCAAAGTGGACCGCCGCGAACCGGCCCATTGCCGGCACCGACGTGGTCCTCTGGTACGTGTTCGGCATCCATCACATCACGCGGCCCGAGGACTGGCCCATCATGCCGGCGGATGCCGTGTCGTTCTGGCTGAAGCCCTTCGGCTTCTTCGACCGCAACCCTGCACTCGACGTGCCGCCTTCGCCGAAGTCCTGTTGTGATTAGCCCGCGGCACTCTCGTAAGGCCATCGAAAGACGTCGCTTTCGCGGGCGCCTCGGCACTCACGGTCGTGTCAATGTCCGCTTTGGGTCATTAGCAGACATTGAAGCGCGGATCAGCGATGTCCGCTTCACCCCTAAGAGCGGACACGCTCAGCGTCCACCTCAATGTCTGCTAGGTGCCAAAAGCGGACCTTATTGCCTCTCGACGTTTGGCAGCTTGTAGGCTCCATCGAGGATCGACTCAGGTCGACTAATCAAAACATCATTCCTTGATGGCATGCTGCGCTTCGTCACGGCCATTGCTGGATGGATTTTTCTCCCGGTCTGCTGCTTCTTTCGCCAGTCGAAGCTTGCGCAAGCGTTCTGTTTTTTGGGCTCGGTCTTCTCGCTCCAGTTCCTGCTCATCTTTCAACGAACGCTTTGTCGGCGCTTTGGGCTTTTTCTCCATCGTCGCTTCTTGTGTTAATGTCTTTGGCCGTTGCGCGCGCCTTATCGGCGCCCTGGGCTTTTTCTCCGTCGCTTCCTGCTCGCGCCTTGTCGGCTGAGGGACTGCTTTTGAGTGCTGTCTTGCGGCAACATCTTTTTTGGGTTCACGGAACCATGGGCGCCAAAAGGCAGCGGCAGTCTCGAATGCAGTTCGCACCGTCGCACGGAAGATTATTAAGGTCGCGTGGAGGGGGTGCCGAACGTTCGAACTATTCTTGTCGTCCATCTATTGTCTCCAACCGTTTAGATCAGGCCCACTCCGAAAATCAAGTGCTCCTGCGCTGGCTACGGACCTACGGACGCTCTAGTTGGATTGACTAGCCCAATGTCGCTTGGCGCAAAACCCCGCGAGCGAACGCGAGGTGTTGGACCTTCAAAGTCAGTGGGCTTCAGCCATCATGCTTTTCGCGAGCTGCGTCTTGATGTCCGCTTTGGGTCATTAGCCGACATAACGGCCCGTTAGCGCCATGTCCGCTTTTGTTCGGGAGCAGTGTTCGAATCTCCCCACTCCGACCAGTTTTTTGAGCAACAATTTCTAAAGCGGAGCGCGTAAGTCTTTGCCAGCAAAGGCCACATTTTGCGCTCATTGGCCTTGCAGATTAAGCTTGAGTTGCGGGCGGCCCTGCCGTCTTGATCGCGCTTCGCATATGATCGTGCGCGATTTGCCTGATTAGATCAGAGGCCCATGTCGGCAGAACTTGCCTTCAATCGAAGTGTCGATGTCGACTACGGCGTGGCCGAAGAGGTCGCTCCGCAGGTGCGCCGCATTGTCGCCAACAACCCCTCGCCCTACACCTTCCTCGGCACCAACACCTATATCGTCGGCCGTGGCCGCGTGGCCGTCATCGACCCAGGTCCGGCCGACGAGGCGCATCTTGCGGCAATCGCGCAAGCGACGCGGGGCGAGCGCGTCAGCCATATCCTGATCACCCATAGCCATCGCGACCATTGCGACGGTGCGCGACCGCTTCAGGCGCGGCTCGGCGGCGAGATCATGAGCTTCGGCCCGACCGGCACCGAGCGTGGCGCCGGCGCTCCCGGCCTCGGCGAGGCCTTCGTCGATCCGGCCTTCAGGCCGGACCGCACTCTTGCCGATGGCGATGAGGTGAAGATCGGCGGCGTCACCCTCGACGTGCTGCATACGCCGGGTCACGCGCCGGATCATCTCTGCTTTGCGCTGGTCGGCCAGCGCACCGTGTTCACCGGCGATCACGTGATGGGCTGGAACACCACCGTCATCGCGCCGCCGGAAGGCAACATGGCGAAGTTCCTTGCCTCACTCGAGAAGCTGCTGCCGCGTCACGACAAGGTGTTTCTGCCCGCGCATGGCGGCCGCGTGCAGACGCCGCAGCGCGTGGTCAGGGCCTATATCATGCACCGGCAGTGGCGCGAGCAGACCATCCTCACGTGCCTCGAGGACGGCGTCTCGACCATCCCGCGCATCGTGTCGAAGATCTACGGCGCGCTCGACGCCGACCTAAAGGCCGCCGCCGCGCTCTCGGTGCTCGCGCATCTCGACTATATGATCAGTCGGGGCTTAGTAGCGGTAGATTGCCGAACGGTCCACGACGCCGCTGAGCCGCAGGCGGCTGGCTCTGTTGCTGGCCTGTCGCGCGTCTATTCCGTTTCTGCCGGCGCTTCTTGACCGGCTTCTTGAGCACCGGCGCAGTTCCGGCTTTCGGCTTCGGCTCTGCCTGCTCGAGCCCGGTCTTCTCTCCCTTCTCCAACGCCGCCTTCACCTCGGCAAAGAGCGCGCGGATGCGGTCGGCGTTGGCGCCGAGATCGTGCATGCCGTAGCGCGACGCCGAGCGAACATCGATGAAAGCGTGCGTGTCGTCTCCGGTGACGCGGACCAGCACGTCGTCGGTATAGCCCATGATCATGGTACGGTCGGTCGCCTCGATGCGGCCGGGCTGCTCGCCGGGGGGCTCGTTCAGCACGATGGTCCAGCCAATCCGCTTCACCGCCTCATGCACGATGTCGAAAGTCTCGGTCGCCGAGCGCTCGAGCTCCATGGGGCGAAGGTCTGGATAAGCCTTCTCCTGAAGTTCCGCCGCGGTGAGGTCCGGCTCGACGATGCGGTTGGCATCGGCGGGACGCTGGGCTGCGAGTTGGCTGAACTGCATCGGCTGGCGCGGCGTAGTCTCGACGTCGTTGAGGCGCGGCAGCAGGAAGAACTGCGAGAGGTAATAGAGCGGCAGCGCGAGGCCGATCAGCGCAATGGCGATGCCGGCAAAGGCCTGCCCTGCCCCGATCTGGCCGCCGAACCAGATACGCACGATCCCGACCAGGGCGATGATGATGGCGAGGACCAAGCCGCCGATCGACACGGTGAGCAGGTTGAGCGCGGCTGGCGTGGCAAGAGAGCCGAAGCGATGGAGCAGCACGGTCAAAATAAGGAGCTGCACGAAGAACAGCGCCATGCGGCGCGCCCACAGCCCCTCATGCACCGTCTTCTGCAGATAGATCGCAACCACGCTTAAGCCCTCTCAATCCCTCAAGCCTTTGCGCTTTGCCGGGTCACCTTGCTTTACCGGGCCGCGCTGTCAACCCCATCCCTAGGTGGAGGCTAGCGCGAAGGAATGGCGGGTTTGTGGTACCGGGGCCTGCGCCGCAAGGGCCGCATACACCTAACGAATCCTAAACGTCTGGCTGTGATCCTGCGCCGGAAGCCCCTCGCCAGTTGGCGAGAGGCCGGCGTGAACAGGATCGGTGGCGTACATGCCGTGTCGTCGGCGCGCGTTCATTGCGCCCCTTGCACTACTATTGGGCCTGACGCTCGTCTCGCTCGGCGGCTGCACCTATGACGAGGACGGTCCGCCCGACGCCCATTTCGAGAAATTCGCAACGAAGCCCCCGAACTACGACACCGTGACCGTCTGCCATGCCTATGGCTGCAAGGCGCAGACGCGGTTCACCTTCACGGAAAGCGACATCACCGAGCTCAGAGCGCTTATGGCCGGCGTGCCGCGAAGCGACACGCCGGCGGAAGAGCGCAGGGCCCTTGCCTATACCATCGCCTGGATGGAGCGGCGCGTTGCGCCGACCGTCGGCACGGCAAGCGACCGCACGAGCATCGACCTTCGCGGATCTGGCGATCCGAGCCAACTCGACTGCGTCGACGAAGCGACCAACACCACGAGCTACCTCCTCGTGCTCGATCGCCACGGGCTCATCAAACATCACGCCGTGGAAAGGCCCTTGGCCAAGGACAGCCTCACCCGCTGGACCCATTGGGCGGCGGTGATCAGGGAAAAGGAAAGCGGCGAGCGCTTCGCCATCGATTTCGGGCACTGGCCCCAACGGCGAGAACCCGACGATGCAGGCAGCGGCAAGCTTCTACGTGCCGGACAGCTACGCTGACAATGCGCCGCCCGAGAGAGGACTCGCCACCGCGGAGGTGACCAGCGAGGCGCCTGCGCAAGATCCCGGTGCGCTCACGCGCATGCTCGAGCGTATGCAGGCGCTCGGCTTTGCGCCGGACGCTACGGGCTCGGCGCGCTGATCTCAGAAGGCTGAGTGAGAAGCTGAAGCGCGAGCTCTATCGGGCTGAAAGAGCGGCGATGATGCGTGCACACGCCGTGCTTCTTGATGGCTTGCGCATGCTCAGGCGTGCCGTATCCCTTGTTCGATTCCCAGCCATAACGCCGGTAGCGGCGCGCGAGCTTCACCATGAGCCGGTCGCGCGTGACCTTGGCGACGATGGAGGCCGCGGCGATGGAGAGCGAGCGGCCGTCGCCGCCGACCAGCGCGCGGGCCTTGCACGGGAATCGCTTGGGCACGATGTTGCCGTCGATCAGCGCCGTCGCCGCGGGCGTTTGCAGCCCGCGATAGGCGGTGCGCATGCCCCATAGCGTCGCTTGCAGAATATTGTCGCGGTCGATGCGGCGCACCTGGCCGATGGCGATCGACACGCAGGCCGTCGCCATGATCTCGGCGTAACGATCCTCGCGCGCCTCCTTGGTGAGGACCTTCGAGTTGTTCAGCCCTTCCGGGATGCGGTCAGGATTGAGGATCACGGCTGCGACCACCACGGGCCCAGCCCAAGGCCCCCGGCCGGCCTCGTCGATGCCGACGATTGGCCCATGCAATGCGTCCATCAGCTCAGCTTCGAGGTCGAAGCTCGGAACCGTACGGACCGCAGCGTTCCCCCGCGCGACTCGCATGGAGACGAAGTCTTGCCAAGAGGGCTCGCTTTGGCAACCGAGGTCGTCGCCGCTGTGGAAAACCTTGTGTCTTCCGAGCCTACCATGTTCTCTCATTCGTAATTACCGGGCTTGTCCCGGCCGCCTATCCTACCAAAAACGTGGATGCCCGGCACACGAGCCGGGCATGACGACGAGGGAGTATTTGGAGGCTTACCCGGAGCCTATAGCAAGCGGAGCTGCTGGCCCGGAAGCACTGGAGGCGTGAACAGGTCTTTGCGGAGCTCGACCGAGTCCTTGTTAAAGCCGAGGCGCTCGGCGGCGATCTCGAATCTCCGGCCGATCATCCAGGCATAGGGCCCCTCGCCCAGCATGCGCTCGCCCCACTTGGCATCGTAGAGCTTGCCGCCGCGGGTCGAGCGCATCAGCGCCAGAACGCGGTTGGCGCGGTCTGGGCAATTCGCCTTCAGCCACTCGGTGAACAAATCGCTGATCTCGAGCGGAAGCCTAAGCAGCACATAGCCTGCGTTCTTGACGCCAGCTGCCGCTGAGCGCTCGAGGATCCGCTCCATCTCCATGTCGGTGAGGCCGGGAATGATCGGTGCGACCATGACCGAGCTCGGCACCCCGGCGTCGATCAGCTTGGCCACGGTCTCCAGCCGCTTGTCCGGCGTGCTCGCACGCGGCTCCATGGCGCGGGCAAGCTTGCGGTCGAGCGTGGTGACGGAGAGCGCAACCTTGACCAGTCCGCGCTCCGCCATGGAGCGCAGAATGTCGAGATCGCGCAGCACGAGCGTGGACTTGGTGACAATGCCGACGGGATGGTTCGCCGCCGACAGCACTTCGAGGATGCGCCGCATGATGCGGTAGCGCCGCTCGATCGGCTGATAGGGGTCGGTGTTAGTGCCGATGGCGATGGTGCGCGGACGATAGGCTGGATCGGCTAGCTCGCGCTCGAGCGCAGCCCCGGAATTGGTCTTGGCGAACAGCTTGGTCTCGAAATCAAGGCCAGGCGACAGGCCAAGAAAAGCGTGGGTCGGCCGCGCGAAGCAATAGATGCAGCCATGCTCGCAGCCGCGATAGGGATTGATCGAGCGGTCGAAGCCGATATCCGGCGAGGAATTGCGGGTGATGATGCGCCGGGCCGGGACCTCCTGGACTTCGGTGGAGAGCGCCTCGAGCTCGCCAAGCGACTCCCAGCCGTCATCCACCGGCTCATAGGCGATCGGCTCGTAGCGGCCGGACCGGTTGGTCGTGGCCCCGCGGCCATTGCGGCGGCCAGGCGCCACGCCCACGATCTCGAGCGGGAAGCTCTCTGCGTTGCCTTGCTTTCTGAGCGCTATCGACATGCCGATTTATATAATGATCGAATAAGAACAAATCAAGAACATCGTTAAAGACGAAACGTAGGAATTGCTGGATCCCTGGCAAGCGCTATAAACCGCCTCCATGATTTCCGTGGTTATCCCCACCTACAATGCCGAGGCGACGCTGGGGCCGACGCTCGCCGCGCTCGTTCCAGCCGTGGTCGACGGCATCGTGCAGGAGGCGATCCTGGTCGACGGCGGGTCCACCGACGAGACGTGCGCCGTCGCCGAGGCTGCCGGAACCCGCCTTATCAGGACGAAGCTCGGGCGCGGCACGCAGCTTCAAGCCGGCGCCGGCGCCGCGCGTGGGGATTGGCTGCTCTTCCTCCATGCCGACACCATTCTCGAGCCCGGCTGGGCCGAGGAGGCCGAAAGCTTCATGGACCGCGTGGCGAATGAGCGGCGCGCTCCTGCCGCGGCGGCCTTCCGCTTTGCCCTCGACGATGACGGCATCGTGCCGCGTATCTTGGAATCGCTCGTGGCACTCCGCTGCTTCCTGTTCGCTCTGCCTTACGGCGATCAGGGGCTGCTCATCTCGCGCCAGCTTTATCGCGAGCTCGGCGGTTTCAAGCCGATACCGCTGATGGAGGATGTCGATCTGATGCGCAGGCTGAAGCGCAGTCAGCTCGTCATGCTGCATTCGCGCGCGGTAACGAGCGGGGTGCGCTATCGCAACGAGGGCTATTTGGTGCGAAGCCTACGCAATCTCGGATGCATGCTGCTCTATTTCCTCCGCGTGCCAAAGCGCGTGCTGACGCGCCTCTATGGGTAGGACGAGGCCGCGCCGCCCTCGCCGCGAAACCTTCGCGCCACGTCTCGTCGTCATGGCCAAGAGCCCGCTTGCCGGGCGCGTGAAGCAGAGACTTGCGGCGAGTGTCGGCGTTGTATCCGCCGCGCGGTTTTATAGGACTTGCCTCGCGCACACGCTGGCGCGGCTTGGCCGCGATCCGCGATGGCGCATGGTGCTCGCCGTGTCTCCGGATCGTGATGTGAGCGCGCCGTATTGGCCACGCGGGATCGAGCGCGTGCCGCAAGGCCGTGGCGACCTCGGGATGAGGATGCAACATCTGTTCCGGCGCCTGCCGCCGGGGCCGGCGATCATCGTCGGCAGCGATATTCCGGCGATCAAGGCAAGCGATATCGCTCGCGCCTTTCGCCTGCTCGGCAATGAAGTTGCAGTGTTCGGGCGCGCGCCTGACGGCGGCTATTGGCTCGTGGGTTCACGTCGCAGCCCGCGCCTACTTGCGCCTTTTGCCAATGTTCGCTGGTCAGGGCCACACGCGCTTGCCGACACGTTGCGCAATCTCCAAGGGCAGCGCGTCGTCTTCGCGGCAACGCTCGGCGACGTCGATAGCGAGGAGGATTACCATCGGCTTCGTGGAAGCTGGCAGCGCCTTGTCCCGCCGCGCTAAAGCTTGGATTTCGTGCCCTTGAGGCGCGGCATGACCTCGATGAAACTGCAAGGTCGATGGCGGTTGTCGAGCTGCAATTTGAGGATGCTGTTCCAGCCATCCTTGCAGGCCCCGGGCGATCCCGGCAGGGAGAAGATCAGCGTGCCGTTCTTCGTCATGCCGCCGCAGGCTCTCGACTGCACCGTCGAGGTGCCGATGGTCTTAAAGCTCACCAGATGGAACAGCGCTGAGAAGCCATCGATCTCCTTGTCGAACAGCGGCGTCACCGCCTCTGGCGTCACGTCGCGCTTGGCGAAGCCAGTGCCGCCGGTGGTGATGACCACGTCGACCTCGGGATCCTTGATCCATTTCTTCACCTGCTTGCGGATGTCCTTCTGATCGTCGAGCACGATGGCGCGCCCTGCCACCTGATGCCCGGCCTGCTCGATCATCGAGGCGAGCAGCGCGCCCGACTTGTCGGATTTCTCGTCGCGCGTGTCCGAGACGGTGAGCACGGCGATGCGCACCGGGATGAAAGGACCAGTTTCGTCGATATGGGACATGGGTTGCTCTCTTGACTATGCGTCGATCGCAGCTTTCAGCGTGAGGAGATCGCGCCAGGCGAGGCGCTTCTGCTCTGGATTGCGGAGGAGATAGGCCGGATGGAGGGTGGCGAGGATGGGAAGGTCCCGCCCAGCGCAAGAATAGCTCAGCCATTTGCCTCTGAGACGCATGATACCTTCGCTCGTGCCAAGGATGGTCTTTGCCGCGGCGCCGCCAAGCAGCACCAGCACGCTCGGCGACAAGAGCTCGATCTGGCGCGCGAGGAACGGCGCGCAGGCCTCGATCTCCTCAGGGGTCGGCGTGCGATTTCCCGGCGGACGCCAATAGACCGTGTTGGTGATGTAGACGTGCCCTTCGGTGAGGCCGATCGCCGCGAGCATGCGGTCGAGCAATTGCCCGGCGCGGCCGACAAAGGGCTTGCCTTGCAGATCCTCGTCGCGGCCAGGCGCCTCGCCGATCATCATGATGCGGGCCTGCTCGCTGCCTCTGGCGAAGCAGAGGCTCTTTGCCGTCCGCTTCAGCGAGCAGCCGTCGAATTTGGCGACGAGTTCTTGCAGTTCGGCAAGCGTCGAGACTTCGGCGCCGATCCCGCGCGTCGAGCTTGCGCTTGCGGCTCTTGGTGCTGCGCGCGGCGGAGGTGCGGCCCTTCTCGGCTCGGGCGCCGGGCGGCTCGCTGGCTCGAGATCAGCGGCAGCGAAGCAGTCGACCGGCGCCTCGCCGATCGCCTCGTCGACGCCCATGGCCCGATACCAATCGAGCAGGGCCCGCGCCGCCTTTTCGTCTGCCGCCGGCATCATCCCGTCCGCTCTTGCCTCAATTGCCTCGCTTCCCCAGATGTGTTGGATACTGGATTCCTGCTTACGCTGGAATGACATAAAGCCCTTGGCCAGCTAAACCCTTGGCCCATAGCCCCAAATTGGAGCAGCCCTTTGGACGAAGTCATCGAACGCGAGACCATGGAATTCGACGTGGTGATCGTCGGCGCAGGCCCCGCCGGGCTCGCCGCGGCGATCAGGCTCAAGCAGCTCGCGGCCGAAACCGGCAAGGACATCTCCGTCGTGGTGCTGGAGAAGGGCAGCCAGGTCGGCGCGCATATCCTGTCCGGCGCGGTGATCGATCCTGTGGCGCTCGACCGTCTCCTGCCCGACTGGCGCGAGCAGGACTCGCCGCTTCAGACCGAGGTGAGCGAGGACCGCTTCTATTATCTCACCGAGAAGAGCGGCATCGGCTTCCCGTCATTTCTCATGCCGCCGCTGATGAGCAATCACGGCTGCTATATCGGCAGCCTCGGCAGCCTGTGCCGCTGGCTCGGCGAGCAGGCAGAGGCGATCGGCGTCGAGATCTACCCCGGCATCTCCGTCACCGACGCCATGTTCGGTCCGAACGGCGAGGTCGAGGGCGTCATCACCGGCGACATGGGCGTCGCCCGCGACGGCTACGCACAAGGACAGCTACACGCCGGGCATCGCGCTCACCGGCAAGTACACGCTGCTCGCCGAAGGCGCGCGCGGCTCGCTCACCAAGCAGCTCATCAGCCGCTTCAGCCTCGACGCCGAGAGCGGCCCGCAGAAATACGGCATCGGCCTGAAAGAGCTGTGGGAGGTGCCGAAGGAGAAGTATCGCCCTGGCCTCGTGCAGCACACCATGGGCTGGCCGCTGCATGACCGCACCGGCGGCGGCTCGTTCCTCTATCATTTCGGCGAGAACCTGGTGTCGGTCGGCTTCGTCGTGCATCTCGACTACGCCAATCCCTATATCAACCCGTTCAAGGAATTTCAGCGCGCCAAGCTGCATCCGCGCATCGCCGCCGCATCTCGAAGGCGGCAGGCGCATCTCCTATGGCGCACGCGCGCTCACCGAAGGCGGCTGGCAGGCGATCCCTCGCCTCGCCTTTCCCGGTGGCGCGCTGATCGGCTGCGGTGCCGGCTTCATGAACGTGCCGCGCATCAAGGGCAGCCACAACGCCATGCTCTCCGGCATGATGGCGGCGGAAGCCGCCTTCGCCGCGATCGGCGCCGGGCGCTCGCGCGACGTGCTCGACGCCTACGAGGGAGCCGTCAAGGACAGCTCCATGGCGACGGAGCTCAAGAGAGTGCGCAACGTGAAGCCGCTATGGTCGCGCTTCGGCACGCGGCTCGGCGTGATGCTCGGCGGCATCGACATGTGGCTGAACACGATCTTCCCGTTCCTCGGCCACACGCTGAAGCACACCAAGCCCGACTATGCGAGCTTGCACAAGGCGAAGAGCGCGAAGGAGATCGACTACCCGAAGCCCGACGGCGTGCTCACCTTCGATATTCTCTCCTCGGTGTTCCTCTCGGGCACCAATCATGACGAGAACCAGCCGGTGCATCTCAGGCTCACCGACCCGAGCATTCCGATTGCCGAAAATCTCCCCGAATATGCCGAGCCGGCGCAGCGCTATTGCCCGGCGCAGGTCTATGAGGTGGTGGCCGAGGGCGGGACGCTCAGGTTCCAGATCAACGCCCAGAACTGCGTCCACTGCAAAACCTGTGACGTGAAGGACCCGGCACAAAACATTACCTGGGTGCCACCTGAAGGCGGCGACGGGCCCAATTACGTCAATATGTAAGGCCAGCTTAACGCCAAGGCTGCCGTGTAAGCTTGTCGCGGCACGAGGTCATAAACGCGCCGCCTTTCGGCTTCAATAGCTTTTGGGTTTGCGGTTAGCACGAAAACGCATAACCTCTGCTCGGGGGTGGTTCACCGAACTGCAATGTTTGGGGCGGCGCCAAGCCGAACGCACATGTCAGATGCCGAAACTGCCGTATTCCGCAAATGGGCGCGGAGGTCTCTGTTTGCCTTGGCCATCCTCGCCGCTCCAGCGGCCTATTCGGAGGTGGCCTCGACCGTAACCGAAAGCGAGCCCGGCACTCTGCTCGGCAATTATCTCTCCGGGCGCGTGGCGCGCGGCGACCACGATACCGCGGCGGCGGCAGACTTCTATTCGAGGGCGCTCGCCGAGGATCCCAACAACGAGCTGATCCTTGAGCAGGCCTTCCTGCTCGAGACCGCCGCGGCAGACTGGGACAACGCCATCAAGCTCGCCCGCGAGCTGGTCAAGGTCGAGCCGTCGCATCGCATCGCGCAATTCCTGCTCGGCTGCGAGGCTTTCAAGAAGGGCGACTACAAGGATGCCGACGAGCATTTCGCCGCGGCGCGCCAAGGCCCGATCGCCGATCTGACCTCGATCCTGGCGCGCGCCTGGGTGCAGCAGGCCGCCGGCAAGACCGATCGAGGCGCTCGCCACCCTAGATAGCCTGAGCGACGCCGACTGGGCGCAATTCTATCAACGCTATCACCGCGCGCTGATCGCCGACGTCGCCGGCAAGCGCGAAACCGCGCGCATCGCCTTCGCGCAAGCCTTCAAGAAGAACCCGGCGACGCTCAGAGTGGCGGATGCCTATGCCCGTCACGCGCTCAACGCCAACAACCGCAAGCTCGCCAAGCAGACGCTGAAGACCCACATCGCCAAATCGGCGCAGCATCCTCTGTCGACGGCGCTGATGGCCGAGATCGACTCTGGCAAGACGCCGCCCCTGCTCGTCACCTCTCCGACCGACGGGCTCGCCGAAGTGTTCTACGGCATCGGCGACGCTCTCGCGGGCGAAGGCGGCCTCGACATGGGCATCATCTTCCTCCAGTTCGCGCTCTATCTCGAACCGAACTTTCCCCTCGCCCAGGTCGCGCTGGCAGAGGCCTATGACAGCGCCAAGCGCTACGACCTCGAGCTCACGGCCCTCGACAACATACCTCAGGAGTCGCCGCTCTACCTGAACGTCCAGATCCAGAAGGCGCTTGCGCTGAACGCGCTGGAGAAGGTCGACGACGCCAAGGCGCTTCTGGAAAAGATCATCGCCCAGAACCCGAAGGACATTCGCCCGCTCGACGCGCTCGGCAATATCCTGCGCTCGCATGAGCGCTACGCCGAGGCGCGCGACGCCTATGCCCGCGCCATCGCGCTGATCGGCAAGCCGACCAAGCAGAATTGGACGCTGTTCTATGCCCGCGGCGTGTGCAACGAGCGGCTGAAGGATTGGCCGGCGGCGGAAGCCGACCTCAAGCGCGCGCTCGAGCTATCGCCTGAGGAATCCCCGGTGCTCAATTATCTCGGCTACACCTGGGTCGATCAGAGCCAGAACCTCAAGACGGCGATGGACTACATCCGCAAGGCGGTGAAGCTCAAGCCAGACGACGGCTATTACATCGACAGTCTCGGCTGGGCCTATTACCGCCTCGGCAACATCGAATCTGCGGTCGAGCATCTTGAGCGCGCCGTCGAGCTCAGGCCCGACGATCCGGTCATCAACGATCATCTCGGCGATGCCTATTGGCGCATCGGGCGGAAGCTCGAGGCGAAATATCAGTGGCAGCAGAGCCTTACGCTCAAGCCTGACAAGGATCTCATCGCCACCATCGACAAGAAGATGAAGGACGGTCTTGCCGACGCACCGGCGACCAAGGCGGCGAATTCGAGCGTGCAGAAGATCGCCGATTAGCTTGCCGCTATCGGGCTTGGCGGGGTTCGCGAATGACGGCGCTCCGCGACACTGCCAAAGCCAAGCTCAACCTCACCCTTGAGGTGCTCGGCCGCCGCGCCGATTGCTACCACGAGGTGCGCAGCCTCGTTGGCTTCACCGACCTTGGCGACAGCGTCGCGCTCGAACCAGGCGACGAACTCGCGCTCGCCGTGGATGGACCGTTCGCCGGCGCGCTTCAGGGCGACAATCTCATCATTGCTGCGGCGGAGGCAGCCAAGGCCAAGGCTCCTGGCATCGCGCTCGGGCGCTTCCACCTGACCAAGACCTTGCCGGTCGCAGCTGGACTTGGCGGCGGCTCGGCGGACGCCGCAGCTTCCTTGCGCCTGTTGGCCGAGGCCAATCCCGGAGCGCTTTCGCCCGCGGCTTTGGCTGAGATTGCCGGCAGCCTCGGCTCCGACGTGACAGCGTGCCTGGCAAGCCGGCCGGCGCTGATGACCGGCAGAGGCGAGCACGTCGCCGAAATTCGCGGGATGCCGGCTTGCGGGGTGGTGCTGGTCAATCCCGGCCTGCCGCTCGCCACCGCAAGCGTCTATGCCGCGCTGAATGCAGCGCCCCTTTCAGCCGGGCCAGTGGATACTGAGCCGGTGCCTGATTTCGGCGGAAGCTTCGAGCGCCTGATCGACTATGCGAGCCCGCGCGGCAACGATCTCGCGGCGGCGGCTTTGCGGTTGGCGCCGGTGATCGGCGAGGTTCTGACCGCGCTCAGGCGCGTTCAGGCGCCCGCCTCGTCCAGCTCGCCGGCAGCGGCCCGACCTGCTTCGCCCTGTTCGCGACCGCGGATGAAGCAAGGGCCGCCGCAGCGTCACTGCAAGCCGCGCATCCCTCCTGGTGGGTGGTCGCGACGAGTCTCGGCGCGAGCTAGAACGGGCGGTCGACGCAGAACGCCACTGCGTCGAGCAGCGCTGCCTTGGGCGCGCCCTCTGGGAAGATGGCGAGCGCGTCGCGGGCGATGGCGCCGTAATGGCGAGCGCGCTCCATGGTGTCGCTCAAGGCATTGTGCTTCTGCATCAGGCCCATGGCCTCGGCGAGATCGTTCTCGCCGATGTCGCCGTCCTGAAGCGTGCGCTGCCAGAAGGCGCGTTCTTGGCTGTTGCCGCGGCGATAGCAGAGCACAACGGGAAGCGTGATCTTGCCCTCGCGGAAATCGTCGCCGACGCTCTTGCCGAGCATCGATTGCTCGCCATGGTAATCGAGCGCGTCGTCGACGAGCTGGAAGGCGAGGCCGAGATTGCGGCCGTAGGACCTGAGGCCCGCGGCTTCCGACTTCGGCCGGTTGGCGATCACCGCGCCGACTTCAGCCGCGGCCGCGAACAGCGCAGCGGTCTTTGCGTCGATCACCGCGAGATAATCGTCCTCGGTGGTCTCGGTGTTCTTGGCGGTGATGAGCTGCATCACCTCGCCTTCGGCGATCACCGCCGCTGCGTCGGAGAGAATGCGCAAGCACCCGAGCGAGCCGACATCGACCATCATCTTGAAGGCCTGGCCCAGGAGAAAGTCGCCGACGAGCACGCTCGCCTCGTTGCCCCAGAGAAGCCGCGCGGCGGTCTTGCCGCGCCTGAGATCGCTCTCGTCGACCACGTCGTCGTGCAGAAGCGTCGCGGTGTGCATGAACTCGACGCTCGCTGCGAGCCGCACATGGCCGTCGCCGCGATAGCCGCAGAGCTTCGAAGCCGCGATGGTGAGCATTGGGCGCAAGCGCTTGCCGCCGGACTCGATCAAATGGCGGGCGAGATCGGGGATCAGCTCGACATTGGACCGTGCGCGGTCGAGGATGATGTGGTTGACATGACCCATATCCTCCTCGACAAGCGCAAGCAGCGGCGCGAGGCTCGCCCGTGGATCACGTGCATCGGAAAGCTGTACAACGACTCCCAAAGACTCCTCCGCGGCCGCCGGATCTTACCGGTTCTTAACAGGCGATTGACTTAGCAGAGAATAGTGTCGGTGCTCCAGCTTGAAGGTCAAGGTGGCCGGCGGCAAAGGGCTTGCTCCCATGAAGGAACTGTTGCGGTCGAACGATCCGGTGCTGATTTCCTATGTCAGCGCGCTCTTGGAGGAGGAAGGTATCGCCTTCATGGTGGCCGACACCAATATGAGCGTGCTGGAAGGCTCGATTGGGGCGCTCCCTCGCAGGGTGCTGGTGGCAAGCGACGAATCCGGGCGGGCGCGGGCCCTTCTGACCGGCGCCGGGATTGGCCATGTCCTCGCTGAAGATAGAGCCTGACCAAAGTCAGAACGCGGCGACCACGCTCGACGATTTCCTCGGCGGCCGCATCAAAATAGCGCAGCCCAAGCAGGGACACCGCGCCGGCAGCGATGCTGTCTGGTTGCAGGCGGCGGTGGGGGCAAAACCCGGGGATAAAGTACTCGATGCAGGCGCAGGTGTCGGGGTGGCCGGGCTCTGCCTCCTTGCCCGCTCTCCTCAAATTCACGTGACCGCGGTCGATATCGATGAGGGCGCGGTGGCGCTCGCCGAAGCCAACGCGCAATTGAACGCCAATGCCGCGCATTTCCGCGCCATTACCCTGGATTTAACCGCGCATTCCGAGACGCTCATCGCCAAGGGTCTGGTGCGCGAAGGCTACGACCAGGTGATGGCCAACCCGCCGTTCCACGTGGAAGGCACCGTCCGCCCTGCTCCCGATGCCGGCCGCGCCGCGGCACATATCATGGAGGCTGGAGCGCTTGAGTTCTGGGTCCGCTTCCTTGCCACCTTCACAGCGCCGAAGGGGCGGATCACCTTGATCCATATGCCGCAAGTCCTCCCGGAACTCTTGCCGCTGCTCGACCGCCGCTTCGGCGCCGTCACCCTCTTCCCGCTATTCCCGAAGGCGGGCGAGCCCGCGGTCCGCGTCATCGTCCAGGCGCGGAAGGGAAGCCGCGCCGGCATGCGCCTGCTCCAGGGCCTTGTGCTGCACGAGGCCGACGGACGCTACACGGCAAAGGCCGAGGCGGTGCTCAGGCATGGACAAGCGCTTGAGCTCGGCGATTAGCCAGGGCTTCAGCTTGCCAGGAAAACATGTTCGACGTCGGCGTCCGGCGTCCCCATTGTGGCGCGCAGCAGTCGATTGTCAGTTTCACGGAGGCGTCGGCACACTTCCCTGCCCATGTTCATCTGGATGAGCGCGAACTGCTCAAGATCATGGGCGTAGACCTGGTAGAGGTTGGCGGCCGAAAGACGGATTGCGGCGCAATCTTCGACCGCACGGACCGAGGCGCTGCGCGGAAAGAGGTCCATGATCGCCATCTCCCCGAAACAATCGCCCTCCTTCAGGGTTCGGAGAAGGTACTCCCGTCCGCCCCAGGATTTCAGCACCGCGGCTATGCCCGCTTCGAGAACGAACATCGAATTGGCTTGGTCGTTCTCGCGGAAAAAGAACTCGTTCGCCGGGACGGAGACGACTGGGCACAGACCGAGCAGGAACCGGAGGACGTCGGCCCGGATTCCACCGAAAACGGGCATGTGCTGCAGGAGTTCGATCCGCGCCTCTTGCATGGCGGCACTTCCTGAGTTGCCGCCATTATGATCTTCGGCGGATCAGTCCGCAAGGAAGAGCGCCGCATCGAGCCGGCCGCCCAAGGCCGCGCTCGCGGTCGGGTAATTCGGCGGGCTTGATGAGATGCGGCCCACGAAAAGAGAAGGGCTGCCGCCCTGGGGGGATGGGACGGCAGCCCCCGATTGGCCCAAGCGGTGAGGCGCGCTCGGGCTTCCAGGATCAGCTAGTTGCAGATCCTGTAGTCGCGATAGATCGTCTTGTAGAAGTACGAGTAGGAATAGTCGTCCCACACGCGGATGGTGACCGGCTTGGTCACGGAGTAGCAATGCGGCTTGTGGTACGAGTAGGAGCGGTAGTGCGGCTTGTAGTGGCCGTAGCCGTAGCTATAGCCGTAGCCGTAACCGGCTTCGGCCTGCGAAGCGAAGAGAAAGAGACCTGACAGGGCGGCAGCGGAAAGAAGGATCGTCTTGAACATCGGGGTAACCTCCAGCTGGTGACGCCATAGCGTCTGATTGGGCCGTTGAGCGGAGGACCGTCCCACGCTCATGGTGCGGTTTTAGCTGGAGCGGCCTGAACCCAATCTGAGGGCGCCATTCATGTGGCGTTCACCCCTGAAGCTCCCGTCATTGAGGTGCCCGGACTAGCGCGATCTCGATGCGCTACCGCTTCGCTGCTTGAGCGCATGAAAGCCAAGGACCATCCCCGCCGCCGGGAATGGCCCTTGGAAGTCGCGTCTTGCTTTGGTGTTAGGAGCTAGTAGCCCCAGCCCCGCCGCCAATAGCGGCCACGCCAATAGGGGTAATAGGCGTATGGGTAATAGCCGCCGTAATAGCGGGGGCGATAGCCATAGCCGTAATAGCCGTAGCCTGGGCCGACATAGACCCCGGCGCCGGGACCGTAATACCCGTAACCGCGCCGCCAACCGGCGGACGCCTCGTCCGGGGCGATTGCGACGAGCGTCAGCATCAGAGCGCACGCCGCAACCAGCATCGTTGCAAGCCTCTTCATGTGGAGTCCTCCTCGAGGGGGTGCCGCAAATGGCGCTGCCCAAAAAACGCGAGCGCCGAAATCAATGTTCCCCCTCAAGTCTCTATTCTACCAAACAAAGCCGCCGGCCTCCCGGATGAGCTAAACTTGCGTTAAGCAAAGCTTAGGACCGGAGTCGCCCCTCCGACTTAAGACTTCGCTTCCGGCCTTGATTTGACCTTTTGTCTCTGTACCTTGGGGGCATGGACAAACTTCCGGACGAACTTCGCCCATCGGTCTTCGACCGCTTCGGCAACATGCTCCCAGCCTCCTGGACCGGGCGCGGCGCCCTCATCCCCGTGCTCAGATTTAACGGCGCCATCGGCATGTCGACGCCGCTCAGGCCTGGGCTCACGCTTTCGACCAGTGCAAGCGCGATCGAGAGGGCGTTCTCCATGCGCGGCGCCAAGGCGGTCGCCATCCAGATCAATTCGCCGGGCGGCTCGGCGGTGCAATCGGTGCTGATCTACAAGCGCATCCGCGCGCTTGCTGAAGAGAAGGGTCTCAAGGTCTATGTGTTCGCCGAGGACGTCGCCGCGTCGGGCGGCTATCTGCTCGCGATCGCCGGTGATGAGATCTATGCCGATGCTAGCTCGATCGTCGGCTCGATCGGGTCGTCACCGCGACCTTCGGCTTGAACGAGCTGATCAACAAGATCGGCGTCGAGCGGCGCGTCTATACCGCCGGGCGTAACAAGACGACGCTAGATCCGTTCCTGCCGGAGAAGGACGACGACGTCGAGCGATCAAGGCCATCCAGCGCGACGTGCACGCGGAGTTCATCGATCTCGTCAAGGCGAGCGTGGGGCGCGCATCGAGAAGGCTGGAGACGACCTCTTCACCGGCGAGTTCTGGTCCGGCAGGAAGGCGCTCGAGCTTGGCCTGATCGACGGCCTGGGCGAACTCCGCACCAAGATGCGCGAACTCTATGGCGACGAGGTGCGTTTCAGCCTGGTCGCGCCGTCGACGAGCTGGCTCCGCCGTAGGCGCGGCGTCTCGGTGCATGAAGGCGGCTCGGAGTTCGGCTTCACGCCGGGCGGCCTTGCAGCCGACCTCATTTCTGCTATCGAAGCGAGAGCGCTCTGGTCGCGCTTTGGGTTCTAGCCATGCCGCAACTTCTCATCCTGCTTGCAGCGGGCGCTGGGGTCTTTCTCGTGCGGCGCTGGTATCGTGACGAGCAACGCCGCGTTGCCGCTGAGCTTGCCCGTGCCCGCAAAGCCATGGACCAGCGCGAGGCGGAGAACGTCGTTAGGCTTGAGCGCGATCCCGCGACCGGGTCTATAGCCCAAAGCACCACTGACCCTCAGTCCGTTAGCTTCCCTGTTGCCCCTCACTTGACCGCCGCCTAGGCCCGCGCATAGCGTCTGTCGCCCTCGAAGCACCCACCCTCCCCTGCGGCCGGAAAGGACCATGGGCAACTAGCCAAAGCCGACAGGCCTTCCGTCGCCCCCTCGTTCCAGGACCTGATCCTGACGCTGCAGAGCTTCTGGGCGCGACCAGGGCTGCGTCATCCTGCAGCCCTACGACATGGAGGTGGGCGCCGGCACCTTCCACCCGGCGACGACCTTGCGCGCGCTCGGCCCAAAGCCGTGGCGCGCCGCCTACGTGCAGCCGTCGCGGCGCCCGAAAGACGGCCGCTATGGCGAGAACCCGAACCGGCTGCAGCACTATTACCAGTTCCAGGTGATCCTGAAGCCGTCGCCGGCGGACATCCAGGACCTCTATCTCGAGCTCGCTGCACGCCATCGGCATCGATGCCGAAGCTGCACGACATCCGCTTCGTCGAGGACGATTGGGAAAGCCCGACGCTCGGCGCCTGGGGTCTCGGCTGGGAAGTGTGGTGCGACGGCATGGAGGTGTCCCAGTTCACCTATTTCCAGCAGGTCGGCGGCTTCGACTGCAATCCGGTCTCGGGCGAGCTCACCTACGGGCTCGAGCGCCTCGCCATGTATGTGCAGGGCGTCGACCGCGTCTTCGACCTCAACTTCAACGGCAGCCGGCAAGGACAAGGTCACCTATGGCGACGTGTTTCTGCAGGCCGAGCAGGAGTATTCCGCGCTACAATTTCGAGCACGCCGACACCGAGAAGCTGCTCGAGCATTTCAAGGACGCCGAGGCCGAGTGCAAGGCGCTTCTCGCAAGGCGAAGTGGCAAGCGGCATCTGCTGGCGCTGCCCGCCTACGACCAGTGCATCAAGGCGTCGCACATCTTCAATCTGCTCGACGCCCGCGGCGTGATCTCCGTGACCGAGCGGCAGAGCTACATCCTGCGCGTGCGCGAGCTCGCGAGCGCCTGCTGCGCGGCGTGGCTCAAGACCGAAGCCGGCGGCGCCCATGCTTGAGACGCGGGGCGCCGATCATGGCTGAGCTTCTGCTGGAGCTGTTCTCCGAAGAGATCCCTGCGCGCATGCAGATGCGCGCCGCCGAAGATCTGGCGCGGATGCTCGGCGACGGGCTGAAAGGCGCGGGCCTGAGCTTCGATACGGTGCGCAGCTTCGCCACGCCGCGCCGGCTTACCGTGGTGGTCGATGGCCTGCCGGCGCGATCGCCAGACGTGAGCGAGGAGAAGAAAGGCCCGCGCGTCGGCGCGCCAGACGCAGCGGTGCAAGGCTTCCTCAAATCTGCCGGGCTCAAGTCGCTGGAGCAGGCTGAAATCCGCGCCGACAAGAAGGGCGATTTCTATTTGGCGCTGATCGAACGGCCAGGGCGCGCAACGCCGGAGGTTGTGGCCGAGATCGTGCCGGAGATCGTGCGCAATTTCCCCTGGCCGAAATCCATGCGCTGGGGCAGCGGACGCGCTTCGCTGGGTGCGGCCGCTGCATTCCATCCTATGCATCTTCGGCGGCAAGGTGGTGCCGTTCGAGATCGACGGCATCAAGAGCGGCAAGGAGACGCGCGGCCATCGCTTCATGGCGCCGAAGCCCTTCGCTGTGAGGAACTTCGACGATTATGCGAAGAGACTGCGCGATGCCTACGTCATCCTCGATGGACGCGAGCGCGAGGCGATCATCCTGAAGGGCGCGCAGAAGCTCGCGGCCAAGCAAGAGCTCGTGCTGGTCGAGGACATGGCGCTGCTCGCCGAGAATGCCGGGCTCACCGAATGGCCGGTGGCGCTGATGGGGAGCTTCGATGAGAGTTTCCTCGAGGTGCCAGGTGAAGTGCTCGCCACATCGATGAAGGCGCATCAGAAATGCTTTTCGCTGCGGCGTGGCGAGCATCTCGCCAACCGCTTCATCTTGGTCGCGAACCTCGAGGCAAAGGATCGCGGCAAGGCCATCGTCGCCGGCAATGAGCGGGTGATCGCAGCGCGGCTCTCCGACGCCAAATTCTTCTTCGACCACGACCGCAATGTGATGCTCGAAGAGCGCGTGCCGAAGCTCAGGGAGATCGTCTTCCACGAGAAGCTCGGCACGCAATATGAGCGGGTGCAGCGGGTGCGCGTGCTTGCCCGCGAGATCGCCAAGCTGGTCCGCGCCGATCCTGACCTTGCCGAGCGCGCGGCGATCCTGGCAAAGGCCGATCTCACCAGCGATATGGTCGGCGAGTTTCCCGAGCTGCAAGGCGTGATGGGCCGCTATTACGCGCTCGACCAGGAGGAAGACGAGGCGGTCGCCGACGCGATCGGCGCTCATTACAAGCCGGTGGGACCATCGGATGATGTGCCGCGCGAGAAGGTGGCAGTTGCGGTGGCGCTCGCCGACAAGCTCGACATGCTGGTTGGCTTCTGGACCATCGACGAGAAGCCGACCGGCTCGAAGGACCCTTACGCGCTTCGCCGCGCCGCGCTCGGCGTGATCCGTATCGTGCTGGAAAACGACCTTCGCTTGCCGCTGAACGACGTTACCCGCGCCGCGCTGATGAAGTGGAAGAACATTCCGGGGGGCGGCGAGACACAACAGAGCCTGCTCGCCTTCTTCGCCGACCGGCTGAAGGTGCATCTGCGCGACCAGGGCGCGCGGCACGATCTTGTCGATGCCGTGTTTGCGCTTGGAGGCGACGACCTCTTTATGATCGTGCGCCGGGTCGAGGCGCTTGGCAGTTTCCTGGACACCGAGGACGGCGAGCATCTCCTCACCGGCACCAAGCGCGCCATCAACATCCTGCGCATCGAGGAGAAGAAGGCTTCTTGCAGCTACGATCAGCCGCCCGATGCGAGCCTGTTGAAACAGCCCGAGGAAAAGGCGCTGGCCAAGACCGTCGATGAGGTCGAGCGCGCTGCTGCCGCCGCGGTCGCAAACGAAGATTTCGAGGCGGCGATGGCGGCGATGGCGAAGCTCCGCGCGCCGGTCGATGCCTTCTTCGACATTGTCACGGTCAACACCGACGATCCCCGCTCCGCGAGAACCGGCTGCGGTTGCTCAACCGCATTCGCGCCACGACGCTGACCGTCGCCGATTTCTCCAAGATCGAGGCGTGCGCATCGTGCCTGCCCACCTCAGCCTGATCACGCTCGGCGTCGCCGATATCGCCAAGTCGACTGCCTTCTACGAGCAGCTCGGCTTCGTCAAGTCGAAGACGCGAGCCAGGAAAGCGTTAGCTTCTTCCAGGCTGGACCGGTCGTGCTCGCTTTGTGGGGACGCGATGAGCAAAGGGACGATGCGCAAGCCGCGGACGTCTGGACCGGCAATGGCGGCATCGTGGTCGCGCAGAACGTTGCCGAGCGAAGATGCGGTCGATGTCATGATGGCGCGGGCTGAAGCCTCTGGCGCACGCGTTCTGAAGCCAGCGACCAAGACATTCTGGGGAGGCTATAACGGCTATTTCGCCGACCCAGACGGGCATGTATGGGAGGTCGCCTTCAATCCCTTCTGGGAACTGGATGAGGATGGCTCACTCCTTTCGCCTGCCCGCACTCTTCGTCTACGGCACGTGCGGTTGAATATCCCAATCCGCTCGCCGTCAAACTCAAATCCCAGGCAATCTTCATCTGCAGGGATCCGCGCCGGG
Source organism: uncultured Alphaproteobacteria bacterium (assembly GCA_963827365.1). Lineage (GTDB taxonomy): Bacteria > Pseudomonadota > Alphaproteobacteria > Rhizobiales > Methyloligellaceae > Methyloceanibacter. Next base: position 41,931 of record CAWHAX010000022.1, on the reverse strand, counting down.
CGTGCTTTACGATCTCGGCTGGTATCCAGGGGCTGTGTTCAACGATGACGTAAGGACAGGGTCATCGGCGAGTCATTGCACTGGGGTGCCGAGCGCTGATGGCCCAGCTCGACGACTACGAGGCGATCCCTGAGCCAATAAACGGTTTCGCCGGTGGTCATCAAGGTCAGGCTCAGCGTGGGGCCGCGAGGCGTGGACTTACGAGGCGATCGAGCTTCCCGCAGCCAGGCGTCCCATCGAGAGCGGCGATTTTATTTTCATCTTCAGCGGCGCACAGGACGGCCAATGCCTTCGAGCCTTAGACTGCCACTTGTCCTTCAATCCCTTCGGGAACTCATGGGCGCGGGTTAAGCTACCGGAATAACTCGATGACCGAATATCTCTTCGTCTACGGGACCCTGCGATCTGAGTTTCCTCATCCTTTGGCCAAGCGCCTCAGCACTCAAGCGAAGCACATCGGCAAGGGGTCGACGCCCGGCCTCCTCTACGATTTCGGCTGGTACCCCGGAGCAAAGTTCGATGCCGGCGTGAGGACTCATGTCATCGGCGAAGTGTTCTCGCTCAAGAACGCTGCGCGCCTCCTCGCCGAGCTCGACCACTATGAAGGGACGGCAGAGCCCGGCAATGCCTTCCGCCGCGTGCCCGTCAAGGTGCGGCTGGAGCGGGGACGCACGGTCGATGCCTGGTCCTACGAGATGGGAGACTCAAAGGCGCGGCGGCGGCCGATCGAGAGCGGCGATTTCATTCATCATCGCCGGCTCAAGGACCAAAGGCCGGTGCGGGACTAACCATCTCCCCTCCCCTCCGTTTGTATCTGGCAGAGCAGGCCGCTAAAAGGAGCGGCTCAGGATGGAACGCGCGATGAAACAGGCCGCCAAGGCCAAAGACGCTTCGCCCCATTGGGTCTTCACCTTCGGCGCAGGCCGCGCCGAGGGCGATGCCGCGCAGCGCGACCTGCTCGGCGGCAAGGGCGCCTATCTCGCGGAGATGTCTCGGCTGGGGCTCCGCGTGCCGCCTGGGCTCACCATCTCGTCCGAGGTCTGCGCCGCCTACTACCAGGCGGACAAGACGCTGCCCAAGGCATTGCTGCCGATGGTGAGTGCGGCGCTCGACGTCGTCGGCAAGGTCGCAGGCGCGCGCTTCGGCGATGTCGACAATCCGCTGCTGGTGTCGGTGCGCTCAGGTTCGCGCGCCTCGATGCCTGGCATGATGGACACGGTACTCAATCTCGGACTCAACGACCAGACGGTCGAGGGGCTGGCGCGCCGGTCCTCCGACCGCAGATTCGCCTACGACACCTATCGCCGCTTCATCCAGATGTATGCCGACGTGGTACTCGGCATCGACCACGACCTGTTCGAAGAGGCGCTCGAGAATTACAAAAGTCTGAAAGGCTTCGAGCTCGACACCGAGCTCAAGGCCGAGCATTGGGCGGAGGTGATCGAGCGCTTCAAGGCGATTGTCGAGCAGGAGCTTGGCCAGCCCTTCCCGCACGATCTGCACGTGCAGCTTTGGGGCGCGATCGCGGCCGTGTTCGGCTCCTGGCACAACGCGCGCGCCATCGCCTATCGGCGGCTGCACGACATTCCCGACGATTGGGGCACGGCGGTCACCGTGCAGGCCATGGTGTTCGGCAATATGGGCGAGCGCAGCGCCACCGGCGTCGTGTTCACGCGCAATCCCTCAACCGGCGCCAACGAACTCTACGGCGAGTATCTGGTCAATGCGCAAGGCGAGGACGTGGTCGCGGGGCTCCGTACGCCGCAGTCCCTGACCGAGGCATCGCGGCAGGCAACCGGCGACAAGCGAGCTTCGCTCGAGGGGCTGATGCCAGACGTGTTCGCCGATCTGAGAGCAGCCTGCGCCAAGCTCGAAGCGCATTTCCGCGACATCCAGGACATCGAGTTCACGGTCGAGGAAGGCAAGCTTTGGGTGCTGCAAAGCCGGTCCGGTAAGCGGAGCATGCAGGCAGCCTTGAAGATCGCCGTCGACATGGCGTCGGAAGGTCTGATCACCGAGAAAGAGGCGGTGCTCGGCATCGACGCCGCCCAGCTCGATCAGCTTCTGCATCCGACGCTCGATCCCGAGACACCGAAGCTCGTCATCGGCAAGGGTCTGCCGGCCTCTCCCGGCGCCGCCTCTGGCGAGCTCGTGTTCGACGCCGACGAGGCCGTTCATCTCAAGGCGCAAGGCCACACGCTGATCCTGGCGCGGGTCGAGACCTCGCCCGAGGACGTGCAAGGCATGCATGCCTCGGCTGGCGTCATAACCACTCGCGGCGGCATGACGAGCCATGCCGCTGTGGTGGCGCGCGGCATGGGGCGGCCATGCGTGGTCGGCGCCGCGTCGGTGCAGATCGACCTTGAGCGCGAGACGCTCGCCTCCGGCAACGAGATCCTGAGCAAAGGCGAGATCGTTACTATCGACGGCTCGACGGGGCAGATCATCAAGGGCCGCGTGCCGATGCGCGAGCCCGCGCTGTCCTCAGACTTCGTCACGCTGATGGGCTGGGCAGATTCCTTTCGCCGCATGAAGGTGCGCGCCAATGCCGACACACCGGTCGATGCGCGCCAGTCCCTCGCCTTCGGCGCCGACGGCATCGGGCTCTGCCGCACCGAGCATATGTTCTTCGAGGAGGGACGCATCGTGCCGATGCGCGAGATGATCCTCGCCGACGACACCGAGGGGCGGCGGGCGGCACTCGCCAAGCTCCTGCCGATGCAGCGCCAGGATTTCATCGAGCTGTTCGAGATCATGGCCGGCCAGCCGGTGACCATCCGCCTGCTCGATCCGCCCTTGCATGAATTCCTGCCGCATGACGAAGCGGCAATCAAAGAGGTGGCCACCGCTATGGGGGTCAGCGCCACCAGATTGAAGCGCCGGGTCTCAGGCTTGCGCGAGTTCAACCCGATGCTTGGCCATCGGGGATCGCGCCTTCTCGTGAGCTTCCCCGAGATCGCGGAGATGCAGGCCCGCGCAATCTTCGAGGCGGCGCTGGAAGCAGGCCGCACCCTCCGCACCAGCGTCAAGCCTGAGATTATGGTGCCGCTCGTCACCGCCAAGGCCGAGCTTGACCTCGTCAAGAACCGCATCGACAGCATGGCTCGTGCGATCGAAAAGGAGCAAGGGGTGACGTTGACTTATTCGGTCGGCACCATGGTCGAGCTTCCCCGCGCCTGCATCAACGCCGGCGAGATCGGCCAGAGCGCCGACTTCTTCTCTTTCGGCACCAACGATTTGACCCAGACCACGTTCGGGCTCTCCCGCGACGATGCAGGCCGCTTCCTCGGCGAATACACCGAGAAGGGAATCATCCAGCACGACCCCTTCGTGACGCTAGACCCCGCCGTCGGCGAGCTAATGTGGATCGCCGTCGAGCGCGGGCGCCGGTCGCATCCGGATCTCAAGATCGGCATCTGCGGCGAGCATGGTGGCGACCCGGAGACCATCCGATTTTGCGAGGACATCAACCTCGACTACGTTTCCTGCTCCCCCTACCGGGTGCCTGTGGCGCGGCTCGCTGCCGCCCAGGCGCATTTGAGGCTCAATGAAAGGCCTCGTTAACCATGTTCCCAAAAGCCGTTAGGACTTCCCATTCACCATAATTTGTCCTAAATGATAAAGCAGCATAACTGCCAATGAGATGGGACTCCGGGCAAACCGGTGGGGACAAGAAGACTTAAGTCATTGTTTTTCCCACCATTTGGCTGGTTTCCAGTTGGGGACAAAGCCTTGAGTGCGCCCGAGAAGTGGCGCCGTCGAAGGCTCGCGAAGTGTAGCTCAAGGGCACGAGCGCCATTTTCGCGAAAAACGGGGACTATCCCCGGGAGGGACCATTGGGCCGACGCTTGTGGCACGTAGCAGCTGCGCTCGCGCCGCTCCCGCTTATAGGTTTGGGTTATGCTTCCATTCCGGGCAACCAGCTTGCCTACCGGATGGAGCTTCTGTTTTCGGGTAACGGCTCGGTCCACGCGCTGTCGCGCGACGCCGGCGCCACCGAGCCTCAACCCTTGCCGAAGGCCGCCGCCTCCCTCTTCCGCACCGAGGGCAAAGGCCCCCGTGCCGACCAATATCTCGTAGTAAAAACAACGACATACGCCGACAAGCAGTTCATCACCGCCAGCGTGTCCGGCGGCGATATTGCTGCCAAGGGCCTCGATTTGCGGAGCGAGCTGATTCGGTCGACAAAGTCCGATCGCCTAAATGCGACGGTCACCGAAGTAGCGCTCCGTGGCGCTCCGGACCGCGGCGATTTAGGGCGCGGCGTCTCGATGTTCACCGAATTCGCCTCGGGCAATCTCCAATTGGCGCCCGCCATTGCCGGTGGCGCCCCCGCGGCCCAGGCAATTGCCTACCAGCCTTCGCAGACCGGCCTGAATTTCAAATATAAGGGCGAGAGCCAGGCCGAGTTCGAGGAGCGCGAGCGGCGCTGCCTCGCCACGGCAATCTATTTCGAGGCTCGCGGCGAGCCCCTACCGGGCCAGATCGCGGTCGGCCAAGTGATCCTGAACCGCGTTCGCAGCCCGCAATTCCCGGAAACCATCTGCGGCGTGGTCTATCAGGGCCAGATGGCGCCAGGCTGCCAGTTCTCCTTCGCCTGTGACGGCAAGACCGACACGCCGAAGAACGACTTGCATTGGGCGCTCGCCCAGAAGCTTGCCCGGCAAATTACCTCAGGCGAGGTCTGGCTGCCTGAGATCGGCTATTCGACCTTCTACCATGCGGATTATGTGAGCCCGCATTGGAAGAGCGCCATGAATAAGATCGACTCGATCGGGCGCCATATCTTCTACAAGAAGCGCAACGAGAAGGCGTATATCGTCGAGGAAGCCTCGGCCGCGCCTGCGCCAAGCACCTCGAAGGTGAATACGGGTGCGTTCTCGCTTGCCTCCTCCAACCCTGCTGCCACTCCGATCAGCGCCACTCCAGCGCTAAGTCTAGGCGCGACGCCGAGTGAGTAAGCGCTCCGACTGAAATCAAGTCGACGCCGGTCTCCGCAATCTGCCTCACCGTCTGCAAATTCACGCCGCCCGACGCCTCGGTTAGTACGCGTCCATGGGCGAGCGCCACGGCCTTCTTCAGCGTGGCGATATCCATATTGTCGAGCAGCACCGCATCGATGGGGAAGCGCAGCGCCTCTTCGAGCTGAGGAAGCGTGTCGACCTCGACTTCGACCTTCACGAGATGGCCGCTCCGCACGCGCAATCGCTCGAGCGCATGAGGCAGCCCGCCGGCGGCGGCGATGTGATTGTCCTTCACCAGCACAGCGTCATAGAGGCCGAAGCGGTGGTTGACGCCACCACCTGCGCGCACAGCATATTTCTCGAAGGCGCGCAGGCCAGGCGTCGTCTTTCGAGTGCAGGCGATCCGCGCTCTTGTGCCTTCGACGGCAGCGACATAGGCGGCGGTGAGCGTCGCGATCCCGCTTAAATGCCCAAGAAAGTTGAGAGCGGTGCGCTCGGCCGTGAGCAGCGCCCTCGCCTTCCCTTTCACATGTGCGATCCGCGTTGCGACGCCGACCTTGCCGCCGTCGGCGACATCGGCAACGAACTCCGCGTCAGGGTCGAGCGCCTTGAAGCTTGCCGCAGCGAGATCTTGCCCTGCGATCACGCCTGGGTTGCGCGCGACGATCTCGGCCGCGGCGGTGGTGTCAACCGGAATGATGGGATCGGTGGTGATGTCGCCGGCCTGACCGAGGTCCTCTTCCAGCGCAGCGGCGACCGCGCGATGGACGAGGAAAGGCGGCAATTCGAGCTTAGTCATGCACCGAGAGGTGCGGCCCAACGCTGGGCCCGCTGACGCCCGCTCACAGCCTCCTTGGCAATCGTCTCGGCTTCCTCCAGCGTCAACAAGCTGCGATGCGCAAGGACCGGGTTAGCCTCAGGGTAGTCGCTGCGGAAATGCGCGCCGCGGCTCTCCTTGCGCATCAGCGCGGTGGTGGCGATCAGCTTGGCGGTTGTGAGCATGTTGCCGAGGCGCGGGTCAGAGGCGCCGCTCCGCTCCAGGGTCGCGATCATGCCGAGCGCCGAACGCAGCGAAGCGTCGTCGCGAATGACGCCGGCGTTGGCGGTCATGGTGCGGCGAAGCGCCTGCAGGCCTTGCGAATCGGGGCTCATGCCGGCGACCGGCGTCGCCGGAACGTCGAGCTTGAGCGCCTCTACCGAAGGCATCCGCTCGGCGATGTCATGCGCCACGCGGGCTCCGAATACAACAGCCTCGAGCAGTGAATTGGAGGCAAGCCGGTTTGCGCCATGCGCCCCGGTCGAAGCAACCTCGCCGCAGGCCCATAGGCCTTCGATGGTGGCGCGCCCGTTCGCATCGGTGTAGACGCCACCCATGTGGTAATGCGCCGCTGGAGCAACCGGGATCGTCTCGCTGCGCGGATCGATGCCTGCCGACTGGCAGGCGGCGAATACAGTGGGAAAGCACTCGGGAAATTCGGGCCCGATCTTGCGGCAATCGAGGAAGGCGCCGCGGCCGCTCATCACTTCGCAATAGACGCCGAGGGCGACGATATCGCGCGGACCAAGCTCGGCATCGGGATGCAGCGCACGCATGAAGCGCTCGCCGCGGCCGTTGATCAGCACCGCGCCTTCGCCGCGCAGCGACTCCGTGGCGAGCGGTGCTGGATCGCGGCCGATATTGATGGCGGTCGGATGAAACTGCACGAATTCGGCATCGGCGATGGTGGCGCCGGCGCGCGCAGCGATGGCAATGCCTTCGCCGCGGGATTCGCGTGGGTTGGTGGTGATGGCGTAGAGCTGGCCTGAGCCGCCGGTAGCGAGCACCACGGCGGAAGCGTCGAGCACCAGGCTCGGCGTGGCGGGTGATGCGCCGGAGCGCGCAAGCTCTATGCCGGCGATCTGACCGTCGCGGATGATGAGCTCGCGGGCGCCCCAGCCTTCCAGCACTTGGATCGAGGGCGTGGCGCGTGCCGCCGCGGTCAGAGCCGCCATGATGGAGCGGCCGGCAGTATCGCCCTTCACGTGCAGGATGCGGCGAGCGCCGTGGGCGGCTTCCTGGGCAAGGTCGAGATGACCTTCGAGGTCCTTGTCGAAGGGCACGCCGTAGCGGAGCAGATCCTCGATGCGACTGCGCGCCTCGCCGGCGAGCAGCATGGCGATCTCTTCATCGACAATGCCTGCGCCGGCGCGAATAGTGTCGGCTGCATGCGCCTCCGGACTGTCACCTTCGGAGAGGGCTGCGGCGATGCCGGCTTGCGCCCAGACGCTCGATCCACCCTGGCCGAAGGGCGAGACCGAGATGACGGTCACTGGCATCGGCGCGAGCTTGAGCGCGGTGAAGAGGCCGGCAAGCCCCGCGCCGACAATGACGATGCCGCCGCTTTCCGCCCGGCGCGGAACGCCTAGAGCCGGTCTGTCTTTACGCAACATTGCACGCTCCGCCCGGGGGGCTAGTGGCTGAGATTGATCATGCGCTCGACCGCGGCGCGGGCCGGGCCGGCGACCGCCGGATCGACAGTCACCTCCTCTTTCAGAATGACGAGGGACTCAAGGATCTTCGGCAGCGTGATCCGCTTCATATGCGGGCAGAGGTTGCAGGGACGCACGAAGTCGACCTTCGGCGCCTCGACCGCGACGTTGTCGCTCATCGAGCATTCCGTCACGAGCAGAACCTTGCTCGGTTGATTGTCGTTCACCCATTTGATCATGCCGCTGGTCGAGCCGGTGAAATCGGCCTCGGCGATCACGTCAGGCGCGCATTCGGGGTGGGCGATGATCTTCACGCCTGGATCGGCCTCGCGATAGGCGCGGAGCTCCTCGCCGGTGAAGCGCTCATGCACTTCGCAATGGCCCTTCCAGGTGATGATCTCGACGGATGTCTGGGTCGCAACCCACTTCGCCAAATACTCGTCAGGAATCATGATGACGCGCTTGGCGCCAAGCGACTCGACCACGCGCACGGCGTTCGACGAGGTGCAGGTGATGTCGGACTCGGCCTTCACCTCGGCTGAGGTGTTGACGTAGGTCACGACCGGCACGCCGGGATAGGCCTCGCGCAACGCGCGCACGTCGGCGCCGGTGATAGAGCTGGCGAGCGAGCAGCCGGCGCGGCTGTCAGGGATCAGCACCATCTTGTCGGGGTTGAGCAGCTTCGAGGTCTCGGCCATGAAATGCACGCCACCCTGCACGATGATGTCGGCATCACTCTTGGCCGCCTCGCGGGCAAGCTGAAGCGAGTCGCCGACGACATCGGCAACGCAATGGAAGATCTCCGGCGTCATGTAATTGTGGGCGAGGACCACGGCGTTCCGCGAGCGCTTCAGCTCGTTGATTGCCTTGATGTAAGGGGCAAAGCCCGGCCACTCGATGGGCGGGATCACGCGGGATATACGCTCATAGAGATGGGCAGTCTCACGCGCCACCTGTGGCGTATAGGCGAGATCGGGCAGCGTCGCCGGGATCAGCTCCCGCGCCGGCTTAAGAACCTTGCCGCTCGATACGGCTGAAATCTGCGTCATAGCCCTACTCCCGTGACTCTACTCTATAATGCTCAGAGTGAGCATATATGGGGCGTTAAAACATCCGGCGCAAGGCCGGTCCCCCTATTCTCATTTAGAGTATAGGAGATCGACGCAGGGCTTCAAAGGGGCATCGGCAGATCGTGAAGGTGGAAAATAATCTCAGTGCGACAAGCTGTTGCAGGCTGAAATCAGCCCTCGAGCATAGCGAAAGCGGCCTTGCGCTCGCCTGGCTTCAATTTCAGGAAAGCGGCGCGGGCGGCCTTGATATCGCGCGCAGAGCCACTCTCAGCGGCGGTCCTGAGCGCGACGGTAGTCGGATGATCGGCACCGCAAATGAAGACCAGGGCCTTGGCAAGACGCCCCATGGCTTCGCGGTCGATCGTGCCTTCATCCATTCGGGGAAGCTCCAGGGTGCTTAGCGCCAATAGCGCAGACTATCACGGCGAAGGGGCTGCGGGCGCCACCTTCGGCCTGACAGCTGCGTAGATCAGCACCGCGCCGAGCAACAGAACCCCGGCGATTGCAGGCGCGCGCCAATCTCCCGTGCCGACGCGCACCACCACCAGAGCAAGGCAGACCAGCGCGCCGAGCGCCGGGACGGCGAGTGGGATCTCGAAATAGCCGTGCTTCTCGCCTTTTCGGCGCTTCAGCACGAAGAGCGCTGCATTCACCACGGCGAAGACGAGCAGCAGAAGAAGCACGGTCGCCGCGGCGAGCTCGGCGATGGTGCCGAACAGGGCGAGCGGCATGGCGACGAGGAAGAGCGCGAGGATGGCGATATGTGGCGTGCGCCGCTTGGCGTGAACGTCGCCGAAGCGGAGGGGCAGCAGGCCCTGATGCGACATGCCGTAGATCAGGCGCGAGGCCGTGACGTAATTGACGAGCGCGGTGTTGGCCACGGCAAAGAGCGTGATGCCGGTGAACACGATGGGCGGGATGAGGGGCGCCGCGCGGCGGACCACCTCGGTGATGGGGCCAGGTGCCGCGGCAAGCTCGGCCCACGGCACGACCGACACCGCGGTGACCGCGATGGCGATGTAGAGCACCGCCGCCATGCTCATGGCGAGCACGAGGCCGAGCGGGATGGTGCGCTGCGGGTCGCGACATTCCTCGGCGACGTTGAGCGTGTCCTCAAAGCCAATAAAGGCGAAGAAGGTGAGCACCGCGCCTTGCATCAGGATCAGCCATTCGCCCTGGTCGACGGCCGCGGGCGGCATCTCCAGCAGGTCGACGCTCCCCCAGTAAGAGAGCCCGACGGCAACGACGAGGATGAGCCCTGACGCCTCGACCAGAGTGCACAGCACGTTGACCCACATCGATTCGCGAATGCCGCGAAACACGATGCCGGCGAGCACGAGCAGGAAGCCGAGCGCGAGCCACCACAGCGGAATGCTCTCAAGATTGAAGAGCACAGCGATGTTGGCGGCGAATACGCGGGACTGCGTGGCGACCGAGGTAAGTCCTGAGCAGACCAGCGCAAGCCCGACCACGAAGCTCAGAAGCGGCAGGCCGAAGGCGCGCTCGGTGACATAGGCCGCGCCGGCGGCGCGGGGGTAACGTGAGCCAAGCGAAGCGTAGGAGAGCGCGGTGAGCAGCGCCGCAACGAGCGCCACCACGAAAGCGAGCCAGACAGCATTGCCCACTTGGCCCGCAGCCTGCCCGATCAGCCCGTAGATGCCGGCGCCGAGCATGCTGCCGAGCCCGTATAAGGCAAGCTGTACTGGGCCGATGGAACGGTCCAGCTCTGGCCGCTTGCGCTCTTTGGATGGATGGCTCGCGGTGCTGGTCAAATGATCGCCTAACTCTTCAGCCGGTAGCCGGTCTTGAAGATCCACCACACCACGGCGAGGCAGATCACGAGAAAAAGCAAAGTCATGACAAGGCTCACGGCCACGCTGACATCGGCCATACCGAAGAAGCTCCAGCGAAAGCCGCTCACCAGATAGACCACGGGATTGAACAGCGTCACCTTCTGCCAGAAGGGCGGCAGCACGTGGATCGAGTAGAACGTGCCGCCGAGGAAGGTCAGCGGCGTGATGATGAGCAGCGGCACGATCTGTAAGCGCTCGAAGCCGTCGGCCCAGATGCCGAGCACGAAGCCGAACAGGCTGAAGGTCACCGCCGTGAGCACCAGGAACAGCAGCATGAACAGCGGATGCTCAATGCGAAGCGGCACGAAGAAGAAGGCTGTGGCAAGAATGATCAGGCCGATGATGATGGACTTGGTCGCCGCCGCCCCGACATAGCCGATGACGATCTCGAGATAGGAGATCGGCGCCGACAGGACCTCGTAGATGGTGCCGGCAAAGCGCGGGAAATAGATGCCGAAGGATGCGTTCATCACGCTCTGGGTCAGCAGCATCAGCATGATCAGCCCGGGCACGATGAAGGCGCCGTAAGAAACGCCGTCGATCTCGGCGATGCGCGAGCCGATGGCCGAGCCGAACACCACGAAATAGAGCGAGGTCGAGACTACCGGCGAGACGACGCTCTGCCACAGCGTGCGCCGCCAGCGCGCCATCTCGAATTTGTAGATCGCGCGGATCGCAGGCAGGTTCATTTTCGCTGCCTCACCAAATCGACGAAGATATCTTCGAGCGAGCTTTGCGTAGTTTGCAGATCCTTGAACCTGACGCCGGCCTGGGTCAGGTCCTGCAACAGTCCGGTGATGCCGGTGCGCTCCCCTTGGGAATCGTAGGTGTAGACCAGCTCGTGCCCATCAGACACGAGCGCGAGCTTGTGGCGGGCGAGCTCGGCAGGAAGCGCATCGAGCTGCTGATGCAGCTGCAAGGTGAGCTGCTTCTTGCCGAGCTTATGCATGAGCTCGGCCTTGTTCTCGACGAGAATGATCTCGCCCTTGGAGATCACGCCGATGCGGTCGGCCATGTCCTCGGCTTCCTCGATGTAATGGGTGGTGAGGATGATGGTGACGCCGGAGGCGCGTAGGTCGCGCACCACCTGCCACATGTCTTGGCGAAGCTCGACGTCAACGCCGGCGGTCGGCTCATCGAGGAACAGAACTTCCGGCTCGTGCGACAGCGCCTTGGCGATGAGCACGCGGCGCTTCATGCCGCCGGACAGCGTCATGATCTTGCTGTCGCGCCGGTCCCATAGAGAGAGCTCCTTCAATATCTTCTCGATATAGGTGGGATTGTCCTCCTTGCCGAACAGGCCGCGGCTGAAGGAAACCGTGGCCCACACCGTCTCGAAGGCGTCGGCGGTGAGCTCCTGCGGCACGAGCCCGATCATCGAGCGCGTGGCGCGATAGTCGGTGAGGATGTCGTGGCCGCCGACCAGGACCCCACCAGATGACGGCGTGACGATGCCGCAGATGATGTTGATCAGCGTCGTCTTGCCGGCGCCGTTCGGTCCGAGCAGCGCGAAGATCTCGCCCTTCCTGATCTCCAGATTGACGTGCTTGAGCGCCTCGTAGGCCGAGGCATAGGTCTTGGAGAGGTCTTTGACGGAGATGATCGGCATTAGTGAGGATCGTTACGGAGGGAACTCAAGGCGGAAAGTCGTAAGGCTCAGGGTGGAATCCAGGCGGCAATATGCCGCGCGATATCTTCGGCACCGGGCTCGACCAGAATCATGTGCCCGTGCCCGGCCTCCTCCCAGAATTGCGCATCGCGATATGGCAAGGCTGTGGCGCGGGCAGTGGCAAGCGACACAAGATTGTCATCTGTGCCGGAAAGGCAGAGCACGGGGCAGCGCACCGCGCTGGTATCCACGGCAGCCGCCTTCACTTTATCGAGCATCCAGAAGAACATCTCGAAATAGGCAAGGCCCAATTCAGGGCCGAATTTGTCGAACACCCCGCGCTGCTCATCTTTGGGCACGCGGTTCAGCGAGTAGAAGCCGGCAAGGTCAAAGTCTGGGTTAATCACCGTCTTCCAGAAGGACGGGATGCCCATCAGGCTTTGCGACAGGTCCTTCTCGCTGTCGCTCGACGGCAGGATGCCGGCGCACAGCGCCGGGCTCACCAGAATGAGCGCGCGGCCGAGACCCGACGCGGCAAGCTGCTGGGCGAGCACGGCGCCCATGGAATGGCCGAGGATGACCGGCTGTGGCGGAAGCGCGCTCAAGGCTGCGGCGAACTCGGCGCGATACTCGGCGAGGCCGACGCCGACAAGCTTCTGGTCGGCTCCGTCCTTTTCCCTGCCGTGCCCGATCAGGTCGGGCGTGTGCACCGCCCAGCCCTCGCCCTCGAACACTTCCCGGAATTTGTCGAAGCACCAGCCGCCGGCCGACGCGCCGTGCAGCATCACGATGTCCTTGCCCATGCCCTCTTTGCCCGTTGCGAGATTGCGCCTGGTCGCGCCGCTTGCGACACTCGATAGCACGGCAAGGGCCGTGGCCCCTTGCAGAAACGCGCGGCCCGGGAGCGGCCGTGTCAAGCTCATGCGGCGTTCCGGTCCTTTGGCCTTTGCATGAGGACCGCAAGCGCATCGCGGGTGCTCATAGCCGGCTGCCAATTGACCTGACCAAGCGCAGAGCTGTCGGCGACGAGCGACCCTGCAAACAGCCGGTAGGTCTCCGCATGACCAAGGGCTTGCAGTGCTGCTTTCAGCACCGGGCTTGGCACCGGGAAGAGTCCGCCGCGGCGGCCGAGACCGTGGCGCATGGCCATGATCATCTCGCCGATAGTCAAGGCTTCCGGATCGGCGACGATGAAGGGTCGCTTGAGCTCGGCCGGCGCATCGAGGACTTTGGCCACGGCCTCGACCAGATTATCGAGCGAGAGCAGCGAGCGCTTCGCCTTGAGGCTTGCGAGCGGCAGCGGATAGGGCGAGCGGGCAAGGTCGGCGAGCCGCGCCATGTTGCCCTGCACGCCGGGGCCGTACACGAGGACGAGCCTGAGCGCCACCCAATCGAGATTGGTCTCGGCCAGGCCCTGTTCGGCAGCGAGCTTCGACCTGCCATAGGCGTCGGTCGGGCGAGGCTCCAAGGCCTCATGCAGCACGCTATCCGCGGTGGATCCCGATTGCGCGCGGATCGAGGAGAGGAACACGAAGCGGCGCACGCCAGCACGTTCCGCCGCGCGGGCGAGCTTGATGGTGGCTTCGGTGTTCAGCAGGCGGTAGTCGTCCTCCGGCACGCCGGACATGGTATGCGCCACGCCTGCGGAATGGATCACAGCATCGGCCTCGGCGAGCGCCTCCGACATGTTGTGCGGACGGGCGAGATCGCCGATCAGCGCGCTTGCGCATTCGATCGGCGCAGCGCTTGGCCGCCGCAGCAGCACGCGGAGCCGATAGCCGCGCTTCGGCAGCTCGCGCAACAGATGCTGGCCGATGAAGCCGGTGGCGCCGGTCAGCGCGATGAGGGGCTTGTATGACGAGGCAGGGCTCGTGGCCGCCGCTCCTTCTCTCCGGCATGACTATGGCCCGCGGGGTGCTTGGCCCCCGCGGGAAGCCAATCTTACGACTGGCGCGTCATTTGGGCGAATTTTCGAGCGTAAGCCGCAGGACCTTGCCGTCACCCTCGTCAGTCAGGGCATAGACCGAGCCATCTGGAGCCTGTTGGACGTCGCGGATGCGGGCGCCTAGGGGAATCCGCTCCTCTCCGGTGACTTTCTCGCCGTCGAGGGTGAGCCTCACGATCGCTTGCTCCGATAGGCCGGCGATGAGGAGGTTGCCCTTCCAGGCCGGGATGGCGTCGGCGGTATAGAAGGCGATGCCTGAGGGCGAGATCACCGGGTCCCAGTGATAGATGGCGTCGGCAAACTCGGGATGGGTCGGCGGGTCAGGAATGTCCTTGCCGTTATAGTGCATGCCCCAGCTCACCACCGGCCAACCATAGTTGGACCCAGCCTTGGGAATATTGAGCTCATCACCGCCCCGCGGACCGAATTCGGTCTCCCAAAGCTTGCCGGTCTCGGGATGAATGGCGGCGCCTTGCGGATTGCGGTGGCCGTACGACCAGATTTCGGGACGTGCATTCTCCTTGCCGACGAAGGGATTGTCTTTCGGGATCGACCCGTCGGGATTGATGCGCACAATTTTGCCGAGGTCGCTGGCGAGGTCCTGCGCCGGATCGAACTGGAAGCGCTCGCCAAGCGTGACGAACAGGGTCCCATCGGGGGCAAAGGCAAGACGCGAGCCGAAATGATTGCCGCCCTCGACCTTGGGCTCTTGGCGGAAGATCACCTCGACATCGTCGAGGCCGCTCTCGCCGAGCTTGCCGCGCGCCACTGCGGTCGAGGCTCTGCGCTCGCCTGGCTCGGAATAGGTGAGATAGACGAGGCGGTTCGATGAAAAATCGGGATCGAGCGCAACATCGAGCAGCCCTCCCTGCCCCATGGCAACCACCTTCGGCACGCCGGAGAGCGGTTTCGAGAGAGTGCCGTCCTTCGCCACGCGGCGGAGCGTGCCAGGCTTCTCGGTGACCAGCATCGCTCCGTCGGGAAGAAACGCGAGGCCCCAGGGACGATCGAGCCCCTTGGCAACCGTCTCGACCTTGATCGCCCCGGTTTTGGTCGAAACCGTTCGATTGTCGGGAAGACTTGGTTGCGACAGGAACATCGGGGCCGCGGTGCCAGGTAAGAGCAACAGCCAATACCATCCTCGAAAAGGCCGGCGGCTGCTTGATGGCGTGGCTTTGGTGGGAAGCATCTGGTTCCGTTGAAACGCGTGGTTGTTAAGAAGGTTCACTTGCCTATGGCAGGGCGCGGCCTGACTTCACCCGCAGTCCTGGCGCCGGCCGCTCCAGCACCACTTCACGGCGGAAGCGATAGAGTTTCGCCGGGCGGCCGCCGGTCTCGGTCGAGACATTGCCGGTGGTCTCGACCAGCCCGCCCTGCTCGACGAGACGGCGGAAGTTCTGCTTGTGCAGGAGCGTGCCGGAGATCGCCTCCACCGTCTTCTGTAGATCGAGCAGGGTGAATTCCGGCGGCAGCAGCTCGAACACGACGGGGCGGTATTTGAGCTTGCCGCGCAGGCGCCCCATGGCGGTGGCAAGGATACGGCGGTGGTCGAAGGCCATCGGCCTGCCAAGCTCGGGAAGGCTCTGCCATTGGCGCACGGCGGAGCGGCCGTCGCGCGCGGCTTCGGCGACAAGTCCAGCCTCATAGAGAAGCTCGTAGCGCTCGAGCACCTTCTCCTCGTCGAAGCCGCCGCCGATGCCGAAGCCCACTTTCAGCCTCTCGGAGCGGCGCAGCGGACGCGCTGGCTCGTCAGGCGACGGCGCGCGCTCGGCCCATTCCTTCAGCCGAGGCTCAATCTCGCTTGTTAGAATTTCCGGCTTGCCGTGCCGCCAGTCCTCCCAGGGGAAATAGGCGTACCAGGGCGACCAATGCGAGCCGAGCAGCTCCTCGCCAGCGCCGCGGGTCAGAGCGAGATAACCGACGGAGAGAATGTGCGATGCCGTATCGCTAGGCTCGGCGTGCCGCCCGCGGTCGCCAAAAGTATAAAGCTGCTCGACATAACCAAGGTCGAGACCGGTCTGCCGCTTCACCCAGGCGCGGAGGCCGATCTCGAGTGTGCGGTGCTCGCGCGGCGCGAACGTGCCGAAGGGCAGCGCGTCCCATTCACCCGAGCCGACTTCGCCCGGACGCACGACGAGGATATGCGGCTGCTGATCGCGGACGCTGACGATCGCGGCGTTGAGCCCAAGCTCGATCTGTGTGCCGCCGACCGTCTCCGCGGCGCGAAGGGCCTGGGGCATGGGATCAGGCCGCGGCGCGGACGGACAGCGAGAAGACCTGCCCTTCCTCGGCAAACTCGCCGCGGCCAATGTCCTCGACCGCAGCGATCATGCGACCGGAGCGAGAGAGCACCTCATCGCCGAGAGCAACGAGCCGCCGATTGGGATAGGCGGTGGCGGACGCACGGCGCAGCGCTCTCGCTAGGCCGAACTCGTCAGCGTCAGGATTGAGCGCGCAGAGCGTGATGAAAGCCGCCGCGGTCGAGCGGCTGATGCCGGCCCAGCAGTGAATCAGTAGCGGAGCCTTTCGGTCCCAATCAAGGGCGAATTGGACGAGCTCGGCGACATGCTCCTCGCAAGGAAGAACGAGGCCCTCGGACGGCTCGCAGATGTCATTCATGCCGAGCCTGAGATGGCGGTCTGGCGTGATCGAGGGCGGCGTGGGCACCAGGGTGTCGCCATTGATCAGGGTGACGAGGTGGCTCACGCGAGCGTCCTCGACCGTGGTACCGACCAGGCTCAACGGCGCGATATAGATGGCTTCTGGCGACATGATATGCGGGACCCTAATCCCCCCTATTGGCGAAATCTGGGAGGCCGAATCCCCTTCCGCAAGACCCTGATCGATCTCCGTCATGGAGCAAGCTCGTTGAAACGCTTGAGAAACTTGGCCTCGCTGTCGGACGCTGGCAACGGCGTCAACCGCGAAAGCTTGGCCACGAGGCCTGGTTTCAGCCCCCGCGGCTGGCCGAAATAGCGGCGCCCTTCCTCGACCGAAAACCCGGCGAGCGAGATCGAACTCATAATACGCCGCAATTTTGTCAGCACGTTTAATGAGTTTGGTGACGTCGGCGGGAAGCTCGGGCGGCAGCCCGAAGCGGATATGGATCGCGGCGAGCAGTTTCTTCTCGAATTCCTTGTAGTCGAGCGAGAGCGCAGCCTTGAACGGGCTAATAAGGTCGCCGATGACGTATTCTGGCGCGTCGTGGATCAATGCGGCGAGGCGATAGCGGCGGTCGAGGCCAGGCGAGAGCGCGCCTGCGATAGTCTCGACGAGAAGGCAGTGCTCGGCCACCGAGAAGGCGTGATCGCCTGTCGTCTGGCCGTTCCAGCGGGCGACCCTGGCGAGCCCATGGGCGATGTCTTCGATCTCGATATCGAGTGGCGAGGGATTCAGCAGATCGAAGTCTCCGCCCGCTCAGCATGCGCTGCCAAGCGCGTGGTTCTGGAATGGGTGCCGCGCTAGGCATGGTTCACTCTCTCCTGCTCCCAAATCGATGGGAGCATTTGTCCCTGAGCCCAGCGATTAGCTGTGCAGCCACACCAGGAAAACATGGACGAAATCGCCGCATAGTGGCATTCAATAGCCGATTCTCGCCGAGTACTGTCCAACACATCCCCTTTAGGAGATTCGCATGGCAAAGCTTCCGCGTTTTTCGCTTTCGCAAAATGAGAAGACCAAGAAGTGGGAACTCAAGAAAGAGGGCTCTGGTGAAGTGGTGAAGAAGTTCGCCAGCAAGGCCGCCGCCACCAAGGGCGGAGTGCTGGAGAAAGCCGTCGGCGGCATGGGCTCGGTCAGAATCAGGAAGCGCGACGGAAAGATTCAAGAAGAGCGCACATACCCCCGCAGCATG
Source organism: uncultured Alphaproteobacteria bacterium (assembly GCA_963827365.1). Lineage (GTDB taxonomy): Bacteria > Pseudomonadota > Alphaproteobacteria > Rhizobiales > Methyloligellaceae > Methyloceanibacter. The sequence continues at coordinate 24,168 of CAWHAX010000022.1, read as the reverse complement.
GATCCGCGCGGGCGAGGCTGAGCCTTTCCCAACTTAGCGCATTCGGCGTGACGGAAGCAGGTCGTCAGATGGTCATTGACCATGCCGACGCTCTGCATGAAGGCATGCAGCGTTGTCGGCCCGCAGAAGCGGAAGCTGTTGCTCTTTAGCGCCTTGGCCATTGCCGTGCTCTCCGGCGTCACCGCCGGCATGTCGGACATTTGCCTATAGGCATTCTGCTTCGGCTTGCCGTCGACGAAGCCCCACAAGAATTGGCTGAAGCCAGGCCCCGATTCCAGTTCGATGAAGGCCTTGGCATTGGAGATCGCGGCCTCGATCTTGCCGCGGTGGCGGATGATGCCTTCGTCCTTCAGCAGGCTTGCTACCTTTCTCTGCCCGTAGCTGGCCATCTTCTCGGCATCGAAATTGTCGAAGGCTGCGCGGAAGGCTTCGCGCTTGCGCAGGATGGTGATCCAGGAAAGCCCCGCCTGAAATCCTTCAAGCACGAGTTTCTCAAACAGAGCGCGCGCGTCGGTCTTCGGCACGCCCCACTCCACGTCGTGATAGGCGACGTAGAGAGGGTCGGAGCCCGCCCAAGGGCAACGCGTCGCTTGCGCCTTGCTCATGTGGCGGCAGGCGCGGGCGTCTTGAAGCGCGCCCAGGCGTAAACGCGGACGGCGACAGTCACCTCGCCTGCACGGAGCGGCGTGCCCGCGGCCTTCGCCTCTTCGGCGCGGTCTAGACGCAGAAGCGCGAGCCCAGAGTTGCCGGCGACCGAGCCAAGCGCGCCGATCGGAATGCTGCCCGCCACGATCTCGGTGCCCGACGGCGGCAACATCCCCTCCCCCTCCACGCCGACGATGCGCTTGCGCGCGGTGCCACGGTGCTCCATGCGTGACACCACCTCCTGGCCAACGAAGCAGCCCTTCTTGAAGTCGACGCCGTTCAACTGATCGAACATCGCCTCATGGGGGAAGGCGTCGCCGAAAGTGTAGTCGCGGCCGCCCTCAGGCACTCCGTGCGCAATGCGGCGCGCGTGATACTCATCCTCGCTCGCGAGCGCGCAGCCGAGTTCGCTGATATCGGCATTGGCTGGAAGCAGGATGCGGACCCCGAGATCAGGCAGCCGCGGGTCGGCGAAGACGACGGCGCCCTCCCGCAGGCGCGGCGTCGATCCCCAGGACACCGCGACCCTGAGCGACGGCTCCTCGGCGAACGCGACCTGGCTGCGGAGCTTGTAGACCGTAAGCCGCCGGATGAGATCGGCCAATTTCGTCCTGGCCAGCTCGAGCAGGAGGCCGTCGCCGTCCGGTACCACGAAGAAATCGACGATAATCTTTCCTTGCGGCGTGAGCAGTCCGGTATGGATGGCGCTGCCCGGCTTCGCCTTGTCGATATGGTTGGTAATCAGCCCTTGCAGAAAGTTGCGCGCGGCTTCGCCGGTGACCCGCAGCACGGCGCGGTCGGAAAGCAGCACTACCTTGCAGTCACTCATCTCGGTGTTCCGCTTGCCAGCTGCCCAAGACTTATTTAAGCGGGCGTGAGCCTGCAAGCGCTAGCGAGCCGCATCTTGGCAGAAACCTTCGATCTCCTCATCAAGGGCGCAACCCTCGTCAATCATTCTGGCGAAGGACTTGCCGATATCGGAGTGAAAGACGGCCGAATTGTTGCGATTGGCACCCTCTCAGCCCAGAACGCAGGCAGGACCTTGGAGGCCACCGGCCTGCATGTCCTTCCTGGCGTCATCGATACCCAGGTGCATTTCCGCGAGCCTGGGCTGGAGCATAAGGAAAACCTCGAAACCGGCAGCCGGTCCGCCGTGCTTGGCGGCGTCACCGCTGTGTTCGAGATGCCGAACACCAAACCCACGACGGTGAGCGCGGAGGCGCTCGCCGATAAGGTCCGGCGCGGGCGCGGGCGCATGCATTGCAACTTTGCCTTCTTCGTCGGTGCCACGCGGGAGAATGTCGAGGAGCTGCCGAAGCTGGAGAAGCTCCCAGGCGCTGCCGGCGTCAAGGTATTCATGGGCTCTTCCACCGGCGACCTGCTCGTCGACGATGAGGAGACGCTGTCGCGCATCCTCGCCCTTATCGAGCGCCGCGCCGCCTTCCATGCCGAGGATGAAGCCCGCTTGCGCGAGCGCGCCTCGCTGAAGCGCGAAGGCGATCCTTCAAGCCACAGTGAATGGCGTGATCCTGAAGCAGCGCTTGCCGCGACGGTGAAGCTCGTCAGGCTCGCCACGGCAGCGGGAAAACGCGTGCATGTGCTGCATGTGTCGACGGCGGCGGAGATGCAATTGCTTGCGCTCCACAAGGACGTGGCGAGCGTCGAGGTGACGCCGCAGCATTTGACTCTCGCCGCGCCCGAGGTTTATCGGCGGCTCGGCACCAAGGCACAGATGAACCCGCCGCTTCGCGATGTAGCGCATCAGAACGTGTTGTGGTGGGGCCTCACCCAGGGCGTGGTCGATGTGCTCGGCTCCGATCACGCGCCGCATACTTTGAAAGAGAAGGCGCAGAATTATCCGGCCTCGCACTCAGGCATGCCAGGCGTGCAGACGCTTGTGCCGGTCATGCTCGATCACGTCAGCAAGGGGCGGCTCAGTCTCGCCCGCTTCGTCGATCTGACGAGCGCCGGACCGCAGCGCCTGTTCGGCATCGCCGGCAAGGGCCGCATCGCCGTCGGCTATGACGCCGATCTCACCATCGTCGACCTCAAGGCCGAGCGGGTGATCGAAAATGATTGGGTCGGCAGCAAATGCGGCTGGACGCCGTTCGCGGGACAGAAGGTGACGGGCTGGCCTGTCGGCACCATCGTGCGCGGCGGCATCGCCATGTGGGAGGGCGAGCTTGGCAAAGCCGCGGGCGAGCCGGTGCGCTTCGGCGAAGCGCTGCCGCGCGATCCGCTCGCCTGAGAGCTATTTCAGGAAATAGTGCCAGACGCCGTCGGCGCCGATCCCGGCGCGGTAATAGGTGTATTTGCCGCTCTTCTTCATCTCGATGCCTTGAGGCGGTGGCACGATGCGGTAGAGATCGACGTCCTGCGCCGGCGTGAGCTTGGTCAGATCCATCTCGGCGAAATAGGGCCAGATATACATCGCCTGCTTGCCCTCGCCTTTGCGCAGGAAGCCTGAGCTGAACACGTTCAGCATCGCGGCGAGAATGTCCTGGCCCTTGCCGTCGGCTGACTGCTTCTTCCAGAAGGCGATCGGGTCGCCGACGGCCTTGTCACTCAGCATCGGCGGCAGCTCGTTCTCCTCCAGCACGGGAAGCATATCGTCGATATTGCCGCTTTGTGCTGCGACGACGATGCTCTGCAATGTCTCCGTGATCGGATCGGGAAGCCGGTTGAAATCGTAGATCACTTCCGGCGAGCCCGGCGGCGCTGCGGACTCAGGCTGGGCCTGTTTCGGCGCCTCGCTTTCCGGCTTCGCCGCGGGAGGCTGTTCAGATTTCGGCGCCTCGCTCCCGGTCGGAGCTTTGGGCTTTTGGACCTCGGCGCCTTGCGCGATTTGCTGGTTGCTGGTTTGGGCGAGAGCGGGAAATTTATGGTCTCCCCACTGGGCATAGACAACGATAATCGCGCCAGCTACCAATGAAGCCAAGGCCGCCATGACGAATTTCGTGCGAGTCATCCCACCTCCCTTAGGCGCTCTGCCAGCTTCGCACGGCGGCGGCGTGTCCGTAACGCTTGGCACGAAGCGGCCGTGCCTTTCCGTCAGCATCGACAAGCAGCGATAGGCACTTGCCGCCCGGCGCGCATATCGTCCTGTCCGGCATCCAACTGGTGCTAGCCGGCATCGGCGTTGGGCTGCTCGTAGCGGCGCCCATCGGACCGGTCAATGTCCTTTGCATCCAGCGGGCCGTAGCCAAGGGATTCTGGGGCGGACTCGCGGCGGGTCTCGGCGCCGTGCTCGGCGACGGGCTGCTCGCTGCCATCGCCGCCTTCAGCATGACTGCGATCTCAGACGTGATGATCGCCTATTCCGGACCGATCCAGCTCTTTGGCGGAACGTTGCTCATCGTCTTCGGCATTGGCCTCCTCTTCGCCAGGCCCATGCTCATGGTCGCGCCGGGACAGAAATCGCATCTCTGGGATCATTGGGGCATCATCCCGCAGACCTTCTTCCTCACCATCTCCAATCCAGGCGCAATCCTCGGCATGCTCGCGCTGATCGGCGGCCTCGGCTCGCTAATCGGCGGTTTCGACACTTATTTCAAAGCGCTCCTGCTCGTCGCCTCGGTCATGGGCGGAAGCCTGTTGTGGTGGCTCGGGCTGTCCGAGCTGATCGCCACCATTAGACACCGGCTGACCGAGAGCCGGCTCAAGCTCATCAACCGCATCGCCGGTGGCGTGCTGATCGCCTTCGGTGTCGTGCTTCTGTTTAATGAGCTGGTGCTGGGCTGGGGCTAGACGCCCTATTGTGTGTTCCGCTTCAGCGTGAACTCGCCATGCTGGATGCGGCGCGACAGTCCGCCCGTCATCTTCGCCACGGCGTCCTCGCCGTAAGACGCGATGAGGTCGGCAAGGGCTGCGAACAGCGCGGCGTTGGCCAGCATCTCGGGCTCGATGCCGTCATGCAGCGCCTCCTCCCACGCATCGAGGATGTATCTCAGAGCTTCTTGGCTCCGAGCCTTGTCGTCCTCGATCTCTCTTGCACGCTCTGCCGGCTGCAACGGAGTATTCCCTGTTCTTCGCTATCCTTGTGCTTAAGCCAAAAACTGGCACGGACGCCCGCCGAACAGGGGAAAAAGGCGAACTAACGGTTAATCGGGGCTTGAGCGGCGCTTCTCGCTCGCGCCTAGCCGAAATGGCTTAACGGCCGCTGCCGAAAAAGGGAATGCTTGGCCCAGGTTCGGCTGGTTTTGCTTTTGCGGCCTTGCGCTTTTTCCGCTTTGGCTTCTCCGCACCGTCGACCGGATTTGCCTCGGTCGCGGCCGCCTCGCCCTGGCTGGCTTGGGTTCCGGGCGTCGCGTCGGTCTGGTTGGCCGCGGGCTTGGTGGCGTCGGCGGGCTTCGCCTCAGGCGTTGGCGCCGCGCTACCTGAAGCCGCTGGCGCGGCATCGGTGGCGGTTGTCGTTGAGCCTCGGCTTGCGTAATGCGACGGCTTGGCAAGCGCCGCGGCGATCTGTGCGCCCTCGGCGGAGAAGCGGGTGATCGCGAGAGCGGCCGAGGAGGTGCAGGTACGGTACGTGCGGCGATAGCCGCGATAGCCGTCATTGAAGCTGTTGACGAGCTTGGCGCGGCGTACGGCGGTCGAGCCTTCGTTCTTGACGATCTCCTTCATCTGATCGCGCCAGAGCTGGCCTTCCTGGGCGCCGCAGAGCTCGCGCAGGTAGTGGACGGCTCCCAGGATCTCGGCGAGCCGCAGAAGCTTCGCGTCATAGGGCCGGTCATCAGGCGGTGGCGGGATCGAGCTTTCCTTCGGCACGATCGGCGGCAAATCGTCAGCCGGCGGCTTTGGCTTCGCTGGGCGTGGCGCCTTTTGCCGCCCCGTTGGCTGTTCTCGGAAGAAGGGCGACCAGAAGAATTGCGCTTGGGCAATAGGCGTCCAGGCGAGCATCGCGACGGCGAGCACGCACACTCCCAAGCCAGGCGCGGGCGCCCTGGTTTTCATGGGAATCTGAGTAACCCGTCTTGGCGGCGAAAGCTAGGCGCTGGAACCCCTTATCCGGCGCGCGGCAAGACGGATCAGGGATGCCGTCCCCTCGGTCAGGCTTAGTTTTTCGAGGTCTGCGATGGCCACCCAATTGGCGTCTGAGGCGTCGCTTCCTGGCTGGAGAGAGCCTCCAGCATAGCGCCCGTAGAACATGGCGAGCCGCCAAGTGAGCGGCCTGCCGTCATCATCCGTCACGGCAAGCTCGACGTTCTCGACGACCCCTTCGATCTTGGCGGTAGTGCCGCTCTCCTCTTTCAGCTCGCGGAGCGCCGCCTCGCTCGCGCTCTCGCCAGGCTCGATGCTGCCGCCGGGAAGGCTCCACAGCCCGCGAAATGGTGCCCGCGCTCGCTCGACCAAGAGGACGGTATCGCCCTTGAACACGGCGATGCTCGCGCCCAATCTTACCTCCGATGTGCTCACGATATAGCCTCACCTCGCCGCCGGAAGCGGTGCGCGCCACCTTCGCCTATCGCGATACGCCAAATTTCCCGGCTCGCTACAATATCGCGCCGACGCAGGAAATCGGCGTGGTGTGCGTGGACCCCGACGGCACGCGCCGGTTCCGCATGATGCGCTGGGGGTTGTTGCCGCCCTTCGTCAGGGATCCAAAGGCGGGGCCTCCCATGATCAATGCGCGCGGCGAAGGCATCTCCACCAAGAGCGCGTTCCGACGCGCCTTCGCTGAGCGGCGCTGCCTCGTGCCAGCAGACGGCTTCTATGAGTGGACGGGACCAAAGGCCAAGCGGCGGCCTTTCCTGCTTCATCCGCGGAAGGGCGGGTTGATCGCCTTTGCCGGAATCTGGGAGCGCTGGCGCGACAGGGAAGGAAACGAGATCGACTCGGTCGCCATCATCACCTGCGACGCCAACGCAACGGTCACGCCGCTGCATGACCGCATGCCGGTGGTGCTGGGGCGGGAAGACTTCGAGGCCTGGCTCGATTGCAAGACAACCGAGGTGGGCGCAGCCCAGTCGCTGCTGAAGCCCGCGCCCGACGATCTTCTCGAGGCGATCGAGATGCATCCGCAGATCAACGACTCACGCCGCGAGGAGCCCGGCATCCAGCAGCCGCTCCAGACGCAGTTGCTGCTCTAAACGATTGTCATGGCCGGGCTTGTCCCGGATCCACGTCCTTTAGAGCAGCTTGCCCGGGTTGAGAATCCCGTTGGGGTCGAAGGCCTGCTTGATCTTGCGCATCATCTCAAGCTCTGGCGGCGTCTTCGCGTGACGCAGGAGATCGCGTTTCAGCCGGCCGATACCGTGTTCGGCGCTGATCGATCCGCCAAGGTCGAGCACGATCTCGTGCACCGCGGCATTGAGCGCTTCCCAATTGGCGAGAAACACGGCGCGGTCCATCAAAGGCGGCTGGCTCACGTTGTAGTGGATATTGCCGTCGCCGAGATGGCCGAAGGGCACGGGACGCGCGCCGGGGATCATCAGCTCGACGAGCTGATTAGCGCGGGCGATGAACTCAGGCACGCGGGCGACCGGCACGGCGACGTCGTGCTTGATCGAGCCGCCTTCGTGCTTCTGCACCTCGCTCATCAGCTCGCGCAGACGCCAAAGCTCGTGCTCCTGCGCGAGCGAAGACGCGATCACCGCGTCGCCGATCTCGCCTGCCTCGATGCCTTCGCTGAGCAGCGTCTCGGCGAGGCCGGTGACGTCGTCACCCTCCCGCGGGCTTGAGAGCTCGAACAGCACGTACCAATGATGCGGAGCCTTGAGAGGGTCCTTCGTTCCGTCGGCGTGACGCAGGACGAAATGGAGGCCGATGCGCGGCATCAGCTCGAACGCGGTGAGCGAGGGCCCGGCGAGCCTATAGGCACGGGAGAAGAATGCAGTAGCGGAGTCGAGCTGCGCTAGGCCTGCGAATGCCGCCACCGTCGCGGCTGGCCTTGGGAACAGGCGGAGCACCGCAGCGGTGATGATGCCGAGCGTCCCTTCCGAGCCGATGAACAGATCCTTGAGGTCGTAGCCGCTATTGTCCTTGCGCAGACGTTTCAGCCCGTTCCACACGCTGCCGTCGGGGAGCACGACTTCGAGCCCGAACGTGAGGTCGCGGGCGCTGCCATAGGCGAGGACTGCCATGCCGCCGGCATTGGTGGCGAGCACGCCGCCGACCTGGCAGCTTCCCTCCGACGCCAAGCTCAAAGGGAATAGGCGTCCCGCGCTCGCCGCAACGGCTTGCGCATTGGCGAGCACGAGGCCAGCTTCCACCGTCATGGTGTTGCCGTCGAGATCGATGTCGCGGACATGGGTCATGCGGCTCAAGCTCACCACCACTTCATTACCGCTCTCGAATGGGATCTGGCCGCCGACCAGGCCGGTATTGCCGCCTTGCGGCACGATGGCGGTGCGCGTCTCGTTGGCGCGTTTCAGGATCGCGGCCACTTCTTCAGTCGAGCCAGGCTGCAACACGAGCGCGGCTTTGCCGACATAACGGTCGCGCCACTCAACGAGATAGGGAGCCATGGCGGCTGGATCGCGGATCGCGTGATACTCGCCGACAATGCGCGAGAGAGCGTCGAGCGTCTCCTCGCTCGGCCGCTGAGTGTGGTCGCCTTCGCGCGTCATGGGGGCTCGGCGCTGACGGCGAGAGTCGCGGGCGAAGAGGCGCGCTGCAGCCGGTCGTTGATCGCCTCGCCGAGACCGCGGGCGGGGATGGGCATGACCGCGATGGTCTCAACGCCTGCTTCATCGAGTGTGCGCAGCGCGGCAAAGAAATTCGCAGCGGCTTCGACCAGATCGCCTCGCTGGCTGAGATTGATCGTGGGGCCGGCAAAGTCCGGTGCCTGCGGGCCGAAGGCAAGCAATGCCTCGCCTCTCTGTGCACTGCGCGCATTGAGGCGGAGCGGCCTCGAAGGCGCGTAGTGAGTGGCGAGCTGGCCGGGCGAGGTCACATGGCTGCCCGCCTTAGGCTTAGTGAGCTTGCGCCCGAGCACATTCTCGATGTCCTCGCGTGGAAGCGCGCCAAGGCGAAGCAGAGTGACGCCGTCGCCCTCGATGCCGAGCACCGTAAACTCAAGCCCGAGCCCGCACGGACCCCCATCGAGGATCATCGCAGGCAAACTCCCAAGCTCCGCCTCCACATGCGCCGCCGTGGTCGGGCTGATGCGCCCCGAACGGTTGGCGCTCGGCGCGGCGATGGGCAGTTTCACCGCTTCGAGCAGAGCACTCGCAACAGGATGGTTCGGCGCGCGAAGCGCAATGGTGTCGAGGCCGGCGCTGACGAGGTCGGCAATGGCGCAGTCTCGCTTGCGCGGCATGACCAGCGACAATGGTCCAGGCCAGAAGGCGCGCATCAGTTTCCGCGCAGTGTCGTTGACGGCGGCGTAGCTCTCCGCCTCTGCCGGTCCGAGCACATGCAGGATCAGCGGATTGAAGCGCGGGCGGTCCTTGGCGGCAAAGACCTTGGCGACAGCGGAGGCGTCGAGCGCATTGGCGCCGAGGCCGTACACCGTCTCGGTGGGAAAGGCGACGATCTCGCCCCGCGCCAGGGCTTCCGCGGTGCGGCTGATGGACTCCTTATTGGCGGCGACGATCGGCATGGTGAACGAGCAAGGCCTTGTTCAATTTGCTTATTTATTCCATTTCGCGTGTTAGCATTGGCGGGTCAAGCGACACGCCCGCCAGTTTGAGTTCTTCTGCTTAATGCCAACGCTCCTTCTCACCCATCCAGATTGCCTGCTTCACGATATGGGCCAAGGCCATCCGGAGCGGCCGGAGCGCCTGCGCGCCATCGCTGACGCTCTCTCCGCGCCAGCATTCAGTTCGCTGAAGCGCGAGCAGGCGCCACTTGCCGATCTTGCCGTCATCGAGCGCGTGCACCCGGAGCGCTATATTGAGGCGATCCGCGCCGCGAGCCCGAAGCAAGGTCTCGTCTGGCTCGATCCCGATACCGCCATGTGCCCCAAGAGCTACGACGCTGCGCTTCGGGCCACTGGCGCCGCGGTCTACGCCGTGGACCAGGTCATGTCCGGTGCCGCCGACAATGCCTTCTGCGCCGTCCGGCCTCCTGGGCATCATGCGGAGCGGGCTCGTCCCATGGGCTTCTGCCTGTTCAGCTCGGTGGCCATCGCCGCCGAACATGCCCGCGCAGCGCATGGCGCCGAACGTGTGGCGGTGGTGGATTTCGACGTGCATCACGGCAACGGCACGCAAGATGCGTTCTGGTCGGACAAGGATCTGTTCTACGGCTCGACCCATCAGATGCCGCTCTTCCCCGGCACCGGTGCGCTGAGCGAGACCGGGGTCGGCAATATCTTCAATGCGCCGCTCAATCCGCTCGACGGCAGCAACCGTTTCCGCGAGGCGTTTCAAACCCGCATCCTGCCGGCGCTGCATAATTTCGGCCCCGATCTGGTGCTGATTTCGGCTGGGTTCGATGCACATCGCGAAGACCCCCTCGCCCAGATCGAGCTCACCGAGGCTGATTTCACCTGGGTGACCGAAAAACTGATGGAGATGGCCGACAAGCATGCCGGGGGGCGGATCGTATCCCTGCTCGAGGGCGGCTACGATCTCGATGCGCTTGCGCGCTCAACGGCGGTCCATGTTCGGGTCCTGATGCAGGCTTCCTCTTGAAGCTTGGCCTGCATTCTAACTCCTTGTGTGGTTAGGACTTTTTACGCCGTGGGTAAGGTTTGACCGTGCGTGGGTAAGGTGCTTCACTTTTATCAATAGGCCGAAGCGTGGGGGACAGCTACTAAAGAGGACGGGGCTAAGAGAGGTTCCTTCTACAAGAGACCCGGCAGCGGGGACGCGACCGGGTCTCTCTCAGCCTGGGGGCTGATTGCCAGACAGGTTCAGGCATTACTGTCCAGCCCCAACTCAACTAGCGATGGGGAAGGGCGTTCCCGAATCCGGGGCACGCTCCCCCGGTCGCGGCGGACTATGTCCTAGTTTAATGACAGAGTGGCAGCTCAGCGGTAGGTGGTGTTCCCTTTTTCCTCGCGGGAACTCCGCCACCCATGACCAAATCAAAGCGTCTGCCGGAACGTACCAGGAAATTAGACCCAAGCGAGCTCGCTCGATTGGTGCGAGAAAACGCCGAGGCTTTGTTCAAAGATTTGGCAGGGGAAGATTTTCATCGCGCCTTCAATCCCGACCGCCCGCCGCGCAGGAAAGGTCGTCCTCACGTTGATCGCAAGTCGTGAGCCAAGGCTTCGGGCCGGGCCGCCCTTTCTTTTGTGATTAGCTTCGGCATGGACCTCCACGTCGAGTTGGACGGCGATGACAAAACCCCATACCGATATGATGCTCGCCTATCGCAAAGCGCCCGATAGGCCAAATTTGGTCCTTACTCGTAGCTGGATTGATCACCACACCACCTCTCCTTCGGTCAGCGCAAGGCGCGCGGTTGGGATGGATTGTGTAGAGCAAGCAAGCAAGAAGCCCGACCGCTGTCGGACAGGCCGGGCTTCTCTCAGCCTGGGGGCTGATTGCTGGACAGGCAGGAACTTTGTCCAGCGCCGAGTTCAACCCACGCTGGGGAAGGGTGTTCCGCGGGGCACGCTTAACCCGGTCGCGCGGTCTCGCTATTTTCTTCGTTGCGCATGTAGCGCAGCCAGATCCCCACAGACAACTTGACTACGTTGCCTGCGCTATCGCGCCATTCGTTGCAGGTGATGCAGCCCTTTAGGTGCCGAGGCGGCGGGGGAACATGGAGGATTGCCCATGCCCGATACGCCCTCAAATAGAGAAACTGGCAACGCCCTAACCATCGGCATTGTGCTGGCAGGAATCGTTGCGGCCCTTATTGTGGTTGGCTCTGTCTTGTCGACGTGACCGTAAACCAGCCGGGCGGGCGACAAAACGCCATAGGCTTCCCGCAGCCCGATCATGCCCACAACGAAGAATAATAGGTAATTGCCAGCGTCACCCAGGAAGTCGAGCCGCGTCCGCTTGTAGCGACGCGGAGCCGGCAGCCAACCCCGCCACCACCTCTGTAGCGAACATTGCGGCGTTGATAAATGTGCTGCAACGGTTCAATTGATCCTCATCGCGGGGATGAGGGCTATCGGCGCGTCTTGTCGCCAAGCTCGATGCAGCCTTGCGAGCGCATTTACCACAGCCACACCCCTGGCCACTTGCCGTTGGTGAACTGGACGCAAGCACGCCGCTTTCAACAAGAACGATCCGCGCAGTTGCGCGTTGAACCTATAAACGTCCAACCCCGAAGGAGGATGTCATGTTCAAAACGCTCCCCGTGGCGGTCTTTGTGACCGTTATGAGCCTTTCGCCTGCTTATGCGGCGGGCGAGTGCACTGAAGCTCACATGAAGCAGATGGATGGCATGATCGCAAAAATGACCGACGCCGCGAAGAAGAAGGAAGCGACGATGCATCTCGACATGTCGAAGGCCGAGATGAAGAAGGGCAATGAAGCCGGATGCATGAAGCATATGAACGAAGCCCACAAGGCCATGGGCCTCTAATAAGGCTGTGCAGGGTTTCCCGTGCGGCAATACTGGCTCGCCTGAGGGAACCTTTTCGTACCAGCTTCCATCTAACCGCCATTAAATGAGAGGAGGAAGGGCATGCGAAGTCTGTTGCTCAGGAACACCTCACTTCTATTATTCCTGTTGGCTAGCTTTGCAGGGCTTCCACTTACCTTGGCTCTCGGCCATGAGGATCATCATGCCGAGTGTAACGAGACGGCCGTAAACGCGTTAAAGGCTGACATTCAGGCCATGGGCGAGGGTCATGCGAAGACTACAGCCAAGAAGGAATTGCAAGAGGCGCAACAAATGATGGCCAAGAATGACGTGGAGGGATGCAAGAGCCACATCCACAGCGCCATGGAGGCCACGGAGAAATAAATGAGCGCCGGAAGGCGTTGGGGGCTAGTGGCAGGCGCACTGCTTGTGCTAGCCGCCGTCGTAATGATTTACGCGGGCCTCTACAACATTGCGGCTGACGTTCCTCACACGCCTCCCGTATATTGGCTGCTTGAAACCATACGCGGCCGTTCGGTCGCGGCGCGGTCACGGGACGTTATTGTCCCAAAGGATCTGGACGATGCGAACCGCATCTCAAAAGGTGCGGGCCAATATGTGGAGATGTGCAGCGATTGTCATCTTGCGCCCGGCATGAAACGGACGGAGATCAGCCGCGGCCTATACCCACGCGCACCCGAACTCAGGCACAAAACCGACCTTACGCCCGCCGAACAGTTTTGGATCGTCAAGCACGGCGTGAAAATGACGGGCATGCCAGCATGGGGCGTTACCCATGACGACGATCTGCTTTGGGACGTGGTGGCGTTCGTCCGCAAGCTGCCAGAGCTAACGCCCGAGCAATATGAGGCTCTTGTGAAGAACGCTCCGAAACACGAAGAGCTAATGCAAGAGATGGAAATGGGCCACGACCACAAGCATGGCGGCGAGCACCAGTAGGCAATTTCAGTGCTCGGTGTGCTCTAGGCCTAGCAGAATGACGCTCTGAGGGTTGGCGCTACCAGAATAGTCGGGTTTCGCCCGCTCAAATCCGTTCGCATTCACCTATCAAGTAAAGCTAACCAGCTTTTCTGACCGAGCCGAAGGAGTGAGACGGCCACAAAGGGTAGCAGGTGAAGACTGCATCAATTTTTCCACTGCTTTTGCTCTCCATCCACTTGGCCTCTTTGTTTCTCGATCGCAGTCCGGCACCCCACGAAGGGTTTTAGCGCAGAGGGTCGCGGCTACGGTCTTTCATCAGGAACGCCGCGCCGGCGGCAAGAGCCGCGCCTAGCATCAGAAACCAGGCCGGGGCCAGCAGGTCGCCCGTCGCGCCGATCAGGGTTGTCGCTACGACCGGCGCCGTGCCGCCAGCTATGCCGATGCCGATATTGAAGGATACGGAGTAGCCGCTCATGCGGTACGCGCTCGGGAACAGCTCCACCATCATCGCCGGCTCCGCTCCCATGACCAACGCAAGCAGGATGCCGAACACGATCTGCGCCAAGGCATAGCCGGCGACCCCACCTGCCCCTGCTAGGGTGAAGCAGCCCCACGCCACTGCCGCCTCGGCGATAAAAACGGCGATGAGCAGGGTGCGGCGCCGGACAAGGTGGTCGGTAGCCCAGCCGGCAATCGGTACCAGCAGTAGCGCCACAGCTTGGGCTGCCGTGTTGATCTGTAGAACTAGACTTTCGGCGACGGTCCCAAACTCGCTCGCGTAAACGGGCAGGAACACCATGGTCAAGTAGTTGACGATGCCGTAACCAGAGGTGAACAGCACCGCACAGATCATGGCGCCCGGCGCGAGTGTGATCGCCTGCTTCAGCGGAATTGGGTCGTTCGGGCGTGCCGGCATCGGCCGATAGCCGGTTTCCCGCAAACGCCTCCGCAGGAAGTAGCCACAAGCGGCGATAGCGCCGCCTAGCAGGAAGGGGACGCGCCAAGCCCAGCTCTCGAGTTGCGCGGGGCTGGCCAGGGTGACGGTTGTCGCGGCGACGGCTGCCGCGAGCAACATTCCCGCGGTCGACCCGAAATTAGCGAAGCTTCCGGCAAATCCGCGCCGATGCTGTGGCGCCGTCTCGACGAGATAGCTGACCGAGCCGGTGAACTCGCCCCCTACCGAAAACCCCTGCAGAAGCCGCAGGACCAGCAGGAGAAGCGGCGCGCCCACACCGATCTTTTCATAGCTCGGCAAAACTGCAATCGCCCCGGTGGCGAGCCCCATCAACACCACGGTGTAGACGAGGACAAAACGACGGCCGAGCCGATCCCCAAGGTGTCCGAGCACGACGCCGCCGATGGGGCGCATGGCAAAGCCGGCAGCGAATAGGCCGTAGGCGCCGATAAGCGCTGCAATGCGATTTTCCGCCGGAAAGAAGACCCCGGCCAGAACCGGCGCCAGCAACCCATAGATCCCGAAATCGTACCATTCGAGGAGATTGCCTCCGATACCGGCACCCAACACCGACACCGATAGCCGACCTTGCGCCGCCGGCAACGGAGCGGCCGGTTTGGTGACTACGACGTCTCTTGCATAGTCGCGTCGTTGCATCATGTCTTTTGACTTGGTACGGGCGCGGTGCGAAAGCTTGATTTGTCGCGTCTTCGCTCCACTGGGCATGTTTGTAAACGCGGGCCTCTCGTCCGCCTTGGCTAATGTCCGCTATATGCCAACAGGGAACTAATGGTGATCTGGCCTCATAAACGCCAAAGCGGTAAGAGCGGCCAAAACACCCCAGATAGCGGCAATCGAAAGCGCCACTTGATAGGCGCTGAGAAAGGCCTGTTCGAATACTGCGTGGTCGGTCTGTCCTGCGTCGGGCAGAACGCCAAAGCGCAAATCGTCGAGCGGGATTCCGATGGCCTTGAGCTCGCCGAGATATACGACGCTTGCGACCGCGCCGATGATGGCGATTGCAAACAGTCCAGCCAAACGACTTGCCGCGTTGTTCACGCCGGAAGCGGCGCCCGACTGGTTATCGGGAGCGCTGACCATGACCGCGGTTGTCAAAGGCGCGACCACCAGCGCCATCCCCACCGATGAGATGACGATTGGTCCTACAACACCAATCCAATAGTCCGACGCACTGTACGCCAGTCCAGCGGCGCCAGCCGCCACGAGAAACGAGCCGGCAATGAGAAGGCCCCGCGGCCCGTCGCGATCAGCCCATACGCCTGCAAACCGGGACAAGGTTCCAATGATGATGCCGATCGGCAGCAGCGTAAGCCCGACCTGGGTGGCTGACATCCCCCGCCTCTCAATCATGTCGAAAGGCAGCAAGAAAAGGATTCCCGTAAGGGCGCCGTAGAGAAAAAGTGTTATGATGTTTGCGCTTAGGAAACCGCGATTTCGGAACAGCGACAACGGCATAACGGGGCTGGCCGCCCGAGCTTCGTGAAAAACGAACAGCACCGATGCAATGGCGCCAAAACAAAGCGCTGGGATGACTAGTGCGTGCGCGCCTGAGGTGTCCGAAATAAAGGTAAGTCCGGCTGTAAGTGACCCGAAGGCTACAATGGCAAGCAGACCGCCAAGCCAATCGAGCGACCCGGAGATCATATCGTTCCGGCTCTCGGGAACGTAATGAAGCGTCAGAAAAATAACAGCTGCCGCTAGAGGCAGGTTGATCAAAAAAATCGCACGCCAGTGGAGCGCATCGATCAGGAAGCCGCCAAGTGGCGGGCCCAGGGAGGTCGTGATTGCTGATGCCCCGGCCCAAATGCCGATAGCGCGTCCGCGAACTGCCCTCGGATAGGCCGCTGCGATAATAGCAAGGCTTTGGGGCACAAGTAGCGCTGCTCCAATGCCTTGTACGCTGCGAGCGACGATCAACCATTCGACAGAAGTCGCAAGAGCGCAAGCAAGGGACGCTGCTGCAAATATAATAGTCCCGGTGATAAAGGTTCGTCGGCGGCCGAGTCGGTCGCCGGCTCCGCCGCCCACAAGAATTAACGCGCCAAGAAAAAGAGCATAAGCGTTGACAACCCATTGCACGGCTTGAAATGTGGCGTCCAGCTCCGCCTGCAGAGGTGGCAGTGCGATGGTCACGACTGTTGCGTCGATGAATGCCATCGCCGAGGCTATGATGGTGGCGACCAACAAGAAGGGACGATTTTGCTCAGGACAGCCTGTCTCGGACCTTAAACCGAGGGCAGCCCGTCCCTCCGGACAGAAGGGCGGGTGGAAGGCGCTGCCGGCCCCGCTTTGGGCGTGGACCGGTTTGGTCATGGCGACCGCATGGCTCCTTCCAGGCCGGAATTCGTCCGCATCCAAATTCGACGAATTGATAAGCTAGATCTTAGTGCCGGACGATGCGTGTAACTTCGCCAAATTTGTCCCGGTATGTATGCTGCAATGATCGCCTCTATTCACTTGACGGTTCCATCCCCATCACAACGTTTCCACATCACCCATCGACACGCCTCTATCGGTCTCAAGGGCTAATGCGCTCAGAAAGGATCGCTCAGGCGCATGTCCGCTCCTTCCCTTCAAAGCAGACATTCGTCAGTTCCAGTGGAACGTCCGCTAAGTGCCAAAAGCGGACATTCGAATGAGAGCAGCCAGCCGCTCGCCTATCGCGTGTTGAGCGACCGGCGTTCATTCCTTGTAGAAGCCGACTCCGCAATCTTGATCTCCGATCCTCGTGAAGAAAGTGTGCTTCTCAAGCGGCTTTGTCGAGCCTGGGCGCGGCCACCAATAGGTTACCTCGTCGATCTTTCCCTCAGTACAACCGCCGCATAACCAACGACAAATGCGAGGTTGCGCAACATGACTTCCTCCATAGAGCCGGCAAATGGTTACTGTTCTGCCTGAAAATTCCTCGTTAGCGCTAACGCTTAGAGAACGGATGACATGGCGCGAAGTTGCATCATTCTTAGCAGCTCGTTCAAAAAAGGGAGGGTTCGTGATGTCCGTAGATCAGCTTGATGCATGGGTTCGCGCCTATCTTGAGGACGTGTTCAACGGTCACAATCTGCAATCACTCGACAAATATATGACTGCAAATCTCGTCTCGCACTGGCTCGGTGACAGGAGCTTGCATGGACCGGAAGCCTGGAGAGAGGCGATGTCCAACTTCTTCGACGCCTTTCCCGACGCCGCCTACACCTTGAACGACCTCTTCTTCTCAGGCGACAAAGGCGTGTGGCGGGGAACTTGGAATGCCACGCAACGTAAGCATTGGGAGGGAATTCCCGCAACCGGCCGCAGCGCGAAGTGGACGGTGATCATCATCGGCCGGTTTGAGGGCGAGAGGCTCGCGGAAGACTGGGTCGAATACGACCGGTACAATCTGTTTCGGCAGCTCGGCGCGCTCTAAACTTTGATGCGTTGGACCCTCGACCATACGCGGCCGATTTCAAGTTCCCAACTGAATGGCTAGCCTGAGCAGGAGACCTCGATGACCGACACTCGAGCAAAATCGACGTGACATTTTGGGCGCGACAGCAGGCTTCGCTGGGTAATTCGGGCCTTTACATGCTGGCAGGGCGCTGACCGTGTGTCCGCTTTGGGTCATTAGCAGACATTGGTGATGGATCACGGATGTCCGCTTTACCCCCAGAAGCGGACATGCTCATCGTCGGCATCAATGTCCGCTATGTGCCATAAGCGGACATGCCGGCCGCAGGCACGGCGCACTGTTACGCGGATATGGCCTCATCTAGGTGTTGCGTCCGTCCACCCGCCGCGGTCCACAGGATAGGGAAGTAGTTTTCATCCAGGCTGTCATCCCGAAGCTTCATATAGCGCCCATAGACCGGCCCGTTTCCGATAGCGATCTTCTCGCGCACAAACTTCACATTTGCAGGGACTGCGTGGACAACCAAGGACCGCCGCGGTCGGTCCGATGCGTTCAACCCTGACCCATGCCACGTCCGGCCGTGATGAAACGAACCTCCACCTGCACGCACAACAATCGGAACGATCTCAGGGTCTTTGTTCTCTTTTGCCGCGGCACTGCGCATGGCCGCCTGATAGTCCGAGGGCCCATGGAATTCGCCTTCGGGAGCGCAGAGATTCCATTTGTGGGACCCTCGGACGAGTTCCATGGTACCACCCTGAGCTGTAGTGTCATCAAGCGCGATCCAACAACTCACCATAGCCTGGGGAGCAAGCCAAGGATGGTATGCGCTATCCTGGTGGTAACCAAGGGGTCGAGCCCCCGTTGGTTTCCAAATCAAGTTATCTTGCAGGATACGTGTGCCCTGCCAATCGGCTAGGGTGGCGATGGCCTGTCCAATATCCTCCCTAAGCACGATTCTAGCTACAGCAGCGTTCGCCTTCCAGCCGTTGCATATCTGGCGCGTCAACGTTGGGTCCGACTTGCCTTCCTTCCAGTTCACTTCATCCGGTAGGATACCGCGCTCGAATTCACTGCGGAAAAGTGCGTCGAAAGCGTTTCGGGCGGCTTCC
This sequence comes from uncultured Alphaproteobacteria bacterium, assembly GCA_963827365.1. Taxonomy (GTDB): domain Bacteria; phylum Pseudomonadota; class Alphaproteobacteria; order Rhizobiales; family Methyloligellaceae; genus Methyloceanibacter. The sequence goes on along the minus strand of CAWHAX010000022.1, from coordinate 5,681 downwards.
ACGCCTCTCTCATCGAGCAATCCGTCCACGCTCACAAAACCATCCTCGCGAAAGCGGGCGATTTGTTCGGACGAAATCTCCAAGGCGTCCTCCTAACCGATGCGGGTCGGCGAATTGCCCATTGTCGCGGCTGTTGCATCGTCAAAACGCGCTCGACACACGCTACCATCGATTGGGCTTCTAAGGTGTAAGTAGGGGTGCCGCGCCGGAAGTGCTGGCTACAACAGAGCGTGTAATTACACGGCCCCGAGATGTCTGCTTAGGTTCCGAAGTGACTTCAAGAGAGGTCAGCGTGATGTCCGCTTGTGCCACAAGCGGACATGCAGCGACGTCAAGCCAGACGTGCCCCTCACCCGCTAGTTACCCCTTTAGCAAAGCGAAGTTTTCCGTCAAGGCTGCTTGCTCAGTATAGCATTGGGTGGCCTGCCCTTAACTACTAAAATGGAACTCTCGCCAATACTCGGAGTTTGTGGCTGAGCCAGAGGGGTGGTGGCATGGCGCCGGTCCTCCTGTATGCTTTCCTTCCTTTCATTGCCCGCCGTTCTTGCGCGTTTGACGACTAAATATCTGACCCCTGAAGGAGCTTCAAACCGGAGCGAAGCATGCCGCCCCAACCGGATGCCATGAAGCAAGCCGGATCGATCGAAACACCCCCCGATCCATCAGCGCCTGCGCGGCGAAGCTATCTGCAAAACCTCCTCAGCGCGCTGCAGTTGGTCCGCGGCGGCGATTTTTCTGTTCGGATGCCTGGCGATAGCGTCGGCATTGAGGGCAAAATTGCGGATACGTTTAATGAAATCGTCGCAGCCAATCAGCAAATGGCTAAGCAGCTTGAGCTTGTTGGTCAGGTAGTCGGACGCGAGGGAAAAACAAGAAAACGAGTTGTTATGGGGCTTCCCCAGGGCGCTTGGAGAGAAATGGAAGACTCGATCAACACGCTGATCGATGACTTACTTTGGCCCACCGTCCAAGTCACAGGCGCAATCGCCGCGGTCGCAAAGGGTGACCTCTTGAAGAGGGTACCCCTAGAAGTCGACGGACGCCCCCTTCTGGGAGAGTTTCTCACATCTGCTACGATTGTGAATACCATGATTGGGCAACTCGGAATTTTTACTTCGGAGGTGACACGCGTAGCCCGCGAAGTAGGTACAGAAGGAAAGCTTGGCGGCCAGGCACAGGTGCCGGAGGTGACGGGCGTTTGGAAGGACCTAACTCTCAACGTCAACTCCATGGCGAATAACTTGACGGCGCAAGTTCGCAATATCGCAGATGTAACAATAGCCGTTGCCAATGGCGATCTCTCAAAGAAGATCACAGTCGATGTGCGCGGCGAGATTCTGCAGCTGAAGGAGGCCATTAACACGATGGTCGATCAGCTTCGCTCGTTTGCCTCCGAAGTGACGAGAGTAGCCCGAGAGGTAGGCACTGACGGCAAATTGGGCGGTCAGGCAATCGTTCCCGGCGTTGCCGGTACCTGGAAGGATCTCACCGACTCTGTCAACGCGATGTGCGGCAATCTTACGGCGCAAGTGCGCAACATTGCGCAAGTGACCACCGCAGTGGCGCGAGGTGATCTCTCTCGCAAGATCACAGTCGATGTGCGCGGCGAGATTCTCGAATTGAAGGACACCATCAACACGATGGTCGATCAGCTTAACTCCTTTGCCTCTGAAGTGACCCGTGTGGCGCGTGAAGTTGGCACTGAGGGTAAACTCGGCGGCCAGGCGGCTGTTCCTGGCGTCGCGGGAACGTGGAAGGACTTAACAGACAGCGTGAACTTCATGGCTAGCAACCTAACAGCCCAGGTTCGCAACATTGCGGATGTTGCGACGGCCATCGCTAGCGGCGACCTCTCCAAGAAGATTACCGTGAGCGTCAGCGGCGAGATCCTTCAGCTGAAGGAAACCATCAATACAATGGTTGACCAACTCAACGCCTTTGCCGGCGAAGTCACGCGCGTCGCCCGTGAGGTTGGCACCGAGGGAATTCTTGGTGGTCAAGCTAACGTACCCGGCGTGGCTGGCACCTGGGAAGACCTGACGGATAGCGTCAATTCCATGGCGGGAAACCTTACCGCCCAGGTGCGTAACATTGCAGGGGTAACCACGGCGGTGGCGCGAGGTGATCTGTCGCGCAAGATCACTGTCGATGTAAAGGGCGAAATCCTCGAGCTGAAAAATACCATCAACACCATGGTCGATCAGCTCAATGCGTTTGCTTCCGAAGTCACGCGGGTCGCGCGCGAAGTGGGCACCGAAGGAAAATTAGGAGGCCAGGCCGAAGTGCCAGAGGTCGCCGGGACGTGGAAGGATCTGACCGACAACGTCAACTTCATGGCGAGCAACTTAACGGCGCAAGTGCGCAATATCGCCGAAGTTGCGACCGCTATCGCCAACGGCGATCTTTCCAAGAAGATTATGGTGGACGTCCGAGGCGAAATGCTTTTGCTCAAAGAGACGCTCAATACGATGGTGGAGCAGCTGCGTTCCTTCGCCGCCGAAGTCACGCGGGTAGCGCGCGAGGTTGGCACAGATGGACGGTTGGGCGGCCAGGCGGTCGTGCCGGGCGTTGGTGGCACTTGGAAGGATCTCACCGACAATGTGAATCTGCTTGCGGCCAATCTTACCACTCAGGTGCGCAATATCGCGGAGGTTACTACCGCGGTTGCCGGTGGCGATCTGTCTCGCAAGATCACGGTCGATGTGAAGGGCGAAATCCTTGAACTGAAAAATACCATCAACACCATGGTCGATCGGCTCAATGCTTTTGCTTCAGAAGTAACGCGAGTGGCCCGCGAGGTAGGCACCGAGGGTAGGCTCGGAGGTCAGGCTCAAGTGTCAGGAGTTGCTGGCACGTGGAAAGATCTTACTGATACCGTCAATGTCATGGCGGCGAATCTCACCGAGCAGGTGCGCGGAATTGTGAAGGTTGTTACCGCCGTCGCGAACGGCGATCTTAGACAGAACCTCACGGTAAAATCCAAGGGAGAAGTTGCGGCGCTAGCTGAGACCATCAACAACATGACCGACACACTCGCAACTTTCGCCGATCAAGTTACGAGCGTCGCGAGAGAAGTGGGGGTGGACGGTAGGCTCGGAGGGCAGGCAAACGTTCCGGGGGCCGCCGGCACGTGGAAGGACTTGACCGGCAACGTCAATCTACTTGCGGCCAACCTAACCAATCAAGTCCGGGCGATTGCCGAGGTCGCAACCGCCGTTACGAAGGGCGACCTCACGCGATCAATTCAAGTCGACGCCAAGGGCGAAGTCGCCGAGCTCAAAGACAACATCAACACGATGATTGATAACCTTCGGCTCACGACTGAGCAGAACACGGAACAAGACTGGCTCAAGACCAATCTCGCCAAATTCACCAATATGCTGCAGGGTCAGCGAGACCTCGCGACGGTTGGGCGGATGCTGCTCAGCGAGCTTACGCCGCTTGTTGGCGCCCAGGTGGGTGTAATTTATCAACTCGAGGAGGATGACAGGGAGGCAGGACTTCGCCTCTTGGCCTCCTATGCTGATGATGGCGCAAACGGCCATCTTCCGCGCTTGCGAATTGGTGAAGGTCTCGCCGGTCAATGCGCCGCCGACAAGCGAACGCTCCTTGTCAAAGATTTGCCCCCCGACACCACCTTGATCGGATCCGCGCTTGTGAAGGTAGCTCCGCAAAACATCATCGTGCTGCCTGTGATGTTTGAGAGCCAGCTAAAGGCGGTCATCGAACTTGCGTCAGTCAGATCCTTTACGAACCTTCAGATCATGTTTCTGGAACAGCTCACCAACAGCATCGGCATCGTGCTCAATAGTATCGCAGCAACGATGCAAACCAAGGAGCTCAATCGCGAACTCGAAAATCGTGTGGCCGATAGGACAGCGGAGTTGGAATTCCTAGCTCGTGAAGTCGACCATCGCGCTAAAAATATCCTTGCTGTGGTGCAATCAATCTGTCGCTTGAGTAAAGCGGAGAATCCTGAAGCCTATATGTCGGCGGTCGAGGGTAGAATCAGGTCGCTTTCTATCGCGCACACGTTGCTCTCTGAATTGAGGTGGGAGGGAGCCGATTTGCGCAAACTTGTCGGCCAAGTACTTGCACCATATCGCCCTGGCGCGACCAGTACGGAAGGGCCTGACATTCTTCTCGAGCCCCGAACTGCGCAGACCATTGGCCTAACGCTGCATGAGCTAGCTACCAATGCTGCCAAGTATGGCGCCCTGACCGCACCATCAGGAACGGTATCGCTTCGTTGGGATCTTCAAGAGAGTGCTCTTAACATGACTTGGGAAGAAGCCGGAGGCCCGAGCATCCGAAAGCCAGTCACAAGTGGCTATGGCATGCGAGTCATCGGTGGCAGTGCAGAGCAACTCGGCGGAGACGCATCGTTCGAATGGCAACCCTCGGGATTGCGATGCTTTCTCGTTATACCTCTCGGGGCCAATACAAAGTCCCTGCACAAGAGTTCTCACGAGGACCGAATTGACGAGTTAACGAGGTCAACTTCGCTGACAATAGGCGGCAACAGAATCTTAGTCGTTGAGGACGAGCCTTTGGTCGCCATGAACCTAAGCAAGAGTCTCGCTGAGTTGGGATTTTCCGTCATTGGTCCGTATTCGACATTAGCTAAAGCAGTGGCAGCAGCGGGCGAACGGGAAGTCGACGCTGCCTTGCTTGACGTGAATCTCAGCGGTGAAACCGTCTATCCGGTTGCAGACATTCTTGCTTCCAAGAACGTTCCGTTTGCGTTCATCACCGGATATGGACCACAGGCCTTAACGAGCAAATACGCAAATGCGCCGGTGTTGCAGAAGCCCGTAGACCAAAGGGCGTTGCAAAATCTCTTTGCGCAAAAGCATCCCAACTTCGCCAAATTGGCTTGAAACTCAATATTATTTGCAGCAACTCGCCCAACCTAATGCTAATCGGGGCATAGCTCGCAGGGCTCGAATGTCCGCCCAGGGTCATTGGCCGACATGGCCGTGGCAAAAGTTGCATTCGGTGTGATTGGTCAATGCTCCCGTTGCCCGAAAAAGGCGGTTGCAGGGGGAAGGCACATCACGAGGAAGCTTGGGAGGCAAGCCCGTTGTGGCTGATTGTGTTCTCCATGTCTGCTTTGGGTCATTAGCGGACATTAGCGAGCGAACTAGGGATGTCCGCTTTACCCCTGAAAGCGGAGATGCTGAGCGTCAGCATCGACGTCCGTTAAGTGCCACGAACGGACATTGTGAGCGACTTGCACGGCAATCGACCTGTTCTTAGTCACCCGGGGAGCCCAGTCCCACTCTGGTGGTAGCTGGAGGAAGACGCCGCCGGTGGTGTTACTCCGTTCTTGATCTTCTTCTCGGACGCACTTGGGGGGATAATTAGTTGCATTGGTGGCGTGATCCCTCCGCTCCCGGGACTTCTCTCGTTTTGAAGTTATATTCACTCCAACTTTTTCGGCTCAACAGAGTTTCGGCGGGTGCTTATGACAGACACCAAAGATGTGAATGTCGAAGTGCGAGGCGAGGACATCGTTATTACGGTCCCCGGCACCGACCATTTGGTGATTTATTCTAAGCGCGACGGCAGCGTTGAACTGAGCGCAAGGAAACTGTTCGGTCCTTTGGACTTTCGCGTGCGAGCTTGGACCTTGGCAAACCATAAGGCCCAGGAACTGGGGTGGCTGCCCTAGAGGGCCT
>CAWHAX010000021.1:0-100335 GCA_963827365.1 uncultured Alphaproteobacteria bacterium | reverse complement strand
CACTTTGGCCGGTATTGCGAACTTGGTAAAATCTACCGCGACCGGTTACGCTCTCCGTGGTGCTGGTACCCATGCGGGGCGCTTTGATTGGCGGTCGATTATCGGTGGGCCGTTGAGGTGATAACCGCGCCGAAGTTGATTGCAGAGTTTGCTGTGGCAAATGCCACAGCGTGAGTCCGCTGGTGATGCAAGAATCTCCTCACGCTCAAGTTGGTGAGCTGAAACCTAAGAGGAGACAAACATGAAAACGTCACTAGCAATCGTGCTCGCAACCATCGCGCTGACATTCGGTGCGATGTTGAGCTTTACCTCCGGCGTCGCGGCCAACAATTATGGCAACCTCTCGGGTAAGAGCCCGGGCGTATTCACCGTCCAGGCGCCATTACCCTCGCCCCCGGGCCCAGGCCCTTATCGTGGCAATCGTTAGGCTGTGAGAGTACCAGCCAGGGCCTCTCCCTGGGGAGGCTGGCTGGTTCTCACTAGAAGTAACGGAAGCCCGAAATGCGGCAATCAGTGACACATAGAATGGACGACGACCAAGTCTTGGCGATGGGTGTCTTGGAGCCCATTCTTGTGCTCTTGCTCATAGCTGTGATTGCAACTCTCCTGGAGCTGCTGGCCTAGCAGCAGACCAGGTTTCACGATCCGGCGACTCTGCAAAGAGCGTGGGATGAAATTTGCACCGTGGGAATGTCACCCGGCAGACGCCCTGGCCGGTTGGCTGTGTTGGTGCAGAGTCATGGCCGAAGGCGCAGTTGCGACGGAAGTTTCGCGGGCTGCCGGTACTGAGCGCCGCGATAATCGGTAGTTGTTCATGTTAATTTGCCCAACCCTAACTGGGACGGCAACGCTATGTTTGGAGACCTCAGTAGTGTGATCGCTGGTATAGCCGTCCTTGCTGCTGAAGCCAACCTATGCGGCGTACATGAGGAAAAGGGAGAGGCCCGTATGGATGGACACCGAGCCTCTCAGCAGCTGGCAGCTTGGCGATGTTGCTCGCGAGCCACATGCGCATCGTTGCATCTCCCTTGCCTAAGAAGGCCCAGGCGAGACTTACGGAGGCTGGCAGTGGTCTCTCCCGTCAAGATGCTCGGCAAAATCAAGATGCCTACGTTAGCAGGTTGAGCGCCTTGAGCACCTTGGACGGTCAACATGCTAAAGAAGCTCAAGATGCCCATGCTTTTGACGTGGACCCCTTGGCTGAAACCGATGAGCACTTTGCAGATGAGCTCGAACTCCCCGCCTTCCTTGACCGGAGGGCAAGGCGCGCATCACCCGCCTTGATATCGATTTTGACAATCAATCGATTGCCGACGACCGACGCTTCAAGAGGTAACTGTAAGGTGACGAATGCCGCGCACTCGGCTCTTCGCTCAGCATCCGGCGCGCATAGCTTCACGATTTTCTTACTTAGCGAGGTTGCCAACTGTGAGACGATGGAACGGAGGGGGTGGAGGTGCGCGGTACGCCATGAATAGGTACCATCACCCTATCCCCAATGCGTTGGGTCCGATCACCTGACATGTTGGCCGTTTCGTTTGAGGGGGGACAAGGAAAAGATGATTTGGGCGAAACGACAATTTCGGTTTGCAGAGCACGCTCCATACATGGAGCGTCTCGATAGGCTGATGCTTGCAAATCCGTCCATGTATTCACAGTTCATCATGGTGAGCACCGACGTCTCAAAACCGGCGTTAAGCAATTATTATGTCGGCGTGCCCGATCAGTCGTTCTTGGCAGAATTTGATGGCTTCGACATTGTTCCAGAAAGCCAACTGCCAAACGAAATTGATACCATCCTTATTGCTGATGCCACGACGGACGAGTTTAAGAGCCGCTTTCGCTTCAGAAAGCGGTAGGGGACTTGTCAGATGTTACCGGACCTTCCGGGACATTGCTGTCCAACCAAGCCCAGGTGCGCGACAGCAAGTGGTTCTTATGACAGCGTGGACAAAAGATCGCTGTCTTCGTCCTCGGCAGGCTTTTGTAGCTGGATCGGTCGACTTCAAACGCCGGTTGAGACTTGGTGCCCGGTGGTCGGGCACACAAAAATCAAGGTGCCCATGTTGGCCTCCTGAACTAAATACGCCGCTACATCACGCCCAGGTAGGCCAATAGCAAAGGCTCATTACAGAATAGTTGCAAGATATTACTGGTGCGCTGCAACGCTATCCTGCAATGCGATGCAAGGGCGCCGACCCAAACCAGGGTTGAATCGGCGGCGTCAGGGCCTCCTCCACTGGCGCTGGTCCAGTCCCCCTCACTGGCGGGAGCCCGGGTGTATTGCCATGCGGTCGGGCTTCTTGGTGGTCAGGAACCTGTTGGCTGAATGGCGGGTTTTTCTCTACGGTCTCAGATCGTGCCGCTCGGGCTGATGCGGGAAAATCATCTGGGGTGAACTGCGTAAAAGTAAGTTTCGATGCTTTCAAGATCGCAAAGGATAAGGCGCGGCTTTCAGTGGCTCAGCGTTGTTCTGGCCGCGGCTTTGCTAGTGGTGGGCTTGATACTGATTACCTTCGACGTTCTCGAACTCGATCCCTGGCACGTTCAACAACAAGATACCTCAGCCGCAATCAGCACTCTTCTCCTTGGGGCGCTTGGCCTCTTTCTAGCTTGCACGGCTCTCTGGGCCATAGTTCAAGCTTTGGGGTGGGTAGTGGTGAAAATTGTTCATCGTTACGAAACCCACTGGACTTGCACACAGATGGGTTCAGGAGGCGCAAGAGATCAACGTTAATGACGAAGGAGCGGCTGCACCTAGCTGTTCACCACTACGTCAGGCGGATTGCTCATGGCCAACTCTTTAGCGTCACCTTCGTTTGATGCCACAGTGCAGAACCGACACCCTCACCAACATTGAGCCTTTGTTGCGCGAGGCCGCCGAGGAAAAACTGTTGCCCTCGGGCACGTGAGGTTGAGTTGAACGCGCGGTGGCAGTGCGGGGGGTACACCATAAAAAGGTACCATCAGTCCACCCCCATGCGTGGGTCCGCTTCGTGCGCCGCTTTGCTTTCTTTGCACAATTCTCAAGCGACTCGGTGGACAAAGCCGTCCATCCTCATTGACGAGTCGCGCGATTTTGAACGCTGGGCTCGAGAAAGCTGGGCCCCTCGAGGAAGGTGCGCGAGCGGCACGACTGCTTAGGCACGCAAAGCATCCTAGGATTAAAAACGTAACAAGCATGCCAACAGGGAGGACTAAGCCGCACAAAGGCTTAGCTAAGAGCTCACATGCCATTTGAGAAAGGCAATTGGACTAGGAACTCTCGTGGCGCCTATCACGTTTGTGATTGTCAGCCCACCAAGTTTTGCCCGGTTTCGGGCAAAAAAACGGGGTTATGCAAAACCACAGACTCTTTGTTGCCGCCTTGCTCCTTGTAATGTCAATCGGCCTTGGCGGTTGCTTCCATCACGCGTAGGCTGTTGCGGCGGAGCCCTTGCCACCGCCAGTAACTAAGCCCCTCAAATAGCGGACAGGACGGCAATGGGCCCCCAATGAGGGCTCGCGCATGAACGACTTGACTGGACAGAAAGAAGATGCGGCCCAGGCCGCCTTTCGGGTTACGGGAAAATGCCTGGCAGCCAACAGTTCCCTTGAGGGGCTTACCCACCTCGATCCCGAGATACGCCAGTTTGAAAAAGCCAACTATGAACATCACCTCGCTGAGGCAATAGCTTCCGCCTTAGCCATCAGGGACGAGTTCTATAAGGGCTTGGCAATTCGTCAGATCATCAACGTTTGCAGACGGGCCAACGACCTCGACATTGCGAAGACCCTGTTTAAAGAGGTTGATCACCATTCGCTACGCGAGCAAATCGTAAAGGATGCGCCCGAGCTGGCGGGCGAAAAGAAGGTGCTCTCCGACGATATCCCTAAGACTGTTAGCGTTCACCTAGATGGGGTTGATCGTGAGGCGATCATCCACATGGTGACCAAAGCCATGCGCGAAGGCGGTGCGTCCGAATGTGAGATCGAAGGCTTCAAGGACGATGTCAACACCGCTGACTTGGCTACCTTGCTGGCCAAGGCCATCGCATGGGGAGCGCCAGTGCAGTTCCTGAAAGACGGCCAGCCTTGGATCAGCGGAGATTGGAGACGGCTCAGCCTTTGGCAGCGCCTCAAGCGAAGGTTCTTGTTATTGCGAGGAAGCTATGTCCATCCCGATGGGACCTTCGAGCTTGCCAGCGAGGACAGAAGCTAAGGTTGAACCTTATGCCGCTTTCGGCTGGGCCTTCGCCCGAAATTCCCTGGTCTCTTCCTCTTGCTTCCGGCTAAATGCTTTACCCGCACCGCGATCTTGGCCAATCTCAAAGCAGGCCAAGAATGACGCCGATAATCACCACGAGAGCGAGCGCCAATAGCAATTCGCCGTTTCTCATTCGTCACTCCAAGGATGAGCGGCTACAGCGATAGGCCGATGCGCTTGGGAGTGGTGGCGAAAATTTTGCGATGGTGAATCTGGGAAATGCCGAACTGAAGCCCGGCAAATATTGCGAAGCACGCTCTGGGCTAACGCTAGTGAATCCTGGTGAGGAACGATGCAGGGGGCGCGGCGGGTCGGTGCCCTATAGCGCAACCACTAAGGAAGCAGGCTAAGCCAGTCATCGACATCCTTGCGGACCTGCTCCTTGGCAATCCCATAGTGCTCTTGGATTTTGCCCTCAAGCTGGTCGCGGCGTCCGTTGATGGCAGTAAGGTCATCATCGGTGAGTTTGCCCCACTTCTCTTTCGCGAGTCCCATAAACTGCTTCCAGTTTCCTTCTACGCGGTCCCACGCCATTGCGGTCTCTCCTTGCTTGGTGATAAGGGGTCGGAAGCCCAGTGCTTTTACGAACGTTCGTAGGAATTATTGGTTGCCGCTTCACCTAAATTGATTGGTCCACCTTTGTTCACTGTGAAGTCGAGCCGCAGCCACCCAAATTCGCCGTCACAATTCTCGACGGTTCAACGGCAATCGCCACCATTCCAGCGGTGGCCGCGTTAGGCCAGTCAGCTCCTTATTGTGTTCAGCTCGGCATCCGGGCCACGAGCCCCACCACGGGCTTCAAGATCACGACCGGCGCCTCTGTGTCGGTGATCGCGGTCGGCAGGTTCTCAAACTGATTTGAACTTGGCGCGAGAGGATTCTTTCCTCCCTTGGAACCCCTTTTGCTGCCTTGTAACGCCGTCCTGGCCGTTGATTGAACGGGGCTGGGGCGGTTCTTGACGGAGGCCGCTCGGTTTCTCCTCCTAGCTCCTGGGCGGTCTCCGCTTTTTATTGTTGAGCGTTTGTCCGAGCCTGCAAGGCAGCTCTCAAAGCGGAGAGGAGCCATACCGCCTCGCCTCATCGGAATGAACATTAGCGAAAGGTCCGCCTGTGATGTCACTAGTTCGCCCTGATTTGGGCAGCTATGCCATGACCCCTCCTCATTGCGACCACCCCGGAAGCGTAAACTTGCACCTCAAACAAAAACGGAGGGAACTATGCGTGCAGTCAGATACGGATTGATTGTGGCAATCGCGCTTAGCACTGTCGCCTTCACCAGCACTGCAATGGCGGGCAAGGGTGGCCTTAAGGGCGCTAACCCGACTGCCCCCGGTCAGGCTGGGACCAGCCCGGGTCAGGCTGGGACCAACCCGGGTCAGCAGTGGAACTCTAGGAGAGAGGGAGATCCAGCAGCGTTGTCCCCGGGACAACAGTACAAACAGAATCGTGAATCACTAACTCCTGCTTTACCGCCTGGACAAACGTTCGGCACTCCTGGCAATCGCATTCCTGGCGCGCTTTAGACGTCAAGGCTCGCTCGCCAAGAAATGTGACCGCCACCCCACAAGGCGTAGCGGCGGTCGCGTGCTGGTGTGAGAAGCCGACCTATGCGGCGTACGTGCGGAAAAGGGAGAGGCGGGGGGCGACGGTCCCGGACCTCTCCCCGGTTCCTTGCTTGGGGGAACCTGTGATGGCAAGGAGATCCATCACATCAACTACCTAAGAGCCAGTTCCCCTAAGACAACCCTCCAATACCCAGCTTCTTGGTCGCACCCTTTCGACCTTCTGTATTCCATCGAGCTTTGGGACGACGCGGACTCACACGTCGAGGAGCTGATCGCTCTTACCGGTGATTACCGAGTAGCGCGGGCTGCATTTGATGAAGCGCTCAAGCGCAGGCCCGGCCGCATCGTGACGCTGCGGCAAAAGGCGCGATTGTTGGCGGATAGCCGCCGAAAGAACTAGGGTACGGATTGCGGTTGACGGAAGATGGAGTGCCAAAATGGTCAAGTTCGTCGTGAAGGAGCGTGGCGAGGGCGAGGCGTGTTTCGTTACCGACGAAGATCAAGGTCTAATTTTTGAGATGAAACCTCCCGCCGACTACGAGGCGGCAAAGGCATTCGCCGCTTACCTGAATCAGAATATTCGAGAGATTAAATACGACGACTGATAGGAAAGGCCGACGCTGGAGGCGGCCCGGCACGCTGCTGGGGGACAGGAAGTGACTGCCGGGCCTGACCAGCCGCTCGATACCCCACACTGGGCTGGCTTAGGCAGACGATAGCATGAGAAAGGGCGCCGACCGAAGCCGACGCCCCTTCAAGCGAAAGCCGGATAGCAGGCATTACATCTTCTTTTCAGAACAAGTGTTGGTCTTAGCGTCCCACATGCCGCCGTGCTTCTGGCAGTCGGCCTCGGTCTTTGCTTTCGACACGTCACCGGCGAACGCGGGACCAGTAATGGCAAGAGCTATGGCCATAGCGAATGTTGAGATGAGAACTTTCATGGGGTTTTCTCCCTTATGCTGGACAAGCCCCCACGGGTGAACGCGTTTTGTGACACTGCGTTCCAGGAACACCCTTCCCCATTGCGTGTTGAATTGGGGCTGGACCATCCTGTTAGAGCCTGTCCAGCAAACAGCCCCAAAGGCTGAGAGAAGCCCGGTTGGCGTGGCCGCTGCCGGGTTTCTCGTAGAAGGAACCTCACTCAGCTTCGCGACTTTGTTGGCCATTAGGCCGACCACGATCCCTAAGCGGTATCCCTTTCCGCTTCGGCCTATTGATGAGAGCACCTTAGCGAAGCCCCGGCCCACCGTTCCCGGGGCTTCTGCTTATCTACACAATCCATCCCAACTCGCGCGCTTTGGCAACCGCAGCCTGAAATGCTTCTACCACCAGCGCCTCGTCGTCAGTCTTGGTGCGCTCGCGTAGGATTAGGTTTCGTCGGCCTAGAGGCTTGTAGTAGGTGGCCTTGAACTTGCCGTTCAGGAGGCTCACGACGAGATCAGCGCCACGCACCTCGACAATGAAGTGTGTTGACTTCATGCCAGCCGTTTTTGCCTTGCTGGCTATGCGGAGAGCTTCAACCTGGGTAAGCACCTTAGCCATGCGGCTTTATTCCGGTTCTCGCGTGTCGAGGTCGCGAGACTTGGCGTTCCAATTTCTTAGTGCCGCTTGTTCTGAGGCTTCGCGGCTTGCTCCCCTTCCGTAAGCTTCCTGTTCGCCATCTGTTACTTTGGTTTCATATACGCGGTCGTAGCCTCTCAGCCGTTCTAACCAGCTGCGCCGAACCCGTGAGGTTCTGAGTTCTAGTTCACGCATAGCCGCCGAAAGAATTAGGGAAGCCGCGACCGAGGCCTTGGCTCACGACTTGCGATCAACGTGAGGACGACCTTTCCTGCGCGGCGGGCGGTCGGGATTGAAGGCGCGATGAAAATCTTCCCCTGCCAAATCTTTGAACAAAGCCTCGGCGTTTTCTCGCACCAATCGAGCGAGCTCGCTTGGGTCTAATTTCTTGGTACGATCCGGCAGACGCTTTGATTTGGTCATGGGTGGCGGAGTTCCCGCGAGGAAAAGGGAACACTACCTACCGCTGAGCTGCCACTCTGTCATTAAACTAGGACATAGTCCGCCGCGACCGGGGGAGCAGAAAGTCCCGGAGAGTGTGCCCTCGGGCCGGGGGCTTCCTTTGTCACGCGCCCTGCGAAAGATTTCCCCGGGTTATGGGCAACGGCAAGCGGCCAGGGCCAGCCAATGCGATGCCAGGAACACAAGGACCCCGTGACGCGTTGAATTAGATTATCAACGGACCTCTTGGAGGACGCAATGTCTCCCAAGCTCATCGCGCTGGGAGTGATAGCGATAGTCCTGTCGATCATGATGATGATTATCGCACCCCCGCAAGACACGACCCACCACTCCGCCGACGCTGGAGACTTTGCCAGCAGCTCTGCCACGGTAGCTGGCCCCTGGGGCGTCGTGTTCACCAAGCCAAGCGGCCAGGGGTGCGGTTAGTAGAGTAGAGCGACCGAGGCCGACTCCCCCGCTTCTGCGTTAGACGGTGTGTCTTTACTGCTTCTTCTCCATGCACATGTTCATCTTGGAATCCCACATGCCTCCGGCCTTCTGACAATCGGCCTCGGTTTTGGCTTGTGAAACATCCCCGGAGCTATGCCAATAGAAGATGAACGCCATGAAAGCGGCGATGAAGGCGATTACTGCAAAGACAGTGTGTTCGCGTCGCCACATGTCAACGACCTCGCTAAGGCCGCAGAGGGTGAGTCGCCGCCAAAACGAGCGGCGACCCGCCCGTCACTGCCGGGGAGAAGAAAAACAAGCAGCAGCACGATAACTGTACGCCCCCAGCGAGTTCGTCATTGACGTGCATCAAAAGGCCCAGAATGGCAGCATCATCCCAAGGCCGAAGGGGAAGCCGCGTTAGCCAAATAAAAAGGGCGCCGACCGAAGCCGAGGCCGAAGGTAGGGGTGGGCGTGCCCGGGGGTCTACCGTGGATTAGGATCCATAGCCTCCCCCGGTAAGGCAGGTAGAGGCAGAACCAGAGGGCTTACCCGAACGGGATGGTGTAGAGGTTGAAGGGCAGAGCGCAAGGCCGAGGAAGCCGCGCGGGCCGAGGCCAGGGCCGCGAAAAAGAAACAAGTTCCGGCCGCCACGGGGGGGGTGCCTTCAACCACTCGGACAGGCCCACGGGAGCGTCATTCCTCTTGCGCGGGTTTCTGAATCTCGGCGAAGAATTTAATTGCCTCCAGCGTAGGCTTTTGCATCTCAGCGAAAAACTTCATAGCCTGTCTCGCTGGCTTCTGCATCTCGGCGAAAAGGTTCATCGCCTCTTGCGCGGGCCTCTGCATTTCTACGAAGGCCTTCATTGCCTCTTGCGCCGAGTTCTGCATTTCTACGAAGGCCTTCATTGCCTCTTGCGCCGAGTTCTGCATCTCTGCGAAGGCCTTCATCGCCTCTAATGCAGGTTTCTGCATCTCCGCAAAGGCCTTCGTCGCCTCTTGCGCGGGCATCTGTGCGAAAAATTTAGTTTGCGCATCGGCGAAGAGCTTCATTGCCTCTTGAGCGGGTTTCTGCATTTCGGCGAAGAACTTCATTGCCGCTTGCATTTGGCCCAGGGGATCGTTTTGGTTTTCGGTCATTAGTGGGCTAGTAAAGCGATTGTTCGGCTTAGGCAAGCAAGGCTTGTAGCCACCATCTCCGAACATTCGTTGACAGCCATTCCACGGTCCCGTGTCTTCGGATATTGGCCGGAATTGGCACCGGACACCGAGTGACAAGACGGTAACGAGAGTGACGATAGCGCCGATCCGATCCGGAAGTCTCGGAGGCACTCACAACAGCCCAAGTGAGCGGCAGCGCCTCTCTGGGCAACGACTGATTCGAACGGAGGGGTGGGGGGTGCCGGGATATACCCGTGGATTAGGATCCATAGCCCCCCATAACGTAGGAGTGCTGCCTCCTCTGGTAATTCTATTTTGCCCGCATATCTCACTCGAACCGGGTTTAACGAACTGAGGTTTCTGGTTTAGGGAGGCATCCATGCAGAACGAGCACCATTTCCAATCAAGCGGAGACGCCGAAGGCAACCTGGCGCGCCAGCGCCCGGAGGAAGAAAAATGGACGGCGTTCGCGCATGATCTTGAGATGCTCGGCCATCAACTCTCGGAATTGTCGTCACACGCGGCAGTCTTGGGCGATCACATCATCCAGCGCCTCGAGGCACAATATCAAACGGTACGTAATCGCGCTGATGTTTGGAAGCAAACCACCGACCAGCAGATCAATGAACTCAGGAAGTTAGCCTGTCATCAGGGCCGCGACCCCAAAGGGGCTTTCAGCGATATTCGAGCACGGTCGAAAGCCACCGCCTTTGCAATGTGGGAACGTTCAGATCCCTTGCGTCAGGGTGCGCAGGATGTAGGCGAGGGGTTGGTCCGCGCTTGGGCTGAATTGCGAGCATCCTTTGGCAAAGCCGCGAATTGAGTTTCTTCATCGGAAGCACGTGTGTCGCGGCGGGCGGCCGAGGAGGAAGTACCCGAGTTGCCTAAGGAGTCCAGCGAAAGAGCGCCGACCGAAGCCGACGCTGGTTTGCGTTAGGTGGTTACACCCTCAGGCCGCGGGGGTGGGGGCACGGGGGGTATACCGTGGATTAGGATCCATAGCCTCCCCCGGTAAGGCAGGTACCAAAGAGGAGGTGCGCCTGGTTGCCCTGCGGCACGTACAACAACACGTGCTGGAAAAGCAGGTTGTCCAGCGGGAACGTGGCGATGGTTTCATAGATGACTCCATCGAAACTCAATGTCGCGGCGAGCACGCCTCCCAGGGAGTTAGCTGCGTAGTCGAACTCGATCGCCCCGCCAGACAAGCCTCCGGGCGTCGCCAGTGAACTCAGGGCGACAGCGATCAGAATCGGCAGGCGTTGTACCGCCGCCACCAGTATTTGTTACCAGGTCCTATTGCTTTCTGCCGCAGCCAAAGACAGTCTTCGTAATCGTCTGAGGGGATCGGTCCGTTCCTCGAGTTGCGCCTAGCATGGCGTTTGTTCTCTGGCTGGTGCTTCTTATCGTGCGTGACCTTCTTGCCGTCCCCATCGCGCCTATTTTTGTTCTTGGGCAACGACACGTTTGGCCCGGCAAGTCGGCCTCTATGACCACGTGCCGCGGTGCGACCTGAGGCTTTTGCACTGGTTGAAAAGGGGCCCTTGGACCCCTTTGCGCTCTCGCCGGAAAAACTCTTGGCGCCTCGGCCTTCGCCGCCACGACCTCCGCTGCCGAAATGGGCACTGCCGCCCTTACCACCACCCGCGTGAGCGCCATCGTCGCCGCGACCAGTGCCAGCGTGACCTCCGCCGTCGCCGTGACCGCTGCCTCCGTGCGTGCCGCTACCATGATCACCGCTGCCACCTCCGCCGTGACCGCCACCATGCCCTCCGCCACCACCGTCCCCTCCGTGGCCTCCGCCGCCACCGTTCCCGCCACCGCCACCGTCGCCCCCGTTGCCGCCTCCACCGTTACCACCACCACCACCACCACCACCCCCGCCTCCGCTACCACCACCACCCCCGCCGCCGCTACCACCACCCCCGCCGCCGCTACCACCACCCCCGCCGCCGCTACCGCCACCTCCGCCGCCGCTACCGCCACCTCCGCCGCCGCTACCGCCACCTCCGCCGCCGCTACCGCCGATGAGCGTAACCGGGCTGCTCGGAGAAGGCGCGCCGACGACAGACTTAACGTCCGCCCCCGCCGGCGTCGCGTGGGCCGGTGGCGGAGTGACGTGCGCCAACAAAAATCCTGCCGCAAGCACTGTTGTCGCGACGGTGGTTTGTGTCATTTCATGCCTCCTCAGTGGAGCGTGTTCCTTGGTGAGCAGGGGTGACTGCGAAAAACACCCAGCCATCGGGGTTCGTGGGTGGGTGCGCTGTCGGGGCGCATGCGATCCTGTCCAAACTTTAACTTGTTGGCTGCCGCTCGGGAGCCTGTAATTCCGGGATTGACGATATTCAGTTTTGGAGCAAGCCATGTGGAAAGCAGTTCTCGCCGGGATGACAGCGGCGCTGATCGCCGGTTCGAGCCTAGTTCTTGCCCACCAGATGCCTGAGGGCGACAGTGATCAGCGATGGCGGCCCTCTCCCGAGGATATGAGCGCCTTCACCGACGCGCGCATCGCCGCCCTGAAAGCCGGACTCAAGCTCACGCCCGAGCAGGAGAAGAATTGGCCAGCGTTCGAGGCCGCAATCCGCGATATGAGCAAGGCCCGCGCCGAGCGCATGGCGGCGCGTGAAAAAGAGCAACCCCCGACCGACCCGATCGAACGTCTGCGCGGGCGAGCCCAAGCCCTCGCCACGGCGGCAGCGCGTCTCACGAAATTCGCCGATGCACAGGAGCCGCTTTACAAGAGTCTCGACGACGCGCAGAAGCACCGCTTCGAGATCCTGTCACAGGCGTTGCGGTCGCACCACAAAATGCGCTTCGGCGGGTGCGAGGAACATGGCCGGTCTCACCATGACCGTCGCGCTGAGGTCCGGGGACCCAAGGACTGGTGTAATCGCCCGGAGCACGGCGGCTCCAACACCGATCTGTAAGCCCAGCCTTTTCGACGAACCATGACCAGGAACACCCGATCCTATCGCGGGTTGAATCAGCGCCGGTGGTTGGTGCGAAGATGGATCAGTGGCTTTCAAACTTGTCACCCTTTGAGACCTACCTAATTGCTGTTCCTGCAATCATGCTTGGCTCTATCCTATTTCTCGGTGGCATAATCCTACTGCTCGGGCGCCGAAACAAGAATGACGCCGAAACGCTGGAAGCAAACAGGAAGGATCTAGAGAAAGCCGGAAGGGAGTTCAGCGACGGCGAGCGAACGGGGCGAGGTTAGGGGAAAGGTAGCGCCGACCGAAGCCGACGTCCGGAGCGGCAACGCCTATCAGTTGTACGGAAGGGGTTGCGGTGCCGGAGTACACTACAAAAGACTTATTGGCTTGGTCGCATTGCTTGACCAGGGCGCGCTAATATTCCCGCATCTGCGGCTCGAGCTTCATCGCTGACGGCGATGGGGTCAAACCCTACACAGGACCCGCAGGAAGGGCAGCGCCGATAAGCGTTTCCGGCATTGTGTCTATGTAGACCTTCTCGCCACCCACCATGAGGATCGTTGTTAGGTCGCCTTGCCGCTCTACGGTGAGCACGTTGTCGAGATTAATAAAGACCGGCGTTGGAGATTTGTCGGGACCGGCGTGCCTTCCGCAAAATGACCACGTAGCCATCGCTTTCCTTCCGTCTGTTCCAAAGAGCTCTGGACAGGAGCACGACTAATCCCACCGGGCTTTCCGGTTGGGAAAAGACCAATCGTAAGTCTGGAAGTGAAGCAGCTTATTGCTCCTCCACGCACTTCTTGCCGGCATCATCCCATACCTTGCCGGCTTTCTCGCAGTTTGGTACCTGCAGTGGCACTTTCCACAAATAAGAATGATTCTTTAGCGGCGGTAGGGGCCGCCTCGAAAGACGACCCCTCTGACTAAGCGCAGGGCATTAGAGTGCCCGGAATAAATTGAGTAGGTCAGTCGTAGAGGCATAGTGAGCCGTTGCCGGCTTAGCTGCCTGTACCATTGGGCCGCTGACCTGTGTCAAGGAGGTCACTAACGAGAACAGTGTTACAAGTCCGGCGAGAACCCACGCCACGAGTGGTAAGCGCGTCTTCACCGGAAGAGTGCCTACGATCTTGACCATGGCAATTCTCCCTCGATGTGCCTGTGTGCCCCTCCCCTCAATTTTCCCTGCACCAGAAACGTGGTAAACCGCGCTTGGTTCCGAGCAACAACACCAATGAGCTAGTCCGGCAGGCCGTTTACTCGGCGGCTTCCGCAATTGGAACAAGGTCGCGCGAAATCTCACCGATGAGATCGAGAAGCTTCTCGCCGGATTCGAGTTCGGCGGCTAACCGCAACCATGACTCTTCGAGCGAAATGAAGTGATCCCTGACTTCCGGGGAAGCCGAATGGCGAGCTATTTCGGCACAACGCCGTGCGTGCTCGCGGCATCTATTTGGGTCTCCTGGCATCTCCTTCGCCTTTGAGGCGGAAGCCGAAGAGCGACCCCACCAGGGTTGAGTTCAAAGACGCCTCGGAACAGCCCCCCGTCCGAGGCCTCTCCTTGCCCACGTCACCCACGCACGAATCGTTGAGTCAAAGGCTGCGCTCGCTCTGAGTCCAAAAAAAGGAGTCTGGGCGTTGGCTCGGTTGGGTGCTGCACGCTTTCTCATGGGCTGCCTTCCATGCCCGCGCCCAGAACAGCAGTTGGGACGGCTCCGATGAACGACCGATCCTGTCAATCGCGACGAACATAGGCGCTTCGCCATCTTTTCAATAGGTCACCGAGAAACTGGATTCCGCCTGCGACACAACATTCCATACCCTTCCCTTATGCGTGGGTCCCCGTCCTGGTGATGGCAACCTTCCACGGCGGCGGGAAGCGCCGTCGGTCATTCGATCGAACTAACGAGGTAAGAGCGCCGACCGAGCCGACGCCAAGAACGATCCCACCGAAGTCGTTCTAGCCGCTCGCGCCTCTCATCCCTCTCAGCGCTTCCCTGATCGTTCATTAATAATCTAATGTGAATGAGTGATCGGCTTCGGAGAGTGCTCCATGCGCTATATTGTCGGACTGTTGTCGGTCATGCTTACTTATTTTGCACTAACTACCCCGTATGCAGCGGCAGCCTCGATCGAGGGTTCATGGATCGGTTCCGGAACCGTCAGCCACCGGGGCAATGTCGATCGAGTGCAGTGTCGCGTGCGCTACACGAAAAGCTCCAAAAATAGCTACGCAACGTCATCGGTCTGTACAACCGAGAATGGCAGATACGAGGTTAGCGGCCATGTGACAAATATCGGCGGCAATCGATACCAAGGTACTGTCACGTCGGGGAACGAAACTGGCAGAGTAATAATGGTCCATCGCGCAGACCAGCAGTCGGTGACCGTAACCAGTCCTAGCGGCTCAGCTAAGCTTACGTTGTCGCGACGCTAGAACGGTGGAGTGGGTGCCGGGTATGCCGTGGACTAGACACTATAAGCCTCCCCCATGCGTGGGGTCGGGTATAACGTGGAATAGATACTCGGGTATAACGTGGAATAGATACTATGAGCCTCCCCCATGCGTAGGTACCGCCGCTGGCTCCTGGCCGGGGTCGATGCGAACCATCATCTTCGTTACCTAGATTGTTACCTGACCATGCATGGCATAAGATCTATAGGACTTAACTCTTTGGAATCGCTGGTGGGCGCAGTAGGACTCGAACCTACGACCCGCTGATTAAGAGTCAGCTGCTCTACCACCTGAGCTATGCGCCCGTTCGGCCGGCTTCTTTAGAGACAGCGGCCAGTTGGATCGCCCCCTTACCAGAAGCCCGCGCGCTCTGTCTACGGAAGCCGCTGAGATTAGGGGGATAGACGTCAACATAGGCTGCCCGCCGCCGAAGACAAGCAGAGAAGCCGGAAATTGCCCTTGTCACCGGTTTAGTCAGGCCCCGTTCTTCTTGGTTTTCGTACGGTACCGCCAGTGTTTGGCCGCAAACGGCGCATACCACGGCCAGTCGAGCGAGATGATATACGCGTCCCCAAGCTGGGGCGGGGACTTGGAGGGTGAAATGCCGACCAGTTATTGGCTGAGATTGCTTGCGGCCGCGTTCGTGTGGGCCGCTTTTTTTGCCGCCCTGGGCTTGCCGCTTCCGGGAGCCGACCGGCTTGGCTTCACTGGTGCCGCGGCGGCGCAAGAAACGATCGATATCGATACCTTCTATGACGAGCTCGGCCCCTACGGCGAGTGGGTCTGGCATCCGCGCTACGGCTATGTGTGGCTGCCCGAGGACGTATCGCCGCGCTGGCGCCCCTACACCGTCGGCCGTTGGACCTATACCGACGAGTATGGCTGGTATTGGGACTCGAACGAGCCCTTCGCCTGGGCCGTCTATCACTACGGCCGCTGGGCCTATGACGAGGACTATGGCTGGTTCTGGGTTCCGGGCGATACCTGGGCTCCAGCCTGGGTGCAGTGGCGCTACAGCGATGACTATGTTGGCTGGGCGCCGATCGGGCCCGGCCGCCGCGGTTATGCCTATGGCGTGCCAGTCAGCTATGAGCCGCCGATCGCCGAGTCCTGGGTGTTCGTGCAGCCGCGCTACATGACCTCGCGTGTGATCTCGCACTACGCATTGCCCATCGGCGGCTTGAGCGTTGCCTTCTTCGGCGCGACTAACGTGTACCGGCCGATCTATCGCGGCGGCATTGTCTACAATTACGGTATGCCGCGCGACCGCGTGGTGAAGATCATCAGGCGGCCGATCTATGTGCAAAAGGTCTACAAGGTCGATAACTGGAGGGGCGGCGAGTTCGACCGGGACGGCCGCAACAAGGGCATCAAGATCTACGCGCCCAACTTCAAGAGGGACGGCAGGAATTGCGGGCCGAAGAAATTCGTTGACAATCCGCGCGACTTCAAGCCGAAGGCGAAGCTCAACGAGACGTTCAAAGGCGACGTGCCGAAAGGTTGGGGCAAGAGCGCCAAGGGCCTCACGCCGATCGCCAAGGAAGATCCGGATGGTTTCAAGAAGAAGGGCCGTTTCGACGGTCACGATCAGGATTTCGGCGACCGCGGCAAGGACAGGGACCGTGACAAGGACCGCGATCGCGACAACGACAAAGATCAGGCCAAGGGCACCGTTCCCCCGGTCAACAAGGTGATCCGTGACCAGGATGGCGGGCAGAACGGCAAGGTCGGAGACGCTGACGGAAGAGGCGATCGCGATGGTCGTGACAATGACAGGAACAAGGGCAAGCCCAAGAACTTTGGCGCGCCCGGTGGCCCCGACCGGTTCAAGCAAGGCAAGCGCGACGACGATCAGGGCGGCGGTGGCCAACGGAAGCAGAAGACCTTCGACGGACCTGGCGGACAAGGCGGCGGCGCTCCCAACCAGTTCAAGCAGGGTAAGCGCGACGACGATCGTGGCGGTGGCGACGGCGGCCAGCGGAAACAGAAGACCTTCGGCGATCAGGGCCGCGGCGACGACGGTGGCCAGCGCAAGCAGAAAGCCTTCGGCGACCAAGGCGGCGGTGGCCAAGGCGGCCAGCGCGCCCAAGGCGATCAAGGCGGCGGTGGTGGTGGCGGTGGTAACAAGAAGGATAAGTGCCAGAAGAATCCCGATCATCCGGCCTGCCTGAACTAGGTTCAGGACCCATAAACTGAACGAAAAACCCGGATGACGACTTCGAGCCGGACCTCAATCAGCCGGTCGGTTGCTTGCCGGCGTTAACCGCCAATTGAGCGTCAAAGGCACGCTTGTAGGCGGGCCGCGCTTCGCCGCGGGCCACATAGGCGGAGAGGTTCGGATATTCGTCCAGCATACCCGACGCTTTCAACCTGAGCAGCACCGACACCATCATCAGGTCGCCCGCGCTGAACGCGCCATCGAGCCAGCCGGCATCGCCAAGGCGACGGGAAAGTTGGCCCAGCCGGTTACGGACGCGATCCTCGACGAAAGGCATGCGTTGCGCGGACCAGGACTTGTCGCCCTCAAGGAGCCTGGCGGCTCCGAGTTCAAGGATCGGCGGCTCCACCGTGCTGAGCGCGGCGAACATCCATGTGATCGCGCGCGCCCGGGCATTCGCATCGTCCGGCAGCAGGCCCGCATGGCGCTCCGCGATATGGAACACGATCGCCCCCGTCTCGAACAAGCCGAGATCGCCTTCTTCGTAGGTCGGAATTTGCCCGAAAGGATGAAGCGCCAGATGTGCGGGTTCCTTCATCGCCCTGAACGAAACAAGACGAACCTCGTAAGGTTGGCCCACTTCCTCCAGCGCCCAGCGAACGCGCGTATCACGCGCCAGTCCCTTACCGCCATCGGGTGACCGTTCAAAGGCGGTAATCGTGATGGTCATCGTGAGACTCCTCCTTGGCGAAGTCATCGGCTCTGGCAAGCTGTCAAGGCAAACTCACCGAGATTGAAGACGACCCCGCTCCATGTCCGGTTTGTTCGCATAGCAGACCTTTGCAAACTTTAATTCCATCTGGTGCGACATCGTGATTCAAGCGCGGCAGGAGGACCTGCCGATGTCTGATCAATTCTGGCTGACTAAGGCTCAGCTTAAGCGCATCGAACCCTTTTTCCCGCGGACGCGTGGCATTCCGCGCGTGGACGACCGGCGTGTGGTCAGCGGGATAGTCCATGTGATCCGGAATGGTCTGCGATGGCGGGATGCGCCCGCGGTCTATGGCCCCCATAAGACGCTCTACAACCGGTTCGTTCGCTGGTCCCGCATGGGTATTTCGACCGAATCTTCGCCAACCTTGCGGGCCGAGAGCGGCCCGCCCGACCGCGTGATAATCGACAGCACGCATCTTAAGGCGCATCGGACGGCCGCAAGTCTGCTCAAAAGGGGGATTCACCCCGTCTCATCGGCCGCACGAAAGGCGGGCTAAACTCCAAGCTGCCCGCGGTTTGCGATGGCGCTGGCCGGCCAGTTCTCTTTCTTCTCACAGAAGGACAAATGAGTGACCATAAGGGCGCGGCTCTGATCTATCCAATGCTGCCAGACGCCGAGACGCTTATTGCCGACAAGGGCTACGATAGTGATGCATTCCGAGAGGCTCTCGCCGGACGCGGCATCACGCCTTGCGTTCCACCGCGAGCCAAGCACCGGTTACCCGCAACATACTGCAAGACTCTGTATCGACAGCGCCACAAGGTCGAGAATATGTTCGCAAGGCTAAAAGACTGACGGCGTATCTCAATGCGCTACGACCGCTGCGCCCACACATTCTTCAGCGCTATCTGCATCGCGGCAGCTGTTATCTTTTGGCTCGGTCAATAAGTCCTGACCCTAGACTGACATTCTGCGGCCTCGGCTGAGGCTGCCCTCGCAAACGAGAAAGGCGGTTGGCACGAAGCCAACCAGCCCCTCCTTAGTTATCAAGGGTTAGCGGCAGTAGGCGGGATCGGGGCAACTCTAGGGGCAACGCTGCGCATATTTCGCGTTTCCCTCCAGCATCGGGTTCCCGTTTTCTGTGGCGCGGGTCTCCCCCGGTAGGCTCAACCGCGTCGATGCCCTGATTTCAATGAACCTTATACAACTGTCAGCTTGGCTCGACCTACGATGGCTGCGAGTTCATCGTCCGTCATCTCAATCGCTTTCTTGAAGGACTGAGCATCGCCAGTGTTGAATTGCGCTGGCTTGCCATAGGCGCGCGTTGGTGGTGCTGCTTGCGCTGGGGTCGCGGGCAACGGCTGCGCTTGGGGCAAAAGCAACAGCTCGGCCAACTGCTTCGGGGTCGCGCAATCTAGTCGCTCGAAATCTTGAATGCCTTCCTCGCCCGGCCACGGAGAGCTTGTTAGCACCAGGGGAGGTCACGCTCGCGTGGATTTGTCGGCCTATCGGTTGCCCTGCCCCAGCCCCAAATCGCCAAGACCATCAACAGAAGGGCAACGATAATCAATACGGCACTCAACAGCATTGGATTTACCTTAGGATGGCTGGGTCTGGAGCCAGAGCAGCCCAAGAGGATGACCGTCTGCTCTGGCTCCTCCCAACAGCAATGCACCGCCTCTCGTGGAAAGCGCAGTACAAGGTTGGTGGCATGTACCTATGACTCGGTACGATCCGCGATAAGGCGTAACCCTGCCAAATCCTTGTTAGAATTTGCCTAACGGGCTAGAGAGCCAGGCGAGGGGCGATCCTCTAGGAAGCATCCCTCCAGCATCGGAGTCCCGTTTTCTGTGGCGCGGATATCCCCCCGGTAGGCTCAAGCCTCGGCCACCAGCTAGGACAGAGTTGGACTCAGTGTTTTCAATTGATCGGCATTTTACCAGGTGTCACGGGCCGCGGCGTCTTAGCTGCCGGGCGCTGGGCAGCGTGTCTCACGCAGTGACGTCGCCTGGGTTGTCGGTCGCGTCTGATCCGGCGGCGCGCGGCGCGCTCGCCTCGTCGTGAGGTTTCGAATCGAAGTCCGACGGCTTGTGAACGGGACGAGGGCTGCCAGCCGAAGAAGCCTTGACCTCCTCCAGCGGATTGTCTGTGCGGCGCGACTTTCCTTCGAAATATGCACCCTGCTCTATGGCAAGGCTTTGATGGACAATGTCGCCTTCGATATGGGACGGCGCCTGGAGGGTAACGCGCACGCCCCTGATCGAGCCAACCACCCGCCCGCGCACGACGATGTCTTCGGCGATGACGTCGCCCACAACTTGCGCTGTGTCGCCGAGCAAGAGCGAGCCGCAATGAATGTCGCCTTGGATCTCACCGTCGACCTGGATCTCACCCTTGGAGGCGACATTGCCGGTGATCGTAAGGCCCTCGCCGATAATTGAGGGGATCATCTTGCTCGCGCTCTCGCCGCCCAGCCGCTCCCCCATCTTCGTGACGCTGTCTCCCGCCTCCGGCTTCTTCGTGAACATAAATGGGTACCTCCCGTTCGCACCCTGCTGACGCGGGGGCCAAAGAACTCCCGACGCTCAGGCAGTAGGCCGCCAGTGTTGGGCAGCTGCATTGATTGCCGACAGACCCACGATGATCGTCGCGGCGATGCCCAACACGGTTAAATGCGACTTTGCCATCATGCGTCTTCCGGCTGAATAAATGTACAACGCCTCTTGGTGCCGTATTGCAGGCAAGTCAGGGCCATCCTCGCCCGCAACCACATTAGATACTCGATCCTCGATGCGACGACCCCGCAAGTCCAAGCGGTCATGCTCAAGCGGTTTGGCGACACTGCCGTTCCGCGCACCATAATCGGCGGCGTCCTTGTCGAGGGCGTGGACGAGGCGCGGATCAGGCAGCACTGCCGCTAAGGACCTCCCTCTAAGTCAGACGGAGAGAAGGCCTAACCCCGGCGAGCTAGCCAACTAGCAAGAAGGAGCGCAAGCCTTCAATCAAGTGAGTGCGAAGGTCGGGGTCATCACTTGGTAGAGCGCTCTCGTGGGTGTCGGGCTCGGTACGGTTGTTTGCTAGTTGGATTTGCCAACCTCATTTAAAGCCCGGTCGATAGCCTCCTTAGCCTCCTCAATAGCCTTATTCTTGCGTGGGGATAGCGTGTCCAGAATTGATCGCGCCAGAAGCGGGAGGTCAGCGCGAGTGGGATAGATGCCCACACACCAACTCGACCACTGACGCTGAGGCCGAAGTTGGTAACCGCGATAACGTGAATGGTCCGAAGAGGTCATGGGCCGGTCTCCTCTAAGCAGATCGACCCCCCGGTTCAGTGAGAGTATTCCAGAACGCACCTTTTGCGAAGCGGTTCCAGGAACGCACGATCCCACCGCGAGTTCCAGCGACATACACGCCACCTTTATTGGCCGCAGACGCTCGAACCCGTCGTGCAGACGTAAGGGACTACCACGCCGGTAAAACAGGTCGTGTAGAACTGCGCAGTGACCAGGTCAGGCTGGAGTCTTGCGTACGCTGGAACCCCCTTGGGACGAACGGCCTTCCAGAAGGGTTCTCCCTGCACCGGGTGAGAAGACAGAGTGATGTGGCTCCACCCACTTGCCCGCTGTAAGTCATAAGCGTGCCGGAGGGCGAGTGCCCGTGAAGTCTCGACAGCCTTTGCTTGAGATCGGGCGCTGTGTGTGGCGTGTATCAAATGGCAACCGGCCTCGGCGGGCTGGACTCCGAAGAATGCAAACACCGCGATACCACCAATCGTGGACAAACAACTTTTCACAAATCTCCACACTGTACGTGGCCAACAGATCGTCCTACACCGCGAAAGGGACATCCCACAATTGCTGGTCAACCATAACGCCGCTGGGGCGGTGACTCTCACATCCCCATGGAGTGACTGGCCGCCCCTCGACTGTTGGCGAATTCTGCGCGCGTCTTCTTATTAAGTGGGATTTTCCACTTGTTACAGAACGAGAAGAATTCGTCAGGGGCGATGACCACCGGAATTAAGATGGTTCCCTCAAGTTTCGCTGATGCCCGTTCGCTCTCGGCATTTCTCTCCCACTCATCGAAAGAGAGAGGCAAGGTATCCTTCCCGTCCTCCATGATTTCTCGGATAAGCGCGTACTCTTCGCGTCGGTACCACGGTGCAAAGTGCATTCCCGGCCCCCTAAAGAAAGCCCGGTCGTTGAGGGCACCCAAGACCGGGCTAAATCAGACGGGATCAGCGGAGGTTGGGTCCTACTCCGCCGACAGCTTTGAAATTTTTACGGAGGCGTGTGGTTCCCATCATAAAGTGGCTTGGCGGTTTTTTCCGTCCCCAGTGATGCTAGAGCGCCACACGCTGGTGAACGGACGGGGTGTCACCCGTAGAAATACGGGAACAGGCTGCTCATCGGCCTAGCGGCTGCGCAAGTGTAGCGCAACGTGTAGCACGGCATCAGAAATCGCCAGCAATCCCTTATGCAGCAACATGTCTGTGCGGAGAGGGCGGATTCGAACCACTTTTCAAGCCACATACGCATCGGGGTCCCTCGTGTTCTCGGAGTCCCATTTACCGGGGTGACGAGTAATCTGAGGGCCCCACGTCATCAGCGGAATTTGCTTTTTCCGGGGAGAAGCGTTGCACTAACTCTTCTGCTGCTCAATTGGCGTGTCAGTAGTCGCACATCCGATCCTCCACGTAAGTCACGGCTGATTTTGCATTCACCCGGCTCGTAAGCCGTTGGCTCCAGCTTCGATGGCAGCTGGCACTGATCGTCGCTGCATCTCGATCGCTCGCTTTGAATGTGCCAGGATCGACCGCACTGCACATTGGTTTGCCTTGCCATAGACGCCTTCTTGCAGCGCAATGGCTGCGCGAAATCGCAACGCGCCCGGCGTGCCCTTCTTGGCCAATGTCGGCAAGCGCCGATCCATGTTCTCCAGCCGCGACTGCATTGCGACAGCAAGCTCCATGGCACGGTGGCGATAATACTCTGGCGGACTATGCCTATCTAACCCCCAGGCAAAGGTCATTTGATCCAAGGCCAGGTGATCCAATGGGCTTGGCGTCGATTTCACCAACGGCAAGCGGTTTGTAACGCATCTTGCCACAGGCACGCAATCGACCTAGGCGAGAATGGAAGTATCTTCCCAAGGCCGAAGGGGAAGACGCGTTAGGAACACCTGCCGAACAGATTCCCTGTAGTTCCCTGTAAGGAGAATCCACAGGGTTGTGCGTAGGGGCGCAAGGTTAGTGGCCTGCTAGTTGCGGCAGCGACCAAGGACGATTGCCCCGCCGATATCTGACTCCGCACTCGGCGGCTCGATGTAGTAACTCAGGCAAGTCCCATTCACTGGCACGCTGACGCCACTCTCCCAAGTCCCCGCCGCGGGCACCGGCGCTTTGCATACACACGCACGCAGCCGCGACGATTGTGGAGCGCGATGCTCCGTCTAAATTTACTTCGATTGTTGATGGTAAAGTGCGCTTGGTAATCACTAGCTGCCTCCTTGGTAGGTAGCTGCTGGCAAGTGGTGCTGGTCGGGAGGGTGGAATCTCCTGGCGACGGGCTCGTCCTCCTGCATCACAGCCCCCCGACCATGATGGAGGCAATGTAGGCAATTGCGATCACCACTGCGGCGACTATGGCTTGATCGAAAAGTCCGACGGTCGCAGAAGCGCGAGGGGCAGTGTGCAGAGCGATATTCGATTGCGTGTGGATTGAGTGCGATGACATGGAGTTGTCCTCCCTGTTGTCGCGGCCTCTTGTGCCGAACTATATCGACTTCACCCGACGGCAAAAAGGCGAGAGAGTTGAAAAACTCGGTACAGAACCGTACTGCAATTCTTTCTGGCTAAAAGCAAAAGTCTTATGCTGATAGTGGTGATGCGGCATCGACCGCAGACGATGTCGCAAGCCGCATTAGCGATCGCTTGCCTGTTGGCCTGATCGAAGTTGCTGCCATCGAGCAACCACCTGCGGCCTGGCGTCCTTGCGACGTTTCGTTCCCGCAGCTTTCTGCTCTCTGGTCGGAAACTTCCCTGACGCGATTTCGACTTCTCGTTGGTCTGCTTGTTGCGGTGGCCCCTATTGGCACTAAGCGGACGTGCCACTCGCGCTGACGAATGTCTGCTTTGAGGGGAAGATCGGACATGACGCGGGCGTGACACCACTTCCGCTAATGACCCATAGCGGACGCTGCCGTAGGGCGCCTGTTCAGCACTTCAGTTTCCTAAAAGTCTAATTATGCTGCCCACAATGTCGTCGCCTGCAGCATCATCCCATGGCGCTTGGTTACCGGGCGGCAGGGGAGCTTCAGGGGCCTTCTTGGCACTCCTCGGGTAAGCAAAGCCCATACTATCGCCAAACAGCGCCGTCGCCATACGCGCATCATGGCCATATAGGTCGCCAAAGTTGGACATCGACCCGTCGTCATTCACCCACAAAGTGAAATACGTGATGTGAACTGGAATCTTGCGGCTCAGCGCAACATGCTGGTCGTAGCCGTTCTGGATCGCCGATTCCACGCGTGCCGCACTCCAACCCTGGTCATACTCGAGCAAAATCGCAGCAAGCTCATCCGGATTCTGCACGCGCACACAGCCGTGGCTCTCTGCCCGAATCGCTTTGGCGAACAATTCCTTCTGCGTGGTGTCGTGCATGTACACATCGTGCTTGTTGGGAAACACGAATTTGACCCTGCCCAGCACGTTGTCTGGCCCCGGAGGTTGGAAGATCTCGAGATTGCGGATGTCGACGTGATTCCAATCGATCGTTCCAGGATCAACTTCCTGGCCGCCATATCTGATACGAAGGCCATGCCGCCGGAAGACCGAGGTGTTCCAACCTCCGCCGCCGAAGAACCAAGGTGTTTCTTCGCCGAGATAAGGCCTGATCTCCTCGACCTTGATCGAGGTCGGCACGTTCCAATAGGGGCCGAACACGACCTCCTGCATCTCGTCGGAGAAGATGGGGGTCTGTGTATCGGGCTTGCCTACAACCACGCGGCTCGCCTGGATGACCGTGCCATTCTTGATCACCCGCGCTATGAACTCCGGCACGTTCACGTGTACGTAGAGCGAACTAAGATCGTGCGGTAGCCAGCGCCAGCGCTCCATATTCAGCAGGATCAGCCTTTGCGTGGCTAACTTCTCTTGCGCTTGACTTTGCTGATTAAGTGCCCGGCGCGTGCTTGCGCCGACGATCCCGTCAGGAGCAATGCCACGCTCCGTCTGGAAGCTTCTTACGGCCTCATGAAGGAGCTCATCGTAGAGACTCTCGTTTCCGTCGTCTGAGGATACTTCAAGCCGCTTTCTGAGCACGGCAACGTGCGCATGCTCGATCCCCTTCTTGAGCACCGGGCCCTCAGGAATGATGGTGCTGGCTTTAGGAGTTTCTGCCTCGCGCCTTATCTCAAGCAACTTCTGGCGAAGGGCCTCAAATTGTGACTGACTGGGGTGAAAGCTCCGCAAATAAACTGCGGGGTCCGCCCGACTAGCCATCGTATCCAAGATCTCCAAAGGATCGGGCAGGGCAAGCGTAGGATCAAGAATCTTTGTTAGGCGTGCAGGTTTTATCCTGCCGCCACGCGCATCTTGCGCGTAGCGAAGCACGGCCAAACTGATCTTGACCTCGGCGTCGGCCAGCCAATCGACCGAGGTATCGTCATCGGGACTGAAGCCGCCCGGCTTTGGGAGTTCATAGTCGGCGGCGTGAAGGCCATACTCATCTGCTCTGGCAATTTCTTCCATGACCGACTTTGCTCCGTCGGTAAGGCCGTTATCGTCAACCCAGAGAAGTGGCTTCGTCGGAAATGAGTAGTACTCGACAATAGTTCCTTGCTCGCGTTTCCGCCGCTCGCTAGCGGTGAGGGGCGTGGAAAGACGGTTCTGAATGGCAATGCGGATGGGTTCTGTTCGGGTGATTAGCGTCGTGGGTGCGTTGGGCTCGGCCGTGTCCGGGTGTGAGCTGGCACGGTATACGGTGTCAATTACTGGGGGTGCTTCTCGCTTGCCCGAAAGGAAAGCGAAGCCCGCTGCAGTTGTTAGGGCGACCACCAAGAGAGCGCCACCAAAGATGACCCACTGACTACGACCGGCGAATTTCGGTTTTAGGATGAGACCACCGGCTCCGGGTGACTTCCACAGCAACGCTCTGGTCTGCCTAAGCCAGTTCCTAACAATTATGTTGGAGGTGTTCGCGTGCCTCAGCATATGAGTTGTTGCGCGCGACGCGATCAGCGGAGCGCGTCTCAATATGGATGCGATAGTCGGTGCTGGATGGCCATTCTTTGGGAAACCGCGCCGCGTTAATGCGTAGGCTTGCGCGAGATAGTGTTGGCACAACCGTTTGAGCCGCGCAGTGTGCTCGGCTAGTGAAGGTGTTACGTGCGTCCTTAAGAAAACGGAATTGGGGGCGCGAAGGGATGCAGGGTTGACCGGTAATTCGTCCAAAAAATGTCTGCCCGCATCAGTTATGCCGATTTGCTCCTCGGTGGACTCGATAAAGCCGAGAGCCTTGAGCTTTGGCAAAGCATCAAGAACGAGACGACCTGTAGGTGTTTCAGACTTCGTGTAGTCGCGGGAGATATAGGCGACGAGCGATGTCTCTGTGCAGGGTGCAAGTCTGCCGATGACTCGCAGGACTAACCAAGCGAGTTCGTTCCTTGAATCAGAGTATCTGAGCGCCTGCGCGACCCCCGGGCGCATAGTGTCCCCCACGTCTGCCGTTCTGGCTTTATCCCTACTTTCTGGCAACGCGATGGCCAATGCGCCGGTTCCTTCGCACAAGTCCAGAGGATCCGAGTTTCGCTACACTGCAGCGGATCCCCCCGGCGGTCGCGATGCCTTGATTTCCTGGCGCAAATGAACCTTGCCACGCCGCTTGGGGCCACGCTCTACAAGTTGAGCCTCGGCCATGAGGCGGTGTTCAACCGCTTCCAGGCGACAAAGCCTCGTAAGGCGACGTCTTGCGCATCGGTAAGCGACGAGCGCTGAAACCGGCGGATGTGAGCGCGGTGCTCGGCAGATGGCATGTTTGGCTTTCGCATCTTCATGGAAAAGAGCAACCCCGTTTCTCTGGGAACCCGCGCCCACGTAGTGCCTGCACTCTTTGCAAAAACACTGTCAAGAATCACTGAGCGACAGGCCGCAAAACGGCAAGCCGCGGAAGCTGGGGTGGATTGTTTAGAGCGCGGTTGTAGTCTTTGAACCAATGGCACAAGGCAATGTCTTCGAGGTTCATGTCGACCGGCTCGACCGCCAAGGCAGCTTTGAACTCCGAGTGCTCAAGCGCCCATCGTTGGAGAGTATGGGTATGCACGCCGAACAAATCCTCAAGCTGGCTGCGCGGCGCTCCTAAGAGCGTAAGCATCTTGGCCTGCCGGGCGAACGACGAGCGATACGGTCGGTCGCCCTTGCGAACGACGTGCCCGGGCGCAGGTCGGTTATTCAGCGGTTCTAGTACGCCGTAATCGGCACCTTCATCTTCGTCGTGATTGCTCATGCTGAAATTCCTTCCGTCCATGGGCACGTTCCTTCAGTCGCGCTGTTTGGGATTCGCCGAGCGCTGCGATGCTCGTGACGTGAGCGGGGCGCAGAACATCGATGCGCTCGATGAGCAGAGCGGATCAGATGACGTAGACCAAAAGCCTACGTCTTATCTTTGACTCGGCCCCTCGGCTCAATACGTGATCTTCCTAGCCGCCGATTTCCGAAGCTCATGCTTCGACGTCATTGTGGAAGAAGCGAAGTACGAGGTCTATCTGCCTTGGTCCTAGTGGCCTATAGTGCGATTGTGGAGGGACACGATTGGGGTGACAGGGATGGGCACGTCAGAGCGCGCGCAGGATTCTAGTCCACTCAGTATTTCAACAATTAGCGAAGACCTCGTTATCAACGGCAACGTGACATCAAAGAGCGAGCTTCACCTCGATGGCCAAGTTCAGGGCGACGTCCATTGCGTCACTCTTGTACTTGGGGAGACTGCGCAGGTTGAAGGTAACGTGGTTGCGGAGGAGGTCATGGTCCGTGGCCGTCTTATCGGCTCGGTCCGCGCGCTGAAGGTGATGTTGCAATCCACGGCTCACGTCGAAGGCAACCTGTTCCACAAGAGTCTTGCTCTTGAGCAGGGCACGCACTTTGAAGGCGAGTCGCGTCCCTCAGAGGCTCCGCTATCGTCCGTGCCAGAAGTTCCCCCTGCAGAACCACAGCAAGACCACAACGCGCCTGAAGTCGTGAAACAGCGCGAACGAGCGAACGGCTTCATCAAGTCACTCCCAGAGTCGCTCAGTGCTTAGGTACGTTCTTAATTGCATAGGAGGTAACGATGTTTGCGCCGAGGCAACGAGGAACAGTGATCGCTAAGGGATTGAAGATTGTCGGAAGCGTCACCGCTGAGGGCTTAGTGGAGGTCAATGGCCAAATTGACGGCGAACTTCACTGCACGTCCCTCGTGATCGCTCGCGGGGCACATATCAACGGCATCGTTGTAGCTGAGCGCGTCGTGGTGGACGGGAAGGTCGAAGGTCCGATCCAGGGAGGAGAAGTAATTTTGAAGTCGCAGGCACATGTCGTTGGGGATATTCACCATCAATCGCTTGCCATTGAAAGCGGTGCTTTCTTCGACGGTCGTTCGCTGCAAATTCGAGGAAACGGTCAAACGCCTGAAAAACTTGAACGGAAATCATTGAAGCAAATTGCAAACACCCGAGAGAGCCTCCCTCGCCGGGCTGAGCGGGCCGAACCTGTAGAGGCGGATTAGTCGGTCCTAGTCGCCTCGCAGAGATGCAGAGCAAACGCGGCATGACAGGAGCGTCGCCCTGGACCGAAACGCGACGCCTTCGATCAGATTCGTCGGCTTTTTCACCACGTTCCCCCACTCTCAATGGAAGCATTTTGACCGGTCTCAATCTTGGTGCCCTTTGGGTGACCCTCCGGTAACAAGGACGTCTGCAGCGACCGCGGAATTTCCAATGTCTATACGACCATGCTCATGGTCAAAACGAATGCCCTTAAGGGCCGTCAATGTCGCTTCGTCTATGTTGATGGAACCCGTAGCAGCGCGAGCGACGATAACCCCAACCGCTTCCTCAAATACGCGCTCCGCTTCACGCACATCACCCGATACCATCGCGTTCTTGCCAGCACGCTCTAGATCGGGCCGCTGCTTGGCAACATCTTGAAACAGTGAAGTCAGCGTGGTTTTTGAAATGTCATAGGCCGCGTGAGCAAAAAACGCGATGGCAAAATGGTCTAACACTGCGTTACCCCCCTCCACGGTGAAGGGAGATAATACCACGGCTTCAAACCTCCCATTGCACCCGGAGTGGTATCATCTCTCTGCCTGGCGATTGCCGTGCTTATTGACCCCCTCTTGCATGGTTGGGAGAAGCCTCGCGAGGTAGCACCCCTTTCGGGCCCCTATGGTCGTGTCAGGTTTCTGGAACGAAGGAGGATGCGATGAAACTCAGCAGTCTGTTCCTTGCCGTGCCCGCAGCGCTATTTGTTCTTGGCAGTGGAGCGGCAAGTGCGGGCGAGGCGATAAGCGATGCGGGCGCTTTCGCCTGCGTGGCCGACAAATGGGACGAGACGGAGCCTGAAAAAGCACACAAATGGGTCGACTATGTTGGCCGATGCGTAGGCATCCCCGACGCTTCCGCCGCACCGAAATACACAGAGGACTGCGTGGGAAAGTTCGAGTACATGCCCGATGGGAGCTGGAAGGGCAGCGGCACCTGCACTTTCAACTTTAAGGGTGGGGACAAGATGTATGGCAGCTTTGAGGAGGGAAAAGCCACCGGCATTGACGATGGCGTACGAAATGGCCTAGTCGGGCGCGATGATGATGTCATCGACCGACCCGACGCTTTCATCCTTTTCGTTGTAAACAGGTTGGCCAAGAATTGTGCGCTTGACGCTCCACCCCTTCGCCACTTCGCGCATTTCCGCGACGCTAACGCCGAGTAGGGTCGTTCCCGCCACCTGCGCATGCGAGATGGCTGGAGCGGTCAAAGCGATACTTGCGAGCATCAGAATGTGCATCGGTTTCATTGTCATTCTCCATGTTAGCGGGAAAGTAGGGTTCAACTCGAGCTAGCCTTCTTCTTAGGAACCTTTTTGCCCTTTTTACGGGCCTCGGATAGTCCGATGGCGATGGCTTGCTTGCGGCTCTTTACGGTCTTGCCACTTCGGCCACTCTTGAGCGTTCCTCGCTTCTTCTTATGCATCGCGCGCTCGACATCCTTAGAGGCAGATTTTGAATATTTTCGTGCCATGTGGCGCACTCCTATATCGTCGGGCAAAGAACACAGATCACGAGGAGGAGTTCCTGGGCAGGCCATGCGCGTGGTGGCGAGCGTGTCGTCCTTCTGGGTGTAGGTGCCGGTGAAGCGGTTGCAGCCTGAATGGCCGCCGACTTTGCCGTCCGACCGAAACTGCACGTTTTCTGCGCCGCGCGGATATCCCCCCGGTGAATGCGGATCGGCTCGCTGCCCGACCCTCAATGAACCTTGTCTCAACGCAAGAACCTTGTCTCAACGCAACACGCCATGCTGATGCCGTGCTGTCTCCCTCTCAATGTGAGCCGGTTTGCAAGAGCGGAACTTAATCCGCATTCGAGCTTGGAAATCCCAGACTGGCTCAGGCGGAAGCCAAAACCGCCAGCACCGGAGGCAACGCTATGATGAGCGCTGCTGCTGGTCACTCACGCCAGACGCTGAAGACGTAGTCGTGGTCCTTCTGGGCCGTGTGGCATTCGAAGCAAGCGGTGCGGGCGTTCTGGCCGACCACCGGGCGGGCTGGGTCGCCTGCGGCGAAGCCTTCAAAGCCCCAGCCGCCGGTTCCGGCGAACCGCTTGCCGTCCTTTTGCATAACGCCGAGCACCTTGCGTTTGCCCTCCGTGATCGCGTTGTCGGCCGCAGCGGCTTCGAGCAGGTCAAAGATGATGACAGAGCCGTCAGCAAACGATCCCGTTCGGTAGCCTTCCAAGGCGGATTGGTTGGCGTAGATGTGATGTATCCCGCCGAAGGATTCGTAAAGCTGGTGTCCGGGTTGAATCACCATGCTCTTGACGTGCGTCCAGTCGCGATAACCCGTAGGGTAATCGACCTTCGCCGTTTCGGCGTCCTGAGCGACCGCCGAAGCAGCCGATCCGAGCGCTGCCAAGCCGACGGTGAGAACCACCATGGCGGTGGCTGCGCCCGCATGGCTGAGTTTCGTTCGACTAGTTCGACTAGATTGTCGTTTGGCTGAATGGATGGGGATCATACGCATCGGTGCCTCCTGATACTCACGATGCCCTCACTAGCCAGAGTCGAATCTCTGCCTGAGCGCTGTTACAATCAAGCAACTTTGGGGGCGACGGGGGTGGCCCAGAGGCATCTCAACCGCGACACGCACAAGACAGTCGTCAGCGTCACGACCGATCCTGGTCATGACGCTTCCGACATAGATCACCCTGACGTTAGCAAGTTCACCTGGTGATCATCTTCGTCTGCTCTGGCTCTTGCGGAGGATCGACCTTGGTGGCGAAGCGATCATGGCCGTTCTTCAGACCATCGATAGCCTTGTAGGGCAAGACCATCTTGAGTTCGGTATGGAGATTCTGCACCGCCCCTCTGATTTGCGCTGTGCCATTTGGCACAATGAAAAAATTTTCTCGATCAGCACCGAGGCAAGAAGCACCGTCACCGAGTGAGACATGCTGGTAAAGTGGAAGACGTGGAGGCAAACCATGAAAAGCCTTCTGTGCCTATCGCTATTGATCCTACTGATGCCGAGCGCTTACGCCGCCGAATTGCCGGGCGACAGCGCCGAAGGGAGTTTCTTGCATGACGCTAACTGCCTGGGATGCCACGACACTGGCGTCTACACCCGCAAGGACCGACGCATTCGGTCTTTAGATGCGCTGAAAGGGCAGTTGGCCAACTGCAGTCATATGGCAACCCTACAACTCTCCGCGATTGAGACGCAGAACATCATCAAGTACCTGAACGATCAGTTTTATCAATTCCGCTAGGTCCACGCTTCAGTTCAGCGAGGCGCGCCATGTCGCCGGACGAAATACCTCCGACACGGAACGGTCTGGGGCGTGATTGTCCCGTTTTCTGTGGCGCGGGTCTCCCCCGGTAGGCTCAAGGTTGGCACGAAGCCAACCGCCTTTGTCATTTTATGTCCAGTCCAAGCGACGGGGACAACCGCTCGTCGCGAGCGAGCGCCACGACCAAAGCTTCTATGAAGCGAGCATCGTCTCCGGCTTCCGCCGCGCGCCGCGAGCGAGAAGTTTGTTCAGCGCGCTGACATAGGCCCGGGCCGAGGCCACCATAGTGTCCGTGTCGGAGCCCCTGCCGGTCACGGTCTTGTCGCCGTCCTCGAGCCGTACGATCACTTCGGCCTGCGCGTCGGTGCCTTCGGTAACCGCGCTCACCTGATAGAGCGGCAGCCGCGCCTCATGCGGCACGATCGCCTTGATCGCCTTGAAGGTCGCATCGACCGGACCGTCGCCAGTCGATTCCACCGTGTGGTGCTTGCCGTCGATGTCGAGCATGATGGTGGCCTTTTGCGGTCCGCCGGTACCGGCGATCACCGTCAGTGCAACAACCTTGATGCGGTCGTGCGCCGAGGCGATCTCCTGATCGACCAGCGCCTCAATGTCCTCGTCATAGACATGCTTCTTGCGGTCGGCGAGCGCTTTGAAGCGCACGAAGGCGTCCTCGAAGGCATTGTCGCCGAGCTCGTAGCCGAGCTCCTTCAGCTTCTCGCGGAAGGCGTGGCGCCCGGAATGCTTGCCCATGACGAGCGAGGATTCCTTCAGGCCAACGCTTTCCGGCGTCATGATCTCGAAGGTCTCGGCATGCTTCAGGACGCCGTCCTGATGGATGCCGCTCTCATGGGCGAAAGCATTCCGCCCGACGATCGCCTTGTTGTACTGCACCGGGAAGGCAGTGACGCGAGAGACGAGGCGCGAGGCGCGCGTCAGCATGGTGGTATCGATGCCGGTCCAGAACGGCATGGCGTCGCCGCGGGTGCGGATGGCCATGACGATCTCTTCCAGCGCGGCGTTGCCGGCGCGCTCGCCAAGACCGTTCACCGCGCATTCCACCTGCCGTGCACCTGCCCCGACGCCTGCCAGAGAATTGGCGACGGCGAGGCCGAGATCGTTGTGGCAATGGGTGGAGAACACGGCTTTGTCCGAGTTCGGCACCCGCTCGATGATCATGCGGATCAGCGCCGCAAACTCGTCCGGCGTGGCATAGCCGACCGTGTCGGGGATGTTCACCGTGGTGGCGCCCGCCTTGATCGCAGCGTCGACACAGGCACAGAGGAAATCGTGCTCGGTGCGGGTCGCGTCCATCGCCGACCATTCGACATTGTCGGTATAGGAACGGGCGCGGGTCACCGACGCCGTCACGCGCGACAGCACTTCTGCCTCGTCGATGCCCATCTGATATTTGCGATGGAGCGGCGAGGTGCCGATGAAGGTGTGGATGCGGCCTTGGCGGGCCGGCTTGATGGCATCGGCGCAGACGTCGATATCCTTGGCTTGCGCACGCGCCAGCCCGCAGATCACCGAATCCTTCGCCCGCCGCGCGATCTCCTGGACGCTCTCGAAATCGCCCTGGCTCGCGATGGGAAATCCTGCCTCGATGATGTCGACGCCCATTTCGTCGAGCAGCTCGGCGACTTCGAGCTTCTCCTCGAAGGTCATGGTGGCGCCGGGGCATTGCTCGCCGTCGCGCAGCGTGGTATCGAAAATGACGACACGTCCGCTCGCGCTCTTATCCTGATTGGAGCTCATGTTCTCGCAACTCCCTGGCCTGGCAGTCTAGCACGACTGGCAAGCCGCTTGAATTATCGCGGGTTTCTCTTGCCATCCCCTGAACGCCGGCCTCGCCAAATTGGCAAAAGCGAAGGTGCTCAGGGGCGTCTAAGGAGGAGTTCGGACCAGGAAACGTGCGCGCGGGAGGTCGCGGCCGGGAAGCCCGTGCCGGCGTCAAATCCCATCTCTCCTCGCGTCGCGTGCATCGATGGCCTTGCTATTGCGCGGGTTTTTCGCGCCCGCGGAACATAATGCGAAGACTTAGCGGGGGCAAGAGCGCCCGATCATTTTGCTGCCCAGCGCATGATCGGCACGACGCTGATCGCATTCGCCGGCGAGCCTTCGATGATCTTCGAGCTGACCGCGAGATAGATCAGCGCGTTCCGCTTGACGTCCGGCATCCGATAGATGCGCGTTGCCTTGAAAAAGATGCTCGATTCTCT
Source organism: uncultured Alphaproteobacteria bacterium (assembly GCA_963827365.1). Lineage (GTDB taxonomy): Bacteria > Pseudomonadota > Alphaproteobacteria > Rhizobiales > Methyloligellaceae > Methyloceanibacter. Next base: position 66,396 of record CAWHAX010000021.1, on the reverse strand, counting down.
CCGTGAAGGTCTCTTCCTCCGGAAGCGTCAAGAGGTCGGTGGTGATGGGTCCCAGCTGCCGGCAGGCAACAGAAAGGTTCGACGGGTCTTCGTTCAGTCCGAGCGGCTGACCCCACTCAAGGAGCCGGCGCCGCTGGTGCCGCTGTCACAGGCGGTGCGGGAGGCTTGGGAGCGGTCGCCGGCATAACGGCCTTTACCGCCAGAGGACCGCGACATGATCTTTCAGACATTGCATCGCTTCTTTTCCGCCTCTCGGCACGCCCGAACAGTTCACCATGAAATCGGAGCGGCAGTTCGACCGGATCGCGCTTTGCTGCTGCGGGGTCGGCTTGCGCGACGGCCAACTGCGCGGTCCCGAGCGAACCGCAGCGCGACATAGACCGCGCTCCGCGTGGGTGGCATTGCCAAGCCTACATTTTGGGCTCCTCCGCGTTAGTAGGTGCTGCCCCCGCCCCTTCCAACATCAAAGCTGGTCGAACTCAGGACGGTGCGTCGACAGCGCAATGGCCCGGCGGCCCCCGGCGGAGCCATCGCGGGCGCAAGAACGGCAGGGTGGCGGATCGCACCACCCTGTGCCGGCCGACGCTCTCAAAAGTTGGCGTCTGCCAGTCCCCGACCGTTCTTCGCTAGCTTGAAGCAATTCTTCAGCCGAACCTTGACCCCGAGAAAAAGATCGTGCCCCAGTCCTTGCAACATCAAAGCCGGTCGAACTCGGGGCGTAGCGTCGAAAGCGCGATGGCCCGGCCGGCAATGCGGCGACTTTCGACGCCTTCGCGCGAAAAATCGCGAAAGCCGTACTCCTCGCCGGCCTCGCTCTCAGGCTCGAGCGTGACTTCGATCGTCTTCACGAGCTTGAAGGCGCGCGCCTTGGCGACGTTGAGAGCAAGCTCTGGCGGGAGTTCACTCGGGACGAGATCGGCAAGGGCGTCGATCGTGGCCGCCAGCATGTTGATGCGGTCGGCGGTCTTGGTGTCCTGGTGCATGCGGTTGCCGAAGCGAAGCTCATCGACCCGCTCGGTGACCTCGAACAGCGTGGTGGGGAGCGGCGCCGCCTGGGGAAACAAATTCATGACGACGAGCAGCCGCCTCACGTCCTTATCGACGCTGAAGGCATCGATCGCGTCGGTGAGCGGCGTATTGTCGACGATACCGCCGTCCCAATAGCGCCGCGAGTCCTTACCCTCCTTGATCTCGGTCCAGGGAAATTGCGGCGGCAGGCTGCCGCTCGCCAGCACGTGCTGTGGGTCGATGATCGTGCGTTCGGCTTTGTCGAGCTTTTTGTTGGAGAACCGCTTCAGCACGCCGCTCTCCACATCGACCGCGGTCACCACGAAGGCCGTGTCGCTCGCGTTAAGCTCGGCAAAATCGACGTGACGCGTGAGCGTGGGCAGCAAGGGGCGCGTATCGTAGACATGCGTCCATCGCGAGAACGACAGCACGTCCGCACGCATCGAATAGAAGTTCGGCAAGCCGTAAAGCGCGAGATCCCGCCTCGCCTGCCGCGGCCAAAACATCGGCGTCTCCAACACGAGGTCGTTCCACAGCGAGGCGAGGCGGCGCCGTGCATCCGTCCTCGTGGCGGCGCCGACCACGCAGGCTGCGTTGATCGCGCCGATGGAGACCCCAGTGACGGCCTTGAGCGAGACCGCATGGCCTTTGCCGGCGGCCTCGTCGATCAACTCGAGCAGCGCCGTGATCGCCCCATATTCATAGGCGCCAAGCGCGCCCCCTCCTTGCAGGACAAGCCCGATCTCGGTCGCCTTGGCTGGGACCTTCTTCATGGCGCGGCCCCTAGGACTTGCCATAGACGGGAACGACGGCGCCTCGCGTCACCTTGTTCTCTGGTGAGGCGAGGAACAGGATGGTCGCGGCGACCTCTTCCACCTTCGGCCAGACCGCGTAGTCGGCCTTCGGCATGGCCGCACGGTTCGTCGGCGTATCCATGATAGAGGGTGCAACCGCGTTGACGAGGATGTCCTGCTTGGCAACTTCCTCGGAAAGCGCCACGGTCAGCGCGGCGACCGCGGCCTTGCTCGCGGCATAGGCGACGAGCCCTTCCCCACCGCGCCATTCAAGCCCATGCCGCGCGGCGACATTGACGATGCGTCCGCCCTTGCCGGAGAGAGCAATGCCATTAACGGCAGCGGAGCAGCAGAGGAAGCAGCTCACAAGATTCATGTCGAGAAGATGCATCAGCGCCGCCTTGTCCGTCTTCGCGACTGGCGACATGGCAAAACCGCCGGCGATCTGGATCGACGCCCAGAGATCCGGAACGCCGTCGTAGAACTGACGCAGGGGGGTCTCGCTCGTAAGATCGATCGGCCCACAGAGCTTCACTTGCCCGTGGTCGCGATAGGCGAAGCGCTCAGCCTCACGCTCATCGCGCCAGGGCACGTGGCATATGGCGCCCGACGCAACGAGGGCACCGACGACGGCCGCGCCGAGAGCGCCCGTTCCGCCTGTCACCACCACTTGCCTTTCGCGGTAGTCCATCTTGGACGGTCCTTTCTGCTCCCCAGCTTTGAGCCGGGCATGGAATTGCCAACTATCTCGCGGCCATGACCTTGGCGGCAAGCGCGGTGTCGAGAAACTCGATGAAGGATACGACCTGGCCGTTGCCCACGGTGATGAAATCGGCGAGCTCGGTCGTGAACATCCGCCCGGTCTTGGTGTAATGGAAAGTCGCTTGCCAGCGCACCGCAGCGCTCGGCCCGTCTATCAGCATCTCGACAATGGTGAAGTCGTTGACCTCGAAGTTTGCGATCATGCCCTGCATCAGGCTCATGATGCCGGCGTTGCCCTTGACGAAGGTCGGCATCGGGCTCGCATCGTCCGTCCCCGCGACCTGAAACGTCGCGTTGGGGGCGAATAGCCTCGCGACCGCATCGAGATCGCCACGCACCCGCGCCGCGTAGAGCTCCTCCAACAGATCTTCGATGACTTGGCGTTCGGTCATGCGCCGGCTCTTTCTTTCAGCTCGCCATCAGGCTGGTTGAGGAAGATGAGGACGGCCAGCATCGTAATGTAGAAGCGGAATGAGGCGGACTGCGCGTTCCAGTCCTTCGATTGCCACATGGCGAACCACTCTCCGGCGATCACCATGAAGACGAAGAACCACAAGAGGAAGGCCAAGAGGGACCCGGCGATGGCGTAAGCTTTGGCGCGATGGAATATTTCGGCGGCGGCATAACGCTCCCGCCACATGCCGATGGCGCCGGCGAGGAACAGAATTCCGCACACGATTTGCGTGGCGATGATGAGTCCATAGGTGATCTGCCACGCGAGGGGGCTCGTGACCGCGCGGTACATCAACTTGTTGTCGGGAAAGGTCGTGTCCATGCTCATCACGTGCTGCACGACCGTGTAGTTCCAATGCGGGTCCGTGACGTTGTCGTAGGCGACGAGCAGGCAGAAGGGTGCGAGCGCAAGACAGATCAGGATCTTGGCGAGGCGCGTGATCAGCATAGGTGAGGACTATTCACCAACAACGGTCCTCTGTCATGCCCGGCTTTAGGCGGGCATCGCTCCTTTGTCATTGCCCGACTTGAGCGGGCAATCCAGTAACCACGCCAATCGCGAATGACCCAATGCAGCGGTTACTGGATTCCCGCCTTCGCGGGAATGACACGGAGATCGTGGAGCGGCTGATCTAGCTTACGAAGTCAGTCCGCTGACGAAGCTAGTTTTTGCTTTTGTCCACCAAAGCGCGTTCGGCGATCCAGGGCATCATGGCCCGCAGGCGCTTGCCGACTTCTTCCATCTCGTGGCTGTCGCATTTCGCGCGCATCGCCTTGAACGACGTCTGGTTGACGCGATTCTCAAGCATCCAATCCTTGACGAATTTGCCGGACTGAATGTCGGCGAGGACTTGGCGCATCGCCTCCTTGCTCGCGGCATTCACAACGCGCGGGCCTGAGACATACTCGCCGTACTCGGCGGTGTTGGAGACCGAGTAGTTCATGTTGGCGATGCCACCCTCATAGATGAGGTCGACGATGAGCTTAACCTCGTGCACACATTCGAAATAGGCCATCTCAGGCGCATAGCCGGCCTCGACCAGCGTCTCGTAGCCGTTCCGCATCAGCTCGACGAGACCGCCGCAGAGCACAGACTGCTCGCCGAACAGATCCGTCTCGCATTCCTCGCGGAAGGTTGTTTCGATGATGCCGGCGCGGCCGCCGCCGACGCCGGCGGCATAAGAGAGCGTCAGGTCGTGAGCATTGCCCGAGGCGTCCTGGGCGATGGCGGCAAGACAGGGGACCCCCGCGCCGCGCATATATTCGGCGCGCACCGTGTGACCAGGGCCCTTCGGCGCCACCATGCAGATATCCATGTCGGGGCGCGGCTCGATCAGGTTGAAATGAATATTGAGGCCGTGGGCGAAGAACAGCGCAGAGCCCTGCTTCATGTTGGGCTGCAGGTCCTTCTCCCAGATGCCGGCCTGTAGCTCGTCTGGAGCAAGCAGCATGACTACATCGGCCCATTTGGCGGCCTCGGCAACGTCCAAGACCTTGAGGGCAGCCTTCTCGGCCTTGGCCACGGACTTGGAGCCGGGGCGCAAGGCAACGGCGACGTTCGCGACGCCCGAATCGCGCAAATTCAGCGCATGCGCGTGGCCCTGACTGCCATAGCCGACGATGGCGACCTTCTTACCCTTGATCAAATTGAGATCGGCATCCCGATCGTAATAGACGCGCATGAACTGTTCCCTTGCCCTGCTGGTATAAACCCGATGATCCGGCGCGTTTGTGCCGCCCCCTTGACCAATTGGCAAGTGGCGGCGAGCCTGACCTACATCCGTTCGGCGCCGCGCGAGATGGCGGCGAGCCCGGTGCGCGAGACCTCGACCAGGCCGAGCGGCTGCATCAGAACGATAAACTGCTCGATCTTGGACTGCTTGCCGGTGATCTCGAAGATGAAATGCTCGGTCGAGGCGTCGATGACCGAGGCGCGGAAGGCTTCCGCCAAGCGCAGGGCCTCGACCCGCTTCTCGCCCTTGCCGGCGACCTTGACCAGCGCAAGCTCGCGCTCGACCGGGTTGCCGAGAAGCGTGAGGTCGGTGACCGAATGGACGGGGACCAGCCGATCGAGCTGGTTCTTGATCTGCTCGATCACCATGGGCGGGCCAGAGGTGATGATGGTGATGCGCGACAAATGCGCCTCGTGCTCGGTCTCCGACACTGTGAGCGAGTTGATATTGTAGCCGCGGCCGGAGAAGAGCCCAATCACGCGGGCGAGCACGCCCGGCTCGTTGTCGACGAGCACACTCATGGTGTGCGTCTCCGGCTTCTCCTCGCGCTTCTCCAGCGAATATGCCGATCCCGGCTGAGTCATCACGTTCATTCCGTTTCGCGGATACGCGCTAGTGCGCGCCATCCTCCTCTTTCCCTTCTTTGCCGCCAAGCTCGAGCATGCGCAATGCCGCCGAGATCATCAGGATCGAAGCTGGCAGCACCAGCATCGACCATTGCAGATGACCGTTGGCCTCGACCACGATGCGGGCGAAGATCACGATCAACACGACGATCACGACCTCGGCCAGCGTCGCCTTGAGCTGGCCGACGCCGCCGACCTTCATCCAGATGGGCAGCCGCTCGCCATAACCCTCCGGCAGGGTGAAGACGAAGCCGATGGCGATGCCATAGGCGAAGATGACGAGCACGATGCCGAACAGAAAGGAGTTGACGGCCTCGAGCACCGGCACGGTGACCTGCTTCTGCACCGCGTCGCCCTCGGTCATGATGGTGTGCCACGCCTCGTGCAGGAAGAACCCGCCCTGCAGGAACATCAGCAGCGAGCCGACAAGGGCGCCGGCCGAGCCGATCAGCATGATGGCTCGCAGACTAAGGAAGACTGTCAGCAATCTGTGCCCAGTCATTACACCATCACCTTGCCTTCTTCGGTGACGGCATTTTCGAGGTCCTCCTCGGTCAGATCGTCGCCCAACAGCATGTGGTTATGCGCTTCGCCGCTTGGGATCATGGGGAAGCAGTTGGCGTGCTTGTCGACGCGGCAGTCGAAGATAACCGGGCGCTTGATGGCGATCATCTCGCGGATGGCGTCGTCGAGCTCGGACGGCTTCTCGGCACGGATGCCGACGCCCTGATAGGCTTCGGCAAGTTTGACGAAGTCGGGCAGCGCCTCGGTGTAGGAATGGGAATAACGGCCGCCATGCAGTAGCTCCTGCCATTGGCGCACCATGCCCATATATTCGTTGTTCAGGATGAAGATCTTGATCGGCAGGTGATATTGCGCTGCCGTCGACATCTCCTGCATGGTCATCAGCACCGAGGCTTCGCCGGCAATGTCGATGACGAGCGAATCCGGATGCGCCACCTGGACGCCAACCGCAGAAGGCAGGCCATAGCCCATGGTGCCGAGGCCGCCTGAGGTCATCCAGCGGTTCGGCTCCTCGAACCTGAAGAACTGGGCCGCCCACATCTGGTGCTGGCCAACCTCGGTGGTGATGTAGGTGTCGTACCCGCGGGTCAGCGCGTAGAGTCGCTCGATGGCGTATTGCGGCATGATGACGTCGTCACGCTTGCGGTAATGCAAGCAATTGCGGGCGCGCCAACGGTCGATCTCGGCCCACCACGACTTGAGCGCGGTCTTGTCGACCTTCGGCTTCTTCGCCTGCCAAACGGCCATCATCTGCTCGAGCACGCGTCCGCAGTCGCCCACGATCGGGATATCGACATGCACGTTCTTGTTGATCGAGGAGCGGTCGATATCGACGTGGATCTTCTTTGACCCGGGCGAGAACGCGTCGACCCTGCCGGTGATGCGGTCGTCGAAGCGTGCGCCGATGCAGATCATCACGTCGCAATCGTGCATGGCGTTGTTCGCTTCGTATGTGCCGTGCATTCCGAGCATGCCGAGCCACTGCTTGTCGGCGGCGGGAAAGGCGCCAAGCCCCATCAAGGTCGAGGTGATGGGATAGCCGGTCATATGCACGAATTCGCGCAAGCGCTTGCTCGCCTCTGGCCCGGAATTGATGATGCCGCCGCCGGTATAGAAGATCGGACGCTTGGCATTGGCGATAACGTCGACGGCAGCGGCGATCGCGCGTTCGTCGCCGTCATATTGCGGCCGGTAGCTCTTGTGCTGCGAGTTTGTGAGGCCGGTGTAAACGCCCTTGGCGAATTGGATGTCTTTGGGGATGTCGACGACGACCGGCCCGGGGCGACCGGTGCGCGCAACATAGAATGCCTCATGCAGGACGCGGGAGAGCTGGTTCACGTCCTTCACGAGGTAATTATGTTTGGTGCAGGGCCTGGTGATGCCAACAGTGTCGCATTCCTGGAACGCGTCATTGCCGATGAGGTGGGTCGGCACCTGACCGGTGATGCAGACAATCGGAATGGAATCCATCAGCGCGTCAGTGAGGCCGGTAACGGCATTGGTGGCGCCGGGACCTGAGGTGACGAGCACGCAGCCGACCTTGCCGGTCGAGCGCGCGTAACCTTCCGCGGCGTGAACCGCGCCCTGCTCGTGGCGCACCAGGATATGCTTCAGACGATCCTGCTTGAACAGCTCGTCATAGATCGGAAGCACGGCGCCGCCGGGATACCCGAAAATGTGATCGACCCCTTGGTCGGCCAGAACTTGCAGCACCATCTCGGCGCCAGTCATTGCGCGTGACATGCGTTACATCTCATGAGTTTCGCTAGGGCGATGGCCTTCGCGCGTATCCAGTAAAATCTTCCGGGAAGGCAAATGCGGCGCGACCCTACGGCGTCAAAGTCGTAGGGTCAACGCTAAACGCAAATGAATGAAAAATTTGCTGCCTTCTATCGTGCCGAAAGTTACGCTCTTTGTCTCAGCGCGTAATATTATTACCCGACGATGACTCCTTCGTTTCCCGCGGCGCCCCTCGCAACTTGCCGTGTCCACCTGGACATTCGGGATTATTCCCCCTATGTGCTTCCGCGCAATGGATCGCGTCGGCCTGTTCGGCGTTAGCTCTTAGCCTTCGCAACATCTCCCAATTCCAAGTCGAATGACGCGGGCCGCCGAAATCCCTGCTGTAAACGGTACTGAGAGCGAGGCAGGACGGCGAGCCTTCTGGCCGCTCACGCTCGGCTGCATGGGTGTAGTCTATGGCGACATCGGCACGAGCCCGCTCTATGCCTTCCGCGTTGCGCTTGAGGCCGCCGGCGGCCACCAGGGCGACCTGTCGCGCGGAACAGTGCTCGGCGTGCTGTCGCTCATCCTCTGGGCGCTGATCCTCGTCGTCACCGCAAAATATGTGCTCATTCTGCTGCGCGCCGACAACAAGGGCGAAGGCGGCACATTGTCCCTGATGGCTCTTGCCCAGCGGGCGCTAAGCTCGGCGCGCTCGCAGTTCGTGGTTCTCCTACTCGGCATGATTGCCGCGGCTCTATTCTATGGCGATGCTCTCCTGACGCCGGCCATCTCGGTGCTGTCGGCGGTCGAAGGCCTGGAGGTGGCAGCGCCGCAGCTGAAAAGCTATGTGGTGCCGCTCACGGTGCTAATCCTGGTCCTCCTGTTTTCTGTGCAGTCGCACGGCACCGCCCGCGTCGCCGCGTTCTTCGGCCCGGTGATGACCTTGTGGTTCATGGCGCTTGGGCTGGCCGGCCTCATGCATATCGCCGACGACCCCGGCGTGCTCGCTGCGTTCAATCCTGCCTATGCCGCGGCGTTTCTCGCCGGCCATGGGATGATCGGGCTGGTAACGCTTGGTGCCGTGTTCCTGGCGGTGACCGGCGCCGAGGCACTCTATGCCGATCTCGGCCATTTCGGGCGAAAGCCGATTCAGACAGCGTGGCTCTATTTAGTCTTGCCGGCGCTCGCTCTCAACTATCTGGGCCAGGGCGCGCTCGTGCTCTCCGACCCGACGGCGATTTCAAACCCCTTCTACCGGCTCGTGCCGTCATGGGCGCTTTATCCGATGATCGCGCTTGCCACCGCGGCCACGGTGATCGCGAGCCAGGCCGTGATCACCGGCGCCTTCTCGCTGACCAGCCAGGCGGTGCAGCTCGGCCTCCTCCCCCGCCTCCAGATCAGGCGGACGTCGGAGACGCAGGCCGGCCAAATCTATATTCCGCGCATCAGGGGCATGCTGCTTGTCGGCACCATCCTGCTGGTCGTGCTATTCCAGTCCTCCAACGGTTTAGCCTCGGCTTATGGCGTGGCGGTTGCCGGCACCATGCTGGTCGATGGAGTGATGGCCTTCATCGTGATCTGGCGGGTGTGGAAGTGGGCTCTGTGGGGGGCGATCGCGCTGATGGTTCCCTTCATCATCATCGACCTCGCTTTCTTCGGCTCGAACCTGCTCAAGGTCACGCATGGCGGATGGGTGCCGCTCCTGATCGGCGGATGCCTGCTCGTGGTCATGCTCACCTGGCGCCGCGGCGCCAAGATCCTCGCCGCCAAGACGCGGCGGCTGGAAACGCCGCTCGACCTCCTCCTCAAGTCTTTGGCAAAAAGCGCGCCGCATCGGGTGCCGGGCACCGCCGTGTTTCTCACTGCAGCGCCCGAGAGCGCACCGACCGCGCTGTTGCACAGCCTGAAGCACTACAAGGTGCTGCATGAGAACAACGTGATCCTCACCATCGTCACTGAGAATATTCCGCGGATTTCCCCTAAGGATCGGGTGGAGATGGAGCCGCTCGGCAATGGGTTCATGCGGCTCATTTTGCATTTCGGCTTCATGGAGACGCCCAACATCCCCCGCGCGCTCGCCATCGCGCGGAAGCTCGGCTGGACCTTCGACATCATGTCGACCTCGTTCTTCCTGTCGCGGCGCTCGGTGCGGCCCGACGCAAGGTCCGGCATGCCGGTCTGGCAGGACAAGCTCTTCATCTTCCTCGCGCAGAACGCCGACGACGCTTCGAGCTACTTCCAGCTTCCAACCGATCGCGTGGTCGAGATCGGCACGCAGGTAACGGTCTAGCGAGCGACTTCGCCCGGCTGCAAGACAATCGGATCAATTGGACAACAGGCGCGTGCTGCGGCTAGGCTCGCGCAAGACCTCCCCTTTCCCCCCCGCACATGCCTCACGCTCAAACTGGAAGCATTCCTGCCAACGGCTCCAGCCCTGAAGCAGCGTCGCGCCACAATTTTTGGGGCCTGACGCTCGGCTGCATCGGCGTCGTCTATGGCGACATCGGCACGAGCCCGCTTTACGCCTTGCGCGAATCCGTGCATGCGGCGACGGGAGGCGGCCAAACTCCGCTCGAGCCCGTGATCCTTGGCATCCTGTCGCTCATCATCTGGGCGCTGATCCTGATCGTCACCGTCAAATATGTGCTGATCCTGCTCCGCGCCGACAATGAGGGCGAAGGCGGTACACTTGCGCTGATGGCCCTCGCCAATCGCGCGGTCGGCGGCAAGAGTTTCACCATCATCCTGCTCGGCATCATCAGCGCCGCGCTTTTCTACGGCGACGCTCTGATCACGCCGGCAATCTCAGTGCTGTCGGCGGTCGAAGGTCTAAAGATCGCCACGCCGGCGCTTGAGGACTATGTCGTCCCGCTGACTGTGCTGATCCTGTTCGGTCTGTTCGCGGTGCAGTCGCACGGCACGGCGCGGGTTGCCGCATTCTTCGGCCCGATCACGCTTGTCTGGTTCATCGCCCTTGCTCTCGGCGGCATCGCCCATATCGCGCAGAACCCGGGCGTACTTGCCGCGCTCAACCCAGCCCACGGCGTGATGTTCCTAGGGAGCCACGTCTGGATTGGCCTTGCCACGCTTGGAGCGGTGTTTCTTGCCGTGACCGGCTGCGAGGCTCTCTATGCCGATCTCGGGCATTTCGGCAGAGGCCCGATACAAACCGCGTGGCTGCTCGTGGCCCTGCCGGCGCTGGCCCTCAATTATTTCGGGCAAGGGGCGTTGCTGCTCGCAAGTCCGGAGGCGATCGAGAACCCGTTCTATCTGCTCTATCCGGACTGGGCGCTTCTCCCCATGGTCGGGCTTGCCGCGGCGGCCACTGTTATCGCCAGCCAGGCGGTGATCACCGGCGCCTACTCGCTCACCAACCAGGCCGTGCAGCTCGGGCTCCTGCCACGGCTGCAGATCCAGCGCACCTCCGAGAAGCAAGCCGGTCAGATCTACATTCCGCGCATCAACGGCATATTGCTCGTCGGCGTACTACTGCTCGTCGCTCAATTCGGATCGTCGAGCGCGCTCGCCTCGGCCTACGGCATCGCGGTGAGCGGCACCATGGTGGTGACGGCGCTATTGGCGCTCGTGGTCATCTGGAAGTCCTGGAAGTGGCCGCTTTGGGCGGCGGCAGCGCTAATCGTTCCCTTCCTTATCATCGACAGCATCTTCCTCACCGCCAACATGCTGAAGGTATTCCACGGCGGATGGATGCCGCTGCTCATCGGCGGGTTCGTCATCGTGATCATGCTAACCTGGCGGCGGGGCGCAAAAATTCTCGCCGCCAAGACGCGGCGGCTCGAGACACCCATCGAGGTCCTAATCAAATCCTTGGAGAAAAGCCCTCCGCCCCGCGTGCCCGGCACCGCCGTGTTCCTCACCGCCACCCCGGACAGTGCGCCGACCGCGCTGCTGCACAGCCTCAAGCACTACAAGGTGCTGCACACCAACAACGTCATTCTCACCATCATCACCGAGAACGTGCCGCGGGTCGCCGCCAAGGACCGCGTGCAGATCGAGCCGCTCGGCGACAGCTTCATGCGGGTGGTGCTGCGCTACGGCTTCATGGAAGCGCCGAACGTGCCGAAGGCGCTCGCCATTGCGCGCAAACACGGCTGGACCTTCGACATCATGTCCACGTCGTTCTTCCTGTCGCGACGCTCGGTGCGGCCCGACGCTCGCTCCGGCATGCCGGTGTGGCAGGACAGGCTGTTCATCTTCCTTGCGCAGAACGCCGACGATGCGTCGAGCTACTTCCAGTTGCCCACAGACCGCGTGGTCGAAATCGGCACGCAAGTCACCGTGTAGCGGCTACGGTCTTAGTGGCGGTGTGAGCATCGGGGTACCAATCCCAGTCTGACATGAAGCGCCGTAGCCACGTCATCTGCCGCTTGGCGTAGCGGCGGCTCTCTGTCTTGGCCTTCGTCAAAGCCTCCTCGCGGGTCAAGGCGCCCGAGAGATACGCCGCCAACTCGCGCACGCCATGCGCGCGCATGGCGGGAAGCCCGGGGTCGAGCTCAAGACCAAGAAGCGCGCGCACCTCATCCAACGCACCGTCCTCGATCATGCGGTCGAACCGCGCATCGATGGCGGCATAGAGCGGCTCACGCTCCGGCGCGATTACGAGCCTCAACGTATCGCCAGGCGCAAGCAGCGGCGTTGCATTGCCCCCCTGCCATTCGGCCAAGGATACGGCGGTCGCGTCGATTACTTCGAGCGCACGTACGATGCGTTGCGGATCGGCGGGACCGAGGCGTGCCGCCATGGCCAGGTCACGCGCGGCAAGCTCAGCGTGAAGGGCGTCTCGACCCAGTTGCTCAGATCGCTCGCGCCAATAGGACCGAATCTCTGCGGGAATGTCTGGGACCGGCGCCAGTCCCTCGGTCAGCGCCTTGAAATAGAGCCCGGTTCCCCCGACCAGGATCGGCAGCCGCCCCTCCCCGTGCGCTTCGGCAATCGCGCTTCCGGCATCGACAAGCCAGCGACCGACGGAATAGGCTTGCGCCGCGGGCACGGTGCCGTAGAGGCGATGGGGAACGCGCGCCTCATCGGCGTTGCTCGGCCGGGCCGTAAGCAGGCGAAGCTCGCGATAAACCTGCATGGAATTGGCGTTGATGATCGTGCCGCCTAGGCGGGCGGCAAGCTCGAGCCCTGCGCCGGATTTCCCGCTCGCGGTTGGCCCTGCGACCTGGATGGCCTTGAAGGGCACGGGTGGACGCGTCAGGCGACCGGCACCGCGACGAAGCGGAGCCCGCCCTTTGAGTCGGAGATCAGCAGCAGCACCGATTTCCGCCCCGATTTCTTCACGGCGGCGACCCTCGCAACGACCTCTTCGGGGTCGCTGACCCGCTCCTGGGTGACCTCGACGATGACATCCCCCGGCTTCACGTCCTTCTGGGCGGCGGGGCTGTTCGCCTCGACATCGGTGATCACCACGCCCTCGACGCTCTTGCCGATGCGGAACTGGCTGCGCAACTCCTCGGTGAGCGGCGCGATGGAGAGACCGAGCAACTCCTCGTGATCGGGCTCGTCCTCCGGCTCCTCGGTGTCGGGGCCAGGCTCGGCCTCGGTTGTCGTCTCGGTTTCGGCCTCGGGCTCCTCGGCTTCCTCAGGAAGCCTGCCGACAGTCACGGTCAGATGAATGACCTCGCCGCTCCGCTGCACCTCGACGTCGACGGCCTTGCCGATGAGAGTCGAGGCGACCGCGCGCGGCAGGCTACGCATGGTATCGACCGGCTGGCCGTCGAATTTGAGGATGACGTCGCTGGGCTTGAGCCCCGCGCTGGCAGCCGGGCCACCGGGCGCCACGCTCGCGACAAGCGCGCCAACCGGCTCCTGCAATCCCATGCTCTTGGCGATCTCGCCGGTGACGTTCTGCACATGCACGCCGAGCCAGCCACGCCGGGTCTCGCCGAATTGCTTCAGCTGATCGACCACCTGCACGGCGCTATTCGAGGGCACGGCGAAGCCGATGCCGATCGAGCCGCCGGTCGGCGAGATGATCGCGGTGTTCACGCCGATGACGTCGCCGTCCATGTTGAAGAGCGGACCGCCGGAATTGCCGCGATTGATGGCAGCGTCGGTCTGGAGGAAGTCGTCATAGGGCCCGGAATTGATGTCGCGCTTGGTGGCCGAAATGATGCCGACGGTGACCGTGCCGCCAAGACCGAAGGGGTTGCCAATGGCCATGACCCAATCGCCCACCCGCATCCTGGCGGAATCCCCGAAGCGCACGGCCTTGAGCGGGTGCTTCGGCTCGACCTTCAGAAGCGCGAGGTCCGTCTTGGGATCGTGGCCCAAGATCTTCGTCACCTTCAGCTTCGAGCCGTCGGTGAAGTTGACGATGATCTCGTCGGCGCCCTCGATGACGTGATTGTTGGTGACGATGAGGCCGGAAGGATCGATGACGAAGCCTGAGCCGAGCGAGCTCACCTTGCGGGGAAGGCCCTCTTTGTCCTGTTCGTCGAAGAAATCGTTGAAGAGATCCTCGAAGGGCGAGCCCTTCGGACCAGGGCCTGACGGTGTGTTCTTCTCGCCGTTGCCCTTCAGGGTCTGGGTCGTGGAGATGTTGACCACGGTGTCCTGAAGACCTTCGGCGACACCAGCCACGGATTCGGGACCGCGCGCGAGGCTCGGCGTGACGAAGAGCGGCGGAACGGCGAGCGGAAGAGCGAGGGCAGCGGCTATTAGGCCGGACGCCAGAAGTCCCCTCGCCTTTGCCACGCGGCCACGTCCCGGCACCGTCATCTCACCATGCTCCCGCACCACGTCAGCCTGCCATGTTAGCGCAAATCAATAAGGCTTGGCAGAGAGCGCTCTCCATCGGCATGCGACTAGCCGCGAATGAGCCAGACGACGGCAACGCCGAGGGCGACGGCGACGGCGCCGGCCATGCGCAATGAAGATTCAGAAGTTCCGGCGCTGGCCTCGAGCAGCTTTCGTCCGAGGCTAGGAAAGAGCGACCACAACAGCCCTTCGATCACGAGAACGAGGCCGATGGCAACAATGAGATCGCTCATGGCGCCGCGGGCAAAGGTCTACTGAGCCGGCGGCGTCTGCCCACCAGCCTCCCCTGTGGCCGCGGCTTCCGGCGGTGCACCGCTTCCCTCGAGCGCCGCGCGGGGTTCGGCCGCGGGTGGAGCCGCGGCCTCGGGCGCGGGCTTAGGCTCGGCGGGTTTGGTGGGATGTTCACCGGGCTTTGCGCCTGGCACCTGACCTGCTGCATCATTGAAATATTTGAAGAATTCGGAGTCAGGGGTCAGCAGAAGCCGGGTATCGCCGGCCTGAAGGGCGGTTTCGTAGGCCTGCATCGAGCGATAGAAGCCGAAGAACTCAGGGTCCTGGTTGAAGGCCTCGGCATAGATGCGGTTCCGCTCGGCATCGCCGTCGCCTCGGGTGCGCTCCGACTCGCCGGTGGCGTCGGCCTTGATCACCGTCACCTGACGGTCGGCGGTGGCGCGGATGCGGCGTGCGGCGCCCTCGCCTTCGGCGCGCCACTCGGCGGCCTCGCGCTGGCGCTCGGTCTGCATCCGCCGGTAGATCGCCTGCATATTGGCCTCGGGCAGATCGACGCGCTTGATCCGGACGTCGACGATCTCAACGCCCAACTCGCTCGCTTCCTTGTTCACCTGGCTCAGGATGGTGCGCATCAGCGCCTCGCGCTTGTCGCGCACCACGGCCTGGAAGGTCGCGCCGCCGAGCACGCGCCGGAGCGAAGCTTCAAGGATGGCGCCGATCCGCGAATTGGCGATGCGCTCGTCGCGCACGCTCTGGAAGAACATAAGCGGGTCGGTGATGCGGTAGCGCGCAAAGGCGTCGACCACGAGCCGCTTCTTGTCGGAGGCGATCACCTCCTGCGCCGCGGTGTCGATGTCGAGAATGCGCTTGTCGAAATATTCGACGTTCTGGATGAACGGGATCTTGTAGTGGAGCCCGGGGTCCTTGATCTCGCGCTTCGGCTTGCCGAACTCGAGCACCAGCGCCTGCTGGGTCTGGTAGACCGTGAACAACGTGAGATAGGCCACGACCGCGGCAATGCCGAGGATGATCAGGCCGGCGGTGAGAGCGGTGCGGTTCATTGCTGGCTCTCCTCGGCCGGGGCCTGAGCCGGAGCCTTCTTGGTGAACTCTGACAGCGGCAGATAGGGCACCACGCCAGATCCGGCCTTTTCGTCAACGATCACCTTGTCGGTGTCGCCGAGCACACGCTCCATGGTCTCGAGGAACATGCGCTGGCGGGTCACGTCGGGCGCGAGCTTGTATTGCTGATAAATCTTGAGGAAGCGGTCGGCCTCACCCTTGGATTCGGCCACCACCTTGTCGCGATAGCCTTGCGCCGCCTGAAGGATGCGCTCTGCCTCACCCTTGGCTTCCGGGATGATGCGGTTGGCGTAGGCCTGCGCCTCGTTCTGCAGACGCTCCTGGTCGGCTCTTGCCGCCTGGACGTCGCGGAAGGCGTCGATGACTTGCGCCGGCGGATCGACCTTCTGGAGCTGCACCTGGGTGACCTGGACGCCGGCGTTGTAGGAATTGAGGACCTTCTGCATGAGCGCCTGCACCGATGCTTCGGTCTTGGCGCGCGCCTCGGTGAGGATCGGCTCGATGTCGCTCTGGCCGACGATCTCGCGCATGGCGCTCTCGGCGACATCCTTCACCGTCATCTCAGGATCCTGGATATTGAACAGGAACTTCGGCGCGTCGCTGATGCGCCAGAACACGATGAAATCGACATCGACGATGTTCTCGTCGGCGGTGAGCATCAGGCTCTCCTCGGGAACGTCGCGGACGGCACTCGCCGTCTCGCGGTTCTCCGCGGTGCCACGCATGCCAACCTCAATGCGGTTGATGCGGGTCACCTTCGGCAGCTCAACCACCTCGATCGGATAGGGCCAGCGGAAGTTGAGGCCGGGCGGCAGGAGCCGCACGAACTCGCCGAAGCGGAGGACCACGCCGAGTTCTTCAGGATTTACGCGCACGGTGAAGCCAAAGAAGCCGACAAGGGCCACGAGCGCCGCGGCGATCATCACCGCGGCAGGGCCGCCCATGCGGCCGCTCGGCATGGCCTGCCGGATGCGGTCCTGGCCTCTGCGTAGAATTTCCTCAAGGTCAGGCTGTTGGCCTGGGCTGCCCGGCCGTGGGCCCCAAGGCCCGCCGGACCCGCCCTTCCAACCGCCGCCGCCGCTCTGATTGCTCCAAGGCATGGTGAAATCGTTCCTGTTGTCCGCTGAGGGATGGCGCCTGATCGCGGACCCGCGTCAGCGCTGGCAACGCACGACTAACAGCAGGAAGATGGCAGCCATGCGTCAAGGTTCCTGAGGGGTTATAGGCTAGGTGGCAAGGAAAGCGCAATGAGCCCTAAGGCGGAGACCTAAGCGCGTTCCAGAAGCACAAAACTGAAGGGGAATTTGTCGTTCGGCCCCGGCTCGTGCCTCTCGCGGGAGAGCTCGCGCCAATCCTTCAGGTTGAAGTCCTTGAACCAGGTATCGGCGTCAGGGGTGGCGTGGACCTCGGTGAGGTAGATGCGCTTCGCCAAAGGCATGACGGCCCGGAACAATTCATCACCGCCGATCACCATGATCTCGTCGACGCCGGCCTCCTTCGCGGCGCGGCGCGCATGCGCCAATCCCTCCTCGAGGCTCCCCACAACGATGGCGCCAGGCGCCACGAGACCGGGATCGCGCGACAGCACGATGTTGAGCCGGTGATCGAGCACGCGGGGAAGGGACTGGAAGGTCCGGCGGCCCATGATGATGGGCTTGCCAAGCGTGACCTTGCGGAACTGCTTCAGGTCGGTCGACAGGCGCCAGGGAAGCTCGCCGCCAATGCCAATGGCGCCGTTCTCGGCACGCGCGACGACGAGCGCAATGAGCGGCTCGCGGCTTGCCGGCCTTGTCTCACCGCTCACACGGCCACCTTGGCGTGGATGGCGGGATGCGGGTCATAGCCGACGAGCTTGAAATCCTCATAGACGAAGTCGAACAGAGAACGCACCTCGGGATTGAGCTCCATGCGCGGGAGCGCGCGGGGCTTTCGCTTCAATTGCTCGTCGGCCTGGTCGAGATGGTTGAGATAGAGATGCACATCGCCGAAGGTGTGCACGAACTCGCCAGGCGCAAGTCCGGTCACCTGCGCCATCATCAGGGTGAGGAGGGCATAGGAGGCGATGTTGAATGGAACGCCGAGGAACATATCGGCAGAGCGCTGATAGAGCTGGCAGGAAAGCTTGCCGTCAGCCACATAGAATTGGAACAGGCAGTGGCAGGGCGGCAGCGCCATCTTGTCGAGCTCGCCAACGTTCCAGGCGCCGACGATGTGCCTCCGCGAATCGGGGTCGCGCTTCAGCCGCTCCACAAGCTGCGCGATCTGGTCGATATGGCGGCCGTCAGGCGTGGGCCAGGAGCGCCATTGGCGGCCATAAACGGGCCCAAGCTCGCCCTTCTCGTCGGCCCATTCGTCCCAGATGGTGACACCATGCTCGTTGAGATAGCGCACATTGGTCGAACCTTGCAGGAACCAGAGCAGCTCATGAACGATCGATTTGACGTGCAGCTTCTTGGTGGTGACGAGCGGAAACCCGTCGGTCAGATCGAAGCGCATCTGCCGTCCGAACAGGCTCAAAGCACCGGTTCCGGTGCGGTCCCCTTTGCGGGTGCCGGTGTCGCGAATGGTGGCAAGAAGGTCGAGATATTGGCGCAAAGGCCTGATCCTTTTCCGTCTCGACGGGAGACCGGGCTAGGCACGATTCTCCCCCCGATATAGGCTCGGGCGAGCCATCCATCATCCCCAATCTTGAAGAGGGGCACCATCATGCGTCGATTCTTGTGGATCGTAATCCTCTCACTCTCCGCTGCAACTCTGCCGGCCGCCGCGGGCGCCGGCCGCCTCACCATCGAGGACGTTCGCGCCATGGCCTTCGACAAGGGCATCGCAACGATCAAGGAGATCGAGCTCGACGACGGCGTCTGGGAGGTCGAGGGGCGCGACGACAGCGGCCACAAGGTCGAGATGAAGGTGGACGCGCGAAGCGGCGAGATCGTCAAGATGAGGCGCAACGACTAACGGCTAGTTTATCCCCACGCTGTTACGGCTTGAGCATGAACCTTTTTTTTGCCGCCATACCGGCTTATATAAAAGGTGCCGGCGCAAGCCGGATATGGCGATAAACAGGCTTCGTAATAAACCATTCGGACCCGGGGGCAGTACCCGGCGCCTCCACCATTCAGGGATTAGTGGTCAGAGATCAGAACCCGCCAGCCTCTGCTGTCTGATAACTGACTTCTGATCCCTGCTTATGGGGGCGAAACAGGCTCGACGAGGGTGTAAAGGTTGCGCTTTCGCTCGGCATGGTACCGCCGTAATCGGGCCAACCCTATAGTTGCCAATGACAACTATGCGGAGGCTCGTCTCGCTGCGTAGTCAGCGCGATAGCCTGAAAATGAAGTCCTAGCCGCTTCGCGGCGACTAGGCGCGGTCCGGAGGGCACCGGCCAACAGAAGCCCTCCACTTTAATTGGGCCCTACCTCAGGTCGCGGAGGGGCGACGAGGTCCATGGCAGACGACGAGATCCGATACGACCTTCTCACGCAGGACGCGTTGCGCGGCGTGATCAGGAGAGTGCTGACCCTCGTGCAGAGGAGCGGGCTCCCTGGGCAACACCACCTCTACATCGCCTTCGATACCGGCGCGGAAGGCGTGTCAGTGTCGAAGCGGCTCAAGGAGCAATATCCGGAGGAGATGACCATCGTCCTGCAGTACCAATTCTGGGACCTGCAGGTGTCGAACGACCGGTTCGAGGTCAAGCTTTCCTTCGGCAGCCTGCCAGAGAGGCTGGTGGTGCCGTTTCAGGCGGTGAAGGCGTTCTACGACCCCTCTGCCCAATTCGGCCTGCAATTCGGCAAGCCGGGCGCCGCCAACGATCTTGCCCGCCAGCATATGGCTTCGGCACTGCCCGACCTTATTGGCGATGTCGACGAATCGCTTCAGCAGCAGCGGCCGCCTGCCGAACCGCGCCAGGAGCCACCGCCGTTGCCAAAGCCCGCTGCTGCTGAAACCACGCAAAGCGAGAGGCCGCGAGGCGGTGGTGCCGAGGTCGTCCAACTCGACCGTTTCCGCAAGAAGTGACCTTTCCCTGCGGGCTTCGCTCGCGTCTGCCCAAGCTTAATTCATATGCAAGACTGCCCAAAACTTGGGCGTGCGTGCACCCAACGTTTTGATAAGGTCACCGAGGTTGGGACGTCGGGGGCCTGCTTGGACCAGACGAGTGGCGCGAGGCGCATACTGAAAGAGGCAGGCATGGCTTCGCCTGCTCCTATCGAAGATTTCCTCATCGATCTGCACGAGCGGGTTTCAGGGGTGGTCGGCGGCAAGGTCGCCGACTACATCCCGCAGCTCGGCAAGGCCGATCCCGCCACCTTCGGCATCGCGCTCGCCACGGTCAACGGCGAGATCTACGCTACTGGCGACGCCAACCACCTCTTCACCATCCAATCGGTTTCGAAGCCCTTCATGTACGGCTACGCGCTCCAGCATTACGGGCGCGAGTATGTGCTCCACCATGTCGGCGTCGAGCCCACGGGGGAAGCTTTCAATTCGATCGTGCTCGACGAGGTCGCCAACCGGCCGTTCAACCCCATGGTCAATGCCGGCGCCATCGCCGTAGCCGCGCTGATGCCGGGCGACACGGCGGAAGAACGCATCGCCACGATGCTCAACCTGTTCTCCGATCTCGCCGGCCGCAGGCTCGAGATCGACGAGCAGGTGTTTCAATCCGAAAACGCGACTGGGCATCGCAATCGCGCCATCGCCTATATGATGCTGAACACCGGCATGATCGAGCGCGATCCGATCGAGGCGCTCGACCTCTACTTCCGGCAATGCTCCATCACCATCAATTGCCGCGATCTCGCCATGATGGCGGCGACGCTCGCCAATGACGGCGTTAATCCAGTGACCGGCGTTTCGGTGTTCGACCCGCATTATGTCCGCGACGTGCTCTCGGTGATGAACTCCTGCGGCATGTACAATTATGCCGGCCAGTGGTCCTACGAGGTCGGCATGCCGGCGAAGAGCGGCGTATCGGGCTGCATTATGGCGGTCATTCCCGGCCAGGTCGGCGTCGCAGTCTATTCGCCGCCGCTTGACGCGCAAGGCAACAGCGTGCGCGGCATCAAGGTCTGCCAGGACATTTCCAACGAGTTCGATTTGCACGCCTTCAACAACCGCACCAACGTGCGGAGCGTGATCCGGCGCATCTATCACGGAGACCGGGTGCGCTCGAGCCGCTTGCGCACCGCGCAGGAACGCAACACGCTCGATGCCGAAGGCGTCAAGATTGCCGTCGTCGAGGCGCAAGGGGCGCTGTTCTTCGGCTCGACCGAGAGGCTGCTCCGCCGCATCGCCGAGCTCAGCGAAACCGCCCGCTACATCGTCGTCGACTTCAAGCGCGTGCACCTCGCCGACAGCGCGGCCCGCAAGCTAATCTTTAAGCTCGCCCACGGCATGCGTGACGGCGAGACCGAGCTTCTCTTCGCCGAGCTCGCCAATGACGGGCCGCTCGCAACGGTGTCCCACGAGCTCGCCGCACATGAGGTGGACAGGCTGGTCCGCGTCTTCCGCGACGTCGATGCGGCCCTCGAATGGTGCGAGGACCAGTTGCTCGTGGAAATGCTCAAGATCGCTCCTGGCACCAAATTCGCCTTGGCCCAGCTCGATGTGTTCAAGGGCATGAGCTTGGAAGAATACCGGCTGCTGGAGACCATCGTTAGCCCGCTCATCTTCGACAAGGGCGAGATCATTATTCGCGAGGGCGACCAGGCAAAGCTCTTCTTCGTGCTGGCCCGCGGCAGCGTGAGCGTGCAGATCAAGGTGCCGACCCAGACCGGGGAGAAACGGCGGCGCGTCGCCTCCTTGGGGCCTGGTCTAACATTCGGCGAGATGGCGCTGTTCGACGGCGGCGCGCGATCGGCGGACGTGGTCGCCGACGAGAAGGTGATCTGCTACGGGCTCGCAGTCGAGCAGCTGAAGGAACTGGCTGTCGCGCATCCGAACATCATGGTGACCATTCTCTCCAACCTTACGCGCGACTTCTCCGAGCGCCTGCGTCACGCCAACGAGGCGATCCGGTCGCTAGAGTAATCAGATGGATTCGGCCGGCGCCGGAAGCGATTTCGGGCCGGTGGCCGGCTCAAGCGGCACGTTAAGCTCGACATAGAGGCCGGTCGCCCTGAAATCGACCTTGGTGTCGCCGCCGAGATTGTGGCGGACGCCCTTGTCGATGAGCTGCATGCCAAAGCCGTTGCTCCGCTTCAATGCCACGCCGGCCCCGCGCTCCTCCCAGGTCAGCAGCAATCGGTTCCGCGACGTCTTCCAGGCGACGCTGAGCTGACCGGCGGGCGCCGATAGCGCGCCGTACTTCACGGCGTTGGTGGCAAGCTCATGCAGGGTCATGGCGAGGATCGAAGTGCATTGTGGGGGAAGCAGCACATCGGGTCCCTTGATCTGGATCCTTGGCCCGCCCTCACGCTGATAGGGCTCGAGCTCGCGCTCCACCATGGCCTTGAGGCTCGCGCCAGACCATTGCGCCTCGAGCAGGAGATCGTGGGCGCGATGCAGCGCGCGCAGACGCTCGGACAAGGTCTGGGCCATTGCCTGGGCGGGACGGTTGGTGGCCTGGCGCAAGCTCGCCTGTACCAACGACTGCACGATGGCGAGTACGTTCTTGACCCGGTGGTTGAGCTCGCCGACCAGCATGGTCTGACGCTGCGCCGCGCGCCTCCGCTCGGTCACGTCGCGGAAGATCAGCACGGCGCCGGCAAGCGAGCCGTCGAAGCCGAGAATCGGGGCGCCGGAATCCTCGATGGGCAACTCCTTGTCGTCGCGCGTGAGGAGCAGAGCGCCGGATTCAAGCCTGGTGGTGGCACGTTCGCGTAAGGCGCGAAGCGCAGGATCGTCGAGCGGCTTGCGGCTCTTCTCGTCGATGACGCGGAACACCTCCCAGATCGGCTTGCCGCGGGCGTCTGAGAGCGGCCAGCCGGTGAGTTGCTCGGCAACCTTGTTGAGCAGAAGCACGCTTCCCGACGGGTCGGTGGCGATCACGCCCTCACTGATGCTGCCGACGGTGGTGCTTAGCCATTCCCTCTGACCCCTGAGCTCGATCAGCGCCTCGTTGCGGGCTCTATCTGACCGGCGCACGGCGTCGATCGTGGTCCAGGTGAACGCCGCGAGCACGATGATGCTCGATACCGCGAAAATGGCGAGCGTGGCGGCGCTATCGTAGTAGCTGGCGGTTTCCGCCTGACGGGCGAACCAGCCGATGACGAGCGGCAGCACGAGGATGCCCGGAAGGAGCCGACGCAACATCTCTCCGGCCGGCGACTTCTCGATGACGGCGGCGGCGACCCCCTCCTCCGGCGAAGCCGCCAGCAGCCCGATGGCGAGGAGCAGCACGCTCAACAGCCCGTAGGCAGACATGGAGGTGAAGGGGAACGGGAAGTCGGCGGTGGAGACCCCATAGGCATTGCCGGTGAGCACGATCAGCACCTGCGCCAGCATGGCAATGGCCAGCACCTGGCTGATGGCGGAGCCGAGCCTATTCCCCTTAGCGCAGAGCAGCGCGAGGCCGAACATGATCAGCGATCCGGCGATGCCCGGCGCCATGCGGGTCGAGATCTCTGCCGGCACCGTCGCAGTGCCGAGAAGCACCCGATCGATGCCAAGGTCGAAGCGGAACAGGTCCTGGGCCACGGTGGCCGTGCCGAACAGCACGAGCGCGAAGCCGATCAGCCAGGCGATCGGCCTCAGGCTCCTGTGGGTCAGGCAAAGGAGCCCGATCCCCGCGGCAAATACGCTGGCACCAGCATTCGGCGCCATGCTGTGAAGGTTGGGAAACAGCGGATCGAACGGAGAGAGGTCGAAATACCAACTGGCAAGCACCAGCGCGCCCAAAGCGCAAACCACGAGCGCACATAGGCGCGCCAGGCCGAGCGCGATCCTTGCGGCGCGCGGTACCGGCAAAGCCATCCTTACTGGAACCTCAATCACTCGCCTTCCTCACCCAGGCGAAGTTGGGCGCTCCTCGGCAGAAGGCCCTAAAAATCAGCAGCAATGGACGCGTTCTCCCACCCTGTCGCGATGTTATAGCCTAGCCAAGGTCGAGCCGATAGGTCATGCAGACGTGTGACCCTGGCTTGTCGAATTGCCGCCGAAACGGAGACGTAAGTATGGCCGTAAGCAAGAACACTCCTCACAGTCCACAGGCTGCAACCCCAACGCGCACGGAGTCCAACTCTTTCGGCCCCATCGACGTTGTCGCAGACCGCTATTGGGGAGCGCAGACCGAGCGCTCGCGCCGGAATTTCAGGATCGGCGAGGAGAAAATGCCGCAGCCGCTCGTCAGAGCTTTGGCGATGATCAAGAAGGCCGCGGCCCTTGCCAATGTCGAGCTCGGACTGATCGACAAGCCCCTCGCCAAGGCTATCGTAGCGGCAGCCGACGAGGTGATCGAAGGCAAGCACGATACGCATTTTCCGCTGCTCGTGTGGCAGACCGGCTCGGGCACGCAATCGAACATGAACCTGAACGAGGTGATCGCCAACAGGGCGAGCGAGCTCCTCGGCGGCAAGCTCGGCGCGAAGCATCCGATCCATCCCAACGATCACGTCAATCTCGGCCAGTCTTCCAACGACACCTTTCCCACCGCCATGCACATCGCGGCGGGGCTCGAGCTCGCTTACCGGCTCAACCCGGCGCTGGCGAAGCTCGATCAGGCGCTGAAGGACAAGGCAGAGGCGTTCCAGGACATTCTCAAGATCGGCCGCACCCATTTGCAGGACGCGACACCGCTGACCCTCGGCCAGGAGTTCGGGGGCTATTCGGCGCAAGTTGCGCACGGCATGGAGCGGATCAAGCGGGCGCTCTATGGGCTTTATCAGCTCGCCCAAGGCGGCACAGCGGTGGGCACCGGGCTGAACGCCCATCTGGAGTTTGCCGAGCTGTTCGCTGCCAAGATCGCCGAGATGACCAAGCTGCCCTTCGTCACCGCGCCGAACAAGTTCGAGGCCCTGGCGAGCCACGACGCCTATGTGTTCGCGCACGGCGCGCTCACCACGGTCGCCGTCTCGCTGTTCAAAATCGCGAACGACATTCGCCTGCTTGGCTCGGGGCCACGCTCTGGCTTCGGCGAGCTTCTCCTGCCGGAGAACGAGCCAGGCTCCTCGATCATGCCGGGCAAGGTGAACCCCACCCAATGCGAGGCGGTGACCATGGTCGCGGCCCAAGTCATGGGCAACAACGCGACAATGTCCTTCGCCGGCAGCCAGGGTCATCTCGAGCTGAACGTGTTCAAACCGCTGATGGCCTACGCCATGCTCCAATCAATCAGGCTGCTCAGCGACGCGTCCGAGAGTTTCACCGACAATTGCATCGTCGGCATCGAGGCCAATCGTGCGCGTATCAAGGAGCATCTCGACCGCTCGCTGATGCTGGTGACCGCGCTCGCCCCGCATATCGGCTACGACAAGGCCTCCCAGATCGCCAAGGCGGCGCACAAGCACGGCACCACTTTGCGTGAGGAGGCGGTGAAGCTCGGCGCCATTAGCGAAGCCGATTTCGACCGGTTGGTGCGGCCTGAGGATATGGTTGGTCCAAAGGGGTGACCGCTGCGTCAATGACCAAATCGCGCCACAAGCGCTCGATCACAATCGCCCGGCACCGCACCAGCATTTCGCTCGAGGATGCGTTCTGGGAGGCTCTCGGCACGTTCGCAGAGGCTGACGGAAAATCCGTCGCCGATCTCGTCGGCGAGATCGACCGGCAGCGCGGTGGGACCGCCCGTTCAGGTGTGCGACCCTCCGATGCGACCCAGTCCGATACTAGTCTGTCGGCGGCGATCAGGCTTTATGTTCTGGAGCGCATGAGGGGGCACGATTAGCCGCCGCCAAAAATGCTGATACCCTTCTTCCAGTCGTCCGGCGCTGGCGGCGGCTTAGGCTGCCTGCGCTGTACAGGTGTCACGGGCGCAACGGGGGCAGCGATCTCTTCCTGCGCGGCGGCGGCCGGCTGCGGCCCGCTAGCCGGCGCGTCGGTGGGGGACGCTTGCGCTGGGCTTGCTTGGTCCTGACTCCACGGCAGCTGCTCGCCCTGTCTCGATGGTACTGCGCCAGGCGTCGCAGTGTTCGCCTCTAGATCAGCGGCGCGAGGAGCCTGCGCGGCAGCGGCTTTCTCGGCTTCCGCCTTCTCAGCGGCAGCCTTCTCTGCGGCGAGGTTCTCAGCAGCAGCCTTCTCAGCGGCAAGTTTCTCAGCTGCGGCTTTTTCTGCCGCGGCTTTCTCTGCTCCGCGTCGCTCCGCGGCAGCTTTCACTGCCGCCCGCTTTTCAGCGGCGGCCTTCTCGTCGGCAGCCTTTTCGGCGGCGCGTTTCTCTGCGGCGGCTTTCTCGGCGGCGGCCTTCTCTGCCGCACGTTGCTCGGCAGCAGCCTTCTCAGCTGCATGCTTCTCTGCCGCGCGTTGCTCCGCAGCGGCCTTTGCGGCGGCCGCCTTTTCAGCGGCGGCTTTTGCGGCGGCCGCCTTTTCAGCGGCGCGCTTCTCAGCCGCGGCCTTCTCAGCAGCGCGCTTCTCCGCCCATGCCTCTTCGGCAGCAGCCTTCTCGGCGGCACGTTTCTCCGCCGCGGCTTTCTCGGCCGCAAGCTTCTCGGCAGCACGCTGCTCGGCCGCCGCCTTCTCGGCAGCGCGTTTCTCAGCAGCGGCTTTCTCCGCGGCAGCCTTTTCGGCGGCGCGCCTCTCAGCGGCTACTCTTTCGGCAGCTTCCTTCTCAGCGGCAAGCTTATCAGCGGCAGCCTTCTCGGCAGCGCGTTTCTTCGCCGCGGCCTGTTCGGCCGCACGTTTCTCCGCGGCAGCCTTCTCGGCAGCGATGCGCTTCACCTCTGCGGCCCGGTCGGCGGCACGCTTTTCGACCGCTTCCTTCTTGGCGGCGAGCGCCTCGGCGGTCACTTGCGCGACTGGATCGGAGTCGTCGGAGACGTCCGCTTCGGCGCCAACCGCCTCGGCTTCGGCCTCGGGTTGACCGCGCCCGCTCACGTCGAGCGTCTCGAGCCGCTCGACGTCGCCCTCCATGCGACGCACGGTGAGGAAGCCTTCCATCGGCGCCGTGTCGATCTGCGGCGCTATGGCGCCGGCGTCGCCGAGCGATCCGGCGAAGACGAGATTGACCGGAGGCATATCGGCGTCGCGGCTGTCCTTGAGGCGCATCGCCCATTCGCTGTCGAGCCTGAGGCTCGCAAGCTCCACATAGCCGTTGATGGTGGTCTCGGCGCCCTTGCCGGCAAGCGCTGCGGGATCGAGCTTGAGGGTGCCGTTCTTGATGCCGAAGGGAAGAGCGGTGGCGCTATACGCGTAGGTCCCCTTGGTCAGCGTGTCCTGCAGCGTCGTCATCCGCGCCGTGATCTGATCCTTGTCGAGCTTGAGCTTCTCAGACCGGTTAGCTTCGACCGCGACGCGCTTCAGCGGCTCGGGCGACAGGGCCTGCAAGGCGCCGGGATCGAGAAAGAGCGCGCCATCGCCGCTCAGTCCGGCGACGAGGCCAGGCGGGCTCAAGCCCTCGCCGGAAACATCCATAACGAAGGTGAATGGGCCCTTGGCCAGAACACGTCCGGCGATCGCCCGCGACAGCTGGTCCATCCTGCCGGTGGCAAGCTCGGCGTGCGCTTTCAGCTCGGCGCCGGTGCCCTTCGGCACAAGCGTTCCCGAGGCTGAGAAAGAGCCGCCAAACAGGCGCCCCTGCAAATCGATGACTGCGAGTCCCTGCTCACTCACATTGGCGATCAGCGTTGCGTCCTCAACCTTGAACGGCGCGCCAAGCGCAAGCGTGTTCGCCTCGATTCTGATCTCGCCGTCGGCGCTGCCGATCGCCTCGAGCGCAAAGCCGCGCGCCGGCCATACGTCGGAGGCGCTTTGATTGAGTGAGCCCAACAGAGTTTCGGTCGACGGCGTGCGTTGCCAAGCGACGAGCGAGCCAAGCAGCGCCGGCAGCGAGGCGAAGTCGGCCTTGGCTGCGAGATTGAATTGCGGCTGCTCGCCGCCGAGATCGAAATGAGCGCTGCCGGTTATGGGCACGCCGTCAACCTCGCCGGAGATAGAGGTGAGATCGATAACCGAAGCGGTCTTCGCCACTTCGGCGCTGAGATCGAGCGGCACGGCGGAGGCGCTTGGGCTAGCGCCAAGCCCGAACAGCGCGAGCGCCATGCCGGCATTGCGCCCCTTCGCCGAGGCCACGCCGGCCAGAGCCATGCCTTCCGGCTTGAGCGATCCTTCGCCGTCAAAGGCGAGCTGCATGGCGTCAGTCGCGAGTTCCGCGCGGCCGGTGACGCTCCGGCTCGGCACGCCTTGCGCCCGAAGCGTGAACTTGCCCCGTTCGGCGCCGGCAACTGCGAGCCTTTCAGACGCAAGACCAGGCATCAGCAGGCCGAGCAGCGCCTGCGGCCGCTCGCCTTTCACGCTGCCGTCGATATCGATCGAGGCATCGGCGAGGTTCGCTGGATCGCCGGCGGCCTTGGCAATGATGGCGACATCGGAGCCGCCCGCTTTGCCCTTCACTTCAATCGAGGCGCTGGTGGCGGCGCCATCCCGCGTCGCGGTAAGGCCTACATGCAGGTCGAGAGGCGCCAAGCTCGGAAGCTGCTTCGATTTGGTGACGCCCTCGCCGAGGCCGAGAAGCTCGGTCGTCACTTTGAGCCCGTCGGCGGTCATCGCCTGGATCGAGAGATCCGCTTGCCCGGCTGGCGCCGTGCTCAGGCGCGCGATGCTGCCATTGCCGTTGAGCGCGATGGCGCCAGGCGCGGCGAAGTCGAGGCGCTCAACGTCGAGGTTGTCCTTGGCGAGGCTGAATTTCGCATCGAGCCGGCCTGGCGGAATGTTGGGGAGCAGGAGCTCGCCAACGCGCAAGGTGGCATGCACCTCGTCGTCGCGGAGCGCACCGAGCAGGCTTTGATCGGAGGCGGGCGCGGTGCCTTGTGCCGCGGCGGGATCGGGCAGCCAGCTTTGCCAAGCCGCGCTCTCGCCCAGCACCTCCCGAAGATCGAGGCGGTCGCTGTCGAGGTTGAGATCGACCACGCGGTGCTCGCCGCCGCGATAGTGCAGAGCGCCGCTGAATTTTGTGCCGCTCAGCTCGCCGCTTGCGTCCTCGAGCTTGAGATCGCCGCCGCCGATGACGGTCTTGGCGGAGAAGGTGAAAGCGCCGACGGTCGCCTGACCTGACATGTCGCGGGCGCCGGCCGCCCAACGAACGAGCGTCTTGAGCTTGGAGCCGTCGAGCGTGACGGGGCCTTCGAACACCGGTCCGCGCTCGCCTTCAGCTAAGCGCCCGGAAGCCTCGATGCGATTTGAGCCCGGAAGGTCGGCCTGGAGGCGCTCGACGGTCACCGCGCCGTCCTTCGCCGCAACGACAAGGTCGATGCCGCCGACGAGATCGCCCCCTATGCTTGCCTGGTCGAGATCGATGGTCAGCGTGCCGTCTCCGACCGTGGCCGCTTCCTTCAAGGCCCGCTCGGCGATGGCGCTCAGCACGCCCGCAGCAGAAATGTCGACCGGCGTATTGGCGGGCGCTCCGGCTGTGAGCAGCGCGTCGACATCGACCCAGCTCGCGGCGAGTTCGCCTTCGGCCTTCGGCTGTGCGCCGAAGTCGAGCGCGAGCTTGCCCTTCATCATCTGCGAGCGGCCCTTGGAGTGAACGGCAATCTCGAGAACCGGAAGCTCGGCGCGTTCCGGCGTGGCGGTGAGCTTGCCCTTGAGCTCGAAGGCGGAGAGATGCGCGTCCGCGCCGGCACCCTGCTCGCCTGACGGCAACGCGCCGTTGTCCTGCGTGGCGTCGGCCTGTCGTTCGCTCTCCTGAGTGCCTTCGGGCGGAAGGGCGGAAGCGATGCGCATGATGATGGCGCCGTCGAAGCTCGGCTTCTCCTTGAAGCCGGTCACATCGCCTTCAAGCAGATAGGTGGTGTTGCGGTCCGGATCGCGCAGCGCGGTTTTGAGCCTGAACACACCATCCGGGTCGCTTGCGCTCGTCGAGAAGCGAAGCTCCTGCGGGCGGCCGGCAAAAATGTAGTTGGCCGAGACCTTGTAGGGCCCGGACAGCGATGCAGCGCTTCCCGCGCCGTACACATCCTCAAAGACGATCGCCGGAGCACCCGGACGCGTCACCTCTATGCGTCCGCCGCTCACGCTGATCTCGTCGAGTAGAACTTCCTTCGGCGCGAAAGGCAGCGCCTCCCCCGCCCTGCCGACATCGCTCCAATTGCCTGTGCCGTCCTCCTTGACCACAATGCGCAGCACCGGCTCGGAGATGGCGATCTTGCGAGTTTCGATGGCGCCGCGCAGGAGCGAGCCGATATTGAGCCAAGCCTCGATCGAGCGGACCTCGAGCAAGGGCTGCTCGAAGCTTCCCTTCTCATCGGCAACTTTGACGTCGTCGAAGCGAAGCTCTGGTGCCGGCAGAACCACCAGATGCACCTTGCCGCCGACTTTAACATCGCGGCCGAGAAGCTTGCTGGCCTGGGTTTCGAAGACTGGCCGGTAGTCGTTCCAGTCAATAAAGAGCGGCGCCGCGAAGAGCGCGCTCAGCACCAAAATCAGCACTGCCGTAAAGGCGAGCAGAAACGAGTTCACGGAAGTCTATGCCTTAGGCTCGATCGCGAGCAGTCGAGGGGATATGGCAAAGCCAAGGACTCTTCGGTCCAATCCGCCCACAAGTTCGATCATGGTAATGCAAAGATCTTACCAGGATTAAGGATATTCAACGGATCTAGCGCCTTTTTTATGGCAATCATCACGTCTACGCCGGCCCCATGCTCTTGGGCGAGGTAGCGGATCTTGCCTTGGCCTACGCCATGCTCGCCTGAGCAGGTGCCGTCCATGCGGAGCGCCCGCTCCACCAGCCGGTCGAGAAACCCCTGCACTTTCCGCCGCTCCTCGGCATTGCTCGCATCGAACAGCGGCATGACATGGAAATTGCCGTCGCCGACATGGCCGACGATGGGGGCGAGCAGGCCAGTCTCCTCGATGTCGGCATGGGTCTCGCCGACGCAGGCCGCAAGCGCCGAGATCGGCACGCAGACGTCGGTGGTGACGACATCGGCGCCAGGAAGCAGTCCGCGCACCGCCCAATAGGCGTCGTGGCGCGCCTGCCAGAGCTTGGTGCGCTCCTCTGGGCGCTCGGCCCAGCGGAACTCCCCTCCCCCTTCGTTTGCCGCAATCTCGGCGAAGGTCTCGACCTGCTCGCGCGTACTCGCCGCCGTGCCGTGGAATTCGAGAAACAGCGTCGGCGCCTCGGCGATCGTCAGATGCGAATAGGCGTTGCACGCCCTGATCTGCACCGCGTCGGCAAGCTCGATGCGGGCGAGCGGAAGTCCCATCTGCATCGCGGCGATCGTGGCGTTGCAGGCGTCCTCGATGGTGGCGAAGGGACAGACGGCGGAAAGGACCGTGTCGGGGATGCCGTGCAGCTTCAGGGTCAGCTCGGTGATGATGCCGAGAGTTCCCTCCGAGCCGACCAGGAGACGGGTAAGGTCGTAGCCGCTCGCCGACTTCCGCGCGCGATTGCCGGTCTTGAGCAGCGTGCTATCTGCCAGCACCGCGGTGAGGCTCAGCACGTTGTCGCGCATAGTGCCGTAACGTACGGCATTGGTGCCTGATGCCCGCGTTGCCGCCATGCCGCCAAGGCTCGCATCCGCACCAGGATCGATGGAGAAGAACAGTCCGAGGTCCCGCAGATGCTCGTTGAGTGCCTTGCGCGTCACGCCGGGCTCCACCACGCAGTCGAAATCCTCCGCGTGCACGGTGAGGATGCGGTTCATATGAGAGAGGTCGAGCGAAACACCGCCGAAGGGCGCGTTGACCTGACCCTCAAGCGAGGTGCCGGTGCCGAAGGGTATGATCGGCACGTGCGCCTCGGCGCAAAGCCTCACCACTTCGACCACCTCTTGCGTCGTCTCGGCGAAGACCACTGCGTCGGGCGGCTGGCAGGCGATCCAAGTGAGCGTGTTGGCATGCTGCTCACGGAGCGCAGTTCCGGCGGAGAAGCGATTGGCGAACCGTGCCGAAAGCCGCGCAAGCAGAGCGCGCCTTGCCTCAGTCGAGGGCCGCTCAGGGGCTTCTGCCGCAACGATGCTCATGGCCGCAGTCTACCACCCCTGCGACTCACGGGAAGTTAAGCCTTAGGGCAAGAGGGCCGAGCCTCAAGAGCCGACGATATCGACCACGGCGGCGAAGTGAAGGGTCGCGGCGGCAAGCACGAAGCCGTGCCAGATGGCGTTCTGAAAGGGCAGGCGCTCCCAGAGATGGAACACCACGCCGACGGTGTAGAGCACACCGCCGAGCATGAGCAGGAAAGCCACGCGCTCCGGCACCGCCGACACGAGAGGATGCCAGGCCACGACCACCGCCCAGCCCTGCACCAGATAAAGCCCAGTGGTCACGCCTTCGAGATAGCGCGGGGCGAAGAGCTTGATGGCAACGCCGATGGCCGCCATTGACCACACCACGGCAAGCAGGGTGAACCCCCACTTCGCGTCCATCTTCATCAGCGCGAACGGCGTGTAGGTGCCGGCGATCATGATGAAGATCGCGGCGTGGTCGAGCCGGCGGAACACCGCCTTCACCTTTGGCCTGACGATGAGGTTATAGCCCGCAGAGCAGGTGAACATGGCGACAAGCGCCAAGCCGTAAATGGAGACGGCGACGATCCACAGCGTGGCCTGGGCCTGGACGCCCATGATCAGCAGCGCTGTGAGCGCGACCAGGCTCGCAGTGACGCCGATCACGTGTATGCAGCCGTCAGCGATACGCTCACGCAGTGTGTATTGCGGAAAGTTCACGCCGGTCATGAGTTGAATCCTGCTTCAACGCCATCACAACAGAACATTGTGACGGAGAGCATACCACTTGTTGTGGCAAGCGTGAGGCGCGAACGACTTCGCGGCGCGGACTCCGCCCGCCGGCGATAACTGCAATCGATGGAACTTGGTTCCAGAGGTTGCGAGGCTAGTTGCCGCAGACCTTAGAGCCGGAGGTGCAGACGTATGGCACCACGACGCCGGTGAAGCAGGTCGTGTAGGTCTTTGCCGTAACGAAGGTCCCGTAGATGACGTCTTTCGGCACGACGGGGCGCACTGACTTCCAGAATGGGTCTGGCTTCACCTTATAGGCGCTCACGGTGGCGTAGCTCCAACCCTTCTTGCGCCGAAGCTCGAGCGCGCTCTCGGCCACGAGAGCCCGGGACATCGAAAGGGCCTCCTGTTGGCTGTCAGCGCTATGCGTGGCCGAAATGACATCACAGCCAGCCGCCGCGGGCTGGTACCCAACCATCAAGGCGAGAACGCCAAGCACAGCAACCTTCGCAGTTCGAAGCATAGTTTTCCCCCAAGTGAAGAATCGGCCCCGCTGTAGCCATTTCTGCCAGCGGCGCGGGGCGCTGACAACCCAACTTGTAGTGCCTTAGGTGAGGCGAATTGACCGCGATGCAGAGAAGCCACACTCTGCCTAGGGGGCCCAAGCTCTTGCCCTTTTTCCCGCAGCCCCGATGTATAGTTTCAAAGCAATGTCAAAGATTCGCGTGAACGCCGCCGCAGCCGAGGACCCCTCGCCCGAGCCGGAACAGCTGCCCATCTCAATGCGGGCCATGGGTCTGAAACCCATGCGGTATCTCGACGCTCTCAATCCGGAGCAGCGCGAGGCGGTTGAGACGCTTGACGGGCCTCTCCTCGTGCTTGCCGGCGCGGGAACCGGAAAGACGCGGGTGCTCACCACCCGCATTGCCCATATTTTGAGCCTCGGTCGGGCGCGGCCGTCCCAGATCCTCGCCGTGACCTTCACCAACAAGGCCGCGCGAGAGGTGAAGGCCCGGGTCGGACAGCTGATCGGCGGCGTGGTCGAGGGCATGCCGTGGCTCGGGACCTTCCACGCCATCGGCGTCAAGATGCTGCGCCGTCATGCCGAGCTCGTTGATCTGAAGCCGTCTTTCACAGTGCTCGACACTGACGACCAGATCAGGCTGCTCAAGCAATTGCTGGATGCAGAGAACGTCGATGAGAAGCGGTGGCCGGCGCGGCTGCTTGCCGCCATGATCGATGGCTGGAAGAACCGCGGGCTTACGCCAAAGCGCGTACCGGAAGGCGAATCCTTCGCTTTCGCCAATGGCAAAGGCCGCGAGCTTTATGCGCTCTATCAACAGCGGCTCAAGGAGCTAAACGCCGCGGATTTCGGCGATCTGCTGCTTGAGAATCTCAGGCTGTTCCAGCAACACCCCGATGTGCTTGCGCAATATCAGCAGCGCTTCCACTTCATGCTGGTTGACGAGTATCAGGACACCAACGTCGCCCAGTATTTGTGGCTACGTTTGCTGGCCCAAGGCAGCCGCAACATCTGTTGCGTCGGCGACGACGACCAGTCGATCTATGGCTGGCGTGGCGCCGAAGTCGACAACATCCTCCGCTTCGAGACCGACTTCCCGGGCGCCAAGATCATCAGGCTCGAGCGC
Organism: uncultured Alphaproteobacteria bacterium; assembly: GCA_963827365.1. Classification (GTDB taxonomy): domain Bacteria; phylum Pseudomonadota; class Alphaproteobacteria; order Rhizobiales; family Methyloligellaceae; genus Methyloceanibacter. The sequence goes on along the minus strand of CAWHAX010000021.1, from coordinate 32,259 downwards.
AACTACCGCTCCACCGCCAACATCCTCGGCGCAGCCTCAGGCCTCATCGCGCATAATCAGGGACGCCTCGGCAAGACGCTACGCACCGACGGCGCCGACGGCGAGAAGGTCGAGGTGCAAGGCTGCTGGGACGATGAGGAGGAAGCCCGAATCATCGGCGAGGATATCGAGCAGCTCCAGCACAAGGGGCAGAACCTGAGCGAGATCGCCATCCTGGTGCGGGCGAGCTTCCAGATGCGCGCCTTCGAGGATCGCTTCATCACGCTCGGCCTTCCCTATCGCGTGGTCGGCGGCCCGCGCTTCTACGAGCGGCAGGAGATCAGGGACGCGACCGCTTATTTCGACGTGACGCTCAACCCCGCCAACGATCTCAAATTCGAACGCATCGTCAACACGCCGCGGCGGGGCTTGGGCGAATCGAGCCTGAAATCTCTGCACCAGCTTGCCCGAGCGCGTAGCGTGCCCCTGATGCAGGCGGCGCGGCTGATCGTCGAGACCGAGGAACTGAAGCCAAAATCGCGTAAAGCTCTCTCCGACCTCATCGTCGCATTCGACCGCTGGCGCTCGATGATCGAAACGATGCGCCATACCGAGCTTGCGGAGTTGATCCTGGATGAGTTCGGCTACACCGAAATGTGGCAGGCCGAGAAGTCGCCGCAGGCGCAGTCGAAGCTCGAAAATCTGAAGGAGCTGATCCGCTTCATGGAGGAGTTCGACACCTTGGCCGGCTTCATGGAGCATGTCAGCTTGGTGATGGATGCGGAGAGTGACGAGGGTACCGAGCGCGTCAATCTGATGACGCTGCACAGCGCCAAGGGTCTCGAATTCGACGTGGTGTTCCTGCCCGGCTGGGACGAAGGCTTGCTGCCGCATCAGCGCAGTCTCGATGAGGCCGGCCGCTCGGGCCTCGAAGAGGAACGCAGGCTCGCCCATGTGGGGCTGACACGCGCGCGGCTCAAGGCGAAAATTACCTTCGCCCAGAACCGCCGCACGCACGGTATGTGGCAGCAGGCAATCCCGTCACGCTTCATCGACGAGTTGCCCGTCGCTCATGTCGAGGTCGCCGAGGATCGCGGCTTCCATGGCAGCTACGGGCAAAGCCGCTTCGACAGCGCAGAGACTTTGTTCGCGAGCGGTTTCTACGAGACGCCGGGCTGGCAGCGTGCGCAGCGGAACCGGCCGCCGGGAAGCACGCCCTCGTCACCGCGCGCGAGAGAGCCGATCACTATCGACGGCACCCTCGTCGCGGCGAGCACCGTCGAGGGCGCCGGGCTCTCCGTCGGCATGCGCGTGTTCCACCAGAAATTCGGCTATGGCCGCATCGCCCAGGTCGACGGCAACAAGCTCACCGTCGATTTCGACAAGGCAGGGCAGAAGAAGGTGGTGGACAGCTTCGTGGAGCGCTGCTGAGGGCCGCCACATTAACAAGTTTGCCTTGCGGAACACGCTGCCATGCGACACGATTTCCCCGTGACTGTCACGCATCATGGCAGCAGCGAAGATCACGCGGTTGCCGCTGTCGACGCTTCTCCGATATGGCGCGGCCTCGAGGCAGATAGCGTCGGTCAGCGCTTCGCCCACGACCTCGCCCTGATCGTCACCAAGGAGCCGATCGATGTCGGCTTGCCGCCGAGCTTCGACAACTTGCCGATGACGAAATGGTGGGACCCGAGATCCTTAGGGTGAGACCGAGCGACACTGCGGTAACGCCGAGATATGAAGCCTTACGGAGCGTGCTCGAGACCGGGCTCTCCCATCGCGGTGTGCTTGTCGCCTTCGGTGCAGACAAATGCTCCTCGCTGCGGCGATGCCGGCATTCACCGCTATCTGCCGATCTCGATCAAGGCGAGCGCCGATTGCTTCACCGATTCTCGCGGCCGGCCGCGCTGGCCGCCTTTGCCCCCTGAGTTCACCGCTGTTCTGCCCCGTGTGGTGCATGGAATTGAGCGTCATGCCTGGCGACAGCGGCGGCGCGCTTCTGGTCGAGGGGGCGCAAGGGCAGCTCTACTATCTCGGCGTCATCTCCGCGCAACAGGGACTGTTCCCAGAAATCGGCGCGAGCGCTTCCGAGAGGCGCAGCCTGGCCACCGCTCTCTATCCGATCCTCGGCTTCATTGCCGACCGGGCGCGCGCGCTCGGTTACGTGCCCTAGGCAGCGACGCGGCGCTTGTTTGTCGCTGCCGCTTGCCCTAGTCCCGCTCCATGCGGGCAGTGAACGAGACCGAGCCAGTCACCTATGTGGCGACCATCGAGGTTCCCGCCGGGTGCGCGGAAGTCATAGCTGCCGGACTTGAAGCCGCCGAGAGCCCTGCCGCTTTGGCGGTGACCCTGTTCGAGTGCGGTCATGATCGGGTTGAGGTGTCGGCCCACTACGCGAGCGAGCCCCCGCGCCTTCTTCTGACGCAGTTGATCGAGGCCGCGGCACGCGATGCGCGGCTTGGCGCCCTCCGGATCGAGCCGCTGCCTCAGAAGAATTGGGTGGCGGAAGCCGAGAGTTTGCGTGGGCCGGTACGCGCCGGCCGCTTCCTGGTGCATGGGCGCCATGACCGCGCGCAAGGTGCCTGCTGGCAGTTTCACGCATCGAGGTCGACGCTGGCCTTGCCTTTGGCACCGCCCATCACGCCACCACACGCGGCTGCCTCATCGCGCTCGACCGTCTTGCCAAGCGGGAGCATTCGCGCAGCGTCCTCGATATCGGCACCGGCACCGGCATCCTCGCAATCGCCGCCGCCAGGGCGCTTAACGCAAATGTCGTGGCGAGCGATATGGATCCAATTGCCGTTTCCGTCGCCGCCGAGAATGTTCGAACCAACGGCGTTCAGTCGCGCGTCACCGTGGTCGAGGCGGAGGGAGTTGCGCATCCGGCGCTGCGGCGGGCCAAGGCCGATCTGCTGTTCGCCAATATTCTGCTCCGCCCCCTGCTCGACCTCGCTCCTGCCTTCGCCCGCGCGCTCCGCCCAGGCGGGATCTGCGTGCTCTCCGGCCTTCTCGACCGTCAAGCGCGGCAGGTGGAATTGCGCTTTCGGTCGCTCGGCTTCAGGCTCGATTCGCAAATCCTTCTCGATGCATGGACCACATTGCTGCTGCGGCGTGGCAGCGGGCGGCACAGGTCTGTGGATTGATTGCGACGGAGCCCGGCCTTACAAAGCGAGCCATGTTTCAAAGCTTCGAAGAGATCAGTTCGCCGGCTGCGGTGCCCGAGCGCGTGACGGCGCTGAGGCGGGAGCTCAAATCCCGCAAGCTCAAGGGCTTCCTAATCCCGCATAGCGACGAGCATCAGGACGAGTTCCTGCCGCCATCCGCAGAGCGCTTGCGCTGGCTCACCGGGTTCACTGGGTCGGCCGGGGCGGCAATCGTGCTGGAGAACGCGGCGGTGCTGTTCGTTGACGGGCGCTATCCGCTTCAGGCGCGGACCCAGACCGACACCTCCGTATTCGAAGTGCTCCAGACGCCGGAGGCCAAGGCCTCCAAATGGCTCGCTGGCCAGCTCCCGAAGGGCGGCGCCATCGGCTACGACCCCAAACTGCATACCATCAAGGAGATCGAGCGCCTCACCGAGAGCCTAGGCAAGGCAGGCATCACGCTCGCGCCGCAAGACACCAATCCGATCGATCAACTCTGGCATGACCGCCCTGCCCCGCCCTCGGCGCCAGTGATCCCGCATGGTCCCGAGCTCGCCGGGCGGAGCGCCAAGGAGAAGATCGCCGAGCTGCAAGAGACCCTGAGGCGCGAGAAGGCTGACGCGGTCCTCTTGACGCTGCTCGACTCCATTGCCTGGCTGTTCAACATTCGCGGCGGCGACATCAGCCACTCGCCGCTTGCGCTAGCCTTCGCCCTGGTGCCCGCGCGCGGCAAGCCTTCGCTGTTCATCGACCCCGCCAAGATCAGCGGCAATGTGCGGGGGCACCTCAAGGACGCCGCCGAGCTTCTTGCGCCTGATGAATTGGCGGGACGGCTTGCGGCGCTTGGCCAGAAGGCAGCGCGCGTGCGCCTCGATCCGGACACGACGCCGATACGCTTCGCGCAGATCCTCGAAGCCGCCGGCGCAAAGATCGTTACCGGCGACGATCCCTGCATTTTGCCCAAAGCGATCAAGAACAAGGCCGAGATCGCAGGCGCCCGCGCCGCGCATATTCGCGACGGCACCGCGATGGCGCGCTTCCTCGCCTGGCTCGATGCTCATTCTGCCTCTGGCCGGGTCGATGAGATCGGCGCGGCGATGAAGCTCGAGGAGTTCCGGCGCGACACGGGAGAGCTCAAGGATCTGAGCTTCGATTCGATCTCGGCGGCTGGCCCGCATGGCGCCGTGGTGCATTACCGGCCAACCACCGCGAGCAACCTCAAGCTCAAGCCACGTTCGCTCTACCTCATCGACTCTGGCGCCCAATATGCCGACGGCACCACTGACGTGACGCGGACCATCGCCATCGGCACACCGAGCGCGACGATGCGGCGGCACTACACGCTGGTGCTCAAGGCCCATATCGCCATCGCCTCGGCGCGATTCCCTAAGGGCACGCGGGGCCAGGATATCGACCCGTTTGCGCGCAGGCCGCTGTGGGAGGCCGGGCTCGATTTCGACCACGGAACGGGCCATGGCGTCGGCAGTTACCTCTCGGTGCATGAACCGCCGCAGCGCATCTCGCGGCACGGCACCGTCGAACTTCAGCCAGGCATGATCCTCTCCAACGAGCCTGGGCTCTATCGCGAGGGCGAATACGGCATCAGGCTGGAGAACCTCGTGCTGGTGACGCCGCTTGCGCCGATCAAAGGCGGCACGCGCGAGATGATGGGCTTCGAGACGCTGACGCTAGTGCCTTTCGACCGCCGGCTGATCGATCCGGCGCTGCTTACCCGGGACGAACTCGCCTGGCTCAACGCCTATCACGCAGAGGTCAGGCGCAAGATCGCGCCGCTGCTCAAAGGCGCCGATCGCTCATGGCTGCGCGAGGCCACGGCCCGCATCGGCTGACTCTAACGGAGTGCCCATGGAACTCTGGGTATCGGCCCTTGCCGCCCTCCTGACCACGGCGGCCTTCGTGCCGCAGGCGCTGCATATCATCCGTCACCGCGAGACCAAGGCCATCTCGCTCGTGATGTATGTGGCCTTTGCCAGCGGGGTCGCGCTGTGGCTCGTGTTCGGCGTGCTGATCGGGAACTGGGCCATCATCATCTCGAACGCGATCACGCTCGTGCTCACCCTCGCCATCGTCGGGAATGAAGATCCGCTACGGGTAGGGGTTCAATCACCCAAGCGAATCAGTCTATTGTGGCCGCATGGCAAAGACGATCGCCCAGGCCCTCAACCAAGTCGCCACCAAATCGAGATGCCCGTCTTGCGGGCACGAGGTCCATTCGACGCTCGGCGAGGTGAAGCGGAAGCCGCAATTCGCCTGCCCCTCTTGCGGCGGCGATTGCGACGTGCGCGAGGCTGCGGCCTGGGTCGAGCTGCACGCGCGCAAGACCTGGCTCAAGCATGTCGCCTAGCTGCTAGCCGATCAGCGCCAGCCACTCATCCTCGCTCAGCACTTTCAGCCCTAAGCGCTCGGCATCCTTGAGCTTCGAGCCGGCACCGGGACCGGCCACCACATAGTCGGTCTTCTTGGAGACCGAGCCCGCCACCTTGGCGCCGAGACGTTCGGCACGCGCCTTGGCCTCTGGGCGGGTCATCTTTTCCAACGTCCCGGTGAACACCACGGTCTTGCCGGAGATCGGCGAGGCATGGTCGATGGCTTCCAGAGGCTCGGGACGGACCTCGCGCAACAGCTCATCCACCACCTCGACATTGTGCGGCTCGCCGAAGAAATCGGCGATGGCCTCAGCCACCGTCGGGCCGATGCCTTCGATATTGTCGAGTTCGGCATAGGCCTCGCCGGCGCGGTCCTTGGCGGCGGCGAGCATGGCGTCGCGGAACGCCTCGATGCTGCCATAGGCCCGGGCCAGCAGCCGCCCGGTGATCTCGCCGACATGCGGGATGCCGAGCGCATAGATGAAGCGGTCGAGCTTGATGGCGCGCCGCGCCTCTATGGCGTTGAATAGATTGCGCGCGGAAAGCTCACCCCAACCTTCGCGCTCGGCAATCTTCGCGAGCGTGGTCGCTCTTGGCGAGGGTGAAGATATCGGGCGGGGACTGGATGATACCATCGTCGTAACAGTCTTGATCCGCTTCTCGCCAAGTCCCTCGATGTCGAAGGCGTTGCGCGACACGAAATGCTTGAGCCGCTCGACCCGCTGCGCCGGGCAGATCAAGCCGCCGGTACAGCGCCTGACCACATCCTCCTTGCCGGTGGTTGGATTGACCTCGCGCACGGCGTGGCTGCCGCAGGCGGGACAGACGGTGGGAAAGCTGAATCGTTTTGCGCCCTTAGGGCGCTTCGCTTCAACCACGCCGAGAATCTGCGGAATCACGTCGCCGGCGCGCTGGACGATGATGGTGTCGCCGATGCGCACGTCTTTCCGGGCGATCTCGTCCTCGTTGTGCAGCGTGGCGTTCTGCACCACGACGCCGCCGACGGTCACCGGCTCGAGCTTGGCCACCGGCGTCAGCGCGCCGGTGCGCCCGACCTGGATTTCGATGTCGCGCAGGATGGTGGTCGCCTTCTCGGCGGGAAATTTGTGGGCGACGGCATAAGCGCGGCGAGCGCGAGACGAAGCCGAGGCGCTGCTGAAGATCGAGGCGGTCGAGCTTGTAGACGACGCCGTCGATGTCGTAATCGAGTCCGGCGCGCCCGCTCTCGATGTCGCGGTAGGTGTCGAGCATCTCCTCCACGGAGGTGGTGAGCTTCGCCAGCGGGTTCAGCGGAAAGCCCCACTCGGCCATTGCCCGATAGATGCCCCATTGGGTGTCGGCCGGGAGCTTCGGCGCCTCGCCCCAGCCATAGGCGAAGAATTGCAGCGGACGCGAGGCGGTGATGGCCGGATCGAGCTGGCGGAAGGAGCCGGCGGCGGCATTGCGCGGATTGGCGAAGGTCCGCTCGCCGCGTTCCGCTTGCCCTTCGTTGAGGCGCTGGAAGGCGGCGCGGCTCATATAGATCTCGCCGCGCACCTCGAAGGGGTCGGGGAAGCTCTTGGCTTTGATCGCCTTAGGGATGTCGGCGAATGGTGCGGACATTGGCGGTGACGTTCTCGCCCTGATAGCCGTCGCCGCGGGTGGCCCCCTGGACCAAGCCGGCCCTTCTCGTAGCGGAGCGTAATCGACAGGCCGTCGATCTTCGGCTCGGCGGTGAAGGCGAGGCCCTCCACTGTTTCCAGGCCGAGGAAGCGGCGGATGCGCTCAAGGAAGTCGCGCACGCCGTCATCGTCGAACACGTTGCCGAGCGACAGCATCGGCACGCTATGCATGACCTTACCGAAGGCCTCGACCGGCTCAGCACCGACGCGCACAGACGGGCTATCCTCGCGGATCGAGATGCGGGAAGCGCGCCTCGATCGCTGCGTTGCGCTCGCGCAGCGCATCGTACTCGGCGTCGGAGATCTCGGGCTGGTCCTGCCGGTAGTAGAGCGCGTCGTGATGGCGATCTCGCGGGCGAGGCGCTCAAGCTCGGCAGCGGCCTCGCCCTCGGTCAAGCGATCGACCGGCGTTTGCGCAGGCGCCGGCGTCTTGCCCCTACTCTTCGCTTTGCTCATGCCGGTCTATTTGGCTCATGCCGATCTCGACATCAACCGATCGGCCGCTGCGCGGGCCTCGTCGGTGATGGTCTGGCCGGCAAGCATACGGGCAATTTCCTCGCGCCGGCGCTCACCGTCGAGTACGACCACGCGCGTCGCCATGCTCTCACCCTGCGGCCCATGCACGGCCTCCTTGGCGATCAGCATATGCTCATTGGCGAGCGCAGCCACCTGCGGCGCGTGGGTCACGGCAAGCACCTGCACCCTGGAGCCGAGTCGCGCCAGGCGCTCGCCGATGGCGGCGGCAGTGGCGCCGCCAACGCCGGCATCGACCTCGTCGAAGACGAGTGTCGGCGCCGAGCCGCGAGCCGCGAGCACCACCTTCAGCGCGAGGATCACGCGGGCGAGCTCGCCGCCTGAGGCGACCTTCATCAAGGGGCCCAGGCTCGGTGCCTGGATTGGTGCGCACCCAAAACGCCACGCGGTCGATGCCGCTCGGTCCGCCGTCATGCAGGCTGACGGTTTCGATCCTGGTGATGAGCCGCGCCTTGTCGAGCTTGAGCGGCGCAAGCTCGGCCAAGACCTCCTCATCGAGGCGCGCAGCGGCTGCCTTGCGGGCTTCGCTCAAGGACGAGGCCGCGCTTCGCATAGGCGTCACGCGCGGCTTCCGTTGCGGCGGTCAATTCGTCGAGCCTCGTTTCGCCCTGCTCGAGCGCGGCAAGCTCGGTTTCGAGGCGGGCGACAAAGGCCGGCAGATCGTCAACGCCGACCCTGTGCTTGCGGGCAAGCGCGCGGAGCGCGAAGAGCCGCTCCTCGGCACGTTCGAGCTCATGCGGCTCGAAGGCGGTGGCGGCGAGCGCCTCCTCGATCTTGGGTCCGCGCGGCGTCGGTCTCGGCGAGCACGCGCTCCAGCGCCTCGGCCACGGAGGCGAGCAACGGGCCGCCCGTCCCCGTCTGGCGCTCGATCCGGCGGAGCGCCGCGGCGAGCCGCGCCCCGCTCGTCCCCTCGCCTTGCAATGCGTCGAGAGCCTCGTTCAGCTCGCCCGCGATCTTCTCGGCATGCATCATCAATTGCCGCCGCGAGGCGAGCGCCTCCTCCTCGCCGGTCTGCGGATTGAGGCGCACAAGCTCGTCCAGCGCATGGCTGACATAGTCGGCATTGGCGCGGATCGAGGCGATTTCGGCGGCATGACGCGCCCGCTCATCCTCGGCAGAACGCCAGGCCTCCCAGGCGGCCGCCACCGCTTCCGCCTCGCCGCTCAAGCCGCCAAAGGCATCGACGAGGTCGCGGTGGCCGCTCGGGTCGATGAGCGCCCTGTCGTCATGCTGGCCGTGGATCTCGACGAGCGCCCTGCCCACCTCGCGCAGGAGCTGCACGCCGACTGCGACGTCGTTGATGAAGGCGCGGGTGCGGCCGTCGGCGGACTGAATGCGCCGCAGGATCAATGTCGCATCGGGCTCCAAGCTGTTATCGGCGAGAAGCCGCAACACGGGATGATCGGCGGCGAGGTCGAAAGTCGCGGTCACCTGGCCTTGGCTTGCGCCTTGCCGCACCAGCGAGGCATCGCCGCGGCCGCCGATGGCAAGCGTGAAGGCATCGAGCAGGATCGACTTGCCGGCGCCGGTCTCGCCGGTGAGCACGCAAAGGCCCGGGCGGAATTCGAGATCGAGCCGGTCGATCAGAACGACGTCGCGGATCGACAAGGCGGCTAGCATGATTTTCGCGTCAGGTAGGCTTGCCGTCGCCGTTCCAGTTCTTGGTGATCCATGACCCCTCATGCGCCTGCGGCTTGGAGCCGTGCTTTTGCAGCAGCGCGAAGGAGTTACGGTACCATTTGCTGTCGGGGTAGTTATAGCCGAGCACGGCGGCGGCGCTTTGGGCCTCGGGAATGATGCCGAGCGCGACATAGGCCTCGGTCAGGCGGCCAAGAGCTTCTTCCACCTGCGCCGTGGTCTGGTACTCGATCACCACGACGCGGAAGCGGTTGATTGCCGCGAGGTAATTGTTGTGCCGCAGATAGTAGCGGCCGACCATCATCTCGCTCGCCGCCAACAGGTCGCGCAAGATGCGCGCGCGGTTCTGCGCCTCTGCAGCGTAGCGGGATTCCGGGTAGCGCTGTAGCAGCGTCTGATAGGCCTGCAACGATTTGCGCGCGTTGGTCTGATCCCGCTTCGGATCGAGCACCTGAACGTAGTAGCTCATGCCGATGATGTTCTGCGCGAGGTCGGATTCCGGCGTACCGGGATGCAACGTCAAATAGCGATCGGCGGCGGAGACGGCATCGTCATACTTGCCGGCCTTATAGTAGGAGTAGGCAGCCATCACGATCGCGCGGCGCGCTTCCTGCGAGTACGGATGGTTGACGTCGACCTCTTCATATTGCTTGGCGGCGGCCTCGTAGCTCTGCTGATCGAGCATGGCGTCGGCACGGCCGTAGATCACGTCTGGAGCGGCAACCTCGCCCGGCGCCTTGCTCTTGCCGAAGATGGATCCGCAACCGGAGACGAGCGCCGCGGTAAGGAGCAGGGCCGCGCATGCGAAGAGGCTGCGCGAGAAGCCTTGGCCTCGCGGCGTAAGATTTCGAGCCTCTTCTCGTGACCCTCAAGACACCCGCCCCCATGCGGCGCGCTATGCGAGACGCTTTTGCGTCCCCAATTCGAACCCCGTTTAAGCGCTTCTGCAGGCTAGAGCGCTTTGCGTTCCGGCGGAACCCGAAACTTGCACTCTCGCCCCTTGTTTTTGTGCGCAGACGAGAGCCAGACAACCCGCTGATTATGGTGTTTTTTTGCTCATGGTCGCCGTCAGCAAGGTTGCCCCGTCGTGTCGCAGGCGCGCAAAGGCAGGACGCGAGGCGCAAAGCCAGCGCGCTGCAAAATGCGCAGATTTTGATAGGGGGTGGGCTAGGCCCTAGCTCCGCTCGGCCGCGAAATTCGCTGCTGCCAGGCGGTGGCTGAGCTCGGCATGGCGAACCTCGCGGAACGGCCGCGGAGCTTCGACCAGGGTCCAGGCCTCTGCATCGGCAAACAGCGCCTTCAGCACGAGGCTGTTGAGGCGATGACCACCGCGGCGTGAGGCGAAGGCGCCGAGGATGGGCGCGCCGGCCAAAGCCAGGTCGCCGACGGCATCGAGCGCCTTGTGGCGGACGAATTCGTCGGAGTAGCGGAGGCCTTCGCGATTGATGATGCGGTCGTCGCCGATGGCGACAGTGTTCTCAAGCGAGGCGCCGAGCGCCAGGCCCGCGGCCCACAAGCGCTCCACATCCTTCATGAAGCCGAAGGTGCGGGCCCGGGACAATTCGCGGCGGAACGAGCCGGGATTGAGATCGATCTCGATTCTCTGGCGGCCGATCATGGCGCAGTCGAATTCGATCTCGACGTCGAGATGGAAACCGTTATGCGGGGAGAGCTCGCCGTGAGCGCCGGCATCTTCCACGGTTACGGTCTTCAGGACTTTCAGGTAGCGTCGGGGAGCATCGAGCTCGATCAGACCTACCTCGTCGATGGCTTCCACGAACTGGGCGGAGCTGCCATCCATAATCGGGACTTCGGCGCTGTCGATCTCGATCAGCGCATTGTCGACGCCAAGTCCGCGAAGCGCGGCAAGCAGATGCTCGACCGTCGCCACTGAGGCGCCGTTGCCGTCGCCCAGCACGGTACACAGCGTCACGCCGGTCACGTACCGCTGGTCGGCAGTGATCTCGGTGCTTTCGGAATCGCCGTTGGAGAGAAGGAAGCGTAGCCCGGTGTCGCCATCAGCCGGATAAAGAATGATGGAGACAGGCGCTCCGCTGTGAACCCCCGTGCCCGTAATCGAGATTTCGCTGGCAAGCGTAGTTTGCCGTGCCCCAATAAATCCCTTCATGGCCCCCAAGCCGTTCTTTGAGTTCCCTCTGCTCGAGGATTAGGATCCCCAAGCCCCCGTTGATCCTCTTGTCTTCGGCATTCCCTGCCTTATTAGACAAGCGGATCAATTGAGGAACCTTAACCCTGAGGTATGGGGGCGACAAATCACGGTTTCTTTCAATGTGTTACCGGTTTACCCTTACCCTAACCTACTGACAAATCAGCCCTTTCAGTCTTCACTCCACCGCTTTTCGTCGCGTTTTTGCAGACGTTAATTAAACCTTACTTCGCGCGCCGGCGCAGAAAGGCAGGGATTTCCAGATCGTCGTCGGCTGGTGATTCGTCCACCGGCTCGCGAGTCTCCAAGGAAACCACGTTCGGTTGCGCTTCGATCCGCTTCGGCATGCCGGTAACCAAGTTCTCGTCATCCGGCCGCTCGATCTTCAAGCCTTTGGGCAGCGTCTCGACCGACTTCGGCATCATGGCGACAGGCTTCGGCGCGGTGAACTCAGGCTCGCGCTTCTCAGGCATGGCGGCGGCTTTGTCCTTGCGATGACGGGCAACGCCGGTCAGACGCTCGAGGAATCCGACCTTCTTCTTCTGATCGGCAAGACCCTGTGCCGGAGCTGCGCCGGCACGAGCCTTGAGCTCGTTCTGCACCGGCAGCGGAAACTCCTCGACGTTCGGCATGCGCCGCACCGGGCGCTGCGCCATTGCCGGAGGCGCAGGAACGAAATTCTGCACCGGAGGCACTGGGCGTTGCGGCTGAGCCGCCTGCGGCAGCGCGCTTGCCGCCAATTGCGGCGGCCGACGCTCAATAGTGACGTTGCCGGGCGAGCGCCAGACTTGCGACTCGTTCGGCGCTTCGGCCGGGACGCGGGCAGGCTTGGCTGGCTCGAACCTGGCTGCCGGAGCCTGCATTGGCATTGGTGCGGGCGCGGGCGCCGGAGCCTGCGCAGGCGACGGCATGCTGGCAAGTCCGGCAAGCCGCTGGGTCAAGCTCTCACGGTCCCTATGCGCGGACCGGTCGGCAGCGAGCTGGCCGAGCCCAGTTGCCACCACCGACACGCGGATGGAGCCGTCGAGCTCGTCGTCGAAGGTCGCGCCGACGATGATATTGGCGTCCGGATCGGCTTCCGCGCGGATGCGCTCGGCAGCCTCGTCAACCTCGTAGAGGGTGAGGTCGTTGCCGCCGGTGATGGAAACGAGCAGTCCACTCGCGCCTTTCATCGACACATCATCGAGCAGCGGATTGGAAATCGCAGCTTCGGCCGCTTCGATGGCGCGACGGTCGCCACTCGATTCGCCGGTACCCATCATCGCTTTGCCCATGCCGGCCATGATGGTGCGGACGTCGGCGAAGTCGAGATTGATGAGGCCTTCCTTGACCATGAGGTCGGTGATGCATGACACGCCGGCGCGCAGCACGTCGTCGGCCATGGCGAAGGCATCGGCGAAGGTGGTCTTCTCGTTGGCGACGCGGAACAGATTCTGGTTCGGGATGACGAGAAGCGTGTCGACGTATTTCTGCAGCTCCATGATGCCGGTCTCGGCCGCGCGCATGCGCCGCTGGCCCTCGAACTGGAACGGCTTGGTCACGACGCCAACAGTGAGTATGCCTTCCTCGCGCGAGGCCCGGGCGATGACCGGCGCAGCACCTGTGCCGGTTCCGCCGCCCATGCCGGCGGTGATGAAGGTCATGTGGCAACCGGCGAGATGCGCCTTGATGTCGGCCATGGCCTCTTCGGCGGCGGCAGCTCCGATGTCAGGCTTGGAGCCTGCACCGAGGCCTTCGGTGACATGGGCGCCCATCTGGATGCGGCGCTCAGCGCTCGAGCTCAACAGCGCCTGGGCGTCGGTGTTGGCGACGACGAATTCGATGCCACGTAGGCCGGAGGCGATCATGTTGTTGACGGCGTTGCCGCCCGCTCCGCCCACACCGAACACGGTGATCCGCGGCTTGAGCTCGGTGAGATCTGGAACCTTGAGATTGATCGTCATGGTGGCCTGCTTTCCTGATTTTCCGTCTGTGCTGCTGTTCAGCATTGGTTAGAAGTTGTCCCTAATCCACTCACTGACGCGTGCGTAATAACCGGTACCGGTGCCGAGGTAACGCTGCTCGGCGCGGCCGGAAAGCTTGTCGTCGCCGCGCGCCCATTGCTTGAGGAGGCCCACGGCACTTGCGAAGTCAGGTCCCGTGCCGCCGTCGGGCAATCCGTTCAGAGCGCGCGGGCGGCCGAGGCGCACGGGGCGCCCAAACATGTTCGAGGCGAGCTCGGCGAGACCGGTGAGCTGGCTGCCGCCACCGGTCAGCACGATCGACTGCGCCGCCTCGGAGGCATGCGCGCAGGCGGCAAGCCGCCGGCGCATCAGGTCGAGAATCTCCTCGACGCGCGGGCGGATGATCGCGGCGAGCTGCGCCTTGGTGACTTGATTCATGATGCCGCGCTGGCTCTCGCCGACGCTCGGGAAGGTGATGATCTCGCGCTCGTCGGAAGAGGTAGCAAAGGCGCTGCCATGCAGAGCCTTCAGCCGTTCGGCATGCTCAAGCGGCGCTGCAAGCGTGCGGGCGATGTCGGTGGTGATGCCGGCGCCGCCAATGGCAATGGCGTCGGTGTGGATGAAATGACCGTCGGAGAACACGGAAAGCGTGGTGGTGCCGGCGCCGAAATCGATGCAGGCAACGCCGAGCTTGGCCTCGTCAGGGGTGATCACGGCGAGCGCGCTGGCATAGGGCGCCGCGACGAGGCCGCTAACCGCGAGATGAGCGCGCTCGACGCAGAGCGACAGATTGCGGATGGCAACCTCGTCGGCAGTGACCGCGTGGATATCGATGCCGAGCCGCTCGCCGCACATGCCGAGCGGATCGCGGATGCCGTTATGGTCGTCGAGGTGATAGCCGGTGGGCAGCGCGTGCAGCACCATACGCTTGTCGCGGGCCGAATATTGCCGGGCGCCGGCGATGATGCGGAGCGTATCGTCCTCGCGCACGGCGCCTGACGGAAGCGCCACGCTCGCCGAGAAGCTCTCGCTTTTCATCCTGCCGCAGGTCACCGCGACACGCGCCTCCTCGACGATGACGCCGGCCATGCGCTCGGCGGTGTCCACGGCGGAGCGGATGCAATGCTCGGCGCGGTCGAGATGGGTGATCATGCCGGCTTTGAGGCCTTCAGCGCGGTGATGGCCGAAGCCGAGCACCTCGAACTGAACACCGTCGCCGGCGACTTCGAGCCAGTCGGGCGTAGACCAGGTTCTCGCGATCAGGCAGCAGATCTTGCTCGTGCCAACGTCGAGCGCTGTCACGATGCTCTGGCGCTTGCCACGATTGAGACCTGATTGCCGCATCCCCCCTGCCCCCATCTCAAGTATTTCGCTTGGTGCTTGACGTCGGAACGTCGGGAAGTGCGCTGCCGCTGTCGGGCATCGTCAGCTCCGCCTTGTCGTGGATGCGCACGCTCACGCGGTCGGCGAGACGAAGATCGACAGCGGCGATCTCGCGCTGGAGCAGGCTCCGGTCGCGATCCAAATTGATCAAGGTCTTGAGCGCGTCGGCGACGCCGTCGTCCGGAAGCATGACGTCGACGCCGGAGGAGAGCTTCAGCGTCCAGCGCCGGTCGCCAACCCGCAAGGCTGCGACCATCTGCTTGGTCACGCTGTCGAAGGGCTTGAGCGTCTCGAAGAGATTGGCGGCATTCTTGCCGGCGCCCTCGCCCACGACGAGCGGCAAGTTTGGATAGGCTTCGCGCACGGCAGGCGCGATCACCGCGCCTTCAACGTCGACCACATAGGTCTGGCCGCGCGATTGCCACACGGCGAAGGGAACGCGCTCCTCGATAACGACCTGGAGCGTCGAAGGGAGAAGGCGCATAACTTGTGCGTGCTTCACCCACGGCACCTGCTCGAGCCGCTCCTTGGCGGCGTCGGTGTCGAAGGCAAGCATGAAACTTCCAGGACCGGCGCCTAGTGCCCGGGTCAGCTCGGCATCGGTGGTGTGCTGCTGGCCTTCGACGGTGATGCGCTTCACGCCAAAGCCAGCGGCGATGGTGAGCGCCTTGAGCCCGCGCTTCGTCTGGCCGTAAAGGCCTTCCTCGCCGCTGATCCAGAAGCCGTATCCCGCGGCACCGGCGATAAGAAGCACTGCGACGACACGCCAAGCGCCGCTGCCGCGGCCGAGCGCAGCCCCGCCAGGCCGCTTCGCGCCGCCGAAGCCCGGCAGGTCAAGGCCAGTGAACCTTCGCTTGGGCACGGCAATGCCGCGCGCGAGCAGCGCGTCGTTCGTTCTCACTATCTGGCGTCGCCCTCTAGTGGGGCCTACCGATTGCACGACGCATCCTCCAGGATCCAGCGCACCAACTCGCCGAAAGAGCGGCCGCTGTGAGCCGCAAGCTCGGGCACGAGCGAGGTGGACGTCATTCCTGGCTGGGTGTTGACCTCAAGACAGATCATTTCCCCCTCGCCGCCGCCCCGGTCATCGAATCGGAAATCGGAACGGCTGACTCCACGGCAGCCCAGTGCCCGATGGGCCGCCAGGGACAGCTTCTGTACCAATTGGTAAACATTCGGTAAAAGCGGCGCCGGAAGCACGTGGATCGAGCCTCCTGGGGCGTATTTCGAGGTGTAGTCGTAGAAGGTCAGCCCCTCTGCCGGGCGAATCTCGATCACCCCCAACGCTTCCTCCCCCATGACAGCGCAAGTAAGCTCCCGGCCGGGGATGTAACGCTCGACCATCAGCTCCTCCCCGAGGGTCCAATCGGCGGCATGCAGCTCCTGCGGCGGGTGACGCTGATCCTCGCGCACGATGAACACCCCGACGCTCGATCCCTCCGTCAACGGCTTGATCACGTAGGGCGGCGGCATGGCGTGGGCGCGGGCGGCTTCCTCACGTGTGAGCACAACGGCCTCGGCGACCGGCACGCCGGCGGCGCGCATCACCGTCTTGGCCCGTTCCTTATGCATGGCAAGCGCCGAGGCAAGCACGCCTGAGTGGGTGTAGGGGATGCCGAGCGTCTCCAGCACGCCCTGGATGCAGCCATCCTCGCCGAAGCGGCCGTGCAGCGCATTGAAACAGACATCGGGGCGAAGCTCGCTGAGCCTGGTCGCCACGTCGCGGCCGACATCGAGGCGGGTCGCGCGATAGCCTTGCGCTTCGAGCGCAGCGGCACAGGCTTCGCCCGAGCGGAGCGATACTTCGCGCTCAGAGGACCAACCGCCCGTCAGCACGGCGACGTGGGTTTGCGTTTCAGACATTGCAGAACCTCGCTACTTGCTTGCAGAGCCGCACCTTGCTTCCCGTCCCCCCTTGTGGGGGAGCACGACCGCGCGCCAGCGGTCGGAGGTGGGTTTAGAGACGGACGTTTAATTGACCCCCCTCCCTATCCCTCCTCCACAAGGGTGGAGGGGAGAGCAAGCGGCGACGCATTCCATCAATCCTGAGTCTGGTCGAGAGCAACGCCGAGGCGCTTGATCTCCCATTCGAGCTCGATGCCGCTGTTCGCCTTTACCCGCGCGCGCACCGTCTCGCCAAGCTCCTCGATCTCGGCGCCGGTGGCGGCTCCCTCATTGATGAGGAAGTTGCAATGCATCTCGGAGACATGGGCGCCGCCAACGCGAAATCCCCTGCACCCCGCGGCGTCGATGAGCTGCCAGGCCTTGTTGCCGGGCGGGTTCTTGAAGGTCGAGCCGCCGGTGCGGCTCTTGATCGGCTGAGCCTGCTCTCGATAGGCGGCGATGTCGTCCATCTCGGCGAGGATCGCGGCGGGATCGCCGGGTTCGCCGTGGAACAGGGCCTCGGTGAAGATGAGGTCCTCCGGCGCGCCGCAATGGCGATAGGCGTAATGCAGATCCGCCACGGGAAGCACATGGACTTTGCCCGCGCGATCGACAGCGCGCGCCTCGACCACCACCTCGCAGGTCTCGCGTCCATGGGCGCCGCCATTCATGCGAAGCGCTCCACCGACGCAACCTGGAATGCCGCGATAGAAGGAGAGACCGGAGATGCCGGCGTCGGCCGCGGCGCGGGCGACCTTGACGTCTGGCACGGCGGCGCCGGCGCGGAGCCTGGACTCAGGCTCGATCATGATGTCGCCGAAGCCCTTCCCCAAACGGATCACCACGCCGCCAATGCCCCCGTCACGCACGAGCAGATTTGAGCCTAGCCCAATGATGGTGACGGGGATCTCCGTCGGCGTGTTCGCCATGAAATAGGAAAGATCAGCATCGTCTGCCGGCGAATAGAGAACTTCGGCGGGACCGCCGACGCGGAACCAAGTGACATCGGCAAGCACGGCGCCGGCCTTTAGCTTGCCCCGTAGCTCAGGGAGTTGCGCAGCGAGATCGCCCGCGAGGTCGCTCGCGACCTTTGCGTCGTTCATGCCCGGGCTCCGTGGTCGGAGAGCTTCTGGGGCAGCGCGTTGATCCAATCGGTGATGGTGCCGGCGCCAAGACCCACGACCAGGTCGCCGGGCTGCGCCAGTGCCGCGACGGTTTCGACCAATCCTTCCTCGCCGTCGACGGTCAGAACCTTGGGATGGCCGTGGCGGCGAAGACCTGAAGCAAGCTCGTCGCGGTCGATGCCTGGGATCGGAACTTCGCCAGCGGAATAGACCGGCGTGACGAGAGCGATATCGGCATCGTCGAGGCAAGCGGAGAATTCGTTGAACAGGCTTTGCAGCCGCGTGTAGCGGTGCGGCTGGATCACGGCGATGACGCGTCCATCGCCGGCGACGCGGGCGGCGCGGAGCACAGCGGCGATCTCCACGGGATGATGCGCGTAGTCGTCATAGACGTGCACGCCCTGCCATTCGCCGACATGGGTGAAGCGGCGCTTCACGCCGGAGAAGCCGGAAAGGCCAGCACGGATGGCGTCGTCGCTCACGCCTCCCTCGGCCGCAACGGCGAGCGCCGCAAGCGCATTCAGTGCATTGTAGTGACCGAGCGCGGGCAGCATCAGATCCTCGAGCATGCGTGCGCCACGGGCGACGCCAGAGCCGAGCCTCGCGTCGAACACGATCCTGTCCCGCGCCGGCCTGAGATTGGTGAGCCTGATATCGGCATCGCGCGCAACGCCATAGGTCAGGGTGCGCCGCCCATTGGCAGCGCCGCCAAGCTTGGCGAGAAGCTCGCGCACCACGGGATGATCGACGCAGGCAACCACGAGCCCGTAATAGGGAATGGCTTCGATGAATTGCTGGAAGCCGTGATGCATGGCCTGCACCGTCTCCCAATAGTCCATATGTTCGGGATCGATATTGGTGACGACGCCGATCTGGGTGGGAAGCTTCAAGAAGGTACCGTCGGATTCGTCGGCCTCGACCACCATCCACTCGCCCTTGCCGATGCGGGCGTTGGTGCCCCAGTCATTGATGATGCCACCGGTGATCACAGTCGGGTCGAGGCCGCCGCCTTTCAACAGATCGGCGATCAGCGAGGTTGTCGTGGTCTTGCCGTGGGTGCCGGTAATGGAGACGGTGGCGCAAGGCCGCATCAGCTCGGCAAGCATCTCGGCGCGGCGGATGATGGGAATGCCGCGCTCCTTGGCGGCTTCGAATTCAGGATTGCCGGCTTTCACCGCGCTCGAGATCACGAGCGTGGAGGCGCCGTCGAGATTGGCGGGATCGTGGCCGATCAGACAGCGGATGTTGCGGGCGCGCAGGCGCTCGAGATTGGCGCTGTCCTTGAGGTCGCTGCCCTGGACGGTGTAGCCGCGGGTATGCATGACCTCGGCGATGGCGCTCATGCCAATGCCGCCGATGCCGACAATATGCACGAGGCCGGTCTTCTGCGGATCGGGCATGTGCATGACGAACGCTACTCCTTGGACTTCACGAGCTCGTCAACGAGATCGGCGAGCCGCTTCACGGCGTCGACCGTGGCCATCCCATGCGCCTTTTTCGCGGCGTCCGCTAGACGCTCCGGCGAGGACAGCAGGTCTTGCAGCATCCCGGCCAGGTGCTCGGTGGAAAGCTCCGGCTGGCGCACGCACCAGCCGCCGCCAACCTCTTGCAGCCGTGTTGCATTTTCAAGCTGATCGTTGTCAAGGGCGTGGGGCAGCGGGACCAGCAGACAAGGCCTGCCGATCGCGGTTAGCTCGGCCACGGTCGAGGCGCCGGCCCTGGCGATCACGAGCTGCGCCGTGGCGATGCGCTCCGGCATGTCGCGGAAGAAGGGCGCGATATGCGCGGCGATCTTGGCGTTGGCATAAGCCTCGCGAAGCGCCGCCAGATCCTCCTCGCGGGCCTGCTGCACCACCGTGAGCCGTCCGCGCATGTCGTCGGGCAAGCGCTGTAGCGCCGGCGGCAAGGCCTCGGAAAAGAAGCGCGCGCCTTGGCTGCCGCCGAAGACGAGCAGCAGCAGGCGGGAAGAGGCGTCAGGCGCCGTGTAAGGCACGTCGCGAAACTTCAGCACGGCGTCGCGCACCGGGATGCCGGTCAGCCGCGCCTTCGCTTGCGCCTCCGGGGCAAGCAGCTTGGTAGGCATGAAAGAGAGTCCGATGCGATCGACGAAACGCGCGAGCAGGCGATTGGCGCGTCCCATCACCGCGTTCTGCTCGTGAATTGCCGTCGGGATGCGGAGTGTGCTCGCGGCGATGATCGGCGGCAGCGTGGGGTAGCCGCCAAAGCCGATGACCGCATGGGGCTTGAGCTTCAGCAACATGCGAAGCGCGCCGGCGTAGCCGAAGCCGAGGCGGGTGAAGGTGGCGGCGACGGCGAGCGGCGAGCGGCTCGTCAGCGTTGCGGAGGGAATGCGGTGAATGGCGCGCGCGGGGAAGTCGCCGCCATATTTCTCAGCGCGCATGTCGGTGGCGAGCTCGACCGCATAACCGCGGCGCTGAAGCTCCTGACCGAGGGAGGCAGCGGGAAAGAGATGGCCGCCCGTGCCGCCAGCGGCGAGCAGGACGGTGCGGGTCTTCAAGCCACCTGCTCCTTGGCTTTGCCTGTTGCGGTCGCGCTTTCAGTCTCGGCGCTGCGCGGCAGGCGACCGGCCATCGGACGTTTCCGCGTCAGCCCGAGGACAAAGCCCATGGTCAGCGCCATGGCGAGGAGCGATGAGCCGCCATAGGAGATGAAGGGCAGGGTCATGCCTTTGGCGGGGAGCAGTCCGACATTCACCGCCATGTTGATCAGGGTCTGGATGCCGCACAGCATGACGAGCCCCGCGGTGGCATAGCGAATGAATCCGTCCTGCTCCTGCGATGCCTTGGACAGGCCGCGGAGCACGATGAAGGCGAACAGCAAAAGCAGAATGAGGCAGGCGATCAGCCCATACTCTTCCGCCGCCACGGCAAAGATGAAGTCGGTATGCGAGTCCGGAAGGACGTCCTTCACCGTGCCCTCCCCCGGGCCGCGGCCGAACCAGCCGCCATGAAGGAACGAGTTCGAGTGCCTTGTCGGCCTGGTACGTGTCGCCGGACGCCGGATTGAGGAAGCGGTCTATGCGCGAGGCGACATGCGGCACGAGAAAATAGGCAGAGGCGATGCCGGCGATCCCGGCGAGGCCGAGCGCTCCGATCCAGAACAGACTGATACCGGCCATGAAGAACAGCGTGATCCACACGAGGGTGACGAGCAGTGTCTGGCCGAAGTCAGGCTGGAGCACGAGCATGAGCGCGAAGATGCCATAGAGAGCGAGCGCAAGCTCGATGCCCGGCACGTCCTTGCGCTTCTGGCTCTCATTGAACAGCCAGGCGGTCAGCACCACGAAAGCCGGCTTCACGAACTCAGACGGCTGGATCGAGAAGAAGCCGACCTGCAGCCAGCGCTTGGCGCCCTTGATCTCCGGCCCGACGAGCATGGTCGCGGCCATGAGCGCGATACCGACCACGAAGATGATGAGGCTCGCGCGGCGGATCTGCTTCGGCGTCAGAGTCGAGGCGGCGAACATGATGACAATGGCGGGCAAAAGCAGGGCCGCCTGACGGCGCACGAAATAGAACGGCTCGAGATTGAACTTAGCGGCGATCGGCGGGCTTGCGGCAAGCGACAGAACAAGGCCGGCGCCCATGAGCAGCAGCAGGCCGAAGAACATCAGGCGGTCGACGGTAAACCACCAGTCCGACAGCACGCTCTTATCGGCGCGGGTGATCCTCATGCCGCCCTGCCTTGCGTCGGCTGCACCGGGCTTACGCCCGGAAGGCGCATGACGAGGTCGCGGAAGCTTTTGCCACGCGCCTCGAAATTGGCGAACTGGTCGTAGGAGGCGCAAGCCGGCGACAGCAGCACCACCGGCTCAGACCCGCGCGAGCGCCGCGCATCGGAGGCAGCGGCCTCGATGGCGCGGTCGAGCGTTCCGCATTGCATGTGGTCGACGTCAGCGCCGAGCTGTGCGGCAAATTCATAGGCGGCTTCGCCGATGAGATAGGCGCGCGCGATTCTGGGAAAGAACGGCTCGAGTCCTGCGAGGCCGCCGGCCTTCGGGCGGCCGCCGACGATCCAATAAATGTCGGTGAAGCTCGCCAGCGCCTTGGCAGCCGCGTCGGCGTTGGTCGCCTTCGAGTCGTTGACGAACAGTACCGGGCCTGCCCTCGCCACCTGCTCCATGCGGTGCGCAAGTCCGGCAAAGGTGCCGAGCCCCTTGGCGATGGTCGAAGCATCGAGGCCTTGCGAACGCGCGAGCGCGTAGGCCGTCGCCGCGTTCTGCCAATTATGGGCGCCGCGAAGTGAGCCGATGCCGTCGAGGCCTAAACGCCCGCGCTCCACGCCCTTATCAACCTCGGTCAGCATGCCGTCCTTGGCCCACACCCCGGTTTCCACGGGATGGCCGACGGCGATGCGCTTTACTGCATAGGGTCCGCGAAGCGCATCGGCGATGGCGCGGCAATAGTCGTCATCGACGCCGATCACGGCGGTGCCGTCCGCAGGCAGCCGATCGAAAATGCGAGCCTTGATGGCGGCGTAGTTCTCGATAGTGCCGTGGCGATCGAGGTGGTCCGGCGTGACGTTGAGGAGTGCCGCGGCATCTGCGGCAAGCGACGGAGTGAGATCGATTTGGAAGGTCGACAGTTCGAGCACATAGGTGAGGCTCGGAGAAAACTGCGGAAGATCGAGGACAGCGCGGCCGATATTGCCGCCAAGAGCAACGGGTCTACCGCCCACCTGCAACAGATGCGCGGTGAGCGTCGTCGTGGTGGATTTGCCGTTGGTGCCGGTGATGACGACGACTTTGGCGCCCGAATCCTCCTTCGCCAGCTCGCGGAAGAAGAGCTCGGTGTCGCCGATGACCTCGACGCCGGCCTCACGCGCCTGCTTCGCGCTCCAATGCGGCTCGGGATCGGTCAGAGGAATGCCCGGCGCGAGCACCAGGGCAGCGATACTGCTCCAATCGGCGCTGGAGAGATCGTGCAGCGTCACACCTTGCGCCGCGGCCTCGTCGCGAGAGGCCTGCGTGTCATCCCAAGCGAGCACCCGCGCGCCGCCCGTGGCGAGCGCGTGGGCCGCGGCGATGCCGCTCAAACCCAGCCCGAACACCGCAACGTCGCGGCCGGGGAAGGTGGTCAAGGGAATCATTTGCTGAATCTACCGCAATTTGAGCGTGGCGAGGCCAAGGAGCGCAAGCACCACGGCGATAATCCAGAAGCGGATCACAACCGTGGATTCGGCCCATCCCTTCTGTTCGTAATGGTGATGCAGCGGGGCCATGCGGAAGACGCGCTTGCCCGTCAACCGGAAGCTCGCCACCTGCACGATCACCGAAACTGCCTCGAGCACGAACAGGCCGCCGACAATGGCGAGCACCAGCTCGTGCTTGGTGGCCACGGCGATGGTGCCGAGCGCGCCGCCGAGCGCGAGCGATCCCGTGTCGCCCATGAAGATCTGGGCCGGCGGCGCATTGAACCAGAGGAAACCGAGGCCGGCGCCGACCAGGGCGCCGCAGATCACGGCAAGCTCGCCAGTTCCTTGCACGAAATGAATCTGGAGATATTCGGAGAAGAGCGCGTTGCCGACGAAATAGGCGATAAAGCCGAACGTGGCCGAGGCGATCATGACAGGAACGATGGCGAGCCCATCGAGGCCGTCGGTCAGGTTCACGGCATTGCCGGCGCCGACGATGATGAAGGCGCCGAAGGGAACGAACAGCCAGCCGAGGTCGATCAACACATTCTTGAAGAACGGGATGGCGAGCGCGGTCGAGAGCGGTACCGTGCCGACCGAGGCGATGACATAGGCGGCGACGAGCGCGACGGCCCCCTCGATGAGTAGCCTGACGCGCCCACGTGAGCCTTCGACCGATTGGCGCGTTACCTTGAGGTAGTCGTCATAGAGCCCGACGCCGCCATAGATGAGGGTGACGACGAGCACCACCCAGACATAGTGGTTTTGCAGATTGCCCCACAGCAGCGTGGCGACGGTGACCCCTGAAAGGATCATCAACCCGCCCATGGTCGGCGTGCCTTGCTTCTGGAGCAGGTGACGCCCTGGGCCGTCGGTGCGGATCGGCTGGCCCTTGCCCTGGCGGATGCGCAGCGACCTGATGATGCGAGGCCCGAACAAGAAGACGAACAAGAGCGCTGTGATCAAGGCTCCGCCGGTGCGGAACGTGATGTAGCGGAAGATATTAAAGGCGCTGAGTTCGCCAGCGAGACTGGATAACCAATAGAGCATGGTCTTCCCCCTGGCGGCTCGTTTAGGGCGAAAGCGTCCCGGAGGGAATCGGGAATTCGTGCCGGAGCCGGGGTTTCCCACCATTGCGGCAAAAAAAACCTAGGAATCCGTGAAAATTAGGCGCGAGCGGCGGCCCCGTCCGACTGGAAATGGCGCTGGAGGGCCTCGACCAGTGGGGCCATGCGGCTGCCGAAGGAGCCCTTGATCATGACCACGTCGCCGGCCCCCACCCCCTTGGTGAGGAGCGGCGCCAGCTGCTCGGAGGTCTTGGCGTAGGCCCCGCGGCGGCTCGCCGGCAGCGCGTCGTAAAGTCCGCGCATCATCTCGCCGCAGGCGTAGACCACATCGACATCGGCGGCGTCGATAACCTCGGCAAGCTCCCTGTGCAGCTTCGGCCCCAATCCCCCAAGTTCGAGCATGTCGCCGAGCACGGCCACCCGGCGCTTGAACTCATCGCGCGGGGTGAGCCCGAGCGTAGCAAGCGCCGCGCGCATGGAGGCAGGGTTGGCATTGTAGCTCTCGTCGATGATGGCGACCCGCGCGCCCTTGTCGCCAATGACGATGCGTTCGCCACGTCCGGTCTGCGCCCGCCAGCCGGCAAGCGCCTTGGCAGCGGCCTTCAGGTCGGCCTCGGCGAGCTTCACCGCGGCGAGCACGGCAAGCGAGTTCTGCACGAGGTGGATGCCTGGCGCGCCGATGCGATAGGTGATGGTCTCGCCAAGGATGTCGGCCTTCACCTCTGAGCTCTCAGGGCCAAGCTCGACGCTCACCACTCTCGCCTCTGCGCCGTGCGTCTCGCCAAAGCTCACGATGCGCGCCTTGCGCTGTAGCGCGTGGCGACGCAGTCGCTCGAAATGGGGATTGTCGCGGTTGAGGATGGCGGCGCCGCCAGGCACCAGGCCTTCGAGGATCTCGGCCTTGGCGTCGGCGATCGCATCGACGGAGCGGAAGAAACCAAGATGCACCGGCGCCACTGTGGTGATGATGGCGATATGCGGCTTGATCAGACGCGTGAGCTCACTCAGCTCGCCAGCGTGGTTCATGCCGGCCTCGAACACGCCGAAGCTCGTGTCCTGGTGCATGTTGGCGAGCGAGAGGGGAACGCCCCAATGATTGTTGTGCGATTTGAGCGACACATGCACCGGGCCTGATGACGTGAGCGCGAGCTTCAGCGCCTCCTTGGTGCCGGTCTTGCCGACGCTGCCGGTGACGGCGATCACCACGGTATCCTTGGCGCGGGCGCGTGACGCCTTGCCGAGATCGTTCAAGGCCTGAAGCGTGTCGGCGACGCGGATCAGCCGCTTCTCGCCGCGTGGCGCCTTGAAATCCTGCTCGACAATGGCGCAGGAGGCCTCTTGCGAAAGCGCTGCCTCGACAAAGAGATGCCCGTCGCGGTTCAGCCCGCGGAGCGCAATGAAGGCCTCGCTGGGGGCTAGGCTTCGGCTGTCGATGGAAACACCGCTCACGGTCGTGCCCGACCACAACGAGCACTTGCCGCGCACGGCCTTCACCATCTCGCCAACGGTCCAGAGCGGCGGCTTAGCCACGATTTTCAGTCTCCCCTCAGCGCGGCAGCAACCGCATCATGATCAGAATAAGGGATGATCGTGCCTTTGACGATCTGCCCGGTCTCATGACCCTTACCGGCGATCAGCAGCACATCCCCCTCCCCTAGCCCGGCGATGGCTTGCGCGACGGCGGTGGCGCGGCCGGGAACCTCCATCGCCCCCGGCGCCGCAGCGAGGATCTCGCGGCGGATCTCCGCGGGCTCCTCGCTCCGCGGATTGTCGTCGGTGACGATAGCGACATCGGACTTATCCACGGCAACCGCGCCCATTTCGGGGCGCTTGCCCTTGTCTCGGTCACCGCCGCAGCCGAACACCACGAGGAGCCGCTGACGCACATAGGGCCGCAAGGCATCGAGCGCCTTGGCGAGCGCGTCTGGCGTATGGGCATAGTCGATGAAGATTGGCGCGCCGGTTCTGGTCGTGCCGGTGAGATCCAGGCGGCCGCGCGCACCGCGCAAATTTACCAGGAGCAGCAACACCGTCTCGGGCTTCGCTCCCGTCGCCATGCAGAGGCCAGCGGCAACGAGCGCGTTCGACGCCTGAAAGGCGCCAACCAGCGGCAGGCGGAATGCAGTTTCGCCCTGCGCGTGCTCAACCACGAGGCGCTGGCCGAAGCCGTCCTGCTCGGCGGAGATCAGCCTTAGAGTTTCGCCCGAACGCCCTACGGAGATCAGCGTGAGGCCGCGCGACTTGGCAAGCGCTGCAACCTCTTCCCCCGCCTTGGTGTCGACATCAATGACGGCGCCTGCGCCAGGCGGCAGCAATTCGCCGAACAGGCGAAGCTTCTCGTTGAAATAGGCCTCGAAGCTCGGGTGATAGTCGAGATGGTCGCGCGAGATGTTGGTGAAGGCGCCGGCGGCGAGCCGCACGCCATCTACGCGGCGCTGCTCGAGCCCATGGCTCGATGCTTCAAGGGCAAGATGGGTGACGCCGGACCCAGTGAGATCGGCAAGGATACGGTGAAGCTCGATGGGGTCAGGCGTGGTGTGAGCGAGAACTTGCGTGCCTGCCGGTCCGACGACGCCGACGGTGCCAAGGCTCGCGGCGCGGTATCCCATCTGCTCCCAGAGCTGGCGGACAAAGGAGGCGACTGACGTCTTGCCGTTGGTGCCAGTCACTGCGACGGCGACTTCAGGCTGTGCGCCGAAGAAGCGCGCGGCGATGAGCGCAAGCCGGCGGCGGGGGTCGGCGTCCTCGACCACGGGCGTGCCGCTGAGCGCCTGTGCGGCGCCTTCCGGCACCAGGATCGCCGCAGCCCCGCGCTGCAAAGCCTCGGTGATGTAGTGGGAGCCGTCGGTGCGAGATCCGGGCAGAGCGGCGAAGAGGTAACCTGGCTTTACGGCGCGGCTATCTGCCGTCAGGCCCGAAATCGAAGTCGTCAACCAGGCGGCGGACAGCTTCGCCTCCGGCCCCATCAACTCAGCAAGGGTCATCACATATACACCCACGCGCCCCCGCGAGGCGCCCGCGACCGGCGTCCCTCTAATAGGAGGCGAGCACTTTCGCGTCAAACTTGGGCTGGTCACCAGCAAGCTTCGGCGCCACGCCAAGGATCGGCGCGATGCGGGCCACGATCTTGCCGACGGTGGGCGCAGCGTTCACACCGGCCGTCGCCTCGTTGTGGCTCTCAGGCACGCGTTTCGGCTCATCGATCGTCACCAGCACGACATATTCCGGAGCGTCGGTGGGGAACGTCGCGAGGAATGAGTTGAGCAGAGCCGAGCCTTCGTAACTCCGCCCGACCACCTTCTCGGCCGTGCCGGTCTTGCCGCCGACGCGATAGCCTTCCGCCTCGGCACGCTTGCCGGTGCCCTTCAGCACATTGAGGCGCATGAGCTGGAGCATGGAATGGCTGGTGGCAGGCTTCAGCACGCTCGGGCTCTGCTTGAGCCCCGCCGCACGCGTGCGCGGCAGGAAGGTCGGGTTCACGGCGAATCCGCCGTTGACGAGTGGCAGCGTTGCGGTCGCAAGCTGCAAAGGCGTGACGGACAGGCCGTGACCATAGGCGATGGTGATGGTGTTTAGCCGACCCCAGGGCGAGGGAATGAGGGGTTCCGCCGTCGCGCCGATCTCGGTCGAGAGTCGGCTCAGCAGCCCGACCTTGCCCAGGAAGGCCTTGTGCCGCTCGATGCCGAGATCGAGCGCCGCCTTCGCCGCGCCGATATTCGAGGAATAGATGAAGATCTCCGGCACGGTAAGCCGGCGCTTCTTACCGTGGAAATCCTCGATGGTGAATCTGCCGACGTGGATCGGTTGGCTCGCGTCGTAGCTCGAGCGCATCGTGGCGCTGCCGCCATCGAGCGCTGCGGCCAAGGTGAACACCTTGAACACCGAGCCGAGCTCATAGACGCCGGAGTTCATGCGGTTCAGGCGATCCTTATCGAGGGCCTGCTCGCGATAATTGGGGTCGTAGTCTGGGAGCGAGACCATGGCGACGACCTCGCCGCTCTGGACATCGATGACCACGCCGGCCGCAGCCTTGGCGCGATAGGTGGTTATGGCGTTGATCAGCTCTTCGCGGAGCACGTGCTGAACGCCGAGATCGAGCGACAGAGTGACCGCCTCACCGCCGACGGCGTTCTCAGGCGCCGACATGGCGAGCTGCGGATTGTCGTCGATGAATTTCTCGATGCCTGCGAGGCCCTTGTTGTCGACATTGACGTGGCCGACGACGTGAGAGGCGGTGGCGCCCATCGGATAGACGCGGCGATATTCCTCGATGAAGCCGAGGCCGGCCTGGCCAAGCTCGTAGATCTCGGCCTGCTGCTTCGGCGTAAGCTCGCGCTTGATGGCGACGAACCTCTTTCCGTTCTTCAGCTTCTCGCGCAGCTCAGCAGTGTTGATGTCGGGGAGCACGCTTGCCACCTGCTCGACCAGCTCGTCACGGTCGATGACCTTGGCCGGATCGGCATAGAGGGTGGCGCCCTTGATGTCCGTGGCGAGCAGCCTGCCGTTGCGGTCGAGAATGTCTGGGCGATGCACCGTGGTGGAGATGTCGTGGATGCCGCCATAGCCCGGCTCGACGGCGGCAAAGCCGAGGGTGACGAGCCGCACCGCGATGGCAAGGAAACTCAGGGCAAAGGCGAGGCAGGCAAGCCGATAGCGATTGCGGCTCTTCGCCAGCGACGCGCGCTCGGCCGGCGACACCGTGACGCTGATATGAGGTTCGCGAGCCAAAGCCTCGACCTATTGCTCGGGCGGTGAAACCGTCACGGGCGGAGGAAAGGCGGGCTGGAAAGTGGGAGCCGCCTTGATCGGGACGGTCTTGACCGAGACCGTCTTGGTCGCAGCCGGCAGGTCATCGAGATTCTCGGGAGCGGCTGGAGCCGCGACACCGGGCATGGCAACGGATTTGACCTTGCTGGGCGGCGCCGACCCGGCCGGCAGCGAATCAACCGCTGCCTCCATGCGGACGCGCTCGAAGTCGCTGTCCGACACCGTTTCGATGGTGACGAGCTGCTGCGGCCGCGCCGCGTTGAGCTTTAGATGCTTCTTGGCGAGGCGCTCGATACGCTCTGGCCGGTTGAGCAGACTCCATTCGGCGCGAAGCACCGCGACGCCGTCACGCTCCGTCTCGATCTCCTTGCGCAAGCCCCCGATATCCTCGTCGAGTGCGCGGGCCTCGTATTTGCCCTCATAGATGACATAGGCGAGCGCGACGAGCGCCAGCACCAGGCAGATATTGACGAAACGCAACATGGACTGACCCGTCACCCCCAAAGAATCGCGCGTTAGGCAGGAAGCGCGATGCGCGGCACCCCCAAGCTTGCAAGGTCGAGAGCATGCGGCGGAGCATCCGTGCGTTCGCCAGCCCTAAGGCGCGCAGAGCGGGCACGGGGGTTCAGCCTGATCTCGTCCTTCGATGGTGATAACGGACGACGGTTAAGAAGTCGGAAGCTTGGTAAAAAATTTGATCCACCCTTCTCCGGCAAATGGCGGGAGCCCTTTGGCGCGGGCATGCTGCGCGCGGCGAAAAACCGCTTGGCGATGCGGTCTTCGAGCGAATGAAAGGTGACGACGGCGAGCCTTCCGTTCGGCGCAAGCAGATGCTCGGCGGCGCTCAAGCCCCGTGCGAGCTCGAGAAGCTCCTGGTTGAGATAGAGTCGGAGCGCCTGGAAGGTCCGCGTCGCCGGGTGTTTGGGATCGTCATGCTTGCGGCCAAGCACGCGGGCAACGATGTCGGCAAGCTCGCCGGTGCGGGTGATCGGCTCTTCCGCCCTGCGGGCAACAATGGCACGGGCGATGGCGCGGGCGCGCTTCTCCTCGCCGAGCGTGGCGATGATGGCGGCAAGATCGCGTTCGGGGAGCGCGTTGACGAGGTCGCTTGCGGTCAAGCCTTCGGCGCCCATGCGCATGTCGAGCGGGCCGTCCTGGCTGAAGGAGAAGCCGCGCTCTGCCTCATCGAGCTGCATGGAGGAGACGCCGAGGTCGAGGGCAACTCCGTCCACCGCGGCAATGCCTTCGCGTTCGGCGATCTCGCGCATTTCGGCATAGCGGCCGACGACGAATTTCAAGCGTCCGGGGAAATACGATTCGAGAGCTCTCGGCGTAGCGGGCAGCACCTGGATCGCGGTCGATGGCGAGGACGCTACAGTGCGCCGCTTCGAGCAGGCCGCGGCTATAGCCGCCGGCGCCGAAGGTTCCATCGATGAAATGTTTACCGTCGCGGGGTTCAAGCGCCTCAATGACTTCGGAGAGCATCACGGGAATGTGGCGGGCCGGTCCGCCGGCGGCGGTCAAACCCACGCCGCGACCCGCCATCATTCCCGTGCTCCCTCTGGCCCGCCGCTTCCGCGGCGCCCCGCGCCGAGCAATTTGCGGAGATCGCGGACCTTTTGGCGCGCTTCCGCCAAATGGGCTTCAAATCGGCCTGGCTCCCACATCTGGAACTTCTCGCCGAGGCCGACAAAAGTGATGTGCGTAGTGATACCAGCGTGCTCCCTGAGCCGCTCCGGCAGAATGGTGCGTCCGTCCTGATCGATAGAGAGGATCTCGCTTGTGCCGAAGAGGGCTGTGGCGAGCTGGTCGCGCTCGTCCGAATAGGGCGCCAGACCTTCGACAAGGCCGTTGATCTTGTCGACCAGCCGCTGGCCGCCTGCGTCGAGCGCAGGCGCATCGAGCGACGGATAGCAATAAATGCCGTCAAGGCCGTCCTTGGTGAGGACTGTGCGGAAAGATGCCGGAACAGACACTCGGCCTTTCGTGTCGATCTTATTTGTGAAAGCCGAGACAAACTGGTCCATCTCCCCCTCAAGGCACCTGACTGACTGGAAGACTGAAGCGAAGGCAAAGGTGCGAGTTCGTCGCCCGATGATCGAAGATCGTGGGAGAGGCGGCGCGGGTCCCCCCGTGGCCTCGTAAGGAGCGCTGCCTGCCTCCCCCACCACTCACCGAACGGGCAAATCATGGGATAGCATGGGATATTATGGGTGGTCAAGGAATCTGATGGGAATAGCGTTAATGCGCGCGGGATTTTCTGTGGGTAATCGTGTGCATTCCCGCGAGGACGACCTGGAGTCGCCTGTCCTCTCCCCGATTCGCTTTGAATTGGCGGAGCACGGCGAAGCGGTTTACAAATGACAAATCAAACGGGGCGGCTTTCAGCACGCCACGACACGGGGAATGCCAAACAGAGGCTCGCGTCGGCGTTCATGCTCTTGAGACGATACTCAGCGACGCTTGCGCTCGCGGCGGTCCTTGCCGCGGCAAGCGCCTTTGCGCTCGCCGCCAACGAGGCAAACCAGTTACCGTTCGCGCGGCTCGGGCCGCCGGACGCGCCGGTCAAGCTCTACACGGTCGAGCGCGGCGAAGGCCCCCCGGTCCTGCTGATCCACGGCTTCGGCACCAACACCTTCACCTGGCGGCATATCTCGCCGGACCTCGCGCGCGACCACAAGGTCATCGCCGTCGACCTCAAGGGCTTCGGCCGCTCCGACAAGCCTTTCGACGAGCGCTACGCGGCGAGCGATCAGGCCGAGCTTCTGACCGAGCTGATCCTCGATCGCGATCTTCGCAAGCTCACCATCGTTGGGCACTCCTTCGGTGGAGGGGTCGCGCTTCTCCTGGCGCTCGAGGCCGATACGCGCCTGAAGGGACGCATCGCCAAGCTAGTGCTACTCGACACCATCGCCTATCCGCAGGCCATCCCGGTGTTCTTCAAGCTGCTCGACCGGCCGGTCCTCTCCCAGGTCGGCGTGCGCATGGCGCCGCCTTCGGTGCAGATCCAGATGGCGCTCAGGATTGCCTATTTCGACAACAGCAAGATCGGCGCCGACGAGATCGAGGCTTATGCCGAGCCGATGAAGACGGCGGCCGGCAAGCACGCGCTGATCCATAGCGCCCGGCAGATCATGCCTCCCGACGTGAAGAAGATCGCCGCACGCTACGCGACCATCGCCCTCCCCACCCTCATCCTGTGGTGCGACCACGACAGGATCGTGCCGGTTGAGATCGGCCTCAAGCTAGCGCGCGAGATGCCAAACGCCTCCTTCCGCATCGTCGATGAGTGCGGACACATGCCGCAGGAAGAGCAGCCAGAGGCGACCATGCTGCAAATCCGCCAATTCCTCGGTAAGCCGGGCACCTGATAAGTTTTCCTTATCGTCCAGTCGGTAATTCTTATTTGCCCTGATTGTGCAGCGCAC
>CAWHAX010000020.1:0-46732 GCA_963827365.1 uncultured Alphaproteobacteria bacterium | reverse complement strand
AACTCCATGTCGAGATGATCCTCATGATCATGGTGGCCGGGAAGTTCCGGAGGCGGCGGTCCCGGCACCTCGGCCACCATGGCTTCCGTGGTAATAAGGAGGCCAGCGATCGAGGCTGCCCCCTGAAGGGCCGACCGTACAACCTTGGCTGGGTCGATAATGCCTCTCGCCATCAGATCGCCGAACTCGCAGGTTTGCGCGTCGAAGCCGAAGCCATTGTCGTTTTTGTCGAGAATCTTGGCAACGACAACCGAGCCGTTTGCTCCGGCATTGGCGGCGATTTGCCGGGCCGGCCAAGTGATGGCCTCCCTGACGATGGCAATGCCGGCTTTCTGATCGTCATTCTCCGTCTTGAGATTGTCGGCGAGCCTGCTTGCGCGCAATAACGCGACACCGCCGCCAGGCAGAATGCCTTCCTCTACGGCCGCTCGCGTCGCATGCATCGCATTTTGAATGCGATCCTTCTTTTCCCTGATCTCGATTTCGGTCGCGCCGCCCACTCTGATCACAGCGATGCCGCCGGTTAGGCTCGCCAACCGTTCCTGCAGCTTCTCGCGGTCGTAGTCCGACTCGATTCGCTCGAGCTGCAGCTTGATGGCGGCGATGCGGGCGTCGATGGCGGCCTTGGTCCCAGCGCCCTCAGCGATCGTCGTGTTTTGCTTGTCGATGACGACCTTCTTTGCGCGACCAAGCATATCGAGGGGCGCAGTGTTGAGCTTGAAGCCGAGATCGTCCGAGTTCACCGTTCCGCCGGTCATCACCGCAATATCCTGAAGAATCGCCTTGCGCAGCTCGCCATAGGCGGGGGCCTTGACGGCGGCGACTTTGAGAGCGCCGCGCAACTTGTTGACCACGAGCGCAGCCACGATTTCGGATGCGACGTCGTCGGCGACGATGAGCAGGGGCTTTCCGGTCTGGACGATCTTCTCCAGCAGGGGAAGCAATTCGTCGAGGCTTGCGAGCTTCTTCTCGCTGAGCAGAAGATAGGCGTCCTCCATCTCCACCAGGCCCTTGGTGCGGTCGGTGACGAAATGGGGAGAGATGTAGCTGCGATCGAACTGGATACCGGTGACGACTTCGAGCTCGGTCTTGAGCGACGTACCCTCCTCGATGGTTATGACCCCAGTGTTGCCGACCTTCTGCATCGCTTCGGCGATGTAGCCACCGATCTCAGTGTCGCCGTTTGCCGATATGGTGCCGATCTGCGCGATTTCGGCATTCGAGGTGACGGATTTGGCGGCCTTCTTGAGCTCCTCCACGACGGCTTCCACCGCGCGATCGATGCCGCGCTTCAGGTCCATGGGATTCATTCCGGCGGCCACCGCCTTGGCGCCGTTCTTCGCGATTGCATGGGCGAGCACGACCGCGGTAGTGGTGCCGTCACCGGTCCGATAGGACGTCTTGTCGGCGACCTGGCGAACCAGCTGAACGCCCATATTCTCAAATTTGTCGCCGAGCTCGATTTCCTTGGCGACGCTCACGCCGTCCTTGGTGATCTTCGCGCCGAACGACCGATCGATCGCGACATTCCGCCCTCTTGGTCCAAGGGTCACTCTTACGACGCTGGCGAGAACGTCGATGCCGTGCAGCAACCGGTCGCGAGCCTCGAAAGAAAATTTGAGATCCTTGGCGGTCATGTACTTCCTCCTCGAACACGCACGCTTTCGACAACCCGGCGCGACGCGGATTCACTCCGCCGGTTGCCAAGGCGCTCGGCTGTCTCGGCGGCTAGCGCCGCTCGCCATACAACCGCGCGTCGGCGAGGGCAAAAGCCGCCCGAGACCGCAGCGCTGATCTTGCGGAAACTTTGCCGAGGGATCGGTCATGTTTCCGGAGTTCCAGATCGACCGTCAAAGTGACCGTTTAAGTTTACGCCCTTGCGCGGCCCTAAGTGATTATTTTTTCTGATAGGCCGATCAGGAAGGCTGATTGGACTCCATTTGTAATTAGCCTAATTCTAATTTTGAGGTGGCAGTGTTCCCCCCACGCGATGGGAGAGGGAGTTGCCGTGGACATGAAGTTCAGAATCCTGTCCGGTTTCCTACCGGTCATGGCCGCGGCGATCGCAACTACCCCTGCGCAATCATACGAAGTCGCTGCTGTTTCGGGGGGCGGAACCCTTGAGGGGATCGTCGTCTATCGCGGCGACGTGCCGACAAAAAAGATCATTCCCTCCAAGAATGTGGAGACCTGTGGAGGCCCCCGCGAGGAGCCGCTGATCAGGGTTGGCGCCGATCAGGCTGTCGAGAGCGCGGTCGTATACCTCGTCGACGTGGCCAAGGGAAAGGCTTGGCCTGAGCAGGGCAAGCCGCCCGAGCTCAACAATGTCAAATGCCGTTTCGAACCGCAGGTTCAGGTCATCCCTGCCGGTCCGCTGGTCGTCGTCAACGGCGACCCGGTGCTGCACAATACGCACGGCCATTATGGCAAGCGGACCGCCTTCAATATGGCTTTGCCGAATGAGGGACAGCGAATCCCGACCGAGCTGAAGCGCCCCGGGACGGTCTTCATCGACTGCGACGCGCATGGTTGGATGGAGGGCTGGGTCTACGTGGTGGAAAACCCCTACTACGCGGTCACCGGCACCGATGGCAAATTCACGATCACCGACGTTCCGCCGGGCAACTACAAGCTCGTGGCGGTCCAATCCTTTACCGGGCCGGTAGAGTTGCCCGTAACCGTGACTGGAGGTCAGTCCACCAAGTTGGAAATCGAACTGAAGAAACAAAAATAAAAACATAGAGGCGGCCGCCACGCCGCGTCCGCCTCTATGAGGACCGACGCTTTGTAAACGGTCCACAAGGCAGGAGGAAAAGCCACATGTCTAATGAGCTTGAGCGCGAAAGGCGCGAAGTGCACGCGGTGCTGCAGCAGCCTGGAGTACGCCCCGACAACTCGGTTCAGATCACACGTCGCACCTTCGTACACCGATCCCTGCTATTCGGCGCCGCCACCGTCGGCCAGACCTTCGCATGGTGGCCGCTGTTAAACACCATCGATATCGCTCACGCCGCAGAACCGGCATTCAAGTTCGCCTGGATTTCGGACACTCATCTCTATCCCAAGTCCCTCAACACGCGTTTCGTCGAAAAGGTGGTGCGGGCGGCCAAAGACGTCCAGGACATGGATCCGCCCGCGGACTTTCTGATCTTCGGCGGCGACCTTGCCCAGCTTGGCAAGATCGAGGAGCTTGAGCTCGGCAATGAGCTTCTTAAGGAGGTGAAGATCCCGAAATATTTCATCCCGGGCGAGCACGACTGGTATCTCGACATGGGCAAGAAATGGGGCGAACTGTTCGGCAAGCCCACTTGGACTATGGACCATAAAGGTGTGCGCTTCATCGGCCTCGACACGGTTAGCCGGGGACCGGACTACTGGACGGCGAAGAACATGACCCCAGAGGAGCGCATGGGCCACATGGCGACCCTTGATGGCACCGTTGCCGGCCCGTGGGCCGGCGTGGGCCGCGACCAGCTCGACTGGCTGCAGAACAAGCTCGCCGACTGGGATAAGGCCAAGCCCATCGTCATCTTCACCCACAATCCACTCTACGAGTATTATCCGCCTTGGAACTTCTGGGTGCGCGACTGGCGCGATGTGCACGAGGTGCTGAAGCCTTACACCAAGGTCACCAATATTCACGGGCACGTCCACCAAGTGCTCTATAACGAGATCGGCACCATGCGCTCGATCGGCATGCTGGCCACCTCCTGGCCGTGGCCTTATGCGCCAGAGGGCGTGCCGAAACTCACCAAACCGATGATCCGCGTCGATCCCGGCGATCACTTCGATGGCGTCGGTTGGGAAAAAATCTCCGTGAACCCCGGCAATCAGGTCGCCAGAGACGACGTCGAGTACGTCATGTGGGGCCGCAAGGAGGTCTTCATTCAGTCGGAGGCCGACTACGACAAAAGCACTCCGGAGATCCTGCGGGCACGCATCGCCGACAATATGTATCCCTACTAAGGGAGGGATCGCTATGACAACCATATCGACATTCCTCTTGATCTTGCGGCGTTCTTGCGTGGTCGGAGCGATTGTGGGGGCCTCCGTCTTGGTCGGACCAGCCAATGCCCACAAGGAGCCGGTGACGCCTGAGCAGCTTAAAGCCTACCAAGACGCATTCATGGAGGAGGTCAGGAAGGGCGACCTCTTGTTCCATGGCGATGCGGCGACGGCCAAAAAGATGGGCGTCAATCTATCCGACACGGGAATGGCTTGTGCAATGTGCCATCCCATGGGCGCCGATACCCACCCGCACTCGTTCCCGAAGTGGCAGGTGCAGATCGACAAATTCTCGACGCTCCGCGACATGATCAACTGGTGCATCGACAAACCCAACCAAGGCGAGAAGATCGAATCCGATTCGGACGCGATGAAAGCCTTGGAGGCTTACATCTATTGGTCGAATACCGGCTCAGTGCTTGTGCCTGGCCGATACTGATCCCCGATTGGGGAAAGTCTAGAGCCCGCGCCGGCGGCCTCCGAAACCTTTGCCCACGGTGAGGAGGGGTTGGGTCAGGGAGGTTTGCGCCGCTAGAAACCGCTTGTGGGGAGGGGGCGCCGTGTCTGAGACAGGGACAGTGCTGCGTGGCAGATTCGCCGGTGTCGACCTGGACGAGCTGGTCGATTGGCCGGTGGTGCGGGTCTGGCTCTATTGGGGTATGTTCTGGCTCCTGGTCGCACCCTCAGTTGGTGTCTTGCTTTCGGGCCTCTTCAACTATCCTGACTATCTCGGCACCTCCCTCCAATTGACTTTCGGCAGGCTGCGGCCGGTGCACGTCAATGGCGTTATCTTTGGCGCCTTCTCCGCCCTCTTCATCGGCGAATGCTATTACCTGGTGCCCCGCCTTTGCGGCGTGCGAGTGCCGTGGCCGCAATTGGGCGTGCCGCTGGCCTGGGTGTGGAACATCGTTACGGCGGCGGCGCTCATTTCATTGCCGTTCGGCGACAACAACGGCCTCGAAGCCGGCGAGTTTCCGCTGTTCGCCAAGATCCCGCTGTTCCTCGTCACGGCTGTAGTAACCGCACAGTTCCTGATCACAATCGGCCGTCGCCTCGAGCCGCCGCTCTATGTCGCGCTCTGGTATCTGATCGGGGCTTTCGTGTGGACGACGATGAATCTCGTGCTGGGCATCATCCTGCCCTACACGATCTCAGGCATCAATAGCGCAGCCTTCCATGGCCTCTACATTCACTACATCGTCGGCCTTTGGCTCACGCCGGCCGGCTATGTGCTGATCTACTATTTCCTGCCGATCAGCGCCCGCAATCCAATCTATGCCCACAAGCTTTCGCTCGTCGGCTTCTGGTCGCTCGCC
Organism: uncultured Alphaproteobacteria bacterium; assembly: GCA_963827365.1. Classification (GTDB taxonomy): domain Bacteria; phylum Pseudomonadota; class Alphaproteobacteria; order Rhizobiales; family Methyloligellaceae; genus Methyloceanibacter. Next base: position 41,411 of record CAWHAX010000020.1, on the reverse strand, counting down.
CTGTTCTACCCCTTCGTCGGCATCCATCATTATCTCTATAGCCCGATCGCCGACTGGGCCGAGACCATCGCCATCGTCACCTCCATGCTACTGATCATTCCAGTGTGGACGGTGCTGGTGAACTTTTTCGGCACCATGATGGGCCGCTGGGACACATTCGGCACGAACCTCCCAGCGAAGTTTCTGATCATGGGCTCGATCATGTATCTGGTGGGGTGTTTCCAAGGTTCGACGGAGGCCTTGCGCGCGATCCAGCAGCCCACTCACTTCACCGATTTCGTCATCTCGCACTCGCACCTCACCGTGTTCGGGACCTTCGTGGTCTGGGCAATGGGCGGCTTGGTCTACGTTTGGCCTCGGGTCTGCGGACGTGAGCTCTGGTCGTTCAGGTTGGGCAACTGGGCATTTTGGCTGATCACCGTCGGCATCTCCACCATGGGTCTGGTGCTGACCGCCGGGGGATTGCAGCAGGGCTTCCAGTGGATGGCCGGCACCGAATGGCTCGATACGGTACTCGCGATGAGGCCCTATTGGTTCGTTCGCACGGTTGCCGGCATCAGCATGGACATCGGGATGTCGCTCCTCGTCATCAATATGATGATGACGGCATTGGCCCGGCCGGCCAGGGAGGCGGAACGACCCGCATTCGGCGCGGCTCCAGTTCCGGCTGGTGGAGCAGCCTGATGAGCGCGAGATTTGTTACGTTGGTCGCGGGCGTTTTCTTTTTCTTCCTGGCGCTCGTAACCCAAGGCTTCTTGCCCTTTTTCGAACCCTCGGCGCGCACCACGAAGGTGACCTCGGTGGTCCGCACCGATCTTGGTCAGCTCAAATGGATGCAGACCAACGCTACCCCATACACGGAATTGGAGCAGCGCGGTCGCGATGTGTATCTCCGCGAGGGTTGCTGGTACTGCCATTCCCAATTCGTCCGCCCGGTGACCGGCGAGACGCGCCGCTGGGGCCCGGTGACGGAGTTGGGCGAATTCGCCTTTGACATACCGCACCTCTTCGGCACGCGTCGCATTGGGCCGGATTTGATGCGTGTCGGACTCAAATATAGCAATGAATGGCATTTTGCCCATTTCTGGGATCCGCGCATGCTTTCCCCGGACTCGGTCATGGCGTCTTACCGGGGACTTTTCGAAAGGCCGACGCAGGCGGTGGCGATCGTCGACGACGGAGCCGGCAACCGTACGCTGGAGAAAACACCGCTCACCGAAACGCTGTTCGACTTTGCGAGCAAGGAGCCGATCAGGCTCACGCCGAATGCCGACGGTCTCCTGTTCGTACCAATGCAGGCGCGCGGCAAGGCTCCCATCATCCTGACGCCGCAGGAGCAATATAAGGGTAACACGGTCAAGATCGCCGCCGAGACACCAGAACTGCAAGCTCTCGTCGCTTATCTGCAGAAGCTCGGCATGAACCGCGGCAAATGGCGCGATCTGTTCGAGCCCCAAAGTCTTGACGTTATGGATGTCACGCTGCCGCGCTCTGAGGAATGGATTGCCCATGGGAAGGAGGTCTATGAGCGTCGCTGCCTCGGCTGCCACGGTGCGAATGGCGACGGCAATGGGCCGGCGGCCACCTTCCTCTACAACCAGCGCCCGCGGAATTTCAACAATGCCGTATTCAAGTTCAGACTGACCAAAGAATTGATACCGACCGACGGCGATCTGTTACGGACGATCAGCCGCGGGGTTCGCGGTACGGCGATGCCGCCTTGGTATGACCTGCCGATCAACGATCGCCTCGCCGTCATCCAGTACATCAAATATGTGCTTGCCGTGGACCGCTCCGATCCCGCCAAGCCCTATGCCTTTTTCACCGAAGAGCCGCCTAGTGCTCCGCTGTACATCGGCAGGCCGCCCCCTCCGACGCAACAACTTCTCGATCGCGGCAAAGAGGTCTGGGAGCAAGCGAAATGCTGGGAGTGCCACGGCAAGACCGGCAAGGGCGATGGCGAGAAAGCCGCTGGATTGAAGGATGATGAAGAGTTCACCATGGTACCGGCCGACCTCACCCTCGGCCAGTTCAAATCGGGCCCGGCGGTCGAAGACATTTACCGAACCATCACGACCGGAATGAGCGGCACGCCCATGCCCTCCTATCGGGACTCATTCCCCGACGAAGACCGGTGGGCGCTTTCTTACTACGTCTTCTCGCTTTCGTCCTACACGAACCCGCTCACCGGCCAACCACTGAAGATCGCCGACAAGGATCGCGCGGCGCTGAACGATCTTAATCTCAAGGCTGATGTGCCTGACAAGGCTTATGTTCCGAGCCATGACTCGCCGCAAGAAGCCGCGGCACTCGGCGCCGCCGGAGCCACAACCACGAAGGGAGACTGAGCCATGGAGGGTTTCGAGATCACCGGACCCTACGCAAGCGCCCTATTGATGAGTCTTGGTGCGCTGTGCCTCTTCGTTTGGGGTGTGCTTTCGGGCGCCTTCCACAATGCCGACGAAGCATCCGTCAGATTCTACGAGATGGAGATGGAAAGTGACGCAAACAGGGACCACACCGAGCAAGCCCGAGCAGGCCGAGAAGTGAAGTCGATCTCCACGAAGACGAAAGGGAGGAGTATGGCGGCGGCGCCATCGAAGTCGCGGCACGGCTATATCCCGGTATGGCTATTGGTCGTTTATGCAGTGCTGTTTCTCTGGGGCCTCTACTATGCCTATCACTATTGGGGCGGCGTCGGGCCGGGACGAATCACCGGAAGCTGAAACCCCGTAAGTGTAAAAGAGGGCTAGGAAATGCTGACAGCGAAGGTCATTTTGGGTTTGGCGGTTTTGAATCTGATCCTCCTGTTTTCGGCGCTGGCGTTGAACGTTGCCCGGGTCTATTTGGGCTGAACAGGAGGAGCGCATGCTTCCGCATACAGCTTTCTCATTCGCAACTGCCGATGTGTATCAAACCATCGCCTTTATCGGCGGTGCGATCGCTCACACCGCTTTCTTCGTTTGGGTCGTATACCTCGTTCGCTGGTAGCGGTGAGGAGCAACGCCTCCCCGGTGAACGAGGCGCGACTGGGCAGGGCAATCTGCCAGTGACCTACTATTTGGTGATATTCGCTGCCGGGTTCGCGGGCAGTTTTCACTGCATCGGGATGTGCGGCGGCTTTGCCTGTGCGCTTGGCCGCGATGCGCGTGGGCGAACTGCGACCGCCGGACGTCACCTGCTCTACAATGTGGGCCGACTGACCACCTATTGTTTTCTGGGCGCGCTCGCGGGCGCCCTGGGCGAGGTGCTGTGCACCTCGCAGGGACTAAAAGTCTCGGTGCTGAGCGGTTCGCTCGACACTGCCCAGCGGTTCCTGGCGATTACCGCCGGGCTCCTCATGATCGTCATGGCATTGCAGTTTTTCGGCTTGCTTCAGGGGTTTCACCGAGTGGCAGCTGGCTTTGGTGGCAGTACGCTCGCCGCGTCCTTGCGCAATTTGCTGAAGTCCGAGAGCCCCGCAGCCCCGGTCGCCTTTGGCGTGTTCAACGGTTTCCTCCCATGCCCGCTGGTCTATGCGTTCGCCGCCCAGGCGGCAAGCACCGCCGCGCCGCTTTCCGGCTTTCTCGTCATGCTGGCATTCGGATTGGGGACCTTTCCCGCAATGCTGATGATGGGCGGCGTCGGCCAGGTGTTGACCCCGGTATGGCGGCAACGCGGTGTATGGCTGGCCGGCAGCTTCATTCTCGTGCTTGGGCTGATCACGCTTAGCCGCGGCGTCTTACCGTTCGACGCCCATGTCGGACATGCCTTGGCAACAGGATTTTCCGGATGACCGATCGGGGCGATCATTTATGCAGCCATTGCTTGCTCCCCGTCGGCTTGCGCGCCGTGCAGCGCACCGTGAACGGCGAGGATTGCGCGTTCTGCTGCTACGGCTGCTGCATCGCCTTTCAGGTGAAGAGCGGGAAGAGCGAGGAGTGGGAAGCCGCCTGGTTGTTGATCAGGCTGGGCGTGGGCGCCTTTCTCACGATGAACATCATGCTGATCAGTATCCTGCTCTATGCCGGAACCTTCGGCGGCGCCGATGCCTGGCTGCTTCCTTGGATCCACCTTCTCTTGTGGATCTTCGCCACGCCGGCGCTGATCATTCTCGGTGAGCCGTACTTGCGTGAAACCTGGACCCAGGCAGCACAGGGCCGCTTGACCTCTTCCGCACTCGTGGTTCTCGGCGTCGGCGCCGCTTACGCCTATTCCGTTTTCGCCACCATCGAGGGCAGCGAGCAGGTCTATTTCGACACCGCCACCATGGTGCTGATGCTCTTTACTCTCGGGAGCTACATCGAGGCAGCAGGCCGCGCCAAGGCGGCGCGCGATCTCGAACCTCTTTTGGCCGCCGAAAGCGAATGCGCAACCGTCGTTGATCAGGGGACGGAGACTCGCCGCCCGGTGCGCGATATCGGCGCTGGCATTCTGGTGCGCGTCCGGCCAGGAGAGCGCATTCCGATCGACGGAGTGGTGATCGAGGGCGAGTCCCACACCGATGAAGCCGTGATTACGGGGGAGAGCCGCCAAATTGCCAAAGGCGCCGGCTCCGCCGTGATCGCCGGCAGCATGAATCTCGACGGACCGCTGCTGATCCGAAGCAACGGCGCCGGGTCCGCCACCCGCTGGGCGCAGATTTGCCGGTCGGTGCGCGACGCGCTGTCCCGCCGCAGTCCTATCCAGCGCATTGCCGACCGCGTGGTCGGCATCTCGGTGCCTCTCGTTCTCATTCTCGGTGGGCTGACGGTCGCCTATTGGGCGCAAGCCATGCCGTTCGACCGGGCGCTGCTCGTTGGACTGGCGGTGCTGGTGGTTGCCTGTCCATGCGCGGTGGGACTCGCCGCGCCGCTCGCAACCTCGCTCGGCATTGGGCGGCTCGCGCGCTGCGGCTGCCTCGTCCGCGACCCCGGCGCTCTCGAAGCTCTCGCCCGCACGCGGTTGCTCGCCTTCGACAAGACCGGCACGCTGACCTCGGGGAGATCGCGCATCGTCGGCATCGAGAGCGAGGGGGCCGGGATTGACGAAGTGCTTGCCCGGGCAGCCGGACTTGAACGGCATTCCGAACATGGGTTGGCCCGCGCCATCACCGCGGCGGCCACGGCGCGATGCCTCGCGCCGGTCGTGACCCGCGATATTCGTGCGGTACCCGGTCGCGGCATTCGGGGCAATGCCGACGGCCAGCCCGTCGCCGCCGGGAGCACCGCGATGATGCGCGACCTCGGCTGGCCGGTTTCGCCGACTCTGGTCGAACGGGCGCGGTCGCTGGAAGCGAGCGCTCATTCGGTGACTTATGTCGGCTGGGGGAGCCAAGTCCATGCCGTGCTGTCCCTCGATGATACGCCAGAACCCGAGGCGCATTCGACAATCGAGGCACTGCGCGGCCTCGGGCTGCATGTCGCGCTCTTGACCGGCGATCTCGCGCCCGCGGCACGGCGGATCGCCGCCATGGTGGGGATCGAGGAAGTGCAAGCTGGGCTGTCGCCGGAAGCGAAGCAGGCTGCGCTCGAACGGTACCGGCAAGGCCATGAAGTGGTGGCAATGGTCGGCGACGGTCTCAACGATGGACCGGTTCTCGCCGACGCCGATGTCGGTATCGCCGTGGGCTCCGCCACGGACCTCGCGCGCGAGACAGCTTCTCTTGTACTGCCCAAGGACGGACTGTGGATGCTGCCCTGGGTTATCAACGTGGCCCGAGCAGTGCGCAGCACCATCGTCACCAACCTAATCTGGGCTTTTGGCTACAATGCTGTCGCCTTGACCCTTGCTGCGCTCGGGATCCTGCAGCCGGTGCTGGCCGCCGCGGTCATGGCGAGTTCGAGCCTATTGCTCGTTGTCAATTCCTTACGGCTGTCGCGGCTGCCCGATCCCGCTCCGTCGGCAATCCCCGGGCGGCCGCCGAGCGTGGAGCCAGATAGCGTCCGTCGCTGCCTCGCCGTTCCAGTAATCGCTCATCCCGCGGTCGAACGGAGCTGAACGGTTGAACAATCAGCCGAACACGTCGTGGGTGAATGCCGTGTACCAGCCGTTTGCTGCCTGCACGACCTGCCGGCGCATCTTGGCGTCCTCGCCCACCTGACTGATAAGGATCTCGCTGATCTTGATCGTCGCGCCATCTGGCGCGAAGGCGATTGCGTCGCTCACCGCGTCGTCGGCGGCGAGAAATGTGAAGCAGGTGTTGAACAAATGCGAAGCGTGGCGATCGGCGCCGGTGAGGGCAGCCGCGATGGCGAAGGCGCAGATCTTGGCTTGGCTGTTGGCGAGAAAGGCGGATTTCGGCATCTCGCCGGCCTCGATGGCATCACCGACGATGTGGATCCCTGGCTGCAACTTCGATTCGAAGGTCGTCGGCTCGACCGGACACCAGCCCGTCTGATCGGCAAGACCAGCCTGCCGAGCAAGCCCGCCGGCCATCTGCGCCGGGATGAAATTGATCACCGCGGCCTTGAAGGTCTCGGCTTCGGTTTTCACCGACATGTTTTTGACGTCGACTGACTTGATGCCGCCAGTGAATTGGCCCGGCAGCCACTCGATCATTCCCGGATAGTGGCGGGCCCAGGCGTCCTGGAACAGATCCTGCTCGAAGAAACTGTCCTTGGCATCTAGGATCAATATCTTGCACTTCGGCTTGAACTGCTTGAAGTAGTACGCGACCAGGGACGCTCGTTCGTAAGGGCCCGGCGGGCAACGGAACGGATTCGGGGGAGCGGCGATCAGAAAGAGCCCGCCATCCTCCATGCTGTCGAGTTGCCGTTTGAGCAGTTCGGTCTGCGGGCCCGCAATCCAGGCATGCGGCATGATCTCGGCCGCGGTCTCGTCGTAGCCTTCGATGGCGCCGAATTTGAAGGAGATGCCGGAAGCGACCACCAGCCGATCGTAGGGCAGCTTGGTCGCCGCTCTTGAGAGCAACCGTCTTCGCTACCGGATCGATTGTCGCCGCGGTGTCGTGAACGACCTTGATCCCGTATCGTTGCTCGAGCGTCTCATATCCATGCGTGAGTGATTCGAACGAACGCATTCCGGCGAGATAGAGGCTGCTGAAAAAGCAGGTCGTATAGCGTGGCTTCGGCTCGACCAGAGTCACCTCGATGGTGCCGGCGCTCATCGCCAGATATCTTGCCACCGTCGCTCCACCGATGCCGCCTCCGATGACCACGACCCGCGACTTCGCCTGGCTTCTCGCCACGCGCGGGGCGAGTGCTGTGAGGCAGACTGCTCCCGCCAGGCAGCCGAATTGGCGACGTGTCCAGCAATTCATGGGTCGCTCCGATCCTTTTTGTCGTCCCGCAAGATATTTTGCGAGGTCGGCGACTTCCTCGTCGCTCAGCGAACGCGCGACCACGCTCATGATCTGACTCGCGCGCTTGCCCGATTTGAATTCCGCCATGAGCTCGGTGAGCTTTTTCTCGTCCATCCCAATGATGGTGGGAATACCTTTGTCCATGCCGTCAAGGCGATGGCACGCCGCACACATCGCAGCAAGCTGAGCGCCGCGATTATTCTGTGCCGCAGGGCTTGGAATAACGACGAAGGCGCATGGGCTTGTTGCCAGCAACAGCGTCACGATCAAGCGTGCACCGCTTGCGCGCATGCGTTTCGCCGGGCCTGCCCGGTCGAACGGTGTCATGCCGCGCCTACGCTTGATCATCCCCCATGGCGTCGCTTGCTTCGCCATCGTCAAGCGACCGCGAGCTGGGTTTCCAATCGATAGGAGCCGCCGCCGTCCTCCTGCCAAACGAACTCGAGCGGACCGCTCTCCGTGGCGAGCAAATAGAATTCTATATAGGGATTGGCCGAAACCGCCTCATGCAGATCGACACTGAACACCTCTACACCTCCATAGCGGCAAGCAAACCGGTTGATGATCTTGCGGGGGATCACGCGGTCTTGAGCATCGTGTCGCAGCCCGGTTTCCATCTGATGGTTGATGATGGTCTTGACCCGAAAGACTTCGCCTTTCGTCGCGGTGCTTTGCATGAGCACGCGTGGTGTCGGAGTTGTCACTGTCAGCCTCCCTAACGCGTCGTCAGATGCAACCATTGGTGGCTACGTCGACCCAGGTCTTGGTCATCAGCAGTGAGCCGTCGCTCATCTCGGCGACCGCGACGACATTTTGTGGCTTGGCGAGGCGGATGCGCGTTGACACGCGCGCCATGCTTCGCCTTGGACCGAAATTGAAACTGGCGACGTCGATGAGCGGGTTCTGCGGCGCGAACACGCGGATGCGTTTCACGTAATCGTCCTCGGTCATAGGACTATCTACGTTGAGGTCCATGGGCACGGTGTAGCCGGTTGGAAACACCGCCGGCATGGTCAGATGCAGACGGTCCGACTCCGTTGCTGTCAGTCCGGTATGCCGCTTAACGAATTCCGCGATTTCATCCTGCGCGCAGGCGCCGTCGGCCGAAAAGAAAGCGCTGGCAAGTGCGGTACTTCCGACACCACCGACCATCAACACTTCGCGGCGCGTCAAGCCCATTCCCCTGGGCCCTCCCGGGGCATCGAGGCTTTCCCTCGACGCCCCCAAAACCACGCTAACGCCTTTATTTACAATGACTTCCAGACTACACGGGGACCTGCGCTAGGTAAAGAATTCGTTGGTTTTTACGTTAGTCCAGATCTTTAGACAGGGCTTGCTGCCGGTTGGCCGCACGCGAGTCTGCCTTCTATTTGGGCAGCCGATGTGATAAATTCAAATCGTATTTTCCTTTGCAAGCATAAGCGGGCCTTATCGCAATGGTGACGCTGCGCCAGCTGCGTTATCTCGAGGCATTGGCCGACACACTGCATTTCGGCCAGGCGGCCGAGACCTGCGCCGTCACCCAGCCAGCGCTCAGCATGCAGATCAAGGAACTCGAAGACGAGCTCCAGGTCAGCCTCATAGAGCGCCGAAAGTCGGGATTCGAAATGACCGAGCAGGGCGAAGAGATCGTCCGGCGCGGGCGCACCATACTCGCCTCGGTGCGCGACCTTCTCGACTACGCCAAGCATCGCGAACGGGTGCTTACCGGATCGCTGAAGCTTGGGGCGATCCCATCTATCGCACCCTATCTCTTGCCGGAGGCGCTGCCCGAGCTACAGCGGCGCTTCCCCGACCTTACCTTGCATCTCCGCGAAACCATCACAGACACCCTGATACGGGAGTTGGTCAGCGGCGACCTCGATATCATACTCGTCGCCCTTCCGATCAAGGATCCCGAGATCGAAACGCTCCATCTTTTCGACGATAAATTCGTGCTCGCGGCGCGTTTGACGAAGGGCAAGCGCGCTAAGGCCGCCGACATGCTCGCCCATGAACGATTATTGCTGCTGGAGGAAGGCCATTGCCTGCGCGACCAGGCGCTGTCCTTTTGCCGGTTGGTGACGCCGGAGGCGCGGGAGAGCTTCGGGGCCTCGAGCCTCGCCACCATCGTGCAGATGGTCGCCCACGGCTATGGCATCACGCTCCTGCCGGAAATGGCGGTGGGGATCGAGGTGCGTCAGCGGAGCGACATTCGCCTAATGCATTTCGCGGCGCCGGAGCCTAAGCGCGAGATTGGGCTCGCCTGGCGCAAGACGTCTCCACGCAAAGCAGACTTTCATGCCTTCGCGACGCTGTTGAAGGATGTGATGCGCCGCCACCCCAAGTCCTAATCGCGGGTTCAGGGTGCGGCAGATGTGCTTCCCGTGGTTTGCGGTTCGCAGGCTGCTTCCGAAAACCACGCTAGCAAAGGGTTCACTAAGCGATCGCCGGCTACACGTTCACGTCGGTTGTTGGCACAAAGCAGACATTGCTCAATGCCCTGACGAATGCCTGCTTTGGGGCCAAAGCGAACATTGACCAACGCTGTTTACCAATCTCGATTTATGAGTACACGGCCTAGTCTTTCGGCATTGGGGTTGGCGTTTGCGGATTGCCTCCGACAGGACAGAAACGCTGCGCTCGATTTCACTGAGCCGGGGGGCGGTGGTGGTGGTGGGGTGATCTGCCTTGGGCGGAGCGCGGATATCAAGGGTTTACGGGACATTGGTGACGCTGAGACAACACATTAACCTTTTCCTCAGCCTGATACTGCACCCTGATCCCTGTTGATAGTTGGTGCTGGGGGGTTGGGGGACGATTGGTTGTGCGTACGGTCCGTCGGAGCGCTCCTATCATCATTGGGGCGGGTGCGCTCGTAACTCTATTCTTTGCGCCCGCCCCTTCCTCCCTCTACGCCGAAGAGCCGATGTACACCGGGTCGGTCAATATCGACACCGAGAGCGCCAAGCAGCCTGCCGCCTTTGACGAGCTCCGCGCCAAGCTCGACCGCAGCGACCGCGATATTGCCCTCCACGCCCTGCAGGTGGCTCTGACCGAGCTTGGCGACGGCGCAACCCTTGTATGGCGGCGGCCCTCGAGGGGGCTCACCGGCGTGATCAAGCCGGTCTCGGCCTTCCGCGATTCCGGGGGCCGGGTATGCCGGCATCTCACCTATTCGCTCTCCCTGGGCACCTTCGTGCGCGAGGTCGAGGGGACTGCCTGCCGCGAGCAAGGCGGCGCCTGGTCGCTCAAAGGCTAGGTTAAGGGGGCGAAAAGCCTTCCGGCCCAGAGGCCTCTCGCATATAAAGCGCCGTCATCTCCGGAACTGGAGGATCAATGGCGGAAGCTGCCAAATTGATGGCGGGCAAGCGCGGCATCGTGTTCGGCGTCGCCAACAACCGCTCCATCGCCTGGGGCATCACCAAGGCCTGCCGCGACCAGGGCGCGGAGATCGCGCTCACTTATCAGGGCGACGCCATCAAGAAGCGCGTCGAGCCTCTGGCCGCCGAGATCGGCTCCAAACTCGTTCTGCCTTGCGACGTGACCGACGAGGCGAGCGTCGAGGCGGTGTTCAAGGCGCTTGCCGACTCCTGGGGCGCCATCGACTTTCTCGTCCATGCCGTTGCCTTCTCCGACAAGGAGGAGCTTGACGGGCGCTATGTCGACACCAGCAAGGACAATTTCACCCAGACCCTGCTCGTCTCCTGCTATTCCTTCACAGCGTTGGCCAAGCGCGCCGAGGCGCTGATGCCGAACGGCGGCTCGCTGCTCACGCTCAGCTATTACGGCGCCGAGAAGGTGATGCCGCATTACAACGTGATGGGCGTGGCCAAGGCCGCGCTCGAAGCGAGCGTTCGCTATCTCGCCGCCGATCTCGGCAAGGAGAACATCCGCGTCAACGCCATCTCAGCCGGGCCGATCAAGACACTCGCGGCATCGGGCATCGCGGACTTCCGCTATATCCTCAAATGGAACGAGTACAACTCGCCGCTGCGGCGCACCGTGTCGATCGAGGATGTCGGCGGCGGCGCCCTCTATCTCCTCTCCGACCTCGGCCGCGGCGTCACCGGCGAGATCCTGCACATCGACGCCGGCTACCACGTGGTCGGCATGAAGAACGAGGACGCCCCCGACATCTCGGTGGCGAAGGAGTAGCGGGCGTGTCCGCGCCTACCAGACGATAAAGTCCTTGCTCCCATAGCCTCTCGCCCGCTCCGCAGCCTCGAAGCCGTTCGAGTTGCCGCCGCTATCCGTATTCCCCTCGGGGGCCGTGTCGAACGACTCCTTGGCGGGCGCGGTCCACCATGCCGACATGCACCCAGTCTCCAGGAACCTTGCGGACGAGAAAGAAGGTCCCGGGCACGAGGTCTTTCTTGGCGAAGGCTCCCGACTTGACACGCGATTCGGGCACGAACTTTCCGGCCGTCTTGGCTTCCATCGCCAACACATCGCAAGACGATGACGATTTGATCGGAAGCTGAACGCCAAGCGTGTGAGCCGCCTGCTCGAGCGCAAAGCAGACAAAGCCCGCGCACCATCTCGCGTCCTTTCCATCCCAATCGAGATAGCTCCTGTCACAGGGGCCGATGTTGTCGCCGCCAGCTTCCATTGGGCGGTTCTTGATGTGTTGCTTGGCGTAGGCCGCGGCGAGAGCGGAAAGGCTCTTCCCCCCGCTGCGATGGGGTTGACGGCCTTCACGATCGGCGCGACGAGCTCCTCATGAGTCTTCATGTCGACTATGCCGCTCGCCGGCAGTCCGCGCGCGGTCTGAAAGTCTCGCACCAGCTTCTCGGTTGCCGGGCCAAAAATCTGCGTCGATTGCCACGCGAAGCCGTTCAAGGTGAGAAATTCCTGGGCCCTCTGGGCGCGCATCTTCTTGGCGCCACGTTCGATCGGTCCATCGAAATCGATTTCCTCCTTCATTCGCTTCGGAACGTAGGCGCCATCGCGTAAGGTCGTAGGCAACATTTGCACCTCCCGGGGTACGCATTCTGCGTGACGGATGCACTACCAGCGCGAGGCCCATGTTACCATAGGTTGAACAACTGTGATCTACACGTGCGGTGTATCAGGCTCTTTTGCGCCCAGGCGTTTGACCCTTTCCGCGGCCTTAACTAGAAGCTGGCTACGTTCAATCCATGTCGCACAACAGCTTCGGCCATCTCTTCCGAATCACCACCTGGGGCGAAAGCCACGGGCCGGCGATCGGCTGCGTGGTCGATGGCTGCCCGCCTGGCATCCAGCTCGACATCGCCGACATCCAGACCTATCTCGACAAGCGGAAACCCGGCCAGTCGCGCTTCACCACCCAGCGCAAAGAACCTGACCAGGTTCGCATTCTCTCAGGCGTGTTCACCGATGAGGCGACCGGGGAGCAGGTGACCACCGGCACGCCGATCGCGCTCGAGATCGAGAATGTCGACGCGCGCTCGAAGGACTATGGGGACATCAAGGACAAGTTCCGCCCCGGCCACGCCGACTACACCTATCTCGTCAAATACGGCGTCCGCGATTGGCGCGGTTCAGGCCGGGCGAGCGCGCGGGAGACCGCAAGCCGCGTGGCGGCGGGCGCCATTGCCCGCAAAGTGGTGCCTGGCATGCGCGTACGCGGCGCGTTGGTGCAGGTGGGGCCGCACGCCATCGGACGACGCACCTGGGATTGGTCCGAGGTCGAGCGCAACCCGTTCTTCTGCCCTGACGCCAAGGCGGTGAAGACGTGGGCCGATTTCCTCGACAAGGTGCGGAAGGAGGGCTCCTCCGTCGGCGCCATCATCGAGATCGTTGCGGAAGGCGTACCGGCAGGGCTCGGCGCGCCTATCTACGGCAAGCTTGACCAGGACATCGCCAGCGGGCTGATGAGCATCAACGCGGTGAAGGGCGTCGAGATCGGCGCCGGCTTCGCCGCGGCGTCACTCTCCGGCGAGGAGAACGCCGACGAGATGCGCATCGGGCGCGACGGCGCGCCTGAGTTCCTGACCAACAATGCCGGCGGCATTCTCGGCGGCATCTCGACCGGCCAACCCATCGTCGCGCGCTTTGCGGTGAAGCCGACGTCGTCGATATTGACTCCACGCCGCACCGTCGACGCCGCAGGCAACGAGACCGAGGTTTCGACCAAAGGCCGCCACGATCCTTGCGTCGGAATCCGCGCCGTGCCGATCGGCGAGGCGATGATGGCCATCGTGCTCGCCGACCACTACCTTCGCCACCGTGGCCAGACCGGCAAGGGCTAGTCGCCCGTCCTCCGTGGCGCGCTTCCACAACATCGTCGTCCTGACCGGGGCTGGGCTGTCGGCAGAGAGCGATGAAGCCGCCGGCACCAAGAACCTCATTCATGTGCATGGGGAGTTGGAGCGAGCGCTGTGTGCGGCGTCAGCGCGCCGTGGAAGGAGGATCTCTCCATCGAAATGCTCTGCGCGTCTTGCGGGCAAGCCGCCATGCGCCCCGACGTGGTGGTTCGGCGAGATGCCGCGCGAGATGGAGCGCATCTACGAGGCGCTGTCGCGTTGCGACCTGTTCATCTCCATCGGCACGAGCGGCACGGTCTAGCCTGCGGCAGGCTTCGTGATGGAGGCCCGCGCCGCAGGCGCTCATGCCGTCGAGTTCAATCTCGAGCCTTCCGACGGCGCCGACCTGTTCCTTGAGCGGATAGAAGGCCCGGCGACGGAGATCGTGCCGGCCTATGTGGATCGGCTGCTCGCTGGGTAGCGCTACCTCTCGAGCTCAGCCACCAGCTCGATGTGTGGCGAGAAAAGGAATTGATCGACCGGGACCACGCGCGCGATGCGGTAGCCGCCATCGACGAGAATGCGCAGTTCCCGCGCGCAAGTTCCCGGATTGCAGGAAACCATGACAACCTTCGGCACCTTTGAACCGGCAAGCGCCTCGGCCTGTACCTTGGCGCCCGCCCGTGGCGGGTCGAGCACCACAGCGTCGTAGCGCGCGAGCTCCCGCGATGTCAGCGGCACGCGGAAGAGGTCCCTGGCATGTGTCCGCACCGGCTTCAGCTTCGGCGTTGCCCGCGCTGCTCCCGCCAGAGCCGCGATGGCCTCCTCGGCCTGCTCGAAGGCATCGACCTCGGCGCTTGCAGCGAGCGCGAAGGTGAAGGTGCCAATGCCTGCGAAGAGGTCGGCGACCCACTTCGCTCGGCCAACGGCCTCTTTGACCAGCCCCGCCAGCGCTGCTTCCAACTCGTGCGAGGCCTGAAGGAAGACGCCGGGCGGCAGGCTCACCTCAACGCCGGACAGCGCGACCGTGGGCGTGCCGCGAAGCGCCAGGCTCTCCCCCTCGAGGGTGATGCGGGCAGCCCCGAAACTAGCCCACGCCGTTGCCAGTCTGGCGAAGAGCGTAGGCGAGGGACGAATACCCTCGACAACCACATCGAGGCCTTGCTCGGCCTCGGTGACGGTGATGCGGGCTTCACGCTTGCCACCGAGCAGCGGCGCGAGCGCAGATTTGAGCTTGGGCAGGCGCCCAGCGATGGCGGGACTGAGCACCGGGCAGGCGGCGATATCGACAATGGCGTGTGAGCGCGCGGCGCGATAGCCGAAGGCGATGCCGTCAGCCGTCCGGCCAAGAGCGAACGCCGCCCGTCGCCTGCTGGCGAGAGGCGCGGCGCGGACCTCCTCGACCGGCCCCTCAAGCCCACGCGAGGCGAGCGCAGCGACGACAAGCTCACGCTTCCAGGCGAGATAGGCGTGAGCCTCCATATGCTGGAGCGCGCAGCCTCCGCAGGTTCCGAAATATTGGCAGACCGGGGCGACACGCTCCGGACTCGGCTCGAGAATGGCGAGGGGTTCGGCGTGGCCGTCTCCGGGCTCGGCGTCCACCTTCACCAGCTCGCCTGGAAGCGTGAAGGGTACGAAGAGCGGGCCGTCAGGCCCTTGCGCCACGCCGTCGCCTTGGGCGCCAAGCCGCTCGATCCTGACCTCAAGCTGCATGGCTGGCGCCAATCAGAACTTCCTCGTTGCCGCTGCCGCCCGCAATTGGGGAGGGCATCTCAGCAAAGACCTTCCAGCCAGGAGTAGCGTCGATGAACGCCCTGACCTCCGCCACGGCCCGCTCCCGCGCCTCCGCATCGCGGACGATGCCGCCTTTTCCCACCCACTCGCGGCCAACCTCGAATTGCGGCTTGACCAGAGCGACGAGCCAGGCACCAGGCGCGGCAAGCTTGAGCGCCGCGGGGAGCGCCTTGGTCAGGCTGATGAAACTGACATCGGCAACGATGGCGCCGACCGGCCCTGCAACAGTCCCGGCATCGAGGCGCCTTGCATCGGTCCCCTCCAGCGCCACCACCCTGGGATCCTCGCGGAGCGTCGCATGCAGCTGGTCCCGCCCCACATCGACTGCGAAGACGCGGGCAGCGCCGCGCTCGAGCAGCACCTCGGTGAAGCCTCCGGTCGAGGCGCCAATGTCGAGCGCGATGAGGCCCTTAGGGTTGAGGCGGAAGGCGTCGAGCGCCGCGGCTAGCTTGAGCCCGCCGCGGGAGACGAAGGGAGACGCCCCGGCGTCGACCGAAAGGCTGGCGCCGGGATCGAGCAGCGCCCCCGGCTTCAGCGCCGTCACACCCTCGACGCTCACCGCGCCGAGGCGGATAAGGTCGGCGGCGCGCGAGCGGGTCACAGCCAGACCTCTGTCCACTAAAATTCGGTCGAGGCGCATTTTTCTGTAGATGCCCATATTCGCTTCTCATATGCTTCGCCCCGCGTGGGGGATTCCTTGCGTGCGGATGACGAACCGGGAGCGGACGGCACCGCCCAACTATATACTGCGAAGCGCACCGCTCGGCGCGCCATCGCGGAGGTCTCGTGAGCCAAAGTACGACGGCTTACCTCACCGAAAAGTGCGAAGTCCGAAATCGTGACGTGGCCGGCGGCAAGGCCGTATTCGCTCGGGAACTCATCGAACCCGGCGAGCTCATTGCTGTGTGGAGCGGTCGCCTGGTCTCAGCAAATGAGCTGGACGACCTTCCTGAAGACATCCGCCATCACACCGCGCAGGTCGAGGAGGGGCTTTATCTCGCCTCGCTCGGGCCGCACGAGCCGCCGGACTACATCAATCACTCTTGCGAGCCGAATGCCGGTCTCGACGGCCAGATCACCATCATCGCCATGCACACCATCCAGCCTGGCGACGAGGTGACCATCGACTACGCCATGTGCGATGGATCGCCTTACGACGAGTTCGATTGCGCCTGCGGCTCCTCGCAATGCCGCGGCCGCGTGACCGGAAACGACTGGCGCGATCCCACCTTGTGGAAGCGCTACGCAGGCCACTTCTCGCCCTATCTCCAGCGCCGCATCAACGCCTTGCAGCGGGAGCAAGCCCCGCGCCGGCGCAAGCGGGCCGCACTCGCCATCGTGCACGGCGCGAATGGCAATCTCGCCTAATCACCATTCTCTCATGACTGATCACCAACCCAATACGGGAGCCAAGCGGAGACAACGGACATGATGCTCGTCCGCACCTTTGTCGCGCAGAGTGAAATTCAGGGCCTCGGCGTCTTTGCCGCCGAGTTCGTCCCGGCGGGGCATCAGCTTTGGGTGCTGAACCCGAAATTCGACATCTTCGTCTATCCCAACGAGATCCCGATGCTGCCGGCGCATATGAAGGATTACGTCGCACGCTATAGCTATCCCCATCTGGAAATCGATGGCGTGCGTATCGTCGACTGCGACGACGGCAAGTTCATGAACCACAGCGACCGGCCGAACACCGATTTCAACATCTTCGATCGCGGTCATGCGCTTGTCGACATTGCCGCCGGCGAGGAGATCACCTGCAGCTATTTCGAGTTCGACCCCGAGTTCAGGGGCTTCGGCGAAAAGGCGATCGAGGTAGCGATCTCGGCCATGCAGGCCGAAAGCTTCCGGGTGGGAGCGGACACGCGGCCCTGAAGGCCGCGCCCCGGAAACCCGCCAGATTTGCCAAGAGTTCCCGCATCGACTAGCAAGGCCGGGCGAAGGCCCTTATGGCCGGGCTTCCGGTGCCGCTCTGGGTGACTCAAAGACAATGCCGAAGCATTCTTGTTTGACGGTGCGCCGCCTGGCGCGCTCGGCGCTCGCGGCCGCATTTGCCTCGGCGGTCCTGATCCTTGCCGATGCCGGCAAGTCCGAGGAGGCGATGATGTGGACGCAGAAGTCGAGCGGGGGCCTGACCATGCTCGCTTATGGCCCGCTCAATCCCACGGCGAGCCCGCTCTTCGTGCTGTCCTGCTTCGGCGGCATGAACATCGTCGTTCTCGACGTGCATAAGGAAATCCCGGGCGCAAAGCGCGGCGATGCGGTCACCATCGAGATCTCCTCAGCCAAGGCGCAAGCGCCGGTCAAGGCCGAGGTGGAAACCAATGAGGCGACCGGCACCAATTTCGGCGAGGCGAGCGACATCGACGTGAAGCCAGTGCTGCAAGTGATGCGCGATCCCGGTTCGCTGACGGTCAAGATGGGCGAAGCGAGCGTCACGCTTTCCGATCAGGGCAGGGCGCAGGCGATCGCCGAATTCGTCGAGAACTGCAAGCTCGAACAATAGCCCTTAAGCGAGGCGTGCCGCCTCGGCGCTGCGCAAGTCCTTGCCGAGCGCCGCGAACACCGCGGCGACGATGCCTCGGGCATTGAGGCCAGCCCGTTCATACATGGCTTGCGGCTTGTCGTGCTCGATGAAGCTGTCCGGCAGCACGAGCGAGCGGACCTTGAGGCCCTGATCGAGCAGCCCCTCGCGCGCGAGATAATGCAGGACCTGGGAGCCGAAGCCTCCGATCGCACCTTCCTCCAGGGTGAGGAGCACCTCATGGTGGCGTGCAAGCTGCCGCACCAATTCCTCGTCGAGCGGCTTGGAGAAGCGCGCGTCGGCGACGGTGGTCGAGAGGCCGAAGCCTGCGAGTTGGTCGCTCGCCTGCAAGGCTTCGGCAAGCCTCGCGCCGAAGGAGAGGATCGCGACGGTCGTGCCCTCGCGCAAGATGCGTCCCTTGCCGATTGGTAGGACCTGTCCGCGTTTCGGTAACGTTGCGCCGGTGCCTTCGCCGCGTGGATAGCGGAAGGCCGAAGGCCGGTCGTCGATGGTGGCTGCGGTCGCCACCATGTGCATCAACTCCACCTCATCGCTCGCCGCCATCACCACGAACCCCGGCAGGCAGGAGAGATAGGTCACGTCGAAAGCACCGGCATGGGTGGGGCCGTCGGCGCCAACGAGCCCTGCCCGGTCGATGGCGAAGCGGACGGGCAGGCTCTGGATGGCGACGTCATGCACCACCTGATCGTAGGCGCGCTGGAGGAACGTCGAATAGATGGCGGCGTATGGCTTGAAGCCTTCCGCGGCGAGACCGCCGGCGAAGGTCACCGCATGCTGCTCGGCGATGCCGACGTCGTAACAGCGCTCGGCGAACGCTTCTGCAAAGCGATCGAGACCGGTGCCGGACGGCATTGCCGCTGTGATCGCCACGATCTTCTCGTCGGCCTTCGCCTCTTCGATCAGCGCATTGGCGAATACCTTGGTGTAGCTCGGCGCGCCGCCGCTCGACGGCTCCTGCGCACCGGTGACGACATTGAACCGCCCAACCCCATGGAACTTGTCGGCCGAATTCTCCGCGTGCTCGTAGCCTTTGCCCTTCTGGGTCACGACGTGAATCAGGATTGGGCCGTTCTGCGTGTCACGCACGTTGCGCAAGACCGGAAGCAGATGATCGAAATTGTGTCCGTCGATCGGCCCGACATAGTAGAAGCCCATCTCCTCGAACAGGGTGCCGCCGGTCCAGAAGCCGCGGGTGTATTCCTCGGCGCGTGCCGCCCGGCGTTCCCAGGCCTTGGGCAGGATCTTGGCGAGCTGCTTCGCCCAGTTGCGGAGTTGCCGGTAGGTCTCGCCGGAGATGAGGCGTGCGAGATAGGCGCTCATGGCGCCGACCGGCGGCGCGATCGACATGTCGTTGTCGTTGAGGATGACGATCAGGCGCGAATCCATGGCGCCGGCGTTGTTCATGGCCTCGTAGGCCATGCCTGCGCTCATGGCGCCGTCGCCGATGACGCAGACCACATTGTGCGTCTTGCCGGCGAGGTCGCGGGCCACCGCCATGCCGAGCCCGGCCGAGATCGAGGTCGAGGAGTGCCCGGCGCCAAATGTGTCGTATTCGCTCTCATCGCGCTTGCAGAAGCCTGACAGGCCGCTGCCCATGCGCAAGGTGCGGATGCGGTCGCGCCGCCCGGTCAGGATCTTGTGCGGATATGTCTGATGGCCGACGTCCCAGATGAGCTTGTCACTCGGCGTGTCGAACACTTTGTGTAGAGCGATGGTGAGCTCGACCACGCCAAGGCCTGCGCCAAGATGACCGCCGGTCACCGACACCGCGTCGATGGTCTCCTGACGGAGCTCGGCCGCGAGCTGCGGCAGCTCATGGTCGTCGAGGGCCCGCAAATCCTGGGGTGTGAGCACCCGGTCAAGCAGCGGTGTTGGATGTTCGGCGCTCATACGCTCCCCGCGGAAACAAAGGGAATTGGCTCGGATTTCGCTTGTGTGACAGGACGTTTATCGACCCGGGCCTCTAGTTTCAACTAGCCTAACAGCTGGCTTGAATTGTGTCATGGAACCATGCCGTCAGACGCGACCATAGTCGAAGTGCCCAGGCCGCCTCGCGGGGCGGCTGCAGTTGCTGCGGCCGGCACCGCCTTTCTCAAGCCGACCGTCTGGCGGGTCGCCTTTGCGTCGCTCAGACTTCCGGGGTGGACACCGCATCCCGGCAGCGCACGCATGGCGCGGGCGAGCCGCGATCTGCGCGAGGTCGCGGGTCGCGCCCTTGCCGGACGCAGACAACATGGCGGCGAAGGCAACGATCTGGTAGGAAGGCCGGTGTCGGCGCGAGATCCGGCTACTGGCGAGGCGATGCCGGACAGCCTGATCATAGACAATCTGGTGACTATTCTGCTTGCCGGCCGTAGCGACGGCGCAGGCGCTGACCTGGACGCTCTACCTCCTCGCCTTGTTCCCGGATTGGCAGGACAGAGCGCGCGAAGAAATTCGGCACGTCATCGGCGATGGACCGATTAACCGCGAAAAGCTTCAGCTGCTTTCCCTGGTTGAGGCGATCTTGCAGGAGGCGATGCGCCTCTATCCGCCGGCGCCAAGTCTCGCAGGGCGGCGCGACCGGTCAAGCTCGGTGGCCATGACATCAAGCAAGGCGCAACCGTCATCAATCCAATCTATGTCGTGCATCGCCACGAACGGCTTTGGCAGACTTGAAGCTTTCGGAGCCAAGGCCGATTGGCTCCGCACCCTTGTTTGCGAAGCGAGCTGGAAGGCGAGCTAATCCTCGACGTCGAGCGGCTCGGTGCCCGTCGGCTGGTTGTTGGCGTTGAGCGAGATCTTCTCGACCTTGGCCTCTGCTTTGCGCAGCAGCGCGTCGCAATGCGCCTTAAGCGCCTCGCCCCGCTCGTAGATGAGGATCGAAGCCTCGAGCTCCACGTCGCCCTTCTCCAGGCGATCGACGATGGCTTCGAGCTCCTTAAGCGCCTGCTCGAAGCTCATGTCCTTGATGTCGGCGTGTTCTGATGTATCGGCCATGCGCTGCCTTTAGCCCTTCGGGGCGGCAAGGTTCAAGAGGCACCCCGACAATCGAAACAGATCAGAGGGATAGGTTTACCCACGCCCCTCGTGACCCCCATTGATCTTAAAGGAGTTCTTTGCGGTCTTATTCAAGACCCGCCGCCCGAAATGCAAACGCCCCCGGCAAGGGGGGCGCTGCGAAGGCAAACGAAAATCAGGTCCCTCTTCCTACCGCCGCCCCCTCGATTCCGCAAGGGGGTGTGGCATGACGGCGAGGCGCGCGACCAGCACGAGACTGGACCCTGCGGCCGCTGACCGGCTGGTCAAGCTGTGCGGCTTGTTCTCCCTCCGATGGCGACGGCGAACGGGCGACCGCGGCGAGGATGGCGGATGATCTTGTCCGTTCCAACGGACTGACGTGGCACGATTTGCTGGCGCCAACCTCGTCGCCGGATTTGGTTTGCTGGATTCTAAAGCACGCTGAAGCTCTGAACGAATGGGAAGCGTCATTCGTCAGCACGCTCCACGGCGACCCTTCCCCAAAGCAGCAGGCCAAGCTCGATCAGATTGTCGAGAAGGTCCACGCCCACATTCGCTCAAAAGGAATTTAATCAATGGCATTTGCTTACGATGATTTGAGCGACGACGACCGCGAGCGGTTCGGTCGCATGCGTGATGAGAGCCTTAAGGGCGCGAAGGAATATAGCCAATCTTGGCCCGACCCTGTGGCATTGCCGGAGGGTGAGGTTCGCTCTGGATCGCCATTAGACCGAAGAGCGGTTCATCAAGTCCCAGAATAGGAAAATTGCAGCCGGGACGGACAGTGCACAGACCACGAGCGACGCCAAAGTAACCGGGTTTGGGGGCGCCATAAGCGAAAAACCAGCAAACAAAATTGTAATCCAAAGCAGCAGCACCACCAAGAAGGGGAAGGGTATCGAACTGCCAAGATGCGAAAACAAGAGGAGTTGCGCTTCCGCTAGTTCTAAGGCGACCTCAGTGATCCGCGGCTTGAAGCCTCGTTGAATGTCGTTGCTTGGTTGAAGCTCCTTAACCTGCTGATAGAAGACTTCACCCTCGGCCGCAGCCAGCGTTACTCGGTAAAAGGGACCGGGTCACACATGGAAGCAGAGGTGGCGTCGGGCTTCTCTCAGCCAAAGGATGGGCTGATTGCCGATGGACACTTGCTGGGAGCCATCCACCGGAACCGATTCAACCCGCGATCGGCTCGGCTGTTCCTGCTGTCGGCCTTTCTTCACTGAGCTGGAGATTGCCCCATCGTTGCCTTCAGTTCGCTAAACTCGCACGCAACAAAATGCGTTCAGTTTGACTAAGGAGATAGCGATGAAAAAGTTCCTGCTGGTAGCTATTCTAGCCGCGACGTTTGCCACGCCTGCTCTTCCTGCAGAGACGTGGTATCTCGCCTACAACGGCAAAAGATGTGAGATTTTTGCCAACACCCGCCCCAATTGGAATATGCTGGCCGTATATCGCTCTCGGCACGACGCCGAGAAGGCCAAGCACCACAATAATAAGTGCCAAAAAGACTGATTGGTTTTATCCCGGCATAGCCCCCATACACTAGCGTGGCGTCGGCTTCGGTCGGCGCTCTTTTCGTTGTAGCCTCATGGAATGAACCAGCGCCAGGACCCCAGCTCTCCCGACGAACTCGCGGTCTTTCAAGTTTATACCGACCTGGTCAATTCGGAGCGGGAGACCCTATGGGCGCGCCACAACGCTCTGCTTCTGGCCAATTCCCTGATCATCGGCTCGCTCGCCATCAGCCCCGCGTCGCTGTGGGAGAATAAATGGTCAACTCTCGCCATGCTTGGCGCTGGCATCGTCATTTGCGCCACATGGTTTCTAATGACAGTTCTGGCATGGTCCGCGATGCGGCGGCACCGCGATCTCGCCGGATCATTTGCCTCATCTTGTTTCGCACACCTTCCCAACCCCCTCGCCGAAACCGTTTGCAATCGCGAGCAAACGGGAATCCATCGCCTCACCCTTCTGGTGATCGGCGTTTTCATCCTCCTGTATCTTGGGTTGGGTTATGTCCGCATCGCCTCGGTCTGAGCATTCGTTCCATGGCCAACCATGATTCAGGCTTTGCTCAATCTGCTTACCAAAGCAGGGTCGCCAAAAGCGCAAACGCCAGAGCCGCAAAAGCCGCGATCATCGCGATAGTGTAGGTCATTGTTGCAGGCCCCTTTCTATTCAACGAACTGAACTCGACGGCCTGGGGTCGGCCATCGCCGCCAGGCTCGATCAAAAAACTAATCCGCTCGCGGACAAGCAGATGGCCCCGTTCAGCGGGCACGCTCAAACTGGTCGCCAGCCCCGGCACCCTGCGGTCGGGATATCTGCTTATGGCCTTGCGCCCAACTGTCGCCCCGTTTAGGGATTTTATTTTATGGCTCACTCAATCAGTTAGGGGCGCATAGAGGGGGGATCTTCCTATGTACACGCCTTTCAAAATAACGGTTACGACAGCTGCAATTGGACTGGCCACGTTTTCACTCACGCCTCCGGCCCATGCTGGAAGCTCTGAGGTTGGCGCTGGGATAGCTGGGTTTGCTCTTGGAGCTGTTGTAGGCAGCGCACTCGCACCGCCGGTGTATGTCGCCCCACCACCACCGGTTTATTACGCGCCACCGCCGCCCGTCTATTACGCCCCACCGCCCCCAGTTTACGTGGGGCCAGCGTACTATGGTGGACCTTACCATCGAGGCTATCGCCGCTGACGCAGCTAGGCTGGCAGAGCTCGGTGCAAGACGCCGCGGTGCCGACGACCGCGATCATCGTGGGGCGGAACATCAAACGATCGAGGGATCAGTTGTATTAGAAGCCCGACTGCGTGGACAACCACAGTCGGGCTTCTCTCAGGGGCTGATTGCTGGACAGGCAGGAACTTTGTGCAGCGCCGAGTCAACCCGCGCTGGGGAAGGGTGTTCCGCGGGGCACGCTTAACCCGGTCGCGACGCGCCACATTAGACAATCCTCACGGCAGCTATTGATCGGAAGTCGGAGAGACACCACGGAAGAACATCTGCATCTCCTCCAGCGTGACTTTTCCGTCCTTGTCGGTATCGATCGCCTTGAAGATTTTGGCATGGGCCGTCTGGACTTCCTCAAGCGATAGAGCCCCGTCGCCATCAGTATCCATTAGGATCATCATGACGCGCATGCGCATTATTCCATGGCCCATCATGCCATGGCCTCTCATGCCATGGCCTCTCACGCCATGGCCTCTCATGCCTTGGCCCATCTCATCCCGGACGATCTCGCGGACTCGGTCGCCGATATCCTTAGCGCTTGGCGCTTCCTGGCCTGTCATCTTCTCGCTTGGCGCCTCCTGTTCTTGAGTACCGGCGCTTGGCGCTTTCTGTTCTTGCGCACCGGCGATGTTGCTCATGAGAAGGAGAGCGGTCGCGATCACTGTCAACAGTGCTTTCATGTTAGGTCTCCTCTCTTTGCTCTAGGCTTAAACATAAGGACGCTTCCACCTGTTCCAGGGGTTCGCGAATAGGGCCATTTCTTTCATACACGACGACGAGTCCTCACCCCTTCGCCGCGTAGGGTTGGTTCATGGCCGGACATGCCGCCAGTTTTTGCCGCGGCTGATTGCCGTGATGATTGTTGGGTGGCAGTTATGTCTGTGCACGCGGCGTACCACTTCGCACTCAGCCTCTGGGGAGGCCCGAATGCGCGATAACGATCCCACAATTAAAGAGTTGCGCGCCCACGTGCCGCTCCGCTGGCGTCGGCTTCGGTCGGCGCCCTTTGTTTGGCGTGGTGGTCCCTGTCCCGTCAGTCGCCGCCGCACTCCCAGGCGCTCCGGTAGTTGCACGGCGTCCAGTAGGGATCGACTTTGTCTCGGTCGTATTTCCTTGGTGCCTTGCCTGACGTCAATTGTTGCTCGAAGGCAGGCGCAATGTACCGTTGCTTAGGCTTGAATTTGCCCCCTGCTGCAATGGCAGGCAGCGAAAAGGCAATGATCAAAGCTGTGGCAAGGAGAAGCTTGTTCATAGAAGTTTAGACGGACTGAACCGCGACAGGATTCCGTGTACCTGGCGCCGGGCTTCGACCATGTTGCATGCTGCGGGGGAGGCTATGGATCCTAATCCACCGTATACCCCGGCACTCCCAGCTTCAAAATCAAAATCTCCACACGCCGAGCGCTTGGAAAGCGCTCTCGTTAGTTTGCTTCTCGCCGAGCTTATGAATCCAGATCTGGTATTCGGTTCCCACGAACAGGTGGTCTTTCTGGCCGAACAAGGCGTAGCCCACGTCCCAACGAAATTGGGGCTGGCCAAAGATGTGCCAAGCAACCTCGTCCCCGAACTCGTTCTCTCGAGGAGCGATAAATTCGATATGACCCTCGAAGTTGAAATACTGACCGAAAACCTGGAACGACTTGGTCGCAAAATTGACATCGAGCATCCAGCTATCGGTTTCTGCCGGCGCATTGAAGGTTCCTGGGCTAACGCCGGAACTCGCATCCAGATACGCCATCCAATCCGTGTTCAAAAAAGCAAATCCGGGGATGTTCCATGAGAAGCGAATGCCGGGCAGGATTTTATAAACATTCGCGTCGGAATCGAAATTGAAACCCTGAACGTAGCCGATATCTCTGAGAAGACCCTTGCCATAGCTTATATTAAAAAGCTTGGTCGAACTGAAGTTGATATACATCTCACCATAGGCATCGTAATCATTGAAGTGGTTGACATCGCTGTTCTCGCCCTTCAAAAAATCCACGAATCCGTAGAAATCGCCCCATCTATAGCCACTGGCGTTTTGCACGGTCAGGATCGTTGTGTTGTCCTCACCACCACCAGCAAACTTTGGAACTTTTAGCCGGCCGTACTGCAGTTGTAATTCGGTGTTGCTAAATTCCGCCGCCTCGCTGGGGAAAGAAAATCCCACCGCGATTGCTAATCCCATTACCAGCAAGAGGTTTGATGAAATCGCTTGGTGTGCGGAGTTTACACACCGCTCGCTTTGCATGAGTGCCCCCCTCTGATCCTCAGGAAGCAATCTACTGCCGCTGAGGTTGCATCAAAAGCGAGCAATTCAGTGGATGGTCAATTGCAGCGGTGTTGGCGAGGTCCTGAGCTTCATCCACCAACACGCCCCCCTGCGGTCTTGGCCGGCGCCTGCAGCCGCTTCCGTAATGTCCGCTATTGGCACAAAGCGGACATCCCACCTGCACTGACGGTTGTCCGTTATCGGGGGTAAAGCGGACATGACGCGAAGGAGCCGTTATGTCCGCTAATGAGCCATAGCGGACATGTGCCGGTCCTGTCCCTTCAATGTTTGCCAGAGGGGTTCAAAACCGCGGCGCAGTGGACTTAGCGTCTGTCTGGATTCTCAGAAAGCTTGATGTTGCCGACGCATAACCGCCGATTGTAGGCAGCACGATCCGATATGGCACGTACATGCCCGTTTTCGGTAGGGACACGAGCCATACCTCAATCTCGTTGGACTGTGAGAGATGCCTGATGTCAGGATCATCCGATCGATGACCCGAAATCGGATTGAATTTGACTCTGCACACAGCGGCAAAGCCGGAGTACGCGGTGGAGGCATTTTTTTGGAGCCTCACTGTGCGCTTTGGTGTCAGCACGAGATCGTAACGTTGCACGCCATCGAATACTGGCACGGTGTGATCGCATACTTTGAGGTCCCCATCGGGGTTCTCGGAGCGGGCATAAAGAAACATAGCGGTCACGGGATCGAGTACACCTTGAAGCTGCTCTTTGGTGACTGGAACATCGTGAAGGCTCGGCTGGTTTGGAGGCTTCGTCGACACCTGAGTGACGGCGCCTTTATCAAAAGTGACGTGAAGTCGCTGACTACCGTCCCCGCTGTCGTAGTCGAAGGCATAGGTTGCAGGCGCGGGGCCGTCGTCAGTTACACTACCCTTGCTTGAAGTAGAACCGCGCCACGCATAAAGCAGACCTCCCATCACGGAGAATTGCCCTTCGCCTCGCGTCTTATATTCGGACCCACGGAGCACTGTTGTTAGGCGGAAGTTTCCGAGATTGAAGCCGCCGAAATCGACGCGATAGGTGGCAATGATCCTGTATGAGGAGGTGGTGCTACCTTCGGCGAAAGCAGCGTCAAACCAAGCGGCACCAATCACCCCGAAACAAAGGATGGTTAGCGTGAGGCTCAAATATTGTCGCACTGCACGCATCGCAGGAGACCCGTCTCTAACGCCTACCCCGCACCCCGATTGCTGGCTTGCTGACGGTTACTTAATTGGTGGATGCGCTGGCGGCGGCAGTGGTTCCGCGTAGACCGCTTGATTGTGGTGGAAGCAGCCGCTCAACGAGAGCGAAGCTCCCAAAAGGGCGAGCGCTAGAATGATACGCATTGGGGATCCCCCGAATGTTCGTTCCCTTAACGCTATTTGAGCAGATGACCCCGAAATGGCGGTTTTAAGGCCGCGCCTCGTGTCGTGCCGATGAGGCTGGCGAAGGCCACTTTGCGCGGCGAGTGGGGGGACGCCCCATCGCTGGTCCGGTGCGAGGTGTCTGAGTGGCTTCCATGTTCTCGAGGATCTGGCACGTGAACTGTCCTATCGGTGTGCTGTTCGTCAGAGCAGCCTCAAGAGAGCTGCAATCACCGCTATGAACAGGAGCAGGAGAATGGGCTCCAAGACGCCCATCACCCACGAATCGTCGTCGATCCTATGAGTCAAAGTTTTCCGCATTTCGGATTTCCCTATCTTTGCAGTGTGAGGATTGCTCAGGACGACCGGCCGGCCTCCCCAATGAGAGACCGGCTGGCACATCTCTATCGCGGCTTACCGACCTGGACGTTGGTCGGTGGGCGCCTGATTCAGCTGCGGTGGGCAACCTTTTGTGCACCAGATCTGCGCCAAAGTCTGCGCCGAAGCCGTACCCGGATTTAGGCTCACAGTTGCGCCGGAAATCAGCGCTGCTACTGCGAGCACGATTGCTAGTGACGTTTTCATGGCTGCGCTCCTTTCGGATCGTCGATGACAACAGACGATCATTCCTGAAGCGTGACAGGCCGAGCCTGCTCGTCCTAGTATGTAACGGTATGCAACTACACCCCGATGCTGGCGGGACTGGCGCTGTCTTGCCGCATTTGGAGTTAGACCGTGACGGCAATTTCGCTCAGTTGCTGGAGCGAATCCGACCAGAAGGCCATTCGTGAGCAACTGGTCCGCATCCTTAACAGCGGCCCGTTCCATCAGTCACAGCGCCGGCAGCGGTTCCTGGAGTACCTTGTCAATGAAACTCTTGCTGGGCGCGGTGAGCGGCTGAAGGCCTACAACGTCGCTTTGGAAGTTTTCGAGCGTCCCGAGACGTTCGACCCCACGGTCGACCCCCTCGTGCGGATTGAGGCGGCCCGCCTGCGTGAGAAGCTTCGCGAATACTACGGGACCGAGGGCCAAAGCGATGCCATTCACATCGACCTACCGAAGGGCACTTATGCGCCCCTAATCGAGTTTCGGGAGGGCGAGCAGCGGTCAAGAGTGTTTCGAAGCGCCGCATGCGCTGGCAAACAACCGTGCCGGTCTTGGCGCTAATCCTGATGCTGGGCGCCGTAGGCGCGTGGCTCACCCGCGACCTTTGGGGGCCGGCACCCGAAGGCGCGGCCGAGCATCCGGCGATCGCGGTCCTCCCCTTCGTCAACTTGAGCGGCGATCCCGCAGGGGATCGCCTGGCCGACGCGTTGACGGAGAACGTGATCACCAACCTTTCCTTGTCGCGAGACTTGTTCGTCATCGCGCGGAACTCGACGCTTACCTACAAGGACCGATCCGTCGATCCCCGCCAAATCGGCCGCGAGTTGGGCGTGATGTACATCCTCGAGGGCAGTATCCAGGCGTCATCGGACCGTGTGCGCATCACGGCGCAGCTGATCGAGGCAGCTACCGGCCGGCATGTGTGGTCCAACCGCTACGACCGCCCGCTCGAAGACATCTTCGCCATCCAGTACGAAGTGACTGAGAAGGTCGCGGGAACACTGACGGGATGGGAGGGCGCGATCGCCGAGGCAGAAAGGGCCGTGGCGCGCCGCAAGTCGCCGGCCAATCTGCAGGCCTACGATTACTACCTGCTCGGGATCGAGGCCAAGCACAAGGAAACGAAGGAGGACAACATCAGGGCTCAGGAACTGTTTCGGAAGGCGCTCGAGCTCGACCCGAGATTCGCGCGCGCCTATACCGGGTTGGCTTTGACTTATGGCTACGAGATCTGGCTGAGCTACACCGAATCCAGGGCCCGATCCTTGCGTGACTGGCTCGCCGCCGTGCAGAAGGCCGTGGCCCTCGATCCGTATGACGGGGAGGCTCACATGGTGCTGGGCTACGCCTACAGGATGCTAAACGACTACGAACGTGCAACTCACGAACTGGATCGCGGGCTCGAGCTCCAGCCGAATAGCCCGGATCTATTGATGCTCTATGTTGAAAATCTGCCGATGCTTGGCAATCCGCAAAAGGGTGTCGAGTTGGCCGAGCGTGCCATCCACCTGAATCCGAATTATCCGGCCTGGTACCTCTACGGCTTGCACAGGGTTTACTATTTCGCCGGCGAGTTCGAGAAAGCCCTCGCCGCGGCCCGTCAAGCGCAAGAGCTATCCGGTCCGTTGCTCGCGGCCATCTACGGACAACTTGGCCGGAACGCCGAGGCGGCCGAAGGCGCGGCCAATGTGCTGAAGCTTGACCCTGATTGGTCTGCCGAGCGGGACATCAGCGACACCGGCGCGTTCGCACGCCAGGCCGAGCTCGACCTTTACCTCGACGGCATTCGCAAGGCCGGCCTGCCGGTCTGCGCATCAGTGACAGCGCTACAGCAACGGCCGGAGATGAAGCGGCTCCCGATTTGCGAGCAGGCAAGAGCTGCGCTGTAGCGAAGGCTCTCGCGCTGG
Source organism: uncultured Alphaproteobacteria bacterium (assembly GCA_963827365.1). Classification (GTDB taxonomy): domain Bacteria; phylum Pseudomonadota; class Alphaproteobacteria; order Rhizobiales; family Methyloligellaceae; genus Methyloceanibacter. The sequence goes on along the minus strand of CAWHAX010000020.1, from coordinate 11,707 downwards.
TGGGCCTGTCTCAAACTCTAATTGCCAGATGCTTAGGGATCGCGCCCTCGACCTTATGCCTGTGGAAGGCGCAGTATCCCGACTTTCTGAACGCCTTGAAGCAGGGTGAGGACTGTCCGCTATTGGCACATAGCAGACATTGATGCCGACGATGAGCATGTCCGCTTCTGGGGGTAAAGCAGACATCCCTGATACCCCTCACCAATGTCCGCTAATGACCCAAAGCGGACATTGTTTCTGCGCGGCCACAAAGTGAAAGTGGGAGGCCATCTGGCCGCCCACTCAAGTGCAAGCCTCGGTACGCTTGTACGCGCCAGCCCCAACGCGGGCGTCATTGCCCGAGATCAGCTGGCCGCGCTATCAAGGACGTCTATTTGGGGGTGCCTACAAACAGGGCGCCGGTCAATTTGCCGTCTTCACCGATGAGCGGTGCGTAGTTACCTTGATAGTCTCGACCAAAAAGGGTCATTGGCCCAGTGTAGGAGCGTTTTTCGACCAAGGCCTTGTAGGCGGCGCTATCATGATCAAGTTTTGTATTGGCCGCGGATTGTCCTTCGTTCATCAAGGTCGTTTCGGTTCGAATAAAGTCTTTGCCGTCATAAGAGAGGATAGACGCGTCGAGTTTGGTTTGGGCCAATGAAGCGCTGCTAACAAGCACCATGACGAGCAACAACAGGCTTAAGATTAGGAATAATCTTCTCATTGCATCCTCCCTAGGCTAGGTCGTTCGCAGACGAGCACGTTCATCCCTGCTCTTAAACGCGGGGCTGTCAGCTCGAGCGAAGACTGGGAAAAGGCCCTCTAGGGCAGCCACCCCAGTTCCTGGGCCTTATGGTTTGCCAAGGTCCAAGCTCGCACGCGAAAGTCCAAAGGACCGAACAGTTTCCTTGCGCTCAGTTCAACGCTGCCGTCGCGCTTAGAATAAATCACCAAATGGTCGGTGCCGGGGACCGTAATAACGATGTCCTCGCCTCGCACTTCGACATTCACATCTTTGGTGTCTGTCATAAGCACCCGCCGAAACTCTGTTGAGCCGAAAAAGTTGGAGTGAATATAACTTCAAAACGAGAGAAGTCCCGGGAGCGGAGGGATCACGCCACCAATGCAACTAATTATCCCCCCAAGTGCGTCCGAGAAGAAGATCAAGAACGGAGTAACACCACCGGCGGCGTCTTCCTCCAGCTACCACCAGAGTGGGACTGGGCTCCCCGGGTGACTAAGAACAGGTCGATTGCCGTGCAAGTCGCTCACAATGTCCGTTCGTGGCACTTAACGGACGTCGATGCTGACGCTCAGCATCTCCGCTTTCAGGGGTAAAGCGGACATCCCTAGTTCGCTCGCTAATGTCCGCTAATGACCCAAAGCAGACATGGAGAACACAATCAGCCACAACGGGCTTGCCTCCCAAGCTTCCTCGTGATGTGCCTTCCCCCTGCAACCGCCTTTTTCGGGCAACGGGAGCATTGACCAATCACACCGAATGCAACTTTTGCCACGGCCATGTCGGCCAATGACCCTGGGCGGACATTCGAGCCCTGCGAGCTATGCCCCGATTAGCATTAGGTTGGGCGAGTTGCTGCAAATAATATTGAGTTTCAAGCCAATTTGGCGAAGTTGGGATGCTTTTGCGCAAAGAGATTTTGCAACGCCCTTTGGTCTACGGGCTTCTGCAACACCGGCGCATTTGCGTATTTGCTCGTTAAGGCCTGTGGTCCATATCCGGTGATGAACGCAAACGGAACGTTCTTGGAAGCAAGAATGTCTGCAACCGGATAGACGGTTTCACCGCTGAGATTCACGTCAAGCAAGGCAGCGTCGACTTCCCGTTCGCCCGCTGCTGCCACTGCTTTAGCTAATGTCGAATACGGACCAATGACGGAAAATCCCAACTCAGCGAGACTCTTGCTTAGGTTCATGGCGACCAAAGGCTCGTCCTCAACGACTAAGATTCTGTTGCCGCCTATTGTCAGCGAAGTTGACCTCGTTAACTCGTCAATTCGGTCCTCGTGAGAACTCTTGTGCAGGGACTTTGTATTGGCCCCGAGAGGTATAACGAGAAAGCATCGCAATCCCGAGGGTTGCCATTCGAACGATGCGTCTCCGCCGAGTTGCTCTGCACTGCCACCGATGACTCGCATGCCATAGCCACTTGTGACTGGCTTTCGGATGCTCGGGCCTCCGGCTTCTTCCCAAGTCATGTTAAGAGCACTCTCTTGAAGATCCCAACGAAGCGATACCGTTCCTGATGGTGCGGTCAGGGCGCCATACTTGGCAGCATTGGTAGCTAGCTCATGCAGCGTTAGGCCAATGGTCTGCGCAGTTCGGGGCTCGAGAAGAATGTCAGGCCCTTCCGTACTGGTCGCGCCAGGGCGATATGGTGCAAGTACTTGGCCGACAAGTTTGCGCAAATCGGCTCCCTCCCACCTCGATTCAGAGAGCAACGTGTGCGCGATAGAAAGCGACCTGATTCTACCCTCGACCGCCGACATATAGGCTTCAGGATTCTCCGCTTTACTCAAGCGACAGATTGATTGCACCACAGCAAGGATATTTTTAGCGCGATGGTCGACTTCACGAGCTAGGAATTCCAACTCCGCTGTCCTATCGGCCACACGATTTTCGAGTTCGCGATTGAGCTCCTTGGTTTGCATCGTTGCTGCGATACTATTGAGCACGATGCCGATGCTGTTGGTGAGCTGTTCCAGAAACATGATCTGAAGGTTCGTAAAGGATCTGACTGACGCAAGTTCGATGACCGCCTTTAGCTGGCTCTCAAACATCACAGGCAGCACGATGATGTTTTGCGGAGCTACCTTCACAAGCGCGGATCCGATCAAGGTGGTGTCGGGGGGCAAATCTTTGACAAGGAGCGTTCGCTTGTCGGCGGCGCATTGACCGGCGAGACCTTCACCAATTCGCAAGCGCGGAAGATGGCCGTTTGCGCCATCATCAGCATAGGAGGCCAAGAGGCGAAGTCCTGCCTCCCTGTCATCCTCCTCGAGTTGATAAATTACACCCACCTGGGCGCCAACAAGCGGCGTAAGCTCGCTGAGCAGCATCCGCCCAACCGTCGCGAGGTCTCGCTGACCCTGCAGCATATTGGTGAATTTGGCGAGATTGGTCTTGAGCCAGTCTTGTTCCGTGTTCTGCTCAGTCGTGAGCCGAAGGTTATCAATCATCGTGTTGATGTTGTCTTTGAGCTCGGCGACTTCGCCCTTGGCGTCGACTTGAATTGATCGCGTGAGGTCGCCCTTCGTAACGGCGGTTGCGACCTCGGCAATCGCCCGGACTTGATTGGTTAGGTTGGCCGCAAGTAGATTGACGTTGCCGGTCAAGTCCTTCCACGTGCCGGCGGCCCCCGGAACGTAAGCCTGCCCTCCGAGCCTACCGTCCACCCCCACTTCTCTCGCGACGCTCGTAACTTGATCGGCGAAAGTTGCGAGTGTGTCGGTCATGTTGTTGATGGTCTCAGCTAGCGCCGCAACTTCTCCCTTGGATTTTACCGTGAGGTTCTGTCTAAGATCGCCGTTCGCGACGGCGGTAACAACCTTCACGATTCCGCGCACCTGCTCGGTGAGATTCGCCGCCATGACATTGACGGTATCAGTAAGATCTTTCCACGTGCCAGCAACTCCTGACACTTGAGCCTGACCTCCGAGCCTACCCTCGGTGCCTACCTCGCGGGCCACTCGCGTTACTTCTGAAGCAAAAGCATTGAGCCGATCGACCATGGTGTTGATGGTATTTTTCAGTTCAAGGATTTCGCCCTTCACATCGACCGTGATCTTGCGAGACAGATCGCCACCGGCAACCGCGGTAGTAACCTCCGCGATATTGCGCACCTGAGTGGTAAGATTGGCCGCAAGCAGATTCACATTGTCGGTGAGATCCTTCCAAGTGCCACCAACGCCCGGCACGACCGCCTGGCCGCCCAACCGTCCATCTGTGCCAACCTCGCGCGCTACCCGCGTGACTTCGGCGGCGAAGGAACGCAGCTGCTCCACCATCGTATTGAGCGTCTCTTTGAGCAAAAGCATTTCGCCTCGGACGTCCACCATAATCTTCTTGGAAAGATCGCCGTTGGCGATAGCGGTCGCAACTTCGGCGATATTGCGCACTTGCGCCGTTAAGTTGCTCGCCATGAAGTTGACGTTGTCGGTCAGATCCTTCCACGTCCCGGCGACCTCTGGCACTTCGGCCTGGCCTCCTAATTTTCCTTCGGTGCCCACTTCGCGCGCGACCCGCGTGACTTCGGAAGCAAACGCATTGAGCTGATCGACCATGGTGTTGATGGTATTTTTCAGCTCGAGGATTTCGCCCTTTACATCGACAGTGATCTTGCGCGACAGATCACCTCGCGCCACCGCCGTGGTTACCCCTGCAATGTTACGCACCTGGGCGGTAAGGTTTCCCGCCATGGAATTGACGCTATCCGTCAGGTCTTCCCAGGTGCCAGCCACGCCGGGTACGTTAGCTTGACCACCAAGAATTCCCTCGGTGCCAACCTCACGGGCGACGCGCGTGACTTCGCCGGCAAAGGCGTTGAGTTGGTCAACCATTGTATTGATGGTTTCCTTCAGCTGAAGGATCTCGCCGCTGACGCTCACGGTAATCTTCTTGGAGAGGTCGCCGCTAGCGATGGCCGTCGCAACATCCGCAATGTTGCGAACCTGGGCTGTTAGGTTGCTAGCCATGAAGTTCACGCTGTCTGTTAAGTCCTTCCACGTTCCCGCGACGCCAGGAACAGCCGCCTGGCCGCCGAGTTTACCCTCAGTGCCAACTTCACGCGCCACACGGGTCACTTCAGAGGCAAAGGAGTTAAGCTGATCGACCATCGTGTTGATGGTGTCCTTCAATTCGAGAATCTCGCCGCGCACATCGACTGTGATCTTGCGAGAGAGATCACCTCGCGCCACTGCGGTGGTCACTTGCGCAATGTTGCGCACTTGCGCCGTAAGATTGCCGCACATCGCGTTGACAGAGTCGGTGAGATCCTTCCAGGTACCGGCAACGCCGGGAACGATTGCCTGACCGCCCAATTTGCCGTCAGTGCCTACCTCTCGGGCTACTCTCGTCACTTCGGAGGCAAACGAGCGAAGCTGATCGACCATCGTGTTAATGGCCTCCTTCAGCTGCAGAATCTCGCCGCGCACATCGACTGTGATCTTCTTTGAGAGATCGCCATTGGCAACGGCTATTGTTACATCTGCGATATTGCGAACTTGCGCCGTCAAGTTATTCGCCATGGAGTTGACGTTGAGAGTTAGGTCCTTCCAAACGCCCGTCACCTCCGGCACCTGTGCCTGGCCGCCAAGCTTTCCTTCTGTACCTACTTCGCGGGCTACGCGTGTCACCTCCGAAGTAAAAATTCCGAGTTGCCCAATCATGGTATTCACAATCGTAGCAGATGTGAGAAACTCTCCCAGAAGGGGGCGTCCGTCGACTTCTAGGGGTACCCTCTTCAAGAGGTCACCCTTTGCGACCGCGGCGATTGCGCCTGTGACTTGGACGGTGGGCCAAAGTAAGTCATCGATCAGCGTGTTGATCGAGTCTTCCATTTCTCTCCAAGCGCCCTGGGGAAGCCCCATAACGACTCGTTTTCTTGTTTTTCCCTCGCGTCCGACTACCTGACCAACAAGCTCAAGCTGCTTAGCCATTTGCTGATTGGCTGCGACGATTTCATTAAACGTATCCGCAATTTTGCCCTCAATGCCGACGCTATCGCCAGGCATCCGAACAGAAAAATCGCCGCCGCGGACCAACTGCAGCGCGCTGAGGAGGTTTTGCAGATAGCTTCGCCGCGCAGGCGCTGATGGATCGGGGGGTGTTTCGATCGATCCGGCTTGCTTCATGGCATCCGGTTGGGGCGGCATGCTTCGCTCCGGTTTGAAGCTCCTTCAGGGGTCAGATATTTAGTCGTCAAACGCGCAAGAACGGCGGGCAATGAAAGGAAGGAAAGCATACAGGAGGACCGCCGCCATGCCACCACCCCTCTGGCTCAGCCACAAACTCCGAGTATTGGCGAGAGTTCCATTTTAGTAGTTAAGGGCAGGCCACCCGATGCTATACTGAGCAAGCAGCCTTGACGGAAAACTTCGCTTTGCTAAAGGGGTAACTAGCGGGTGAGGGGCACGTCTGGCTTGACGTCGCTGCATGTCCGCTTGTGGCACAAGCGGACATCACGCTGACCTCTCTTGAAGTCACTTCGGAACCTAAGCAGACATCTCGGGGCCGTGTAATTATACGCTCTGTTGTAGCCAGCACTTCCGGCGCGGCACCCCCTACATACACCTTAGAAGCCCAATCGATGGTAGCGTGTGTCGAGCGCGTTTTGACGATGCAACAGCCGCGACAATGGGCAATTCGCCGACCCGCATCGGTTAGGAGGACGCCTTGGAGATTTCGTCCGAACAAATCGCCCGCTTTCGCGAGGATGGTTTTGTGAGCGTGGACGGATTGCTCGATGAGAGAGGCGTGGAAGCCGCCCGAAACGCTTTCGACGCACTTTTCCGCAGTGAATTCGAGCGCGGTATCCTACCGGATGAAGTGAACTGGAAGGAAGGCAAGTCGGACCCAACGTTGACGCGCCAGATATGCAACGGCTGGAAGGCGAACGCTGCTGTAGCTAGAATCGTGCTTAGGGAGGATATTGGACAGGCCATCGCCACCCTAGCCGATTGGCAGGGCACACGTATCCTGCAAGATAACTTGATTTGGAAACCAACGGGGGCTCGACCCCTTGGTTACCACCAGGATAGCGCATACCATCCTTGGCTTGCTCCCCAGGCTATGGTGAGTTGTTGGATCGCGCTTGATGACACTACAGCTCAGGGTGGTACCATGGAACTCGTCCGAGGGTCCCACAAATGGAATCTCTGCGCTCCCGAAGGCGAATTCCATGGGCCCTCGGACTATCAGGCGGCCATGCGCAGTGCCGCGGCAAAAGAGAACAAAGACCCTGAGATCGTTCCGATTGTTGTGCGTGCAGGTGGAGGTTCGTTTCATCACGGCCGGACGTGGCATGGGTCAGGGTTGAACGCATCGGACCGACCGCGGCGGTCCTTGGTTGTCCACGCAGTCCCTGCAAATGTGAAGTTTGTGCGCGAGAAGATCGCTATCGGAAACGGGCCGGTCTATGGGCGCTATATGAAGCTTCGGGATGACAGCCTGGATGAAAACTACTTCCCTATCCTGTGGACCGCGGCGGGTGGACGGACGCAACACCTAGATGAGGCCATATCCGCGTAACAGTGCGCCGTGCCTGCGGCCGGCATGTCCGCTTATGGCACATAGCGGACATTGATGCCGACGATGAGCATGTCCGCTTCTGGGGTAAAGCGGACATCCGTGATCCATCACCAATGTCTGCTAATGACCCAAAGCGGACATTCGGTCAGCGCCCTGCCAGCATGTAAAGGCCCGAATTACCCAGCGAAGCCTGCTGTCGCGCCCAAAATGTCACGTCGATTTTGCTCGAGTGTCGGTCATCGAGGTCTCCTGCTCAGGCTAGCCATTCAGTTGGGAACTTGAAATCGGCCGCGTATGGTCGAGGGTCCAACGCATCAAAGTTTAGAGCGCGCCGAGCTGCCGAAACAGATTGTACCGGTCGTATTCGACCCAGTCTTCCGCGAGCCTCTCGCCCTCAAACCGGCCGATGATGATCACCGTCCACTTCGCGCTGCGGCCGGTTGCGGGAATTCCCTCCCAATGCTTACGTTGCGTGGCATTCCAAGTTCCCCGCCACACGCCTTTGTCGCCTGAGAAGAAGAGGTCGTTCAAGGTGTAGGCGGCGTCGGGAAAGGCGTCGAAGAAGTTGGACATCGCCTCTCTCCAGGCTTCCGGTCCATGCAAGCTCCTGTCACCGAGCCAGTGCGAGACGAGATTTGCAGTCATATATTTGTCGAGTGATTGCAGATTGTGACCGTTGAACACGTCCTCAAGATAGGCGTGAACCCATGCATCAAGCTGATCTACGGACATCACGAACCCTCCCTTTTTTGAACGAGCTGCTAAGAATGATGCAACTTCGCGCCATGTCATCCGTTCTCTAAGCGTTAGCGCTAACGAGGAATTTTCAGGCAGAACAGTAACCATTTGCCGGCTCTATGGAGGAAGTCATGTTGCGTAACGTCGCATTTGTCGTTGGTTATGCGCGGTTGTACTGAGGGAAAGATCGACGAGGTAACCTATTGGTGGCCGCGCCCAGGCTCGACAAAGCCGCTTGAGAAGCACACTTTCTTCACGAGGATCGGAGATCAAGATTGCGGAGTCGGCTTCTACAAGGAATGAACGCCGGTCGCTCAACACGCGATAGGCGAGCGGCTGGCTGCTCTCATTCGAATGTCCGCTTTTGGCACTTAGCGGACGTTCCACTGGAACTGACGAATGTCTGCTTTGAAGGGAAGGAGCGGACATGCGCCTGAGCGATCCTTTCTGAGCGCATTAGCCCTTGAGACCGATAGAGGCGTGTCGATGGGTGATGTGGAAACGTTGTGATGGGGATGGAACCGTCAAGTGAATAGAGGCGATCATTGCAGCATACATACCGGGACAAATTTGGCGAAGTTACACGCATCGTCCGGCACTAAGATCTAGCTTATCAATTCGTCGAATTTGGATGCGGACGAATTCCGGCCTGGAAGGAGCCATGCGGTCGCCATGACCAAACCGGTCCACGCCCAAAGCGGGGCCGGCAGCGCCTTCCACCCGCCCTTCTGTCCGGAGGGACGGGCTGCCCTCGGTTTAAGTTCCGAGACAGGCTGTCCTGAGCAAAATCGTCCCTTCTTGTTGGTCGCCACCATCATAGCCTCGGCGATGGCATTCATCGACGCAACAGTCGTGACCATCGCACTGCCACCTCTGCAGGCGGAGCTGGACGCCACATTTCAAGCCGTGCAATGGGTTGTCAACGCTTATGCTCTTTTTCTTGGCGCGTTAATTCTTGTGGGCGGCGGAGCCGGCGACCAACTCGGCCGCCGACGAACCTTTATCACCGGGACTATTATATTTGCAGCAGCGTCCCTTGCTTGCGCTCTTGCGACTTCTGTCGAATGGTTGATCGTCGCTCGCAGCGTACAAGGCATTGGAGCAGCGCTACTTGTGCCCCAAAGCCTTGCTATTATCGCAGCGGCCTATCCGAGGGCAGTTCGCGGACGCGCTATCGGCATTTGGGCCGGGGCATCAGCAATCACGACCTCCCTGGGCCCGCCACTTGGCGGCTTCCTGATCGATGCGCTCCACTGGCGTGCGATTTTTTTGATCAACCTGCCTCTAGCGGCAGCTGTCATTTTTCTGACGCTTCATTACGTTCCCGAGAGCCGGAACGATATGATCTCCGGGTCGCTCGATTGGCTTGGCGGTCTGCTTGCCATTGTAGCCTTCGGGTCACTTACAGCCGGACTTACCTTTATTTCGGACACCTCAGGCGCGCACGCACTAGTCATCCCAGCGCTTTGTTTTGGCGCCATTGCATCGGTGCTGTTCGTTTTTCACGAAGCTCGGGCGGCCAGCCCCGTTATGCCGTTGTCGCTGTTCCGAAATCGCGGTTTCCTAAGCGCAAACATCATAACACTTTTTCTCTACGGCGCCCTTACGGGAATCCTTTTCTTGCTGCCTTTCGACATGATTGAGAGGCGGGGGATGTCAGCCACCCAGGTCGGGCTTACGCTGCTGCCGATCGGCATCATCATTGGAACCTTGTCCCGGTTTGCAGGCGTATGGGCTGATCGCGACGGGCCGCGGGGCCTTCTCATTGCCGGCTCGTTTCTCGTGGCGGCTGGCGCCGCTGGACTGGCGTACAGTGCGTCGGACTATTGGATTGGTGTTGTAGGACCAATCGTCATCTCATCGGTGGGGATGGCGCTGGTGGTCGCGCCTTTGACAACCGCGGTCATGGTCAGCGCTCCCGATAACCAGTCGGGCGCCGCTTCCGGCGTGAACAACGCGGCAAGTCGTTTGGCCGGACTGTTTGCAATCGCCATCATCGGCGCGGTCGCAAGTGTCGTATATCTCGGCGAGCTCAAGGCCACCGGGATCCCGCTCGACGATTTGCGCTTTGGCGTTCTGCCCGACGCAGGACAGGCCGACCACGCAGTATTCGAACAGGCCTTTCTCAGCGCCTATCAAGTGGCGCTTTCGACTGCCGCTATCTGGGGTGTTTTTGGCCGCTCTTACCGCTTTGGCGTTTATGAGGCCAGATCACCATTAGTTAGCTCTATCCGCTAATGCCCCCCTGTTTTTACATATAGCGGACCTTAGCCAAGGCGGAAGATAGGCCCGGCGCTTACAAACATGCCCATTGGAGGAACGCGGCGACAAATCGAGCTTTCGCACGGCGCCCGCACTACCTTGTCAACGACATGATGCAACGCCGCGACTATGCAAGAGACGTCGTAGTCACCAAACCGGCCGCTCCGTTGCCAGCCGCGCAAGGTCGGCTATCCGTGCCGGTATTGGGTGCCGGAATTGGAGGCAATCTCCTCGAATGGTACGATTTTGGGATCTATGGGTTGCTGGCGCCGGTTCTGGCCGGGGTCTTCTTTCCGGCGGAAAATCGCATCGCGGCGCTTATCGGTGCCTACGGCCTGTTCGCCGCCGGCTTTGCAATGCGCCCCATTGGCGGCGTCGTGCTCGGCCACCTTGGGGACCGGCTCGGCCGTCGTTTTGTCCTCGTCTACACCGTGGTGTTGATGGGGATCGCCACCGGGGCGATTGCCGTTTTGCCGAGCTATGAAAAAATCGGTGTGGGCGCGCCGCTTCTCCTGCTGGTCCTGCGGCTTCTGCAGGGGTTTTGGTCGGGGGCGAGTACACCGGCTCAGTCAGCTATCTCGTCGAGACGGCGCCCCAACATCGGCGCGGATTTGCCGGGAGCTTCGCTAATTTCGGTTCGACCGCGGGAATGCTGCTCGCGGCAGCCGTCGCCGCGGCAACCGTCACCCTTGCCAGCCCCGCGCAACTAGAGGGCTGGCTTGGCGCGTCCCTTTCCTGCTAGGCGGCGTTATCGCCGCTTATAGCTACTTCCTGCGCAGGCGGCTGCGGGAAACCGGCTATCGGCGCTGCCGCGTCCGGAACGACCCAATTCCGCTGAAGCAGGCGATCACACTCGCGCCGGGTACCATGATCTGTGCGGTGCTGTTCACCTCCGGATACGGCATCGTCAACTACCTGACCATGGTGTTTCTGCCCGTTTACGCGAGCGAGTTTGGGACCGTCGCCGAAAGTCGAGTTCTACAGATCAACACGGCAGCCCAAGCTGTGGCGCTGCTGCTGGTACCCATCGCCGGCTGGGCTACCGACCACCTTGTCCGGCGCCGCACCCTGCTCATCGCCGTTTTTATCGCCGAGGCGGCGGTGGCGTCGGCCTGCTTCACCCTAGCGGGGGCAGGTGGGGTCGCCGGCTATGCGTTGGCGCAGATCGTGTTCGGCATCCTGCTTGCGTTGATCATGGGAGCGGAGCCGGCGATGATGGTGGAGCTGTTTCCGAGCGCGTACCGCATGAGCGGCTATTCCGTATCCTTCAATATCCGCATCGGCTTAGCTGGCGGCACGGCGCCGGTCATAGCGACAACCCTGATCGGCGCGACAGGCGACCTACTGGCCCCGGCCTGGTTTCTGATGCTTGGCGCGGCCCTTGCCGCCGGCGCAGCGTTCCTGATGAAAGACCGTAGTCGCGACCCTCTGCGCTAAAAACCCTTCGTGGGTGCCGGAC
>CAWHAX010000019.1:0-47562 GCA_963827365.1 uncultured Alphaproteobacteria bacterium | reverse complement strand
AGCCCTGCGGGCTGACTCAGCCGACCAGGTTCGCGGAAAATTGGTGTGAACTCAGAGCGGTCGTTTTGTGGCGTCCATGATCCACGGCTAGGGCGTCGCCAGATCGTGCAGTTGCACGTACCGGTCGCGGACCGCGCCCCTTGGTAAGGGGTGAACGCTCGACGCCACGCATTCAGCCGCCGGGCAGCCCCTATCGTGCATGGGTGCAGCATGTGCTCCGGGCAGGCGACGCACACGCCGCAAGAATGGCGCGCGATCCGAGAGAGGTGGCAATCGTAATCGCTGACGCGCTCGAGACCAGGCGGCCGCGGTTTCGCTATCCGGTCGGTCCCTTTGCGCGCCTCAATCATTTTCTCAGGGCAAGCTTCCGAGCCGCCTGTTGCGGAGAGCGACAATGCTCTGTTTGGGAGTCTCAAAAGTGCGTCAATGACCCGTTTGGGTCCCTCTCCTCGGAGCGGTTACAAATGGGATTTGAAGGGAAAGAGCGTTGTCATGTCGAAGCCACTCAAGGTTCAGTCGGCGGGAAAGCCGCCGAGAAACAGCTCGAAGCGCGTTGCCTGCCTAGCCTGCCGTGTACATCCGCGTCGCGGCCGCCTCCATCTCAACTTCCGCGATGCGCATCTTGACCACGTCGCCGATGGAGACGAGGCCAATCAGCCGGCCTTTCTCGACCACGGGCATGTGGCGGAACCGGTGCACGGTCATTTCCGACATCAGCCGGTCGATCGTGTCGGCCTCCCGTGCCGTGACGACCGTCTTGGTCATGTAGACGGAGACCGGTTCCTTCAAAACCTTGGCTCCGGATTTGCCTATCGCCCGCACGAGGTCGCGCTCCGACACGATGCCCGCGACCTGGCCGTCATCTCCCTCGATGACAATGCAGCCAATGTCATGCTGCTCGAGCAGTTTTGCGACATCGAGCAACGCCTTGTCCGCCGAAGTGGTGACGACATTCCTACCCTTCACTTTCAGAATTGCCGCGACGTACATCTCGTTTCACGCCTTAGACGTACATCTCGTTTCACGCCTTAATTGACAACGCGACGGCCCATCTCTTCGAGGCTGAGTTTGTGTCCGCAGGTCTCGCAAGAGTTCATTGGCTGCATTGTCATCGAGGGAGATGACGGCCAGAAGCGCAGTGCAAGCGGAAACTGCCCCTCCAAGGGGATGGGGGCGTTTTCCATCCACAATCCAATTCAATTGGGAACACTGGCGAGCACTCACTGCGACGTGCTCGGCTCCACCACCTTGCGGTACAGGTGCCAAGTGGCGTGCCCGAGCAGGGGTATGACGATGATGAGACCAAGGAATGCGGGTATTAACCCGATCACCAGGCTGCCCGCGACGATCAAGCCCCAAACGGCCATCGGGCCCGGGTTCGCAGCCACAGCGCGGATCGACGTCCACACCGCCGCGGCGAGCCCCACGTCCCGGTCGAGCAACAGCGGAAACGACACCACGCTGATCGCCAGCACCAGCAAGGCGAAGAGGAAACCAACGCCCACTCCCACCACGATCATCGCCCAGCCCGCGCTCGTGGTGAACACGTCGCGAGCGAACGCGGCGATCGAGACCGGCGGCTCGGGGCCGAGGGTGAGCTGGTATATCGCATTGGCCGCGAGCAGCCAGAACAGGAAGATCGCCAGCAGCACCAATCCCAGCACCAGGATCGCACCGAACCCGGGCGAGCGGATCACGCTGAACGCATCTACCCAGGTGATGCGAATGCCCTGCTCGCGCCGTCGGCTCATTTCATAGAGGCCCACCGCCGCGACCGGGCCGACAAGCGCGAAGCCGGACGCGAGCGGAAACAGCAGCGGCAGCATTTCATAGCCGAAGGTCAGCCGCGCCAGCGCAATGCCGACGACCGGGTAGATGAGACAGAGGAAGATAACGTCGGTCCGATACGCCTCGAAATCGTCGAGACCTCTGACCAAGACATCCCTGAGGTCGGCGGCCTTAATCCGGCAGACCGCGGGCAGGGAGGCATACCGGCTCTTCTGGCTGCCCCGCAGGGAGCGACCCAGCGATCCCACGGTCAGAGCCGCAAGCCAGATCTGATCGCATGCCCACTCGACGGGGTTTCGGATGTGGTCTGGGTCGGCCATCTTCGCTCCTCCCGAACTGCCGGTTCGAGGGGCCGCGGGCCACCCGTAGCTTGACGCCAATCCGGCCGCCAGTCGCGAGCGAGCCGCAACCATACCGCCGAGCATACTCCGGTCCCCGGCCTGAGTCCCCTCACTTCTCGGTGCCACGGCGACGGGTCGCGGATGCTTGCCCCGCTGACCGAGGGAGCTGATTTCATCCGCAGTGGTCAACGGTTGATGAAGCACAGGTCGAATCGCAGGGGGCATCGGGGAGGTATCGATGTCCGTTCGTGGCAGATTTTGTTGAAAAACTCTTCGAGTGAGCACTTTGGCTACATTGCGGAGAACGCCATTTCGCGACCCAGCTGATCGCGAATCCTGATTCCAAAATCCCCGCGGTGCGCAACGCCTTAGAACCTTAACTAATTGGCGTCGGCTGGCAATGGATTTGGAATTAAGCCTTTGAAAAGGTTGGTGACCCCGGCAGGATTTGAACCTGCACCTTCAGATTAGGAAGATGCTCAACCACCTGCGTACGGGCCGGAGCGCGGTTTTTCGATATGAGAAAGACTGACAACAGGCAAAGGCTTGATCTGCTCCTTTAGAGAACGCCTTAGGAACGGCATCGTGCCGTGCGAGGCTTCATCGTTCTTAGTCCCAAGGCTCACGGCCCACAGGCTATAGCATGACCGCGAACAAAATGTGGGATTGTATGAGATTAGCGATGCCGCGGCGCGTCTTGGATGCGCGGCAACGCGTTGAAGGTATGGAAGGGAGGTGGCGAAGACAACGTCCATTCCAGCGTCGTCGCGCCAACACCCCACGGATTGTCGCCCGCCACGCGCTTGCGCATGAAGGCCTCCGCCATCGTCAACAGAAACACGAGCACGCCGAAGCCGGCTATGAACGCACCGATCGAGGAGACGAAGTTCCAACCCGCGAACGCGCCGGGATAATCGGCATAGCGACGCGGCATGCCGGCGAGACCAAGGAAGTACTGCGGGAAGAACGCTGTGTTGACGCCGATGAACGTGATCCAGAAATGCTGCTTGCCCAGCGTCTCGTTGTACATGTAGCCGGTGATCTTCGGGAACCAGTAGTACCAGCCGGCGAAGATCGCGAAGACGGCCGCCAGCGACAGAAAGTAATGGAAATGCGCCACCACGTAATAGGTGTCCTGCGGTGCGACACCGACGCCGGCATTGGCCAGCACCACGCCGGTGACGCCCCCTACCGTGAACAGGAAGATGAAGCCGACCGCCCAGAGCATCGGCGTGCGGAAGCTGATCGAACCGCCCCACATCGTCGCAATCCAGGAAAAGACCTTCACGCCCGTCGGCACGGCGATCACCATGGTCGCGAACACGAAATACGCCTTGGTGTCGACGGTCAGACCCACCGTGTACATGTGATGTGCCCAGACCACGAAGCCGATGAGGCCGATCGCGACCATGGCGTAGGCCATGCCGAGATAGCCGAACACAGGCTTCTTCGAGAAGGTGGAGACCACCTGGCTGATTATGCCGAAGCCGGGAAGAATCAGGATGTAGACCTCCGGGTGACCGAAGAACCAGAACAGATGCTGGAACAGAATCGGATCGCGGTTGAAGAACGTGGTGGCGAAATGGCGGTCGGTGAGCAGCATGGTGACCGCGCCGGCGAGAACGGGGAGCGACAAGAGCAGCAGGAACGCCGTCATCAGGATCGACCAGACGAAGAGCGGCATGTTGTGCAGCGTCATGCCCGGCGTGCGCATGTTGAAGATGGTGGTGATGAAGTTGATCGCGCCAGGAATTGAAGACGCACCCGCGATGAGCAGCGCGAAGATCGCGAGATCCATCGCCGGTCCCGGTGAGCCATAGGTCGCGCGCGGCACATAGATCGTCCAGCCGCCCCCCACGCCTTGGCCAGCGGAATCACCTTCCACGAACATGGAAAGCACCAAGAGCGTAAAGGCGAACGGCAACAGCCAGAAGGAAATATTGTTCATGCGCGGGAACGCCATGTCCGACGCGCCGATCATCAAGGGCGTCAACCAGTTGCCGAAGCCGCCGATCAGCGCCGGCATGATCATGAAGAACACCATGATCAGCCCGTGGCCGGTGACGAAGACGTTGAAGGTGTGTGGATCGGCGAAGATCTGCAGGCCGGGCTGCATCAGCTCGGCACGCATCATCATCGAGAGGAACACGCCGACCGCGCCCGCAATGATGGCGAACACCAGGTACATCGTACCGATGTCCTTGTGGTTCGTCGAGCAGACGAACCGCCGCCAGCCGGTGGGGTGGCTTTCGTGGGCCGCCGGCGCGTCGCGCACCGCGCGATAATGGGAATCGTGGCTTCTTTTGTGTACGTTTGCCATCACGCTTTTCGCGTTTCCTGATTATCGCTCGGCGGCCAATCTCCATCTCGCCTCGGCCACCCACTGGTCGAAGCGTTCCGGGCTTACGACCTCGACCTCGATGGGTTTGAAGGCATGGGGCAGTCCGCACAGTTCGGAGCATTCGCCGTAGTAGCGGCCTTCCTTCGCAGCCTTGAACCAGCTCTGGTTGGTCCGGCCCGGCAGCGCTGTGATCCCGGCGCCGATGGATGGAATGGCACAGCTGTAAATCAGGTTGGTGCCTATGGTGACGATGCGAACAGTCTTGCCCGCCGGCACCACAATATGATTGTCCGTGCCCGGCGGATGAAGCTCGCGGGCCTTCTCGGCAGCATTGTTCGACAGCATCGGCGCATCGAAGCTGAAATTGCCGTAGTCCGGATATTCATAAGTCCAAGACCACATCTTGCCGGTCACCTTGATCGTCAAGTCGGCGGCCGGACTCGTATTTTCGAAATACAAGAGCCGCAGCGACGGTACCGCGACGACCGCGCCGACCATCAGCGGCGTGATGGTCCAAATAAGCTCGTGCCGCGTTTGACGGGGAGAGGCGCTCGGCGTCGCATAGGAGCGCGTGTTGCGGCGCAGCATGACCCGAGCCAGCAGAACCAGGATGAAAAGGCAGCACGCCGCGAAGGTCCCGATGACGATCCAAAGAATGAAATTGCTCGGTCCGATCATGTCTCAAATCCGCTCCCGCCAGGATAGCAATCCGAACTCCAATCGGCAATTTGGAACGCGGCGAGGGCGGCAAACTCGCTGTCATGACGAGCACATCTTCCACTTCGCGATAAGCCGGCAATCCGCCTTCCGACGTGACTGTGGAAAATCGAACTCAAGTTTCAACTCCTGGTTGTGCTATGATTGCCCGGGCTTTTGACATAAACTGGGAGTGTTACAGCTGAATTTGCGAAACATGGCCGCAACTCGACACATCATTATTCGGGGAATGCGAGGCGGTCGGTACGAGCCAAGACGTTGCGACCTTATGACGCGAGGATGATGGCGCGCAAAATGCCTGACCGGGCAAAACACCTAGCCTAAGCTTTGAAGCCGCTCTTAAGTGACGAGCATTCGATATGTGGATTGGAATCGCAGTATTCGTGCTGATGGTGGGCTCAGTTCTGTTTCACCTTTTGACGCCCTGGTATCTTACCCCGATTGCCTCCAACTGGACTTCGATCGACACCGCGATCGACGTCAGTTTCTGGGTCACCGGCGCGGTCTTCGTCGCCATCAATTCGTTCATGGTCTATGCGGTGATCCGATACCGGAACCGGAAGGGAAGCCGGGCGCACTACGAACCAGAGAGCGCGTGGCTCGAAAAACAACTCACCCTGTGGACCTCGGTGGGCATCGCGCTGTTGCTGGCGCCCGGCCTGTATGCCTGGGCCCAATTCGTCACCATCCCCGCGGATGCGTCGGTGGTGGAGGCCGTCGGTCAGCAATGGAAGTGGAGCTTCCGTTTCCCGGGCAAGGACGGCGTTTTGGGCATCGCCGATGTCCAGGACATCGGCGATAATAACCCGTTCGGCTTGAACCCCGGCGATACATACGGAAAGGACGATGTCCTGATCGACGACAGCACGGTGCACGTTCCCGTCGGCAAGCCTATAAAGATCGTGCTGCGTTCGAAAGACGTCATCCACGACTTCTTCGTGCCGCAGTTCCGGGCCCGGATGAATGTGGTGCCGGGGCTCGTCACCTATTTCTGGTTTACGCCGACCAAGACCGGCACATTCGAGATCCTCTGCGCGCAATTGTGCGGTGTTGGACACTACGCCATGCGCGGCACCCTGATCGTCGACGATCAGAGCACATTCGATGCGTGGTTGAACATGCAGCCGACGTTCGCGTCGGCGGCGGCAAGCGCAAGGTGAGTACTGAAGTTTAAGACACCTAAGATCATGAGACTCGAAGGAGCAGAGAATCATGAACTTGTGACGAAATGGGGTTTATGATGGCCTACGCTACCCTCGCCGACGACCTAAAAGAACTTCACCATCCCAAAACCTGGGTGGGCAAATATGTCTGGAGCCAAGACCACAAAATCATCGCCGTCCAGTACATGGTTACCGCGATCGGGACGGGGCTGATAGCGCTGGTGTTGTCGGATTTGTTCCGACTGCAAATCGGATTCCCGGGCTCCCTCTCCTTCATGACCCCGGAACTCTACTACCAGTTCATCACGATGCACGGGATGATCATGGTCATCTACCTGCTCACCGCGCTGTTCCTGGGCGGGTTCGGCAATTACCTCATCCCGCTGATGCTCGGCGCACGCGACATGGTTTTCCCCTTCGTGAACATGATGAGCTACTGGGTCTTTTTGCTCGCCGTGCTGGTGCTGGTGGCAAGCTTCTTCGTGCCCGGCGGACCGACGGGAGCGGGCTGGACGCTTTACCCGCCCCAGGCCATCCTCCCAGGCACCCCGGGAACCGAGTGGGGCATTGTTTTTATGCTCGCCTCTCTGGCCATCTTCATCATCGCCTTCACCATGGGCGGGTTGAACTATGTGGTGACAGTGCTGCAGGCCCGCACGCGCGGCATGACGCTGATGCGCATGCCGCTGTCGGTATGGGGCATCTTCGTGGCCACTATCCTCGCATTGTTGGCCTTCCCCGCTTTGTTCGTCGGCGCCGTGATGATGATGCTGGACAGGCTCCTCGGCACCAGCTTCTTCATGCCGGCCATCGTCTCAATGGGGCAGCATCTCGGTTACAGCGGGGGCAGCCCGATTCTGTTTCAGCACCTGTTCTGGTTTTTCGGTCATCCGGAGGTCTACATCGTCGCCCTGCCGGCGTTCGGCATCGTGTCCGACCTTCTCAGCGTCCATGCCCGAAAAAACATCTTCGGCTACAGGATGATGGTGTGGGCGATTGTGATCATCGGTGGCCTCAGCTTCGTCGTGTGGGCGCACCACATGTATGTCAGCGGGATGAATCCGTATTTCGGATTCTTGTTCGCCACCTCCACGTTGATCATCGCCGTCCCCACTGCCATCAAGGTCTACAATTGGGTGCTGACCCTGTGGAGGGGCAACATTCATTTCACGGTCCCGATGCTGTTCGCCATCGCCTTCATCTTTACGTTCATCAATGGCGGACTGACCGGCCTGTTCCTTGGCAATGTCAGCGTGGACGTCCCGCTTTCGGGCACCTATTTCGTGGTCGCCCACTTCCACATGGTGATGGGCGTGTCCCCCATCCTGGTTGTCTTCGGAGCCCTCTACCACTGGTATCCCAAGATCACCGGCCGGATGTACAACGAGAAGCTGGGCAAGTTGCATTTCTGGTTCACGTTCATCGGAACCTATCTGATCTATTTCCCGATGCATTATCTGGGCTTTCTGGGCATGCCGCGGCGCTATTACGAGTATGGACAGACCGCGTTCATTCCGGATTCAGCCCATATGCTGAACGCCTTCATCACGGTCGTGGCGCTGGTCGTGGGTGTTTCCCAGCTGATCTTCTTCTACAACATGATCTGGAGCTACTTTTACGGGCCGAAGGCCGGGAGCAACCCGTGGAAGGCCACGACGCTCGAGTGGCAAACCCCCGACACACCGCCGGCACATGGCAATTGGGGCCCGAAGCTGCCCACGGTCTATCGCTGGGCTTATGATTACAGCGTGCCGGGCGCTCCGGATGACTTCATACCCCAAAACGTGCCGGCGGACGCGACAAGCCGTCATCACCGGACATGAGGCCCCGCGCGGCAGGAAAGTTTTGACGTGGGCATCATCCGGCAGCTGACCGAAAAGCCTTGGCTGGTGACGGACCGGGGCATTGTCGAGGACATCGACGAGAGCGCTTTCCCGTCCGCGGCACCGACCGGCCTTCGGGTTTATTTCGCCGTTGCCACCGTCATGTTCACTCTGATCGCTGCCATGTACCTCATGCGGATGGGGGTCGGGCACCCCGGCGAGGGGCTGGACTGGCGCTCCACGCCCAAACCGTGGCTGTTGTGGGTGAACACGGCGATACTGATTCTGAGCAGCGTCACCTTCGAGCGCACACGGGCTGCCGCACGCCTGGGACAGATGGATCGCGTGGCGGTCGGCCTCTTAACGGCGGGCTTTTTCGCTTTTGCCTTCCTCGCGGGACAGCTTATCGTGTGGTGGCAACTTGCCGATGCCGGTTATTTTTTGACGACCAACCCGGCCATCGCCTTCTTTTACTTGATCACCACGCTGCACGGGCTGCACCTCCTGGGCGGCTTGGTCGCCTGGGGCCGGACCACGTACAAAGTGTGGGACGGAGTTGAGCCCGCCAAGGTAAGCCTGAGCGTGGATCTGTGCGCCAGCTACTGGCACTTTCTGCTCGTGGTTTGGCTTGCTTTCTTTTATTTACTGCTGGTCACCTAGAGAGCATCGAAGCACTTAGACTGTTCCGCAAGGGATCGCATCAACCATGGCAGACCACGCAATAGCAGAGCCGGCGGCGGAGCTCCGAGGATTGAAAAGTTTCATCGCCGACTGGTCAGGGGATCAGGAGGCGTTCAAGAGGGTCCACTGGGGCAAGGCCATGATGTGGATCTTCCTCCTGAGCGACACCTTCGTCTTCAGCTGTTTCCTGACCTCCTACATGACGGTGCGGTCGTCCACCACCATGCCTTGGCCCAACGCGAGTGAGGTCTTTGCATTGACGATCGGGGGCCAGGAAATACCCCTCATCCTGATCGCCATCATGACCTTCATCCTGATAAGCAGCAGCGGAACGATGGCCCTGGCCGTCAATTACGGCTATCGCCACGACCGCACGAAAACCATGCTGTTGATGCTGGCGACCGCAGCCTTTGGTGCGACCTTCGTGAGCATGCAAGCCTTCGAGTGGACCAAGCTGATCCTGGAAGGCGTTCGCCCATGGGGCAATCCCTGGGGCGCGCCGCAGTTCGGCTCGGCCTTTTTCATGATCACCGGCTTCCACGGTTTGCACGTGTCGATAGGCGTGATCTATCTGACCACGATTGCTATCAAGGTGAAACGGGGCGATTACGAGCGCAAGGGGAACTACGAGGTCGTCGAAATCGCCGGTCTCTACTGGCACTTCGTCGATCTTGTCTGGGTGTTCATCTTTGCTTTCTTCTATCTTTGGTGAGAGGCATCAATGGATCACGGGCACGCAACAGCACAGGCACTCCCCCAACAGGTTCACCACGATTCCAAGCAGGGCCAACAACATCCCCTCGGCATTTATTTTGCTATCTGGGGGTTGCTGTTCGTACTCAGCGCTTTTTCTTATGGCGTCGACTATTTCGGATTCCACGGTCTCGCCAGGTGGTCTCTGATCTTACTGTTCATGTGGTTGAAGGCAGGGTTGATCGTCGCCGTCTTCATGCACATGCGGTGGGAGCGCTCACCCCTGATGTATGCCATTTTGGTCCCCCCGCTATTGCTCGCGGTGCTGGTGGGCCTGATGTCGATGGAATCGGCCTACACCTTCTGGACGCGGATCCTATTCTTCGGGTTTTAGCGCATTAGCCGGGCGCTTTCGGCAGAGGCAGCGGGTTGTCACTCTGCGTATTCAAATAAAGGATGACGTTCGCGCGCTCCTGCTGATCGGGCAGCCCGGGGAAAATCATGCGTGTGCCGGGCACTACATTTTCCGGTTTGGTCAGGAAGGTATCAAGTTCGTTGGGGACCCAGGTTCCAGTCTTCTCGCCCTTCTCTTTCATCCCGTCCGAATAGCTGAAGCCAGCGGCCTTGGCCACCGGACGGCCGACGACGCCCCAGAGATTGGGTCCGACCCGAACCGGCCCGTCTTTTTCGATCGTATGGCAGATAGCGCATTTGCTAACCGAGCGTTCGCCCTTGGCCACATCGGCACGGGCTAGGCGTGTCGGCAGATCCAGTGGCGCCTCTTTTGGCATATTGCGCATATCAGGCAGCGGGTTGTCACTCTGCGTATTCAAGTAAGTGATGATGTCCGCGCGCTCCTGCTGATCGGGCAGCCCGGGGAAAATCATGCGTGTGCCGGGCACTACATTTTCCGGTTTGGTCAGGAAGGTATCAAGTTCGTTGGGGACCCAGGTTCCAGTCTTCTCGCCCTTCTCTTTCATCCCGTCCGAATAGCTGAAGCCAGCGGCCTTGGCCACCGGACGGCCGACGACGCCCCAGAGATTGGGTCCGACCCGAACCGGCCCGTCTTTTTCGATCGTATGGCAGATAGCGCATTTGCTAACCGAGCGTTCGCCCTTGGCCACATCGGCACGGGCTAGGCGTGTCGGCAGATCCGCCGCGCGCCGCCGCCGGCGTCGCACCGGGAGCTACGTTGCTGGCGACCTCTTTCGGCATATTGCGCATATAGCTCAGCAATCTGCCGCGCGCTTCTTCCGATTCCAAGGCCTGCGGCCAGCTCCGTTGCGCCGTCGCCAGATCGACGCGCGATTCCGTCTCGCCCGGAACTTTATAAGCCGTCATCCAGCGGAACACGGCCACCAAGGCGACCGATCCCACAATTGCCACGGTAATTTTCGTATAGCTCAGCAGACTCATGGAGGCCCGTCTATTGCCTGTTTCCCGGCGTGTTCTTCCTTGTCGAGCGGCTTAGGCGAACGCAACATATCGTAACCGACTGGCCGGAAATCGCAATCGAATGATGTCGCAGCGCGTTGCAGCGCTGTTTCACTATCTCTTAGTTTGTTACGGCGGCTTGCCTTTCCCTCCGATCATACATTAAGTGTCGCAGAGCGACAATTTATCGCAGGCGGCTGGATGTATGCGAAGGCCGATCTTGGCTCGACGACGTGCGAGGTCGTCGCCTTTTTCGACGACGAGAATGAACTGCATAATGTCGTCGAGGAATTGCAAATCGTTGGCTTCGACCACGCCGAAATATCTGTCATGCCATCACGGAAAGTGGTCGAAAAAATAATCGGTCACGAACTCCGAACTGTCGTCGAGGTGGCGGACGATCCCGACGTTCCCCGCGCGGTTCCGGTCGATAGGGGTTCTTTGGGGCTTGCCCAGGGCGCCATGGTCGCCGGTCCTACCTACGTTGCCTCGTGCGGCGCGGCGATGGCTTTTGCTGCGAGCGGCGCAGATCTCGCTACGGTAGCAATGGCGGGCATTGCCGGAGGCGCGCTGGGCTCGGCGCTCGGCATCTTCCCGATGATCTGGATGAGGCGGCGGCGCCGGCAGCGAATAGAAGACTTGCTCGGTCACGGCGGGTTGGTTCTCTGGGTGCATATCTCGGACAAGAAGCGTGAGGAGCTGGCGAGAATGGTCTTGGCCAGTCGCCTTTCGCCGTTCATCCGCGATTTCCAGACATTGGATTGATACAACGCGAACCGCAGAAGAAAACGCCTTGATTGGAGTTGGAGCAACTTGCCGATGACGACTAGGCTCTGTCCGCCCGATGCAGCCACGCTCGCAAACGAATGCAAGCTCGGCTTGGCTCAGGAAGTGTTCACGCCGTCCCTCCCGATACTTACCGCTCCTTATGTCCGTCGCATGGATGACCAGGCTCGACAGCGGATTTCCAGCTTAGGATCCGTCGCCGCGCTCTACCAGATCACGGAAGGCATGCCAGGTCGCGTGACCGATTAACGGGAACATGATCACAAGGCCAAAGAAGAGCATCACAAAGCCGAAGAGCATTGCGCCGGCAATCAGCGCTGCCCACAGCGCCATGGCCTTCGGATTCTTGCGGCAAGCCCTAATGCTCGTCAGCGCCGCCGTCACGACGTCGACACGCTCGACCATCAGCAGCGGCACCGCAACCGCCGAAATTGCGAAGACCGTCGCCGCCAACGCCATCCCAACCCCGGTGCCGACGATCAAGAGACCCAATCCCCGCGGCGTGAGCAATAGGTTCGAAACGAACGCGCCAAGCGGCGGCATTGGCTGCGGTCCCAGGAACAGCATGAAGAGCAGTAACGCAATCTCGACCCAGGCAAGGTAGATCAGCATCAAGAGAAGCCCCATGTGGGCGAGCTGCCCTCCCCCGTAGAAGCCGGCACGCAACGTGCTCGCCACGCTCACAGGCTCGCCCTTTTCCAGGCGGCGGCTGGTCTCGTAGAGACCGGCCGCGAGCAAGGGGCCGACGAGAATGAAACCGGCCGCCAGCACGATAATTAGCGACAGCAGGCCGACCTGCGTCAGTCCGACCGCCAGGACAAGGCCGGTAACGGCGAAGATCGCGCCATAAGCGAGGCTGACGCGCGGCACGCGCCACATGTCGCGCCAGCCGGCCGCGAGCCAGCTATAGGGCGCATCAAAGGGCACTTCCCGAATGGCGTAGGCCGGCGCCACAAACGGACTCGCCCCTTGCTCGGCTTCGGCTTCCGACCTGGTCTCTTCCGCGGTCATTCTCGATGAATTTCGCCTAGCTCAATAGGCTGAACTGATGGTGCGGCGGGTGAGATACCACCCCGGCAAGCATAGTCTTCCGCCGGGCAAGCGGCATCACAATTGTTCAGTGGTGATGGGCCGAAGCGCGGCAAGCACGACCTTAGCTAACTCAACCGGCTTTGGTTCGGCACAGATGTCGCGCTATTCTCTGATGCAGCAAGTTGGTCTGCGCCGCGCTCCGAATTTTGGCTAGGCTCATCACTTTGCCGAGGCTCATCAGTTTGAGGCGGCAATTGAGTGGATAGCTGAGCGACAGCCAATTGCGGATTTTTGTTTGAAGACGGGGTCGGAAGGTAAGCGTCCCATGAACTCAGGTGCTTGGCTGGCTGATTGGGCTGAGTTTGCCCAGCGTAGGTATTTTCTGCCTTGCCGTCCGTTAAGACATTGTGGGTGAAAATCAGTAGCGCGTAGATCGCAGCACCGACCAGGCTCAGGAACAACAGAAACCGTGTCATGGTCCCTCCTACCAGCCCCGCCTCTTATTCGGAGTGGACGTCCTCGATTTCAACCTGCCATGCGCGGAAAATTGCCTGAACTCAGATCACAGGTGATGTGGCCGTATGTCCGCATGAGGCGATTGGTTCGGTCTTCTTCGTGCCATGTGTGGACATCTGCGCATCTCTCAGAAGGTGATCGCAGCAACCGACAATGGCAAATCCTCAAATCACTAGCTAAGGTGCCGCAGAATTTTCGTTCGAGCGCCGCTTTCTTTCCGCGCTCCCGCCCTGTTGTTTTCGGAAGTCCGTCCCGTGCCTCGTCGCACAGACGGGCCGCAAGATTGATGACGGTTGCGCCGAAGGGCCCCTTGGCCGCAAACACCGTCCGCCAACAGAAGGAGCATTTCCGTTTAGCCGCCTCTGTCCTCATCAAGGGCGGTGTCGCGGTGGCTGGTAAATTTTAAGGGCACCGCGTTGGTGCCCTTACTTTTTTACTTCTGTGTCAGCGCCGTGTCAGCAAGCAGCGGAGGGGCGCTCTTCTGAACTGGGGCGTCCCGGTCTTTCCTTTTCTGCTACACAGTCTGACGGAGAGACAGATATGACGGACATCATCCCCACGGCAGCCGAGGCGAAAGACTTGGCGGACGATTGCTGTGAAGCTCTTGCAGGACTGTTGTTACGCCCGACGACAACTGCGAGACGCCCCTTCACCGAACGCATTCTTGCAGAGATGCAGAAGGCGCTAAACAACAAATCCTGGCACGAGGCAGTCGGCAGCCAGATAAAAACCTATTTGGGGTTCAACTCGATCCATTTGTGTATGCGCTTTCTGCGGTCGCACGGTCATTTGGAGCAGGCCGCTCGGATTGAGGCTGCGCTAGAGGCGGCGGCGGGCCGCCTTAGCGAGGACAAGGACGATGACGTAGATCCCACGATCGATTGATGGACGCGCTCGGCATCCGCTTCGGTCGGTGCCATCATGCTCTGTCCAGCGCGTAAAGGACCGACCATGCGACACCCCCCAGAGTCACGCTGGCAGCAAAAGGTATTCGAGGATGTGTTGAAAGAGAGGCGTTATCAGGATCGTCAATGGGGCCAGGAAGTCGATGACACGCTGAACACGCCATGGATGTGGTGCGCGTATCTCTGTAGCTATGCGACCAAGTGGATGCAAAACCCACATCGCTGGACGCGAGAAGACACCGAAGAATTTTCGATAGGATGATCCAGACAAGCGCCATTGCGGCAGCTGCCGCCGAGAGTGTCCTTCGCCAAAGAGACACCCACGGCAAGACCTTTTACGAAAGCGAGTGAAATGAGGCTATCGGTTTGTGCGGCATGGGTGGGATGGATTACTAAGTGCCTGAGTTGGCCAGAAAGAGAACCGGGAGCGAAAGCCCTTATAGTCGATTGTATTGTGCGATGCAACATAAATGGTGCGATGCACAATTGGCTCAAAAGGTGGTCTGCTTGGTCGGATCGAAGCCGAATGGCCAACAATTCACGGGCGACTTCGCCTAGAACCCTCAGTCCCCAAGCAGCCGTCCACGCACCCTCGCCTTAGAACTCTAGCCCATCGCTACCGGCTAGGCCGAGCTCCGTGTTTGGCGCGAATAGAGGCGACGGAGGCCGATGACAAAGCGTCCGAATTGATCAGGAAGGAGATTGTGCCTAGGGTGTGAGGCGAAGCACGGTGCAAAGAGCTAAGCCAACCGAGATTCTGGCTTCCCCCTGCAACGGGAAGCAGGACACAGAGCAGTTGAAGGGAGATTGCATTGCGCAGCGTCTCAGGGCGCAGCTGTGCTTCCTTATAGCCCCAGTAACGCGCGTCTTCTGACGGCCATGAGTTAGTGGTTTTGACGTTGCAGTTAATTGCACGATTGGGGCGGTCTTAAGAGTCCGAGGGACAGCTTCGGACTCTCTCCTTTTCGAAAAAGAGGCCAAAATCAAACCCCTATCGAGTACGTTAGCCTCTCTAAGGCGGCTAAGAGTCCCCCCAACGCCTACGAAGATTTAAAGGGGCGAGGGCGGCGACGGGTCCCTGTCCTTGCAATTGATTGCAAGAGGGTGGCCGGTGGGGCTCTCTATGTTGATGTAGTACATCGTCTCGCTGCATGTACGCCGCACAGCCTACATGGCGTACGCGGGGTCCGCTGAGCGGTGTATGTCGGCTTCCTGTCAAAAAGCGGACTAACTGTACGTCGATGGAAGCGTCCGCTTGTGGGCCCCCATAGCGGACGCTGTCTGCTTCTGGCACTTTACGGAACCCACGAGTGCATGCCTCTTATCGATGTACGCTCCATGCTGATTAGACCGGCAATGAGAGATGATTGGGCAGCCCTCTGGTCGATTATTGAACCCTGACAGGCTGATTGTCACCGTCAGCGGGGGCGAGATTGAGGTCGTCTTGCCTGGCACCAATTTCCGAAAAGCGCTTTTCGACAGCATCGACCCGTTGCGGATTTCGAGCACGACGAGTTAGTTTCGGTAACAACGAGTATTCGGATGACCACGTTCTGCAACACGGCCAGAGGAGGAAAAGATGAAATTGTTACCTGAAGTTTTGTTTTGGTTGGGAATTATCTCTATCCCGCTTGCGTGGCTGATATGGTACTTCGGGCCAGAATTGGAACCCATGAGGCCAGTCCTTAGCGGTGTTAACGATCCTGCATTAAGAGCGGTCCTTCAAGAAGCTCATGCAGAGCGCTTGGGAATTTGGCTAGCTATTTGGCCAGTAACGCTCCTGGTATTGAGCTTTATCGTTGAAAAGAGAGTGCAGGGATAAAGGGCGGCGTTGCCAATAACGAACTTCGAGCCTTGTTTGATTCTGCCATAGCGCGCCTGGCCGATGAATGGCCTGCAAACCGTTACGTGGCCTACTTGCGTTAATGTCCGCGAAGCGGCATTTCGTGGAGTAATCTCGGCGTCGGTGACGGACCAATGTCAGCGATTGGCACGATGCCGACATTCGCGTGGTCAATCTGCACGTCTGAATCACCCCCCAAAAGCGGACATGGCGGCAGTGAGTTTGGAGCAGTGACCGATGTCCTATCCCGATCCCCGCTATTTCGGCGACCAAGGCGAAGTCAGCGCGAAGCTTCGCGTGGCGGGCGCAGAGCCCGACTTGACCATCGGTTCGAGCACAGTCATGCGCTACTTGGCAACCGGTGCGTCCACGAACGGGCGCTTCGGCTTGTACAGGTTTGACATGGGGCCGCGAACGCCCGGGGCCGCCGCACACTTCCACAGGACGATGTCCGAGTCCTTCTTCGTCGTATCGGGGACGGTGCAACTATTCAACGGCGAGCGCTGGATCGACGCCACGCCCGGCGACTTTCTGCACGTGCCCGAGGGCGGTGTGCACGGCTTTCGCAACGACTTGCCCGCTCCGGCGTCGATGCTCATTCTTTTCGCCCCCGGCGCGCCGCGTGAGGCGTACTTCGAGGTTCTCGCCGAGGTTGCCGCGGGTCGTCAGTTTAGCCAAGAGGAATGGCAGGAATTTTGTCGCCGCCACGACAACTATTTCGTTTGATCCGCGTGTGGGCCAATGCGTTACAGTGCTTCACGATTGTGGCAATCCAGAGCGGCGCACCTCCTCTTGTAGGCGTCCTCCGGGGTGGTAGTATTTCGGTGGCTTGGGTCAGGCCGGCCCCAGGCCCGTGCTCATGGGGAAGAAGCCCCGGCAAGGTGGTCGTCTCTCTGGGGCTTCTTCTTTTTCGCAACACCCCTTCCTCTCAGCGGACCTTGAAGGACTCGATCTTCGCCCTGATCTCGTTGAGTTCACCCATGATCAGTTTGGCGGTTGTCAGCGCTTCGTGTGGATCGTCTTGGATGTCGTCAACGCTGGGCAGCTTTGATCCGACCTCGACATAGCGCTGCATCAACGCAAGGCATCGATCACGGTCGCGCCAGTCCTTCCTCACCATCGACCGGCGCCATTTCTGATGGCCTCGACTGTCTCCAAGCTAGCGCCCACCGGTCGTCCCGGTCGGCCTATCGGTCTCCTCCTCGCACTGTCGAGATTGAGGAGACGCATGGTGGAAAGAAAAGTCTGGGCGGCCTCTCGTTCCAGTCTCAGCGCAGGGTTAGCGGATAGCTTGCCATTGGCGTCAATGATCGCCCCGTGCGCCGTGTGCCGCAAGCACCTTTACCTTCCCCCTAGATGAGCGTCACCTACCGAAGCACGGGGTAGCAGCCATTGAACCAGGGTCAACAACAACTGGACCTACAACAAAGGGGACGACTTAAGAATCAACTTCAAAGGTGCTGCCCAAGGAAAACCTCCAAGCGCTAACCACAAGTCAAACTTCCGAGCCGGACGCGCCAGAACCTCGATCGAATAGCTTAGCCACGAACACGCTGCCTTCCGTTAACACCGAGCAATTGCACCACCCATGGGGTCAGTTACTTCGCGGCGCTTCAGTGCATAGCGCTCCTTCCATATCGTCAGCCATCCTCGGCTATGGCGCGGCCGGAACACCAATGCAACTCGTTAAACGGGAACTCGGCTGGGTGAGAGTGCGTGATCCTGCAACCTTCCGGGAAGGCTGTCCACCAGGAGCATATCACCGTCGAGAATCCGAACGCGACTGGAGCTGAATTCTTCAGAAGGCGCACTAGCAAGCGAGGACGATGAGGTGTCGGAACAGCCAGCGCGCTCCTTCAAATCAAAAAAACCACGCAAAGCCTACAAGGCCAAAAAATCACGAAAAACTTACGCGTCTAAACAAGGGACCCCCACCCACTTTGGCCGAGCCTACCGCAGGTGTGCGGCATGGAGTGAAGGCTTTTGCGTTCAGTACTACTGAGACGCCACCGAACCGAGCCGGAGAGAGCGGTCTAACGGTCTCCCGCACGACGGCCTAAGCTTCTTGTTGGCCAAAGAAGAAGCGTGGCGTGGTGGAAGAAAACCTCGCTGCAACAAGAAGCCCCGGCTCACACGACTGCCGGGGCTTCTACCAGCCTGGGGGCTGATTGCCAATGTTAGGGTCTAGTTTGGCTGGCCGACAAAGTAAGCCCCGATGACTCCACCAGATGAGTCCTTAATGGGCTCATATCCAGCGTCGTAAGTCTTGCCGAAAACGGTCGCGTATCCATAGTACGCTTCGCCATTGTTGAGCCTTGAAATAGCGGCTTTCTTTACGTCCAGGGCGGTACCAACAGCACTGGAACCATCCTCCTTATTTACGGTCGTGGCAACGCGCACGTAATCGTTGCCAGATTTCACGAAGATCGTTGCCGCTCCACCATGTTCCTTTGCGACCGCGTCAACAACCGAGTTATCCACTTTCGTAGAGCCGAAATATAGGTCTTTCCCTTCGACCTTCGGAGCTCCAATCTTCTCAGCCCTCGCTTTCAAATCTGCCATGGCCGTTTTGAGCTTGTCCGTCTGGGCGGTGCCGAGGTCTGGGGCCAGCGTGGCATTGGCGATGAAAAACCCGGTGGCAAGAATGGTGAGGATAAAGCTTCTGCGATTCATGTGAGTCTTCTCCTCTAGAGAAGAGTGCCCACCGCTTACCGCTTTTAGATTCTACACCCCGGTAGTGACAGAGACCATCCTTTGATCGTCTGGTTTGCTGTGCCTCCACGAAGTCCGCTTTTGGCACTTAGCGGACATCGCTGCCCACTCTGAGCATGTCCGCTTTTGGGGGCAAAGCGGACAGTGACCAACCGCTGCTTCGCTCGATTTATTAGTACACGGCCTAATGCAAGCCGTGCGGCTTGGCGCAGCACCTAGGGCGGCGGCCGTCAGAACGGGATTGCCGCCGTGGTGGATTTTTCCCTCCTTGCCGCCGTCGTCGTTCATTGGCCATTCGGGCTAACGCCTCTCCGCGTCGCGTCAGCCGCGCAGATCGTCCACCCTAACCCACATCGGGATTAACGAGCTTCGCAAAGGCCGCGTTCAGCTCTTCCATATTCTTGAAGCCGGTCTCGGCTTCCTTTCGGATTTTCGGCAGATCAAGCGGCTTGCCATCCTCTAAGTGCAAATCGGCAAGGTGAATTATGTCCAGGAACGCAGTGCCGGTCTGACTGATCTTCTCTATCACTTTCGAAACAAGTACCTCATCCATGCA
Source organism: uncultured Alphaproteobacteria bacterium (assembly GCA_963827365.1). Classification (GTDB taxonomy): domain Bacteria; phylum Pseudomonadota; class Alphaproteobacteria; order Rhizobiales; family Methyloligellaceae; genus Methyloceanibacter. The sequence goes on along the minus strand of CAWHAX010000019.1, from coordinate 28,231 downwards.
GTTTGCCTCCGCTATAAGATCATCAACTTGAAATCGCGCATCGCTTCCGCTCGCGGTGCCCCGACCGCCATGATGGTCGCCACTATGGTCGATGCGGATGACAGCCGACGCGGCGGACTTGCCCTTGTGGACATCGGCGCAGAAGCACAGAAGCCCTGACATCCCCCCGAGCGCCGGGGCTTCTTAATGCCCTTGTTTAATCTATAGCGAGGTAATTAGACCGTGGATGATGGTTTCCCTGCCATTACCCGCTCTCCTTGCAAGAGTGGAAGAAGCCCTGGCATCCACCGTCCGGGCTTCTTTCTTTAAGCGCTAAATTCCATGCTTCGCGTATTCCACGGCATTCACCTCGGAACGCAGGTCGAGAACGACCGAGCATTCCTGTAAACTAAGGCTGGCTCGCGGAGCGGGCGGCTCGATCGTTTCGAGTCTCATCTGCGGTGAGATTTGAGCCATGCTCCAGGCTTGGCTGTCTATCGGTTACATCGTCCTGCTCGCGATTCTCGTGCTCGCCTTTATCTTATGGCGCAGGGGCTCCCGTTCTGGCCATCGCTGCACTCGTGGTGGGTATCCCCGTCTGGTTTGGATGGGAATACGCACGTCCAACATGGACAAGCGGCGTCATCACTGGAACGGAAGTGCGCCGCAGCGATCCCGACGATCATCAAGCCGCTCAAAAAATCGTCCGCTTTCTCCCTCTCGAACCGACGCTATTGAACTAACGCTCTTACCGTAGCGTGGCGGAGCATCTTGCTCCCCGCCAAATGCTTCACCACCACCGTAAGCTTCGGGTGGCACCATCTCACATCCGTTAGCCGCGAGGACTTAAACATAGCCCACGACGTGGTGAGACGATCCACTACCGTGAAAAACTGAGCACGGCGTGTAACTCGTCGTCGCCCGGTGTGACGAAAAGTTCATCCAACGAAGGCAGATCTCCGTGCTATGTGTTGGACAGCGATGGATTCCCCCCCCATCACAGGTTCCCCCCCAATGGAACGCCAGAAGCCCCGCTCCCCCCGTGCGGGCACGACCAATGGGTCGCGAGAATCGAAAAGTCGAAGCGCGAGGATGCGGTCAAGTGCTTGACATACGAAGGAGCCTGCGACGTCGAGGTCGAGCCTGATGCGTTCAAAAAGTTTTGCTCCGACACAGGCTCCAAGCCGACACGCCACACTCTTCATGAGTTCATCAGCAAACAAACTTGATCTATGGTGCCCATCAAGGGCACGGCGAGGAAGCCCCAAAGGAGAGCCAACAGTAAGCTGCGAACGCGATGCAAGGTGCATTGGTAACAATTCTGCTTCTCGCCATCCTGGCTGGAGCGGTTTTCGTCGGCCACTATGGATGGGTATTAGCAGGCGACGTCGCTATGCCTGCTTGGGGCTGGCTGATGTTGGGTCTCGGTATCTTCGTTACCCTCCTAGTTGGCTTCGGTCTTATGGCCTTGGTGTTCTACAGTAGCCGTGCGGGCTTCGATGAGCCGCCTGAGGTCGTGCAAGAAAAGAAGCATCGAGCAGCCAAATGGGCGAAGATGATACCGAGACGCAAAAAACGGCGCCCGTTCTAGCTACTCCGCCACGAAAGTCGGTCCGGCACACGCGTTGGAATGTCCGCTTTGGGTCATTAGCGGACATCGCAGAGTTCATTCGCTATGTCGGCTTTGTGCCACGAGCGGACATTCGCGATCTCCGGCGGTAGAGCAGTCAGAGGTTCAACGAGACGCGAAGCGGCCGGTCTTGTCGAAGGGCCTGCAACACTTTGCACATTGGGAGATGATTTTTGTCGGGCACTGACAATGCAGGAGCACCGAGGCCAACACTGCGACGTCGAACTCGCCGATCTCCGGCAGGTTGTAGATGTCCGCGTGGATGCGCGTCGCCTTTGATTTGTTTGCCGCGTGATGAACCAGAAGCTGTTCTTGAGGCGCGGCATGCCAGCGATCTGCTTCTTCCTGATCGGGGCAAGGAACGTTTCCGGAAACGGCACGAAGTCTCAGCCGATGCCTTCCGGGAGCTCGACGGCCACCACGTCCGCGCCGCGCCGTTCCATTTCGATGGCGAGGAAGCCGCTCGCAGGTCCAATCTCAAGGACGCGCTTTCCGGCGAAATCGATGCGGCCGAGATAGTCGTCGACGGTTTGGCGTAAGTCCCACAGGCCGATGATCTTCCCCACCCCCGGGCTGATCATGGAGTGATAGAAGTCGCAATCCGCGAGGGCGCTGCCTTGCGGCGCCATACATGAAGCCTGGAGCCTGAGACACTCATCGAGCGATGTCTCTCGGTCGGTCAAGATCGCGTGCTTCAGACCGTCATTCTGACCCAGATCACGGCGGTATTCAGCCCCGATTCCCGTCCTTGACAGGCCCAAATCCCTAACTCTAAGGTGCGCCGCAAGCTTGGGGCCAACCGGCCCTTTTTAGCCGTTCCCCAAAGATCGAGCAGCGATATGGCGGGAGCCGTTCACGAGCCCGGACGCGGCAAAGATGACCGCGAGACCGAGGCCATTAAACGGCGTTTGCACGATCTGGAGGACAAGGTCCGTGGCGCGCGGGAGCGGCACGAGCCACCGTCTTCCGAACCGCCAAATCGGGGCACGGCGATGGGGGAGGCGCTCAAGCTTTCGACCGAGATGATCGGCGGCGTCGCCGTCGGGGGCTTCATTGGCTGGGCGCTTGATCGTTGGCTTGGTACTGCCCCGATCCTGATGGTGGTGTTCCTCCTCCTTGGGGGCGCCGCCGGGATCATGAACGTGATACGGACTGCGCAACGGCGGCAGGTGGCAGCGGGACCGCTGCCAGGCAAGGATCTCCCGCCGGACGCTGACGACGACTAGGAGCGATTGATTTGTTCGAGGCGCAAGCAGCAGAGCACGGGGGCGAACCGCCGGGACTGGAGCATGTCGAGCACACGGCGCATGGCGCCGAAGGCGGCCTGCCCAACCCGATGCACCAGTTCGAGATCAAGCGGCTCGTCCCGTTCGAGTGGTTCGGCTTCGACGCCTCTTTCACAAACTCCGCGCTGTTCATGGTGATCGCGGCCTGCGTGATCACGCTCTTCACCCTTTATGCCATGCGCAACCGCTCGCTAGTGCCGTCGCGGCTCCAGTCGGTCGCCGAGCTTTCCTACGAGTTCGTTGCCAGCATGGTGCGCGACAATGTCGGCACCGCGGGGATGAAATTCTTCCCCTTCGTGTTTACGCTCTTCATGTTCGTGCTGACGCTGAACATGCTCGGCATGCTGCCCTACTCTTTCACCGTGACGAGCCACATCATTGTCACCTTCGTGCTTGCGGCCTTCATCTTCCTCGGCGTGACCGCCATCGGCTTCTGGAAGCACGGGCTGAAGTTCTTGAAATTCTTCGTGCCCTCCGGCGTGCCCTTCGTGATGCTGCCGCTGCTCGTGGTCATCGAGGTTATCTCTTATCTCACGCGCCCCATCAGCCTGTCGGTGCGGCTCTTCGCCAACATGATGGCCGGCCACACCATGCTGAAAGTGTTCGGCGCCTTCGTCGTGGCGCTCGGACTGCTCGGCGGATGGGCGGCGCTAGCCTTCATGGTGGCCTTCACCGGCCTCGAAGTCCTGGTCGCGTTCCTTCAGGCCTATGTGTTCGCCATCCTCACCTGCATCTACCTCAACGATGCGCTGCATATGCACCATTGAGGCGGGGCATACGAAATCACCTTCAACCGCATCCTTTAGGGGAGATACGAAATGGATCCTTCAGCAGCGAAATTGATCGGCGCAGGTCTTGCCTCGATCGCGCTGGTCGGCGCGGGCGTCGGCATCGGCACGATCTTCGGCAACTACCTGCAAGGCGCGCTCCGCAATCCGTCGGCGGCGCCTGGGCAGTTCGCCAACCTTCTGCTCGGCTTCGCTTTGGCCGAAGCCACCGGCCTGTTCGGCCTCGTGGTGGCGCTGATCATCCTGTTCGTGTTCTAGCGTTACCTTCGAAGGTAACGGGAGAACCGCATGCCGCAGCTTAACCCACTCGACTGGGCGCCCCAGATCATCTGGCTCGTCATCACCTTCAGCATTCTCTATGTGCTGATGAAGCGGGTGGCGTTGCCCAGGATCGGCAGCGTGATCGAGGCGCGGCATGCGCGGATCGCGGGCGACATCGAGGCGGCAGACAAGCTCCGGCGCGAGACGCAGGAGGCCATCGCCGCCTACGAGCAGGCGCTCGCCGAAGCCAAGGCACGGGCGCACGCCATCGCGCAGGAAGCGAACAACAAGCTGAAAGACGAGGTGGCAGCAGAGCGCGCCGCGCTCGAGCGCGACCTTGCCGCACGATCGGCTGAGGCGGAGAAGCGCATCCTTCAGGCCAAGACCTCGGCGCTGAAGGACGTGAACGAAGTTGCCTCCGAGACTGCCTCTGAAATCGTGCGCAGCCTGATCGGCATGGCGCCGAGCAAGCCAGAGGTTTCCGCCGCGGTCGCCGCAGTGCGCAAGGAGTAACCCATGGAATTCCTCAGCACGCCGGAATTCTGGGTCGCCGTCTCCTTCTTCATCTTTCTGGGCGCGCTGTTCTATTTCGGCGTACACAAGAAGGTCGCCACGCTCCTCGATGCGCGCGCCGCGCAGATCGCCAAGGAGCTGGCAGAGGCGCGCCGCCTGAGGGAAGAGGCCGAGAAGGTCCTCGCCGATTATCGCCGCAAGCAAGGCGAGGCCGCGAGCGAGGCCGACTGCATCATCGCCCTTGCCGCCAAGGAGGCGGAGTTGCTCGCCGCCGAGACGCGGAAATCGGTGAAGGACCATTTCGAGCGCCGCATGAAGCTCGCCGAGGATAAGATCGCCCGCGCCGAGCAGGAAGCCGTGCGTGAGGTGAGGAGTGTCGCCGTCGACGCCGCGGTCGCCGCGGCGCAAGCCCTGATCGCAGCGAAGCTCACGCCTGACCAGGCCGAGAAGCTCGTCTCCGAGAGCATCGACAGCCTCAAATCCAAGCTGAACTAGGTTTTCCCGCTCGTTGCCAGGGCCCTCATTCTGGCCCAGGATCAGGCACGTCGAAGAGTGACTTGACGCCAGTCGCTGTCGGTGCACGTGCAAGAGACATCCCAAGATCAGCCAGCAATTGCCCCGGAAACGCCGGCCACCGGCTCGCGGCCGCTCCTGATCTATGACGGCGATTGCGGCTTCTGTTTTTATTGGGCCCGCTATTGGCAGAAGCTCACCGGCGACCGCGTCGACTCCCGGCCCTATCAGCAAGTCGCGGCGCAATATCCTGAAATTTCAGAGGCCGAGTTTCAGCGCGCGGTGCAACACATCGCAGCTGACGGACGCCGCGCCAGCGCCGCGGAGGCGAGTTTCCTCACCTTAAGCCACGCACCCGGCAAGCGGTTCTGGCTTAAGCTCTATCGGCATGTGCTGGGCTTCGCGCCGAACTCGGAGTTGGCCTACGCCTTCATCGCGGCGCACCGCTCGGCCTTCTACCGCATCAGTCTTGGGGCAAGAACTACGAGCCGCCGCGCTACGAGCTCGTCTCATTCCCTGTTCCTGCGGCTGCTTGGACTCGTCTATCTCGCAGCCTTTGTCTCCTTCGCCGTGCAGGCGCAAGGCCTGATCGGCAGCGACGGCATCCTGCCCTCGCCAAATTCACCCGGGCGCGGACCATCGACGGCTGGATCAGGCCGTTGAACGCTGTCAGCGGCTACGGCCTGTTCGCCCATCATGACCACCAACCGGCGCGAGATCGTCATGGAAGGATCGCAAGACGGTGTCGAATGGCAGGAATATGCAGCGACAAAGCCGAGGGTCAATGGTGGAACCGGCGATTGCTTAGAGAATATTTTCCGCAGGTGCACCTGAAAGTCCCGGTAAACCGTACGAACTGAAGCGCGGTCCGTCGCCGGCGGTTATTTTGGCAGTATTTAGAGTGCATTAGCCTAGTATCGGCTCTCACGATCCCGTCACTTGACCGCACCGCCGTCCGGCCGATAATCAAGACATTAGGTCATGACCTTCATCCGAACCATTTTCGTTGCTGTCGTTGCGCTTTCGGTGGCGGCGCTTCCGATCGGGAGCGGCATGGCGCGGGCCGCAATGTCCGTCGCAATGTCCCACGACATGTCGCAGGCCGCCGGTGAGGGCGAATGCTGCCCTCACGACAAGCCGTGCGAGAAAAAAACGAACGATTGCGGCTCGATAGCCGGTTGCGCCCTCAAATGCTTCAATTACTCTGGCGCCATGTCGGCACCCTTAGTGTTCATGGTTACGTCTGCCATCTTAGAGAGGTCCGCTCTCATCGTTCCGGGCCTGCCCTCTCCTTCGGATAATCCGCCGCTACCGCCTCCCCGCGTCTGAACCTCCTGAAGATGTGGCGCCTGGCGTGAGCCCGAGGGCTCTCGTTCTGCGCGCATGCGCCGAGACGTGAGTCGTCTCGGTCAGATCATCACGCATGAGGAATTGGAGACGCGCAATGAGGCGTCTGTACAGCTTCATCGTCATTCTGGCGATTGGCATCGCTGCCGGAACAGCGGGGAGTTTCTACTACTCCCGGCCTTCCGAAACGATGACGGCGACTACTGTTGTCGAGCCCTCCGCGCCAGCGAAAGCAGAGCGGAAGATCCTTTACTACCGCAACCCGATGGGCGCCCCCGACACCTCTCCGGTGCCGAAGAAGGACTCCATGGGGATGGACTACATCCCGGTCTATGCCGACGAGCATGAGAGCGCGGGGACGGTCAAAGTAAGCCTCGACAAGATCCAGCGCACCGGCGTGAAGACCGAAAAGGTCGAGGCCAGGCCGATCCGCCGCTCCGTTCGTGCCGTCGGCAGGGTCGAGCACGACGAGGCTCTGCTGACGATCGTCACCGTGCGCTCCGACGGCTATATCGAGGAGCTCTTCGCCAACAAGACCGGTCAGCACGTCAAGAAGGGCGAGCCGCTCTTCCGCCTCTACAGCTCGCAGATTCAGTTAGCGCAATCGGACCTGATCGTCGCCATGCGCACCGAGGGGCAGAGAACCGGTCCCGAGGTGGACAAGCGTCTTGAAGGCGCCATGCTGCGGTTGCGGAACCTCGGCGTCCCGCAAAGCCGCATTGACGAGGTGCGCAAGACCAACACCAACCCACGGACCATCGATTGGCCGTCCCCTGCGACCGGCGACGTGATCGAAAAGAAGGTCATCAATGGCCAACAGGTCAAGGCGGGGGACGAGCTCTACCGCATCGCCGATCACTCGCGGGTGTGGATCATCGCCGATGTGGCCGAATCCGACATCGGGGCGATCGGCGTCGGCGGCGGCGCAAAGGTGACAGTCCGCGCCGATCTTGGCGCGCCTGTCGAGGGCAAGGTGACCTTCATCTACCCAGAGCTCAAGCCAGGGACCCGCACCGTGCCGCTGCGGATCGAAATCCCCAACCCGGAGGGGAAGCTCAAGACCTCGATGTATGCCGATGTCGTCCTTAACGCGGGCGACGCAGTGCCGGTACCAGCGGTCCCCGCCAATGCGGTGATCGACAGCGGCACGCGCCAGGTGGTCCTCGTGGCCAAGGGCGAGGGTCGCTTCGAGCCGCGCGCCGTGAAGCTTGGCGGTCGTGGTGAGGGCTATGTCGAAATCGTGGACGGACTGAAGGTTGGCGAGGAAGTCGTCACCTCCGCCACGTTCCTTATCGACGCCGAGAGCAATTTACGGGCGGCGCTGCAAAGCTTCACTCAGCAGGAGACGAAGCCATGATCGCCGCCATCATCCGCTGGTCGGCGCGGAACGTGTTACTCGTCGGCCTGGCCACGATCTTCGTAACGCTCGCCGGCATCTATGCTGTCTCGCGGGTGCCGCTCGATGCCATCCCCGACCTCTCGGACGTGCAGGTCATCGTCTACACCGAATATCCCGGCCAGGCGCCGCAAGTGGTCGAAGACCAGGTCACCTACCCGCTGACCACGGCAATGCTGACCGTGCCGAAATCGCGGGTGGTGCGCGGCTTCTCCTTCTTCGGCGTGTCCTTCGTCTACGTGATTTTCGAGGACGGCACCGACCTCTATTGGGCGCGGTCGCGGGTGCTCGAATATTTGAGCTCTGCCGCGCGGCGTCTTCCTGCGGGCGTGACCCCGAGCCTCGGTCCAGACGCGACGGGCGTCGGCTGGGTCTACCAATATGTCGTTCGCGGAAGCCAGAAGAGCCTTGCGGAGCTCCGCACCATTCAAGACTGGTTCATTCGCTTCGGCCTGGCCAAGGCCGGAGGCGTAGCCGAAGTTGCGAGCGCAGGGGGCTTCGTCAAGCAATACAGCGTCGTTATCGATCCGCGCCGGCTGCAGGCTCTCGGCATCCCGCTGTCGAAAATTCGCGATGTCATCCGCGACAGCAATATGGATGTCGGCGGCCGGACGATTGAAGTCGCGGAGACCGAATTTGCCGTGCGCGGCCGCGGCTACATCAAGACCATCGCCGACCTCGAGCAGATCGTGGTCAAGAGCGCCGGCGGCGTGCCGGTTTTGCTGAAGGACGTAGCCCGTGTCGAGCTGGCGCCCGATGAGCGCCGCGGCATTACCGAGATGGACGGCGAAGGAGAGGTCGTCTCGGGCATCGCGCTCCAGCGCTATGGCGAGAACGCCCTGTCAGTCATCCAGAACGTAAAGGACCGGCTCGCGGAGATGGCGCCGAGCTTACCCGAAGGCGTGAGCGTCGAGGCCGTCTACGACCGCTCCGACCTGATCTATCGCGCGATCGACACGCTCAAGCGGACGCTTCTTGAGGAGAGCGCCATCGTGGCGCTGGTCTGCGTCATCTTCCTGCTGCATGCGCGGAGCGCCCTCGTCGCCATCATCACGCTGCCGCTCGGCGTGCTGATAGCCTATATCTGCATGTGGCTGCTCGGCCTGAGCTCCAACATCATGAGCCTCGGCGGCATCGCCATCGCCATCGGCGCCATGGTGGACGCCGCCATCGTCATGATCGAGAACGCCCATAAGCGGCTTGAGCAAGCGCCGCCGGACAAGCCGCGCCGCGAGGTGCTGATCGAGGCCGCCGTCGAGGTGGGGCCGGCGCTCTTCTTCAGCCTGCTCATCATCACCGTCTCCTTCCTGCCGATCTTTGCCCTCGAGGCGCAGGAAGGCCGCCTGTTCAAGCCGCTCGCCTACACCAAGACCTTCGCCATGGGCGCCGCGGCCTTCCTCTCGGTTCTGCTGGTGCCGGCGCTGATGATGCTGTTCGTCAGGGGCCGCATCATCCCCGAGCGTCGCAATCCCTTGAATCGACTTCTGATCTGGCTCTACCGCCCGGTGATCAGCTTGGCCCTGCGATTCAAGGGAGACACGATCGCGCTCGCGATTCTGATCCTTGCCGTGAGTCTATGGCCGGCCTCCAAGCTCGGCAGCGAGTTCATGCCGACCCTCAACGAGGGCACGCTGTTCTACATGCCCGTCACCCTGCCTGGGATCTCGGTCACCAAGGCGGCAGAGCTGCTTCAGACCCAAGACAAGATCATCAAGTCCTTCCCCGAGGTGGCGTCGGTGTGGGGCAAGGCCGGACGCGCCGCGACCGCCACCGATCCGGCTCCGACCGAGATGGTGGAGACCGTGATCAATCTGAAGCCGGAGAATGAATGGCGCGCCGGCATGACCGTCGACAAGCTCGTGGCCGACATGGACAAGGAGCTGCAATTCCCCGGTGTCTCCAACGCTTGGACCATGCCGATCAAGGCGCGCATCGACATGCTCTCGACCGGCATTCGCACGCCGGTCGGCGTCAAGGTGTATGGGACAGATCTGGCCGAGATGGAGAAGCTCGCCAGGCAGATCGAGGCCGTGCTCCGCAAAGTGCCAGGCACCACCAGTGCCTATGCCGAGCGCGCCATCAGCGGCTACTACCTCAATGTCGATCCCGACCGGGCGCAGCTTGCGCGATATGGGCTCATGGTCGGCGACGTGCAGAACGTTATCGCCATGGCGCTCGGCGCCGAGCCCGTCACCACCACCGTCGAAGGACGGGAGCGGTACACCGTGAGCATTCGCTATCCGCGCGACTACCGAAGCGATCCGGAAGCCATAGCCACGGAGGTGCTCATTCCGACCGCGGATGGCGGGACCGTGCCGCTCGGCGAGGTTGCGAAGGTCAGCCTGCCCAGGGACCATCGAGCATTCGCACCGAGAACGCTCAGCTCGCGCTCTACATCTTTGTCGACCTGCGCGGCAGGGACCTCGGCGGCTATGTTGCCGAGGCGCGGAAGGCGGTGGCGAGCGAGGTGCAATTCCCGCCGGGCTACTATGTCACCTGGAGCGGCCAGTTCGAATATCTCGAGCGCGCCGAGGCGCGGCTCAAGATCGTGGTCCCGGTCACCATCCTGATCATCTTCCTGCTGCTCTACCTCAACTTCCGCAGGGTGACGGAGACGCTCATCGTCATGCTCTCGGTTCCCTTCGCCCTGGTCGGCGGCTTCTGGCTGATGTGGTGGCTCGGCTTCAACTTTTCGGTTGCCGTCGCCGTTGGCTTCATCGCCCTTGCCGGCGTCGCCGCCGAGACCGGCGTCGTGATGCTGATCTATCTCGACAATGCGCTGAAGGAACGCCAAGCGCGACTGCATCGCCGAAGGACGGACCTTCACCCACGACGATCTGTATGGCGCGATCATGGAGGGGGCGGTCGAGCGCGTGCGTCCCAAGATGATGACGGTCGCCGCCATCATGGCGGGGCTGTTGCCAATCCTGTGGAGCCACGGTGCGGGCGCGGAGGTGATGCAGCGCATCGCCGTGCCGATGATCGGCGGCATGGTCTCATCGACCGTCCTCACGCTGGTCGTGATCCCAGTGATCTACGCCATGGTCAAGGGGATGCGATTGCCGTCACGGGCGCGCGCCGCCGAAGCAAATGCCGAAGCCGCGCCACCAGCCGATCACCCGGCCCCTGCCTGAGTACGCTCGAAGGCGACGAACACCTTGTAGTCCTCAGGCCGCATGCCCATGGTCATCGGGAAGGTGATCTCCTTGACCATGGAGAAATAGCCGACCGGATTCTCCGTCGGAACGATGGTCGACACGCTCGCCTTGTCGTTGGCGAGCACCTTGCGGTCGGCATCGGCGACCTTGATGCTGATCGGCATCGTCACCTGGCCCGGCTTGCCCTTTGGCCCGAGCAGCACGCGGCCGGCAAAGCCGTATTTGACCGTCACCCGGTCGCCATAGATCTGGCACTGGCGGGAAAGCTTGGTGATCTCGCCGCGGTGCATGATGGCCTGGGTGTTGCCCACCTCCCCGCCGGCGTAGATGGTCAAGAGCCGGTCATGCGGCCAAGCCACCACCTGCGGACAATGCAGACTGTCGCCGGCCGTTCCCGATTCGATCCTCGGAGCGTCCGCCTTCGCCTTGTCGAGCATCCCATTCTGGCTCGGCGGCAGCGGCTGCAGCTCCTCGTCGCTCGACTTGAACGGGCTGGAGATGCTGGAGACGGCGCAAGCCGAGAGCAGGAGTGGCATGAGCAACAAGCTCGCCGCCCGGCAATACGGCAAGAGCCAAAGAGCGCAAGACCGCCTCAACTTGTCCCCGTCCTCAGCTTGACACGCCGGGCCTCCCCGCCTGATATGCCGCGGGGCAAGACCCGCGAAGGCTTGAATGAGGTCGTGGCAGCCGGTTTCTCGAAAATTGGCTGTCAAACTACCCCCAGTCCTAAGGTCCGACAAGGGCCGACTTGGGCGCCTTTTCAGCCGCTTAACATCGATTCCGGGACGAACATGACTGGCATGTGCCAAGAGTTCAGGCCCCAAGCTGGCCTCCTCCCGCTGACCATCTATCTCGCAGCGCCGCGCGGTTTCTGCGCCGGGGTCGATCGGGCCATCCAGATCGTCGAGCTCGCGCTCGCCAAATACGGCGCGCCCGTCTATGTGCGCCATGAAATTGTCCATAACCGGCACGTGGTGGAATCCCTCAAGGCCAAGGGCGCCATCTTCGTGGAAGAATTGGACGAAATCCCGGACACTGAGGCGCCGGTGATCTTCTCAGCCCATGGCGTGCCCAAATCGGTCCCGGCCGCGGCCGCCAGGCGCAATCTCTTCTATCTCGACGCCACCTGCCCCCTCGTCTCCAAGGTCCATATCGAGGCGGAGCGCCATCACGCCGTGGGGCGAGAGGTGCTGCTCATCGGCCATGCCGGACACCCCGAGGTGCTCGGCACTATGGGGCAATTGCCGGAAGGCTCGGTGCATCTCATCGAGACCATCGCCGACGCCCGCGCTTTCACTCCGAAGGACGAGGACGCCCTCGCCTACACCACGCAGACCACGCTCTCAGTCGACGATACCCGCGCCATCGTCGAGATGCTGCAGGAGCGCTTTCCGCGCATCAACGGCCCGCGCAAGGACGACATCTGCTACGCCACCACCAACCGCCAGGACGCGGTGAAGCGCATCGCGAGCGCATGCGACCGGCTGATTGTGGTCGGCTCGCCCAACAGCTCGAATTCGGTGCGCCTCGTAGAGGTGGCGAAGCGCGCAGGCTGCCCGCACGCTATGCTCGTGCAGAGCGCGGGCGAGATCGATTGGAACGAGTTCATCGGCATCCGCAGCGTCGGCATCACCGCAGGCGCCTCGGCGCCGGAAGTGCTCGTCAACGAGATCATCGACGCCTTCAAGGCGCGCTTCGCCGCGAACGTGGAAAGCGTGGTCACGGCAGAGGAGAACATCGCCTTCAAGCTGCCCCGTCAACTTCGCGACGGGCCCTCGACATAGCATGGCAGTCTATACCGAGGTCGCCGACGAAGAGCTTGATGCCTTCATCGCGAGCTATGACATTGGCGCGCTGACTTCCTGCAAAGGGATCGCCGAAGGCGTAGAGAACTCGAACTATCTCGTTCAAACGCAAGCCGGGCGCTACATCCTCACGCTCTACGAGAAGCGCGTGGCGCGAAAGGACCTGCCCTATTTCCTCGCGCTGATGGAGCATCTCGCGGCGCGCGACATTTCCTGTCCGCTCCCGGTGCATGACCGCGAGGGGCGGACGTTGCGCGAGCTCGCCGGGCGTCCTGCGGCGTTGATCACCTTCCTCGATGGTGTCTCGGTGCGGCGCGCCTCGATCGAGCAATCCGCGAGCGTGGGCCGGGCCCTTGGGCATTTTCACGTCGCCGGCGAAAGCTTTCCGCGGTCGCGTGCTAACAGCCTGTCGCTTTCAGACTGGGCGCCGCTGTTCGCGGCGATCGGCGACCGCGCCGACACGATCATCCCGGGACTTGCCGGCGAAATCCGCAAAGAGCTTGCGTACCTGGACAAATCCTGGCCAAGCGGGCTGCCGCAAGGCGTGATCCATGCCGATCTTTTCCCCGACAACGTGTTCTTTCTCGGACAGGATGTCTCTGGGGTGATCGATTTTTATTTCGCCTGCAACGACATGCTCGCCTACGACATCGCCATCTGCCTCAACGCCTGGTGCTTTGAGTCCGATGCGAGCTTCAACGTAACCAAGGCGCGCGCCTTCCTCCAGGCCTATGAGGGCGTGCGGCCGCTCTCCGTCGACGAGCTAGCCGCTTTGCCGACCCTCGCGCGGGGTGCTGCGCTGCGTTTTCTGCTCACCCGCTCCTACGATTGGCGCAACACCGACGGCGAAGCTCTGGTCAAACGCAAGGACCCGAACGAATATCTGCGCAAACTGCGATTCCATCGCAAGGTGAAGTCGTACCGCGATTACGGGCTCGGGGAGCACTAAGGGTTGAGCGAGAAGCCAAAGGTCGTGATCCACACCGACGGCGCCTGCTCCGGCAATCCGGGGCCTGGCGGCTGGGGCGTCATTCTCAAGTCGGGCCAGCACCGCAAGGAGCTGAAAGGCGGCGAGGAGCTCACCACCAACAATCGCATGGAGCTGATGGCGGCGATCTCGGCGCTGGAGGCGCTGAAGGCTCCCTCAGAGGTCGACCTCTACACCGACTTCGAACTATCTACGCGGCGGCATCACCAGCTGGATCAAGGGCTGGAAGCGCAACGGCTGGCGGACCGCCGATAAGAAGCCCGTGCGCAATATTGAGTTGTGGCAGCGACTCGAGCAGGCCGCCGAGCGGCACCAAATTCGCTGGCACTGGGTCAAGGGCCATCACGGCCATGACGAGAATGAGCGTGCCGACGAGCTCGCGCGCGAGGGCATGGCCCCGTATCTCGCACACCGGAAGCGCAAGACGGAGGAGGACTGAGTTACCCGCGTCCGCGGAGTTAACTGCTCCGCGGCGCGAGTGAGATGTGCGTTCTAGTGGTGATGCGCCGAAACGCTCTTCGCCCATTCCGACAACAGCTCGGTCGATGCAGCTGTGCTGAGATCGCCCAGGCTGAGAATGCCGACCATCCGCTTGCTCTTGTTGATCACCGGCAACCTGCGGACCTTCAGCGTCTCCATGTGCCGCACTGCCTTGGCGAGGTCATCATCTTCACGGCAGCAGTGGATGCCTTCGGTCATCACATCCCGTGCCGTCGCGCGGCGGATATCGAAGCCGTTCTTTGCCAAACCTTTGCAGACGATATCGCGGTCGGTCACCATGCCGATCAGCTTGTCGTCCTCTCCGATCGGGATGGACCCCACGTCATGCTGGCTCATCAGCTTCGCGATTTCGGTGATGGGTGTGTCGGGGCCGACCCAATCGACGCCCTTATGCATCACTTCTTTGACTTTCATCGTGGACCTCCGTTGTTGGAGTTGCACTCGGTGAATGCGAGCGAGGTCCCCCGTCCTTGACGTCAACTATACAACGGAATGCGGGCTGTGGCACGAGCACGTAGGGTGGGCAAAGCGAAGCGTGCCCACCATCGTGGTGGGCAACGGCCGGCCGCCCACCCTACAGGGCTACACCTTGGCGAGGAGCTTCTCGGCCGTGCTCACATCGGCGACGCCCGGCGAATCTTCCAAATTGAGCACCGACACCACGCCGTCATCGACCAGCATGGCGTAGCGCATGGAGCGGGTGCCGAGACCTATGCCGCTACCGTCAAAGCCAAGCCCGATGGCCTTGGTGAATTCGCCATTACCGTCGGACAGGAACAGCACTTTGCCCTTGCTGCCAGTCGCCTTCGCCCAGGCATCCAGCACGAAGGGATCGTTGACCGCGACGCAAGCGACAGTATGCACGCCCTTCTTCTTGAAGGCGTCGGCATTGTCGAGGAAGCCCGGCAAGTGCTTGAGATGACAGGTCGGGGTGAAGGCGCCGGGCACGGCAAACAGCACCACCTTCTTGCCGGCGAACACCTCATCCGTGGTCAATTTCTCGATGCCCTCCGACCCGAGCAGGCGGAAGGTCGCTTCGGGCAGGCGGTCTCCGACGGAAATACTCATGGCGGTCCTCCGGGGCTGTCGCTTTTGATTTCGCGGGACCATACCGGCTCAAGGCGTAAGCGCCAAGGCAGGTTTATCCGGCAGGTCGAAGGTAGACTCGCTATTCCAGCGTCCAGCTCGCCTCGCGGGCGCCTTCGTCCGACACGATGGTCAGAGTGAGCGGCTTGCCCTTGATCGCAGCCGCCTCCGCCGGCGAAGCGAAGCTCACCACGAAGCGCTGCTTGCCGCCTTCTATCGGCCCGAGCGGCTTCGGCACGGGCACGAAGGCGCCGCCGGGAGCCTCGACGAAGAGATCGGTGCCGGTAGCGCCTTCCGGGAAATTCGCATCGACGATCAATTCAGGCTTGGCGCCATCGAGCTTGGCCTCGATGCCGCCGAGGCTGGGCAGCCTGTCGGTCTCGGCAGGCTTCGGCACGAGGTCGAAAAAGCGGCTCAGCAAGGGATCATCCCCCTTCCCTACCGTATGCGGCGGAAGCTCGAGGCTGAGGCTTGCCTGGCTCGGAATGCACAGCGTCTTGCACAGGCCGTAATCGACATTGAGCTTCAGCTCGACCGGCTCGCCTTGGCGCTCAGGCGTGATCTTCACCGGGAAGACCACCTCGTCCTCGTAGCCGATTGCCGTGCCGCTCGCGTCGACGAAGCGATGCGGCGCCGGATAGAGCACTTGCGCCTCTTTCAGATTCTTCGATCCCGACCAGTCGAAGCTTGGCGGCACACCTGAATCGCCAGGTGTGCGCCAATAGGTCTTCCATCCCGGCTCAAGCCGGATCTGCACGCCGGCAAGAAGCGCGCCGTTGTCGGCGCGACCAACGGTCCCGCTCACGAGCCGCGCCTTCGAGAAGCTCTCTTTCACCCATGGCGACTCACCTGGAGGCGCTGCAAGGCACGTAGCGGTCAGCAACACGCTCAAAGTGAGACTGCCGGCGAGCAGGCGAAGCGAGTGCGGCAAATGTAAGGAGTCGGTCATCATGTCCTTTCGGCTCGTCGTCGGCGCAACTCTAATCGCAACAATCGTGGCGCGCGACCACAACGCTCACCATCGAGGCGTCAATCTTTCGTGACCCATGCGACCAAAACCATAGCAAGTGCGTTATTCAACCATTGCCCCTTCACAACTGGCTGACCTCGCCTGTAATCTTATCGGATGCCGCGTTCCAAACCACCGAAGCGCCAGCGTGACGGCTATCTCGACGGGAGCTTGCTCGTCGCCATGCCGAGCATGGGGGACGCACGTTTTGCCCGCGCCGTGATCTATATGTGCGCCCACTCCGCCGACGGCGCCATGGGCATCATCATCAATCAGCGTGCGCCGAATATCAGCTTCACGGAGCTGCTAGAGCAGCTCAACATCGTGCCGCCGAAGGAGCGCATCAGGCTGCCCATCGGTCTCGGCGCCATGGCGGTGCATCTTGGCGGCCCGGTCGAGACCGGACGCGGCTTCGTGCTGCACAGCGCCGACTATTTCAAGGCCGAGAGCACGCTGCCAATCGACGAAAGCGTGTGCCTTACCGCCACCATCGACATTTTGCGTGATATCGCCAAAGGCAGCGGCCCGGACAAGGCGCTGCTTGCGCTCGGCTATGCAGGATGGGCGCCGGGCCAGCTCGAAAGCGAGATTCAGGCCAATGGCTGGCTGCACTGCACCGCGGATCCCGAGCTGATCTTCGATCCGGAAGTCGACCGCAAATATAATCGCGCCCTTGGCAAGATCGGCATCGATCCCTCGCGCCTCGTCAACGATTCAGGACACGCCTGAGGCTGCCGGCTTCGGCCGCGGCGACATGGTTTGCACCACCGCTCTTTGCGCCGGCGCAGGTGCCGCATGTCCTCTCGACGCCGCCCTCGATCTTTCGCGCTGCTGCCGCTTGCGGTGATTCGCCAACGCCGAGAGGAGGTCTTCCACCTCTTTCGGCGTCATGGGCTCTCCGTAGTAGAAGCCTTGCGCGTATTCGCAGCCGATCGAGCGGAGATAGGCTGCGTCCTCTGCGGTCTCGACGCCCTCGGCCACCACCTCTTTGCCGAGTTCGTGGCTGAGCGCGATAATCGACCGCAGGATCAACGGCGTCGATCCGTTGAGCCCGCTATCGCGCACCAGCGACTTGTCGACCTTGATGGTGTCGCACGGGAAGCGGTGCAGATAGCTCAACGAGCAATAGCCGGTGCCGAAATCGTCGAGCGCGAGGCTCGCGCCGAAGGTCTTGAGCCAGGTCAGGATCTCAACGGCGCGCTCTGGGTTTTCCATGACCAGCAACTCGGTGATCTCGAGCTTGAGCGTGCCCTTCGGCACCTGCTCCTTGGCGAGTATCAGCCTGATTTCCTGCACAAGGTCCTGGCGGAAGAGCTGGCGGCTCGACACATTCACGCTGACGAAGAGCGGATCGCGCTCGCGCGGCAAAATCTTGTGCCAGCGGCTCGCCTCCTCCAGCGCCTGACCAAGCACATAACTGCCCAGCTCGCCGATGAACCCGGCCTCCTCGGCGATGGGCACGAACTCCTCGGGACCAAGCTGGCCGTGCGTTGGATGATCCCAGCGGATCAGTGCCTCGAAGCCGGCAAGCTGGTTCGAGGCGAGACGCGTGATCGGCTGATACAGAACTGCGAGCTGGCGCTTCTCGAGCGCCTTCCTGAGGTCGCTCTCGAGCGGCAGCCGGTTCTCGTCCTCGCCGCGCATCGAGGCGGTGAAGATCTCGATGCGGTCTGCGCCGGCCCGCTTGGCCCTGAGCATGGCGATCTCGCCCTCGCGCAGGAAATCCTGCGCCGCCGACTGCACACCGTCATCGACGACGATGCCGATCGAGGCGGTGAGCACGATCTCCTTGCCGCCGATCTTCATCGGCGTGCGCAGCGCACGTCGCACGCGCTCGGCAAGCGTAGCGACCTGGCGCGCGTCTGGGTCGGAGATCATGAGAATGGCGAACTGGTCGCTGCCGAGGCGCGCCAGCGTGTCTTGCGGATTCAAGTGACGCGAGAGGCGGCGGCCGAGGGTCAGCAGCATGCTGTCGCCAACGGCAAGACCGAAGCTCTTATTGACGTTCTTGAAGCGGTCGATGTCGATGAACATCACCGTCGGGCGATTGGCCTTGCCTTCGCGGGCGCGGGTGATGGCGCCTTGCAGCCGGTCCATGAACAGCTCGCGGTTTGGCAGGCTGGTCAGGCTGTCATGCACGGCGTCGTGCATCAGCCGCTCGTGCGAGCGCTTGAGGCTGGTGACGTCGCGCATCAGCCCGACGCAGCGGAGCACCCGCGTATTGTCGCTCGACGCCGCCCGCGCACGGAGCTCATACCAGATATAGGTGCCGTCCTGACGCTTCAAGCGGAACTCTGTTTGCAGATCACCGCCCTGATTTTCCTGGAGCGACCACAGCATCAGGCGGAAGCGCTCGCGGTCGGCGGCGTGCATATGCTGGAGGAAATGGTCGACGGTGGTGTCGAGGGTGCCGGGCGGCGTCCCCAGCGCCTCCTCGATCTCCGGGTCGACGGTGATGTGGTCCTTGGCCGCGTTCCACTGCCAGACGGCGGCGCCTGAGCCATCGACGGCAAGCGACTTGATCTGCACCTGGCTCACTGGCCCGAGCTGGAGCGGGCCTCCGGTCGAGCGGAAGGCGAATTGAGTGACGGTGAAGCCGAGCAGCACCAGGATGAGCACAAGGCCGGCCAAAAGTCCGGTCAGCACCACGTCGCCCGAGAGCTTGCCGAGCACGATCATGGCCGCGCCGAACAGCCACACGAGCAGCAGCATCCAGCTTGGGATGAGCAGGAGCGCACGATCCTGGCCGCGCAACGCAAGAAAGGCGATCAAGCAGGTGCCAATGGCGGCGATGCCGACCATGGAGCCGCGGGCAAGACCCGAGGCAAGGCGCGGATCGATGATGGCCAAGACCACGAGGGCGAACTGGGCGGCGATCCAGCACCAGAACAGCGTCTTGATCCAGCCATGCCAGAGCCCGATGCGCAGGAAGGCGTAGAGGAAGAGCACGAGGCTCGCAGCCACCCCCGCCTCGGCGGCGGCGCGGTAGACCGCGACATGCTCGGCATCGACGGGGAACAGCTTGCTCCAATATCCGAAGTCGACGCAGAAATAGGCGAGCACCGCCCAGGCGACGAGCGCGGTCGCTGGAAAGATCGCACGGTGATTGGCGGCAAAGATTGCGGTCAAGAAAATGGCCAGCAGGCCTGTGATGCCGAGCAGCACGCCGTTGAACAGCATACGGTCCTGCTGCTTCGCCTGGTAGACCTCGGGATCCCACAGCATGAGGCCCGGCACCTGCCGCGAGGCCATCTCAGCGGCGAAGGTCACCGTCTGCCCAGGCTCGAGATTCAAACGGAACATGTCGGCGCGGTCGCTCTTCATGCGCTCGGGCCTGAAGCCGAGCGAGGGCGTGATGGTGGCGATGCGTGCGGCGTCGAGCTCGGGCGAAGCGACGCGCGAATTGGCGAGCGTATAGCGTGGCGCGACGAGCCAGCGGGTGATGCGTTCGTTGGTGGGATTGGTGAGCGCGAATACGAGCCAGCCGGGATTGGTGCCGGCGGTCGTCGCCTGCACCGCCATGCGGCCCACATAGCCGTCGCGTCCGGGCGCGGTCTCGATCTGCAGGCGGTCGCCGCGGCCCTCATAGAGCTCGCCGAGCGCCGTGATGTCGATAATCTCCTGCTCGGGTTTGACGATGATGGCGTCGACGGCGTGCGCGGGTGACCAAGGAGAGGCGATCAGGCTTGCGCAGAGGGCGAGAAGCGCCACGGCGAGACACGCCAATCGGCAGTCCCAGCCTCTTGCCGCCTCTTTTCTGCCCGCGCGGCCCACTCCCATCACCATGCCGTCTTTCAATGGCGGCCCTATCGGCTCCTAACGGAGACTGTCGCTTTCAAGCAGCCCGTAAAGCAGGTGATCCTGCCACACGCCGTTGATCTTCAGATAGCGGCGCGCCATCCCCTCGCGGGTGAAGCCAGTCCTCTCCAGGAGCTTGATGGAGGCGACATTGGCGGGCAGGCAGGCCGCCTCGAGCCGGTGCAGCTCGAGCGAATCGAATACGAAAGGGATAGCAGCGCGAACGGCCGCTGTCATATACCCCTTCCGGGTATGCGGGGCGCCGATCCAATAGCCGAGCGTGCAGGCCTGGGTCACCCCGCGGCGCACATTGCCTAGCGTTAGGCCGCCGACGAGCGAGCCGCTCGACGCAGAGAAGATGAACAGCGCGTAGCCCATGTCCTCGCGGAGATCGCGCATATAGTGGCGGACGCGGCGGCGGAAGGAGGAGCGGGTCAGCTCGTCGGCTGCCCAAACCGGCTCCCAGGGGGTGAGAAAGTCGCGGCTCGCGGCGCGCAGCTCAGCCCAGTCGGGATAGTCGGACATTTGCGGGGTGCGCAACAGCACCCGGTCCGCCTGGATAACCGGGCCGAGATCGCTCGAGGTTGCGGTGCGCAGCAACGCCATGGCTTCAATACCCTCATGCCGCCTGGCTTGACGCCAGAGTGAATTTTGCCGCGAGGCTGTCAAATCTTGCAACATGAACGATTGGCCCAACCGTGGCGAGGCTGACGGGAGAAGCAAGCAACTGCTCGGCCATGCGTTGGGAGTCCGCGGGCGTCACGCCCTCAACCTTGTCGATCAGCTCTTGCGTGGTAAGCGGCCGTCCGTGAATGAGAATTTGGCGGGCGAGCTGCTCGGCTCTCGCGCCGCCGCTCTCAAGCCCGGCAAGGAGGCCCATCTTGAGCTGGGCCTTGACCCGGCCGACCTCCTCCTCGCTGAAGCCGCGATCGGCGGCGCGCAGGAGCTCGTCGCGCACGACGCCGAGAAGCTGAGCGGCGCGGTCAGGCCCGCAAGCTGCATAGACCGCGAACATGCCGGCGTCGGAGAGGCCTGAGGCGAAAGCGTGGATCGCGTAGCAAAGCCCGCGCTTCTCGCGCACCTCCTGGAAGAGGCGCGAGGACATGCCTCCGCCAAGCGCGCCGGCGCAGACTTGCGCCGCGAAATAATCGGCATGGCGGTAGGGCGGCGCTTCGAAGGCGAGCACCAAATGGGTCTGCTCAAAGGGCTTCTCCGAGCGCGACACGCCGCCGCGATAAAGCGCCGGCGCGGGCTCTGGCGCGGTGCCTGTGCCGAGCGAGCCCAGCAGGCACTCAGCTTCGGCAAGGAGCTTCTCGTGATTTACGGCGCCGGCGGCGGCAAGCACCATGTTCGGCGCCTGATAATGGGTGGCGAGATAAGTCTTGAGATGTGCCGACTTGAATGCCTTGACGCTGCCGGCCGTGCCCAGGATCGGCCGCCCGGCGGGCTGGTCGGGGAACGCGGTTGCCTGCACCAGGTCGAACACCATGTCCTCCGGCAAGTCCTGCGCCGAGGCAATCTCCTGGAGGATAACGTCGCGCTCGCGGGCAAGCTCGGTGCGGTCGAAGCGTGGGGTGAGGATGATGTCGCTCAAGATGTCCAGCGCGAGGCCAAGATCCTGGCGTAGCACGCGCGCGTAATAGGCGGTCGAGTCGACGCCGGTCGCAGCATTGAGCTCGCCGCCAACCGCCTCGATCTCCTCGGCGATATCCTGGGCGCTGCGCCGCGCGGTGCCCTTGAAGGCCATATGCTCGAGGAAATGGGCGACACCATGCTCGGGCAGGCTTTCGCTGCGGCTGCCGGCGCCAACCCAAATTCCAAGCGACACCGTCTCCACGTCGGCCCTCGCATGGCTCACTACGGTGAGGCCATTGGGCAATCTGGACAGTTCGACACTCACGCGCCGACCTCGGTACGAGCCCGCGCGTGATCGGCGATGAAGGAGGCGACGGTCTTGGCGTCGTTGGGCAGCACGGTCAGACGCTCGCCCTGGCCGAGCTTCGCCTTGAGCCGCTCGGGCTGTTCCGGCAGCAGGCCGGTGGCGCGTTCGATCGCTTCGGGGAACTTGGCGGGGTGCGCCGTCGAAAGCACGATCATCGGCGTGCCGACGTTCTCCTGGCGCGCCGCGGCGAGGCCGACGGCGGTGTGCGGATCGATCACCACGCCGGTTTCCGCATAAAGATTGCGAATGGTCATCTCGGTCTCATGCTCATCGATCGAATGGGCGGCAAACAGCGCGCGCAACTCGGCAAGTTCTCCCGCTTCGAGATGGAAGGCTCCGGTGCGGCGAAGCTCGGCCGTGCGCGCCCTGACTCGGGCGCCGTCACGGCCGGCGAGTTCGAACAGCAGCCGCTCGAAATTGCTCGCAAGCTGAATATCCATGCTCGGGCTGGAGGTGGCGATCACGCCCCTTGGTTCGTAAATCCCCGTCGACAGAGCGCGGGAAAGACTGTCGTTGAGGTTCGTGGCAATAACGAGGCGTTTGACCGGCAGGCCCATGACTTTGGCGGCGTAACCCGCGAAAATATCACCGAAATTTCCGGTGGGCACGGCGAAGGAGACGGCGCGATGGGGGCTGCCGAGGGCCACCGCCGAGGTGAAGTAATAGACGATCTGCGCAAGGATGCGGGCGAAGTTGATCGAATTGACGCCGGTCAGCGAAAGGGAATCGCGCGTGCCGGCGTCGTTGAACAGCGCCTTCACGATGCCCTGGCAATCGTCGAACGTGCCCTCCACCGCGATGTTGTGCACGTTCGGCTCGTGCGCGCTCGTCATCTGCCGGCGCTGCACCTCGCTCACCCTGCCCTTGGGGTGAAGGATGAAAATGTCGATCATGTCGAGGCCGCGAAAGGCCTCGATGGCGGCTGCGCCGGTATCGCCGGAGGTGGCGCCGACGATCGTCGCCCGGGCAACCTCTCGCCGCAGCGCGCGGTCCATCAGCCGCGACACCACCTGCATGGCGAGGTCCTTGAAGGCGAGCGTCGGACCGTGAAACAGCTCGAGCAGCCAGCTCGCAGGCGCAATCTGCCGGAGCGGCGCGATAGCCGGATGATGGAAGCCGGCATAGGCCTCGTCGAGCACCGCTTTGAGGTCTGCCGCGCTAGGATCGCCCTCGAGATAGGGGCGCATGATGCGGTAAGCGGCTTCCGCGTAATCGAGGCCGGCGAGGGCTTCGATCTCGGAGGGCGCAAGACGCGGCCAGGCTTCCGGCATGGTGAGGCCGCCGTCGCGGGCAAGGCCCGCGAGCAATGCGCCCTCGAAGGGAAGCGGCGCGGCTTCGCCCCTTGTGCTCACATACCGCAAGACTAACCTCTAAAATAATTCAAGTGCTTAGCCAAATGGCCGGATCATGCCGCCCGCAGCCTGCTACGCACATAAATGACATAGATGACCACAAGGCAAAGGGCGAGAAGAAACCAGGTCAGCGCATATTGCAGATGGTTGTTGGGAATATCGAGCCTGGTCTGGCCACCAAGCGGCCAGCCGCCGGGAATATCGGTCCGCTCGGCCTCAAGAATGAACGGCGCAATGTCCGGCCCGCCAGCGGGAAACATCGTTTTGGACATGGCGCCAAGATCGCGCCAGAACCAGGGGTTTTCGGCGGGCCCATTGTCGGGAATGAACAGCCCCTGCATCTCGGAGTTGCGCGCCAGTCCGGTCACGGAAACGGCATCGTTAAACTCGCCTCGTGCCCGCGATGACGGCTCCTTGAACGCGTCGGGAACGAAGCCGCGGTCGACCAGCACCACCTCTCCTTCGGGCGTCTCAAGCGGCGTTATCACGTGCCAGCCCGGCGTCCCATCGGAGACCGCGTAGAGGTAGCGCTCCTTGCCATTGTCGAAACGGCCCTCGACGCGCACGCGGAGATAGCTGACATCGTCGCCCGCCTTCGCGCGGGTCACTGCCTCTTTGAGAGTGACCGGCTCTGCGTGCGCGCGCGCCTCGATCTGGGCGATGAGCCCTTGCTTCCATTCGAGCCGCTGTAGCTGCCAGACCCCGAGCCCGATCAGAAGCGCAAGCGATAAGGCGGAGAATGCCGTGAAGAGAAGGAGACCGCGCAACCGCATGCTTGCTCACTCCGAGGCGAGCCGGCCTTCTTGCGCCTTGTGCTTGTATTGAAGCGCGATGAGAACGCCTTTGAACGATCTGAGCAGAATCATGGGCAAGAGGATGGCGAGCGTGCCCCACAACAGCGCGTGCAGCCAATAAGGCGGCGCGTAGATCATCTCAACGTAGAGCGCGGCGCCGACCACGATGAAGCCGGTGACCAGGATGACGAACACGGCGGGGCCATCGCCGGCATCGGCAAAGCCGTAGTCGAGGCCGCAAGACTTGCAGCGCGGCGCGAGCGTCAGATAGCCGGAGAACATCCTACCGTGCCCGCAAGCCGGACAGCGCCCCGTAATTCCCGCCGCCAGTGTCGATGCGAGCGAAGGCCCGTCCTGCTCGATCTTGTTCGGCACCTTGTGCTCCAAACGAAAAGGGGGCGGCCTGTGTCGCCGCCCCCCGAAAGTACGATCAATCTAGCGTCAGTGGGCCGGATAGTCGGTGCCCGCGCCCCACACATAGATGCAGGTGAACAGGAACAGCCACACCACGTCGACGAAATGCCAGTACCAGGCTGCGGCCTCGAAGCCGAAATGCAGCTTTGGCGTAAACGCGCCGCGCATCGCCCTGACCAGGCACACCGTGAGGAATATGGTGCCGACGATCACATGGAAGCCGTGGAAGCCGGTCGCCATGAAGAAGGTCGAGCCGTAGATGTGGTTGGCGAAGCCGAAGCCGGCATGGATGTACTCATAGGCCTGGCAGGTGGTGAAAAGAATGCCGAGGATCACCGTGCAGAGCAGCCCGAGCACCAAGCCCCGCCGGTCGTTATTCAACAGCGCATTGTGCGCCCAGGTCACGGTGGTGCCCGAGAGCAGCAGGATCAGCGTGTTGACGAACGGCAGGCCCCAGGGATTGAACGTGTGCTGGAAGTCGCCAAGACCGGCCACGCCGGTGTCGGCGCTCGGGATCGGCGGCCATTGCCCACCAAGCACCGCGGTGCGGGCATAGGTGATGGCATCGTCGGGATAAAGCGCCGCGTCGAAATAGGCCCAGAACCAGGCGACGAAGAACATTACCTCGGAAGCGATGAACAGGATCATGCCGTAGCGCAGATGTAACTGCACCACCGGCGTCTCGTAGCCTTCCTGCGCTTCCCTGATGACGTCGCGCCACCAGCCGAACATCGTGAAGATGATGATCAGCAGGCCGGGGATAATGTAATAGAGGTTCGGCGTGTCTGCCTTCTTCGAGATGAAATACATGACCGCGCCGACCGCGAGCGTGAAGCCGCCGATCGCGCCGACGATGGGCCACGGGCTCGGATTGACGAGATGGTAGTCGTGATGCTTGGCGTGCGCTTCGGCCATCGTTTTCTCCCGTTCTTTTCCCTTCGCTCTCGGCGCAACCGCCTCGAAATTGCCTCTTACGATCTCGATCCATCGCCGTCCGGCGCGGACGCGGCTTTCGTGGCATCCTTGTCGGCGCGATAGAAGGTGTACGACAAAGTGATCTCGGACATGTTCTTGGTGTCCTCGTCATCGACGATCTTGGGATCGACGAAGAAGGTCACCGGCATCTCCACGCTCTGCCCGCCGGCAAGCGTCTGCTGCTTGAAGCAGAAGCATTCGATCTTCGTGAAATAGCGGCTGGCAAGCTCCGGTGCGACGTTGAAGATTGCGGTGCCGCTCACCGGTGCAGAGGTCTGGTTCGTCGCCTTGAAGAAGGCGAGCGCGGTCTCGCCGATCTTCACGTCCATGGTCTGCTGCACCGGCGCGAAGGTCCAGGGCAGCCCGTGATCCACGTTGCCGTCGAAGCGGACGCGGATGGTGCTCTCCAGCACCTCGCCGGGGCCCTTTTCGGCTCGTTGCGGGATGCCGCCATAGCCGGTGACCTGGCAAAACATGCGGTAGAGCGGCACCGAGGCGAAAGACAACCCCACCATGCCGGCGACCAGGCTAACGAGCGACAGCGCCAACAGGTTGTGCCGGCGCTTGGACTGGTTAGGGTCTGGCGCGTTGCTCATGCCGGCTCACTTGACGAGAGGATGGGCGACATTGGCGCCAAGCCTGACGATGGTGACGACGAAGAACAGCACGACAAGCGCCGCGAGCGCCCAGGCGATGGCAAGGGAACGCATGCCTTGGCGACGTTGGCGCTCGGCTTCTTCATCCGTCATCATAAGCTCCAAGGCAGCGGTATCGGAGCATGGCTCAGACCGAAGCCATGCTCGACCAGAAGCGCTGCGAACAACAGGAACAGGTACAACACCGAATAGGCAAAGAGATTCTTTGCCGCGCGTTCGGCTTCGGCGCCTTCCCGCTCGGTGTAGACGGCATAGGCGAACATGACGAAGAATGCGCCGAGGAAGCCGGCGGCAACGGTGTAGAGACCGCCGCCGAGACCGAGGAGCGCCGGCACGCAACCAAGCGGAGCGAGGATCAGGCTGTAGATGAGGATCTGCCGCCGCGTCTCGTCCTCACCGCGCACCACCGGCATCATGGGTACGCCGGCGCGCTCGTAGTCGCGCACGCGTACGAGCGCGAGCGCCCAGAAATGCGGCGGCGTCCAAACGAAGATGATGAGGAACAGGATGAAGCTCTCGAGGCTGACCGTGCCGGTGGCCGCTGCCCAGCCGATCATCGGCGGTACAGCGCCGGCAGCTCCGCCGATCACGATGTTCTGCGGCGTCCAGCGCTTGAGCCACATGGTGTAGACGAACACGTAGAAGGCGATGGTGAGTGCGAGCAGGCCCGCCGCCACCCAGTTCAACATCAGACCCATGCAAAGCACGGAGCCAACGGCGAGAATTGCGCCGAACGTGCGTGCCTCGTCAGCCGTGATCCTGCCTTTCGGAACAGGCCGCGCAGCGGTCCGCGCCATGAGCGCGTCGATATCGGCGTCGTACCACATGTTCAGTGCACCGGCGGCGCCGGCGCCGACGGCAATGCAGACGAGCGCGGCGATGGCAAGCACCGGGTGCATATGACCCGGCGCGGCAACCAGCCCGACGAGCGCGGTGAATACCACAAGGAACATCACCCGCGGCTTCATCAGCGCGAAATATTCCGCGACCTCACCGCCTTCAGTTGCGGTCAGGACCTGCGGGCTTGCGTCGAGACTGGCTTCAGCCATGCCTTGCTCACTCAAGAATGGCGAAGGTCGCGAGCCCGCCTGGACCCGCGACCGCGCCAATAGCTATGCGGTTCTGCCGCGTTTCGTCATTTGATGCGCGGCAGCGTTTCATAGGTATGGAAGGGCGGCGGCGACGGCAGCGTCCATTCCAGAGTCGTTGCGCCTGCGCCCCATGGATTGGCGGGTGCATGCACCTTGCGAGCAAAGGCCTGAGCGATACCGTACAGGAAGACCAGGAAGCCCGCGAAGGCGATGTACGACCCGACCGACGAGACGAAGTTCCAGCCCGCAAACGCATCGGGATAGTCGGCATAGCGGCGCGGCATGCCGGCGAGCCCGAGGAAGTGTTGCGGGAAGAAGGTGAGGTTGGCGCCGACGAACATCAGCCAGAAGTGCAGCTTGGCGATCGCCTCGCTGTACATGTAGCCCCACATTTTCGGGAACCAGTAATACCAGGCACCGAAGATCGAGAACACGGCGCCAAGCGACAGCACGTAGTGGAAGTGCGCCACCACGTAGTAGGTGTCGTGGAAGGAACGATCGACGCCGGCATTGGCCAGCACCACGCCGGTCACACCGCCAATGGTGAACAGGAAGATGAAGCCGAGCGCCCAGAGCATCGGCGCGCGGAAATTCAGCGAGCCGCCCCACATGGTGGCGATCCAGGAAAAGATCTTAACGCCGGTGGGCACGGCGATGACCATGGTGGCGAACACAAAATAGGCCTGCGTGTTCACGCTGATGCCGGCGGCGTACATGTGATGCGCCCACACCACGAAGCCGATCACGCCGATGGCCACCATGGCATAGGCCATGCCGAGGTAGCCGAACACCGGCTTCCGCGAGAAGGTCGAGACGATCTGGCTGACGATGCCGAAGCCGGGCAGGATCAGGATGTAGACCTCCGGGTGGCCGAAGAACCAGAAGAGATGCTGCCACAGCAGCGGATCGCCGCCGTGGGCGCTATCGAAGAACACTGTGCCGAAATTGC
>CAWHAX010000018.1:0-30880 GCA_963827365.1 uncultured Alphaproteobacteria bacterium | reverse complement strand
GTGTCGAAGCCGGCAAGCCGCTTGCCCAGAACAAGCGCATCGCCAAGGTTGCCTTCACCGGCGAAACCACGACCGGCAGGCTGATCATGCAATATGCGAGCGAGAACCTGATCCCGGTGACGCTTGAGCTCGGCGGAAAGTCGCCAAACATCTTCTTCGCCGACGTGATGGCCGAGGATGACGCCTTCTTCGACAAGGCGCTCGAAGGCTTCACCATGTTCGCGCTGAACCAGGGCGAGGTGTGCACCTGCCCATCGCGCGCGCTGGTGCAGCGCAAGATCTACGACAAGTTCATGGAGAAAGCGGTGGCACGGGTGAACAAGATCAAGCAGGGCAACCCGCTCGAGCTCTCGACCATGATCGGGGCGCAGGCCTCAAACGATCAGCTCGAGAAGATCCTCTCCTATGTCGATATCGGCAGGAAGGAAGGCGCCAAGCTGCTCGCAGGGGGCGAACGGGCCAAGCTCAACGGCGACTTCAAAGAGGGCTATTACATGCAGCCCACCGTGTTCGAGGGCCATAACAAGATGCGCATCTTCCAGGAGGAGATCTTCGGCCCCGTCCTCTCGGTCACGCCCTTCAACACCGACGATGAGGCTCTCGCAATCGCCAACGACACGCTCTACGGGCTTGGCGCCGGTATATGGACCCGAGACATGAACCGCGCCTACCGCTTCGGCCGCGGCATCCAGGCTGGGCGGGTGTGGACCAATTGCTACCACCTCTACCCGGCTCACGCTGCCTTCGGCGGCTACAAGAAGTCAGGCATCGGGCGCGAGACCCACAAGATGATGCTCGACCATTACCAGCAGACCAAGAACGTGCTGGTGAGCTACAGCCCGAAGGCGCTCGGATTCTTTTAGTCGAAGCGATACCCCGCACGCTCAGCGAAAGCGCGCGGGGTCATCGGCAGTGCCACCCTAGGCGGCCCGTCGCTTGTAATGAGAACCGATGTTGAGCGGCAGCCGAGCCACGTTGCCCGCGTCGCGATTCATGTCGAGTTCGAAGACGCGCGGGCCCATGAGGACGCCTTGCGGGCGATGTCCGTTTTCAACATTGCAAGCCGTAGCGCCTCGGTCCGATTGAAGAAAATTCCGCCGCACATGCCACGCTGGTCTTGAACGACCCAATTCCCTTGCCGGTTCTGACCGATCATAAATAGCGATGATCTCGAACATGGGGCTTCGACTTGTCCCATCGACATTTTCCCTTGTTATTTCGTCGCGGAAAATGTGCCCCTGCCGGCATAGGAATGCGAGATGGAGCGGCGCGCTTCGTCATAAGGGCGCCATAGGAAACCGGGTTGCGTTATAGTGGTGAGGCGCTCCCATCTTGCGAGCAAGTGAGGACGGTGAGGTCATGGTTGAACGGGTGCTGGCCACGGACGACGCGATCGCGCTGATCGTGAAGCTCACGCGCATGCACGGGCCGCTGATGTTCCATCAGTCCGGCGGATGCTGTGACGGGTCCTCGCCCATGTGCTACCCGGCGGGCGAATTCCGCGTTGGCGGCAACGATACGTATCTCGGAGAGATCGGCGGCTGCCCGGTCTATATGGACGCTGACCAGTTCGCCTATTGGAAACACACCCAGCTCATCATCGATGTGGTTCCCGGACGTGGCGGCGGCTTCTCTCTCGAAGCGCCGGAGGGCGTGCGGTTTCTCACCCGCAGCCGCGTGTTCACCGACGAAGAGGTAGATGCCCTCGCGGCCGTGGCGTCAGGCTAGTCAACCTCCCACTTGCCCCAGCTCTTGTTCATATGCGCCTCGAGCAGCCGCGCGTTCCTGCGATTTGCCTTCCAGGCCAAATCCGCGAGGTCGCCGAAAAGCGGCACGGAGCCGATCAGGAAATCGACGCCGACATTGCCGAGCATCCGCGCCAGCACGCTTTTCGGCGCGCCGCTCTGCCAGGGCTGCCATTAGCAAAATGCTATCCTCCGACGAACTGGATTACGTTCAGATCGATCAGCCTCTGGTCGAAAAGGCCGTCGAGGCCTTCGACAAGGCAAAACGCGCTCAAGGTGGTTATCGCCGAGTCTTGCACCGGAGGCTTGATTGCAACGGTGTTGAGCGAGGCACCGGGCGCCGCCGAGCATTTCGACGGCAGCTTCGTGACCTCCGCCAGAAAACAAATGCATCGTGCTCAAGCTCGATATTGAATTACTCGACAATCACGGCGTCGTCAGCGCTTCAGTCGCGGCGGCGATGGCGCTGGGGGCGTTTGATCGCTCGGAGGCGGACATCGCTGTCGCGGTGACCGGTGTCGCAGGGCCGGACCCCGACGAACGAGGCAACCCCGTAGGCCTCGTCTATCTTGCTTGTGCGCGGAGGGGCCAAGAGTGCTTCGGGATGAAGCGTACGTATGGGGACATTGGGCGTTCGTGCATTCGCTATGCGACCACGGTGGACGCGCTGTCAATGATCGCGCATTCGTCGGATGGCTAAAATTCCGCATTCGCCTATCTATGGCAACGATAGTTCCTTTGCATTGGAAGGTGCGGCCGCGTCTCCGAGTAAAGCAAGAGCATTGCAAGCGACAGCTATGACGTGCTGATCCTGGGCGGCGGCAATGCCGGCTTCGGCGTCACCGTGCCGACCAGAGGGGCGGGGCTCAAGGTGGCGCTGGTCGAGGAGCGCGATCTCGGCGGCACCTGCCCGAACCGCGGCTGCACGCCGAAAAAGGTGCTGGTCGCCGCGGGCCACGCCCTGCACGAGATCAACCAAGCGCACGTGCATGGCATCAGTGTCGCCAAGCCCGAGCTCGACTGGGCGGCACTGATCGACCGCGAGAAAGAGATGATCAGCGGCATCCCCGACTCTCTCGCAGAGACGCTTCAGGAACGCGGCGTCGATCCCTTCCGCGACAGCGCGTGTTTCGTGGGACCGAATGCCAACAAGGTTGGCAGCCGCACCATCGAGGCAAAGCACATCGTCATCGCCACCGGCTCACGCCCGCGTTCGCTGCCCATCCAGGGCGCTGAGCTGATGATCACGTCGGACGAGGTGTTGAGCGAGCACGAGCAACCCGGCAGCGTGGTCTTTGTCGGCGGCGGCGTGTCGCGGCTCCTGCCCGAGCGTGATGAGGATGCAGTCGAGCATATTCGCGCCGAGAGCGAGCGGATCGGTATCGAGGTGCCTACCGGCGTCAAGGTCGCCCGCGTCGAGAAATCCGGCAATCAGCTTCGCACCGTGTTCGGCGCCAATGGCAAGGAGCGCTCGGTGGTATCAGACCGGGTGGTCAACGGCGCTGGTCGCATCGCCAATGTCGATTATCTCGATCTCGAGGCCGGCGGCGTCGCTCATGCCGGGTTCCGGCTCGCGGTCGATGACTACCTCCGCTCGGCCTCAACCCCGCCGTCTATGCGTGCGGCGACGTTCTATCCGGCCCGCCGCAACTCGCGCCCCTCGCCACCTACGAAGGGATCATCGTCGGCCGCAACATCGTCGAGGGGCCGCAGCACAAGCCCGTCTATGCGAGCCTTCCGTCCGCCGTCTACACCGTGCCGGCACTGGCGAGCGGGCTGACTGAGGCGCAAGCGAAGGAAAAGGGCCTCAAGACAAAGGTCACGGTCAGCGACATGGAGGACTGGTTCTCGACGAGGACCTATGCCGAGACCAGGGCCTGGGCGAAGGTGATCGTCGATGAGGAGACCGATACGATCCTCGGTGCACATATCGTCGGGCATGCGGGCGAGGAGCTGATCAATATTTTCGGGCTGGCGAAGGCGCACGGCATCACCGCCACGCAACTCCGCGACTTCATCTACGCCTATCCGTCCTTCTCCGCCGACATCAAGCACATGCTGTAGCGGCGCTTTAGGACCCACCGGGGGACACGAGTTCCACCATGGCATGGGCGATTTCGTGCTCGCCAAGGATCACGACGCTCGCGCCGTGCTTCTTGAGATGCAGAACTTCGGCCTCCGAATGCGCGCGCGCGATGATGTTGAGCTTGGGGTTCAGTGCGCGGGCCTGCTCTACTACCTGACCGCCCTCGAAGGCGTCGGGGATGGCGACGAGCAGGCAGCGCGCGGCGCCGAGATTGGCGGCGGCGATGATCTCGGGGTCCGCGGCATTGCCGGCGATAGCCTCGATGCCCTGTGCCTTAAGCTCGGCAAGTCTTTCATCGTCTGCCTCGATGACGAGGAGCGGCACCTTCTTTTCGGCAAGCTCTTCGCTGACCACGCCGCCGACCCTGCCGTGGCCGACCAGCACGACGTGGTTTGCGAGCGCGGTGGGGCGGATCGGCTCGCGGGCGGCGTCTTCCTCCTCCGGGAGCTGCGCGGGCTTCGCCTCGGGGGCGCGGTGCCTGTCGCGTGAGGCCTGAAGCATGTCCAGCTCGGCAAACAGCAGCGGATTGAACAGGATGGAGAGGATGGCGCCGGCAAGGATGAGATTGCGGCCGCGCTCGGGCAAAAGCCCGAGATCGACGCCAAGCCCGGCAAGGATGAAAGAGAACTCGCCGATCTGCGCGAGGCTGACCGAGACGAGCAGCGCGGTCGAGGCCGGATAGCCGAACAGGCGAATGATGGCAAAGGCCGCAAGCGACTTGCCGAGCAAGATGATGGCAAGCGTGGCGAGCACAGCGAGAGGATCCTCGATGAGGATCGCGGGCTTGAACAGCATGCCGACCGAGACGAAGAAGATGACGGCGAAGGCATCGCGGAGCGGTAGCGTCTCTTCGGCGGCGCGCTGACTCAAGGGCGACTCGCTCAAGATCATTCCGGCGAAGAAGGCGCCAAGCGCGAAGGACACGCCGAACAACTCCGCCGCGGCAAAGGCGGCGCCAAGGGCAATGACGAACACCGCCAGCCGGAACAACTCGCGGCTGCCGGTATGCGCCATGTAGTGCAGCACCCAGGGGATCAGGCGCTTGCCGACGATCAGCATGATGGCGACGAAGGCCGCGATCTTGCCGATGGTGAGCGCGGCGGCTGTGGCAACGCCGACAAGATCCGTGGTGCCTCCGCCCTTGCCGCCGAGCACACCGGCAAAGGCCGGCAACAGCACGAGCGTCATCACCATCACCATGTCTTCGACGATGAGCCAGCCGACGGCAATGCGGCCGCGCCCGGTCTCGACCAGGCGGCGCTCCTGGAGTGCGCGCAGAAGAACCACGGTGCTGGCCACCGACAGCGCCAGGCCGAACACGAGGCCGGCGCCAATCGACCAGCCGAGCCAATGGCCAAGCGCCATGCCGAGCAGCGTGGCGCAGGCCATCTGCACGATGGCGCCGGGCACGGCGATCGCCCGCACCGAGAACAGCTGCTCGAGCGAGAAATGCAGGCCGACGCCGAACATCAGCAAGATGACGCCGATCTCGGCGAGCTCGCTTGCGAGCGTCTGGTCGGCGACGAAGCCGGGCGTCGCCGGGCCGATCAGCACGCCGGCGATGAGATAGCCGATGAGCGGCGGCAAACGCAGCCGATGGGCGAGCGCGCCAAACACCCAGGCGAGAGCCAGCGCGATGACGATGGTGGAGATCAGGGGATGGGCCATCGGTCAGGGACGCCTCAAGCGGTCGTCCCTTCTTCGGCAAGAGCAGGCGGCTCGGGGCTTGTCGCCGCTTCCCCCGGCGACGTCTTTGGCACCGTCACCGCCTTGCGCACATCCTCGATCATGGCCCGCGCGATCTCAAACTCGCCCATGATCACGGTCGAGGCGCCGTGCTTCTTCAAGTGAAGCACTTCCTCCTCGGAATGGGCCCGGGCAATGATGAGCAGGTCGGGATTTGCGGCGCGCGCCTGCATCACCGCCTGTCCGCCTTCGAAGGCCTCAGGGATCGCTACTAAGAGGCAACAGGCCGCGGAGAGGTTGGCGGCGCGCATCACTTCGGGATCGGCGGCATTGCCGGTGATGGTCTCGATGCTCTGCTGGCGGAGATCCGCGGCGGCGTCGGGGTCGCTCTCGATGACGAGGTACGGGATCCTGTTCTCGCGCAATGCCTCGCTCACCACGCTGCCAACCCTGCCGTGGCCGATGAGCACGACGTGATCGGTGAGCCGCGAAACCGGGATGGGCTCGCGGCCGCGTGCCTCGGGCGGCGGCGTGAAGTCAACATCATCGTGCACGGTTGGCCAGATAGGCAAACGATCGAGGAGCTCCATCAGCAGCGGATTGACGAGGATAGAGATGATTGCGCCGGCAAGGATGAGGTCGCGCGCCTCAGCCGGCAGAACAGCCAGCGAGACGCCGAGCCCGGCGAGGATGAAGGAAAACTCGCCGATCTGCGCAAGCGAGACCGAGATGGCGAGGGCGGTCGGCATCGGATGGCCGAATAGTCTCACTACCAGATAAGCAGCCGCCGTCTTGGCGACGAGGATGATGAAAATGGTGGCGAACAGCGCGACCGGCGCATCTACGACGATCTTCGGATCGAACAACATGCCGACTGAGACGAAAAACAGCACGGCGAAGGCGTCGCGCAAGGGAAGCGACTCGGTCGCCGCCTGCTGGCTCAGCCGCGACTCGCTCAAGATCATGCCGGCGAAGAAGGCGCCAAGCGCCAGCGAAACACCGAACAGCTCGGATGCAAGGAAGGCGAAGCCGAGAGCGATCGACAGGACGGCCAGCCGAAACAGCTCACGGCTGCCGGTATGGGCGACATAGTGCAGGATCAGTGGGATCACTTTCCTGCCGACCACGAGCATGATGATGACGAAGGCGGCGATCTTGCCGAGCGTGAGGGCGATGGCCTGAAGGAGCTGGGAGGGATCCGGCGCGTCCTCGGTGCCCTTGAGCACGCCGGCGAGCACCGGCAGCAGCACCAGCACGATCACCATGCCGAGGTCCTGGACGATGAGCCAGCCGACGGTGATGCGACCCCGCTCGGTGTCGAGCAGCCGGCGCTCCTGAAGCAGGCGCAGCAGTACAACAGTGCTCGCGATTGACAGGCCGATGCCAAAGATAAGTCCCGCGCCGGGAGTCCAACCCCGCCACCAGCCGACAGCCATGCCGAGCGGCGTCGCTACAAGCGCCTGGGCAACGGCCCCAGGGATGGCGATGGCACGGACCGACAGCAGATCGTCCAGCGAGAAGTGCAGCCCCACCCCGAACATCAGCAGGATCACGCCGATTTCGGCGAGCTGATTGGCGACGCCCTGATCGGCGACGAAACCAGGGGTGAAGGGGCCGATGGCGATGCCGGCCAGCAGATAACCGATCAGCGGCGGCAGCTTGAAAAGCTGCGCCACAAGGCCAAAGCCGAAGGCAAGCACAAGGCCGAAAACCAGGGTGGAGATAAGCGGGGCCGAATGCGCCATTCAAAGAGACCTTGTGCCATAGCTTCGATGTTGGCCCGGGGGGCGCCCGAGCCATCTCGCAATTAGGCCCACGAATGGCCCTCGGGACAATAGTTTTGGCGTTTTTCTGAAACGAGCCTTGCGTTTTGGTCAGCGCACGGCGCCCGTCTTGGGCAGCGTCTGGCGCGAGAGCAGCGTGCCGAGCTCGATGGCGCGCTGCTTGAGCGGCGACAGACTCTGCCGCCAGCTTTCGTCGAGCACGAGTTCGCTTCGGGCTTCGAAGCGCATGTGATTGCCGGCGACCTCGTGCTTCTCGGCCCCGGCCCAATCGAGCTGTCGCGGATCGAAATCAAGCCCGAGCGGCTGCAAGATGCTCTGCAAGGCGGCCTTTGGATCGCGCACCAGATCCTCGTAATGCACGACACCATGCGGCACCGATTTCAGCGCACGGCGGATCTGCTCGTGGATCAGCTGATAGCGGAAGATATGCTTGAGGAAGCCGCCTGCTTCCGCACCACGGTGTTGATCTGCCCCTTCGGCTCACGCACAAGATGCACCGGATAGACGTCGACGTTCTTTCAACGTCGTCAGATAAGAGAGGCGCCCCGGAAGCTTCGAGGAATCGACCACGAAGCTCTTGCCAGAGACTTCGGCCATGGCCTTGAACACCACAGCGTTGGGGGGCTTTTGCGCCAACCTCCTCGCGGTAGTCGAGCATATTGAGGTCGGTCAG
Organism: uncultured Alphaproteobacteria bacterium; assembly: GCA_963827365.1. Classification (GTDB taxonomy): domain Bacteria; phylum Pseudomonadota; class Alphaproteobacteria; order Rhizobiales; family Methyloligellaceae; genus Methyloceanibacter. The sequence goes on along the minus strand of CAWHAX010000018.1, from coordinate 22,906 downwards.
CGACTTGCATGAGGTCACTATCGTGCGGCGGTCGACGGCGGACCAGGACGGGCATTTCCAAAGCGAGGGCGCGCCGCAGGAGCGCGGCGCATGGGTCCCGCGCCGGGGTCCTTAATCTTGAGCTGGCGGTTGAGCTTCAGCACCTCACCAGACGCGAAAATCGCCGGATGGGCGTTGAGCATCAGGTCGAGCAGCGTCGAACCGCTATGGCTCGTTCCCGGCGATGTAGATCACCCGCATTCCACGTGGGCCTGCTTAGCACCGCAGGAGGGGGCTTCCTATCGCCTCGGCCGGCGCTTGGCCGCCTGCGACCTTTTTGGGCTGCGACATGTCGTGCTGCGACAACGCGGCGGGGAAACAAGCGGCGGGACCGGCGTTCGGTGCTCACGGATGGCCGTTCCGTCACCCCCCGACCGGAACCGCGGACCATCCGACAAAGGAGACTTGCGATGTTTACCAGAACCGCAATTTTGCTCGCCGCGGCCACGATCGCGCTCGGCTCGGCCGCGCTGTCGCCAGCGAAGTCCAACTACGACTATTGCACCGAGAACCCGAGCGCCAAGGGTTGCCCCGGCAATTTCGACGTGACCAATGAGCCCTTCTACACTGCTCCGCACGCCGCGAGGAGCGCGCAGCATGAGACGCACCGCGCCCTCCGCCACCACGGCTAGCGCGCACGCCGTTCAGACTAAAGGTTGGCGGGAATCATCCCGCCAACCTCCTTCCTTCTCACATCAAGGTCCTGTTCCCAGGGCGGCGCGGCGGCGGGCGCAGCTTACCGATTTCGGCGAGCGGCTCGTCGCGCTCTACCGCTCCATGGAACGGCGGTCGCGGAGCGCAAGCGCGCAAGCACTCGCCGAACTCACGGCGTCTCTCGATCCGTCTTTTGTAGCACGGGCCAGCGGCGAGGCTGCGGTAGATCAGCCTCGACCGCGTCTTTCCCGATCGCGACGGACTTGATCATCGCCCAGGCGCGAAGGCCCGGCTCGAGCCCAAGCCTCTCCACCGATTCCGTCGTCACCAAAGCATCGAGCTGGGTCACGCCGAGATTGAACACCACGCGTACGTAAGGAATCGCCTGCGGCTCGACCGCCAGGATCGTTCCGGGTAGGCGGTTGGTGATCGACACGTCCATGGGGCGCGACGGAGCGATCGACACATCGCGGGCGAAGATCGTCACCTTGACGCCGGAATCGATCGCGGCGTCGACCAGAGGCACGCGCAACTCGCCGTCGCCGAAGAACAGGGTCGAGAGGCCGTGCTCAGGATCGTGCCGCAGCACGCGCGCATTGAGTGTGGTGGCGAAGGCGGGAGTCTCGGATTTCGCAAGCTGCGAGCGGCGGGCGCTCATGCCATGTCTCCGAGCGAATTCGACCCAAGCATAGACACTGGCTCGGGCTCGAGCAATTCGCCGAGGCATGGGCGCTCAACTTTAGGTGCGGCGCATCATCGATTGTCGGCTTCGCCACAATGAATTCTGGGCCTAGGCGTGGCCCAGCCATGGAGCTATGCCCTAGGCGATATAGCGTCGCTCGACTTACTTTTGCGAGGGACAGTCCCAATGAAAATCTCCGCTCGCAACGCGCTCCCCGGGAAGATCGTCGACATCAAGAAGGGCGCGACCACCGCCCATGTCCGCATCGACGTTCAACGGCACGACTGTGACGGCCTCGATCACCAACGAATCCGTTGTGATGAATTGGGACTGAAGGCAGGCGACCAGGTGCACGCCATCATCAAGCCTCTACGTATTGGCTTTCCTTAAGCCACCGATCACGTCCTCGCGTTCAGGAGGGGAACTCCTTACGCCGTCTTGCCCAAATAGGCGGCGAGCTGATCGAGGGTGCCGGTAAAGCCGCCGTGCATGCTCGCGAAGCCGTCCTCGAAAATCTTGCGCTCATGCGCGGTGGCGTTGATGGCGACGGAGTTGATGGTAAGCGTGGTCTTGCCGTCTTCTTCGGCGAAGGTCGCCGTGTTCAGCATTTCGGCCGGCCATTCCGGGCTCAAGAAATGGCGCGTGATGCCGCCCTTGGGATCGGAGAAGGACGACACCGAGACAATACGCTGAGACTTGACGATCTCGCGATAGACGAACCGCCCCCACATCTCCTGGCCGTTTGGCGAGCGGAGCTGATAGTGAAACATGCCGCCGGGTCGGAAATCGAGCGTGCCGGTGACCCAGGTGAAGCCTTTCGGCCCCCACCAATGCTTCAGGCCCTCGAACTCACTATGCGCCTTCCACACGAGATCGCGCGGCGCGTCGAACACACGTGAGATCACAAAAGCGCGCGACGTGCCTGTGCCGGCAACGTGCTTGTCGAGACGGGCCAGATCTGCTCGCCGCCCTCAAGCGCGCCGTATTCCTTGATCACGCGGTCGCGTTTCTCGCTCGTCGGGAACACCGCGCGCATGGTGACCCTGGTCTTGTTGCCTTCCGCGTTGAATGTCACGGTTGTCTGGAAGCTAACCCGCTCAAGATCCTCATCGCCGCCGTGCTTGTAGACGAGGCGCTCAGGCGGAACGATTTCGAGATAGGTGATCTTGTTCTGATAGTCGCGGCCGTCAGGCCCGTGCATGACGAAGCGCCAGACGCCGCCGGGCCTCACTTCCATCTTATGCGTCGTGGTGGTGAAGCCGCGCGGGCCCCACCATTGCACCACCTGCTGGGGATCGGTCCAGGCGTCGAATACGCGCGTCCGCGGCGCATCGATCAGGCGCGCTATGACGATCTCGCGATCTGTCGGCATCCTCGCATCAGCGATCATGGCGTCCATGCCTCTTCCCTTTCTTCTGCTTCAATTGCACTTCGCGGAGATAACTCTCCAGCCGGTCGAAACGCTCGTCCCAGAACTCGCGGTAGCGCTCGAGCCATTCGTCGACATTCTTGAGGCCGCCGGGCGCGATGCGGCACGGGCGCCATTGCGCCTCGCGGCAGCGCTCGATCAGCCCCGCCCGCTCCAGAACCTTGAGGTGCTTGGAGACCGCTGGCCCGCTCATCTTGAAGGGCTTGGCAAGCTCGTTGACCGTGGTCTCGCCGAGCGCGAGCCGCGCGAGGATCGCGCGCCGCGTCGGATCGGCGAGAGCTGCGAAGGTGGCGCTCAGGCGGTCGGCAGACATTGTGTATAACCCAGCTTGTATAACCCCGCGGTTAAATAACCATTCGGTTTGATATGCCCTCAGGTCTGCCCCGTCAAGCCCCGGCGCGATGCATTAACTCGGGGCGCTTGCTCAACCGATGCTGGAGGCGACTTTGGGCGGGACCGTTAAGGAAATGGGGGGCTTTCATGCGTTTGAGCCGTCGGGCCGCGGCCGGAATTCTGCTGACCGGTGCCAGCGTGTTGATCAGCGGTAATTTTTTTGCGACGGAGGCTCTCGCCGCTCGCAAGCGCTCACCGTCGAAATCATACTTTGCCACCTTGCAACGAAACGACGGCGAAGAAAGCGAAAGCGAAACAAGAGACAACACGAGCGACCTCACCGTGTGTCTTCATTTCTTCGTCGCGACGCGCCGATGAATCACGCCGAGCGTCACACGCCAGAGCATGGGTGACGCAAACGCAACAGTGCTCGGCGCTTTTTTATCTCGATCCGCAGTCAAGTGCTGGCGCGCCGCTCGATCTCGCTTAAGATCGAATGAAGTTGCGTAGCGGCGGCGGTGCAGCGTTGTCTTCTGTCGGTCATCATGCCGAAATCTTGCGTGGCGGGCCCGAGGCGTGGAACGCCTGGCGCAAGAAGCGGCCGTCCACCATCCCCCACCTCACAGGCGTCGTGCTTGCGGCAAGCGAGCGCGAATTGGGCGGAGAGAGCGGCACTCCAATCAATCTGAAATCGGCGCGCCTTAAGGAGGCCGTGTTCCGTTTCGCCACGCTGTCGGCGGCCAATCTGCAAGCCGCCGATCTCGCCCATGCCGATCTTGTCCATGCGCGCCTGATCCACGCCAATCTCAGTGAAGCGACTCTGCAAAGCGCCGCGCTCGATCATGCCGACTTCAGCGGTGCGGTCCTGTTGCACGCTGATCTCCGCGGCGCATCGTTGCGCTTCGCCACGCTCGCCGGCGCCGACCTCAAAGGCGCGGATTTGTCCGGCGCCGACCTCGCTCATGCGCGGCTGGCGCACACCAATCTTGCCGGCGCAAATTTGCGCCGTGCGGTGCTCGATTACGCCGATTTCGCCGGGGCCGATCTTTCCCAGACCGATCTCTCGGGCGCGCGGCTGGACAATGTGCGGAACCTCTTAACGTCGCAGCTCGAAGAGAGCCTCGGCAACTCGGCAACGATCCTGCCGTCGCATCTGCGGGGCTGCGTGCCTTGGTCGGCGATCGGCGGCGAGAACTCCGGTCCCCCTCCTCAACCCCGCCGAGTTTTGGCTGCTGCAAGCGCGGCGCGATCTGCGCAGGCAAACGTTCTACGGCCAAACGGTGCGGGTCGCGGGCGTTCTTGTGGTGGGCGCCGCGGTAGCCACCGGTCTCGTCACCGAAACGGCGCATGACACCCTGCCTGGCGCCCCGGCTGAGGCGAAGAAAAGTGTCGAGCCAACTCTATCCGTGCTGCCTGCGATGGACGAGCAAGCTTCGGCTCTCAGCATGCCGGCCGCAACGAGGCTCGAAGCGGCGGTCCCTCCCCCAAGCCTCGCGACAATCCCGGCGGACCTGGTCAGGCCTGCCGCGCCCGCACAGTCTGCAATCGTTGAGCCTGCCGATGCGCCGGTGCCATCAGAGGCGGCGGATCCGCCAAGCGAGACGATCTCTCAGGTTGTCGGAGCTGTAGCTCTCCGCGTGACCCAGGAGGCAGAGGACAGGCTGGAGACATCAGCAACAAAGGAAGAGTTGCCAGCCTCCGAATTCAGCACGGTCTTCAACTTGCCAGCCGCGGCACCGGTCACTCTGACCCTCGCCTCCACAACGCTGTCTCCGCTCAAGGCGGGGCAGAGCGCGGTGGCTGCGCTCCGCACCCGCATGCCGAAAATTCCGACGCTCGTGCGCGCTTCGCTCAGGCCCAAGGTCGTCAAGCAGGCGCGCGCCATCATGCCGGTGGTTGCCGCGTTCGACGATCCGAAGACGCCCGCGCCGGCGGCGGCTGCGGCCGTGCCCGAGCCGATGATGCTCGTCGTGTCGCTCGACGCGCAGAAGCTCGACATCTATCGGGGCATCAAGCATGTGGCGAGCGCGAAGATCTCGAGCGGCATGCCCGGCTACGATACCAAGTTGGGTGTTTTCAGCATCCTTGAGAAGAAGCGGCGGCATCACTCCAATCTCTATAGCGGCGCGCCGATGCCGTTCATGCAGCGGCTGACCCGCTCCGGCACCGCGCTGCATGCCGGCGCGATCCCCGGTTATCCGGCCTCGCATGGCTGCGTGCGGCTCCCTTATTCCTTCGCGCCGAAACTGTTCGAGATGACATCGGTCGGGCAGAACGTGGTGGTGACGCGCGGACGGCCGGTGCCGACTCGAATCGAGCACCCGAACCTGTTCGAGCTTCCTCCGCCCAAGCCGCCAGTTGCTATGGCCGCTTCCGTCGCTGTGCCACGGCTTCTGACCGATGCTGTTGCGGTTTCGACCGAAAGCGACGACGACGATCACGCCATCGCAGCGTTCCACTCCGATGCGCCGTTGCGCATGCTGGTGACGCGGCGGACGGCCCACGACCGCGTCATGGCCGTGCAATATATGCTTGCCGATTTGGGCTATCTCGCGCGTCAGAATTTCATCGGCAATCTCGGGCCAGCGACTGGAAATGCCATCAGAGCTTTTCAAAAAGCAAACGGCTTGCCGGTCACCGGCGCCTTCACCGACGAGCTGGTGAGGCAAGTCTATCGTGCTGCGGGCAAGACCGAACCGCCGGAGGGGCATCTCTTCGTCAGGCAAGGCTTCAAACGCGTATTCGACCTGCCCATCTCTTTCCGCGATCCCGCGGTCTCGCTCGGCACGCATGTCTTCACCGTAGTGAAGCGCGGCGACGCGGCAAAGCCAGAGTGGATGGCGGTCAGCCTCGAAGGCGGCGACGCGGCAAGCGTTCTCGACCGCATCGCCATTCCCGACGATGTGCGCCGGCCCATTGCGCCGAGGTTGACGCCGGGATCGACGCTGATCGTCGCGGACAAGAGCGAATATTCAGCCATCCTGCCAGAGGGCGACGATTTCCTGGTGTCGACAGCAGAGCAGGCCGCGGCGGAAGACGCCAAGGTCGAGCACGCGAGTGTGGGGCTGGACGACGTCGAGCCGGCCAAAGCGAAGGTCGCCAAGAAGCGGGCGGCGCGTGCGGCACAGGTGGCGAGGACGCGAAGCTACGATAAGCCCCGCCGCGAGATCAGGCGGCGTTATATCCGCAAGCCATCGCCCTTCGGCATGCCCTATTTCTTCGGGCGCTAAGGGCTCCCACCAATTGGGGGTTTAGATGTTTCCAATGCAAGGGATCGACCAATTGAACAGCAGGCGCTGGACGCGCGGCCCTTTTCGGAGTCGGCCATCGTCGCGGGCTTGCCGTTGTCAACATGCTCTCGAAGATCATCCCGGACTGAGTAAAGCTGAGTGCGACCCGGCCGATAATTCTTGGAGAAATGGCGCGGCCGAAGAGTTAGCCCTTGAACCTGCCAGTTTCCGAGGGATGGGAGGGCCGCGTCGAGGCCTGCGATCAACCGTCTCACAGCAGTCAACCTGCTCGTCTCTAGTTGTGTTCATCGACCTTGCGGCAGCGCGATTCCGTAAAACCAGGTCCGCGACGATGGAGAAGGGTGCTTGCTCGGCCGTGGTTCGGTGAGGCTTGCCGGGCCGCTTGATCCCAAGTGTACCGGAGTTCAGCCCAAGAACCTGCAGAGCCCCGTTGCAAGAGCGCGGCACTCATGTGCCGCTCATGACCCGAAGCGGATCTACGTCAGCCGGCGATGTGTTAGAGACCACGAATTAAACGCTACCGGCCAGCAGCACTAGGTTGCCGCAACTTCGACCGCTCGAGAAACAGGTCTGGAGCGGGGAAGCGCGAGGGGTATCCAGGGGTAAAATCAGGAGATGGCTTTTACTGCTGACCATGCGGCCATCAGGGAGTGAATGGGTAGCACAACCTCGCTGTCACAATCTGTGACCTCGCGGCCACCCTTGAAAAAAGAGTTGGCGCGGTCCGCGAGGCATGAGCGTGCTCCCGACAACGGAAAAGCCCCTAGACGTGCGCTGCAACCGGCCGCAATGCGACAAAAGACGCCTCGACCGAGCCGCGCCCTTATGCTCTGCGGTCTCGACGGCTTTTTTTCCGCTCATCCTTTTTGCTTCGTTTGGGACCCAAGTCGTTAAGTTCCTCTAACGACTTGTCGAAACAAGGCTTGCATAAGCTTAGCTCAGGCAGAATTACTAGATTGGTGCACTCGCCGGCTTTATGGCCGTGTGTATCGGATGCGCATCGACATTTTCTTACTGGTTGGGTCGCCATTGCTCACTCCCAAAGAAAGGGGGAAACAAAGCGCATCAATATGAGTGCTCGGCTGTTCGCTCAGCAGCTTTGCCACGAAAATATTCAAGTCAGGGTGCGAAATCGGCTTTTGTTTGTACACCAATCGAGCATAGACGTTATTGGCCATGCGCCTACTAGTTCTCGCCTTGTTTTCGCTGCTTGCAACGTGCGCCGTCGCCGGGGCAACACACAAGAGATGTCAATACGAGCAATTTCACTGTTCGCATCGTTGCGCTCTCGTGCGCGACCTCGGTCGGCTTCCAGACGAGGCTTGGCACAGGTGCAACGCCAAGTGCAGTGACGCCTTTGCGGCTTGCGAGCGACGCTGCCTCACCAGATGGAGTTGTGGAGGGCTTTGATGAGGCCCGGCTGCAATTACGGTGTACGCACCCGCTAATTTACCATTGCGGTGAGGGCTAACGCTCGCAAGATCGTGCCCAAGAGCGTTGAACGTCGCTCGGCTCGGTGGGCATCTCAGTCGTACTGAACGCAAAAGCCTTGACTCAATGCCACACACTTGCGCTGGCGGCTGGTGGTCCGCAACACGCAGGCACCCCTTTTCGTACCTGACCGGGGCCGCATGTGCGGACTTGCGTGATCATGCCGTCCGGCTGATGAAGCGGTGCGGGCGACATTGCCTGCGCCGATGTTGCGGCGGCCAAGGCAATGGCAGCAACAGCGTCACGGTGGAGGGAATTGACGCATTGGCAGCGCTAATCACTTGCGAGAGCTCAATCGGGCTCCGAGCCTCGTTGTCACCTTACGGCGACTGGCAATTGATGGCAGTGATGGTGGGTAGGTCGCACTGGCGCTGCGCCAGACATGCCTTTAATTGGCTGCAACAGAAGGTCGAACATGCCGCCTGAGACTGAATCTCAGCGGCACTCCTCGCGGTCGAGGGTAAGCAAGCATCGCCACAGGCTTGAAACCCGTTGTTGCAAATACGTTGAGCGGTTGCATCACAGAGACGGGCCGCAAGCGGCGTTTGTTCGCAAGGGGCAATTGAACATCGAGTGATGCAAGCCTTTACCCGTTCCGGTACAACGCGCATTACTTGGCTCAGATCACCGGTCGCACCCGAACCGCCTAGGCAACTAGCCACGCAAGCTCGTTGAATGGCCCTGCAATCCTGCGCCATGGTAGGCTGGCAACGAGGAGCATCATGCACGCCGCCGTCGTTTGAAGAAGTAGGCGCATAGCCTTCTCCTATCCCACGGTGCAGCTTATCTCATTAGTGCGTGAAAGCCGACCACCCATGCACCTACGAAGTTGTACTGCGGCCAATGACCCAGCCTATGGCGCGGACGATGCCGTAGACGGTCAGCGAAGCGAGCAAGCTTAGCGTGATCCCGATGCCAACCATAAAGACCACTTCTGCTGAGGAGTTTCGGGGAGACTGCATGACATACATTCGGATGGCGCCGAGGGTCCATTGGTCGCTCGTCTTGGAACATCCCAATGTTTGGAAATCTATCAAATCACGCGACTGGTAGGTCGTGTCTTTGAGCGCGTCACGGGCGCAAGCGACCATCGCGTTGCGCTCAACTCGTGCGGCCTCTGCCATTTTTTCTGAGCCGTGCAGGCTGTGAGCCAAGAACGCGGTGAATGCGAGACCAGCCACCAACGGGATTGCAGCCGAGGCAATCCTATCGATGAAAGCCTCTACCAGTACGGGTAGTTGGGATTGAGCTGCAGCGCTTTTTCCGCCAGTGCGACCCCACGATCAGGCTGGCCCAGTTGTGGAGCGACCCATGCGATCAGAATGAGGAGATCGGCGTTATTGGGAGCCAAGGCCTCGGCTTTGGCAAATTGCTCGAGGGCTTGGTCTCCCATTCCCTGGTAGGCAAAGGCATGTCCGAGAACAAGTTGGCTTTCGCCATCGCTCGGATCTAGTCGAACGGCATTGCGCGCGACCTCAATCAGCTTGGCCAGATTGTCTGCAGGCGTTCCGAGGCCGAAATCTAGTCGATACTCGTAGACATACGCCAATCCCACATATGCCCTGGCAAGCTGCGGATCGATTTCGAGCGCCTTTCGGAACAAGCGTTCGGCCTCGTCCAGACCTTCCTTCGTCACACCGCCGCCGGCGCCGCCATGCTTGGCTGCCATTCCAAGGAGATAGGTGTCATAAGCCGTCAAATCATTTGGCGGCTTTCGCCTGATGAGGGAACGTTCCGCCTCGGCGACAGCGCCCTCGTAGCCAGTAAGGGTGGCTGCAATTTTCTCGGTGACGTCGCTCTGCACATTGAACAGGTCTGTTGCGGGACGATCGTAGCGATTGGACCAAACGTGGCCGCCCGTTCTCGCGTCGATGAGCTGGGCCGTTACTCGGATCTGGTCTCCGCTGGGCTGAATGCTGCCCTCGACCACGTAGTGGACGCCGAGATCGCGACCAACGTTTCTTACATCCGCGGGCTTGCCTCGGTAGACTTCCGTTGAATTCCGAGCGATGACGAACAGGTCTTTGGAGTGAGACAGGTCTGTAACGATGTCCTCGGTAACCCCATCGGTAAAGCGATCCCACTTAGGATCGTTCCCAATGTTCTCGAACGGCAGGACCGCGATGGAAGCCTTCTCAGATAATGGCGCGGATGGAGTCCACCACTTCCAGGCGCTGAAGCCTGCAAGAAGCACAAGCAAAATTACCATCGTGTAGGCGGCCAGGAATCCCAGGGGCTTCTTGCGAGAACCTGGCTGAGTTGCAACAGGACCCTGCGACGGATCCAGGCGTCGATCTGGAGTTGTCGCGTCCGGTCGATCTAGTCGAGTATCAGGTGTTGCAGGTTGTCGAAACTCGATTTGCGGTGTGTATGTGCCCTTCGGTAGGTCGATGTGAATGGGATCGCCCTGGCCGTCGGTTCCGTAATATTCGCGAAGCTTTTCACGCAGGCGGGCGGCCTCGATCCGCACGAGGGAATCGACCGTGGGGTCAAACGTCTCTCTTGAGGCTGCTCTGACGAACAGCACACCGATAGGACAGTTCACGTGCCAGATCCTCGAGAACATGGAAGCCACTCAGACACCTCGCACCGGTCCAGCGATGGAGCGTCCCCCCACTCGCCGCGCAAAGTGGCCTTCGCCAGCCTCATCGGCACGACGATCGAGTGGTACGACTTCTTTATCTTCGGCACCGCTCGTGGCCATAACCGGAAGTTTGTATTCGGTTGCTGCGTTCGTCATTGTCATAGCCATGGTCTCGTTCGCCTGCTCGTACCTGATGACCGAGACGCTGCGCTCAGGACTCCCAGCTTTTCCAACTCCCGTCAGGGATGTTCTCGTAGTTTCCTACGCGTCCCCTGCGGATTTCAGTGCGGCGGGATTCTCGGGAATGTCTACGCATCGGCAAGCGCATTCGATCAGCTTGTAGCCCTTGTCAGCTCCGACTCGTTCCACTCGCTCACGCATGCTAACACCCGATTCTAATCGTTGTCGGGTGAAAGACGATGTCCGCTTTGGGTCATGAGCAGACATCGCGTCACGTCCGCGTCATGTCCGTTATCCCTCTCAAAGCGGACATTCATCAGCGCGAGTGGCACGTCCACTATGTGCCATTAGCGGACGTCGGCGTGCGCGCTTTGCTACCAGTGCCCTCGTCTCACTTCGGCACTTGGCGTGATAGGTTTAGCATAAGGCCTCGCGGAGGCATCGCCATGGCCGGCACTTCCAGTTTGATCTCATGACACTACGGCGAGCCGAATCATGTTCGGTTCGGCCTATTGGTGGGAGGGCGAGATGACTCAGGAGAACAAGAGTCCGGAAAGTCTTCTTACGACGATCAAGGATAACAAGGTCGGGATGGTCGACCTCAGATTTACCGATATTCCCGGTCTTTGGCAGCATTTCTCGGTGCCGCCCCGCACTTTCGACCATGACGCCATCGTCGATGGCGTCGGCTTCGACGGTTCCTCAATCCGCGGCTTCCAGGAGATCCAGGAAAGCGACATGCTGGTCGTGCCGGACCCGGCCACGGCGTTTCTCGACCCGTTTTCCGAAGTGCCGACCTTGGTCGTGATCTGCACGATCCGTGATCCTGTCACCGGCGAAAGCTATAGCCGCGACGCCCGGCATATCGCACAAAAGGCGGAAGCTTATTTAAAAGGAACCGGGGTCGGCGACACGGCCTATTTCGGTCCCGAGCTCGAGCACTTCGTGTTCGATAGCGTGCGCTTTGACCAGGGCACCAATTACGGCTTCTACGAAATCGAATCGCATGAGGCGAACTGGGACGCTGGCGAAGGCAATGGCCCGAGCCTCGGTCACAAGCTGCGCCCCAAGGAGGGCTATTTTCCGGTTCCCCCCGCCGACACGCTCCAGGATGCACGCACCGAAATGGTACTGCTCCTTGAAAAGCTCGGCATTGAGGTTGAAGCCCACCACCATGAAGTGGCGACCGGCGGCCAGGGCGAGATCGATATGCGCTTCACCACGCTCACCCGCATGGCCGACAATGTGATGATCTACAAATATGTAGTGAAGGGGGTAGCTCGGAAACGCGGCATGACCGCGACCTTCATGCCCAAGCCTCTCTTTGGCGATAACGGCTCGGGCATGCACGTCCATCAAAGCATCTGGAAAGGCAAGAAGCCGATCTTCGCCGGTGATGGTTATGCCGGATCAAGCGAAACGATGCGCTACTACATTGGCGGGCTTCTCAAGCACGCGCCAGCGCTCTGCGCCATTTGCGCGCCGACGGTGAACTCTTACCGCCGGCTCGTGCCCGGCTTTGAGGCACCGGTCAATCTCGGCTACTCGCAGCGTAATCGTTCCGCGGCCTGCCGCATCCCGATGTACTCGGCCGATCCCAAGGCAAAGCGCGTGGAGTTCCGCTGCCCGGATCCTGCCGCCAATCCCTACCTTGCCTTCGCCGCGATGCTCATGGCGGGTCTCGACGGTATCGAACGTCGCATCAATCCCGGCGATCCAATCGACAAGAATCTCTACGACCTGCCGCCGGAGCAGATGGCGAAGGTGCCCAAGGCGCCGGGAACGCTTGATGAGGCGCTCGACGCGCTTCAGGGCGATCATCAGTTCCTTTTGGCCGGGAGCGTATTCACCAAGGACGTGATCGAGACCTATTTCAGCTACAAACGGCTGCACGAGATCGACGAAATCCGCCTGCGGCCGCACCCTTACGAGTTTTTTCTCTATTACGATATCTGACGCTCACGACGGAGAGCGGGGACAGAGGAAGCGAACCCGTAGTAAGATTTGCCATGACGGTTAGACGGGTGGCCGTTATGGAGCATGCCATGTCCACATTCATCGTGCTTGCAAGCTTCACCGATCAGGGCATCCGCAACGTCAAGGAGACAATCGGCCGTGCGGAGGCCTTCAAGGAAATGGCCAAGAAGAGCGGCGTTGCCGTCAAGGACCTCTACTGGACACTCGGCGGACATGACGTGGTTGCCGTGTGCGAGGCGCCTGACGACGAGAGCGCGACGGCGCTTTCCCTAAGCGTCTGCTCGCGCGGCAATGTCAGATCCGAGACATTGCGTGCATTCTCCTTCGAGGAGATGAAGCGTATCCTCGGCAAGATGGTCTAAGGCAAACTCGCCGATCAGCCGTAACGCGCCAATTAGCTGAAATGCGGGCCTCGCATCTCCGCGAGCGCATCACGAATGCGCCGCCAATCCTCCGCTTCCTGATGCTCGCCACGCTTATCGCTTTCCACCGCCTTTTGGGCTGCGATTGCGCGAGCCTTGTCTCCGTGCAAGCCCAGGAGCTGCCTCGCATAATCATGGATATCGGACACCTGCATCGGGGATCCTCCCCTCTCGATGGCCGGTGCGTCCAAGCTGCCCTGTGGAATTGGGCAGCTGGCCGGCCCATGGTTTTGAGTCTTTTTGAACGTGGTGTCCGGTACAAAGTTCCTGCATCGTGGACGATGCTCATGATTTCTCGGTAAGCTTCGCACATACCCAGCGCCACTCCTAAGGAGAACGAGAGCCGGGGATGTAAATTCACTGGGGAACTTTGGAGCGCCTCGGAACGAGCGACAAGGAGAACGAGATACGCTCAACCGCGCTAAGGGAGCAGTGCCTCAAACAAGTCTACCATTGGACAAGGCACTGCAGCGGCTTTGCAAGCTTTGCATGCACGACCGCCACAAACTGCAAAACTGTGCCGAGGTAGTCTGGGCTCCTCGCAGGAAAACCGCGAGGGCGAGTGGTCATCCATGGATCACTTTGCTGGCTTCGACCGGCTCCTGCGCGTCTGTCTGTATCGGGCTATTCCCCGCGCATCATATGGGCATCATAGAAATTTCGCTCTAGCCAGTGGGCTCGCGCCCGCCAAACATTGAAATAGCGGTAGCGCCGCGCCTCGAAAATCAGGAAGACAATGGAAAGAACGCCTGCAAGGAGGAGTGGCAGCGGCGAGGCTTCTCTGCTCGAGAAGGTTACCGAGAGGGCGATGCCAAGAATGACCACAGCCCAGTTTGTCGTATTGTCAAGCCGCGTGCGCCAGATGGTACTTCGGTAAACCTCTCCCCGATAGAGATGCGCGAGCGCACCAATGGTTGCCGCGTCGAACACGTGTGAACGTGAGGCTGGTCTGATCGCTTCCATGCCCCTCACGGAGCATCGCAACTGATCTGAAGGAGCAGTATAGCGCTTTGTTCGGCTTTGCTGTGAGCACCTTCGGGAGCAGATTGTCGAGTTTTTCGGGCTCGATCTGAGCGCGGACAACCGACGTACACTGTGCGGTGGTAGCTAAGCAAATCCGGCAGCATCACCCAGCCTACCCAAGAGCGGCAGTTTCATCGGCAGGTGCTTTGGCTTGAGGTTAAATGAGCTGCGTGCTGGGCGCATCTTTGGTATAATTCAGCCGCTTTCAGCGTGATAGCGCTGAGCCATCGCCCCTTCCTAACCTGCGGCCTCTTGGCGCGACGGTCTGCGCGATGGGAGAGCCATTCAGACCTTCAACTGCGCTGTCACGTAACTGTAAAACGCGAGCATCACTTGCCGCAAATTGCGGAAACGATCAGGAGGCTAGCTATGAGTATCGCAGCAACAGAAATTCGGCTTGATAGGAGGGTTAAAAGTTTCGTCAAGGAGCGGCGCAAGCTCTTGATCGATGGAAAGTGGGCCGACGCCGCCTCGGGCAAGACATTTCCCGTCGAGAACCCCGCCACCGGCGAGGTGATTGCGCAGGCGGCTGAGGGTGACAAGAAAGATATCGACCGTGCCGTCAAGGCAGCCCGCCGGGCTTTTGAGAGCGGGTCCTGGCCAAGATTGAGCCCATCCGAACGAGGGCGGCTGGTCTGGAAGCTCGGTGATCTGATCCTCGAGAACCTTGAGGAGTTGGCTGAACTAGAGTCCTTGGATAACGGGAAGCCGGTCACTGTTGCCCGCGCAGCTGACGTGCCGCTGGCGGCGGATCTCTTCCATTACATGGCCGGATGGGCCACCAAGATTGAAGGCAATACCATCCCAATCTCAGTGCCCTACGCACCAGGGGTGAAGTTCCATGCTTATACCCTGCGTGAACCCGTCGGCGTGGTGGGCCAAATCATCCCGTGGAACTTCCCGTTTCTGATGGCGGCGTGGAAGCTTGGACCTGCGCTTGCCACCGGCTGCACTGTGGTGTTGAAGCCGGCCGAGGAGACGCCTTTAACGGCATTACGACTCGGGGAGCTGATTCAGGAGGCGGGCTTCCCTAATGGCGTGGTCAACATCGTTACCGGGTTTGGTGAGACGGCCGGTGCAGCACTCGCAGCACACCCGGGGGTCGATAAGGTGGCATTCACCGGCTCAACCGAAGTGGGCAAACTTATCCTAAAGGCCGCCACCAACGACCTAAAGAAGGTATCGCTTGAGCTGGGAGGCAAGTCTCCGAATGTCGTCCTGCGTGATGCAGATCTGGATCTCGCCATCAAGGGCACAGCGAATGCCATCTTCTTTAATCACGGTCAGTGCTGTTGCGCTGGGTCACGGTTATTTGTGCAGGACAGCATTTTTGACAAGCTTGTTGGCGGCGTCGCTGACGAGGCCAAGAAGATCAAGGTCGGTCCGGGGCTCGATCCCAAAACGCAGATGGGCCCGATGGTCTCTGAAAGCCAGTTCAACCGCGTCTGCAGTTATCTAGAATCTGGCCTTGCAGAAGGAGCGAAGGCGGTCGCGGGTGGCGGGAAGCTCGGGGGCAAAGGGTATTTTGTTGAACCCACTGTTTTGGTGGACACCCAACCGGACATGAAGGTCATTCAGGAAGAGATTTTCGGCCCGGTGGTTGCGGCCATTCCCTTCAAGGAACTGAATGATGATCTTGTCAGGGCGGCCAATGACACGATCTACGGCTTGGCAGCCGGGGTTTGGACCAGCGATCTCAGCAAGGCCCATTCCCTGGCAGGTAAGCTGAAAGCGGGCACCGTCTGGATCAACTGCTACAATATCTTCGATGCAGCGCTGCCCTTCGGTGGCTACAAGCAGTCTGGTTGGGGCCGTGAGATGGGACATGATGCACTCGATCTCTATACCCAGAAGAAGGCTGTCTGTGCGGCCCTGTGACAGGTTAAGCGCGATGCACCGGGTGCCATGAATGCAATCGCAGGCAGCGTTCGGCTGCCTGCGAAGCTTACGCGTTAATCACACGACGGACAGATCTTCGAATGTCCGGTGAGGGTCATTAGCGGACTCACTGACAAGTCCACGCCATGTCCGCTTTACCCCCAATAACGGACGTGGGCGACCCATCCAAGTCAGCATTTGGCTGTCGGTTTATGAGTACACGCCCGAATACAAATAATGGAGGGCTCAAGCCCATGAAACTCAGCGCGAGAAATCAGCTTGCTGGAAAGGTCATCGAAGTTCGCAAGGGACAGACGACCTCCCATGTCCGGATCGACATCGGTAACGGCGTAGTGGTTACGTCATCTATTACCAATGAGGCGGTAGACGACCTCGCAATTGCTTCCGGTGATAACGTGGTCGCCGTCATCAAAGCGTCCGATGTATTGGTCGCAAAGTGCGCGCAGAGTCACGACCAAAGACGACCTGGCGATGATTGTTAGTCGGTAAGGTGCGCGCTTAAAGAAGAAGCCCGGACGGTGGATGCCAGGGCTTCTTCCGCTCTTCGATAAGGAGAGAGAGGCGATGGTTCAGGGAGAACCCATCACCACTGCCTAAGGGGAAGCGTTGACGATATGAGCGATGATCTGAAATTTCAGTTGCGCTTGACGTTGAGCGACGAATTCGCGCAAGTGGCGCGGAACGTTCCGGGAGACCCGTCGATTTCTACGCTGACGGATATATTGAACAGGCATGATGCTGTCATGAAATGCCAGTTCGATGCTTTCGCAGATTATGTCAGCGAGGCCGAAGCCAACGGCATCGAAAATTTTCATCTTTATGAATGGACGAAAAAAACTATCGACGACCCTGCCAAGAAGTCAAAATACACCAAGTCTTTCGCGCTTTATGTCGGGGGCGACGAGGTCTACGAAAAGGACAAAGCGGACGCGCTAGAGGCCGAGCTGAAGCCTCTAGTCGGAGGTCCCATCGTCGCGAAGATGTTCAAATACGATACTGATCCCGCCCATAACCCACAGCCGCCGCGCCAAACATAGACCAAGTCCTTAGCGTAGCGGACTTCTCGTCACGTTACAGCGGTGGGAATGTCCTCTCTAAAGCAGGGATCGAGCTAGGAATGGCAGCATCTACCCAAGGCCGAAGGGGAAGGGGCGTTAGATAATGTCAGCGGCGGTGTCCGTTAACCCGGCTGTTTACCCAAGACCCAGAAATTGGCGCGCCCGAAGAGATTTCGAACTCCTGACCCCCAGATTCGTAGTCGTCTGCCCTCACGCATTTCCGCCATTTTCTATGTCTCAAGTATCGCCTAAAAAGCCTTAAAAACAGCCAATGATATCCTTGCTGATAGCCGAGTGCCTATGACAGGGTCCGAAAAACTCACTTAACAGGGTCCGAAAGGACTCACGCAACTATCCTTGGAATCTACCACTTGTAAGCAAACCCCCGAGGCCTTGCCTCTGCCTCGCGATGGCGAGGCGTCGGCCTCGGTAGAGAAAGAGGCAAGCAGTGAGGCGACTGTGGTTGTCTCTCTGCCTCTCCCACAAACTCCGCACCAACCTGAAAGCCCCTCACAAGAGGAGAGGGAGGCAAAGGTTGCTGAGTGGGAGGTGATTAAACGCAAACTCAAAGGGGGTTCCGCGAGATGAAATACAACGAGGCGAACTGGGCTAAGGCGTGGCGTGGGCTGGCGGTGACGTTGTTGCGCGACGGATACGTTGCCAAGAACGCTGTCGTGAAGTGGGCCAAGGATAACAAGTTTGTCCCGCGGATGGTTAACGATGTGATTGAAGCCCTCGCGATCGCAGCCCAGGGAAAATGCCTCGCCGTCCCGCAGCGTGCTGGCCATGTCGTGCACGTCGGCAAATCCGGCACATAGACTTTCCTGGTTCTCCTTTTCATTGAAGGAACGATGAATGCTGAAGGCTTATTTGCATCCGAAGAAGACGCCAAACGACAGACACTGTTACGCCTATGACGTGGTATTCGATGGCGAGATCATCGTAACCGACAGCCGCGATCCCGAACATGATCTTGCGCGAGCCCTGCTTGCCCGAGGCATCAAGGGCAATGTGACACTGCATGACGGCCCCACTCGCAAGCCCCGCACAGTGGTCAACATCGAGAAGGCCGCGCCCTGGTGCATTGGCAGCAACCTCGAAAGGTACAAGTGGAAGGCCCCTGAGCTATCCGACAGCAGCCCGCACACGGGCGAAGACGGGTATCTGGTACTTCCGACAATGCCAGACGACGATACGGCTGTGGCATGACCAGCGCCCTCGGTTTCAATTTGGGCGATGATCGCCTACGCGATGACTCAGCCGCGAACTTATCGAGTTGAAGGCAAACCACTACCGAGTGACCGAATGCCTTACCCGCGCACGCATTGTCGCGATGCGCAAGATTGACTGGGGAGGGGCGGGTCAAATCCCTGAGGCGTTAAGCCAGGACCGCACTGGTAGTTTTCTTTCCATAAATCGGTATTTTTTTCTCTGCTTTGGACGTCGTCGCCCGAAGGACGGGCACACGGCACATGAACCCCAGACTGGATTTATGCAGGTGACGCCGATCCCCAGTCGCCACTGGCAGCTCGAATTGCCAGCGCGACGGCGTGAACGACGGGAAATTATCTTTCTCCTGGAGAAATTTTGTGGTAAGATGACTTCGCGACTCAAACCGAGGAGAGTTACCAATGAAGACCGCTATCCTTGGCTTCTTACTCGCTTTCACCCTCGTGTCTGGCACTATCGTCACAACAGCAACCGGGACAAGCCACGGCGGGCGTTAGCTTTTTCCGCTCTCTCGCTTCGGCCTCGGCCTGCGCGATGTTGCCGGCCTGATGTTCGCGCCAAGCAGCTTGATTAGCCGGGCGTACCACCGCGAAAGATTGACGGCGGTGCAATAGCTGGGTGGGTGCGGGTGGTGATCCACGGCGAACACGGGCAGGTGCCTTAGTGAAGAAGCCCCGGTGGTCTCCGCTTATATTGTTGATGCGTTTGTCCCCCCGCCTGCAACGGCAGCCGGAGAGGGAGCCAGACCACCTCGCCTCATCGGGAGCGTCTTGGCTACGTGCGCGCTAGATGAAGACGCAACCTTGCCAGGCCTAAGCAGCTCCGAAGACCGCCTGCTCTAGGTCTCTGCCGGGCGAGAAGGCAGACTCGCTGCGCAGGTTTGCGTCCAGCTCCTCACGATCAATTTTGTCAGATAGCGGCTCCCTAAGGCCAGTGTCCAACAAGTTTGAGAAATCGATGTCTGCTAGTCGGTACATGATTGTCCCCCATTGACGAATTGGCATTTTATCAAGCACGGACTGCCAAGGCTGTGGCCGGCTCGTCACTTATGCTAGGAAATTTGACCCAAGCGGTAAGCCATGCGCCCTCCTAACAAAAAGGGCGTCGACCGAAGCCGACGCCCGTTTAGGCTTGGGGACGGTGCCTACGCGCCGGGGCCGTCACACTTTTTTGCCAGGGGCCGCCAAAGCTGTCCGGTAGCTTCACGCGGGCTCAAGTGGCCATTGAAACATCCGCAACAAAACGGAAGGGTCACACCACAATAGCGAGCCAGCCGAGTTTAGGAAGATGTCAAAGCGAACTTCAATTTCTGACCATAAGGGCTGGGCCCGATTGAATTGCGATTGTGAAACCGCAAAGCCGGCACTGGTTGAAATCCAGGCATAGTCTTGTTCCTGGAAGCCCCAGTATTTTCCAGGTGGATAAACCACGAACTGTCATTAGTACCCTGAGCTACGGTTTGCGCTACAGGGCCGCTCGGACCAATGGGGATTTTTACTGCAACCATTATTTTAGGACTGGCTCCAAACTCCCGCGAGACTATGATTGAAGTTTGGTTAACGCCCTGGCTGCTTCCCTTGTCTCAATGACTAATGGGTGGCTTCATTACTCCGCCGAGCTTTGGGACGACGCGGACTTGCAAGTCGAGGAGCTGATCGCTCTCATGGGTGATTACCGGTTTGCGCGGGCTGCGTTCGATGAAGCCAGTTAAGCACCGACGCAGGCAGGATCGTGACGCTGCGGCAGAAGGCGCGACTGCTGGCGGACAGCCGGAGAAAGAATTAGCGACCGAAGCCGACTGATAAGACGCATTTTTTCGCCTATAAAACCCCTCCTTGGCCTCAACGCTGCCACAAGCTCTCGTTCAGCTAACACTGCCTACAGCGGGAGTACGGAGATAGGGGGATAAGCCTCATGCGCGATATCCGCAGCGACCTAGAAGAGCGTGCTCAAATTATCCAGGAGCAGCTCAGAGGGACGAATGCCCACTTTGAGAAGATGATGCAGCAACTGCAACACGAGCGGGATGCGAGAGTTGCCGATTTAAAGGGCACCCTGGCAATGATCGACAAGCTCATGCAATTCGAGACTAGCGCCATGGACAAAGTAGTGACGCTGGAGCATCCCCCTGCGTCGCAACCCTCGCTCGCTGACAGGATGAGGGGCTAGGGAGAAGCCTCTTACGGTCGCGTACAGCTTGTCGCCGGGGGAGGGCGATAAGCTAAGGCCGATCTATCCTACCCTGCGAAGCTTGATTGCCTGAGACATAGTAGGGGGTGCAAAAGCGCCATTCGGCAATTCGCGAATTAGTTCACTTCGAACCAGGCTTATCAGCATCGGATGTATCCCTTGCGTGGCGGATTCGGCGTCGGAGAAGAAGCCTTCTTTGACCGCCATGTCGATGAGTTCCTGCCTCGTCATTCGTCCCGCATCATTGAGTGCCTGCATAACGCGATCCGCGAATGCGACCAGCGGCGAAGAAGGGACCGTTTGCGTCACATTGGGCATATTCCGATCTTCAAACTCGATGAATTTTGCAATCATGGCGAGGGCTGACTGCAACTCCCCTATTCTAGCATCTCGCTCATTTTGGAGTTGCCGGATCGACCTTTCAAAGTGGTCGTATGCGCCTTTGATCTGTTCGTCGATCAGCGTTGCACGCTCTTGTAAATCGCTCCGAATGTCACGCATGGCCCCCTCGCAATTTTTAGCCGCGCCAAAAATCAGATTAACAATCGCAACAACCGAGTGAAATTGGAGGCTTTGGGGAACCAGACTTATCCACACCCACGATGTTGCGCGACTCGCTAAGGTTCACGTCACCACAATCGTTCGGCTGGAAGCCTTCGAAGCGCAGCAGGTGCGTGGCCCGAGTGGCACCATCATTGCGGTGGGATTGAGCTAGGCGAGAGCCTTTCGTGAACTCGCGACACAGGGGTTTCTTGGGTCGTCTATAGAAGAAGCCCAGACGGTGGATGCCCGGCCTTCTTCCGCTCGTTCAGTGAGAAGACATGATGATGGCAGGGAACCATCACCACGGCCTAATTATCTCACCTGAGACGTAGATCAATCAATCGCATTGAAGAAGCCCCGGCGCTGGGGAAAAGCACCGGGGCTTGGCTCAAACGGAGAGATGGCTTTTTACTGCTGACCATCAGGCCATCAGGTGCTCATAAAGTAGCACAACCATTGACTTGCACGCTGTAGCTTGCGTGCAACGTCACAAAGGAAAGCGCCGACCGAAGCCGACGCCTTTAATCTCTGCTCTCGTCAATTCCTGAGATGTTGATTTTCAGAGTCCTCTGCGAGCTTCAGCCATTTGGTGGCCTCATCAGCAAACTTTTTTTGCTCCTCAGTACCCGACGCAGTCTTAGCAAGAATGATGCATGTATGCGCTATGGCGAGAAACTGCTCAGGACGTTTGGGCATTTATCAGGACGTTTGGGTATTAATGGTGCGCGAAAATGGTATGCGCAAATGGTATGCGCAAACTAGAGCTTACCTTCGTTTCTTGCCAAACGTGATTAATAGCACTGGTTCCATCGGCCCCAAGTAGACCGAATTCCGGCCCGGGAAGGTTGTGGCCCGGTAGGGAGCGACCGAAGCCGACGCTTCAGCCCCCTTGGCGCACGGCCTTGCTCATATTAGTCGGCATCATGTTTCTCGCCACGACGATACGTCTTGCTATAAGTCGCCAACCATTTGACGTTTGGTGTCATGCCTGGTCTTGGCAACGGCGCTGGGTGTAATCACCCGCTCATCACGGAGACTGTCCTTTAAGAAGCCTGACCCGTTTCTTTCCGTCGAGGTGGGAGGTGACGAGATAATCGTCATCACGGCGGACTTCCGCGCAGTCTAATGCAAGCCTAAAGATCGGCCTCAGTTAGTTATGCGGGGTCGCACCGCAACCGAGGGCTATGAGCTACTGGCTCGGGTTTGGGGGGCGGCGAACGACAAGGCCCGCGAGTTGGGCTGGATAGTGTAAAAAGGATGCTGAATAACCCGCGCCGGGGAACAGCCAATGCAGTTTCGCTGGGGATCGTTACGACTTGCGTTTGGCGACACGAACTATCCGTATCAGTTGGCCGTGTTTGTTCCCTTGCTGTTGACCGCAATCGCCGTCTGCTTGGCGGATTGTAGCGCTGCACGGGTAACACAGCCGTCGCCAGTTGGTCCCGACACCTACACCCTGTCCTCTAGGACATTCCAAGGCCGCACTGACACGGCGAGAGACGCTGCGGTATCGGCAGCGAACCAACACTGCATTCGACTCTCAAAGAAGCTTTTAGTGTTACGAAGCTCGACCAATACCAATTTCCGCGCAAACGAAACTGTGACCAATTCCGACGCAGACGAAGCCGTGGTCGATGTGACTTTCCGATGTCTCGCGGCAGGTGACTCAGAACTACGCAAGCCAAGCGGGTCTTCCCAGCAATAGGTCTTTCCTTGGACAAGAGCGCCGGCCGATTATGAAGCCGCAAAGCCGCCAATGACCCAGCCACTTGTTCCTAAGCGTCACCGCTCGCCAAGGCCGGGATTGAGTTGGGGGAGAATGACAGCATCTTCCCGAGGCCGAAGGGTAAGGGGCGCTGAATATAATGACTCTGCCGTGTCGATAGCCTTTTTGATATCCTACCTATTAGAAATTGGCGCG
>CAWHAX010000017.1:0-164173 GCA_963827365.1 uncultured Alphaproteobacteria bacterium | reverse complement strand
CTACGTCTTGGACGTCGACGAGCAGCTGATCATGGTCATGGAGGTGGGAACCGATCCGCAGCTCGCGGGGCCGATCGTCGACCTTGGCCATGGCCTCGGCTCCGTTCATCACCAGATTGATGACCACCTGTTGCAACTGCACTCGGTCGCCAAGTATTCGGGGTAGCTTCGGCGCAAGCTCGAGTCGGAGCGACACTCGCTGCCGCTGTAACTCGCTTTGCAGAAGATGCAGGGTTTCGTCGATCGCCTCGTTGATATCGAGGGGCGTCCGTTCTGGGTCCGAATAAACGGCAAGGTTGCGGATTTGCTGGATCACTTCGCTCGCCCGGTGCGCGTCCCTAATGATGTGCTCGATAGCAATTCGAGCCTCGCCAAGCTCGGGTGGCTCTCTTCCAAGCCAGCGCAAGGAGGTCTCTGCGTTCGTCACTGCGGCGGCGAGAGGCTGGTTGACCTCGTGGGCGATCGAGGCGGTTAATTCCCCGAGCGTGGTGACGCGCGACACGCGCGCCAGATCGGCTTGCGCCTGTTCGGCTTTCGCCTCGGCGACCTTGCGCTCCGTCACATCGTTGTTAGTCTCCAATATGGCGATCGGCCGCCCAGCGTCCCGTTGAACCGACCAACGGCTGGCGACAGTAACTTGAACTCCGTCTCGTCTGGTGTGGACAAGCTCGCCCTCCCATCGGTCATCTTTGATCAGCGTCGCCTTGATATCTTGCAGCGGTAACGGAAACACGGTTCGCAGCAGATCGTGCGAAATCTTGCTAACGGCCTCTTCTCTCGGCCAGCCATAGAGCTGCTCGGCCCCACGATTCCAGAAGGTGATGGTATCGTTGAAATCGCGCACGAACATCGCGTCGTGCGTGATGTCTAGCAGGCTAGCTTGCTCGCGCAAAAGAGCGCCTGTCGACTGAATTCGAAGGGCGAGAAACGTCGTGATGCCGATCGCGGCGAGACTAACCAGGAACCGAACGAATTCAGGACCATACGTCTCGCCATGTTGCAGCAGATAGCTCATGGCTGTGAGGGCGAGACAGGCAATGCCGACGATAAGAACGCCGGTCCGCTTCAAGAATCGCCCGGCCATCAGCACGACAACCATATAAAGGACGGCAACTGCGATGCCGAGGGGCGTGAAGGTATCCACGACAAAAATCGCCACGGCGAACAGGACCGCGACTAGCGGAAGTAAGGGCGACATGGATTCGCCGGCGATGGGAGTGCCGCCGTTCATCACCACCTCGGTCCAGGCGCTTTCGAAGCGGTCCATTTTGAAGAAGGGAATGGGAAGTGCGGCCCGCCAAAGCCCCTCAATGACAAACTCGTGGGGGTCAGTGCGGAGCTGTGCGAAGTTGAAGGACTCTTCGAGCCTGCTGAATAATAATCCCCGAACACCTGGACGCGATCGCTGGCCGCAAGAGACATCACGTCCGCTGTGTGGCCGCTTACCGGAGCCATTACCAAACCACCGGCGAAAAGTAGTTTAAGGCAAGTAACTCTCATCTCGGCACCACAGACATCCGAAGCGAGGCTTATCGGCTCCCGTCAGCGCGTCAGCTCTCTCGCCTGTAGTGGTTGAAGCCCGCTGCATCCGTAATGTTATCACTGATAAACCCGGTCGCGGGTGTTTCGGGAATACAAGTCGATGATCGAAACCATAGCGTTTCGCTATTTGACTTGGAGCTCCAGAAGGAGCCAATTAGACGCGCGGATCGGATTTGCCGTTGCATTTGCCGCGCTTGTCAATTGGTCATCGCGACGTCACAAGTTTGTCAGTGCAGGCTATCACCGCGGCTAGGGCGGCTCACTCCATGTGGAGCTGTGCAGTCGCGGTGGGCGTCGAGCGTTAGCCATGCAGGCCGAACTTGACAGAGCTAGTCGGCGCGGGATCGAGTGTTGCGCATGGATGCCTCAATTGTGACAGCCGTCGCCGGGCTAACGGGAGCCCTCATCGGCGGATTTACATCCGTTCTCGCGTCTTGGTTGAGCCAAAACGTTCAGGCAAAGGCGCAGCGGCTCCAGCAGGACCAACTCCAGCGACAAGGAATATACAAAGCATTCATCACTGATGCTGCGAAGCTATATGTCGATGCGCTTCAATCTGACAAAGCAGACGTTTCCGCCTTGATGGGGCTTTACGCGGAGGTAAGCAAAATGCGCGTCCTATCCTCAGCAAGTGTCGTCGACCGCGCCGACGAGATGCTCAAAAAAATCACTAATACATATCTGGAACCGAATAAGGCTCTCCCCGAACTGAGTGAAATGGCGAATAGCGGGTTGATCGACCCACTTCGCAATTTCAGCGAGGCCTGCCGTGCAGAATCCGAGCGTCTGCATTTCGCGCCGCCTAGCTAGGCCGTGAACTCATAAATCGAGATTGGTAAGCAGCGGTTGGTCACTGTCCGCCTGCTTCCAAAAGCGGAAACAATTATGAGCAGACATCGCGTCGCGTGCGCGTCATGTCCGCTTTACCCCCAATCAGCCACCTATCGTCACCCTTCAACGAGAACGATCCGCGCCGTCGCGCGTTGAACCCGTCTGCAGCCCCGAAGGAGGATGTCATGTTTAAAGCGCTCCCTGTGGCGGTCTTTGTGACCGTTATGAGCCTTTCGCCTGTTTATGCGGCGGGCGAGTGCACTGAAGCTCACATGAAGCAGATGGATGGGATGATCGCAAAAATGACCGACGCCACGAAGAAGAAGGAAGCGACCATGCATCTCGACATGTCGAAGGCCGAGATGAAGAAGGGCGATGAAGCCGGATGCATGAAGCACATGAACCAAGCCCACAAGGCGATGGGCATGTAAACAGTCGGCTCTCGGGAACCGGAATGAGGCGTCGGCTTCGGTCGGCGCCCTTTTTGTGGATATTGCAATCCCGTCACAGTGTCACGGCGGCCTCGCTTTGCTGAGACGCGGTCAACCGAGAGGTGTTAGACTTCATCATCACCGGAACGAGCCTTAGGCACCCCGGTGGCTGAGAGAGTCCATCAGTAGCGCTCCCGCTTCAACGTATGGAGGGAGCCATGTCTCCACTTTCTTCTTTCGAATGCGACCGCAGTAAAATCGAGGCTATCGAGGAGGCCTTCGATGCCGTCTGGACAACCATCCAGGCCAGTGAGCCAGATAGGGACTTGAAACACGACTGCGAGCGAATGGCAGCGCTTAGCCAAAAGATCGTCGAGCTTTCGGCGGAAGGCATCATTGACCCAACAGAGCTTAGACGGCTCGCCCTTGAGGCTTGGCCACTTTGGCAAGAGCCGTTGAGAGCTGGGATGGAATTGAGTAGATAAGCAGAAGCCCCGGGAACGGTGGGCCGGGGCTTCGCTCAAGGTGCTTTCTCATCAATAGGCCGAAGTGTGGGGGCACACGCTCCTTGGACGAAGCGTCGGCCTACTTGGCTATCAACTCGCGAAGATCAGTGCGGTTCCTTTTACGAGAAACCCGGCCGCGGGTAGGACGCAAGACCGGGTTTCCCCTCAGCGGTGGACTGCGCTGAACGGTGGCTGTCAGTTCCACATAAGGCGCATCCGGGCAGTAGCGGTACGCGCCTCGGCCACCATGTTGATGACACTCGCCTAAGATGGCAGTTCCTAGGCAGAACTGCCGGTTCAGGCAGGATTTTCTGCACGGAACGGCACACGAGAAACCCGACCGTTCGACCAGCGGCCGGGCTCCTCTCAGCCTTTGGAGGCTGAATGCCAGTGGCTAGGAGTCGCGCGACCAGCGCACTGGCAGGGATTTAACCCGCGATAGGATCGGGTGTTCCTGGCATCCGGTAGGATGCCGCCACTTCCGCTACTGTCCTAGCAAGGCTATCCCGATACACGGTCTTTGCGATCACTGGGGCGTCCGGCACCTGCTGATGGATGCGCTCAACGGTATCGGGGTCGGTGTGTGCGGTGATGAAAACGATAGGTATGTCGCATACCTCGCGGAGCCATCTAGCGGCCTCGATGCCCTCGCGGCCTCCTTCGAGATTAACGTCCATCAGGACAATATCCGGCGTGTTCTCCATCGCCTGCAAAAAGGCGTCTTGTCCGTTTGCTGCTAGATCGCAACTGGCGAAGCCTAACGCCTGCATATCTGCGGCTACACTCAGGGCGAACAGATACTCATCATCGACTATCAGGGCGCGGGGTTGCGCAGGCGAACGTTGGACCATTGGAGCCTCCCTCGCTCTAAAGGGAACCCCCGATCCGTTGGTACGTTCCCCTACGGACGGGGGCCTACGGTCTTTGAGAGGCCCAAATGACCACAGAAACTTACCAATATCGCGGGTACGACATCGTGCCCATGTGGCAGTGGTCGAGTTGGTGCACGGGCATATATGCGAGACGTGCCGATTTGCCCATCATGTCACGATCTACTCTCTCAACCATGGCGCCTGAAAGGGAAGAAGCCGTGGCTGAGGCGAAACACTGCATCGACCGCCTTCTCTTGCGCCTAAAGTAATCGCGGTGGACCGGCAGCCGGGTTCCTCTCAGCGGATTATAGGTCCGAATTGATATGGGGTTATTGGCGGAAACCTGCCCATTCCTCGCCATTTCTTAAGATAGACGCTCAGCGACGGACCCCCAAACGGTGCCCAGGGCAACACCTGTTGCATGAAAGCCTACCCCCCGGGTTCTGTGTTTGGCGTCTTGGTCTGTTTGCAATGTGCCTGGGGTCAGTCGGGTATCCGTCGATGTCTGTTGCGGTCGAATAGCCTCTGCGCATCGCGGCCTTCTCTGGTGCGTGGTGCTCGGCGTGGCAGCGGGAGCATAAGGCTTCCAGGTTGCTCCATGTTGTTTGCAGGGCGACGTCATTGCCGCATGGCTGCTTGTGGTGCGTCTGTGTTGACGGCCGCTTGCCGCATCGCTCGCAGAACGGGTGCAGGCCTCGGTAGCGTGCGCGCAGGTTCTTCCATAGGCCTGAGTTGAGGAACAACCTATATGGCCTGGTCATCCCCTGCATGTATTCGGCGGTCATGTTGAAGGCTTCTCGATGTCGTCGATCAACCCGGCGCAAGGTCGAGAAGCGTCTCATTGACGTCAAACACGATCAGTGGGGGAGCAGCCATCTTATTGACTCCTGTCCGTTGAGAGTCCGCGACTCAGGTCACGCGGGCGAGGAAATCGCGGATGATGACTGCGATCTCGGAGCCGCGACTCTCCAGGGCAAAATGACCAGCATCGAGCAGATGGACTACGGCTTGTGGGTTGTCGCGTTTGAAGGCCTCTGCACCGGCAGGCAGAAAGAAGGGATCGTTCTTGCCCCAAACCGCGAGTAGCGGAGGCCGTTGAGTGCGGAAGTACTCCTGGAATTTGGGATATAGGGCGACATTGCTTTTGTAATCGCCGAACAGATCGAGCTGGATTTCGTCATTGCCGGGCCGGGCGAGGAGTGCGGAGTCTAGGGTCCAGGCATCCGGCGATAGGCGCTCTGGGTTCGCCGCGCCATGCGTGTACTGCCATTGCGTGGTTTCTGGCGTGAGGAAGGCACGCAAGGCCGAACGGTTTTCGGGCGAAGGGTTTTTCCAATAGGCCTGGATCGGGTTCCAGCCCTCGCTCAACCCTTCTTCATATGCGTTCCCGTTCTGCGAGATCAGCGCGGTGACCCGCTCTGGATGACTTAGGGCCAATCGAAAGCCCACCGGTGCTCCATAGTCGAAGACGTAAAGTACATACCGACTGAGGCCGAGGACCTCGGTGAAGCGCTCGATGACCTCAGCCAAATGATCGAAGGTGTATTTGAAGGTTTTCCGATTTGGCGCCTCGGTGAAGCCGAATCCGGGCAGATCCGGCGCCACCACGTGATAGCGATCGGCGAGTGCGGGGATAAGCTCTCTATACATGTGCGAGGAGGTGGGAAAGCCGTGCAGAAGCAGCACCGCCTGCGACTGTGGATTGCCGGCTTCACGATAGAACACCTTCAGTCCGTCGACCGAAACGGTTCGGTAGGCGGTGGTTGGAACGGAAGGTAAGTTTCCGACAGAACGCCGCGGCGCGTCAGCAGCGCCGATCGTGGTCTGGGTCGCGGTTCGGGACATAGGGTTCTCCATCTGAGTTCGGCCGCACACGCCAGTACGCGACTCCATCGAACTTGTTCCAAACCCCAAGCCGCGCGTTTTGTCGCTGGCCACCAATTTTCCGCTTCGGGTCATTAGCGGACACTAGAGCGTAGATCGGGGATGTCCGCTTCACCCCTCAAGAGCGGACATGCTCAGCGCCACCGCCGATGTCCGCTAAGTGCCAGGAGCAGACATTGGGGAGACGCACAAACGGACAGCGGGGCCGTGTGACCCTATAACGCGGGCGCGCGCGCGATTCGATCGCGCTCGTCTCATCCGCAGGAAGCGCCTGTTGAAGTCTTCCGCGGCAATGGGCGCATGCGGCAAAGTGAGGCGCGTGCGACATTCCGCTTGGGCACGAGTTGAGGCGATGGGTGTTTGTTTGCCCGACGGGCGTCACATGCCGTGATCGCCACACCTCAACCAAAGCAAGGAGAATCCGCCATGCTTCGCAACACTGCCATAGTCCTCGCTGCCGCCGTTTCGCTCATGCTCGGCGCCGGCGCGCTCACCCCGGCTCTCGCCAACTACTCTCAGTGCGACGAGCAGCCCAATGCTGACAGCTGCCCGACCTTTGCGGCTCCGGCCCCGAACGCGCACGCCGTGGCAAGGCATGCCAACAACCGCCACGCATCGGCGCATATATCTTCCCAAAAGTTGGGAAGCCCGTTCACAGCCGCTCATGGAATGACGGCATATTGATAGTATCGAGTCCGTTCGATAGCGCCTGCAGGTACGTAGTGGCGCTTGAGGGAACACCAAACTCGTTCAGTTTTCCTCCAACCCTAAAGAGGTAACCATAAATCGAATTCTGTCATTGGCTGCGGTGTTTCTCATCGCGTTGTCGTCAGTCGCGTTTGCGGCACCCAAATCATACAACAGCACGTCGGCTCAAAAGGTGCACAAGAATAGCCGAGCCGATCATTCCGCCGCTTCCGGCACGTCAGGAAACCGATACGGGTATTGAGCACTGCGGCAACTGCACAGCGATCAAAAGGGCGGTGGGCATGACGGCTCACCGCCCTACTTTAAGAGTCGCCAGCTTCGACTATCCTCAGGCCCCGGAGACTAACGATCGTCTGTTAGACCTTCCGGTCGTCGGGGCAGCGGCTCCATTCGGAGCGCCGAAGTCCACGCTTAGGCTATCTGCGGAGCCAGACAGTTCATGTACGCCGTGACGGGAATCACTGGCAAGGTCGGCGGCATTGTTGCGCGCACTCTGCTCGCGGCCGGACTACCGGTCAGAGCAATTGTCCGCGACACCGATAAGGGCCGGCCGTGGGCCGAGAAGGGCTGTGAGGTCGCAATCGCGTCAATCGCCGACGCGGACGGTCTGACAAAGGCTTTTTCCGGCGTGGACGGCGTGTTTCTCATGACGCCGCCAGACTTCGACCCCGAGCCCGGCTTTCCGAAAACGCGCGAAGCAATTGTGGCGGTCAAAACTGCCATTTCCGCCGCACAACCTGAGAAGGTAGCCTTCCTGTCCACGGTCGGTGCCCAGATTACGGAATTCACTCTGCTGAACAATTCTAAGATAACGGAGGAGGGTCTGCGCGCTGTTCCCGTTCCCGTGGTTTTTCTGCGCGCCGCCTGGTTCATGGAAAATGCCAGCTGGGATGTGGAAGCAGCGAAGGCCGGGATCGTCCCCTCTTTCCTGCAGCCACTCGACCATCCCATTCCAATGGTTGCGACGGCCGACATTGGAAGTAAGGCAGCGGACCTGCTCCGCCAAAGCTGGACAGGTCTGCGCATCGTCGAACTCGAAGGGCCCCACCGCTATTCGGCCAACGACGTCGCCGCGGGCTTTGCAGAAGCGCTCGGCCATCCCGTGCGGATGGAACCAGTGCCGCGAAATACGTGGGAGGCGCTGTTCCGCTCGCAGGGAATGAAGCATCCGCTTGCCCGAATCCGCATGATCGATGGTTTCAACGAGGGCTGGATTGATTTCGAGGGTGACGGCGCGGAGCACCGCGCCGGGAGGATCCCGCTCGAGGCTGTCCTCAAGGACCTCGTCGCGCAGGGCTGATGCGCTGGCGGGTTGCCTCTACAAAGATTCCGGTTTCGATTTTAGAGTGGTGGGATGTCTGCCTTGGGTCAAAAGCGGACCGTGGGTGTGCGTCTTCGTATGTCCGCTTTGTGCCATAAGCAGACCTCACTTCCTGTCCAGCACGGCACTAAACAAAACCAGGCACCCACCGAAGAAGAGTGAGTGCCTGCAAAGTCGCAAGGTGGGGCCACCGCCAAGTGACGCTCGCTACTCGCAGCTGTCGGTGCCATAAGAAGACGAGTAGTCGCACGGCGTCCAGTTGGGATCGTTGACATCGCCGCGGCGCAGCCTGTTTGACGTTTTACTCCATCGTTCTTGATGTTGATAGATCGACTGGATCTGCCGCGCGTCGAGTCCGCCTTGGGCTTTGGTCAATGCGGCCATGGCTGGTGTTGACAATGTAGAGATCAAGGCGATGGCAAGTAGAACTTTGTCCATGATGGTTCTCCATGACGTGAATGGCTTTCAGATCACATCGTTCAACCCTTCTGATTATCTGTGCGATTGAACGACGCCGATAGAGAGACTCGATCGAAGCGGGCCTTATTCCCCCTCACTATCTACGACCTCTTCACTTCGACGTGTTCGGCGTCCAATCAGGACCGCGAAGGTTAGCCGCTACGAGCATTCGTGCATCGTCTCGGCGACGTTCGCTTGGGGTCATTTGTTGACACCGCCGAGATGTCGCTGAAGTTGACATCCGACTCGCGCCAAGCGGAGGAATGGTCCTTTCTGAAGTGGCTCCTCCCCTTTTTTCCGTTCCCTTCGGGAATAAATGCAGAGGATCGCGAGTCCTTGGGTTTACACGAGCGCCGTCGCAAGCTCGCGCCGGCTGTTCGCAACCCCAAACTTGCAATACGGAGTGATCCTCTATGTCCCGAAAAATCTCTTCAATGCTCGGTCTGGCCGTTGCCGGATCCATGCTCGCCATGGCGGCAAGCAGCGCGCAGGCTGGTCCAAAAGCCTATGTCGGCAACTTCACTGACAATACGGTGAGCGTCATCGATACCTCCACCGGAAGCGCCATCGCCACCATCCCGGTCGCCGCTGGTCCGCACGGAATGGCCATCAGCCAGGATGGCAGCACGGTCTATGTCGCAGGCGACGGGTCCTCGTCGCTCAACGTTATCGACACGGCGACCGACCGCGTCACCAAGACGCTGGACGTGGGCAAGAAGCCCAACGGCATCACGTTGACGCCGGACGGCAAGCTTCTACTCGTCACGCTATATGGCGAAGACCGCATCGCGCTGGTCGATACCGCTACCAACGACGTCGTCGGAACGATACCAGTTCCCAAGCCTCATACCGTATCGGTCGAGCCAAGCGGCAAGCTTGCCTATGCGACATCGCAGGAGCCTGGCCATTTCGGTCTCGCCGTGATCGATCTCGGCTCGCGCAGCGTCGTGCGGACCGTACCGCTCGACAAAACGCCGCGCGACGGCGAATTTGGCGCTAACGGAAGGCGCTTCTACTTTACCGAAGCAGGCGTCGCCGCAGTCCAAGTGCTCGATCCTGCCTCTGACAAGGTCGTGGCGCAGATCTCAACCGGCGTATCGCCTCACTTCGTCGATTTGTTCGACGGCACTAAGCTCGGCGTTGTCGTGGTGCAGGGACCCGGACAGTTGATGCTGTTCGATCCCGACACCAACAAGGAAGTTCGCAGCATCGCTGTTGGCAAGCAGCCACACTGGGCAGCGCACTCGCCCGACGGCAAGACCGCCTATGTTACCAACGAAGGCTCGAACGACATGTCAGTTGTCGATCTCGAGAGCGGCAAGGTCACGACCGTCGCCGTCGGTCAGGGGCCGCGCAAGCTGGTCGTGCAGGGTGGCGCCAAGCGCTCCGCCGATGCCGGCGGAGGGGCCAAGGTGTCGATTGCGAACTTCGCGTTCAACCCAAGCTCAATCACCGTTCACCCAGGAGAAAGGGTCACCTGGAGCAACGATGACGGGTCGCCGCACGCGCTCGTGTTCAACGATGGTGTCGGCGGCACAGTGTCGCTCTCTCCTGGGCAAAGCTTCACCCGCACCTTTGCCAAGGCCGGGACATACGAATATTCGTGCTCATTCCACCCCTACATGACCGCGAAGGTCGTGGTCGCTTAACTCTTGTCGTCATGCCCCCGCGCCATCCTTCCTCCGCAAATCTGGCAGATGCCGATAGGCTGGCGCGGGAGGCATTTGACCAGCTTGAATGTAGACAACCAGACCGATCAAACACGCTTCGCCGAGGTGTTCCTGCCACACCTCGTCGATGCCTTCAGGCTCGCCCGATGGATCGCAGGAAACCGCGCCGACGCAGAGGATATCGTGCAGGAGGCGTCTCTCAGAGCCTTCAAGGGCATTCGAGCGTTCAGCGGGGGAAATGCGCGGGCTTGGGCTCTCACTATCGTGCGCAACGCGAGCTACAGTTGGCTCGCCAAGAACCGCCCATCGTCGGTGGTCTTGACCGAGGATCTGGACCAATACGCGCGTGACCAGGTGGATCAGGCCACAGGAGGTGACGACGTACCGACGCCGGAGGCAGCGCTGATCGCCAAGATGGAAGCCGAAGAGGTTAGAAAAGCAGTGGCCTCGCTGCCTCTGCCCTTTCGGGAGGTCCTCGTGCTTAGAGAGATCCACGACCTCGACTACCGCTCCATTGCGGAAGTGATCCAAGTCCCCATTGGCACGGTGATGTCGCGGCTTGCCCGCGCCCGTAGGCTGATGATCTCCGCCTTCCAGGAGAGCGCGCCGTGAACGTCTCCGAACAGGACGAGCTTCTCCTCAATGCCTATCTCGACGGCGAGCTTGCGCCGATCGAGGCCGCTCGCTTCGAGCAGCGGTTGGCCAAGGAAGCGGGCTTGACTGCCCAGGTCGAAGCGCGCCACGCGCTACGCGATAGCATGCGCTCGGGTCTCGCCGAGGAAGTGCCGTCCGACGCTCTCCGCCGCCGCATTATAGCAAGCATCAGTGGAGCCCCAGAGCGCAAGGCTAGATCCTGGGCGAGATCCTGGCCCTCCTTGGCGGCATCGTTTCTGGCGGGCGCCGTGCTTGGCGGCGCGCTCATTTCCGGCGCCCTGAATGATCAAGGCCGGGAGGATGTTGCAAGCCAAGTCGTGTCCGCGCATATCCGTGCGTTGATGGCGCCGCAATCAATCGACGTCCCATCCTCCGACCGACATACCGTCAAGCCCTGGTTCGCCGGCAAGCTCGCCCTTGCGCCGAAGGTCGTTGACCTCTCTACGAAAGGCTTTCCTTTGGTTGGGGGAAGGATCGATGTGATCGGGTTGGCGCCGGTCGCCTCTCTCGTCTACTCGAACGGAAAGCATCTGATTAGCGTGATGGAGATGCCGAGCGCACGGCCGTTGGCCGTTCCGCTCGAGAAGCATGTCGAACAGGGATATCAGGCCCTCACGTGGAGCGACGGAAAGATCACGTATTGGGCAGTTTCTGACGCGGCAGCCGAGGAGCTCAAAACCTTCGTCAGTCTTTTTCAAGCGGCGGCGGAGTCCTGAATTCACTCAGATAGCGGACGTCACAGCGGCGATGACGTTCGTCCGCTAAGTGCCAGTAGCAGACATGGACCGCAGAGGGGCGTCGCTTGATGCGGGCTTTGATCATGATGGCCGTCGCGAGCAGGACGCCGCCGTGATGATCCCCTTGGCACTATCCCTGAGATTGCCCCAACCCGCGGTTATACGGCACGGGGCTTCTCGCTGCGTGCCGATACGCTGGCAATTGACAGGACAGTCATCCGGCGTGCTGACACTAAGGGGCGCTTGCGTGAAGCTGGCCTAGCAATCAACCAGGCCAAGCCCTCAACGCCGTATTGACAATGGCGCGCAACTCCTTGGGGGCAACCCCTCCTGCCGCCTGCACGGCCATGCCATGCATGACCGTTGCCACGAAGCGAGCAAGCGCGGCCGCGTCCGCGTCTGAAGGCAAATCACCTTCTCTCTTGGCGCGCCTTAGGCGCTTGCGGATCAGCGCTTCGACTCGGGCGCGCCGAGAGGCTAGATCCCGTTTTACGGCTTCGCATTCCTCCCCGCCCGACAGCGCTCCCTGCACCATGAGGCAGCCCCTCGGATTGCACTTGTCGCTCAAGCGCTCGGCGGTGCCCTCAAGCAACCGCGTCACGGCTTCGCGGGCCGTCGGAGCGGCGAAAGCCTCTTCCAGGATCTGGTCGCGCAAGTCCTCATAGCGATCGAGCGCCTTCTTGAACAATTTCTCCTTGTTGCCAAAGGCGGCGTAGAGGCTCGGTGGGTTGATGCCCATGGCCTCGGTCAATTCGGTAATCGTGGTACCCGCATAGCCCTTCTCCCAGAACACGTGCAGCGCCTGGTCGAGAGCCTGGTCCATGTGGAAGGCACGGGGGCGTCCCATTGCCACAGCCTGATCTCCTTACTTTTTTATCAGTCGTTATCTAAGTCCCTTGACAGGTCGCGTTCACCTCCTAGATATATAGCATTCGCTACATAAATCACAAGGAGATTTAGCCATGTCGAAGCCAGTCGTCTCCAAAGATTTCAGTGCGGCCCGTGCTGCAAAGCCCCTCACAGGCAAGGTCGCGCTCGTTACCGGTGGCTCGCGCGGCATCGGCGCGGCAATCGCCAAGGAGCTTGCCGATCAGGGTGCGGACGTCGCTGTCAGCTACGCCGCATCAGCGGACAAGGCCGAGGCTGTCGCAAAGGAGCTCAAGAGCAAGGGCGTGCGCGCCGCAGCCTTCAAGGCCGATCAGGCCGACGCCAAGCAGGTCGGGGATCTGGTCAAGTCGGTAGCGAAGGAGTTCGGCCGCCTCGATATCCTCGTCAACAATGCCGGCGTGTTCGCCGGCGGCGCCGTCAACGACCCGACGGCTGACCTTGCCGCGCTCGAGCGCGAATTTGCGGTGAATGTCGGTGGCGTGGCCGCCGCGGTCCGCGCCGCGGTCCAGTTCATGGGCGAAGGCGGACGGATCATCACCATCGGCTCTGTCGCGGGAGACACGACGCCTTGGGCGGGTGCTGCCGACTATTCGGCGACCAAGGCCGCCATCGCCGCCTATACACGCGGCTGGGCGCGGGACCTCGGCCCCAAGGGCATCACCGTGAACAATGTGCAGCCGGGACCGATCGAAACCGACATGAGTCCTAAGGACGGTCCCCTTGAAGAACTATTGAGAACGGGAACTGCGCTCGGACGCTACGGGAAGCCCGAGGAGGTCGCCGCCGCGGTGGCGTTCTTGGCCAGTCCCGCCGCCGGCTACATCACCGGCACATCGCTCAATGTGGATGGCGGCTTCGCCGCCTAAGCGAGCGGCTACAAAGTTTCGAGGCGAAGCGGAGTTCGCTTCGCCTCGACCGATCCTCAGTTCGTGCAGTCGAAATTGTAGCGCGCACTCCAGCTTGCCGCCGCAGCGAACCCAAAAAGCAGATTTCGCACCTCACTGAGCAGCGCATCTCTGCGGTAGAGGAGAAGATCGGTTCAGCAGATCGGGCGAGGCTCTACTAAATCCTGATCGCTGAAGCTGACAACTTCACGCGCCCACTTACAGCCGCACCTCCGTCCTGCTTGGAAATACGTTCACGGCGCCGTTGCCTTCGGAGGGAGTGAATAGCGCTGCTTACAGGCGTTCTTCTCAGCGTGAAATGCTGACATGGTACGGACGCAAACAACCACCTTCGATAGTGGATCAGTAACCACACCTCGCCAGCCTTCCCCGTTCCACGCGAGGCCATACCTGTGGGCGCTTGCGGCATTCTGGAGCGGAATGGCTGGCTACTCCCGTTGCGAGCGGCCGCAAGCTGCCTTTCAGCGAACCACGTCCAGCATCGGTACCGCAGACTGAGTGACGTGCGGATTGGTCAGCCTTGGGTCACAAGCTGAATTTGAGAGCCGGTGAGACCGAAGTAGCTCATGGGATTGACACCTCTCAAAGATCGATGGCGACGAAATAGGCGGAGAAGCCGGGACCGAAGGCGACGAGCAGATGCCGCCCGCGCGCACCAGCTTCGATCGCGCGATGTAGGGCGAATAGGGCCGTAGGCGACGACATGTTGCCGAAGTTGCGCAACACCTCATATGAAATGCTGAGATCCTCGCGCGACAGCCCGAGCGTCTTTTGCACGACGTTGAGGATCTTGCTGCTTCCGGGATGAAACAGGAAACCGTCGAAATCGCCGAGGCTCATGCTCTTCGCGGCAAGGAAACCCTCCAAGGCCGGCCGGAGATGGGTTGAAAGTAGCGCCGGCAGCTCGGGGCTGAGCACCACGCCGAAACCGTCATTTTGAATGTTCCAGCCCATGATGTGCTCGGTCCCGCGCCAGAAATGATCGCCGGTGGCGATGATTCGTCCGCACCCCGTGCCCCCGCCGCCTTGCGTATTGCGCAACACTACGCCGGCCGCGCCGTCGCCGAACAGCGCGGTCGACACCAACATGGCATTGCTCGAGTCATCGGCGCGCAGGCAAAGACTGCACAGATCGACGGTGAGGAACAGGAGAGACTTGCCCGGCATGGCCTGGGCGTATCGCGCCGACCGCGCGATCCCTGCAACGCCGCCTGCGCAGCCGAGCCCGAACATCGGGAGCCGCTCCATGGAATTGGGCAGGTCGAGTCGGTTCATGAGCTTGGCATCGAGGCTCGGGATTGCAAGACCGGTGACGGTGTTGACCAGAAGCCCGCCAAGCTCCGACAGCTGGACCCCCGCGGCCTGCGTCGCCTTCAGTGTCACCTCTTCGAGGAGATCCAGCGCGTGGCGCTGAAAGACTTCCGTCCGGTCCACCCAGTCATGCGGTGCGTAATACCATTCGCGCGGCTGGCATGTATAACGCATGCCAACCCCGGTCTTGCCGTAGAGGGCCTCTAAGCGACCTAGATGCGGGAACAAGGCGCGGGCGTGTTCGGTGGCCTCGGCCTGGGGGAGTATGTATGCGGGTAGCGCCGTGCCAACACCTGCGATCTCGACGTCGAAATCTGCGGCGGCTTTGCGCGACCTTGAGACCGCTTGCGTCGTCTTAAGCACGATAGACTTCTCTTAGTCGTTCCGTCTCGTCCCGTTTCCTGCTTCGCCGATGATGCGATTCCGGCGAACACTATGTGCGCGCGATTTCCGCAACCCGGCAGCGCGGGATTGGCGCGGCTATGCAATTCTTGCGCAATCAAGAAAGTTGCGTCGTTTCGCCACTCGCCTTCTAATGGCGCGGGCCTGGAAGGCCCCCATGAGAAGGTTGCGCTGTGGCTTATGTGGCGCTGAGTCACAGTTAGCGTCGAGCCTATCCTCGGCTGCGTTCGACCGCACGTGGTGGACTTAATAGTTCACGGAAGCCCACGGCAATGCGGCCTGCCCTACGCCATGACCGCTTGCGTTTTCGTTTTCTCAAATCCGTGGTGCGACACCGGCGCGATGCGCCGCTACTTGAATACCTAGGGAGGCTACGACCAAATCACCGAGCATGGGCACACCGCGCCATGCAATCCTGCATGCCGGAACACCAAAAGTGAGGTGGAAGAAAAGGCTGAGACTCAAATGTCAGTAGAATATCTATACGAGAAAAAGAGCGACGACGACGAGTACAACGAAATTTGGAGGGCTCTCCAGCGCGAGCAGAGCGACTTCGAGCGCATCCTCCTCAGTGAGAACAAGGCCTTCGTCATAGGCAGGCTGTTCGAGGCTAAGTACCTGACTCAGAAGCTCAGGGACGAGAAGTATCAGCAGCTCACCCTCGTTAGCGAGCAGTTGGAACGGCAGGAGAAAGCCGAGCAAGTCAACGCCGAGGAAGAGGAGGATGCCTGGGCGGCCTAAGACGCTAACCTCTCCCCGTGCTGCGCTTGGTCTCGCCCCCAAGGCGATTCCAGCGATCGGCAGCAAGATCGAGGGAGTTATCTTAAAGCTGAATAGATCGGCAGCAGCACTCACCTGACCAAGTGTTCCCGCTGGTCGGGCTGAGGCGTGCACGATACCCAACAAATGAACGGAAAGGCAATCGACGATGAAGACGTTTCGTTTGCATAAGGTTGCGACTCTCGTTGCCGCGTTGGCATTGGCAAGCGCAGGCATCGCTGGCGATGCGTTTGCTCACGGCGGCGGTGGCGGGGGTGGTGGAGGCGGCGGGGGCTTTAGCGGCGGCGGTGGTGGCGGAATGGGAGGCGGCGGCGGCCACGGCGGTGGCGGCTTTGGCGGCGGTGGTTTAGGGGGTGGCGGCCATGCCGGCGGCTTTGGCGGCGGAAGCCTTGCCGCCCATGGCGGCGGCAGTCGCGTCGACGGAAGCCATATGGGCGAGGCTGGCCGTGGCCACATGGGTAGCGAATTCCATGGGGAGCGCTTTGCCCATGATAATTTTCACCATGACCGCGACTTTCACCATGACCGCGACCACAGGTTCCGGGTGGCGGGCCCGTTCTTTTTTGATGACTATGGGTCCAACTGTTGGCAGTCGGAGCGCATCCACACCCCAGCCGGCTGGCGTTGGCACCGCGTCTGGGCCTGCTACTAGTTGAGCCTCCTGCGGAGGGAGCGGCCGACGCGCCGCTCCCTCTGCTCAAACGTCCTCTTCGGGTCATTCGGCGACATAAGCGGGCCACGCGCTGATATTGAACCGGAGTTGATATGAGCATAGCAACCCCATCAATCCACTCGGGGCGGCCTCCAGGCCCAAAGGGTACACTGCTTGGCGGTAACGTCCGCCAATTCCGCGCCGCCCTCCTCAACTTCTTGCTCGAGACCGCCCGTGAGTACGGTCCGCTTGCGAGCTTCCGCATTGGTCCAAGGCGCGTGTTCTTGGCGAGCGGGCCCGACCTCATCGAACAGGTGCTGGTGACAGACGCCAAGCACTACATCAAACACTTTGGGGCACGGGCGTTCAAACCTGTGCTTGGAAACGGACTGGTTACGAGCGAGGGCGCGTTTTGGCATCGACAACGCAAGCTCATTCAACCGGCGTTCCTCAAGATCCGCGTGCAGTCTTATGCCCAGATCATGGCCGAGCTGACCGACCAGATGCTCGACTCCTGGTTCCCGGGCAAGTCGGTTCAGATCGACTACGAATTTGAAGCCTTGACCAGCAAGATCGCCCTGAAGACGCTGTTTGACCTTGAGGATTTTGGCGATCGCCAGCGGTTCAGTGGCACGTTGAAGCTCGCATTCGAGCTAATGAACGTGCGGCTTCGCCGGATTTTCAAACTCCCGCTTTGGGTGCCAACGCCGGCGAATCTGCGCTTGCAGGGGGCAGTGGGTGAGTTAGACCGAACGGTGGAAGGCTTCATTGCCTCGGGGCGGTCCCGGCGAGACATTGGCGATGACCTACTTTCCCGGCTGCTGGTTGCCCAACACGAAGATGGCACGCGGATGAGTGACCTACAGCTTCGCGACGAGGCGATGACGCTTTATCTCGCCGGGCACGAGACGACCGCCCTGACGCTCGCTTGGAGCTGGTATCTGCTCTCTCAGAACCCGAATGTTGAAAATGAGCTGGTGTCTGAATGGCAGCATGTTCTTGCTGGTGCGACTCCGACCGCCGATCAACTTCATCGTCTTCCCTACACGGCTGCCGTAATTGCTGAGTCCATGCGGTTGTACCCGCCTGTGTACGTGATCGGGCGAGAGGCGACAGACGACCTGGAACTTGGGGGATACCGGGTAAAGCGGGGATATACCGTGTTGATGAGCCAATGGGTGAGCCACCGCGATCCCAGGTATTTTCCTGAGCCCGAAGAGTTTCGTCCCGAACGCTGGGAGAATGGGCTCGCAAAGCGCATCCCAAAGTTTGCGTATTATCCATTCGGCGGCGGGCAGCGGTTATGTGTGGGGAGCAGTTTTGCCTTGATGGAAGCAGCGATCATTCTCGCCGCTGTTGGGCAGCGGTATCGCTTCACCCTCGACCCCGACGCAGTAATCGGCATCAAGCCGCAGATTACCCTGCTCCCGGCCAACGGGATCCCCGCCACCCTTGAGCGTCGCTGACACGCGTGCGGCAACGAACCCGCTTCTGATCTGTACAATGCCATCTTCGAGGATGATCTCCTCCCGTGGCGCTAACAACGTGACCGGCCAACGCGATGCTTATGAATGTCCGCTTTGGGTCATGAGCAGACATCGCGTCACGTCCCTGTCATTTCCCTTATTCCTCTCAAAGCGGACATTCATCTACGCGGTTTGCGCGTCCGCTTTGTGCCATAAGCGGACACCGCGGCAGATCGACCAAGGCCTGACCGCCTGGTCATCGACGGCCGACAGCTTCGAAGATGAAGCCGTCGACGATGCGGCAAATCGCGCCCTCCTGTGCGAGGTAGGAACCGATCAAGCGGTTCGAGGTTTAGCGCCTTGAACACATCAGCAGGAGGGCGCTCTCGGCGCTCCACACCACTGGTCTCCCGACCCGGCTCTTCGGTGTTGTCCTGAGTTGTTTGATCCGGTCGGTGCGGCAATCAAGATGGGAGACGGTCATGAGCGTTATCGACCAAGCGATGAAAGCAAACGAACGGTATGCCAAGACGTATGACCCGAAGTGGGGGGCGGGGCCTCCCAAGCCGAAACTTGCGGTCGTGACTTGCATGGATCCTCGGCTCTCCGACCTTCCAGGGATTCTCGGATTGAAGCACGCCGACATTGACGTGATCCGAACTGGAGGGCCTGCCGTTACCGAGGATGTTCTGGCGGAGCTGCTTGTATCGACGCGGGTGCTCGGCTCCAAAGAGATCATGCTCCTAAATCATACTGGTTGCGGGTTTACGACCTTTACCGATGCAGAGTTAAACGCCAAATTCTCGAAGCTGACTGGCGACGCAACACCCGCCCCGATGCGCTTCTTTGCCTTCAAGGACCCGGAGCAGCAAACTAAGGACCAGATCGAGATGGTCAGGTCGCATCCCTGGATTTCGAAAGAAGTTCCTGTGCGGGGCTTCATTTTCGACGTCAACACCGGCCGTTTGCGAGAGGTGATGGCCCACGCCGAAGCAGCCTCCTGAACTGACTAGGCGTGCCGACGTTCCATCTACTCCCGGGACTTGCCCTTATCAGTAGCCTCGACACGTCCAGATAAGGGGGAGACCACAATGGTTCGAACCCACCAGCCAGGCCAAGCCGTTTTCAGATCGGTGCTGCCCGAAGACATCGATTGGAAGCCGTTCCCAGCGTTCCCACCTTCGGTCCGTCTTGCCGTCGTTGTCGGTCAGCCCTCACAGCCTGGCCCCTACGTGATCAGGGTCAAAGTGCCATCAGGCGTGAAGCTGATGCCGCACAGACACCCGGAGGACCGAGTCTACACAGTCATGTCCGGCGTTTTCTACATCGGCCTGGGCGATCAGTTCGACGGCGATAAGGTGGAGGCGTATCCGCCCGGTAGCGTTATCGTTCTGCCCGGCAATACGTCCCACTTTCACTGGGCAAAGTCCGGTGAGTACGTCACCCAGGTAACGGCCATTGGTCCGTTAGGCCTCGAATACCTGGATCCCGGCGACGATCCTCGCAAGTGAAATCGCCAGTGAAGCACAATTATCGTCGTATGGCGTAGTGCCGATAGGAACTGGGCAATGGTCGGCCGCTGGTTCGGCAATATGGCTCATGGCCAATTCGTTCAGGTCGCGATGAGCGAAGCCGTGCCGGTCAAGGGAGAACTGGCGATTGGTTGGATCGCGCACTACGCAATCGGCTGGGGCAAGGTCTGGCTGGAGCGACCGACACTCCTTCCTCCGATGATCCTCGCTTGGGTGCTGTTGGTCGCGCCCTATTTAATGATGATGCCTGGGATGGGAATGGGCATTGCGGGGTCACGGACGCCCAAGCCAAAGGTCACGCGGCTGAAGAGCGTGATGGGCCATTCGGTTTTCGGCCTCGGCATGTACGCGACCGGACGGCTACTCGCCCCGTATTGGCCGACTTCGGCGTGAGAGAAAGCAACACAAGTTTTGGCGGCTGCCATGCCGGGAGCGAGCTTGATCGGAAGGGACGTTTTCGTCTCGTTACGCTGAGTCAGTCTACGTCCGTTATGGTCACTAGCGGACATCAGATCGCGAGAGCCCCGCCGCCTTGCGATTCCACTCGGGATAGACCCGGTCGATCGTCGGCATTCACTGACGGGCGTAAGACATGGTCCAGACTGCCTTATCGCCCTCATGGTATTCGTTGCCTTCCCAAGGGCTGCCGCAGACGTGCAAATACGCGTAAGGGGTTCCCGCAAACTCACCCAAGCACCTTTGTCGCGAACGGTGGTCGGAAGGCCATTCGCCGCAGCGTCAAAGGGCCATGTGATCATCCAGTGCGATCCAATGGGAATAGCGGGACTTGTTTTATCTACAGTTAGGCCCGCACGCGGGTATGACATCATTTCCGCTTATGGCGCTCGCCGCCGTCGTAGACGATTGCACCGGGTCCGAAGTCGCGAGCTGATCACCATGCAAACCGAACTTTTTTGAATGCCGCCCTTCACTCCAAAGTTCTTTGCCTACGCACGGCGTACGGCGCCTTTCGGCACTCGCGGAAGGCGTGTTGCCGATGGCCAGCCTCGACATCCACTAGCTGGTCAAGGCGAACCCGCGAGCTGCACGACGTGGCGCGACCTTCGCGACGAATTATCGGAATACGGACGATGGAACGATCCCCACAAAGCTGGTGTCGTCGGTCCGTCTTGGCCAGCGTCGCCCTGGGTTCCGACGGCCCACGCTAGATAAGGCAAATCCAACATAAAAGCAGCAAGCAGCACGAAGCAGGTTCAATTCCCTCGCACCACATCGAAGGGACCGCGAGAGGCTGCAAGGTTTCTAGTGACTACTATGGAGAAGGGAAACATGCGCAAATTCCTTATCGCATTTTTGGTGTTGGGAATTTCCTATGCCGCTATCGGGGTCACGTCGCTCCAAGCGGCGGATCTCGTTGAGTTGGGCCAGTCGGGACAAAAATTTCAAAGCGAAGCCCCAGCTGTTAAAAGTGGGTCGGGCAGCACGTCTTCAGCCGAAGCAGCGGCAGTCGGGTGCTGCAAACTCGGCGACACCACCCCGCCAACAGAGTTGGTCCAGCAAGTGCCTCCGGGCGGGCTGCATAGTCCCTATCCAGACTACGCAAAAATGGTGCAGGATAATCCCGATCTCGTTAAGCAATTTCGGTTGCCCGGATGCAACGAGTGTCACGGCGGCAATGGTGGCGGCGGCTTTTGTCCGGCCTTGAGCCAGGGCGTCTGGTTCTGGGGTAACACCGACGATGTGCTGTTCAGACTTATAACACTCGGCTCCGCCGGGTTGGAGAAGCAGGGCTTCACTCGCTACCAATACGGCACCGTCCATGCCGGAATGCCCCCGATGGGGGTGACGATCCCCACGTCGGATCAGCTCTGGAAGATCATCGCCTTCATTCGGTCGATCAATCCTCCCGGAGCCAATCCTCCTCAAAAGGTGGTCCCAGGAAGGTACACTGCTGCGCAGAATGGTTCGTAGTAGAACCGCCGAGGTCAGACCCTCGAATTGTGTGAGATCACATGGCCGCCCAGGATGTTGCGCGGCTGGGATTGTTGGCTTTCGGGCGCCCCCATGA
This sequence comes from uncultured Alphaproteobacteria bacterium, assembly GCA_963827365.1. GTDB lineage: Bacteria > Pseudomonadota > Alphaproteobacteria > Rhizobiales > Methyloligellaceae > Methyloceanibacter. Next base: position 142,593 of record CAWHAX010000017.1, on the reverse strand, counting down.
CTAGGACGATCGTCGTTATAAAGGCACGAGCAAGAGTGGCAGGTCTAGAATTGCGGACAAGCCGGCCATCAATGCAATGGCTAATACTCCACCAACCCCGGCGACAAGCGCGAACCCAGCGGCGATGCCATCAACGGAGAGCCACGGCGCTGATCCTCCGCAACGTAACCACGGGGCCGAGTATGCATCAGGAGGCCGCCAGAGCGTCTCCATATAGACCCCGCGTGCTTGCTGCATATTCCCGCAGGCCGCCAAGGACGACGCCCCCTTACGGAGCCAGCAAGTCGCCTCCTACACATCTGCGACATACACGGTCTGTCCAGGTTACCCCCCGATCCCGAAGTTTGACCCGCGTGTGGGCCATTTAAGATTGAGGAGGACGGCCCCTACTTCCACCGCTCATGGGTCAATCTACCCTGGGGCACATCCGAGGAGGAGCTTCGCCACCGACTAGCAGCCTCCTATAGGCTGGTTCGCTCTAGTCTGACCAGGAAGGCGCAGGCCCAACTCGATCCGTTCGAGTGAAGGGGAAAACCGTCGACTCGATTTTCGACACTGGCGCGCTCACTAAACCCGGAGCTCTTGTAACGTGCTTCACGTCTGCACATGACCCTAAGCGGGCGTGCAAACCGCGCTCATGAATGGTCCGCTTTGAGGGGAATAACGGACATGACGCGGACGTGACGCGATGTCTGCTCATGCCCAAAGCGGACGATGCAGCCAACAGGGCTGCCGCAGGTCAAACCCTGCTGGTGCTCGAGGATCGAGAGTTGAGGATCGCGACGCGCTTGTGGCGCAGGAACCCGCCCAGGCGATCAAGATAGAGATAGACGACCGGGGTCGTGAACAGAGTGAGAAGCTGTGAAAGCAGCAATCCGCCGACGATCGCGTAGCCGAGCGGCTGGCGGATCTCCGATCCTGCGCCGGTCCCCAGCATCAGCGGCACCGCTCCGAGCAGCGCCGCCATGGTGGTCATGAGGATTGGCCGGAAGCGCAGCACGCAGGCCTGATAGATCGCATCCTCGCGGCTTCGCCCCTCGTTCCGCTCGAGCTGCAGTGCGAAGTCGACCATCAGAATCCCGTTCTTCTTCACGATGCCGATGAGGAGGAGAATGCCGAGCATGGCGATCACGCTGAGATCGAGGTTGACCGACATCAGCATGAGCAGTGCTCCGATGCCTGCGGAGGGAAGCGTCGACAGGATGGTGATCGGATGGATGGTGCTTTCGTAAAGCACGCCGAGGATGATGTAGATGGTCACGAGCGCCGCGGCGATGAGCAGCGGCTCGCCGGCGAGCGAGGAGAGAAAGGCGTTGGCGTTGCCCTGGAAGGTGGTGACCAGAGACTGAGGCTTGCCGCTTTGCTGCTCGATCTTCCTGATGGCGTCGACGGCGTCGCCGAGAGCGACGCCCGGCTTCAGATTGAAGGATATGGTCGTCGCCGGGAACAGCCCCTGGTGGTTGATCACGATCGGCGCCGCTGTGATGTTGCTGTCGACCAGCGTGCTGAGCGGCACCTCCTGCGCGGCCGAAGAATTCAGATAGATATCGTTGAGCGCCTCCGGGCCGCGCTGGAAGCGCGGATCGACCTCGAGGATGACGTGATACTGATTGAGCGCGGTGTAGATGGTTGAGACGATGCGCTGGCCGAAGGCGTCGCCGAGCGTGTTGTCGACCGTCGATGGCAAGATGCCGAAGCTCGAGGCGGTATCACGATTGACCGTGGCGTTGAGAAGCGGTCCGGCATTCTCCTGGTCGGAAGTGACGTCGGCAATTTGCGGCAGCGCTTTGAGCTTTTGGAGAAAGATTGCGGACCAGCGATTGAGCTCGTTCTGGTCGGCATCGGTCAGTGTGTATTGATACTGGGTCTTGGCCACGCGACCGCCGACGGTGATGTCTTGCGCCGCCTGCATGTAAAGCGTGATGCCTTGAACCTTCTGCAGAGCCGATTGAAGCCGGTCGATGACCTGGTCGATGCTGACGTCGCGCTCGTCCTGCGGCTTCAAGGCAATGAATACGCGGCCCTGGTTAAGCGTGGCGGTCGAGCCCCCCGGGCCGATGCTGGCGGCAACCGAGGCCACGGCAGGATCCTTCAGCACAGGATCGAGCAAGGCTTCCATGCGATCGGCCATCGCCGAGTAGGAGATGTCCTGCGCCCCCTCGGCAAGGCCGATGATCAATCCGGTGTCCTGTTGCGGAAAGAATCCTTTCGGGATGACGACATAAAGGTAGCCGGTAAGCCCGATGGTCCCCAGCATCACTAGCAAGGTGATGAATTGGTGCCGCAAGGCGACCTTTAGACCGTGCTCATAGGCTCCCACCAGGCCGTCGAAACCGCGTTCGACCGTCCGGTAGAGCCGTCCGTGGCGCTTGCCGTTCTCGTTTTTCAACAGCAGCGAGCACAGCATCGGCGTCAGCGTGAGCGAGATCAGCAGCGAAAGAACAAGCGCGACGCTGACGGCGACGGCGAATTCCTGGAACAGCTTGCCGATATAGCCGCCCATCAGGAACAGCGGGATGAACACCGCAATCAGCGACAGCGTGATCGACACGATGGTGAAGCCGATCTCGCCGGCGCCCTCGAGCGCAGCCTTCATCGGGCTGCTGCCTTCCTCCAGATGGCGAACGATGTTCTCGATCACCACGACGGCGTCGTCCACCACGAAGCCGACCGCGATGGAGAGTGCCATGAGCGACAGATTGTCGAGGCTGTAGTCGAGCTCATAGAGCACCGCGAAGGTGCCGATCAGGGCGAGCGGAATGGTGATGGCCGGTATGATGGTCGCCCAGAAGGTGCGCAAGAACACGAAGATCACCATCACCACGAGCACGATCGTCAGCATCAGCGTGAACTGCACGTCGTTGACCGAAGCGCGGATGGTCTGCGTGCGGTCGGAAACGACGTTCAGCTTTATCGATGGCGGGATGGAAGCTTCGAGCTGCGGCAAGAGCGCCTGAATGCGATTGACCGTCTCGATGACATTGGCACCCGGCTCGCGCTGAACGGCGAGGATGATGGCTCGCTGCTTGTTGTACCAGCCGGTGATCAGGTCGTTCTCCGGCCCCTCGATGGCCCTGCCAACGTCGCTGATGCGCACCGGCGAGCCGTTGCGGTAGGCGACGATCAGGTTGTTGTAAGCCTCGGGCTTGAGCAGCTGGTCGTTGGTATTGAGGGTGAAGCTTTGCTGCGGACCGTTGAGCGTTCCCTTGGGCAGATCGACATTGGCCTGGCTCAGCACGTTACGCACGTCTTCGAGGCCGATGCCGCGATTGGCGAGTGCCTGCGGATCGACTTGCACGCGGATCGCCGGCTTCTGCCGTCCGCCGATGCCGATCTGGCCGACCCCGGCAATCTGCGAAATCTTCGGTATGAGGATGTTTTCGGCGAAGGCATCGACCGTTGTCAGCGGAAGCGAGTCCGCGGTGAGGGCGAGCACCAGGATCGGCGTGTCCGCGGGGTTCACCTTGCGGATGGTCGGCGGGTAGGGGATGCCGACGGGCAGGTATGGGCTCGCCGCGTTGATCGCCGCCAGGACATCCTCGGCCGCGCCATCGACATCGCGGCCAAGGTCGAACTGGACGGTGAGCTGTGTGATGCCAAGCGCGCTCGAGGAGGTGAGCTGGGTGACCCCTGGGATCTGGGTGAATTGCTGCTCGAGCGGAGTGGCCACCGAAGAGGCCATCGTCTCTGGATCGGCCCCTGGCAACTGCGCCGACACGGCGATGGTCGGATAGTTGACATTGGGCAGCGAGGAGACCGGCATCAGCCGGTAGGCCGCGAGCCCGCACAGCAGCAAGCCCACCATGAGCAACGCCGTTGCGATGGGCCGGCGAATGAATGGGGCGGAGAGGTTCACGGAATTGCCTGCTCGACGGCGCTTTGCAGGTCAGCGCTCTCGGCCGCCTTACCGTGCAGTTCCTCGACGAGACTGCCGGGCTCTAGCCTATATTGACCCTCGAGCACGACGGTTTCGTTGGGCTTGAGGCCTGAATTCGATCAGCGCCTGTCCGTCGCTGATCTGGGACACGGTCACGGGGCGCATCTGCACCGTGCGGTCTGGCCCGACCACGTAGACATAGGCGCCGTTCGGTCCCTGCTGCACCCCCGAGGACGCGATGCTGATCCCGTTATGCCTGGTCTCGAGCAAGAGCCTCGCGTTGATGAGCTCGCCGGGCCAGAGCATATGCGCCGTGTTGGGAAAATCGGCCTTGAGCTGAATGGTGCCGGTGGTTTGCAAGATCTCGTTGTTGACGAGCGCAAGCTTGCCCACGTCGAGCTTGATCTTGTCGTCGTGGCTATAGGCAAGGACCGTGAGCGGCCCCTTGGCCATCTGCTGCTGAATCTCCGGGAGATCGGTCTCCGGCAGGGTGAAGATCACCGAGATCGGCTCGATCTGGGTGACCACGACGAGGCCGTTCGGGTCGGTCGGGTGGATGATGTTGCCCATATCGACCTGCCGCACACCAGTGACCCCTGCGATCGGTGAATTAAGCTTGGTGTATTCGAGCTGCACCTTGGCGGCTTCGATAAGCGCCTCGTCGGACTTGATGGCGCTTTGCAGCTGGAGAACTTGCGCCTTTTGGGTGTCGAGCAGCTGCACAGTCGCGTCGCCCTTGGCCAGCAACTGGTTGTAACGATCGAGATTGGCGAGCGAATTGGTGAGTTGGGCTTGGTCGCGATCGCGCGTGGCCACCATCTGGTCGAGCTGGGCCTGATAGGGACGCGGGTCGATTTCGGCGAGCGTGTCACCGGCCTTTACCGTCTGCCCTTCGGTAAAGGTGATCTTGATGATCTGTCCCTGGATCTGGCTGCGCACGACGACGGTGTTGTAGGCAATGACGGTCCCGATGCCGCGGAGATAGATCGGCACATCGCTGCTTCTGACGGTACCGGCGACGACAGGCACGGCGAGGGGCGCCGGAGGTGGCGCGGCGGCGGTCTCGCGGGCGCGCCCATGCGTGAGAAGGAGGACGCCACCGGCCGCGAGGCCTGCGATCAGCAGCGCAACGAGAATGGAAATTCCTCGTTTCATCGTCCTTCATCGACTCCTAGAGATGCCGTTCAGCCCGTCCTCACCGACGCCTGCCGCCCTGACGTCCGCCGCCCGATGTGGTGCCCGTGCTTGCGGAGGGTGAGGAGGAGGACACGCTACTTGCCGTTGTCGCGGCTGGCGCAGCCGAGGGCGCCGCCGCCGAGCCGAAGGTCGTCGCGAGTGAGGACGTTGACGTCCCCATCGAAGAGGTGGAGGTCGAAAACATGGACGAAACCGAAGGCGTGCCGGTCACGTCGAGCGGCGCGGGGCTGAGGCCGCCGGCTCCAAGCTCGGTGGATCCCATGGGAATTCCCACCCGGCCGACGGGTGCGCCGGCGGACATGCCCGTAGGCGAGGACGCCGAGGCGGTGGGAGACGCGAGGTTGGGGCCTGCGGTGCACGTCCCTGACGCGGTTCCGGTGGTGCCGCCATCAAACACGGTGGCCAATCCCGTGGGAGAAGAGCCGCTTGTTCCCACGGTGGAAGCCGCGCCGGTCGCTGGCGCGCCGAAGGAGGCTTGCGGGATCGAGCTGCCGAAGCCTGAACACACCGCGAGGTCGTTGGTCGAGAGGCCAGAGGGCGTCACGCCTGGTGAGGTTCCTTGCGGAACGATCTCCGTTGCGCCAAGGGGGATTCCGGTGGGCGCCACCGGCGGAGGCGTGCCGATGCCGAGCGGGGAGGTCATGCCGAGCGGCGAGGGGGTGGGGGCTCCACCGATCGTGCCGACCTGCGCGATGGCTAAGCCCGGGGACATCGCGACCGCCAGCATTGCCGCGATAATGAACCGGGCCATATCGGTTGCTCCTATGTCTCCCGCGCCGAGAGTGAACGCCTCGTTGGCTCGGGAAGTTCATCAAGAACGTGGGGATCAAGGCGCAGATTGGCTTTGTCGCCGTTGCTGCGGTTGGCTCGGCCTTGCGCCAAATCGACGCGGCCGCTGGATTTACGCGGTGCGGGTCATGCTGCGCGTCTTGCAGCGATCGGAGCAGATGTAGCCTTTCTCACACTAGCTAGCTAGGCGGCCCGAAACGTAGACGCTCGGATTCTGCACGGCAGGCCTCGCTGAAATTGCGAAGTGGGTCGATCAACCCGCTATTCGCCATTTCACTCAGTTCGGGGAAAGCCTTATTCGGTTCCAGATATGCATTAGTGATTTTTTTGAGGATCTCGTCAGCGCGGTCGACGACACTTGCTGAGGAAAGGACGCGCATTCTGCTTACCTCCGCGTAAAGCCCCGCCAAGCCGGAGACGTCTGCTTTGTCAGACTGAAGCGCATCGACATATAGTTTCGCAGCATCCTTTATGAATTCTTTGTATATTTCTTGTCGCCGGAGTTGGTCCTGCTCGAGCCGCTGCGCCTTTGTTTGAGCGTGTTGGGTCAACCAAGACGCGAGAACGGATGTAAATCCGCCGATGGCAGCTCCCGTAAGCGCGGCGACGGCTGTCACAATTGAGGCATCCATGCGCAACACTCGATCCCGTTGCTCACTCAGCTGGCGGACGAGAAGCTCAATCGTGAGGCGGCTTGAGCACCAAAACTTGGGCTGGCTTGCTCACGGGCAAGCGAAGACCAGCGTGCTGCAGCTTCTAGCCAGTGGGAGCGCTGATCAACATCCTCGGCGATGACTGCCTTGCGACAGCAATCCACGGCGCGATTGCGATAGCATTCTGAATTGCTGGACGACATGCGCGCATAACCCAAAGAGGGTGACAAACGGTCGGACAGTTGTTCGCCTACTCGGATGAGCGTGTTTTCGATGAGATCATAGGACATCATGGATCCTCGCTTTCAGTTTGTTTTTGACGGCTTTGGCGTGACCCGCCAGGGTTCTGGAAGGCGGAATTTCGCGGCTGCTCTGGCGGCATCGTGTCAAAATCCCGACATGAAATGGGTAGCGCGCCGGGCCATTGCTTGAGGAATATTGCGGCCCTTATCCAGCGATTGCGGGATGTAGCATTGAACCGTCCCGGGGGCGAATTTGTCGCATCGGGGGCCGGCCCTTCTCCTCCCAAAGGGCTGATGCCTCAAAGCAACAGGCTTGATTAATCGATCGGCAACAATGGTCCCGAATATCGGCGACTTATAGCGACCCCACGCGGCCGGAAGTGCTGGCCTCACTCCCACAACACGGGACCATCACGCGGGACTTACGCAGCCTTCTCTGAGTCCCTCGAAGGCCTCTACGCTCCCCACTCAATTCTTCTATCTTTCTCACGCAAAACTGCCCTGACCGCTGTCCAAGACGAGCGGGAAAAACTTAGGGGCCCCCCCTGCTAAGTTCAAATCCTCGTTTTGGAAGGAAGCAAAGCCTATGACGCCTCGGCCGTTGAATTATGTGGCGAAACCACTTCAAGCGGTAAGCGACCCCGCCGCGCGTTTGGCGTTGAGTGCAGAAGCAGCGTTAAAAACATGATGAAGAAGCCGCTGATGACCGTCAGAACGGAATCCACTTGGGGACCGCCGGAAAAATCAAGCCACGCCACTGCCAGGAACCACGCGACTGCGCTCAGCGCAATCTTCACGATTGCAGCGCCAACGAGGGGAGGCCACGCTCGGACTGAGAGGACCGAGACGAGGCGTCCTTCGTACACCGATAGCTGACCGGATCCCACATCGCGCCCTTCATTGATTAGATTTCAGTGTCAACCTCACACACGAGGATGTCGCGATGCCCGCACTCGGGCATTTTCCAGGCAACGATATCCTCAGATCCATCTGCATTCTGCCGCACAATCGGCGTGGGACAGGCAACGCGCCAGAACCGGTATGCGGATGAGGGGTGTTGCGCGTCCCACAACGAGCCAAGCAGCATGCCAGAATGCATGCAGCGTTGGTCGTTGAAAGGCTGCGGATCGGCACCCTGGTCCGCTGCCTGATCGTACATTTGCACCTCCTGCCTGCGGCAAACCATCATGGCGTTCTCAGTGGCCCAGCGCCGGTTCTCAACGTGGGTCCACTCCGCATTCTGGTCTGGCGGCCCGGCCGTCTCCGTCTTGCAGACGATCAAGACCACCGAGGCTGGCATGGGAACACTCTCGGCCGCGGCCATCACTGGCAGAGAATAAAGTCCGATCAACAGCAGCAGCGTCCTCATCTCTCTCAGTCTCCCTGAAAAACCTTCTCCGTCATGTCACTGTCGCCGCTTTGAACTAGGCCGGTCGTCGGCTTGCCGTCGCCGGCCCTCATGCTGCTTGGGCCAGGCAGGCAGTGGCTTTTGTCTTCGCGGCTTCAAATGCGAGCAATTGCTCATCAGATGCAGACAGCCAACTCGCCACCTCGCCCACTGCATTGAAGAACGTGTCCGGATTGGTCGCTTTAACGGCCTTTCGTTGGGATGCAACAGCGAGATACGTGTAGGCCGTTTCATAGGTTTTGTGAGTGCGGAACATCCCTTGGGCTTGGTCGAAGGTCATGGGTCATCCTCATGCGGCAAGCTCGATTTGCTTGTTTGATTAGAAGTGCGCCACCCAATGCAGGAAGGCCGCACAGAACAAAATGAACGACGCACACTCCAGCGTGAATTCGACGTCCGGTCTCTTGAGAAAGGGGAACACACGCCTCAACATCTCTTTGACTCCTTGCGTAAGAACTCTTTGAGCCGAAATGTGCGCGCATCTCGCCGCTCACACCATCCTCCGAACGGGGGATCGTCAGTGCGTCGAAAGGGGGATGCGAAGGGACGGCGGGTAGATGGGCGAGCTCGAAACTAAATACCTCAGCGTCAGACGGCGCCACCGTCCTCGGCCTCTCAGGGACAAGCCAACAGCCGCCATTCATTCAGACGTGCCGATCTCAATGAGCACGCGGCCTGGCAGGTTGCAGTTATATTGGCGCGGCTCCTTACCACTGAGTGAAGCCGCGCGGGCCACAGATACCGCCCTGCCACTGATTGTCAGGGACAAGCAAAGTAGCGGCGCAGAAAATGCGCCTACGAACGGGTCGGATCGGCGATGATTTCATCGACCATGAAGATGGTTAGGTTCTGCCCTTCGGCTCCATTACATCCGCCATTCAGTGTCTAGCGCTGCGCCCACCGAAACTGTCGGGGTGTTGCTCCAAGCATCTGACGGAATTGACGCGTTAAATGGCTTTGGTCAGAAAATCCCACAGCGTACGCAATCTCTGAAAGCGAAAGCTCCGTGCGAGCGAGCAATTCCTGGGCTCGCTCGACCCGCTTCTGTACGAGATAGTGGTGCGGGGTTACTTTCGCAGACTGCTTAAATCCGCGAGCGAAATGATGTATCGATACCCCCGCGACCGAGGCCAGCGTTGTCAAATCTATGCTGCAGTTTAAGTGAGTATCCACAAATTCTCGAACCCTACGCATGGCGCCAGGCGACAATCCGCCGTGTGCTGGTGGCGTCGGCAACATCTTTCCGAGGGTGCCGATGACCTCCAGACGCGGCCGGGCGTGGAGGGCCGTGTTGTGCCACGAAGCAAAACGCTGTGATGGCGGCGTTACCAGCGCAAGACGGTAGTCATGACTGCCAGCGATTACCAATTGTGTGGCGATATCGGTTTGATCCTTCCGTCGAAAGAGTTCGAGGTCTCGCTCGAATATCGTCCACAGGCTGACACCGGTTTCGAGCCCGCGATTATCGAGTAAGAGGTAAGTGCGCGCGGCTCGGTTAGCACCGGTAATGTTTTGGTCGCCATCCACTGCCAGCAACATGCCGGGCGCATCCTCCTGAGATGGCGCGATTGCAACCACCCAATTTTGACGAAAGTGCTCTCGAAAAAACCGTTCTTCTATGGCGCGTGCCGAGTTCACCGTCAGGGAGCCCGTCAGGGCGTTTGCCCGTTCTGAGCGTCCTGGATCGAACGAGGACACGTCCAAGACCGCCATCAAACTTCCGTTGACGCCAAAAATCGGCGCTCCGGAGCAGCTCAAATTCGTGTGTCGCGATCTGAAATGTTGGCTTCTGTGAACGGTGATGGGCCTTTCCTCTGCGATACAAGTACCGATACCGTTCGTGCCCTCGACCTCTTCGGACCAGACCCCGCCGAGCCAGATTCCCCAATTTTCGAATTCGCTCGCGTCCGCATCCTCACCGCGATGCTCGACTGCGACGCCCGCGGTGTCACAGACGAGGACAACATATCCTGCATTGCGAACGACTTGATAAAGCCGATCGATCTCCTCCTGCGCTGTCGAGATGAGGCTGCCAAGCGGTTCACGAAACGCCCTTATCTCACCCTGCGTGAGGACGCGCGGAGCCCTACTGTCGGCAGGATCGACGCTGTTCGTTGAACGCTGCCAGGAGTTCGACAGCTTCACGAGGTCGGGCCCTGGGGGCGCTCCCTCTCCAATCGAGTAAGCGCGTTCGGCGTGCTGTGCGACACTCCGGATCGTGCCTGGAAAGTGTTCCGACCTCGCCATCATGCCACCCTGGACTATGGTATGCTCAGCCTCGGGGAGCGCCCAGCTCGAGCACCTGACGGATACCTCGCTCCATCAGGGCAGACGCGAGGCTCGCTCAATAGTCCCGTTGGACTGAATCTGAGAGTATTCCGCGCAATTAGTTCACTCAAGCGAAGACGAGCGAGGTCTGCGTCAGACTCCCGAATGGACGTTGCTTTGCAACAGATTCAATACAATTACGTGCTCAAGCTGTTTCTAGCCAGTGCTCCGTAGATCCAAAAATATTCGCACTCGGAAAAATGGGCTCTTGAAAATAGCAAGGGCATCCCAGCCTGATCAAATCCATCCAAGAAAACTTATGCGGACCGTGAGAAGATTCCTCCCTCATGTCAGTGTTTACCTTGTATGTGGCGACTACTGGCGAAGGAGAATGAGGAGATGAGCAACCATCGCTTTATAGATCTTGAGGTGGTGCTGGCCACAGATTCCGCAATTTCAGACCCACTCAGCGTCCGCGAGGGCGACATCCTCGGCCTGATCGCCCAAGGCCGATCCAACAAGGAAATCGCACGAAGTCTTTGCATCGCACCCGAGACCGTCAAAACGCACGTCAAGCATATTTTCGTTAAGCTCAATGTCGAGAAGCGAGCACAGGCCGTTTCGCGCGCGTACAGTCTCGGGCTCGTCGGAGCTTACCACGCCTCGATTAGAGCCGCTTAACGGTGAGGCTCTTTGCGAGACATTCCTCGCGGTTCCAAAAGAAGCTCATAAACCTATTGGCGCTGGATTTAGAGCCGGGAGGGGCCTTGATTAGAAACTGAGCCTCACACCGCGATGGAATTTCGCCTCCTGAGATCATCATCTGAGCCGTTTCAACTTCGCCTGCCCAAACGTGGTCGCCGAAGCGGCGATTTATTTCAGCTGCGAGAAAGGCGTTGGCGTGAGGATCTGGTTGCTGATGCTTGCGACGATGGGCCCATCGCGCTCGCTGTCGTCGCGGACCTTGTGCCAAGTAGGATCATTCTGGAATGCCGTCCACCTCGTTTCGCGATCTGCAAGCGACTCCCACGGGAGTATGTAGGTCAGCTCATTGCTCGATTCCCCGACGAGGGTCATCCAGAAGCCGATGGGACGGATGCCGTGCCTTTCCCATATGGGAAGAAGCTTGTCTCTAAAGCGAGCTAGCAGCTTGGGCATTTGCCCCGGAACAGGCTGGTACACACGCAGCTCGTAAATCATCGCGAACACCTCCGCGCGAGAGAAGCCAGGATCTACCACTCGATGATCTGACGCCAATGATCACTCGACGCTTGGTCAAGCCATAATAAGTGGCCGCCTGCATTCCGTCCTCGGTTGCGGGCACCGATCGCCCACTTTTCCGCCGCCTTCGCATCCCCCTCGACGGATGAAAAGATCCCCCACTCGGGTGATCGCGTTGAGGGCAAGATCGTGCGATCTCCATGCGCGATAAGAAACTGACCTTTTCTAAAACGGATTCCGGGGGCCGGGGCTTCCGCCCTTGGACTTGACATCTAACTTGTAGGAAACAGCATGACCAATGTCGCGCAGAAAGCCGGTTCCTTGAAGGAAGACGTAGCGCAGAAACCCGGTTCCTTGAAGGAAGAAGTCGCGCAGAAAGCCGGTTCCTTGAAGGAAGACGTCGCTAAGAATCGCGTCGCGGCTATCTCGGCCATCGTGGTGGTGGGCCTTATCGTCGCCGGCGGCGCTTACATGCTCTGGAAGCGGCACGCTTCCTCTGTGGGCACTGCCCAGGAGCAATCGCAGCAACAAGGTCCGATCGCAGCGGTTGAAAGCTTGATCAATCGCCTGCGTGGACGCGACATGCCCGAGGGTATCTATAAAACCAATGGCCGAAACGAGGCAACAGAAGTCGACGTAGCGGCAAAATACCCCGGTCGCCTCGCGACGGAGACCGTGGACGAGGGCGACGAGGTTACCGCTGGACAGGTGGTCGCTACCATTTCGTCGCCGGAAACGGAAGCCCAGCTGCGCAATGCCCAGGCTCAGTTATTGAAAGCGAAACAAGATGTGGCGGTGGCCGTCGCAACTGTCGCGCAACGAAAAAGCGATGTGGATTTCACCAGCGCGGACTATGACCGTGGAGAAAAGCTGATTAAGGCCGGGTGGATAACACAGCAGACGCTGGACCTGCGCCGGAACAAGTTCGAGTCGGCGCAGGCGGACTATGATGCAGCGGAAATGACCCGTGAGGCGGCTGAGGAGTTGGTCAAGGCTGCCGAGGCTGACGTCGAAAGGCTGCAAGCGGTTCTGGTCGACCTGGTCCTCCTGTCTCCGAGAACCGGACGAGTGCAGTACCGGCTGGCGCGCGCCGGCGAGGTGGTTGCTGCAGGGCAGCGAATTTTGACCATTCTCGATCTCAAGGACGTGTACATGACGATCTATCTGCCGGCCGATCATTGCCGGCAAGCTCGGGATTGGTGACGAGGCGCGCGTGATCCTGGATCCCGTTCCGAGTTCGTATTTCCCGCAACGATCAGCTTTGTCGCGACCGAAGCCCAATTCACGCCAAAGAGCGTCGAGACGGCCGAGGAGCGTGCAAAGCTGATGTTCCGTGTCAAGCTTCAAGCTGATCCCAAAGTATTGGATCAGTACCATCGGCAGGTGAAGACAGGCATCCGCGGTCTCGGCTTCGTGCGCACCGATCCCAAAGTCCCATGGCCTGACAACCTTCAGGTGAAGCTACCACCACTATGACCACCACCGTTGTCGCCACGATCGAAAGCGTAACGCAACGCTACGGAAAGACCTCAGCACTCAGTGACCTCTCGCTCGATATTCCTGCGCAGTGCATGGCGGGGCTGATCGGGCCCGACGGAGTGGGCAAATCGACCTTGCTCGCCCTCATCTCCGGGGTGCGCGAGATTTCAAACTGGCAAAGTCATGGTGCTCGATGGAAGCATGGCGGATGAGAACCATCGCCGGGCGAGTTATGGCCGCATTGCCTACATGCCGCAGGGGCTTGGTCGCAATCTCTATCCAATACTGAGCGTTTTCGAAAACATCGATTTTTTCGGGCGCCTGTTCGGCCAGGGTGCAGCCGAGCGGCGCGAACGCATCGACGAGCTCCTGAAAGCCACGGGACTCGACCCGTTTGCAGATCGACCCTGCGGCAAGCTCTCGGGCGGCATGAAGCAAAAAGTCAGCCTCTGCTGCTCGCTGATGCACGATCCTGATCTCCTCGTTCTCGATGAGCCCACCACGGGCGTCGATCCGCTCTCGCGGCGGCAGTTCTGGGAGCTGATCGATTTGATCCGGGCGCGCCGCCCACTCATGAGCGTGATCGTCGCGACTGCTTACATGGACGAAGCCAGCCGTTTCGATTGGCTCGCCGCCATGGACGACGGCAAAGTTATCGCGCATGGCGCGCCCAAGCAAATCCTTGCCCAAGCGCAGAAGCCCACCCTCGACGAAGCCTTCATTGCCCTGCTTCCGCCGGAAAAGCGCGCTCAGCATCAGGAGGTCATCCTTCGGCCGCTCCCCGCCAGCAAAGACCAGACACCGGTGATCGAGGCGGAGGGGTTGACGCGCCGGTTCGGCGATTTCGTTGCTGTCGACCATGTCAGCTTTCGCATCGGCCGGGGAGAGATTTTTGGCTTCCTCGGCTCGAACGGCTCCGGCAAGTCGACCACCATGAAAATGCTGACGGGGCTCCTGCCGGCAAGCGAAGGCTCGGCTAAATTGTTCGGCAAGCCGGTGGACGCCGACGACATGAAAGCGCGTCAAGAGGTTGGCTACATGTCGCAGGCGTTTTCGTTGTACGGAGAGCTTACGGTCCGGCAGAACCTCGAGCTGCATGCGCACCTCTACCACTTGCCGCCGAATGAGATCGAACCACGGGTTAACGAGCTGCTCGAACGCTACGATCTCAAGGATGTAGCAGATGCCATGCCGGAGAGCCTGCCGCTTGGCATCAAGCAGCGGCTGCAGCTTGCGGTGGCGGTGCTGCACCGGCCGCCCCTCCTCATTCTCGACGAGCCCACCTCGGGCGTCGATCCGGTCGAACGTGACGCCTTCTGGCGCTCCCTAATCGATCTCTCCCGCAACGATGGGGTCACGATCTTCCTCTCGACCCACTTCATGAATGAGGCGGAGCGCTGCGACCGCATCTCGCTGATGAATGCGGGCAAGGTGCTCGCCGTCGGCACGCCCAAGGATATCGTCAAGGAGCGCGGCTGCACCTCTCTTGAGGACGCATTCATCAGCTATCTGGAACAGGCGGAAGGTATCGACAAGGATACGAAGACGGCGCAACCCCAGCCAGCGGCCTCGCCGGCCCGGACCATTGCGTCACCCGCAACATTCAAGCGATTCGATCTTGGACGACTGTGGGCTTATGCCCGGCTCGAGGCAGCTCAACTCTTACGCGATCGCATGCGGCTGAGCTTCTCGTTCATCGGGCCTGCCGTATTGCTGCTGGCGCTTGGGTATGGAGTCACCTTTGATGTCGAGAACCTGAAATACGCCGCCTTCGACCAGGACCAGACGCCAGAAAGCCGCCGGCTGCTCGAAAGCTTCTCGAGCTCCCGTTATTTCACTGAACGGCCTCCAATCAGTTCCCCCGAGGAGTTGGAACAACGCATGCGCAGCGGAGAGCTGGCTCTCGTCGTTGAAATCCCAGCTGGCTTCGGCCGCGATCTGGCGAACCTGCATCCGCAAGAGGCCGGCTTCTGGGTCGACGGCGCCTTCCCGTACCGCAGCGAGATAACAAAAGGATACGTGACCGGTCTGGTGTTGCTTTATGCCCAGAATCTTGTCGTGGAGCGCCTTGGCCCGAATGCCGCGTCCAACGTCTACCTCGGCGGCCTCAATCTCGAAGATCGCTTCCGCTACAACCAGGGCTTCAAGAGCATCTTCGCCATGGTCCCGAGCGTCATCATGATCATGTTGTTTGTGACCCCGTCAGTCATGGCGACCATCGCTGTCGTGCGCGAGAAGGAAGCCGGTTCGATCGCTAATTTTCGGTCCACTCCCATCAGCAAATTGGAGTTCCTTCTTGGCAAACAGCTTCCATTTGTTGTCGTTGGAATGGCGATATTCGCCCTTCTGGTGCTGATGTCATTCTTCATTTTCCACGTGCCGGTCACCGGATCTTTCGGAGCCCTCACGCTCGGGGCGCTGCTCTATGTTTTATCGACGAGCGCCTTCGGGCTACTCGTCTCGACCTTCACTCGGACACAGGTGGGCGCCGTGTTTACCGGCGCAGTTGTCTCCATCATTCCCACAGCGAACTTTTCCGGCCTGCTCGTGCCCGTGTCGACACTCACCGGCCTAGCAAGAGCGATGGGCCTGGCGTTTCCAGGGGCCTGGTTCCAACCGATCAGCGTCGGCACCTTCACCAAGGGGCTCAGCTATTCTGATCTCTGGTTGAATGCGCTCGTTCTCGCAGCCTTTGCCATCGGCTACATCATTGCCGCTCATATATTGCTGCAGAAACAGGAGCGGTGAGATGTCGGGCGGCGAGCGATATGGCAGCGGCGGGGCAACAGACGACTCCGCAAGCAGTGACCAAGGCGAAGGGCCTCAGGAGCGACCGGTTCACTAAGCTGCGGCTACATCTGGCCAACATCTACCACCTGTTCATCAAAGAGCTGCGCAGCATCCGCCACGACCCGATTGTGCTGGCGGTGATGGTCTATTGTTTCACTATAGCCATCTTTGCCGTTGCCACCGGCGCCACGACGGAAGCGACGAACCTCTCTGTTGGTATCGTCGACGAAGACCATTCCGACCTTTCGCGCCGGATTGCGGATGGGCTGACGCCGCCGACGTTCAAGCCGCCGGTGCAGATCTCAGCACCAGAAATCGACCCAGCGATGAATTCGCAACGCTTCATTTTCGTCATCGAAATTCCCCCAAAGTTCCAGGAGGATGTTCTTGCCGGGCGGCGACCCACCATTCAAATCGACGTCGATGCTACGGCAATTGCCCAGGCCTTCAATGGGAAGACCTACATCCAGAACGTCATTATCAACTATGTCTCTGACTTCATCACGGGACGTGAAGGACTGGTCGGTGAGCCGGTAAAAATGGTCGTCCGTACAAAGTTCAATCCGAATGCGACGAACAGCTGGTTCAGCTCGGTGATGCAGGTGATCAGCAATCTCACCATGCTGACCGTGCTACTGACCGGTGCGGCGCTCATCCGCGAGGGCGAGCAGGGAACGATCGAGCATCTTCTCGTGATGCCCGTGGTTCCGGTCGAGATCATGATTTCAAAGATGCTGGCGAACGGCGTGGTTGTTCTGGCGGGGGCAGAACTGTCAACGTTCCTAGTGGTCCGATGGTGGCTGCAAGTGCCGGTCGCCGGATCAGCCCTGCTGTTTCTCGTCGGCGCTAGCATTTTTGTCGTGACGGTCGCGGCGCTTGGGATTTTTCTCGCCACGCAAACCTCCACCATGGCCCAGTTCGGCCTGCTGGCGTCTCCCGTGCTGCTGGTCCTGATGCTGCTATCCGGCGCCACCACGCCGATGGAAAGTATGCCGGCGTGGCTGCAATATCTGATGAACATCATCAGTCCGATGCCGCACTTTGTCGTGTTTGCCCAGGATGTGCTCTTTCGCGGCGCCGATTTCTTCATCGTCTGGCCGGAGATGTTGATCATGACGGTCATCGGCGCTGTCTATCTCGGCATCGCGCTTTATCGTTTCCGCAGCGTGATCTTCGGAGACTGAACCCATGGGCCAGGATGATCACAACAAGATGGACTATCGGAAAAAGTTTATGGTCGAGCCCGGCGCCAAGATTCGCTTGTCGAAGATCGATGCTTCCTACACGGGCAAAGACGAGACCCATGAGCAAGCTCTACCTAAGATCCAAACCCATGTCGAACGAATGGACAAGCTACAGTACCTACTTTACGCAGATAATCACCAATCACTCCTCGTCATATTGCAGGCCCTCGACGCCGCCGGCAAGGACGGCGTCATTCGGCATCTGTTTAGCGGCATGAATCCGCAAGGAACATTTGTCTTCGGATTCAAACAGCCGAGCAAATACGAGGCGGCTCACGATTTCCTCTGGCGTGCCCATTTGCGCACACCGGGCACAGGCGAGGTGGTGGTCTTCAATCGATCGTACTACGAGGATGTCCTCGTGGTACGAGTGCACAAGCTTGTGCCAGAGTCGGTGTGGTCGAAACGCTACGAGCTGATAAACGATTTCGAAAAAACGCTGTCACAAAACGGCACGACCATCCTGAAGTTCTTTCTCCACATCAGCCCCGAAGAGCAGCTTTCGCGCTTCAAGCAGCGGCTCGACGATCCATCGCGGCATTGGAAGATCAGCGAAACCGATTATTCCGAACGCGAGCTGTGGCCGCAATACATGGAGGCGTACGAAGATGCCATCGCTTTGACGAACACGAAGCACGCGCCTTGGTACATTATCCCGGCAAACCACAAATGGTTCCGCAACCTTGCCGTCTCGCAGATCATCGCTGACACGATGGACGAGATGGGTTTGCAGTTGCCTGCAACTCAAGTGGACATCGCGGAAATGCGGCGTAAATACCATGCGGCGGAACGGGAGGAGAAGGTTGGCGAGAGGCGCCAGGAGAACAACGCCAACAAAATCGAATAGAGCGGAACCGATGCTACCTTGGAACGGGGAACTCGATGCAGCGCGTGTACTCATAAATCCGCCCTGTCGCCCAAGGCTGAGTTTCGAGCGCCAAAGCCTTTGATCAATGGGAGCAGAGCAGACTTCCGCGAACGCCGCATTGTCAGAAGGCGCTCAAACTTGGATAGGCGCCGTTTACGCATTGTTTCGCGCAAGAGATTTGGGAGCACTGGCTGGAAGGCTTCCAGGAGCGACGTCGGCATAGGGGGACCCACTTGACCCTCCAGATCATCTTGGGATCGATGATGGTCATCGTTACAACCATCATCCAGAGCGGCTTCACGGTCGTCGTAGTTAGGGCGCTGCGCCGGCGCGTGTCGAAAGAGCTCACCAGATCTCTTTGGCGCTCGACGCTCATGCTTGCGTGCTGTGGCTGTTTCTGGCCACCATCCTGGAGGTCTGGACGTGGGCGCTACTCAATCAGGTTGCCGCTTGCGGCGCGGCTCGTATAGTCCGATAGTTGCCCCGCCAGTCGCCCAGCTCCCTGATCCTCTCGTCGATCATCTGAGATGGAGACTTTTCTTTTTGACGGATAACCGAGAAAGTTAGGAGCGAAGCCAGCCGATCGCGCGGGCCTTCTGATGAGCCGCCTTCCAGGCTTGCGCCCAGAACTTTACCTTCGGCGGGTAGTCACTGCGGTCGATGCCGTCTATGGCGAAGAGCATCGGCGCATCGCCATCTTTTCGGTAGGTCACTGAGAAGCCGAATTCAGGATGCGACACTACAATGTCGCGGTCGTTTACCAGTTCAACGCCAAGGGTCACGACACGACTCACAGGAACACGCGGCTAATTACCGCTCCGTTTAGTACATGACGGGCCTTACGCACAACTTCCTCCTTGATGCGCTGCTTCGACAGCCGTTTCTTTGTGCGGAACGTGAATGCTCTCCTCTTTCATCCACGATGGCAGATAGGGTCTAAGCATCATTGTCTCCCTGACTGAAACTCAATCTGGGCCCGCGTCGCACTGAGGCTAGCTCTCACTGCGGGCCCAGTAGTCTTAGCCACCGAATGCCGCGCAATTTCCGCGATGAAGATCGTATGATCTCGACCTCAACGCGATCACCCTAACGGGGGATCGCATAGCGGATTGAATGGGGGATGTATGTGGTAACTTTGCGAACCGCCGGCAACCCAGGACGGAAATGAGAAGTTCCCCTTGCAGAATTCCTTCTAGGCAGCGTCTATCGCATTACTAGGTCGCTAGCAGCGAAATTATGGAGTGCCGACGAGGCCAAGACTCTGCGCGCGCGATACGGCCTGCGCTCGCCTCTCGACGTCGAGCTTAATGAAGATATGCTTGACGTGCGATTTGACGGTCTCGGGTGCGATGGAAAGAATTCGTGCAATTTCCTTGTTGGTTCGGCCCTCGGCTATCAGGTTTAGGACATTGCCTTCCCGCGCGCTAAGAGGCTCTTCAACTGCGGAGGTCGTTCTCTCGTTACCTTGGGACTGATAGCGCGCACCATGACCCTCGATGAGGCGATCGACGTAAGACACGAAATCTGCGAGGATCTCCTGTACGCGCCGCGTTTTCCCGAACGCTTAAAGTAGGGTACCAATATCCGGACCCTGATCTAGGATCGTCTGATAGAGACCCTCCTTCATTCCTATATCCAGCACCTTGCGAAGAGCGATCAAAGCGTTAGCTCGTTCGCCGGCACGGAGATAGGCCGTAGCGAGATGGGCAGTGATACTCAAGCCATAATAATAGCTGTGTGCGTCGTCAGCTTCGCGCTCAAGCTTCTTCAGGATCGAGATAGCACTCTGTGGTTCGTTTTGCGCCAAGGCGACGTGTGCGCGCGCCAGTGCGCTATAACGGTGGATGTCCGACCAAGCGCAGAGTTTTGGCGTGGGATGCTCCTCTGCAATGCGATTGAGGCGATCAAGATAGGCGACGCTCTCCGAGATTCTGCCCTCCAGGCAACAGAGCCGCACTCGCTCGAGCAAAGCGCCCGCGACGAGTCGCCCCCAACGCCGCGTGAGGCCGAGATTCTCCGCCTGTTCAAGCAGCGTATAAGCACGCGAAAAATTCATACGCCATGCGGCCAAGCGCACCAGAACGAAGTAGGCGCTCATAATACAGTCGAGCATTGCGGTGGCCGTCAGGATCGGTATGCGGTCAAAAAGCATATCATCCGCTTCGGCGATCTGGCCCCGCTCATAGCGAATCTGCGCAAGGAGACTGAAAGGCGAGGCGGCGGCGGCCGAGTTCAGTCCCACGTGTTGTTCCGCCAATGCCACTGCCTCGAGGTAGTAGCGTTCAGCCGCGGTCAAGTGAAACTGTTGGGCCTCGGCTAATCCCTGGACACAACGTCGATAGACCGCTTGGAAGACGTTCCGCCTGTCCTCGTCCAACGAGTAGGGAATCCACGGTGTCGCATAAAATTTGACCAGGTCCCCCGCCTTCAAATACGCCCAACGCATAACGTTCAAGGCTAAATCTGCAGTCCATGGGTCGTTCGACTTGCCAACGCAGCTTTCAGCAAGAGTCAATGCATCTAGGCTGTTGTCCGCCAAACCGATCGCGACTGACCGTATCGTTGCGCATTCAACTGCCAATTCGGCATTTTCTGGCGAAGGTTCGTCGCCGATCTCGTTCTCGATCTGTTGGAGGAGTTCCAGCGCCTCCTCGATGCGAATCGCCAGCGCCAATCCCCAGGCAATCGCGAGTTTGAGTTCGGTTGAGCTGCGCACCATTGGAAATAGGCGCTGCCAGCCGAGAAGGGTTACCATATCTCCTTGTTTCACCAGCGCCATGGCGCAGTTTTTTATCCAGCTTGTCGCTTGCTCGGCATCGCCGGCAGTGATCGCGTGTTGGACCGCTTCAGTCCATAGTTCCTGCGAGGCGTACCAGTGCGCCGCGCGCCGGTGAAGGGTCGCAATTTCCTTGCCCAGTTCGCCTTCCAGCCTCTGACGAAGATACGCCGTCATTAGAGTATGATAGCGATACCAGCGCCCGTCGCGGTCGAGTGGGACCAGCAGCAATTGACGGTTGGCTATCGATTCGAGGAATTCCCCGCTCGACTTATGTTGCGTGACCGCCTTGCACAAGTCTGCGGAAAACTTGTCAAGGACAGCTGTACGCAGCATGAACAGGGCCATGTCGCGCGGAAGGCCATCGACCATTTCGGCGAGATAGGCACCGATCGGCCGCAACGTCCCGGACAGCTGTCGGACGTACTGGCCGAAATTCTGTCCCGATTGCGAGGATGTGGAGGCGACGATCCTCAGTGCGGCGGGCCACCCTTCAGTCCCCTGGTGCAAAATCCTTAGCTCCGCCGGGTCCAAGGGCCCCAGGCCCTCGTGCTCGAGAAACTGCCGCGTTTCCTCCAGATCGAAACGCAAGGCCGCCGCGTCGATCTCCAGCAACTGGTTTTGCGCACGCAGTGCGGGCAATGGAAGGGGCGGCTCTGTTCTCGTAGCTAGTACTAGATGGAGATTCGATGGGGCATGTCTCAGCAAGAACGCAACTGCGTCATGAATGGCCGGATCGCTTACACAGTGATAGTCCTCCAAAAAAAGGCAGACCTCTTCATCAATCTCTGCCAAGCCGTTAATCAGCGTCGATATGATCGCAGGCGGGCTAATCAATGAGGTTTCCAGGATGAGATCGATCGCGGGACTACCCACTCCGTCATGGGCGTGTTGCAGCGCGTGGGATAGGTAGAACAGAAATTGTGTTGGTTGATTGTCATTCACATCGATCGAAAACCACGCAACCGGATTTCCGCTCTGCAAAAGTCGGTTTGCCCACGCGACCGCTAAAGACGTCTTTCCGAAGCCCGCGGGTGCCTTGATTACGGATAGACGCTTCGTCTGAACCTGAGTGACGAGCTCGAGCAGGCGAAGACGCTCGATAAGCCCCACGCATCGCGGTGGAAGCACTTTGGTCGCAATAGCTTGGGGATGTTTGCCTGCCTGCATTCCGTCCTCGGTTGCCGGCCGCTCGCCACGCGCGTCCTTCGCCTCCCCCGCGACGGACCAACGCAGTCCCCCGTTCGGGTGATCGCGTTTCGGGCGAGATTATACGATTTCCATGCACGAGAAGAAAACTGAACCGTTCCTGAAGTCGATGGAGATTATCATGAAGCTTTCTCAAATCTTGGTTCTTACCGGGTTCGTCCTAATCGCGCCAAATGTCGTTCAGGCGCAAGTCGCGGGCTCAACCCTAGTTGGTGTCGAGGCGGCCGAACTGCGGGACGTCGCGACGGGTTGGAGCGCCAAGCGCCAGGTTCTCGGCGCTCCCATCTACAATGACCAGAACGAGCGGATCGGAGATGTCGACGACATCATCATCGCGCCCGACAAGGCGATTTCCTACGCGATCATCAATGCTGGCGGTTTCCTTCATGTCACCAAGCACGATGTTGCCGTTCCGGTTTCGCAGCTGAAGCTGGTCGAAGGGAAATTAGTGTTAGCGGGAGCGACCCGGGACGCGCTCGAAGGCAGTCCCGAATTCGAGTACGCCCAACACTAATCCGTTACCACCCACCGTCCGACAAAAGACAAGGAGATCGACATGTCCCAACAAATAGACTCGTTCTGCGAAAAGCTGCGCGGAAGACTGAACGAAATGGATAATCGCCTTCAGCAGCTTAAGGCAAGCGCCAAGGCTGGTTCTGAAAAGGCGAGGCAGGACCTGCATTCACAGGCTGAAAAGTTACGGGCGAGCCTCAATGCAGATCGTTCCTCGATTGAAGCGGCCAAAACTAGAATGAACGATTGGGCCGCAGGCACGAAGGCAACCTTCGACGAAAAGGTTGCTCAGTGGAAGGCGCAACGCAAGCAGGAGCAGCTCAAGAGTCGCGCCGAGGCCGCGGAGGAATACGCTTCCGACGCATTCGACGTCGCTGTCGCTGCGGTCGACGATGCCTATGAAGCGGCGATCGAGGCCATCATCGCACGTGCCGATGCCGATGAAGTTTCGTCGGTCAAACTATACGCCTAGCCGTTCGACGCAACGCTGCCGGAGATATCTTCCGGCAGCGTTCTCGAACGCGGGTTGTCCACTAACCCTCAACCTTCCCAACTAACGGAGAAATCCCATGAGTTCATCGAATCTTTCTATTAGCGACATGCAGCATGCCGTCAGGGATACGGTGCGCCATCACTGGCAACTCTTCCTAACCCAGGGCGTGATCATGACCATTCTCGGTGTTCTCGCGGTCATCTGGCCCCAAATCTCGACCGTCGCCGTAGATGTCTATGTCGGTTGGCTTTTCTTGCTCAGCGGTGTCGTCGGGCTTGCCACCATGTTCCTAGCACAGGACGTCCAGGCTTTTCTTTGGTTGCTGCTCACGGCAGCGCTTTCATTGTTCGTCGGCATCCTACTGCTCTGGCATCCGACCGAAGGTGCGGTCTCGCTTACCCTAGTGCTCATCGCCTTCTTCATCGTCGAAGGCATCTTCCAAATCGCGGCATCCATTAGCTATCGGGACGTATTCCCCGACTCCTGGGGATGGCTGTTGGCAAGTGGCATCGTCGATCTGATTCTCGCCGCGCTGATCATCCAGGGTTGGCCAAGCACTGCCACCTGGGCGCTCGGACTGATCGTAGGTGTCAACCTAGTCACATCCGGCGCAGCAATCATCATGGTGGCGCTCGCCGGACGAAGTGTGGTCAAAGCGCTGGCGAGCGCAGTGCGCTAATCGCTCAAAGTTGTTGAGGAGCAAACGTTCGGGGGCCTGAAGCTGTCACGTCCGAGACAATGGCCCCTTTAGCAACACACGCACACACACACGCGGTTTCGAGCCCTGCAACCAGCGTTATTTGCACCCCCGTTGCCTTGGAACGGGGGTGCTCGAGTGATGCCTTTGGGAGTCAAGGCAAGCGATACGCCTGCTCGATCAGATCGCGTTCAGTTCTGGTACGGGCACGTGGAAGCCATTCAGGGCGACGGATACAAGGCAATATGCTCCAATCAGGTAGATGAGCTCTGCGGCGCCATGGACCTCGAATTTTTGGACGGCTTGACGGTAAGTCAGCTCTGGAGTTCGACTGACGTGGAAATAAGGCCGAGGTCGCTTGATACGTCTCTTGAGCAAATCGTTTTCATGATGCTAATCGGAGGAGGACTCGGAGATGACGACGAACGTCCTTATCGCGTTTTACAGCACCTACGGTCACATTCATCGAATGGCGCTGGCTGTGGCCGAGGGCGCGGAAGGCGTGCCCGACACCACTGTACGGCTGCGCCGGATTGCGGAACTCGAAGAAGCGCGCAAGGCGCTAGCGGCCCAGGACGCGTATGTGCGGGCACAGCAGGCACAGGCCGACATTCCTGTGGTCACGCACGACGATTTGCGCTGGGCCGACGGCATCGCTTGGGGGACGCCGACCCGCTATGGCAACATGAGCGCGCAGATGAAGCAGTTTATAGACACCACGGGTGGCCTCTGGCTCAAAGGCGAACTCGAGGATAAGGCCACTGGAATTTTCACGAGCACCGCGACCATCCACGGTGGCCAGGAGACGACGATCCTGACGGCGCTTGTCCCGTTGGTCCATCTCGGCATGGTGTTTGTCGGCACACCGTACGGACAGAACCCGCAAATACTGGTAACGGACGGCATCGGTGGCTCGCCCTACGGGCCCGGCACCCTTGCCGGAACCGACGGCTCACGACAGCCGGTCGAAGCGGAGCTCACAACCGCACGCAACCTCGGCAGTCGCCTTGCTCGCGTTGCCGGCTGTCTCAAGCATCTCAGGGCAAATCATGCATCCGCGCCATAGCCCGCCACTTGCCAGCGACGGGACATGATCAACTGTGGTGCGTTGCTGCAGTACATGGCTTCGCTGTTAGCTCGTGTTCCCTGATAGCGAAATGCCAATTCCCTGTAAGCTCGTAAAACTTCCCTGTTCTCTTGCGCAGGGAAATCGCCGGGGCCGCTCTCTTGCCCAAGCTGCCACATCAGCTACGCCTTAATGGCCGGCTCCAGCAAAGCCTCACGGGCTTCGGGTCTGATTGTCGCTTGCTATTCTCCGAGGAGGCCTCGCAGCGAGCCCGTGATGCCGTTGCCGGCTGCGATTCGCCTCACGGGCTGAGAGGCGTCCGCCGCCTCCTCTTGCGGCTTCTTGGGTTTCGGCGGCGGCATCGGAAAGCCCGTGGCATCGCCGAACAGCGCGGTGGCAACCTTCCTGTCGAGACCGTAAAGGTCGGGATAAGTCGCGACCTTGCCCGTCCCGTTCACCACCGCGGTGAAATAGGTTAGATGCACCGGAATGTTATGATCGAGCGTAACCGGGCTGTTGACGCTGTTATCCCACAGATCCTTGACCCGGCTAGCAGGCCATCCCTTGTCTTCGGCAAGAAGCACCCCGGCGAATTGATCCGGCTTCTCCATGCGCACGCAGCCATATCCGATCGCGCGTATCGCCTCTTGGTAGACCTTGCGCCGGGCCGGGAACGTGTCGTGCATGTAGACGGTGTGCCGGTTGGGGAACAGGAACTTGATCTTGCCGAGATTGCTATGGGGCCCCGGCTTCTGGACGAACGTATAATCGCGGATATTCACGCGGCCCCAATCGATCTTGGCCGCGTTCACCGGATTTCCCTGATAGCTCACAGAGAACCCATGCTTCTCGAGGATCGAATAGTTTTTTTTGCGCAACCGCGGTAGCAGGTCCTCCACCAAAACCGATGGAGGGGCGATCCACTCGGGATTGAAGACGATGGACGCCATGTTGGAGGATAGGACCGGTGTGGCATGGCCCATCTTGCCGACCTGAGTCTTGTCTGCGTAGATGGTCTTGCCGTCCTTGACCACATACAGCATGAACTCGGGCGTATTGCTCCAGACGTAAAACGCGCCAAGATCCTCCGGCATCCAACGCCAACGTTCCATATTGATGATAAGTCGCCGGATGTCGCGCTCGTTGCCCGTAGGCCCGGCGCCCGCTTCGTCCTTACCGCGGGCCTTGAGCAGGGCTTGGCGCAGGCGCACGAACTGCTCGTGTTTGGGATGCAGGGATCGAAGGTAGGCGTCGGGCGAATCCGCCGCTTCGATCTCGCTTAGGACCGTCTTCGGATCGCGCAAAGTTGACATCTGATCGAAGAGCTCGCTGACTTCACGCGGGTTCAACCGTCCGCCGCGCGCAAAGCGGGCATATTTCAGAATGGCGAGATCGAGCTTGATCTCGGCAACGGCCTGCGCCTCCGGACTCGCCGGCAGTTCGCCTGCGAGCGGCAGTTCGAAGGCGAGGTGGTCAAGACCCCAATCGTCAGCCTTCTCGACCTCGAACAGGGCTTGTTGCCCCTTCGCCGAGAAGCCCATCTCCGTCATCCACACAGGGCGGCCAGCCCTCAATGCATAGAAGGCCTTGAGCGCGGCAAAGTCTTCCGCATTGGCACCCTTACGCAATAGGCGGGTCGGCAAGCTTCGAGCGGATGGCCGCGACCAACGGGTGCGCCGGGGGCAGAGGTAGCGGCGAGTTGACCGCTTGGCCAACCGGCGCCGGTTCTGCGCATGCCGGCAGAACCGCCGCGGAAATCGAAGCTAGGGCCGTGCATAGAAGGACGGCGACTAGAGAGCCCCGGTGCACGGGATGTTCCCGCATGGCGTTACTCCATAATCGAAGATGCCGATGGTCACCTCTCGATTGGCGTAACGATGGCAAACCGCCTTTAGGAAGCACCTTCGGGACGTGCTGTTGCCGATGGGCAACAATGTCCGCTATGGGTCATTAGCGGACATTGGTGAGAGGTATCAGGGATGTCCGCTTTACCCCCAGAAGCGGACATGCTCATCGTCGGCATCAATGTCCGCTATGTGCCAGAAGCAGACACGATGGCGAGCGGTGCCGGCTCTTGTCAGAGCTGGCAGGCGAGCGCTAGGTCGAGCCCCTAGTCGCCGCGTCCCGTGCGCGCAGGATTGGTGCGGTTACTCAGTTGCTCCTAGTAAAGAACGCGCGAGCGCCGCATCGAGCCCACGTGCGACGGCGGTCACTCGCTCATCACCAAACTGTCCGAACGTCGTTGACGGCTGGTCGTACTCGAAGACGCCATGCCCGAGATCGTTCTCATAGAGCACGACCCGGATCGGAGCATAAAGCGCCGCCGAGATCCGATGCCTCGTCATAAGCGAGGCCGTCACAGGATTGCCAATCTCGTACTGGAGTGCATTACGCGCTTGGCCTGCGATCGCTAGCAAGGCCCCATGATCCCGGACCCCAAAAATTGATAGTTCCGGGCCTTGCTGCTTTTCGCGATTAGCCCGCTCGACGTCCCCATCAGCCAAAGCTTTTACGAGGGTGGGATCAAGCTGGGGCACATTCCTCTCGAGCGCGGCGCGGACATCAAG
Organism: uncultured Alphaproteobacteria bacterium; assembly: GCA_963827365.1. Classification (GTDB taxonomy): domain Bacteria; phylum Pseudomonadota; class Alphaproteobacteria; order Rhizobiales; family Methyloligellaceae; genus Methyloceanibacter. The sequence continues at coordinate 115,236 of CAWHAX010000017.1, read as the reverse complement.
GAATGACTTCGCGGATTCAATCCTGATGTGTTCAACACCAATGGTGTGTTTTGTCATCATTGGTTTCGCCTGCAAGGTTACTGCGTTCTGATTTTGCTCACGCGGATCGTCGCCGGGATCCAAGTATTCGATGCCTAGTGGACCAATGGCCGTTACCTGGGTGACGTACTCACCGGACTTCGCCCAATGGAAGTGGGACGTGTTGCCTGGCAGAACGATAACGCTGCCGGGCGGACACGCGTTCACTTTTTCGCCGTCGAACTGATCGCCGAGGCCAATGTAAAAGACGCCGGATATGACTATGTAGACACGATCCTCTGGGTGTCTGTGTGGCATCAGCTTCACGCCAGCTGGCACTTTGACCCTGATGGTGTAGGGACCGGGCACTGAGGGCTCGCCGACAACAACCGCTAGGCGCACCGAGGGGGGAACGCTGGGAACGGCTTCCAGTCGATGTCTTCAGGCAGGATAGATCTGAAAACGGCTTGGCCTGGCTGGTGGGATCGAACCATTGCGGTCCTCCTAATCTGGACCTGCTGGTGGGCTACTGATGACGACCCCGCAAGGCATTGGCGGCACCGGGCGCTTTAAAGCGCCATGGCACCCTCACGTCTAAACTCGCCGCCGACGCGGGGTGTCGATGGGAAGGTACTCGATGCCGGATTGTTGAATTGGTTGTGGGTAGAGCTTCATAAACTCCATGACCTGGACCGGCATCCCCACTTTCACCGGAAGGCCGAGCGCTCTCGCTTCGCTGGCAGTAAGCGCATAATCATGTGTCCAATATCCGCCTGTTAGCTTCTCGGCGATGGTCTCCGCCGTCGATTGATCCAACCGGGGTGTCATCAACTCCACTGCTCCTTGCTTGACCTGGGCAACAGCCTTCTCACCCACATCGGCTAGAACGAGCGTAAGGTCGAAGACGTCCGCGATGGGTTTCGAATCACGCGCTCTGACGATACTCGCTGCTGGTAACCCTAAAATTTGTGGATCAATGGGGCCGAGAACCGAAAACTCTCCCATAATGATCTCGTCCGCGGCGAGCGCAATTAGCGTTCCGCCAGACATCGCATAAACTGGAACATAGGCCGTTACTTTTGCCGGGTGTGCTTCGACAGCGCGGGCAATCTGCATCGCGGCCAGTACGAGGCCGCCGGGCGTGTGGATAATAAGATCAATCGGAATATCGTCAGGCGTTTCCTTGATCGCCGCAATGACCGTTTGGGCATCCTCCAGGTCGATGTGTCGAGAGACTGCAAAGCCGAAAAGGCTGCGCTTCTCCTGGCGATGAATCATAGTGATAACCCGGGTGTTGTGCTCCTTTTCCATCGCCCGGATCGCCTGGGCACGTCGCATGGCGTACCATCGTCCCATTAGCAAGGGCTGCAGCGCCATGATTGCAATAAGGATGAAGAAGATTGATGAGAAATCGAATGACATTGATTCCCTAACTCACACCATATGCTAGCCCCCTTACCGCTTCACCGTACGCGCTTGTCGAGTGCCGTAAGGGCTCTCAAGGGATTCAAGCTATATTGAGCCCCGCCATTCGCGATTGGATCGGGGTCGCGCTATTGGGCGTATTGGAACTCAGGACTAGCCTTCAAAGCCTCCTTCGTGGCACCGGGCAGAACTAACTTTTTATCGACCAACTTGAACTGAGAAACGGGTATGGCGACATCGTGCCTCGCCAAGCCGAGAAAGCCGCCGGCATTGACGATGGCGTAGGAAATGGCCTTGTCGGGCGCGATGATGATGTCATCGACCGACCCGACGCTTTCATCCTTTTCGTTGTAAACAGGTTGGCCAAGAATTGTGCGCTTGACGCTCCACCCCTTCGCCACTTCGCGCATTTCCGCGACGCTAACGCCGAGTAGGGTCGTTCCCGCCACCTGCGCATGCGAGATGGCTGGAGCGGTCAAAGCGATACTTGCGAGCATCAGAATGTGCATCGGTTTCATTGTCATTCTCCATCACTAAGTCCGACGGTTCGGGCCGGACACGCCTGTAAATGGGCTTTCAGGGTACCACTGCTCGCACAGGCCCACTATGCCAAACGCTTTACGTGGGTAGGCGCTTGCCTAAGCGCAGGCTTTTTTGCCGCTGGTCCAGCCACTTGATTGTGACAGCAGATGGGTCTACCGAGAAAGATCGGAGGGCACAGGTTCGCACTCTCGCGGTCGCGCAATTGCGACAAATGGAGGATCCAATGGCCTCCTCAAACCCCTCTTCAAATCCCACTCTCAGCGACATGCAGCGTGCCGTTAAGGACACGGTGCACCATCACTGGCAATTATTCCTGACCCAGGGCGTGATCATGGTCATCCTCGGCGTTCTCGCCGTGATCTGGCCTCAGATCTCGACCATCGCCGTAGACGTGTATGTCGGCTGGCTGTTCCTGCTCAGCGGGGTCGTAGGGCTCGCCACCATGTTCCTTGCGCAGAACGTGCCTGCCTTTCTGTGGTCCTTGCTCACGGCGGCACTCTCGTTGTTCGTCGGCATCCTGCTGCTCTGGCATCCGACCGAAGGCGCGGTCTCGCTTACCTTGGTGCTTATTGCCCTCTTCATTGTCGAAGGCATCTTTCAGATCGTGGCATCTCTCAGCTATCGCGACGTGTTTCCCGAATTGTGGGGATGGATGTTGGCAAGTGGTATCGCTGATCTGATCCTCGCCGCACTGATCATCAAGGGATGGCCGAGCACTGCCACCTGGGCACTGGGGCTGATCGTCGGGATCAACCTCATCACGTCGGGCCTCGCCATAACTATGGTGGCACTCGCTGGGCGAAGCCTCGTCAGAACGGTAGCAAACGCCGCGCGCTAGGAGTCAAACGTCACCATCGCCACTTGGCAGGTTGGCCTCGGAAGGGAGGTCTAAGCGACAGGACTGGAGGAGAATACTTTGCAAAAAAAGCGAGTGGAGCGATAGCGCGGGCAACCCAGTAAAGCTATCGGTGGAGGACTTGACTGCACTGCATGCGCTGCGGAGAAAGTGAAAGGGCGCCGACCGAAGCCGACGACCAAGAACGATCCCGCTCTCGCCTCTCATTCCCTCTCGGCACTTCCCTGGTTGTTCATTAGTAATCTAAAGTGAATGACCCCGGAAGGCGATCGGCTTCGGAGAGTGCTCCATGCGCTACATTGTCGGACTGTTGTCGTTGATGCTCACATGTGTTGCACTCAGTCCCCCGGCAGTCGCGGCAACTTCCATCGAGGGTTCATGGATCGGTTCGGGAACCGTCAGCCGCCGGGGCAATGTCGATCGAGTGCAGTGTCGCGTGCGCTACACGAAAAGCTCCGAAAAGAGCTACGCAACGTCATCGGTCTGTACAACCGAGAATGGCAGATACGAGATTAGCGGCCATGTGACAAATATCGGCGGCAATCGCTACCAAGGTACTGTCACGTCGGGGAACGAAACGGGCAGAGTCATAATGGTCCATCGCGGAGACCGGCAGTCGGTGACCGTAACCAGTCCTAGCGGCTCAGCTAAGCTTACGTTGTCGCGACGCTAGACTTACAGGAATAATCACACACTGGAACGCGGACCGAGGCTTCGGTTTTGTTCAACGACCGAATGGTCCAGACGTGTTCGTTCACACGAGCGCGTTGCCCGATGACCTGGACTGCTTGAGGGCCGGTATGCGGGTCAGCTTTGAGATCGAGACCGGCGGGGACGGCCGCCCGTCGAGTCCTTTAGGACCGGTGTGTGTCTTAAAAACCTATTCTTCGGCAATTAGTGCGGCTGTGCCCTTGCTGCAATGCAACGAAAAAGGTTTTGTGCTATGATTTGTCTGATGCGGGGGCTAGCAGATATCTATCTCGATGTGAGGGGCGGCGACATCATCGTCGACCTACCCGGCACGAGTTACACGGTGACCTATCACAAGCCCGCGGTCTCTCCTCAGCTTCTCGCTGCCTGCCCACCTGCTAAGGACGACGTTCGGACTGGGCTTACGCAAGCGCAATTCCTCGCCAGAGCATGGCGTCTCGCGAATGACAAGGCGCGAGAATTAGGCTGGATCGCTTAAGGGGAAACGATCTAGGCAGCGTCCGATGGCTCGGGAACCTCGCTGACCAACCAAGCCCAGATCACTGACAGCTTGTGGTTCTTGCGACAGCGCGGACAAAAGATCGCCGTCCTCGTCCTAGGAAGGCCTTTGAAGCTGGTTCTATCGACTTCGATGCCGGTTGAAACTTCCTGCCCAGTCGTCGGGCAAACGAAGACCAAAGTCCCCATATTGGCCCCCTCCTGAACTTGAGCACGCCGCTACTTCACGCTCAGGTTGCCATTCAGCAGAGGCCCATAAATGCTCCGAAATCAAGATACTAGACGTGCGGTGCAACAGATCGTCTTTGCAGTGCGATAAGAGCGCCGACGAAGCCGACGCTTCTATCGCCTCTGCCGAGCAACGTCGGTAGCTTGGCAATGTTAGCCGCTATTCGCCGCGCCTCGTCCTCGGTAAGCACCTTGGCCATGTGGCATCGTTGGGATTCTCCTGTGAATAGACATATGCGAGCGATTGGCCTTGCGCCGTCGAGCACCATGTCGATGCGGGCTCGCGTTCAATATATCCGTCAGCGTATAAATCGACGGGTCTCCCGGAACGTTCCGCGCCACTTGCGCGAATTCGTCGCTCAACGTCAAGCGCAACTGAAATTTCAGATCATCGCTCATAGTGTTGTGGTCTTGCTTCAGGCCGCGTGCCTCGCATTGCCGCGAGTCCTTGCGGCGCGTCATAACTTCGCATGTGTGAGCCGACTTGGCGCATACTTTCGCACCTTATCTGCGGTGGCGTCGAGCGTTTCTTCTAGCCGCACGATCTCGGCCTTGATCGCGTCGGACGCGCGCGTCGCTCGCCGTTAGCGTCTGGTGTTGCTTGCTCACGAATGATTGTCCGCTTTGGGTCATAAGCGGACATCGTGTCACGTTCGCGTCATGTCCGTTCTTCCACTCAAAGCAGACATTCCTCAGCCCGAGAGTGCCCCCAGCCGACATGACGGAACACGTCTAGCGCAGCGATTACGCGCGGCGTAAAGAAGGGCTGTGGCGCGCCGATGATTTCAACGATCCAGGTGCTCGTCTTGCTGCTAGCCGTGGTTGCGGCAGTAGCCGTCATTGCGAACCGACTCAAAATCCCGCCAGCCATTCTTTTAGTTCTCGCGGGCGTTCTGCTGGCGCTTGTGCCTGGCCTGCCGCCGGTAGAGTTGGCTCCAGAGCTCGTATTGCTCCTCATATTGCCACCCATCATCTACACCTCTGCCTTCCTGATGAGTTGGCGCGAGTTCCAGTACAATTTGCGCCCTATTACGCTCCTGTCAGTCGGTGGTGTCGTGTTTACAACGCTTGCGGTTGCCGCCGCAGCGCATTGGCTGATGGATCTCGAGTGGCCCATCGGCCTCCTATTGGGTGCCATCATTTCCCCTCCGGACGCGATCGCACCTCTTTCCATTGCTCGCAGATTGGAGATCCCTCGACGAATACGCGTTATCCTCGAAGGCGAAGGACTGGCGGACGATGCGACCGCGCTTATCCTTTATCGCTTCGCCGTGGGGGCGATTAGCGTCGGCATTTTCTCATTCTGGCAAGCCGCCGGAATGTTTGCCGCCATAGTTGCCGGCGAAATCTTGTGGGGCATCGGCGTCGGTTGGCTAATGTTGCGGTTGAGACGGTGGGTGAACGATCCACTGATCGAAATAGTGCTTTCGATCTTGACACCCTTTCTTGCCTTTTGGCCGCCGGTCCACCTTGATGGCTCTGGCGTGCTAGCGACCCTCACTGCGGGGCTTTACGTAAGTTGGAATGGCCCTCAGCTGATAAGCCCCGCGACCCGGCTGCAGGGCGTCTTTTTCTGGGAGTTTTTCACTTATGTAATTGAGGGCATGGTATTCCTCATTACTGGGCTGCAAGCGCGTACAGTTATCAGCCGCATCGGCGAGTATCCGCTTTCGCAACTGGCCATCTCCGTCGCGGTCATCACTGCCGTGGTAATTGTGGCTCGGTTTGTTTGGGTCTTTCCTGTCGCCTACCTACCGCGATGGCTGTTCCCCGCAATCAGAAGGAAGGACCCTTTGCCTTCGTGGCAATGGCCATTTCTGCTGGCATTCACTGGTGTACGCGGCATCGTTTCGCTCGCGGCAGCGCTCGCTATTCCGCTAGTAACTTCTACGGGACAGCCATTTCCTTATCGTGACTTGATCCTGTTTCTGACGTTTTCAGTGATCCTCATAACACTGGTGGGGCAAGGTCTCATGTTGCCGTGGGTCATCCGACAGCTCGGCCTTCACCATGCAGGACGTAAGGAACGCGAAATCAATAGAGCCGAGGAGTACCAAGCCCGCTTCGAGGCCGTGGAGGCCGCCATCGAGCGACTGGATCAGCTTGCAGCGGAACGCGATCTATCGCCAGACGTGATTGAAGCAGTTCGCGCTCAGCACCGGGACCGGTTGAAACACATAGTGAACCGAGGTGATGGCGATGACGCTGTCAGAAAACATGGCGAGCTTCATGACGAAGTAGAACGCCTGCTGATCGCCGCCGAGCGGACGCGGATCAATGAGCTATTTCGCAGCGGCAATTTGAGGGACGAGGCGCGGCGTCGCATCGAGCGGGAGCTTGATTTGCGCGAAGCTCATCTTTCCAATCAACGATCACAGGTGTGAGGCGCGTACGGCATTCGGGGAGGTCCGCTTACCGCCCTTTAGCGGACGTATCATGCTGAGGCTTGTGACTTCCGCTGAGTGCCAGAAGCAGATATGGGCCCCGATGACGGAGTGCGCTAAGTCGCAATTCTTCTGACGTCGATTTCGTCGATGAGCGGGTTCCAGGGACGAGTGGAGTGCTTAAGAGGGCCTAAGTTTGCGCCAGGCAGTTGGCCGCAAAAGTCCGACGGAGCAGGAGGCGAACGACCTGCCGAGTGCCAGAGGGGATCGGCGAAAGCTGAAAGTGATGGGATGAGGAATGGTCCGCTTCAGCACCGGGCTTCTGAAATGCGACCGGCGCGAAGACGAGTGAGAGGACCAACCACGCTGCCACGATGCTGCCGAGGGTGGTTTCGAGCCTAGAGGGAGTCTCGTTGAAGGGGGACAACTCGTTCCGGGGCAGTGCGTTCGTCAGCATGGCTCTCCGTCCTTATGGTTTGGAGGCGGTCCATGGGTTTTTGTTGCTGAGTTCGATATATGTTGCGGGAGACCAGATCCGCCATTCTACCTAGGTTGGTTTGAAGGTCGACTTGGTGTAGGCGACCTATACTTAGGTTTGCGCCGGAATCATTGGGGGGAGTAGCCATGGGTACGATCACGATCAAAGACGGCAACGATATCTATTACCCCGGCCGTTTACCTTTATCTCGATCGCTTGGGAGGCTTCCTGCGGCGCGAACGACCCACTGTGGAAGGCCGAGATGGAGCTGCAGCAGGGCGTCGAACTGCTTATCGGTAAAGCCAAGGTTCATCGCCGAGGCATGCGCTGGCTTGAGCGACGGCTCGTCGCCGTCGCGGAAGGCGCCTAAGCTGCCGCTCGCGATTTGCTGGCGCCGAAGTACTCAAGGAGGATGTCAGTCAGCACCCGCACCTTGCGCGGTGGTAAATCACCAGGTGGCCGGACGACATACAGTCCTGCATCGGGCGGCGGATAGTTGGTGAGGACAGGTACAAGCGCTCCAGAGGCGACGTGCGGCTCGATCATGAAATCCGGCAGCGCCGCCACTCCGAGTCCAGCCAGTGCCGCTGCTAGCAGAGCTTCACCATTGTCTGCTTTGAAGCGACCGCGTGGGTGTCGGATAATTGGCTTGCCGCGATGCATAAACCGCCAAATCTCTGTCCCCTGCATCAAGGCTTCATGGCTCAGGAGATCGTCTGGCGTCTCCGGCGCACCGTTACTTGCTATGTAGGAGGGGCTCGCGACGTACTTACCGTGGATTACACAAATGCGGCGCGCGACCAAGCTTAAGTCGGGCAAGAAGCCCAGGCGCACTGCTGCGTCAATCCTTCTCCCACGAGATCGACAAAGCGATCGCTGTAGGCGGCGCGCACGTGCAAAAGTGGATGCCGCCGCGCGAGCTCGGCGAAAACCGGAGCCAAATGTCTTGGGCCGAACGACAACGGGGCTGCTATCCGCAAGAGCCCGCGCAGGTCACCCGCCGGTGAGACCGCTTCCTGCGCGCTGTCGAGTTCGGCCACTATTCGAGCGGCATGTTCGCGAAAGGTCGCGCCGGCTTCTGTAAGCACAGCCCCATGCGTCGTGCGCGATAGAAGTTGGACACCAAGCGCTTGTTCGAGGCGCGCGAGCCGTCGGCTTGCGATTGACTTCGATACACCCAGCCTGCGTGCAGCAGGGGAAACACCGCCGGCGTCCGCCACTTCCAGAAATGTGCGCACGTCGTCAAGGTCCAAGGGCGTTCCGCCTTCTGCAACACTGCGTCTCAAAATTGAAGGCTAGCACAGCGTCTGTAGGAACGCCAATTTCTGCATCGTCAAATGCAAGCGAGTCGACCACGTGAGGCGGCGAGAACACATGACCCAGCGCGAGGCCCGATGTGAGAACCCCAGGAGGCATCGCGCCTTGGGTAGCGCTGCGCCATGTCTGATATTGGCACATAGCAGACATTGATGCCGACGATAAGCATGTCCGCTTCCGGGGGGTAAAGCGGACATCCCTGATACCCCTCACCAATGTCCGCTAATGACCCAAAGCGGACATTTGCGAACGGATATGGTTCCCGCTCTGACCGCAACTGCTCGCATACCGGACCTCCCAAAACTGAGGCGCTGACTGCTCAGAGGGTAACAATGTGTGCGAAGAGACAGGGCCGTCTGAGGTCCCTAGCGGCATTCGTGGTCGGACTACCTCAAGTAGCAGGATTTCAAGAGCCTGCTGCTAGATTGCCGATAGCGCTTGCTGCCAAGTTGATCGCCAGCGCGAGCAGAGCCGCGTTGAAGATGAAGGAGAGCAGGCCGTGAGCGGTTACGGTTCTCCTGAGCGGGCTGGAGGTCACGGATACATCCGACACCTGCGAGGTCATTCCGATCACCAAGGAGAAGTACAGGAAGTCCCAGTAGTTCGGGGCCTCGTTACCAGGAAACGTGAGTCCTCGTGCCCTTCCGCGATGTTCCGCATAGAACTCGTGGGCGTAATGAAAGGCGAAGATGAATTGAATGAAGCTCCATGAGAGCAGTATCGTTACGGCGGCAAAGGCGAGATTTACGAAGCGGTGGCCTGCCGGTGCAGTGCTAAGCTGGAAAAATATGGCGCCGAGGCTCGCCAAAGCTGCGGTGACGCACAGTAGGGGGATCAACACGCGTCCCTCGTCGAACAATACAGACCTCAGACGAATGTGTTTGGTATCGGTGACTATGGCCGTCCAGATTCCAAGCGCGAGATAGACAGCGACCCCAATGTCCCAGCCGATCAGCACTCGGCTGATCAGGCGCCAATCATCGGGCATTAAAACAAACGCAAACAGACCCGCTCCAGCCGCGAAAAAGAGCCGCCAACGGACACGCACGATCCGCAACGGCTTCGACCATTTATATTGGGTGTGTTTGGTACTTGCCATAAGCAACACTCAGGTCAAGTTTAGCATGTCGATGAACTTCCCCTGCGATTGAAAAGGGTTTTAGTCTTGAGTGTCGATGGTCTTAGCATCGTGGCACTCTCCTGCTAGCACGGACATGGACAACCGCTGCTTACCAATCTCGATTTATGAGTACACGACCTAGTCCAGCCAGGGTCCCGTCGCGGGTTAACAGGCGGCAAGGGTGCATATTGGCATCGAGCGATGCCGTCCGAGCTTTCGGCCTGGGCCTAGGATGCTTTTTGGGCCACAGGGATCGCTCGTCGTCATCATCGCCCGACGGGTCAGCGACTCGGATTGGCCGGACGGGAAGAACTTGACCAGTTTGACGCCCCTTTCGCCCGCCGCGACCGACAATCGGCCGGCAAAATTTTTCGATCATCACTTTCTGTTGCGTTAAACTCGTCCCTTCGTCTGTTCCAGAAAGTCTGTCGCTCACGCATGACCATCGTCCCCATCCGCTATGTCGAACCCGTCTACCGCCCGCCGAGCGAAGCGGATTCGCTGATCCTGCCGGTGACTGACGGCTGTTCCTGGAACCGGTGCACATTCTGCGAAATGTACACCGCCCCGCAGAAGCGCTTCCGTCCCCGTAGCGAGGAGGAAGTGCTCGAAAGCATCCGGCGCTGCCGCGAACAATTTGGCGACGGCGTCGAGCGTGTTTTCCTGGCCGACGGCGATGCGATGACGCTTTCCACCCGTCGGCTCGTGACCGTGCTTGAGGCAATCCGCCGCGATCTGCCCGGCGTACGGCGGGTGTCGAGCTATTGCCTGCCGCGCAATTTGCGCAAGAAATCGGCGGCGGAGCTTCGGGAGCTGGCAGAGCTTGGCCTGTCGCTCGTCTATGTGGGGGCCGAATCCGGCGACGACGAAGTGCTGTCGCGGGTCAACAAGGGGGAAACCTTCGCGACTACGCGGGAGGCGCTCGAAAAGTTGCAAGAGGCGGGGATCAAACGCTCGGTGATGATCCTAAACGGCCTCGGCGGCCAGGCACTGTCGCAACAGCATGCGCTTAACTCGGCGGCGCTGATGAACGTCGCGCAACCCGAATATCTCGCCACGCTTGTTGTGAGCTTCCCAAAAGGCGAGGCGCGGCTGCGCGGAAATTTTCCCAGCTGGGAGCCGCTCAGTGTGCTGGGTTTGATGCAGGAAATGGAGCTGTTCCTTTCCGAACTGGAGCTGAAACGGACCATATTCCGCACCGACCACGCCTCGAACTGGCTGGTCCTGAAAGGGACGCTGGGAGTGGATAAGCTGCGGCTGCTGCAAGAATTGCGTGCGGCTATCGCCGCGCCTGAAACGGCCCCGCTGAGGCCAGCCTGGGCGCGCGGCCTATAGCGTCCTAGAAATTTCGGCCTCCCCCGCTCGTGCAGCCGTTGAGGCCCCTGCCAACTCCCCCTTCTAGTGCCGCCCAATCCTCCACTATTCCGGCACAACCGCCCATGCCCAAGAGGGGGCTATAATCACGCGTTCGTTGGCTAGCGCTTGAAGCAGGAATTGAGTGTCTAGGACCCACTCCTGGCGACCGGGGGGATGGGCCAGCGGGGGAATTCTTTTGGGCTTGGCCCACAGCCATTCACACGCGAGGCGATTTTTTTCGCTGGGCCCACCAAGGGCCCAGGCGATGCTTAGAGTCCCGAGCACCTGCTGCTCGCGAAGCCGGAGGCCATCACCTGAGGCCAGTTTTCACCTGCTGGCCATGATGGGCTTGCTCCTGTGCGAGCGATCAACGTTGCGAGTGCTGGAAAGATCAAGGCCGAGTATGAGACAACGCACTACGACATGAGGCCAAGAGAAAAATCCTGCTCGCCGCCATGCTCACCACGCCGGCGGCGGCGCGCACCGTAACCTGCGCATGATCATCAACCGAGAAGTCATAGCCAATGGTCAGATATAGATAGACCTTGGTCGGGGGGTTGTTGTGAGTCGCTCGGACGCAGGAAGAGCAGGCCGTCCTGGTGCAGGTCACATCTACTGGAGCTATCCGACGTCGGTAGACTGTCGGCGCGGCACGATGAGATTGGCGATTTGGACCTGCACAGCCTCATCATTCTGCTTAAGGTCGGCGATCAAATTTGTGGCGTCGGCTACTACAAGTGAGGAGGGAAATTCGCACCGTTCGTCACACGCAGATACTGCGTAGAATGATGATGGTGGCTCGATCTAGATAGTCACCGCGTGCGTGAGCGCGCCACAAGCTCATCGGCGCTCCACTCGCCTCCGCCGGCGACCGCCAGATAAAGAAACACGAAGCAGAACAGGATGGCGAGCTGACCTCCATTGAGTGTCGGAAAGAAGCTCTTTGGTGCATGCGCCATGAAGTAAGCAACTGCCATGTTGCCCGCCAGGACGAACGCGACGGGTCGGGTGAAAAGACCAATCAAAATTAGAAGGCCTCCAACGAGTTCCAGTGCCCCTTGGACGCCGATAAGCGAGAACAGCGTTGGAGCGGCATGATCGGAAGGGGGAAAGCCCAATAGCTTTCCGGTTCCGTGCTCAAGGAACAAAAGCCCCGTCACGATCCGCAGTACCGACAGCATGCGTGGTGTCCAGGAAGTGAGGTCCATTGCCAATTTCTCCTTGAGCTAGTGGAAGCTTCTGACCGTTGTTTCTTCCGCCGCGCGGATGCGAACAGGTCTTGTCACTAGATCTGCCGTCAGGCAATGGACAAAGAGGAATGCGGTGGCGCAGTGGCGTTGGCGCACGTTTGAGAAAAGCGATGGAGAGATTCAGATCCCAATTGGCGGGGCACGTGCAGCGCTATGACAATACGGGGGCCTGTCCCGTACCGACTAGGAGCGTTGCTATGGGCCCTGTTGCGGCCTGTATTGAAGTGACCTTGAGTAATCAACCATATCGAGGACGACCAGTCGCTGATGTGGTGAAAAGCACGCGCTGTTTGTCAGGTAGTCTTTCAATCGAGCCCCGCTTCAGGCGAGCTTGTCGCCAAAAAACGCTTGCGTCCGTGCATCGGCCTGCTGCGCCAGCGCGGGCACCCGCGCGCTGCCACTGCCGCGCGCGAAGGCGTGATCGGCGTCGTACTCGTAGATCGTGACCAACGGATTGTCCTTCAGCGCAGCGCAGACCTTAGCCTGGGCCTCGGGGGGCGAGAATTTGTCGCGCGTCGCGATATGCAGCAGCAGCGGCTTGCTGATGTTCTGTCGTTCGCCCAGCAGATTGTCGAGACCGACGCCGTAGTAGCCTACCGTGGCATCGCTGTCGGTGCGGGTAGCGCAGAGAAAGGCGAGCCGCCCACCCAGGCAATAGCCGACCACGCCGACCTTGGCGCAGCCGCGCGACCGCAACGCGGCGATGCTGGCGGCCAAGTCCTCGACGCTCTTGTCTGCATTGAACTTCTGCAGCAGGTCGAGGCCTTCCTGGAACTCATCAGGAATATCGGCATCCAGTTCCACACCGGGCTTCAGCCGCCAGAACAGGTCGGGGGCGATGGCCGCATAGCCGTTCGCCGCCCAGGCATCGGTCATGGCGCGGATGTCCTTGTTGACGCCGAAGATTTCCTGAACGACCACGATACCCGCCTTGGGCTCGCCCGCCGGCATAGCGAGATAGGCTTTCATGCTGCCCGATCCGTCCGACGCGGCAATGTCGCAATAGCTGTTCATGGCATCTCCTGTCGCAAGAATTTAAAGGCCCTCATAGCGGGCGTCTGGAACAGACTTCGGGTCTTCGCGATTTATCGATCGAAGATAGGAAATTTCCTCCTCGTCTCTCGGCCGCCTGGGTAGTGGCATAAACATCCCCGACGTGGGATTGCTCACTCCCTGTAAGATCGCCAGCACTCACTGCTCTGCCCCTGTTATCTCCCTGTTTTCGCACTGCGGAAAGATCCTCCAAATGCCCTTAACCTGGCGGGATAACGTGGTATTTGCCGCAACTCGCTGTGGAGTGAACCCGACCATGTGCCGATTGCTCCCTGTATTTCTCCCTGTTAGCAGGGAAACCGCAACAGAGACCTGTTCGCAGCTGACTGCCTCCACAGCCACCATCTACGCCATTGAAATAGACAGGTCGGGTCCACCGCCAAATCCGGGGTTTGTTCCGGTCTTTCGGGTGAGGCCCTAAGCGGCAGAGACGATTTTGTGCCGGATCCAGGCCGCTCCCGACAAGAAAGTCTCCTGAGCGGCTTTCAGGGGTCAAGTTTGAGAGTGGTGCGGTTGGAAAAGGATCGCACAATTCCAGTTCATCGACAGACCAAGGTGGGTGGTTTTCGGCATCGTCGCCGCGCCCTTTGCATAAGGCATTTCGACAGGAGAATTGATCCGTTGCCGTTGAGATCGCTACTTTTAGCTATCGTCGCCATCGTCAGCCTCATTATGATCGGCGGTCCGTTGTCGGGCTTACCTCGATCATTTGCGGCGGAGGTGCCGTGGGTCGTTCCGGATTGGCTGCAGGCCCATGTCGGCGAAGGCGAGGGTCAAATCGCCCCAGTGGTCTTGCAGAGGGCGCGCGCGCTTTACCTGAAGAAAGTGAGCGAAGGCGCAGTCAACAATCCCTGCTACTTCGCCATGGACGCCACGCGCCCCGGCGGGTTGGGGCGCCGGTTTTACGTCATCTGCGAAGCCAACCGGACGTTTCGCGCGATCCCGTCCGGCCATGGCAGCGGCCGCGACCTTAAAAGCATCGCGAATTTCGCAAACGGCATTCGTTGCGCAAAGAACTTCAGCAATGCGATGGATTCCAAGCTGACGACCGGCGGGCCGTATGTGACGGCCGAAATCAGAACGTCGTTCAAAGGTTATTATCGCGTCTCGGAGGGAAAAAGCGTGGCCCTGATGCGCTCGTTCGTCCAGTTCGACGGCGAGGGCGACGCGGCGAACGCCAGACCGCGCGCCATCGGCGGCCATCCGGCCGTGGTGGTGACGGGCCTCTGTCTACGAAAAGCTCCGGGTAATCCCTACGCGGACCGCGAGGGTTATGTTCCGTTTGGACAGCTAGTGGATTACAGCGCCGGCCGCAGCAACGGCTGCACCAGCTGGTCCCCGTCGGACTCCGAGTGGATCTTGGCCTTGGTGAAGGACAAGCCGACGACGCTCTACATCTATCCCGAATCGACCGACATCGTCGCCGTAACGCGAGCGGTCAAGGCAGGCCGGTCGCCGTGGCGCGCGGGACTATATTGGAACGCTTCCTGTTTGAAAGAAATCCGCTCTCCGAACTTTTGGCCGAGGGAAACTCTCGAACCAGTCCTCGTTCAATACAAGAAGGATCACCCGCCGCCGGCGCCGCAGCCTCCGCCGATTTGCAAATGACTGCGTGGCGGCATTCCGTTGGACCGCGCCAACCAAGAGCGTCGTAAGTCAAACCGAGAGACACCCGACGGCCTTGGCAACCACGTAGACTTGACGAACTATCTGAAATGGTGCTGGAGCACACGCCAGCTGACTTGCATCAGTGGGCCGAGGCCGTGGTGGAGGCGCCGTCGATCCCGTAAATGTCACGGCCGAAATGCACCACGCCGTCAGGCGTGCCCCATCCAGTGATATAGGCCAGATAGATCGGGACGGGCTTCGACAGCTTGACGTCCAACTGCTCGCCGTTGTGCTTCATCGAGACGATGCGGTCGTAATTCCAGCCCGGCGTATCGCGCAAGATCCACTCGACCAGCTGCTCGACGTTGTGCACGCGCACGCAGCCCGAACTTTCGAAGCGTGCCGCCTTTCCGAACAGGCTCTTGAGCGGCGTGTCATGCAGATAAACGCTGTCCTTGTTCGGGAAGTTTATCTTCACGAAACCGAGTGAATTCTCGCCCTGAGGAAGCTGGCGGAAATTGTAGTTGTAGACCTCCGACCCGTTCCAATTGATTTGCCCTGGGTCGAGCGGATTGCCGGCCGCATCGAAGGCCTGCATGCGATAGACGGCGAGCATGTCCTGACCTCTCGCGGCAAACGCACGCCCTTTCGGGATCAGGTCCTTGTGAATGATGGTGCGCGGCACGTACCAATAGGGATTGAAGTTGATCTCGATGACCTTGCTGGTGATCTCGGGCGTCGGACGCTCCGGCTTGCCGACCACGGCGGCGTGGCGCGAGGCCACCTGACCGCCCTCGACGGCCTCAACCTGTGCCGAGGGAACATTGACCACGACGTAGCGCCCGCCAGCCCTTGGCGCCAGACTCTGCAACCGCCCCAGACTCGCCTGAAGTTGCGCAAGCCTGATGGAAGCCGGGACATTCAACGCCTCGACCATCGCCTTGCTGTCTATAACGCCAGTCGCCGGCAGTTCATGCCGCGCCTGGAAATTCTTCACGGCCTGCACGGTGGCGGCGTCGTACTCGCCGGGCACACTCACGCCGACGAGGTCGCCGCTGACCCCTAGGCGCCGCTGCAGAGCCGCGACTTCCTGGCCGCGCTGGCCGGGATGCATTGCCTTGGCCGGCACCATGGGCCAGCCGCCTTGCGCCACGATCGATTGATAGCGCTGGATCGCCGCCTTGGTCGCATCGATATTGCGCGAGGACAGCGTCGGCGTGCCGAGCGGCGGGTTGGTGATCATGTAGGTTTCCGGGTCGTTGACCGGAAGGTCGCTGGCGCGCGGCGCCGCCGTTATGTCGGGCTGGTTGCGAGTGGCGCCGCCCCTCCCGCTAAAGAACGGGAGGGTGCCGGGGCCGCCGCCTGGCGCAGGCGCCTGCTGCTTTTGTTGGTTCTTGCCGGCAAGCCACGAGAAGGGTCCGGCGCTCGCGATTGGTGCGTCGGAAAACATGAACCCCACGGCGAATACCGCTACGGCGAGCCCCGTGGAGGAGCAAAACACACCTCTCCGCTTAGCCTTGCTTGAAAGCATTTGCCGGCTCCCCGTGTGCTGCGGCTCCCATTCCGTTTAACCATAGGGGCTTTTGCCCAAATCGCTCTAGTGCAAAATGCACCCGATGTTGCCAGCGATAAGCTCGTCAATCGACCATTTCTGATTGTATTTCAGCAATTGTCTGGTGGGCGCGACTGGGATCAGCCACCAGTCGCGGATTTTTTCGCTCTCTCCTAATCCTCGGCAAACAATCAGGAAGCCCAGAAATGCCTCGCTGATTTGGAGGCTGTCGCGCGGTGCCATCTCAGGTGGGACCACGGAGAGGGAAACGAATGCGGCAGAGCCCGGTTGTCACTATTCAGGGGGAGCGCAATTTACGCGCTCCTCAGAAGAGGGATTTGAATGGAAGCCCCGCATCTAGAGCGCAAGCTTGTTGCAATTTTGGCCGCCGATATCGAAGGCTTCAGTACCCACATGGAGCGCGACGAGGCCGGCACCCTCGCGGTTCTATCTAGTCATCGGCTCATCATCGACGCATCCATTGCGGAGTTTGGCGGCAGAAGCCGGCGCCCCCAAGCCGCGTGCCGTTCGCAATGCGGCGGCGATGGCGGGGGGTGAGCAGGGCGCGCAAGCCGCCGAAACTGTCAGAAATGACCTGCCCCGAGGCGACGAGCTCGACTTGTGTGCGAAGGAGATGCGTGCCGTCGCGTCAACTGAATTGGTCCGGCCCCAAAACCTCCAAACAGTTGGGCTAATATAAAGTGGATTGTGGCCGACCCTTTTGGAGGATCCACGATGACAACGGCCCGCTTCCCAACTTTGCTAGTTCTCCCGGCGACTTTGTGGCTTGCTGCCAGTCTGGGAGACAAGGATTGCAGCATCACTCGTCCGGGCGGAGTGAAGGAGCCTGGCGTCACAAACACCAGAGGAGAATGTTGCAGCTCCTTCTACTCCAATAGCGGCAACTGGAATGACTGCGTGCCCCCAACTCCGGGCCGAGCGGATGGCGCAAAATTCTATACTTCAGTTTCAAAACACTGAGGCGCCAAATCGCGAAGGGTGCTCAACTCCATTGGAGATGCTCACGCAAAAAGCATGAGCATGTTCGAGGCCGATGAGCATCCTCTGGCAACGCCGTGAGCACGACACCGCTTCGGTGGGACAGTCGCGTCAGAACGATGGATGGTAGCGCGACTCCTGAACAAGTCCTGATCGCGCTAATCCCCATCGTGACACTGACTGTTTTACTCGCGCCGGTTACGTTGTGGCTCTACCGGAAAAGCGACTGACCCCTCCGGCTGATCACTGGCTCGCATACCGCGCTCTGCCGACCGCGCTGTATGGCCATATCGGCAATCTCGTGAAACGCGGCGTTAGGAACGCCAGCTCCCTCTCACCCGGTAGACAATGGCTTTTTCCCGCACTGTTGCCGACGGGAGACAGTGAAGGCGCCGCGAGCTGGATTTGCAGGAACGCTCGACCCCTTACGACGTTGAGTTGCTGTCGATTTGGGGCGGCAGGGGTGGACAGGGACGACCAGAAATTCGTTGCCGTAGAGGGCCTCCATGCCTGGGCTTCCGCGATACTGACCCAGGCGGAGCGTCTTGAATTGGCGCGGGAGCAGCTGTCGAAAGGCAGCACGTTCAGACGAGCATACCTTTGCGAAAAGCACTTCCTGTTGATCGCCGCCAAAAAGCTGATCGACTACATCGATTGGGCGAGAGATCTCGGCTTCCTGGATGACGCCATTTTCAGGAGCATGCTTCGGCTCAGGGACGATATCCTCGACCTGAAAATCACAAACGAGCATGTCATCGAGTATTATCAAGGCGCCGGTTGCCAACCTGAACACTGGACTTTCGCGGACGAATTGATTGTCGTCGATGCAAGTCCTATCGCCGGCAAGCGCATCGGCAACCGACTTGACGGGCAGGAACTGGCCGAGGCTGCATCGAGCCTTCTGATAGCTTTGCCCCGTCACTACTTTCCTGGTCGCTGATCCTACAAGCCGAGATCGCTCAGTGAAGGATGGCCGTCCGGTCGACGGCCTAGGGGGCAGCGATATTTGCGGTAGGCTTCCGCGATCGGCAGGTCGTTGATGCTGGCGATCCGCCGCTGCATCAGGCCCCCAGCAGTGAACTCCCAGTTCTCATTGCCGCCCGACCAAGGCCCAGCGTCCGCCTCAGTTTGAAGTCCTGACGTGGAGTAGCCGTCCAAGCGGGTTCCGCTTGTGTGCCAAAGGCGGATATTGTGCCCAGCCTCGCCTGGGGTCTGCTGGACGGAGCCTAGCGGACGACGCCTGAACTCCATTTCGACTATTGCGTTCTTTAATGGAACGACGAGTGGGTGAACCGGTCCGCTAAGCGCCTAACTAGACCGCATGACTTCGGCTCAGAGGAAGAACGTCGCGTTCACGTCCGGCTCACACCGCGGTAAAGCAGTTGTCGACGAAGAGATGCGCACCGTTGATGAAGCTGGCCTCGTCGCTGGCGAGAAAGAGCGCCGCGTACGCCACTTCCTCCGGCTCGCAAATGCGACCCTGCTGAACGGCAAGGGCCGCATCCGACATGTCGACACCAAGCTTGTTGAGCGCGTCGACCTCGCGCAGTCCGTGCAGCGTACGGACGAAGCCCGGACAGACGGCATTGCAGCGGATGTTCTGGTCGCGATACTCCACCGCGATCGAGCGCGCGAACATGTGGCAGGCGCCCTTCGACGTATTGTAGACGACCTCCCGCGGCGTCGCGGCGATGGCCGAGATTGACGACGTGCAGACGATCGACCCTCCGCCGGCCGCGATCATGCCCGGCAGCACCGACTTGGTCATGAGGAACATGCTCGTGACGTTGACCGCCATCAGCCATTCCCACTCCGCGAGCGTGGTCTCAAGGAAGGGCTTGATGATGATGGATCCGGCGTGATTGAAGAGGACGTTCGGCGGACCGAGCGCCGCGGTGACGGCCGCAACCGCCGCATTCACCTGGGCTTCGTCCGCCACGTCGGCTTCGGCAAACATGGCTGTGCCGCCCGCTCTTTCGATCTCGGCGACAAGGGCGCGCCCCGCCTCCTCGTTGCGATCGACAACGCCGATCTTTGCGCCCTCGGCCGCGAATAGCTTCGACGAGGCGCCTCCCATGCCGGTCGCGCCGCCCGAGATTAATGCGATCTTGCCTAGCAATCTTCCGGGCATGGTGCGTTCATCCTTCTTCTCAGAGACGGTTGTCTATTCTAGAACGGCATCTGGCGGGATCGAAAGTGGTGTGCCCGGAGCGAAGCGCTTCTCTCGGGCCATGAGACGGGATCACCGATGAGCCGGTATTATGGAGTCTACGAGAGCTGGAAGGCCGATCCCGAAGCTTTCTGGGCTGATGCCGCCGCCGCCGTCCACTGGACAAGGCCCTACGATAAAGTGTTCGACCCGACCGCCGGACAATATGGCCGATGGTTTCCGGGGGCCGTGTGCAACACGGCTTACAACTGCCTCGACCGGCACGTGGATGCGGGGCGCGGCGCGGCAGATGCGCTCATCTACGATAGCCCAGTCACGAAGACCAAGCGCACGTTCTCCTTTTCTGGGCTTCGCGACGAGGTGGCGGCGTTTGCAGCCGTTCTCGCAGCGTTCGGCGTCGCGAAGGGCGACCGCGTCGTCATTTATATGCCGATGGTGCCGGAGGCCGTAATCGCCATGCTGGCCACGGCGCGTCTCGGTGCGATCCACTCTGTCGTGTTCGGCGGCTTCGCCAGCAACGAGCTCGCCAAGCGCCTCGACGATGCCAAACCTAAGGTGGTCGTTTCGGCGTCGTGCGGTGTGGAGCCGGGCCACATCGTCGCTTACAAGCCGCTTCTCGACAAGGCCATCGACATCGCGGCGCACAAACCCGAAAGCTGCATCATCCTCCAGCGCCCTCTTGAGACCGCGCAATTGCACGCGGGTCGCGACCACGATTGGGAGAGGCTTGTCTCTGACGCCAAATCGCGGGGTCTTGCGGCGGCGTGCGTACCGGTTGAGGCGACCGATCCGCTCTACATCCTCTACACGTCCGGCAGCACAGGCACGCCGAAGGGTGTCGTGCGCGACAATGGCGGTCACATGGTGGCACTGCTCTGGACGATGAAGAACCTTTACGGCGTGAAGCCGGGCGAGGTGTTCTGGTCGGCGTCCGACATCGGCTGGGTCGTCGGTCATTCCTATATCGTCTATGGGCCGCTGCTGGCCGGCAACACGACAATCCTCTACGAAGGTAAGCCCGTCGGAACGCCCGACGCGGGCGCCTTTTGGCGCGTCGCAAGCGAGCACAAGGTTGTTGCCCTCTTCACGGCGCCGACGGCGCTCCGCGCGATCAAAAAAGAGGATCCGCACGGCGCCCACATCCGCAACTACGACCTCTCTCGCCTGCGCACGCTGTTCCTGGCGGGAGAACGCGCCGATCCGGATACTGTGCTCTGGGCCGAGGAGCACCTTATGGTGCCCGTGATCGACCACTGGTGGCAAACTGAGACGGGCTGGGCCATCGCCGGCAATCCGATCGGTCTAGGCCAGCTCCCGCTCAAGCGCGGCTCGGCAACCCTGCCAATGCCCGGCTATGACGTGGGCGTTCTCGATGATGGAGGTCATCCCGTGGCGGACGGTCAGCTCGGCAATATCGCCATCAAGCTGCCGCTTCCGCCCGGCTGTCTGCCGACCCTGTGGAACGCCGACGCCCGCTTCGGTCCGAGCTATCTCGCGGAGTTCCCCGGTTACTACAAGACCGCCGATGCCGGCTATCGCGACGCTGACGGGTACCTCTTCATCATGGGCCGCACCGACGACATCATCAACGTTGCCGGCCACCGCCTATCGACGGGCGCGATGGAGGAGGTGCTCGCGTCTCACAAAGATGTGGCCGAGTGCGCCGTGATCGGTGCGGCCGACGCGCTGAAAGGCGAAGTGCCCATCGGCTTCCTCGTGCTAAAAGCCGGCGTCAATCGCGACGGGGCCGCAATCGAAAAAGAGGTTGTCGATCTCGTCCGCGAAAGGATTGGCCCCGTCGCCGCGTTCAAGACCGCGGTCATCGTGGAGCGCCTGCCCAAGACCCGCTCTGGCAAAATTCTGCGTGGCACCATGAAGAAGGTCGCCGATGGCGCCAGCTTCGCCATGCCGGCCACCATCGACGATCCGGCCATCCTCGACGAGATCGGCGAAAGCCTCATGGCCCGCAGGGGCGTCGCGCCGACACCAGCACGATGGGGCTAGGTGATTAGGAGAGACTCGCGAGCGAGTCCGAAAGCGCTTTGACGAGGATGTCGGCATGCTCGCGCCGAAATGGGAGCGGCGGGCGGATCTTGAGGACATTGCCATAGGGGCCGGCAATGCCGACCAGAACATTGCGGTCGCGAAGCATGTCCACGATGCGGGTTGCGGCTTGCCTATCTGTCTTCTTCGACTTGCGGTCGCGTACGAGTTCGACGCCGATGTAAAGTCCCTTTCCGCGCACGTCGCCGACGCAAGCGCAGCGCTGGGCGACGGCCTCGAGCTCCGTCAATAGATAGGCGCCGGTCACGAGCGCGTTCTCTTGCAGCTTCTCGGCCTCGATCGTCTCCAGGACCGCGAGGCCGGCCGCGGCCGCGACCGGGTTTCCTCCGAACGTGTTGAAGTAGCCGGTCGTCGCCCCGAAGGCCTCTAGCAGCTCCGGTTTCACCGCGACCCCCCCGATGGGGTAACCGTTGCCCATGGGCTTGCCCATCGCGACCATGTCGGGGACGAGGCCGTGATGCTCATAACCCCACATGCTTTCGCCCAGGCGGGCGAAGCCCGGCTGCACCTCGTCGGCAATGAAGAGGCCGCCAGCCTTGCGGACATTCGCGATCGCCTCGGCCATGAATCCGGGCTCGCCCGGATAGATGCCGTCGCTCGAGAAGATGCTGTCGGCAACAAGCCCGGCGAGGCGGATTTTCTTTCGCTTCATGGCGGAAATCGCCTTCCTGACATTGGCCGCGAAGATCGGTCCGACGTCGTCGGACGGCGTTCGATACGTGTCGGGGGCTGGAACGAGAAAGACGTGCGGACTGCGCGGCTCTGCGCTCGTCGACGAGGGAGAGATTTGGGTCACGGCCAGCGTATTGCCGTGATAGGCGTTCGCCGTCACGATGAAGCCGGTGCCGCCCGTGACCGCGCGTGCGATGCGTAAGCTCAAGTCGATGCTTTCGCTCCCCGTGCATGTGAAGACGATTTTGGACAGCTCGCGGGGCAGCGTCGCTAACAGCCTTTCCGCATAGGTGTAGACGATCTCGCAGAGGTAGCGGCTGTGTGTGTTGAGGGTCGCTATTTGCCGCGACACGGCGTCAACGACACGCGGATGGCAGTGGCCCACGGACGCCACGTTGTTATAAGCGTCGAGATAACGCGTGCCGTCGGCTCCGATGAGCCAAACGCCTTCGCCGCGGACGAGATGTAGGGGGCGTGAGTAGAAGAGCATCGAGGCCGGACCGAACACGCGCTTGCGGCGGGCAACGAGCTCCGCCAAGTCGGGATCAAGACCGGCTGCCGCTTGCATGTCGAACGCGTTAAGTTCGAGAATTTTGCGTGTTGCTGTCATGACATCCTTTAGCCGCCAAACACAGCCTTTGGCAGTGCCTTAGGCTCCGCTTGCCTAGCCTAGATCAGTCCGTCGTAATCGTCTTGCCACCGCGAAGATAGTATCTGTTCAATTTTACCGAGCGAGCAGGCTGCCGGGAGGGGCGCGCTCCACGGACAAGTTGTGGCGCCTGCCGTCAAATGCGCTTCGGCGCCGCTACCGTATCCTCTATAGTCCCGTTCAAGTGACGTCGATCCCCGCTTCACGAGAGCCTCCATGGCAGGAGAGTCAGGCACGTTTGCCAATCGCTGGAAGCGCTTCTCCGACTGGGACGAGCGCCCGCTGCGGCTTGATAAATTCGCGATCGAGGATGCGGAGAACGGCTTTGCGTCTTTTTCGAGCCGTCACGATCCGAAACCGGGCGTGACATTAGGCTCGGGCGGCATCGACGCGATGGACGGCGTCGGCGCCCGCGACTTCGATATGATCGACACGTTCATCGCCCGTTATCACATCGATCCGGAGATCGTGCCGGAAGCGATGGGCATGCCGTCGCACGAAGTCGCACGGATGCTGGTCGACATGAACGTGCCACGGAGCGAGCTCGTGCGGCTTGCCCGCGGCATGACGCCGGCCAAGCTCGCCGAAGTCGTAGTCCATCTCTCATCGCTCGAGATCGCCTTCGCCTACAGCAAGATGCGCGCCCGCAAGACGCCCGGCAATCAGGCGCACGTGACCAATGCCAAAGACGATCCACTGCAGATGGCGGCCGATGCCGCGACCGCGGTCGCGTTCGGTTTCGACGAGGTCGAGACGACGATGCGGGTCGCGCGCAATGCCTGGTCGAATGCCGTCGCCTGCGCGGTCGGGGCCTCCGTCGGACGCTGGGGGACGCTCTTTCAGTGCTCAAGCGAGGAGGCGGAGGAGCTCAGGATCGGCATGGCCGGCTTTACGTCTTATGCCGAGACGGTCTCCGTCTACGGCACGGAGAAGAGCTTCATCGATGGTGACGATACGCCGTGGTCGAAAGCCTTTCTCGCGGCGGCCTATGCCTCGCGCGGCATCAAGATGCGCTGTACTTCGGGAGCCGGGTCCGAGCTGCTTATGGGGTTCCACGAGAAGAAGTCGCTGCTCTATCTTGAGGCGCGCTGCCTCTGTCTTCAGCGCGCCATCGGCGTGCAGGGGACGCAGAATGGCGGCATCGACGGGGCGCCCATTACCTGCACCGTACCGGGCGGAATGCGCGAGCTAATGGCGGAGAATCTGATCGCCGTCTGGCTCGATCTCGAATGCGCCTCGGGCAATGACGCGCGCGCGACCGAATCGGAGATCCGCGTCGGCGCCAAGATCTTGCCCTATCTCATCGCCGGCTCCGACCTCATCTGCTCGGGGTTCGGCTCGATTCTGAAATACGACAATTCGTTCAATCCCTCACTTCTGAACGGCGAGGAGCTCGAAGACTATCTCGTGCTCCAGCGCGATTTCGAGGCCGACGGCGGGCTGACCCCCGTCGAGGAGACCCGCGTCCTTGCGCTCAGAACGCGCGCCGTCGAGGCCGTGAGCGCCGTGCTCGAGGAGCTTGGCCTCGGGCATCCGACAGCGGATATGAAGGCAAGCGTCGTTGCCGCATCGGGATCCGACGAGACGCGAAGCTACTTGCCACGTGACGCGACGCTCATCAGCGAGAGCATCAATGAGCGCGCGATAACCGTCGTCGACGTGATCAAGGCCCTCGCAAAGCGCGGCTTCGCGGAGGAGGCAGAGAATCTTCTGAAGCTCGTGAGGCTGCGCATTTCAGGCGACTATCTGCAGACCTCTGCGGTGGTCCGTAACGGCCAGGTCCTCAGTGCCATCAACGATCCCAATGACTATTTGGGGCCTGGCACCGGATACCGCGTGAGCGAGGCGCGTCGCAAGGAGATCGTGGCGATCCGGGACGTGCTTACGCGCGAGGAAGTGCTGCGAGCAGAGACCGTGCACAAGGCCGCCGAGAGCAAACGCATCCTCTACCGGACCATGGGGCCTGCGAGCGCCGGCAACAGTCCCCGTGAGGTCGTGATTGGGATAAGCCCCGCCTTCGGCATCAAGCTCTTCCAGGCCGTTGCCGGTCATCCCTTGTCTGCGATCCTGCGCGAGCTGATCGGCGGCATCACGGAAGCGGGGGCGAGCGCGCGTGTCGTGCGCATGAAGCATACGGCGGACACGTCCTTTCTTGGTCTCGGCGCCGCCCGCCTCGCGGGCTCCGGCGTGGGCATTGGCATCCAGGCCAAGGGTACCGCGGTCATTCACCAGAAGGACCGCCTTCCGCACAACAATTTAGAGCTCTTCTCCAATTCTCCGATTACCAGGCTCGAGCACTATCGGCGCATGGGGGCAAACGCCGCCGCCTATGCTCTCGGCGAAATGCCCGAGCCGGTCGTGGTACCAATACGGGGCGAGGCGATGGGTTCTCGCTATCATGCGCGCGTGGCACTGATCTATGCCATCGAGACGGAATTGACCGCGGAGGGTGCCGTGCCCGAGGAGGTCAAGGTCATCTTCTTGGGAGAGGCCGCATGAGCGAGGAGCGGCTGTCGATCGCGGACTATCCGCTGGCGGAGAAACGCCCCGAGATGGTGCGCGGAAAGCGCGGCAAGGGCCTCAATGAGATCACGCTCGAGGCTTTGCTTGAGGACCGCGTCACGCTCGAGGATTTGCGCATCACCGCCGCGGCGTTGCGCCAACAGGCGGAGATTGCCCGAGCCGCCGGGCGAGGGACGTTGGCCGCAAACTTCGAGCGGGGTGCCGAGCTTGTGGACGTGCCGGAAGACACGATCATGCGCATTTACGAGCTGTTGCGTCCTGGCCGCGCGCAATCGCGGGAGACGCTTTTCGCAGCGGCCCGCGAGCTGCGCGAGCAGTATGGAGCTAAGGTCATGGCGGCGTTCGTGGAGGAGGCGGCCGAGGTTTACGAGCGGCGCGGCTTGTTTAAGAAGCGGTTCTGAGCAAGCGAATGAACTGGAAGACGGCGTATCGATCGATTTACTACGACGGAGCCCCCGAGCCTGCCGATCCGGACCTCGCCAAAGAGAGCACGGCCCTTCTTATCATCGACGTGCAGAACACCTATCTCACCCGGCCGGACAGGGCCTCTCTGTCTGCGGAGGAACAGCGCCGATATGATGCCTGGACTCCTTTCCATGAGCGGATGCGCGAAATCGTCATTCCTCGCACGCGGGAACTCTTAAGTCGCTTTCGAGACAAGGGCTACGAATGCCTCTTCGCGCGCATCGCGTGCCATACCAAGAATGGCCGCGACCGGTCGCTCTCGCAGAGGATGCCTGGCTGGAACAATCTGGTTCTGCCCAAGGACGGGCTGCCGTCTCAGCTCGTAGATGGGCTCCAGCCCCAGGGCGACGAGATCGTGGTGACGAAAACGACCGACAGCGCACTGACCGGGACCAATCTGCGGCTGATCCTCACCAATCTCGGCATTAAGACCGTGGTGTGCTGCGGTATTTTCACCGACCAGTGTGTGTCCTCGACGGTTCGGAGCCTCGCCGACGAGAGTTTCGAGGTGGTCGTGGTCGAGGATTGCTGCGCTGCGGGATCGGACGACCTGCATCGCAAGGAGATCGAGATCATCAACATGATCTACTGCCACGTCATGTCGAGCGGAGAGCTGAAGGCAATCATGGGCTTGGGGTGCAAATAAGTGAGGCCGATCAATTTCTAATCGAAGGGCGAACCCCGCAACGAACAACGTGGGTTTGGCCTGCCGCTTTGCCTAGAGAATGGTCAGGTTTCGCACGAGCTTGTTTCGGAGGCAGAACAGGATCATCATGCCTTGAACGAGGCCGGTAACAAGGGGGTCAGCCGGCATAGTTATTGTTTCGGACCAGCCTAAACGGGGGATCAGCCAACATGACAGACCGCTCAGCAGCTGCGCTTGAGGCGCAGGAGAGTTTCGAAGTCCACAAAGAAAAAGGCATCGACCTGCTTCAAGCCAAGGCTGTCGGCCTGTTGGGCGTTCTATTCCTGACGGTGACGGGCGCAGCACCGATGTCGGCGATGCTGGGCAACGTTCCCTTCGCCGCTGGGTTCGGCAACGGGATCTATGTCCCCGCTGCCTTCCTGCTCGCCACGATCGTGCTCACCATCTTCTCGGTGGGCTTTGCCGCCATGGCGCAGCGAGTGTCGAGCGTCGGCGGCTTCTACTCCTATATCAGCCTCGGGCTCGGACGCGACATGGGAATGGCGGCGGGCATGGCGTCATTCGTTTCCTATAGCGTGTTCGAAGCATCGCTCTGCGGTCTCTTCGCCTACTTCGGCAACGCTTGGGTTCAGACCCATCTTGGCATCAATATTCCCTGGATCTGGTTTGCAGTGTTCATGATCGTGCTGATCTCGATCCTGGCCTACCGGGACGTGCAGCTCTCGGTCAAGATCCTCGGTGTTGCACTTATTCTCGAGGTGATCATCCTGGTGATTTTCGATGCCGGCGCCATCATCTCGGGCACGTCGAATTTTAATGTCGAGGCTCTCAACGTCTTCAACGTCAACACACCGGTTGCCGAGCAGAAGGTGGGGGATGTGGACATCGCGGCCGGCGCGGCGGCGGTCGGCATTTTCATGGCCTTCTGGTCCTGGGTCGGCTTCGAGATGGCGCCCAACTACGCCGAGGAATCGCGTGATCCCAAGCGCATCATTCCGCTCTCACTCTATTACTCAGTAATCGGGCTCGGACTATTTTACATCTTCACCAGCTGGTGCGTGATCTCCTCCTACCCGACCGAAGGCGACATGCTCGTCAAGGCCGTGAAGGATTCGGGCAATTTCTTCCTCACGCCGATCGGGCAAAACGTCGGCGGGTGGGCGCTGGAGCTGATGAGCATTCTGATCCTAACGAGTTCCTTTGCCTGTGGCATGGCATTCCACAACACGGCAGCTCGTTATGCCTACTCGCTCGGCCGCGAGGGTGTGTTCCTGCGCGTGCTGGGCAAGACACACCCCACGTTCAAGAGCCCATACATCGCTTCCACGGCGCAGTCGGTGCTGGCGCTTATCTGGGTTGGCCTCTTCGCCATTTTGCTGGGAACCGACGATCCCAACGCTCAGGCCTACGTGGCCATCTACACGATGCTCGCCATTCTCGGCACCATGCTCTTGCTCATCCTGCAGGCTTTCGTGTCGATCGCGATCATCGTCTACTTCCGCCAAAACCATCCGGGCGAAGTTGAAATCGTTCCCGGCCTGATCGCTCCGTTGATCGCCTTTGTCGCCCAGGTCTACCTCGTGTATCTCCTGGTCGTTAATCTGGCGACGTTCGGCGGCAGCGGCAGCTTTGGCAGCAATATCCCCTATATTGCCCTCGCCGTCGTCATCTGGGGCTTCGTCTGGGGCATGGTGCTGAGGGCCACGGCGCCCGAGGTTCACGCCAAGATCGGCCGCCTTGTATTCGACGAGAAGCAGCGGGCTTGAGCTTCCAATGTTCGCGGCACGATTTCCGCGAAGCATGTAAATTCGGGCGGGCGTCGCGGAGGCGGCGCCCGCCCCTCATTTATCGACGCGAGTTGTGGAGAAACGTCATGCTGACATCGATCGCAGGCCGGTCCGTCGTAGTCACGGGGTCGAGCAAGGGTATCGGAAAGGGAATCGCAAAGGTCTTTTCCAATAACGGCGGCAAGGTGCTCATCGTGTCTCGCCATCTCGATGAGGCGGAAGCTTGCGCCGAGGAGCTGCGCCGCGCCGGCGGGACGGCGAAGGGCCATGCCGCGGACGTGACGAAGTTCGGCGACATGCAGGCCATGGCGGATTCGGCCGCCTCCGCACACGGAGGCATCGACATCCTGTGCGCCAACGCCGGAATTTTCCCGCAGACCAAGATTGAGGAGCTCTCCCCGGAAGATTGGGACCACGTAATGGCAACCAACCTCAAGGGGACCTTTCTTGCGATCAAGGCCTGCCTGCCGCATCTCAAGAAATCTGACCAGGGCCGCGTCGTAATCACGTCCTCGATCACGGGGCCGGTCACGGGCTTTCCGGGATGGGCCCATTACGGTGCGACCAAGGCGGGTCAACTCGGCTTCATGCGCACGGTCTCAATCGAGCTCGCCAAATATGCCATTACCGTCAATGCGGTGCTGCCCGGCAATATCTTGACCGAAGGCTTGATCGCGCTCGGGCAGGACTACGAGCGCTCGATGGCGGCTTCAATCCCATTGAAGAAGCTCGGGACCGTCGAGGATATTGGGCATGCCGCGCTTTTCCTCGCATCGAAAGAAGCCGCTTACATCACGGGCCAGACGATTATCGTTGATGGCGGCCAAATTCTCCCCGAGAGCTTGGACGCGCTCGCGCAAGCCTAGCGGCCCCAACGACCTTAAGGGGTCAGGTCAACTCCTGAGCTTCTGCCCCATTCGTAGGCAGTCTTAGCTGAAAGGTGCTGCCAGCAGCATTGCGGCCCCTAGCGGTGCCGGGACGCCTCGCCAAACCGTGACAGATAGCGCTCGCACAAAGGGAGGGTTCCTTGCGTATAGGCGATGCCCATGGACTGAGCGAGTTCCGTCTCGGAATGCGAGCCGATCCAAGCGACGAGGAGAAGTCGGCGTAGCATCACAAAGGTCTCGATTTCGGACTCTTCCTCGGCAGAGAGTGAGCCGACCCGCCGATAGCCCCGAACCCACGCGTCCAAGAGCACCGGCACGTCGGCACGATCCTCGAAGAACGATACCGTCGTTGCGCAGTCATAGAGGAACCAGGAAAAGCCGCAATCGTCGAAATCGATGACTTTGATCGTGCCGCCGTCCATGAGCAGGTTTGCGAGACGCATGTCGCCGTGGATGAGGTTGAACCGGTCGGGCTTCTTGCCGAAGCGGCCAAGGCGCCGTTCGATGAGCCGGACCGTCTCGCTAATCGTTTCGAGGGCCTCTGGCGTCACGCCCATGCCGTCTTGCCACCGTCCCCAATGCGGTCGCGCGCCGAGGCTAGTCTCGAAGTCCCAACTATGGCGCTCGAACCAGGACGGCCGCTGCCATTTGAGCACGTGAACGTGCATACGGGCTGCGATCTCTCCCAAAGTTTCGAAGCCTGCGGCGTCCGTCGCGGCGGGCTCCTGTCCCGTCTCCCAGCCGAAGAGAACGACGTTGCGCGACCGCGGCAGGTCCTCGTGGGCGACGGTCTGAATGAGCTCCCCGTCGCTGCCCGCGATGGGTGTCGGCGTGATCGCGGCGCCCGATGCTTTCAGCGCAATCAGCCACTCAAGCTCGGAGGCAATCGCCGTCAGCGAGTGGTAGCCCTCGCGGTGGACACGGAGCGCCCACTTTGACCCGGTCGCAGGATCGTCCACACGGTATGTCGCGTTCTCGGAGAGGTTGATGAGCTTAACGGTGACTGCGGAGGGCAGCGCGTAGCGCCTGACAGCGCGTTCCGCGAGTATCTGCAGCCGGCACATAAGCTCCTCGTGCGAAAGCGCAGCCTCACCCGCCATATTTGTTCTCCCTTGGCGCCGGCATTCATCGACCCGCCGGCAATCGCCTCATAATCACATATGGAGCTTCTTGCCAGTAGACTTGACCGCATTCCGCCGTCACTTGCCTTGCTTGCGGCGAATAGTCGGCGTTGATATAGGCCGCTCTCGTCAGAACTGGTCATTCAGTGGGCCGAGTGCGCTGAAAGCCCGGGGCCAATCGAATATGAGGCTCCCCGCATCAGTATTGTTATAGAGAAGCCGCTCGCACTCTGGCGTGAAGGCCGGCCATGAGGGTTGCTCAGCAGGAAGCGCGCGACTGTCCGCTGTGGGTCAAAAGCAGAAGTCGGTGCTCGAGCTCGAAACGTCCGCTCTTCGATTCGGAGATGGGACCGACCTCCCGCTCCCGGCAGATGCGCTTGCCAGCGGCGGGCGCGTTGCGTTCGCAGCCGGAGCGCGTCTTACGAAGAATACGTCCGCCACCTTAGAGGCAATGCGCCGAAGGTCGAGTTGACCGTTCGCCGGCACCGATGACTTTTGCCGAGCCTCCGCGACTCACGCAAGCGCGAGCGCCTTGCGTTCTTCTTCGCTCAGCAGATTCTCGAGCGTCGCCGTGAGCTCGGCATGCGCGACATAGCAGTCGGCACCCATGGCCACCGTCTCGCGATAGGCGATGCCGCCGAAGCCGACGACGTAAGCGCCGCCAGCGCGGGCAGCGACATCCGTCATCCCGTCGCCGACCATGGCAATGGCGCCGTGGCGTTTCGCGAGCTCGCGGCACACCACGGCCTTACCGTCGGCGCGAGGGAGCGGCGAGCCTTGATCAAATCCCCGATAGGCGCCACTCGCATCGAACTCTATCGGCACGGCGTAGACGCGGGACATGGGTATCGCCAGCGCTTGCGCGAGATACCCGACCGACGGCAACAGGCCGCCGCTCACCACGTAGACGGGCTTGCCGAGCCGGCGCAGCGCCTCAATCGTCTCTCTCGCGCCAGGCACCAGCTCTTGCACGTAGCGCTCGCCAAGCCAGGCGACCGCCTCCCGGTCCGGGCGCACGATTGACAAGCGCTTGGCGTAGACGTCATCGATCGAAAGATCGCCGTTCATGGCCGCCTCGGTCAGAAGCGCCACCTCGTCCTTGCGGCCATAGCGCAAAGCGAGCTCGTCGATGCCTTCGAGCCTGCTTAGGGTGCTGTCGCAATCGAAACAGACGGCACTGAATTTTCCTTGGGCATTGTTCATGGTTGAGGCTGATAACATTGCACCTCGCTCGCTCACGCGGCACGGAAAAAGAAGCGCAACGACCTATGACCAAACTAAAGGCACTTTTGACCCTTGATGAGGCCGCGACCAACCTGAGAAGACCACGCTCCGTCGCTGGACGAACGATGGCAGGCTCCCGCGAAGCCGGCGAGATCAGTCAAAGTGGCCGTGGTCGGGGCAAATCTTACCGGTCAGCCTCTCAACTGGCAGCTTGTCGAACGCAAGGCGAAGCTCCTCGAAACCACCCGTACCGGACCTGGCTATCGGCTTTACGCCCTTGCCGATAACTCACCTGCCAAACCCGGCCTGGTGTTCGATGACACCGGCCCCGGGGCCATCGAGGTCGAAGTCTGGGAGATGGAGGAGGGGGTCTTCGGTCGTTCGTGGCCCTGATTCCGGCGCCTTTGGGCATCGGCACCCTGACCCTCGCCAACGGACGTACGGTCAAAGGCTTTCTCTGCGAGACCTACGCGACACTTGGGGCTAAAGACATCACCGTGTTCGGCGGCTGGCGGGCTTGGCTCGGCCGCTGATACGGCGAAAGAAGTTCCAACAGAGGACCAGTCCTACCCCAATCCGGGACGATTCGGCCACCTCGGCAACCTGCGGATGCTAATCCTGATGCTGAAGATAGCGGCTCTACGCCCCTCCCTGCCTATGGAGTTAGCAAATTCGCATTCGGCGATGCAATCTTACAACAGTGCCTATGCAACTTCATAAAAACCGGGATTTTTCGATTGCTACTAGGGGGCTGGTTAGTAGTGTAGAGCGAATGGGTTGGGGCGGTGAGTCTCCCTGTTCCTCTTAGTCATGAGAATACTCGCCTCGCCGGGGGATCATCAGGAGAATGAAAATGGCTCGGGGAAGCTGTTTAGCAGGAAAAATCAAAGCAGGGATTTTGGGGCTGGCGATTCTTGGGGCGATGGCGGTGCCTTCTCACGCCGATGGGCCACCGAAGCTGGCGCTATCTGGATCTGCCTGGCTCACCACGGACTATATGTTCCGCAGCATCTCCAACACCAGCCAAAACCCCGCCGCGCAGGTTGAATTCGATCTGACCTACGGCATCTTCTATGGCTACGTTTGGGGATCGAATACAGATTTCGGGGAAAACATCGAGCTCGACTACGGTCTCGGCATCACGCCGAAATGGGGTCCGATCACCTTCAACTTCGCCGGCCTCTACTACTCGTATCCGGGGGCTAACGACGAGATCGACTACTTCGAGGCGCTGGGCGGCGCGAGCTGGACCACCGGCGCGTGGACCCTTGGCGTCAAGGACTATTGGTCGCCGGATAACTTCCAGTTTTTTGGCCAGTCTAATGCGATCGAGGGCTCCATTGCCTACGCCTGGACCAACAAGCTGTGGAATTTCTTCACGCCCAGCATCAGCGGCACCGTCGGCTTCCAGTCGTACGAGCAAAATGCCGACGACTACGTGTACTGGAATGCCGGCCTGACCCTTGGCTTCTACGAGCGCTGGTCTGCTGATATCCGCTACTACGATACCGACTATAACAGCACTCAGTGCTTCGCTCAGAGCGGCGGGCGGGACAACTGCGACGCGCGGGCAGTGGGAACCATCAAGGCCACGTTCTAGCCATCTCATAGTTTCCCCAAAGCAACTTCCCTCTAAGGGCGCCGCTCGCGGCGCCCTTTTTTTGTCGTGACGGGTAGAGCGACGGAGGCCGATTCGCATGCGTCTATTCTGCTGCGCGCGGCGAAATCCGCACTATTTTGCCGGATGACAGGGATGCGTCTCCGGCAGTTCTGGACCTTCTCACGCAACAGTCTAATATGTGCCGCCGAGCCATCTTGCAGGAAGCACCGCCTCTTAGGCCGGACAGATGGGGGAGGGGATGAGCGACGGGGCTTTCGAGCCGGTCGTGGTTGAGAATCCGGATGGTGTCGGACCGATCGCAATCGTCTGCGATCACGCCTCCAATCGCATCCCTGCGGAATACGCCTCGTTCGGCTTCGAGGAAGATGCGCTGCAAACGCATATCGCCTGGGACCCTGGCGCACTCGCCGTGGCGCGGCTTCTGGCGGCCGATCTCGATGCGCCGCTGGTCTGGCCTGACGTCTCGCGCCTTGTGATCGACTGCAATCGCGCCGCCGATGTCCCGAGCCTCATCGTCACCGAAAGCGAGGGCCGGAAGGTCGAGGCCAACCGCGGCTTGAGCGATGAAGAGCGCAAGCGCCGGCTCGACACGATCCATGGTGCGTATCATGCCGCGATCGAAGCATGCCTCGCGCGGCGCCAGGCAGCCCACATGCTTACGTCGCTGATCGCAATCCATTCCTATACGCCGGTCTTTCTCGGCAAGGCGCGTCCCTGGCAGGTGGGCATCTTGTTCGACGACGACCGCCGCCTGGCCGATGTCCTCGTCGGCGCGCTTAAGGCCGATCGAGCGCTGACCGTCGGCATCAACGAGCCCTATTCTCCCGCCGACCACGTCTATTACACGGTCGCGCGCCATGCCCGGCCGCGGGACCTTCCGGCGGCGATGATCGAAATTCGCAACGACGAGATTGGCGACGAGGCCGGCCAGCGACGCTGGGCGGACCGCCTCGGCAAAATATTCCTTGCGGCAGCACCAAGTTTGCGAGGCGCGCGGCATGCCATGGTGTGACTTTTGCAATCGATGTCTCGAGCAATCTGCGACATTGCGCAATTTTTGACGTGCAAATGATGACGGGGGCTTAGCGAAAAGAGAAGGAGTGGGGCATATGGCAGAACAAAAAGGTGCTGGGGGCATCGTCTACCGCAAGGCGGACGCGACCTATTTCGAGAAACGGGGATTTCGGCGCTACGCCGGTGTCTGGTCGCTTTGGGCGCTCGGCGTAGGCGCCGTCATCTCTGGTCACTATTCGGGTTGGAATCTTGGGCTCGCCACCGGCGGCTGGGGCGGCATGCTGGTGGCCGGACTCCTCATTATGATCATGTATCTCGGCCTCGTCTTCTGTATCGCTGAGATGGCGCCGGCGCTCCCCCATACGGGCGCGGCGTATTCCTTCGCGCGCTCTGCGATGGGACCTTGGGGCGGTTTCATCACCGGACTTTGCGAGAACGTCGAATACGTTCTCACTCCGGCGGTGATCGTCTTCTTCATAGGCTCCTACATGGGAGGCATCTTCGAAACTCCAGCGAGTTTCCAGCCCATATGGTGGGTGTTGATGTATGCCGTGTTCCTTGCGCTGAACATCGTCGGCGTGGAGCTGTCATTTCAGGTCACGCTGGTGGTGACGCTCGCGGCGCTCGCCGTTCTCGTCATCTTCTGGATCAGCGCCTTTCCGCATCTCGATTTCAACCGCTGTTGGCGCTGATCTCGCGACCTGACGGCACCGAGCTGCCAGAAGGGAACGGCCCATATTTCCCATTCGGCATCCACGGGGTTCTTGCTACCCTGCCGTTTGCCGTGTGGCTTTTCCTGGCGATCGAGCAGCTGCCTCTCGCGGCTGAGGAGTCCATCGATCCCAAGCGCGACATGCCTCCTGGCATCCTGCTCGGCATGCTCACGCTGATCCTTGGGTTCCTGGTACTCATTTCAGCCCGGCATGATCGCTGGCGTTTGCAGACGCCGTCGGTGATCGCGCCGTCCGGGTCCTTTGCGCTCGGCAAATCCGGCGAGCCCTTGCTCGACGGTTTCCGCGCCATCTACGGCGCGAGCGCGGCGAAAATCCTCGCCTTCGTTGCGGTCGTCGGCCTCATCGCGAGCTTTCATACGATCATATACGCCAAGGGGCGGCAGATCTACTCGCTGTCGCGCGCGGGATATTTCCCGACGGGCTTGTCGGTGACGCACGGTGGCTACAAGACGCCGCATGTGGCGATGATCGTGGGTGCGCTGGTTGCGCTCGCCGTGATGTTCATCGTGTGGTTCGGAGTAGGCTCGGAGCGCGGCTCGGCCATCATCGGCGGCACGCTCCTGAACATGGCCGTGTTCGGCGCGATGTTCTCCTACATCCTCCAGGCAGTGTCGTTCATCATGCTTCGCCGCAACCTGCCGAATATCGAGCGGCCATATCGAAGCCCGCTCGGAATCCCGGCGCGTCGCTCACGATCGTCATTGGATTGGTGACGGTTTACTACCAACTCTCCGATCCGGTCTATCGGGTCGGGGTGATCGCGGTTGCCTGCTGGTTCGTGGTCGGCATCGTCTATTTCGCGCTCTTTGCCCGGCATCGCATGATCCTGTCGCCGGAAGAGGAGTTCGCAATGGAGCATCGCGAAAAAAGCTGACGCATAGTATTAGCAAGGCTCGACACCGACGCTTGATCGAAGCCGGCCCGTTCTGAAAACGGGCCGGCTTTTTTGTGGTCGCATCTGTGCGCCAGAGAGGTCGCAAAAATGACGGGCGAACGAACGTTCCCGTTCAAACCTAGTTGAAACCGACTTGTCCCCGAGCCCGAGTGCAGGTTGGGTAGTAGTGGACCAGAGCGCTCCGGACACATGTCAGTGTCGCCGGCTGATTGCGGAAGGTCGTTATGTTCCCGGAGGCGGCTTCGCCGGTGCTCGCAAAACGAGTCGATCTTCTTCTATGTCTTGCGGTCAGCCGCCTTACGTTGGATCGGAGTCTCTGCGAGCAGCTTCGCGAGATTTCGAGTTCTAGTCACTTGCCCGAGCACCCTGAGCAGGGCTATCGGCTCCATCTTCCCGTACGTTCCGGTAAGTTAGCTTCGTGCACTGCGGGATATCGCCTGCTGCTTTGTCGCCAAAGCCGATTGGCAACTATGAGCGGGTCAATATTGCGCTCCTGCCACCACTCCCGCTCGTTGCCCGTGTGTGGATGGGGTGATGATGGATGGCCCACAGCGGACGTGAACTCATCGCGGGCCTTCAGGCTTCAGCCTTTGGATTGCGAGTAGCGCAGTGATATGCGTGGAGGGAGAGCGTCCGCAGATGAGGCAAGGTTGGCTTGCGACGAAGCGCAGATGCTCCTTTGAGCGAATTCGCTTCAGCTCACCGAATGGTCAGAATACTCTTGTCGATCTTTGTGCGGACAGATTTCGGCGATCGTACCTCGGGCTCTGTCGGAGCCATTGGGTCGGTTCTCGGGTTTAACCAGAGCGATGGCGCATCGCTTCAGGTGACTCACAAGCTGAGGAGCGATGCCGGACTTCGGTAGCTGCTCTTGCTTCAGGCTCCTGTTTAGCGCGCGCACGGTTTCGACATTCTGTTCCCATATGGCGAACAGGAGCTCGATATCATTGGCTTCAGTCATCGCGTTACGCAGGGCGCCGGCGAACTCGCTCGGCAGGTCGAAGCTTGCTTCCTCGGCACCAGATGTCGAGCGCAGCACCCACGGGCCAATGGGCGGTGCAGCCTTCTCGTTTTTGGCTTTGCGCACGCCTAGCTTGCTCTCGGTCATAGAGAGCAAGACCAAGGGGTTGCCAAAAGTGGCGAGCGCCCGCTTAGTGGCATCGGTCTCGGCACCTTTAAGCGCAAGCTCGTGAGCTTGCCCCGGGTAGGGCTTTCCCTTCCCCCGTCCCTGATCCCTCCCGCACAATGGTGATATCTCCGCTCGGACGCTCACGCGGACCTTGGCGGTGTAGGTTGCGCCGTGATAGGCGCCGGAGGCCCACTCCACACGCAGTGGCTGGCGAGCGTCCTCCGATCCCAGGCGTCATAGCCGAAGATGCGGTTAGCCTCGGCGATGACGTGCCACCCCTCCACATAGTGAAGATCGGTTCCGTTGGCGTTGCGTGTCTTGACGTGTTTCCCATCAAGTTTCGCTCGTAACTGTCGGACTTGGGTATCGGTAAGCGCCATCACTTAGTCCTCACACTAAGCACAGGTTTGGGGTTGCTCATTTGCGCACCGGGAATCTCCACTCCTCGTTTGAGCTCTGCGAGGATCGCTTGGCGATCCAGCTTTGGCGGTTGCGGCAGCCAGAAGAAAAAACTAACCCAATTGCTGCAACGCAGCATCAATCCTTTTTGACCGCTAGTCAATTCCTCATCGGCACCAAGAAGTCCTCGGCGTGACTCGCGCACCGGCTTTCGCTGGTCTGGTACTCGGATGGGCTTATCATCTACGTGCGGCAGCCGCCGAACGACAAGGGCTCTGGATAACACTGGCCCCACTCCGCGCGCCATCAGACCCGTCGAAAAACAAGCGTTCGAGTCGATCAGCGACAGCAAGAAGGCACCGAGACTGCCAGAGAGGGCCGTCGGCAATTCGACGCTGGCCTACGTTGCTAAGCACCTTCGCGAGTACGAGCCGCGCGCTCGATATTCTAATGAGTGGAAATCTCATCCCTGTGACTGGAGTTGAAGAAGGCCGTCGGCGCCGGCGAAATCGACACGGTCGTGGTCTGCTTCCCCGACATGCAGGGAAGGCTCGTCGGCAAACGCTTCCAGGCCGAGTTCTTCCTCGACGGCGCCTATAAAGAGACCCACGGCTGCGACTACCTGCTTGCCAACGACATCGATATGGAGCCTGTGCCGGGCTACGCCGTTGCCAATTGGGAAAAGGGCTACGGCGACTTCGTCATGAAGCCGGACCTGGCCACGCTGCGGCGCATTCCGTGGCTGCCTGCAACTGCGCTCGTTCTCTGCGACATCCTCGATCATCACAGCCACGAGATGCTCGCCCATGCCCCGCGCACCATACTGCGCAAGCAGATCGCGCGGCTCGATGCGCTTGGCATGTCGTCCTACTTCGCTTCGGAGCTTGAATTCTATCTGTTCGACGAGACCTACGAGTCTGCTGAAGCCAAAGGCTTTCGCGACCTCAAGACCACTGGCACGTACATCCAGGACTATCACGTCTTCCAGACCACCAAGGAGGAAGAGGTGATGCGGGCCATGCGCAAGGGCCTGCAAGCCGCCGGCATTCCGGTCGAGAACTCAAAGGGCGAGTGGGGCCCCGGCCAAGAGGAGATCAACGTCCGCTATGCCGATCCGCTCTCCATGGCCGACTGGCACGTCATCCTCAAGAACGGCTGCAAGGAAATCGCCTACGGCTTCGGCAAGGCGGTCACCTTCATGTCCAAGTGGCGCTACGACCTCGCCGGCTCCTCGAGCCATATCCACGCCTCGCTGTGGGATTCCGCCGGCAAGAAACCGCTTTTCCTTGACGCCAAAGCCGAGTACGGCATGTCGCCCTTGATGCGCCAATACGTTGCCGGCCAGCTCGCTTATGCGCGGGAGATCACCTGGTTCCTCGCCCCCTACATCAATTCCTATAAGCGCTTCCAGGTCGGCACTTTCGCTCCGACCAAGACCATCTGGTCGCTGGACAATCGCACCGCTGGCTTCCGCCTCTGCGGTGCCGAGAGCAAGGCCATCCGCATCGAGTGCCGTGTTGGCGGCGCCGATCTCAATCCTTATCTTGCGTTCTCGGCGCTGATCGCCGCGGGGCTTGCCGGTATCGAGCAGAAGCTGGAGCTGGAGGCGCCCTTTGTTGGCGACGCCTATTACGGAAAGGCGCTGCGCGAGGTGCCGAAGACGCTGCGCGAGGCGACGGAGCTGATGAAAGGCTCGAAGATGCTGCGGTCGGCCTTCGGCGACGAGGTTATCGACCACTACGTTCATAATGCGGAATGGGAGCAGTTCGAGTATGACCGCCGCATCACCGATTGGGAATTGAAGCGCGGTTTCGAGCGCTCTTGAGTGTCTGGAAGGAGCCCATGCCGGAAACAGTAAAGATCATCTCCCCTGTCGATGGCTCGGTCTATGCCGAGCGGCCGATCGCCAGCGACGCCGAGATCGCCTCGGCCATCTCGTCGGCGCGCGCCGCGCTGCCTGCGTGGCGAAACGCTCCCGTGGCGGAGCGCGGGCGTTACATGCTGGCCTTTCTCGATGCCCTGGTCGCCATGAACGACGACATTGCAGTCGAACTCGCCTGGCAAATGGGCAGGCCCGTCCGCTATGGCGGCGAGAAGGGCGCGGCCGAGGAGCGTGTCCGCGCCATGGTGGCGCTGGCCGAGGAGGCGATCAAGCCCTACACCCCGCCGGCTAAGGATGGCTTCCGCCGCTACATCGCGCGCGAGCCGGTCGGCATCGTCATGGTCATCGCCCCGTGGAACTATCCTTATCTCACCGCGATCAACACCATCGTGCCGGGCCTTCTCGCCGGCAACGCCATCATCCTCAAGCACGCGGCGCAGACGCTGTTGGTTGGCGAGCGTATCGCCGAGGCATTCCGGCGTGCCGGGCTGCCCAAGGGGCTGTTCCACAATCTCGTCATGTCGCATGAGCAGACCGAGAAGCTGATCGGCTCTGGCAAGATCGACCATATCAATTTCACCGGCTCCGTCGCCGGCGGCCGCGCCATCGAGCGCGCCACCGCGGGCACTTTCGCCTCGATCGGGCTCGAGCTCGGCGGCAAGGACCCGGCCTATGTGCGAGCCGACGCCAAGCTCGATCATGCCATCGAGAATCTGGTCGACGGTGCCTTCTATAATTCCGGCCAATGCTGCTGCGGGGTCGAGCGCATCTATGTCGACGCGCGGGTCTATGACGATTTCGTCGAGGGCTTCGCCGATCTCACCCGCAAATATGTGGTCGGCAATCCACTCGACGCCTCGACCACGCTTGGGCCGATGGCGCGCGCCTCCTTCGCCGATACGGTGCGCGGCCAGACCGCCGAGGCGCTGCGCAAAGGCGCCACAGCGCTGATCAACATGAAGGTGGACGGCGACCGGCCAGGCTCGCCCTACCTCGCGCCGGAAGTGCTGACCAACGTCAATCACCAGATGGAGGTGATGCGTGAGGAGAGCTTCGGGCCCGTGGTCGGCATCATGAAGGTGCACGACGACGAGGAGGCGGTCACGCTGATGAACGACAGTCCCTATGGACTGACGGCCTCGATCTGGACGCGCGACATGGACCGTGCCGCCGAGATCGGCGCCCGCGTCGAGACCGGCACGGTCTACATGAACCGTTGCGACTATCTCGATCCGCAGCTCACCTGGACCGGCGTCAAAGACACGGGCCGCGGTTCGGCGCTGTCTAAATACGGCTTTGAGGCGCTGACCCAGCCGAAGAGCTTTCACCTCCGCGAAGTCTGACCGCTTCTCAATCGGGACAACACATGAGCGCACCAACCGCAAATTGGAGCTACCCGACCGCCGTCCGCTTCGGACCCGGCCGCATCAAGGAGCTGGCCGATGCCTGCCGCGCCGCCGGCATCACACGACCGTTGCTCGTCACCGATGCTGGCCTTGCCAAGCTCCCCATCACCGAGAAGGCTCTTGGCCTGTTGAAAGAGGCCGGGCTCCCCGTGGCGCTCTTCTCCGACGTCCAGTCGAACCCGGTCGAGTTGAATGTCGAAGCCGGTCTCGCCGTGTTCCGCTCAGACGGACATGACGGGGTTGTCGCCTTTGGCGGCGGCTCGGGTCTCGATACCGGCAAGGTCATTGCCTTGATGGCGGGGCAGACCCGACCGCTGTGGGACTTCGAGGATATCGGCGATTGGTGGACGCGGGCGGATCCGGAAAAGATCGCACCGGTCGTGGCCGTGCCCACCACGGCAGGAACCGGCTCTGAGGTCGGCCGCGCCGGCGTCGTCACCCAGGAAGCGACGCACACCAAGAAGGTGATCTTTCATCCGAGGATGATGCCGCGGGTGGTGATCTGCGATCCCGAGCTCACCGTCGGCATGCCGCCTTCCATCACGATGGGCACCGGCATGGACGCGCTGGCGCACTGCCTCGAAGCCTATTGCGCTCCGAGCTACCATCCCATCGCCGAGGGCATCGCCGTCGAGGGCATGCGCCTCATCTTCGTGAACCTGCCGAAGGCCGTGGCCAACGGCAATGACCTCGAGGCACGCGCCCATATGATGAGCGCGGC
This sequence comes from uncultured Alphaproteobacteria bacterium, assembly GCA_963827365.1. Lineage (GTDB taxonomy): Bacteria > Pseudomonadota > Alphaproteobacteria > Rhizobiales > Methyloligellaceae > Methyloceanibacter. The sequence continues at coordinate 73,831 of CAWHAX010000017.1, read as the reverse complement.
GGCGATGGGTGCGGCCGCGTTCCAGAAAGGCCTCGGCGCCATCCACGCGCTATCACACCCGGTCGGCGCCCTCTACAACACCCATCACGGCACGACCAACGCCGTGTTCATGCCTTATGTGCTCGTCTTCAACCGTCCGGCGATCGAGGCGAAGATCGAGCGGCTCGCCGGCTATCTCGGCATTCCTGGCGGGTTCGATGGCTTCCTCGCTGCCGTGCTCGATCTTCGCAAGAAGACCGGCGTTCCCCACGATCTGAAGGAACTTGGCGTCGATGGCAGCCGCGTCGATACCATCGTCGAGATGTCACTGGTCGACCCGACCGCCGGCGGCAACCCCGTTCCTCTGACCAAGGAAGGCAGCCGCAAGATCTTCGACGCGGCGCTGAAAGGCGACGTCGCCGCGGCTGCTTAATTCGCCGTTCCCATCCGAGGCCGGCCGCCGCGAACGCGCAGCCGCTTCGGCATCGCGCTGGTCTTGCACCGGCACGAAACCCCGTCGATGAAGGCATCGACCGAGGCGTCGAACGCAGCGTCGCGGTCGAGCGCCTTGAACGCCGGGATGAGCGCGAGCGTCGCCGGGCAGTCGAGCGGGTCGAGCGCGCGAAGCTCCTCCTCGTCGTCGTCGCTGATCGGGCGGAGGAGCCCTTCGGCCTCAGCCAAGGCATAGCCAAGGATGAAGGCGTAGAAGGCGAGCCCAAGTCCGGCGGCCTCGGCGTCAATGAGCCCGGCGCTCCGCAATGCGCGATACACCACCTCGCTCGACGCATGATCGGCGGGTCCTGTCGCGTGGAAGCGGAAGTGAAGATGGAACAGGCGTGGGTGCCTGTGGGCAAGATCGCGGTAGGCAGCGGCGACATTGCGCAGGTCGCCGCGCCAGTCCTCGGAGGGTTGCGGCAGCTCGACTGTGGCGAGCGCGCGATCGGCAATCCGCCGCAACAGCTCGTCCTTCGAGCCGAAATGATGCAGCACGGTCATGGGGTCGACGCCGATCTCCACCCCCAGTTTCCGCACGGAAAACCCGGCCTCGCCGTCGCGCGACAGCATGTCGAACGCCGCGTCGAGGATCGCGTTCTTATCGAGACCGCGTCGCCCGCGCGGGCGGGATTTGGCCTTGCGCTTGGTTTGCGTTGACAATTCTACACCGTAGCCAATAAAGTCATTTTGTAGCCAAGCTCGCTGACGAGCCCCCTGTCAAGGCCGGCGCCCGAGGGTCGAAAAGCGGTGGAGGACTTTGAGTGACCGGTTCGCGATTTACCGCCCAAAACGTTAAACGGGCCGCCGGTGTGCTTCCTTCCCGAACGGCGATTGCGCTCGTCGGACCGAACCCCAAGGCGATGCTGCTGCTTCTTTGCGCCCGCATCGGCTATACGCCGCACGGTAGCTTCCAGCGCTAATCGGACGGCCCTAAGGCCACGTTCTGCTGGAGGTTGTATCAGTGACGAATCAAGACCAGACCGCGCATTACCAAGAGTTCGACGCTCTTCATCATCTGCACCCGTTCACCAGCCACAAGTCGCTGCGGGCTGGCGCCGCGCGTGTCATCGTCCGCGGCGACGGACCTTATCTTTGGGACAGCGAGGGCAAGCGCATTCTCGACGGCATGTCTGGCCTGTGGACGGCGAATGTCGGCCACAGCCGCAAGGAGCTTGCCGAGGCGGCCTACGAGCAAATGCTCAAGTTGCCGTTCTACAACACCTTCTTCCGCACCACGCACCCGCCTGTCGTCGAACTGTCGCGCAAGCTCGCCGAGATTGCGCCAGACAACCTCAACCAGGTGTTCTACGGCTCGTCTGGGTCTGAATCGAACGACACCGCGATTCGCCTGATCCGTCATTACTGGGCGCTCAAGGGCGAGCCGAAGCGGCGTATCATCATCTCGCGCAAGAACGCCTATCACGGCTCGACCATCGCCGCAGCCTCGATGAGCGGCATGGCGCATATGCATTTGCACAGCTACCCGGTCTATGAGGGCTTCCGCCACATCATGGATCCCTATTGGTACGGCGAGTCCTTCGAAGGCGAGTCGCCGGAAGATTTCGGCCTTCGCGCCGCGCGCGCGCTCGAGGACGAGATCCTGGCCGTCGGACCTGAGAACATCGCCGCCTTTGCCGGCGAGCCGGTGCAAGGCGCCGGCGGCGTCAAGATTCCGCCAGAGACCTACTGGCCGGAGGTGCAGCGCATCGTCGATAAATACGGCATCCTTCATCTCGCCGACGAGGTGATCACTGGCTTCGGGCGCCTCGGCACGTGGTTCGCATCGGAGTATTACGGCGTTCGCCCCAATCTCATCACCTTCGCCAAGGCGGCGACCTCGGGCTACATCCCGCTCTCCGGCGTCATCGTCGACGACAAGATCGCGGGCGAGCTGATGACGCACGATGTCGACTTCCACCACGGCTACACCTTCTCCGGTCATCCCGTGGCTTGCGCCGTCGCGCTCAAGAATTTGCAAATCATCGAGGAGGAGGGGCTCGTTCCGCGCGTGAAGACGTTCGGCGCGCCGGCGCTCGCCAAGATGCTTTCGAAATTCAAGGACCATCCGCTCGTCGGCGAGGTTCGCTCCGTCGGGCTGCTCGGCGCCATCGAGCTCGTCGCCGACAAGCGCACGCGGCGCCGCTTCGCCGATCCCGGCCGCGTCGGCCTCATCTGCCGCGATCATTTCTTCCGCGAAGGCTTCATCATGCGCGCCGTGTTCGACACAATGGTCATGGCGCCGCCGCTGATCTGGACGCAAACCCAGTTCGATGAGGCGGATGAGGTGATCGGCCGCGCCCTCGATCTCACCCTCAACGATGTTTCCCGAGAGCTCGCCGCATGAGTCGTCCGGTCGTCATCATCCCGGCTTGCACTACGCTGATCGAAGGTTACGTCTTTGACGCCGTGGGCCGTAAATACACGGCCGCCGTTGCTGAAGTCGCGGAATGCCAGCCTCTCCTCATCCCGGTCGGTCCCGGCATGTCGGACATAGGCAGCCTTCTTGAGGTTGCCGATGCGATTCTCCTGACGGGCAGCCGCTCCAACGTCGCGCCCGAGCATTACGGCGAGGAAATCCCGCTGATGCCCGACAGGCTCGACCCTTTGCGCGACGCGCTGACGCTCCCACTGATCCGCGCTGCGGTCGAGCGCAAGAAGCCGCTCTTCGCCATCTGCCGCGGGTTTCAGGAGCTGAACGTCGCGCTTGGCGGCAGCCTGCATCAGGCAGTTCACGACGTCGATGGGCATAGGGACCACCGCCCGCGCTATGAGCTGCCGCTCGACGAGATGTACGGCCCCGTTCACGAGGTCTCCCTTAGCGGCAAATTGAGGGATTGGGTCGGAAGTGACAAGTTGCTGGTCAATTCCCTGCATTTTCAGGGCATCGCCCGCCTTGCCAACGGACTGAAGCCAGAGGCCTTCGCCGAGGATGGTCTGGTCGAGGCCGCGCGCGGGCCTGATGACGCCGCATTCTGTTTGGGCGTGCAGTGGCACCCAGAGTGGGGCGCGAAGACAAATCCAGTCTCGGTATCGCTGTTCCGCCGCTTCGGCGAGGCAGCGAAAGGCGCCACGTCATGAGTAACACGCGGCTCACCATCGACGAGGCGAAAGCCTTTCTCGACGCCAATCCCGCGGTGCACTGGATCGACGCCTTCCTGTTCGACATGAACGGCATCCCGCGCGGCAAGCGCATACGCCGCTCCGACCTGCTAGGCGTCGTGAAGGGCGGACTGATGATGCCGACGTCGGTCTTCATCATGGACCCGCTCGGCAACTGCATAGAGGAGACCGGGCGGTTGTGGGAGACCGGCGATCCGGACCACCAGTGCCACCTCTTGAGCGGCACCCTCGTTCCGATTCCCGTCGACGGCGGCAGGCACGCGCAAGTCGTGATGGTCGTGGAGGTGAGGGAAGAGATCGACCCGCGCACGGTACTCTTGGGCCAAGTCGAACGATTTGCCCGCGCTGGCCAGACGCCGGTCGCGGCGGTGGAACTCGAGTTCTACGTCACGCGCAAATCCACCAATGGCGCTTTCGTACTCCACACCCCCGAAGGTCTCTCCGACGATCCGGGCCGGCCGCTCACCTTCGGCTTTGAGGAGATGGACACGCTTTCTCCCTTCATCGACGATATCTATCGCATTTGCGAGGTGCAGCATCTTCCTGTCGACGCCGTAATGCAGGAGTCGGGGCCTGGCCAGTTCGAGATCAACTTGAAAGAGGGCGCCGACGCGGTTGGCGCTGCGCTGAACGGCTTGCTGTTGAAGCGCGCGGTAAAGGCCGCGGCCCGGGCGCATGGGCTCGAAGCGACGTTCATGGCCAAGCCGCATCACGACTGGGCAGGCTCAGGCATGCACATCCATCTGAGCCTTCTCGACCAATCCGGACAGAACGTCTTTGCCGGCGATCCCATCTCGGCACTCTTCCGCCATGCGCTCGGCGGCATGCGCGACACCATGGCGGATTTCATGGCTGTCTGGGCTCAGTCGGCCAACGCTTACCGGCGCTATGTGCCGAAATCTTATGTCTCCATGGCGGCGCATTGGGGCTTCAACAACCGCACGGTTGCCTTGCGCATTCCCCGCTCTAACGGCACCGCGACCCGCATCGAGCATCGCGTCGCCGGGGCCGATGCCAATCCCTATCTCGTGATAGCCTCCATACTTGCCGGTATGAGGCATGGCATGACCAACAGCATCGATCCGGGACCCGCGGTTGTGGGCGACTCCGATGAGATCGAGGCGCCACCTCTGCCGACCGCCTGGGTCAACTCGCTCGATCTCTTCCAGCGCTCGGAGGTCGTGAGAGAGGCCTTCGGTGCCCCCTTCCAGGCTGTATTCTCCAGCTTGAAGCAAGCCGAGCGCGGCAATTTCGAGCGCATTGTCACCCCGCTCGATTACCTCTGGTATTCGCGAGTGGCTTGAGGCCTGCCATGAGGGTATTGTTATGTTTGACGGAGATTGCAGATGACCATGATCTCCAAGAAGTTCCCGGCCGCGGCCCTGATCGATGGCGATTGGGTTACCTCGGCCAAGACCTTTCTCGTCAATGATCCAGCCACTGGTGGCGAGGTCGCCGCGGTCCCCGATCTCGGGGCCGAGGACGCTGCCCGCGCCATCGATGCAGCTGCCCGCGCGTTGCCTTCCTGGTCTGCCAAGACCGCGAAGGAGCGCGCCACCATTCTCAGGCGCTGGTTCGATCTCATCACCGCCGAGACCGAGACCCTCGCTCAATTGATGACGACCGAGCAGGGCAAGCCTCTTGCCGAGGCGCGTGCCGAGGTTGGCTATGGCGCTTCCTTCATCGAGTGGTTTGCCGAGGAGGGGAAGCGGGCCTATGGGCGGACAATCCCGACCACAGTCGCCTCCAAGCGCTACCTCACCATCAAGCAGCCGATCGGCGTCGTCGCGGCCATCGCGCCGTGGAACTTCCCAATCGCTATGATCACCCGGAAGGTCGCGCCCGCGCTCGCTTCCGGGTGCACCATCGTGGTCAAGCCCGCGGCGGAGACGCCGCTCTGCGCGCTCGCCATCGCCAAGCTTGGGATCGACGCAGGGCTCCCGCCTGGCGTGCTCAACATCGTCACCACCAAGGATGCGCCTGCCGTCGGCAAGGTCTTCTGCGACGATCCCCGGGTGCGCAAGCTGTCCTTCACCGGTTCGACAGCTATCGGCAAGATGCTCTACCGGCAGTGCGCCAATACGGTGAAGAAGCTCACACTCGAGCTCGGCGGCAACGCGCCCCTTCTCGTCTTCGACGACGCCAATCTCGATCAGGCGGTCGCAGGCGCCATGGCCTCCAAATATCGCAACGCCGGTCAGACCTGTGTGTGCGCCAATCGCATCCTGGTGCAGGCCGGCATCTATGACCGCTTCGCCGCTGCTCTGGTCGAGGCGGTGAACAAGCTGACCGTCGGGGCCGGCATCAAGCCCGGCACCATCATCGGTCCGTTGATCAACAGCGACGCCATCGCCAAGGTCGAGACCCTCGTTGGCGACGCGGTCAACAAGGGCGCGAAGATCCTCGCCGGCGGCGCCACCGACGCGGCCGGCCCGCTCTTTTACCGCCCCTCGGTTGTAGGCGATGTCACCCCAGATATGGAGATTGTGCGCGAGGAGATTTTCGGCCCCGTCGCGGCGCTCATCCGCTTCGACACCGAGGACGATGCGGTTCGGCTCGCCAACGACACGCCGTTCGGGCTTGCCGCCTATTTGTTCAGCCAGAACTTGAGCCGTGCCTGGCGCGTCGCCGAGAAGCTCGACGCCGGCATGGTCGGCGTTAACGAAGGCATCTTCTCGAACGAGGTCGTGCCCTTCGGCGGCGTCAAGGAATCCGGTCTCGGCCGCGAGGGCGCTGCCGAAGGTTTGGAGGAATATCTCGAGGTCAAATATATCTGCCTGGGGGCCATCGATGCATGATTGGTCACGTCCCGGCGGCAAGTGCCTGTCGAATGAGCTTGGCGAGCATGGGCGGCAGCCTCCATACTCGCAGCGCGTTAACCGCTGCCACCACGAAGCTGCGACTAGCCGCACCATCAGCAAGCATATGGGAGAGTGAGTATGACCGACGCCCCTGCCAAACCATTCACCCCGCGCACTACACGCCGCTCGCTACTTAAGGGTCTCGGCGCCGCCGCGGTGGGTATCAGCCTCATTGGCAAGAAATCTCCCGCCTGGGCGGAGGAAGAGCCGAAGCTCAATTTCTACAACTGGGACACCTATATCGGCGAGACGACGCTCGAGACCTTCAAGGAGAAGAGCGGCATCGACGTCAATATGAGCTTGTTCGCCACCAACGACGAGCTCTTCGCCAAGCTGCGCGCCGGCAATCCAGGCTTCGACGTCATCGTTCCGGGCAGCGAGTTCGTCGAGCGCATGATCAAGGCCGAGCTGCTCGAGCCGCTCGATCACGCCAAGATTCCCAACATCAAGAACATCGCGCCGGAATTCATGACCGACGCACCGTTCGATCCGGGCCGCAAATTCAGTCTGCCCTACACCTGGCTCGTGATCGGCATCGGCTACCGCAAGTCCAAGGTCAGCGCGGCCCCGGACAGCTGGAAGGTGCTTTTTGACTCCGACGAGTACAAGGGTCGCATCGCCGTCATGTCGGACGCGAGCGAGCTGTTCCGCAACTGCTTCAAATATCTCGGCGGGTCGATCAATTCGGATTCGCCCGAATTGCTCAAGAAGGCCGAAGAGATGCTGATCAAGCAGAAGCCCAACATCAAATCCTTCCACGAGGACAACGGCCAGGACCTTCTGTTGTCGGGCGAGGTGGACGTGGTGCAGGAATATAACGGCGACATCGCGCAGATCATGGCCGAGGACGACGACGTCAACTTCATCGTACCGAAGGAAGGCGCCATGAAGCAGCAGGACACGCTGGCCATTCCGAAAGGCGCGCCGCATCCGGAGAACGCCCACAAATTCATCAACTTCATTTTCGAACCGGAGGTCGGGGCCGAGATCACCAAGACGATCCTGTATCCGTCTCCGAACGCCGCCGCCGTGGCGCTGATGCCCGCCTCCTATAAGGACAATCCGGTGATCTTCCCGGCGGCCGACATCATGGCCAAGTGCGAATATCCTAATTACCTTGGCGCCGATTTTACGCGTCTTCTGGACGAGGCGATGACGCGGCTGCGCGCGGCTTGATGAAGCGGGATGATGTGAGGTAGCGAGCGACAGGAGCCGCGATGGCGACCCAGACACAAGAGCGGCGGCTTGCCTTCTTGGCAACGGCACTACCACCCATCGTCTGGGTGGTAGTGTTCTTCCTCGCGCCGCTGGCGATCGTCTGGGCCTACAGCTTCGGCCAGAATGCCGGCCTGACCGAGGTCGACATCAACGGCACCTTCGCCAATTATTTGCGAGCGCTCCAGCCGCTCTATCTCGGCATCTTCGTCAAGTCGATTTTCGTTGCCGGCGTCACCACGCTGCTCTGCCTCATCGTCGGCTTTCCTGTGGCGCTGGCCATCGTCTTTGCCAGCGAACGTTGGCGGCCGTGGATGCTGCTGCTCGTCATGCTGCCGTTCTGGACCAATTTGCTGATCCGCACCTACGCGCTGATCGCAGTGCTGCGCACCGAGGGCTACGTCAATTTCACGCTCGAATGGTTTTGGAACAACGCAAGCTGGCTCATGACGCTGGTGGGTTTGCAGCCGCTCGGCGACTTCACGCCGCTACAGCTACTCTACAACAATTTTGCCGTGGTGGTGGGTCTCGTCTACGTGCATCTGCCCTTCATGGTGCTGCCGCTCTACGCGGCACTCGATCGTCTCGACAAATCTCTCATCGAAGCGAGCCTCGATCTTGGCGCCGGTCATCTCCGCACGCTGTGGTCGATCGTGGTGCCGCTGGCGCTGCCGGGCATCATCTCAGGCATCATCATCACATTCGTCCCGGCGCTCGGTGCCTATCTGACCCCCGATCTGCTCGGCGGCCCCGACAGCCAGATGATCGCAAATGTCATCGAGCGCCAGTTCAAGAAGGCCAATGACTGGCCGTTCGGCGCCGCGCTATCCTTCCTGTTGATGTATGCGACCTTCGCGGCAATCGCGCTCAGGGCCTATTTCAGTCGCGGCAAAGCCGCCGACGGTCACGGGATCTAGCCATGGCCCTGCGACGCGCCCCCCTCGAATACAACCGCATGTGGCAGATGCGTCTCTGGCTGTTCGGCGTGTTCTTCTTCCTCTACGCGCCGCTCGTCGCGCTGATCGCCTTCAGCTTCAACGACTCCAAGCGCAACATCGTCTGGCGCGGGTTCACGCTCGATTATTACAAGAAGCTTTTCAACGATCAGGTCCTGATGGTCGCCTTCGCCAATTCGCTGACCATCGCCTTTCTGGCCACGATCATCTCGCTCGCCATCGGCGCACTCGCGGCGATTCTCTTATGGCGCTACCGCTTCGTGGGCAAAACCGCTGTGGAGGGCGCCTTCACCCTGCCGCTGGTGGTGCCGGAAATTTGCATGGGCGTCTCCATGCTACTGTTCTTCACCCGAGTCATACCATGGCCCAACGATCTCATCTGGCCGCTCAGTCTCGGATCGATCGTCATCGCCCACGTATCGTTCTGTTTCCCCTTCGTCGCGCTCGTGGTGGGCGCGAGATTGGCGAGCTTCAACAAGGAACAGGAGGAGGCAGCGCGCGACCTCGGCGCCAACGATTGGCAGGCCTTCCGCGACGTCCTGCTGCCGCATATGCGCCCGGCCCTGATTGCTGGTGGTCTTCTTGCCTTCACTCTGTCGCTTGACGACTTCGTGATCACGTTCTTCACCTCAGGGCCGGACACCATCACGTTTCCGGTCAAGGTCTATTCGATGCTGCGCTTCTCGGTGAACCCTGAGGTCAATGCCGCATCGACCATGCTGATCCTGCTCACCATCCTGCTCATGATCGTGATGATGGTGACGCAGAGCAGAGCGCAGAAAAAGGCGAAAGGATGACTGCCGTGGACCAAGCGTTAGCCAAGGACGCCAATGCTACCGCCAAGCCCATCATCAGCTTCCGCAACATCTCGAAGCGGTGGGGCTCCACGGTCGCGGTGGACAATGTCAGCCTCGACATCATGCCGGGAGAGTTCTTCGCGCTGCTCGGGCCCTCGGGTTGCGGCAAGACGACGTTGCTGCGCGTGCTTGCCGGTCTCGAAGTGCCGACGGAAGGCCACATCATGATCGATGGGCAGGACATGGCGGAGATCCCGCCCAACCGGCGCGCCGTGAACATGGTGTTCCAGTCCTATGCCGTCTTTCCGCATATGTCGGTCGCCGACAACGTCGCCTACGGTCTCAAGGTCGATGGCGTACCCCAGTCCGAGCGGGACAGGCGCGTGCAGGAGGCGCTTGACCTCGTGCAGCTCGGCCACCTTGCCAAGCGCATGCCTGATCAATTGTCAGGCGGCCAACGCCAGCGCGTGGCGCTTGCCCGCGCTCTGGTAAAAAAGCCGAAGGTTCTGCTGCTCGATGAGCCGCTCTCGGCGCTCGACGCCAAATTGCGCGAGGCCATGCGCTTCGAGTTGTCCCAGTTGCAGCAGAAGGTCGGCATCACCTTCATCATGGTGACCCATGACCAGACCGAGGCGCTAGCGATCGCCTGTCGCGTCGCCGTCATGAACAAGGGTTCGATCGCCCAGCTCGGAACGCCCTCCGACCTCTACGAGTTTCCGGCCTCACGTTTCGTCGCCGACTTCATCGGCTCGGTGAACATGTTCGAGGGCAAGCTGATCGACGACAAGCCCGACGAGGCCATCGTTGCCTGCCCTGAGCTCGACCCTTATCCCGTCCAGGTTCCCCATGGTGTGCCCGGCAAGGAGGACTCCTCCGTCTGGGTTGCGATCCGCCCCGAGAAAATGAACCTGCACAAGGATGCCGACGCTCCGCCCACGCTGCCGGAGTGTGCGGCTGCTCACAATGTCGCCAAGGGAGAGATCAAGGACATCTCCTATCTCGGCGATATCTCGATCTACCACGTCCTGCTTGCCAACGGCCGGCTGATCCGGATCTCGCGTCCCAACCGCTCCCGCTTTGACCAGGACAATTTCAGCGCCGGCGAGAAAGTCTGGGTGAGCTGGGGCGGATCGAGCCCGGTCGTGCTTCAGTCCTGATGCCTTGCGCTCTAAGAAGACTTAACGAAGGGAACGGAACGTCCACATGCCAAATTCGGCCGAGCTTCATGAGCGCAGAATTGCGGCCGTGCCGCGCGGTGTCAGCCATGCCACCGCCATCTACGCCAAGCGCGCCAAGAACGCCGAGATCTGGAGCGAGGACGGCAAGCGCTATATAGACTTCGCCGCCGGCATCGCCGTGGTCAATACCGGCCATCAGCATCCCAAAATCGTCGCCGCCATCGAGGAGCAGCTGAAGGCATTCAGCCACGTCTGCTTCCAGGTCACGCCATACGAAAACTACGTGCGTCTCGCCGAGCGGCTGAACGCGATTGCCCCGGTCGAGGGCCCGGCCAAGACCATGCTGATCTCGACCGGCGCCGAGGCCGTCGAGAACGCGGTCAAGGTCGCGCGCGCTTATACCGGACGGCCCGGGATCGTCTCCTTCAGCGGCGGCTTTCACGGCCGCACCCTGATGGGCATGGCGCTGACCGGCAAGGTCGTTCCCTACAAGAAGGGCTACGGGCCGTTCCCCGCCGATGTCCACAACGTTGCCTTCCCCAACATTTATCATGGGGTGAGCGGCGAGCAGAGCCTCGATGCGCTCAAAGCGCTTTTCAAATACACTGCCGATCCTTCGAGCATCGCCGCCATCATCATCGAGCCGGTGCAGGGGGAGGGCGGCTTCTATATCGCGCCCTTCGATTTTCTCCGCAGCTTACGTGCGCTTTGCGACGAGCACGGCATCCTGCTGATCGCCGACGAGATACAGACCGGCTTTGCTCGCACTGGCAAAATGTTCGGGCTTGAGCATGCCGGCATCAAGGCCGATGTCGTGACCTTGGCAAAGGGGCTTGCCGGTGGCCTGCCGCTCGCCGCCATTACCGGACGCGCCGAAATCATGGATGCATCGAACCCCGGCGGTCTCGGTGGCACCTATGCTGGCAACCCGGTCGCCTGCGCCGCGGCGCACGCCGTGCTCGACGCCATCGCCGAAGAAAATCTCTGCGAGCGCGCCAACGCCATCGGCAAGATCATCCTCGACCGCTGCAATGCGTTGAAAGAGCGCTCGAACCTGAATTGCGTCGGCGACGTGCGCGGCCTCGGCGCCATGTGTGCCATTGAGTTAGTGAAGGATGTCGCGAGCGGTGAGCCAGCGCCGCAACTGACCCAGACCTTGATGAAGGTCGCCAACGATAACGGGCTTATTCTTCTCTCCTGTGGGATCTACGGGAACGTCATCCGCTTCCTCGTGCCGCTGACCGCGAGCGATCAGATCGTTCGTGACGGCATGGATATCTTCGAAACGAGCCTCACCGAAGCCGTGACCCGGGTCGCGTGAGCCTTTAATACAACAAGCACCAGCGCATTACGAGCCACTGACATGAGCGCGAAACTCGCGACCAACGACCTCGAAGCATTCTGGATGCCGTTCACGGCGAACCGGCAATATAAGCGGGCGCCGCGCCTGTTCGTGAGTGCCGAACGCATGCACTTCACCACCGACGATGGACGCCGGGTGCTCGACGGCACCTCTGGACTGTGGTGCGTCAATGCCGGACATTGCCGGCCGAAGATCGTCGAGGCGATCCGTAAGCAGGTCGGCGAGCTCGATTTCGCCGGTACCTTCCAGATGGGGCATCCGCGTGCCTTCGAATGTGCCTCAAAGCTCGTCAACATCGCGCCGCCAGGCTTCGACCACGTGTTCTTCACCAATTCGGGCTCCGAGTTGGTCGAGACGGCGCTCAAGATCGCGCTCGCCTATCACCGGGCGAAGGGCGACGCCTCGAGGACGCGGCTGATCGGCCGCGAGCGCGGCTATCACGGCGTCAATTTTGGCGGCACCTCTGTCGGTGGCATCACCAACAACCGCAAATGGTTCGGCACGCTTGTCTCCGGCGTCGACCATCTCCGCCACACCCACGACATCTCCCGCAACGCCTTCAGCCGCGGCGAGCCTGAGCACGGCGCGGAGCTTGCCGACGATCTTGAGCGTCTCGTCGCGCTACACGACGCCTCGAACATCGCCGCGGTGATCGTCGAGCCGGTGGCGTGCTCCGCCGGCGTGCTCATCCCGCCCAAGGGGTATTTGCAGCGCCTCGCCGCAATTTGCGCCAAGCACGATATTTTGCTGATTCTCGATGAGGTTATCACCGCCTTCGGCCGCCTGGGCACGCCGTTCGGCGCCGATTATTTCGGTGTCTCGCCGGATATCATCACCACGGCGAAGGGCGTCACCAACGGCGCCATTCCGATGGGCGCGGTGTTGGTCAAGGGCAAGATCCACGACGCCTTCATGGGCGGCCCCGAGGAGGCGATCGATCTCTTCCACGGCTATACCTACTCGGGCCACCCTGCTGCTTGTGCCGCCTCCATCGCCACGCTCGAAGTCTACAAGGAGGAGGGCTTGGTCACCCGCGCCTCGGAGCTTGCGCCCTATTGGCAGGAGGCAGTGCATTCGCTGAAGGGCCTGCCGCATGTCATCGACATCCGCAATATTGGGCTGATCGGTGCCATCGAGTTCGACCCGATCCCAGCCGAACCTGGCAAACGCGCGCATGCGCGCTTCGTCGAGGCGTTCAATCGCGGCCTCCTGGTGCGCGCTACCGGCGACATCATCGCGCTGTCGCCGCCACTCATCATCGAGAAGAAGGAGATCGACCAGCTTGTCGATATCCTTTCCGGCGTCCTCAAGTCTGCGAATTGAGAGGCAGGGCATCGCTGCCATGCACACTATCCAGAACGCCATAGACGGAAGAAAGGTCACGTCGGCATCGCGGCGGATCGCGCCCATCTACAATCCCGCGACGGGAGAGCAGATCGCCGAGCTGCCGCTCTCGACCGCCGCGGAAGTGAATTCCGCCGTCGCCGCCGCCAAGAAGGCTGCCCTTGGTTGGGGCACGACGCCGCCGCTCAAGCGCATCAAGCACATGTTCCGCTTCAAGGAGCTGCTCGATCGCCACGCCGACGAGATCGTCCAAGCGATATCGAGAGAGCACGGCAAGACCCATGCCGACGCCGCCGGCGAGCTCGCCCGCGGCATCGACGTCGTCGATTTCGCCTGCGGAATTCCGCATTTGCTCAAGGGCGAGTACAGCCGCAATGTCGGCCCGGAGATCGACAGCTGGTCGGATCGCCAGCCGCTTGGCGTGGTCGCCGGCATCACGCCCTTCAACTTCCCGGCCATGGTGCCGATGTGGATGTATCCGGTGGCCATCGCCTGCGGCAACACCTTCGTGTTGAAGCCGTCGGAGCGCGATCCTTCCGCCTCGATGCTGGTGTTCGAGCTGTTCCAGGAGGCAGGCTTTCCCGCCGGGGTGTTCAACGTCGTGCATGGCGACAAGGAAGCGGTCGATGCGATTCTCGATCATCCAGACATCAAGGCGGTGAGTTTCGTCGGCTCGACGCCGGTCGCCGAATATATCTATGCGCGTGGCTCGGCGGCAGGGAAACGCGTGCAGGCGCTCGGCGGCGCCAAGAACCACATGATCGTCATGCCCGACGCCGACATGGACCAGGCGGTCGATGCGCTGATGGGCGCGGGCTTCGGCTCCGCGGGCGAGCGCTGCATGGCGATCTCGGTGGCGGTGCCGGTCGGCGACAAGACCGCTGATCGCCTGGTCGAGGCGCTCGCGCCCAAGATCCGCATGATGAAGGTCGGCCCTGCGACCGACCCAGAGTCCGAGATGGGGCCGGTGATCACCGCTGACGCCAAGCAGCGCATCACCAACCTTATCGGCCAGGGCGTGAAGGAGGGTGCTGAGCTCGTCGTCGACGGGCGTGGGCTCGACCTGCAAGGCTACGAGCGGGGCTTCTTCCTCGGCGGCTCGCTGTTCGACCGCGTCACCAAGGACATGACCATCTACAAGACCGAGATCTTCGGGCCTGTCCTCTGCGTCGCGCGCACCGGCAGCTACGAGGAGGCCGCCGATCTCATCAACACCAACGAATACGGCAACGGCACCGCCATCTTCACCCGCGATGGCGACACGGCCCGCGCCTTCGCCGATCGCATCGAGGTCGGCATGGTCGGCATCAATGTGCCGATTCCGGTGCCGGTCGCCTATCACTCCTTCGGCGGCTGGAAGCGCTCACTGTTCGGCGATCATTCCATCTACGGGCCGGAAGGCGTGCGCTTCTACACACGCCTCAAGACGGTGACCGCGCGCTGGCCGGCAGGCATCCGCGGCGGCGCCGAGTTCAATTTCCCGAGCTTCAAGTAGGGCCTGCGCCCTAGGCCAGACCGGCAACCCGCTTGCCACGGCGATAGGTTGCAGCCAGCGGCGGATTGAGAATGAAGTCCGCGGAAACGCTCGGCCAGTCGGCCTTGACAATCGCAGCCTCGGCTTGCGCCTCCTCGGTGCGTCCACAGACACCATAGGCGATCGCCAATTCGTAGTGGCAGGGCATGTAGGACGGGTTGATGTCGATTCCGCGCAAGAATGCCGCGATAGCGCGATCGTAGTCGCCAAGGGCGAAGTGGCTAAGGCCAAGCGTCTCGAAGTAGTAGCTCGATGGATGGGGTTGGAGCAGCATGGCCGTCTTGATGTTGCGCAGAGCGTCTGCGCCGCGTCCTACCGCGGCGAGAACGAACGATAGAAACATCCTCGCCTCGGCCGAGTTGGGATCGAGCTCGCAGGCACTGCCAGTTTCCGCGACAGCACGCTGGCCGTCCCTCAAATAGAGCCGAACCTTTCCCAAGATTGAGTGCCCCAAGAGCGATCGGGGGTCGATCTCGATGGCTTGGGATGCGTGCTCGAGTGCTGCTTCTTTGGCCGAGGAAGCGGGTCCCCAGTTCATGCAGCATTGCCAGACATACGTGCGTGCAAGCCACGCATGCGCAGCGGCGTACTGTGGATCGATATCCACGGCCTGTGCGAAATAATGCTGGGCCTCGGCGCAAGCCTCGCGTGTGTAGTGCCAAAACCGCCCCAGCCCCGAGAGCAGCGCATCCTGCGCCTCAACCTCTCGTGTGTTCGCGGGAAGTGTGACGACGCTCCGTACAAGCCCGTCGCCTGGATCCCGGAACGCGATGCGAGGCATATAGCCGCCTCGCGGCAACTCGATGCGGATAGGGTCGCTCATCCCCTCAGTGTCGTAATAGTGCCGGAGCTTATCGCGCAGGCGCCCCGCCTCAATGCGCACGATGGGATCAACGATGGGGTCGAACGTATCGGGGCGCCCAAAGACTTCCAACGCGATGCTGTAGCCTTTGAGCCGCTCTCCGCGTCCGGCGAGTGTCTCGTGGACGATATATTCCAGGAACCGCTGCCGGCGCTGCGACTGGACGAATGGGCCACTCGTGAGGATGCGGTCAAGCTGCTGGCGGATGGCCCTGCCGTCCCTTTCACCTCGGCAATCGAGTGAATTGAGTGTCACGTTTCGCACCCCAAGGCGCTGAAATCGCACCCTACGCCGACGATCTTAGCCTAGCTTGATACTGTAACAATCTGGAAGCAAGCGGTCTCGCCTGCCATGTAGATCGTCCGAATTTCCGGTTCGCAAGATGCGCTCGCAATCAGCCAGCCGCTGTCGAACCGGTCGAACCACAAGGAGGACGAGATCCATGAATCCGAGGCAACTGTTGATCATCGTGCCTGCTCTCTTCGTTCTGAGCCATGGCCCGGCGAACGCAGGCAAGACCCTTGAGGAAGCCGGCGCCCTTGTCTGCGTGACCGACAAGTGGGACGAGAAGGAGCCCGAGAAGGGGCACAAGCTCGCAGATGCTGTCATGCGCTGCGTCGCCGTCCCCGACAATCCCGACCTGGACAAGTACGCGCAAGCCTGCACGGCAAAGTACGAGTACATGCCCGACGGAAACTGGAAGAGCGCCGGGTCGTGCACGAATAGCTATAAGGGCGGAGACAAGAGTTACGAGACCTTTGAGGAGGGGTCTCACCTCAAGGAATACACGTACAAGAAGACCGGAGGGACCGGCAAATATAAGAACCTTAGTGGCGGCGGCACCTACATGTACGAGAGTCTGACCGATGCCCTCTTTGGCGGCAGATACAAAGGTAAGTTGGAGCTGCAATAGAGTGTGCAGCCGCGCGGAGAAGTCTACCCCTCGGCGCCCAGTATGCCGGACTTGTAGACGCCCTCCATTAGCTTGGCGACGTCGGCGGCAGGTATGTTCTACAGACGCCACGCACGCTCTCAGGCGGCACATACAAGGGTCAGATTGTACTGCCCTGACGCGAGGCAAAAGAAAAGCCGGTCCGTTCGGGGGGAGAAGCGGACCGGCTGATGGACGCCGGGGGAGCGTCCGAGGGAACTAAACTTGTCGCGCGCTTTACTCAGCCGCGACGAGGCGAACGTTTCCCGCTGGCGCACCGTCGAAGCCGAGCGAGGCGGCGACCGCCTTGTGCATGATGCGACCGCCGCGCACGTTCAGTCCGGCGGCGAGATGCGGATCGTCATCGAAGGCAGCCAAGCCTCTGTGCGCGAGCTTGATCACGAAGGGCAGGGTGGCATTGTTCAGCGCCTGCGCCGAGGTGACCGGAACTGCGCCAGGCATGTTCGCCACGCAGTAGTGAATGATGCCATCGACCTCGAAGGTCGGCTCGGCATGCGTCGTCGGCCGTGAGGTCTCGAAACAACCGCCCTGATCGATCGACACGTCGACGAGCACGGCGCCGCGCTTCATGCGAGGGAGCATGTCGCGGGTCACGAGCTTCGGCGCGCTCGCGCCTGCCACCAGCACCGCGCCGATCACGACGTCGGCGCCGAGAACCTCAGTCTCGATCGAGTCCATGGTCGAGGCAAGCGTGCGAACCCGGCCGTGGAACATCTCGTCGAGTTGACGTAGGCGCGGCAGCGAACGGTCGATGATGGAAACGTCGGCCCCGAGGCCGACAGCCATGCGCGCCGCATGTGTGCCGACCACACCGCCGCCGAGCACAACTACCTTGGCAGGGCGAACGCCGGGGACGCCGCCCATCAGCACGCCACGTCCGCCGGTCGGGCGGCGAAGCGCAATGGCGGCAGCCTCGATCGCCAAACGCCCGGCGACCTCGCTCATCGGCGCGAGCAGCGGCAGTCCGCCATTCGCATCGGTCACGGTCTCGTAGGCGATTGCGGTGGCACCTGAGTCCATCAGGCCACGGGCCTGCTCCGGATCCGGCGCAAGATGAAGATAGGTGAAGAGAATCTGGTGCGGCTTGAGCCTGCGATACTCGACGGCCTGAGGCTCCTTGACCTTGACGATCATCTCGGCCTCGGCAAACACTGCTTCGGCCGTCGGCACGATGCGAGCGCCGGCCTTCTCATAGTCCGCGTCGTCGGCAAAGATTCCTGCGCCTGCGCCGGACTGCACGATCACTTCGTGTCCGCGCGCCGTCAGTTCACGCACAGAGCCAGGTACGAGCCCAACCCGGAACTCATCACTCTTGATCTCAGTCGGAACGCCAATGCGCATGATGTCCTCCGCATTCAGAACGCCTAGCTTGGCGTTAAGACTGCCACAAAATGGGGAAAGATAATTGGCGTTTTATCGAATAAACAGCTAGACTATTGCAATAAAACTGCGCTTAGGCTCCTAAAGACGCCGAAAAATGGATGAAATCGAGCTCGATGCGCTGGATCGAGCGATTCTTGGGGCGCTGCTTGAGGACGGCCGCCAGAGCCAGGTCGAGCTTGCCGAACGCATTCCGCTTTCAGCCACTGCCATTGCCAGGCGCATTCGCGCGCTTGAGGAGAGGGGGGTCATCCAAGGTTACCAGGCGCGCATCGACCGGCAGGCGCTAGGCCTCACCATGACGGTCATCGTTCACGTCGGCCTCAGGAGTCAGAACGAAGATCTGCTCAAGTCCTTCGAGGAGGCGGTCGCAAAAGCTCCGTCGGTGGTAGCTTGCCGCCTGATGTCGGGCGAGGACGACTATCTCGTCACCGTGATGGCGCGCGACCTCGCCGATTTCGAGCGCATACATAAAGAGCAGCTGTCCCGGCTTCCGGGCGTGGCGCGGCTCAAATCGAGCTTCGTGCTGCGGGATGTCGCCGACAAGGCGCTGCCAGAGTCATGTCTGCTTCCGTCGCGCAAGTGACTAGGTCACTTCATCTCCACGACCACTTCGCTAAATCGGCGAAATTCTACTGAATCGGAGCGCGTTAACCCGGCAATCCGGTGTCTGCGCTCTGTCGAATTTTTAGGTTGAGATTCGGCTGGTCCAGTCCCGCAGGTTGTCTTGTCACGAAATGTTGCGATCGGTCGCTTCAACTCGACGATCGAGTGTGACACACTGCCATCACACGGGCGGAGTTTTTGTATGGCGCGTTCAAAGATCTCACGCCGCGATTTTCCGAGCGGCACCGCGCTCACCATCGCCGCCGGACATGCGCCTCTCGCCGAGCTTCGCGCTGCCGCTGCACAGAATGTCCCCTTCATCACAACGTCAGGGTCCTAGCCATGTCGCGCACGCCTCTCTTCGCCGCCATCCAAAAAGCCTTGGCCCAATCTGCCCGTGACGCCGGTATCGATTTGCCACACTCCTCCGCGCTGACCAGGCGGCGGCTGTTGCGGTTGTCCGCTGCCGCAGCCGGCGCAGCTGCGTTGTCTCCTGTCTTCGAGTTGAGTGCTCACGCGAGGGAAGAGGCACCTCGCTCAATCGCCATCATCGGCGGCGGCGTTGCTGGGCTGACCGCTGCCTATCGTCTGCAGGCCGCCGGCGCAAAGCCGGTTGTGTTCGAAGCGAGCAACCGGTGGGGCGGACGCATCTTCACCCAATACGACTTCTACAAAGGCATGTTCTGCGAACTCGGCGGCGAGTTCGTGGACACCAATCATGAAGACTTGCAGAAACTCTGCGCCGAACTCGGCATCGAGCTGCAGAAACTCGCCGTCGAAGGCGAGGGGGAAGATCTCTATTTCTTCAGCGGCAAGTTCCACACGCCCAAGGAGATGCTAGACCCCGAAAAGCAGTCGGGCGCCTTTGTGCCGATCGCCAAGCAGATCGCCGAGGACGCCGATAAGCTTACCGACAAGGAGGAGAATTGGACGGAGTATGCCGGCAAGCTCGATCAGATGAGCTTGAAGACCTATCTGGAACAGTTCCGCGGCAAGACCGACGACTGGGCGATCGATCTGCTCGACGTGGCCTACAACATCGAATTCGGGCTGGAGACGGAAGACCAGTCCAGCCTCAATATGGTGGACTTCATCGGCACCGATCTGAGCGCAGCCCTTTCAGATGTTCGGCGAGAGCGATGAAGTCTTCCGCATCAAGGGCGGCTCGTCGGCGCTTATCAAGGCCCTGTTGGCCGCGCTTCAGAACAAGATTGAGATGCGGCTTGGGCAGCGCGCTTGCGGCGCTCGACGCCAAGGACGGGCGGATCGTCGCTAGCTTCGACGCGCAAGGTGGCGCGACACTCGGAAACCTTCGATGCCGTGATCCTAGCGCTGCCGTTCACCCGCCTGCGGCAGGTCAAGGGTTTGGAGAGCCTGGACCTAGGGGACGAAAAGCTGAAAACCATTCGCGAGCTTGGCTATGGGACCAATGCCAAGGTTCTGACCGGCACCACCTCGCGCGTGTGGCGGACCGATGCGTCGGGACTTCCCGGCCCCTTCCAATGGCACCTTCTTTACCGATCTCGGCTTCCAGAATATTTGGGACTCGAGCCGCGAACCAGCCTGGCGAGGCCGGCATCCTCACCGACTTCCTTGGCGGCAAAGCTGGCCTTGCCGACCCGAGCGCCGCGATCGACGCCTTCCGCGGCGGCCTCCCCAAGATGTCGCCGAAGATGGCCGAAAGCCTCGACCCGGCGGCGGTCATGGTCTGGTTCTGGGCCACCTATCCCTACGCGCTAGGCAGCTATGCCAGCGCCAAGCCGGGACAATACACCACGATGTTGGAGGTGGCTGGGGAGCCGGCTCTTGACGGCCGCCTGCAATTTGCCGGCGAGCATACGAGCAGCGACTTCCTTGGCTACATGAATGGCGGCGTCCTAAGTGGAAACCGCGCCGCCGCCGCGCTCATCGAAACCATGGCACTGCAAAAATGACCGTGTGCAGCCGCTGCGGCCGGTTGAGCAGATGCGAGATAGCGGCTTTCCTGTGGCGCTTAGAACCGTCCTAGAATAACATTCCTTTTGTTTACCGGGGGGTTGCACCCCTCGTCCGCACCCGGATTCCCATCAGTTGCGGTGGCTCACGTCTCTTCAGGAGTCAAAGAGTATGAAACCCACAAGAAGTGTCGCAGCATCTGTCGTCGCCCTGCTTGCTCTCGGCGGCACCGCGCTTGCCGAGATGCCGACAAGCGTCGGCGAGGGCGAAGGCGAAGTCGGTATCGTCGCTTGGCCTGGCTATATCGAGCGCGGTGAGACCGATAAGAATTATGACTGGGTCACCGCCTTCGAGAAGGAGACGGGCTGCAAGGTCAACGTCAAGACGGCGGCCACCTCCGACGAGATGGTCACGCTCATGAACCAGGGCGGCTTCGATCTCGTCACCGCCTCGGGCGATGCGTCGCTCCGCCTGGTCGCCGGCAAGAAGGTTCAGCCGGTCAATGTCGACCTGATCCCGAGCTGGAAGACCGTTGACGATCGGCTCAAGGACGCGCCCTGGCATACTGTCGATGGCGTGCATTACGGCGTCCCGTTCCAATGGGGACCGAACGTGCTCGCCTACAACACCGAGGTCTTCAAGGAGGCGCCCAAGAGCTGGACGGTCGTCTTCGAGGAGCAAACCCTTCCCGACGGCAAGAGCAACAAGGGTCGGGTGCAGGCCTATGACGGCGCGATCTACGTCGCCGATGCCGCCGTCTACCTGATGAAGAAGAAGCCCGAGCTCGGCATCAAGAATCCCTACGAGCTCAACGCCGAACAATATGCCGCGGCGATCGCTCTGCTTCAGGCGCAGCGTGCGCTGGTCGGCCGCTATTGGCATGACGCCATGGTGCAGGTCGACGACTTCAAGAACGAAGGCGTCGTCGCCTCCTCGTCATGGCCGTTCCAGGTCAACCTCCTGACGACCGACAAGAAGCCCATCGCGTCGACCATTCCGGAAGAGGGGGCGACGGGCTGGGCGGACACCACCATGATGCACGCCGAAGCCAAGCACCCGAACTGCGCCTATAAATGGCTCGAGCATTCGCTGAACCCGAAGCTTCAGGGCGACCTTGCGTCCTGGTTCGGCTCGGTGCCTTCGGTGCCCGCCGCCTGCAAGGGCAACGCGCTGTCTGACCGATGCGGGTTGCGCCACCAACGGCTTCGACAATTTCGAGAAGATCTGGTTCTGGCGTACGCCGACGGCCAAATGCGAGGCGGCGGGCGCATGCGTACCCTACTCGCAATGGGCAAAGGACTATATCGCCATCCTCGGCAAGTAACGCGATCGGCATGAGCGGCCCGGACTCAACAAGGCCGGGCCGCTCCCGCGATGGACCATCCCCATGTCGCCAGCCGTTAGATTCGTCGACTGCTGCCGCCACTTCGGCGCGGTTCGCGCCGTCGATGGCGTCACTCTGGACATCGCTGAAGGCGAGTTTTTCGCCATGCTCGGCCCTTCCGGCTCGGGCAAGACGACCTGCTTGCGGCTGATTGCCGGTTTCGAGCAACCTGACGAAGGTCATATCGAGATTTTCGGCGAGACCGCCGAAGGCGTTCCGCCCTATAAACGCAACGTCAACACGGTGTTCCAGGACTACGCCCTCTTTCCGCACATGACAGTCGGCGAGAATGTCGCCTACGGTCTCATGATCAAGGGCGTTCCGAAGGAAGACCGCGAGCCCAAGGCGAGGGCTGCGCTCGCCATGGTCAAACTTGGCGGCTTTGAGCAGCGCCGTACGGCACAGCTTTCCGGTGGCCAGCGGCAGCGCGTGGCGCTCGCCCGCGCGCTGGTGAACGGGCCGAAGGTCCTGCTCCTCGACGAGCCGCTCGGCGCGCTCGACCTCAAGCTCAGGGAGCAGATGCAGGAGGAGCTGAAGGCGCTCCAGAAGCAGCTCGGCATCACGTTCGTGTTCGTCACACATGATCAGGGCGAAGCTTTGTCGATGGCCAATCGCGTCGCCGTGTTCAACGACGGCAAGATCGTCCAGGTCGGCGTACCCGACGATGTCTATGAACGACCGCGATCCCGCTTCGTCGCCGACTTCGTAGGCTCGTCCAACGTGCTGTCCCCCGCCTTCGCCTCAGGCCATGGCGGAGCGGCGAAGTGGACGAGCCTCAAGCCTGAGAAGATCGGCGTCTTCCCGTCGGGCGCGCATGTTGCTGAGGCGCAAGGCCATACCGACGGCGAGATCAAGATGATCAGCTATCAGGGTGCGGTAACCCGCTTCAGCGTGGAGGCCGGCGATACGCGGATCACCGCCGAGGTCCCCGCCGTCGGATCGGACTTCAAGCCGGGCGACAAGGTGCGGCTCATCTGGCCGAAATCGGCAATGGTCACCATGGAGGAGGGCGCGTGAGCCAGGCGGTGACAGCCGAAGCGGTGGTGATCACCGAAGAGAGAGACGGGTTCCTCGACAGGATCTCCGACATCTTCTTCGCGCGGCCGAAGCTGCTCACCTTCCTGTTTCTGCTGCCGCCGCTCCTGTGGATCGGCGTCGTCTATGTCGGTTCGCTGTTCGCCCTTCTGCTCCAGAGCTTCTACTCGCTCGACGATTATTCTGGGCTGATCGTCCGCGAGTTCACACTCTCGACCTATGCCCAGCTCCTCGAGTTGGCCAACCTCCAGATCATTCTGCGCAGCGCAGTGATGTCGGCGATGGTGACGATCGCCTGCGCCATCATCGCCTTTCCCATCGCCTATTACGCGGCGCGCTATGCCCGCGGCTGGACCAAGGCGCTGTTCTATCTCGCGGTGATGATGCCGCTGTGGTCGAGCTATCTCGTCAAGGTCTATGCCTGGAAGCTGATCCTCGCCAAGGAAGGCATCGTGATGTGGCTCGCCAAGAGTCTGCATCTCACCTGGCTGATCGACGGACTTCTGGCGGTGCCGATCATCGGCGGCCCGTCGTTATCGTTCAGCTATATCGGCACGTTTCTCGTCTTCGTCTATATCTGGATTCCCTACATGATCCTGCCGATCCAAGCGGCGCTCGAGCGCGTTCCGGTCAATTATATCGAAGCCTCCGCCGATCTCGGCGCCGAGCCGCGGCAGACCTTCTGGACGGTGATCTTTCCGCTCGCGCTCCCCGGCATCATCGCCGGCTCGATTTTCACCTTCTCGCTGACGCTCGGCGACTACATCGTGCCGACCATCGTCGGCAACTCGCGGCTCATGATCGGGCAGGCGGTGTACACGCTCCAGGGAACCGCCGGAAACATCCCGCTGGCCGCGGCCTTTACCGTCGTTCCCATGGTGATCATGGGCATCTATCTCTATGTAGCCAAGCGCATGGGGGCGTTCGATGTCCTCTGATCCGAACCGCGCCACGCCGGTCGGCGTGCGCATCTCGGCCATCGCCGGGCTGTTGTTCCTGCATCTGCCCTTGGCGCTGATTTTCCTCTACGCCTTCACCACCGAGGACAGGAGCTTCCAGTTCCCGCCGCCAGGCTACACCACGAAATGGTTCGGCATCGCCTGGTTCGACCGGCCCGACATTTGGCCGCCGCTCTATCTCTCGATCAAGGTTGCCGCGATTGCCACCTGCCTTGCGCTCATCCTCGGCACCCTCGCTGCCGCGGCGCTGTCGCGCGCCAAGTTCTTCGGCCGCGAGACGATCTCGCTGCTCTTCATTCTGCCGATCGCGCTTCCCGGCATCATCACCGGCATATCGCTGCGCTCGGCTTTCGACATTATGGGCCTCGATTTCTCGATGTGGACCATCGTCTTGGGGCACGCAACGTTCTGCATCGTGGTCGTCTACAACAACGCCATCGCCCGGTTCCGCCGCCTCTCCGGCAATCTGATCGAAGCGTCCATGGATCTCGGCGCCAACAGCATCCAAACCTTCCGCCATGTGATCCTGCCGCAAATCGGCACGGCACTTCTTGCCGGTGGCATGCTCGCTTTCGCGCTGTCGTTCGACGAGGTCATCGTCACGACCTTCACCGCCGGTCAGCAATCGACATTGCCTATCTGGATGCTGTCCGAGCTGATCAGGCCGCGGCAGCGCCCGGTGACCAACGTCGTCGCGGTGTTCGTCATTGTGGTCACGATGCTGCCGATCCTCGCCGCCTATTATCTGACGCGCGAGGGCGAGCACACGGGCGGTTCATCGAAATAGCCGGCACGCCACGGCAGTTGGAGGAAAGTTCATGCTCGATACGGAGATGCTAATCGGCTCGAAATTCGTCGCCGGCACCGAAGCGTCGGAAGCTGTGGTCAATCCCAAGACCGAGGAAACCATCGTCAAGCTCCCTGATGCTTCGACCGGTCAGGTCGATGAAGCGGTGGATGCCGCGACGAAAGCCTTCCAAACCTGGTCGCGCACCACGCCGGCCGAGCGTTCGGCGCTTCTGTTGAAGCTCGCCGACGCCATCGATGCCGAGGCTGAAACCTTCGCCACGCTTGAAGCGCTGAATTGCGGCAAGCCGCGCATCCGCGTTCTCCAGGACGAGATGCCGGGGGTCACTGACTGCTTCCGCTTCTTTGCCGGCGCCGTGCGCAACATGCACGGTCCAGTTGCGGGCGAATACATGGCCGGCCATACCTCCATGATCCGCCGCGATCCGGTCGGTGTGATCGGCTCGATCGCGCCGTGGAACTATCCCTTGATGATGGCTGCGTGGAAGCTTGCTCCGGCTCTTGCCGGCGGCAACACCATCGTCATCAAGCCGTCAGAGCAGACGCCGCTGACCACGCTCAAGCTCGCCAAGGTCATCGCCGGCATCTTCCCCGAAGGCGTGGCGAATGTGGTCACCGGGCGTGGCGCTACCACCGGCCACGCCCTCATCAGTCACCCGAAGATCGCCATGGTCTCGCTCACAGGCTCGATCGACACTGGCAAGAAGGTGCTGCAAGCAGCGTCGGCCACGATCAAGCGCACGCATCTTGAGCTCGGCGGCAAGGCCCCGGTGATCGTGTTCGACGATGCGGATCTGGCTTCGGTGGTCTCAGGCATCAAGGCGTTTGGATATTACAACGCAGGCCAGGATTGCACCGCGGCCTGCCGCATCTACGCCGGCAAGAAAATCTACGACAATCTGGTCGCCGACCTCTCGAGCGCCGCCAAGGAGCTGAAATACAACCTGCCCGACGACGACGAAAACGAGATCGGGCCCTTGATCTCATCCGCCCAGAAAGGTCGCGTGCAAAGCTTCGTCGAGCGCGCTACCAAGCAGAAGCACATCTCCATCACCGCCGGAGGGAAATCGCCAGGAGGCAAGGGCTTCTTCTTCGAGCCGACCGTCGTCGCTGGCGCGCACCAGGACGATGAGATCGTGCGCAAGGAGGTGTTCGGTCCGGTGGTCTCGGTCACGCAGTTCGACGATGTCGACCAGGCGGTTGCCTGGGCCAATGACAGCGACTACGGCCTCGCCTCTTCCGTGTGGACCTCGGACATCGGCAAGGGCTTGGGTGTTGCGGCGCGGCTGCACTACGGTTGCACCTGGGTCAACACCCATTTCATGCTGGTAAACGAAATGCCGCATGGCGGCCTCAAATCTTCCGGCTACGGCAAGGACCTCTCGATGTACGCGCTCGAGGACTACACGGTGCCGCGCCACGTGATGGTCAAGCTGTAGGGATATCTCGCTTGGCCACTGCGCAGCCAATTCTCCAGACCAGTGATCTCAGCCGCGTCTTTGGCGGCATCGTCGCCGTCAAGGACTTCAGCCTCGAGGTCTACCCGGGCTCGATCCATGGCCTGATCGGCCCGAACGGCGCCGGCAAGACGACGACCTTCAACGTCATCAGCGGCTTCTATCCTCCGTCGTCCGGCAAGGTCATCTATCAGGGCCGGGACGTTTCGGGTCACGAAACGAGCGCGCTCGCCGAGCGTGGGCTGATCAGGACCTTTCAGGGCACCATGTTGTTTCACCAGCTCTCCGTGCTCGACAATGTCAGGCTCGGCTGTCACCGCATCGCCAAGGCCGGTCTCTTCCGGCGCATCCTCGGTAGCGACCGCGCCACTGAAGATGCAGCGGACGGTAAGGCGCACGACATCCTCGAGCTGTTCGGCTTGCGCGATCTCTCGGGCGAGCTTGCCTCGAACCTGCCGCACGGTCATCAGCGCGCCCTCGGCATGGCGATTGCGCTCGCCGCCGGCCCGAAGCTCATGCTGCTCGACGAGCCCTTTACCGGAATGAATCCGGAAGAGACGCGGCGCATGGCCAAGCTCGTGCGGCGCGTGCGCGACGAGCAGGGCGTCACCATCATGCTGATCGAGCACGACATGCAGGCGGTGATGGGCCTGTGCGAGACCATCACCGTGATGAATTTCGGCACGCGGCTCGCGGAAGGAACGCCGGCGCAGGTGCGCGCCAACCCCGCAGTGATCGAGGCCTATCTGGGAAGCGCCGGCGATGCTGCTTGAGATCAACGACGTCCATGTCCACTACCACAAGGTGGCGGCGCTCAAGGGTATCGACATGGAAGTGCCAGACGATGGCATCGTCACCATCATTGGCGCGAACGGCGCCGGCAAGAGCACGACGTTGCGCGCCATATCCGGGCTGGTCGGTATCAGCAAGGGCGCGATCGTGTTTGCCGGCAAGCGCATCGACGGGCTTGCGCCTGAGAAGATTGTGGCGCTCGGCATTGCCCATGTGCCCGAAGGCCGCCGCGTCTTTCCAGGTCTGACCGTCGAGGAGAACTTACGCACCGGTGCCTTCCTGCGCCACGATCACACCGAGGTGGCCAAGGATCTCGACGAGGTGTTCCAGCACTTCCCGCGTCTGAAGGAACGGCGGAAGCAATGGGCGCGGTCTCTCTCTGGCGGCGAGCAGCAGATGCTCGCCATCGGCAGGGCGCTGATGTCGCGGCCGAAGATGCTTGTTCTCGACGAGCCGTCGATGGGCCTCTCGCCGGTCATGGTGCAGGAGATCGCGCGCATCGTCCGCGACATCGTCCACCGCGGCGTGCCGGTGGTGCTGGTCGAGCAGAATGCCGAGCTTGCGCTCAGGTTGGCGCGATTCGCCTACGTGCTCGAGACCGGAAGCATCGCGCTGCAAGGGCCGGCGCACGAGCTCCACGATAACGCGCATATCAGGCGGGCCTATCTCGGTGGCTGAGACCTGGAGCGTGCAGGAGCTGCTCAGCGCCGGCTGGAGCGAAGCCGACCTCTCCTGGGAAGCCGCCGCAGAGCAGACGGCCGATGCTGTTGCGCAGCAAGACTATGCGCGGGCGAAGGACGAAGCGGGCAGGGCGCTACAGCTCGCGCGTTCCGAGTTCGAGACCATCGATCCTCGTCTCGGCACGAGCCTCGCCAATTACGGCCTGTGCCTGCATCTGTCCGGCGACAGCGGGATTGCGCCGCTGTTTCGCGAGGCATCAGAGGTGTGGCGGCGTGCAGATCCGTGGATCGCACGCATGGATGCCCCGCGGGTGGCGCGGAGCTCGCTCTTTCATATGCGCATGGAGGTACGTCACCGCGATACCTACCGGGCGAGATGGCAAGAGCGCTGGAAGGAGATCGCCGCGGAGGCAAGGTCACGGCTTGTGGCGCTGGACGCGCCTCATGACACGCTCGATGCCAGCGCCGCTGAGTTGTTGGCGCGCTGGCGCCGCGAGCGCCCGGCCATGCTCAACGATACGCGAAAGCTGATGGCCGCTGCCTTCCTGCTTCTCGCGCCGCCTGCGTAACGCGAGCCCTATTTCGCCGGCTGCTCGGCTTCCGCCGGGCGCTCAGCTTTCGCCGGCTTCCGCTTCCCTCCAGCGAACCAATCCTTGACCTTGGGGATCAGGCTCTCAAGCCCGTTTGGCAGGAACAGGATGAACAGGATGAGGATTGCGCCATAGAGCATCGGGCGCATCTCATCCACGCCGATCGCGCGCAACACCACTTCGTTGAGAATGGTCAGAACGACAACGCCGAGGATCGGGCCATAGAATGTCGCGGTTCCGCCGACGATGGCCCAGATCAGAATATAGGTCATCTCCTCGACGCTGAATCGATTTGGGTTCACCGTGCCGATGTAATGCGCATAGAGCGCTCCGGAGAGCCCGGCGAAGAACGACGAGATGACGAAGGCCAGCATGCGATAGCGGAAGGTGTCGACGCCGACCAACTCGGCGAGCTTGTCCTGCCAATGAATGGCGTGGAAGGTGAGGCCGATGCGCGAGCGCTCGACGCGGTAGAGAATGAGCAGCGATACCGTCACCACGATGAGGCAGAGATAGTAATAGTTGACCGGATCGTAGAAATCGATCGACAGCAACGGGATGTCGGGGAAGGGCGGGATGAGCTTGATGCCCTTAGGTCCGCCGAACAGCCAAGTCAGCTCGCTCCACTTCCACACCAGCCTGATGACTTCGCCTGCGGCGAACGAGCCGATCAGGAAATAGAATCCCTTCATGCGGAACAGGGGGAAGCTCAAGAGAAAGGCGAGAAAGGCCGCGATCGACGCGCCGACCAGCATGGCGAGAGGAACCGGCCAACCAAGTTCCTTGGAGACGAGCGCCGAGCCATAGGCGCCGACACCCATGATCACGGCATGCGCAAGCGACCATTCCCCGGTCAGCGTCAGCAGGCGGTAGCTCGAGACCAAGCAGCACGTTGATCACGAGAAGGACGAGGACTTCCTTCTGCGAAAGCGAAACGAGATGCGGCAGCACGATCAGCGCCGCCGCAAGCAAGATCAGGCCGAGCGCGAAGGTCAGTCTGCTCGTGGGCCGCTCAGGCACGTTCCTTCGCTCCGAACAGGCCGGTTGGCTTCACGATCAACACTATGAGCATCAGCAGCAGGCCGACGATGTTGGCGAGCGTCCCGTCATAAATCGTGGTGACGAAGGTATTCACGAAGGCATAGAGGATGGCCGCAAGCACGGCGCCTTCCAGAGAGCCGACGCCTCCGACGATGATGATGATAAAGGCGGTGATGATGACCGGATGCCCCATTTGCGGGGTCGGCGCGACGAGGGGAGCGGTGAGAGCGCCGGCGACGCCGGCAAGGGCCGCGCCGATGAACATGGCGAGCCTGGCGGTGGCGTTGATCGACATGCCTTGCAACACGGCCGCCTCGCGATCCTGGGCGCAGGCGCGCAGCGCCCAGCCGAACTTGCTCTTGCGCAAGAAAAGCCACAGCGCTGTGAGCAGAACCACGGTGGTC
This sequence comes from uncultured Alphaproteobacteria bacterium, assembly GCA_963827365.1. Lineage (GTDB taxonomy): Bacteria > Pseudomonadota > Alphaproteobacteria > Rhizobiales > Methyloligellaceae > Methyloceanibacter. The sequence continues at coordinate 44,105 of CAWHAX010000017.1, read as the reverse complement.
AGGATGACGTAGAGCCGCTGATAGGTCAGCACCACGCCGTCGGAGAACACGATCTTGCCTTGCGTCGACGGCGGCACGTGCTCCATCTGCACGCCGAAGCCGAGCACCGCGATCGTCTGCAAGATGAGCAGGAATCCGATCGAGGCTATCAGGCCGCCGAGCGGGTTATCGCGTAAGGGTCGGAACAGCCCGTACTCCATGATAAGCCCAAGCAGCCCGACAAATAGGAGCCCGATCGCCACGGCCACGAAGAAGTTGATCCCCATGCCGGCATAAAGCGCGACCACCGCATAGGCGCCGGCCATATACAGCTCGCCATGGGCAAAGTTGATGACGCCCATCACGCCGAAGATGAGCACGAGACCCACGGCGATGAGCGCCATGTAGCTCGCGGCGTAGGTCGCGTTCACCACGGTCTGAAAGAACAGCTCAAGCGTCATCCCAACGCTCCGCGATACGCTTGCCCTGTATCAAGGACGGGGCGCCGGAAACCCGGACAAGCTCACTTGCGCTGGAAATACATCTGATTGAGCGCCGTCATGTGCTTGATCATCAGATCCTTGTTCTTCGCCCACCAGTCGGGGATGGACTTGTATTGCTGGATCCTCGCCTTGCCGTCCTTGATGACGACCACCGGCCAGTTGCCGACCAGGGCGTTGTCGATGCCGAACAGCTCCTTGCCCCACCACTCGGCTTCGCCGAAGATGTGCTTGCCTTTGCCGCCTGCCTTCATGGCGGTGAGCACGGCCTCGGGATCGGAGGTCCCGGCCTTTTCAGCCGCGTCAGCCCACAGGTTCATGATGGAGGAATATTCCCACGACACCGCGCTCCATTCGCCCTCGCCGAAGCGCTTCTTGTACTCCTCGTAGAACCCGTTCGGGTCCTTGAAGTTGATTTGCGGCTCGTTCAGCGCCGGATCGTCGAAGTCCGGGAACTGGAAGATGAAGCCCTCCATGAATTCCTTGGAGGTCTTGTCGATCATCTTGTGATAGAAGTCGGCCGTGCATGAGATTATCTGGCCCTTGAAACCCTGCTGGAACGCCTGCTCGGTTAGAGGATGCACATAGTCGGCGTAGCAGGTGTCGAGACAGAGGATGTCCGGCTTCTCGGCCAGCATCTTCGACATGATCGGCGCGAAGTCGGTGGTTGCCGGATCGAAGAAGATCGGATCGCCGATAACCTTGATCCCCGCCGCCTCGAAGGCTGCGAGATAAGTGGCCACTGACGGTTTGCCGAGGGAATCGTCCTGTGCGCAGATCACCGCGGTCTTCATGTCGGGCTTGTTCTCCTGCCAGCCACTCGACGCCGGTCACGTTGTAGATCGGATGCACCTCGCAAGGCGCAACCAGCATGGTGGTGTCAGGCGTCAAGTCGCTCGGCAGGAGCGTTGAGACCAGCATTTTCTCCTTTTACGCCACCGGGAAGACGCCTGGCCATGGGTCGCCGCCGAGCATGATGATGAACTTGACGCCGTCTTCCTTGATCAGCTTGACCGCGCCGGTGCGCGCCTTGCCCGGATCGTATTCGTCGTCATAGGCGACGAACTCAACCTTGTATTTATCGTCGCCGATCGGAATGCCGCCGGCGCCGTTGACCCGGTCGGCCCAGATATGCAGGCCGTCGAGCCCTGGCTTGCCCCAGGCGGCGACAGCGCCGGTCAGCGGCGCGAGGAAGCCGATCTTCAGGACCTTGTCGGCGCCGAAGACCACTTTGGGTGTGGACACTCCGACCAACAGAGCCGCGGCAGCGGTGGTTGTCAGAAATTTGCGGCGGTCAATCGCACTAAACCTAGCTTTCGTCGTCATTGGTCCCTCCGACTCGAACGGTGCAACCATCATAAAAGAGTCCGCTTTGGACTCCCTCGCTCGCGAGAAAACTCGCCGCCGCTTCACGAGCAAGGAATAACCTTAGACCCGTTCTCGACCTCTGGACAATACTAAGCGATCAAGCAAACAATGATGTAATGTTGCTGCTCGGAGGTCGATCAAGCGAGGGAGTATGGTCATGACAGATCGTATCGCTGTCATCGGAGCGGGCCCATGTGGGCTCGGCCAATTGAGGGCGTTCCAACAAGCTGAGATCAAGGGAGCGAAGATCCCCGACATCGTCTGCTTCGAGAAGCAGAGCGATTGGGGCGGCCTGTGGAACTACACGTGGCGCGCAGGTCTCGACCAATTCGGCGAGCCGGTGCACGGCAGCATGTATCGATATTTGTGGTCGAATGGGCCCAAGGAGGTCTTGGAGTTCGCCGATTACACATTCGATCAGCATTTCAAGCAGCCGATCCCGTCCTTCCCGCCGCGCGAGGTGCTCTACGACTACATCACCGGCCGCGCCAAGGATGGCGACCTGAAGAAATACATTCAGTTCAACACCGCGGTGCGCCACGTCGCATACGACAAGGCGTCAGGCAAGTTCTCGGTCACCGTCGAGCACCTGCCGGACCACAAGCTCAGCACCGATACTTTCGATTGGGTGGTCGTGGCGACGGGACATTTTTCCGTGCCGAATGTGCCGCACTTCCCGGGAATCGAGTCGTTCCCCGGACGCATCATGCATGCACATGACTTCCGCAGCGCCGACGAGTTCAAGGGCAAGGACGTGCTGATCGTCGGCGCGAGCTACTCGGCCGAGGACATCGGTCTGCAATGCCACAAATACGGAGCCAAGTCCGTCACCCTGTGCTGGCGCACGGTACCCATGGGCTTCAAATGGCCGCAGACCATGGATGAGCGCCCGCTTTTGACCAAGATCGAGGAAAAGAAAGTTTCCTTCAAGGATGGCTCGAGCAAAGAGTTCGACGCCATTGTCCTGTGCACCGGATATCAGCATCACTTCCCGTTTCTCGACGATGAGCTGAAGCTGCGCACGCACAATCGCATGCATCCGCCCCATCTCTACAAAGGCATCTTCTGGCTCGACAATCCGAAGCTCGCCTATCTCGGCATGCAGGACCAGTTCTACACCTTCTCCATGTTCGACGCGCAGGCCTGGTACGCGCGCGACGTGATCCTCGGCCGCATCAAGCTGCCGTCGAAGGAGGAGATGCAGAAGGACGACGACGCCTGGGTGAAGCGCGAGGAAGCTCTGAAGGATGCCTTCGAGAAGATCGACTTCCAGGCCGATTATGTGCGGGAGCTCTGCAAGGCGACCGACTACCCGAAGTTCGACATCGACATGACGGTCGAAGAGTTCAGGGAGTGGGAGCACGACAAGGAGCATTCCATCCTCGCTTATCGCAACAAAGCGTTCAAATCGCCCTGCACCGGAACCATGGCGCCGGTTCATCACACGCCCTGGCTCGAGGCGATGGACGACTCAATGAAGGCGTTCCTTGCGGTCAAAGGCGGTAAGGCTGCCGCGGAATAGACGTCGCACAGAAAGGCCGCCCTCTTGGGCGGCCTTTTCGCTAGGCGCGGCGCTCCATGATCCATCGTGCCGCCGCTGCAAGGTCTGCGACCGTGTCGCTCGGCGCTGGCTTTGCCTTGGTCTCGTCACCGGGGCGGTATTTGCCGGTGCGGACGAGGAGGGCGCTGCCGAGACCTGCCGCAAGCGCGCCGGCAACGTCGGCTTCCGCATCGTCGCCAACCATCACCGCCTCCTTGCCGTCGCAGGCCATGCTGGCAAGCGCGGCTTGGAAGAAATTCGGAGCAGGCTTGCCGAGCAGTACCGCCTCACGCTGCGTGGCGTATTCCAGCGCCGCCACGAAGGCGCCGGTGTCCAGGCTCAGTTCGCCATCCTCGTCCTTGAAGCTGCGATTGCGCGCGAGCGCGAGGAACGCGGCGCCTGCGAGCAGCTTGCGGAAGGCTTCGTTGAGCGCGGCATAAGTGAAGCCATCAGCGGCGTCGCCAACCACCACAGCCTCGAGTCCCGAGGCCGGCAGGTTCGCGAAGTCCTCCTCCAGGGCTGGATGGATCAGCAGGTGCGCCGACAGCCCCTTCGCAGCGAGCCAGGTGCGCGCCGCTTGCGCCGGCGTGAACAACTCGTCATCGGCGATGGCGATGCCCATGCCGCTCAGGCGCGAGAGCAGCGCGCGCCTTGGCATGCGCGTGGTGTTGGTGAGGAAGCGCAGGCGAAAGCCGGCATTGCGCAAGCTCGCGATGGCTTGAACCGCGCCCGGCAGCGGCTGCTCGCCTTGATAGACGACGCCGGCGAGATCGAGCAGAACTGCGCGTATCATCTAGGCTAGGAGCGTACCCGGGTCTTCTCCGGATCGTAATGCGGGAAGCGCACGATGCGCGCTGGCAAGCGCTTCTGGTGGCCGTCGAGCTTGCCCACCTCAACCTCGGTGCCGAGCGCGCCTTGGGTGACATCGACGCGGGCAAGCGCGATGGTCTTGCCCAAGATCGGTGAACGGGTGGCGCTCGTGATCACGCCGATCTGCGCGCGCCCGGTATGGACGCAGTCGCCGTGGCCGATCGGCTCATCGCCTTCCATCTCGAGACCGACCAGCATTTTCTGCGGGTTGGCCTTGCGGCGAGCAAGCGCCTCGCGGCCGATGAAGTCTTCGTTCTTTGAGGTGAGCGGCACGGTGAAACCGATGCCGGCCTCGAACGGGTCGGTCTGGTCGCTGAACTCGTAGTTGGCGAAGGCGAGCCCTGCCTCGATGCGCAGCATGTCGAGCGCCTGCAGCCCGAGGGGCATGAGCCCGTGCGGCTCGCCGGCTTGCCAGATCGCATCGAACACGGTGAGCGCATCCTTGGGATGGCAAAAGATCTCGTAGCCGAGCTCCCCGGTATAGCCGGTGCGCGACAGGACGACCGGCGCGCCGTCGAATCCGCCGATGCGCCCGATGGTGAAGCGGAACCAGCCGAGCTCATCCAAGGTGGGTTGCGTCGGCGGCGTCCAGATCACTTGCCGCAGGATGTCGCGACTCTTCGGTCCTTGCAGCGCGACGTTGTGCAGTTGATCGGTGGAAGAGCGCACCCAGGCCTTCAACCCGAGCTTCTCAGCGATTTCGCGCAGCCAGATGCCGCCGTAATCATCTCCGCCGATCCAGCGAAAATTGTTGTCGCCGAGCCGAAATAGCGTCCCGTCGTCGATCATGCCGCCATGCTCGTAGCACATGGCGCTGTATACCACTTGGCCGACGGCGAGTTTCCGCACATTGCGGGTGAGCGCGTATTGCAGCAACGACTCGGCATCGGGGCCGGTGACCTCGAACTTGCGGAGCGGCGAGAGGTCCATGATGGCGGCGCGCTCGCGGCAGGCCCAATATTCGGCGACCGGCCCGTCATTGGAGAACTTCGGCAACCAATAGCCGCGATATTCGGTGTAATTGCGCGTCAACGCCGAGAAGCGCGGATGGAACGCAGTCTCGCGCGTGAGCTGGGGTTCGGCGTCTGGCGTCATCCTGTAGGCCACTCCCCTGGAGAAGCTCTGTTTGTCGGAATAGGTGCGCACATGGATGTCGGTGGGGTTCCATCCATTAGCAGGATCGATATCGTCCGGACAAGACGACGAGACGCAGACGAGATCGGTGAGCGCGCGCAGCAGAACATAATCGCCGGGGCGCGACCACGGCTCGTCGAAATAGAATACGTTGCTGGCGTCGATGCGGGTGTTGTAGAAGAAGTTGAGCGCCATCCACCCTTTGCGCGCGGCGATGCCGTAAGGCGCGAGTTGCTTGTTGAAATTGTCCGTGCAATTGACATGGCCGGGATAACCCTGGTCGTCATAAAAACGCGCGTTGCAGGCAAGCCCGAAGGCGTCGTGGCGGCCGACGGTGTCGCGCACCTCCTCCACCAGCGGCTCCATGCCCTGATCGAAGCCTTTGGAGCGGAGGCCTGGGTGCGGATAGCTCTGCCCCATCAGCGAGCGCGTTGTGGTGACGTCGAGCGGATGCTCGACGCCCTTGTCAAGCTTGCGCGCCGCGAAGCACTGAAAGTCGGTGCATTGCCGGCCGGCGACGTCGATGATCTGGATGTACTCGCCGGCACGCACGAAATAGGCCTCAGCCGTCGAATGCTTGACGCGGATATCGTGTAGTGGATCGGCAAGAGGCTCTGGCAGCAGCGTCTCGTTCGGCGGGCGAATGCGCGCTCGTTGGATGTGCAGGCGGATCGGCGTTGCTGTGTCCTGGGCACCTGCCTCCATCGGCGCGCCCGGCGCTGCCGCGATCAACAGCCCATCTCGTGACACGGTGAATTCGGCTAAATCGCCCGCGCGGGACTCTCCCCCGAACAGAGTAATGGCGCGAGCTTTGGCGAGATCGATGCCGCGCCGCTCGAGCCCAGCGCGGACCGCATGCGCGCTTTCGCTCGTCCCGCTCAGAATCTGCTTGAGCCCGCTCGCATCGCTGTTTCCGCGAGCGCCCAGGATGGCAGGATCGATTACGCCGGCGGCATCGGCGGTTACCAGCTCGCAACGCTGCATGCCTTCAACATCAACGAGCCGCAACCGGTCGCCGGCGTGGATTGGTACGGCGATAGCCCCACCGCCGGGCACAGTGTAGCGCTCTTCGCCGGGAGCGAGCGTAAAGACGCCTGGCCGCTTGACGGAAGAAGGCCGCGGCGGTCCTGGCCGGACAGTCTGGTCGCTCGGAAAAACCAACGCTCCGCTCCGCTCTAGGCTGGAGAGGGTGACAGGCTAGTGCAGGCCACGACCCAGTTCAAGAACGCTTGGCGCCAGCCAGGAGCGCTACTCCAGCTTGTAGCAGTGCGAGTGGGCGGCAGGCGTGCGGGTTACGTCGTAGCTTGCGCGGCACTGCACGAGGTAGCTCTCGTCGGCATGGCGAAACAGAATGAACGCCGACCGGCTATCGAGCGTGCTGGTATAGCCGGCAATCTGCCAGCCAGCCTTCAGCAGAGTCTCGATTGAGATATTCTCTTCGGGTGCGGCGAAGCTGTTAGCAGGAAAAGCGAAGGTCGCGACACTGGCGACGAGGGCGCTCCAGAGAGCAACGAATTTCGGCATGTCACGTGTGGCCTTCCTCTTAACCTCCGAAGTGAGAAACGGCCCCGAGAGCAGGATCCTTGAGGCCGCTTCCCAATTTCCACCGCCTACGCAGAACAGGAGGGCGGGCCACAAAGTTTGCGCCTGACCGCTTACCCGCCGGTAAAGCTCACAAGGAGTATCCGGTGAGAAAATAGTAGGCACGGATACAGCACGCTAATTTTGCGTGCAGGCGAGGCGATCAAGTCCACGAAGAGCTACGAGCGTTCAATTACGACCGTCGTCTGAAGATCACTTCGACGGCGCGCGGCGAGCGATCCGCGGCACTTTCGCTGACTTAGCTGCTTTGGGCTTAGCGCTTCCGGCCTTCAAGTGCTTTCGCTATTGCGCTACTGAAGCAGCCTGGCCTTTCAATCCTTCGGTTTTTGGCCACAGACGTTCGTGCGCTATTCACGCCATGCCGGCTTTATCGCAATCGGATCCAGTCAGAGGTCGGTTTGATGCAGCGGTCGTTAATGCTTGCGGGCCGGCTTCTATTTTTGGTGCCGCCCCTGCCTCCGTTCCTTCCGATTTTTCTCCGCAAACATTCGCACTTTCGTTCCACGCCATGCTTGCCTTATGGCAGTCAATTCGTGTCAGTGGCTGACTGGCGGTGCCGTCGGTCAGCGCTTCGGGCGAACCCTGTGATGCAGCCCGAGTCTTCGATTCTTCCGATTTGGTCCCGCATACATTCGCGCTATCGCTCCACTGCATCCTCGCCTTATCACAGTCAGCTCTTGTTAGCGGCTGACTTACGATTTCGGGATGGCTCAGAGAACTTGGTGCATTCTTGCTCCAGCTTCGCCGATACTGTGATCCGCAAACATTCGCACTCTCCTTGAACAACATGCCTGCTTTATCACATCGCCTCTATCAGTTTGCCTAGTGTATCAAATGGAGAGGCATTCGCGCTGCCAGCCTGCGTTTTCTGAGTTGGATTCTGGCCAAGCGGGCGGCAACAGTCAGACCGTCCTGGTACGATTTCAGGGCCTCGGCGAGATTGCCTTGCGCCATCAGCACGTCGCCGACCCTGCTGTAAGACAGCGAAACGTTGTGTTGCCAGACGGCATTTTCGGGGTCGGCCTTAGCCAAGCGGTCTGCACCAGCCAGTTCGACAGCCAGGCCCTCCCGGTACCATTTCAGCGCCTGGGCAAGATTGCCTTGCGCCATCAGGAAGTCGCCAACGTTGACATAAGAGGCGAGTAGATCACTTTGCCGGCCGGCATTTCTTCGACCTTGGCCGAGCCCTCGGAACACCATATAGTCGTTAACGTTTGCTTTGCTCCAGCGGGATTGCCTGCGCCATCAGCACGTCGCCGACCTTGCTGAAGACATCGAGAGATCCCGGCCCGTTTCAGGCCTCGGCGAGATCCTTGCGCCATCAGCATGTCCCGACTGGGCGTTTCGTGCCTGCATCTGCTCGCCACCGAGGTCGTTCGCTTAGTTCCCGTCCGCAAGCTCGCTCTGCTCGCCTCCTAGACTAGGCCGCTCGTCCTCAAGCTGAGATTGGGCTGATGTGATCTCCGAGGTGGCCTGATCCAATTTGGTCTGAAGCTCATTGCGTTGAGCGTTTGCTTTCTCGAGCTCTGAGTTGAGACTGGCGACCCGTTTCGCGAGCTCCGTGGCCTGCGCTTTTGCCTGATCTGCCGCCTGCTTAGCGTTCTCAAGTTCGCTCTGCATTCCTCCTAGACGAGACTGCTTGTCCTCAAGCTGGGATTGGGCTGATTTGATCTCCGAGGTGGCCTGATCCAATTTGGTCTGAAGCTCATTGCGTTGAGCGTGTGTTTTCTCGAGCTCTGAGTTGAGACTGGCGGCCCGTTTCGCGAGCTCCGTAGCCTGCGCTTTTGCCTGATCTGCCGCCTGCTTAGCGTTCTCAAGTTCGCTCTGCATGCTCCTAGGAGACTGCTTGTCTTCAAGCTGGGATTGGGCTGATTTGATCTCCGAGGTGGCCTGATCCAATTTGGTCTGAAGCTCATTGCGTTGAGCGTTTGCTTTCTCGAGCTCAGAGTTGAGACTGGCGGCCCGTTTCGCGAGCTCCGTAGCCTGCGCTTTTGCCTGATCTGCCGCCTGCTTAACGTTCGCAAGTTCGCTCTGCCTTGTCTCCAAATGCTGTTGTGTCTGAACTAAGCGGTAGCCGGTGAGAATGATTACAATCACGAACACCGCTCCGACGATCCACTCCCATGCCCGGTTCGACCGACCCCGATTGGCAGCTCTGCGCCATGCGAGCTCGTCCGCTCTAGCCCGGTATCGAGACATCAACCTGGTCACGAAGTGTCTGGCCAAGCCGGCTAGGGTGCTCTCGTGCATTTTTCGCATTCCATTTCGCGATCATTCGCATGTGCCTGAGGCCTTTCGGTCCACCCACTTTCGGCCATGCTGGCCGGCGAACCAGAAACACGCCTAGCTACAGCACGACACACGCCAGCATGAGAATCGTGGAGCCGTAGTACGGGTAAACGACCGCTCGCAGGCCTTTGTTTGCCGATTGCCATGCCCCGACGTGAACTTAGTAATTCGGACCTTCTGCGGCGATGCTGACACTAGGTGCACCGCCGTCGTCCTCGAAACGGTCCAGATCAATTGCGACCCGAGTCTCTCTATCAAGAGCAATGGCTCAGAGCCCACTTCAAAGCTAGATTGGCAAAGATGTCGTGTTCTTCAGCGCTCGGAGCCCGAGGTGTCGCGCACACACGAGCAATTTCACGGATTTTTTTTGGATCTATCGTCATCGCTCACCTCCCTTGTTCTTGTCAGGCGTGAGTCTTGACGCTCGCGTCACCGGTACCTGTCCATGCCCCAACGGTGATGAGCTAGTGTGCGTTTTCATTCGCTATAGGGTAAGTCCCTCTCAGGGGGTAGCCTGTCGCGCCGTCGGATACTCCCTTTCTCTTTCTTCCCTGGGCACACCCAGGTTCAAACGGCGTACTTCTAATGAGCTGGGGCGAGCGCGTTCCTCAAAGGCGATGCGCAGCTAAAGGCCGAACCTTAAATAGGCACTTAGCTGACCAGCCCTATCGGCGCTCTGATGTCCCACTACTGACGCCACAGACAGACGTAAAGAGGGCGGTGCTTTCCCGGTCACGTCGAGGATAGCGTCGATATCATCGATATCGTCATTGCTAGATGCGGTTGGGCGTTCCCTGACGGGGGCGGGGTCGTGATTGTGACCCAAATTGATCACTCGTCGGGGGCCGGCGGAGCGGGCGGCCTGAGCCCAAACCACTTGTTCTTGATAATCTCATAGTGCTCAAGCGGGTCGTAGTAAGGTACCGATAAACCTAGACTTTGTGCATCTAGCCGGCCAATTGAGGCATAGATCGCGTATTCGGCCACCACGCGGTCGCGCTTGGCGGTGACGAGCTGGATTTGCGAGCCGAGATATTCGAGCTCGGCGTTGAGCACATCGAGCGTAGTGCGCTGACCGACCTTCTCCTCCTCGCGCACGCCTTCGAGCGCGATGCGGTTGGCTTCGAGCGCATCCTGCGCCGACGTAATCTGCGATGCGGTGGATTGGAGCAGGCCCCAATTCGAGATCACCTCGGCGTGGATGCGGAGCCGCGCGTCCTCTACTTCCTTCTTGAGCTGATTGGTGGTCTCCTTGGCTTGGCGGATGCGCGCGGCGACCCCGCCACCCTGATAAAGCGGCACGTTCACCCGCCCCATGACGGTGGTGACCTGCTGCTCCTTCAGCGTGTTGCTCAGTCCGAAGCGCTGCTCGTACTGCGCGTCGAGCGTGACTTGCGGCAACAGCTCGCCCATGATCTGGTTCACGTTATAGAGCGAGGCCTCCTCCTGATAGACCGCGTTCAGGATGAAGGGGTTCTGTCCATCGCCCAAGGTCATGGCGTCTTCAAGCTGGCTCGGAAGCAGATGCACGATCGATGGCGGGTGAACGAGGTTCGAGGGCGGATGGCCGATGATCTGCTCGTAGGTGGCGCGGCTCGTCTTGAGGTTGGCTTGCGCGGCATAGAGCTGGGTGATGGCGTCTGACCGGCGCGCCTCGGCCTGGGCAACGTCGGTGCGCGTCACCTCGCCCACATTGAAGCGGTCCTTGGTCTGGCGGAGCTGCTCGGTCAGCACCTCGACGTTGGAATCGCGCAAGCGCACCACCGCCTGATCACGCACCACGTCAACATAGGCGGTGACGGCGTTGAGAAGCGTGGTCTGCTCGACGGCGCGAAGGCCTTCACGGCCGGCCTGCACGGTGGCCTTGGCCTGGCGGATGGCGTTGATGTTCTGGAAGCCCTCGAAGATGGGCTGGCTGAGTTGAACGGAATAGCCGCGCGGATGGGTGACCCCGTCGCTGTCGCTGTCGCTGAAAAGTTGTTGTTGTTGTTGTTGTTGTTGTTGCTTGTTGTGCAGCGAGCGAGGCGCAGAAGGCCGGCTCAGTCAATTGGGTCGCCTCATCGCACTGTTGAACCTTTTGTTGAACCTGCTGCCGGCTACCACCGACAATGTCGGATTCCTGATTCTGGAATGCAGCGTCGCCGGAGGCGCTAATGTTAGGGCGCAAGCCGGATTTGGCGACGGAAACCTGCTCGTCGGTGGCGCGTAGTCTGGCGCGCTCGGAGCTCAGCACCGGGTTGATGAGATAGGCGTTCGAAAGCGCCTCTTGCAGCGTTTCGGCCGCGACAGGGTGCGCGCAGAAAATGGCTCCCATGGCTAGACACGCGAGGGCCGCCGCCCCGCCACGCCGCCAGGAGCCTTCCGCGCAGGACTTACGATGCCTGCTCTGGACGCCTGTCACTTTTCTAAAGCCTGCAGATAAATCAAGGTTCCAGGTCGGAATTGGCGAAATGATTTGGACGCGGCATGACAAGCGTTTGCTAGCTTCCGAAGCGAAATTTTCACGATGGGTTCTGCTGGCGAGCAACGCAGGTGCAAGCTCGTCATCTTTCTCGAGCGAAGGGTCAGCGGACCGAATGACAATCCAAAAAGCCGTTTTGGCTGTGTTCCAATAAGCGAGCGGCATCGCTGCTCCGCAGGTACGCAAGACAGAACACACAGCGGCAATCAAATGCGGCGAATTCGGTGTAACTAAGGCTCGAAGGAGCCGACCCGCGCGCCGGTCGATGGTTAAGTCTATGAAATTGCCAGTGTGTGCGCTAGGCTTCAAGCGCAGCATGCCCAAGCGCTTTAGCCACGACTCGAAAAAACCTCGCGCCCCGTATCGCTCTCAAGACAGGCGCGCCATGTGATGTTCAAGCTGTGAGAGACGGCGCTACTGCAGCTTGTAGCAATTCGAGTGAGCACTTGGCGTGCGGGTCAAGCTGATCCGTGGATCCTAGTAGGAAACGAGACTTTCACGTTCCCGCGACGATCTAACTCCGAGCCGAGGAGTGCCAGCGTTAGCTCGCTCCTAAGGTTTGTCCTATACTGTGCCGTGCTCAGCAGCCCAGGCAAAGCAAGCGCGTCTCCTCTTACGAGCTTCTCTGTGATCGGCCGAAGAGATCGCTTAGGGCTCAGACTGCACGTGGGCTACACAGTAGGCATCTTCTGTGTCACGTGCTGCTCTTGCCATCGTTCGCACATTCGCTGGAGACCGCAACCCGGCATACTAGGCAATGACGATAGGAGAGTGATTGAGCAACTGGGCGCACCATGGGGTGCAATCGGCCAAATCAACGTGACCGGATACCGGCGCACGAGTAGGTGCACAGGTTCTCTTATCGCGACCAACCTCGTCATCACGGCAGCTCATTGCGTTATGGATCCATGGAGCCGCAAGCCTTTCCCCCTCCATCAAATACATTTTTTGGCGGGTGTCAGAAGGTCGAGCTGGCTGGGTCATTCGACCGCCAAGTGTCTCCATTTTCCCCCTGAATATGAGTACGTCGGTCCAAGTACGATTCTTTCCGAGCATACCTTTTCAAGATGTCCCTCGACGCGCCTTTTTGCGAGATGTGGTGCTAATCGTGCTGAAGGACGATCTCAATAACATTGCTCCATTGGAACTCGATCGTGCCGAGGTTCAGAGCTCCGACATTTCGCTCGTGCATGCATCTTATCCCGCTGATCGACGGTACGTGTTGACCGGTCACTTTGGGTGCCACCTGCTGGCGCGAGATCAGGACCTCTGGTTCACCGATTGCGATACCCACGCGGCGAGTTCTGGTGGTCCGGTGTTCATTCAAAGGAAGAAGATCTTAAACTGGCCGCCGTAATGGTGGGGATGGTAAGGAACTCTAGTTCAGTCGCTGTCCCAGTTACGAATTGGATTGACGTTGTCGCAGAGCGCATTTGCCCTTGAGAGCCTGCGGTGCGATCGCGGGACGTCATAAACTCGTACTCGCGCCGCCACCTCATCACATGCAGCGGCGCGTTATCCACCAGGCGGTCGCAGCAGTCACCCGCTAAGTGACGTTCAGGCACACTCGTATGCGAGGAGGCTGCTACAAACACGCGCCGATGAAATTATCGGCATTCATGTTCGACGTCTGGCATCGCCGAAATGCTGCCAAGCTCCTCACATCTCGTCAAATCGGCGATGATGTGGCCAGTGGCATGGCGAATCATGATGCAGATGTACTATATCGGGGCCGGGAGTCGCATTGGAGAGTTCGATCGAAGCTGGCAGCGGAGTTGGACTGGTTTGACGGCAAGCTCGCCGACGGCCGCGCCTACATTGCTGGAGACCGTTTCAGCGGGGCCGACCTCACGGTGGCTAGCTTGCTTGCCAATTTTGCAAGGCAAAGGGAACTGCCGCTTCACCATGGCATGAAGGACCCTGATGCTTGCTGCCGATGTCAACCGCTGGAGCGAGCGGCCTGCGATGCATTGGGTCATCGATGTTTAGCACTCATCGAAACCCAACGAGTAATCTAGCAGTGCGTCTTTATGGCGAGCGGCTCGAGCCGGTGTGCCTCGTTGCGTGGCAACTTCGCAGTGGGCACGAACTAGTCTGTGGCGTAACCGGTTCGGGGACGGCCACCTTACGCCGTCGGTCCTGACGCAGCCCTGAATGTCGCGACCTGCATGACCCACGCGGCAGAGCCGCCGAGCGACGCTGTGGCGCTGTAGCTGCCTGTCGTCGTGACGAACCGATCCTCTGCGATGTCCCCGTCAGGGGTGGTAATGATGCGGTTGACAAAGTTTGCCCCCGCCGCAGAGAAGCCGCCGGTCGTGATGCCGGCCCCGAAGATCAGCGCGCCAGCCGAAGTTGTCGTGACCGTGCCGCTGTTCGCCGACGTGCTGCTGCCTGAAGCGGAGGTGCCGACATCGAACGGATTGACCAGATCGAGGCCACTGTACTCCAGGGCGCGGATGTCGACGAACGGCGTCGACGCACTGAAGGCTACTGTCACGGTATTCGTTCCGGCGGCGGCCGCCTTTATGTTCTTGGCGTAGTAAATCGCCTGACTGATGCCGCTACCCCTCGCGGTTGGGACGGCCAGTTGATACGTGTTGCCGGCTGAGTCGGTGACCGAGGTGATGTTGGAGGTCGCGTTGTTCCAGCCGATGGCGAGGATGTTGGTGTCTCCAGCGACCTGCGCATTCGCGTAGGTGACCGAAACCGTAGATTGATTGGTTTGCGGTGTCGCCGCATTCACTTGCACAAAAGCGGGGGTTGCAGGGATTGCATTGGCGACGTTGACCGTCACCGGCGCCGACAATGCGGTATTGCCATTGATGTCGCGGGCTCGCGCGGTGAGCGTATGCGTGCCGTTTGCAGCCGTCGTCGTATTCCAAGAGACGCTGTAGGGCGACGTCGTGTCCTCGGCACCGAGGGCATTGTTGTCCAACAGGAATTGCACGCCGGCAACGCCGACATTGTCCGTGGCATTGGCTGTAATGGTCACGGTGCCGGAGACGGGCGCTGCTCCGGTGGGAGCAGTTATGGTAGCGGTTGGTGCTATCGTATCGCCGCCGCCGGGGGCCGCAGCCCTGAATGTCGCGACCTGCATGACCCACGCGGCAGAGCCGCCGAGAGCTGCGGTTGCACTGTATGTGCCGGTCGAAGTGACAAACCGGTCTTCGGCGATGTCTCGCATCGGGGGTGGTGATGATGCGGTTGACAAAGTTTGCCCCCGCCGCAGAGAAGCCGCCGGTCGTGATGCCGGCCCCGAAGATCAGCGCGCTGGCTGCAGTTGTCGTGACCGTGCCGCTGTTCGCCGAGTTGCTGCTGCCTGAAGCGGAGGTGCCGACATCGAACGGATTGACCAGATCGAGGCCGCTGTACTCCAGGGCGCGGATGTCGACGAACGGCGTCGACGCACTGAAGGCTACTGTCACGGTATTCGTTCCGGCGGCGGCGGCCTTTATGTTCTTGGCGTAGTAAATCGCCTGACTGATGCCACTACCCCTCGCGGTTGGGACGGCCAGTTGATACGTGTTGCCGGCTGAGTCGGTGACCGAGGTGATGTTGGAGGTCGCGTTGTTCCAGCCGATGGCGAGGATGTTGGTGTCTCCAACGACCTGCGCATTCGCGTAGGTAACCGTAACCGTAGATTGATTGGTTTGCGGTGTCGCCGCATTCACTTGCACAAAAGCGAGAGCGGGCGTCGACGACATTGAAGTTCGCCGTATAGGTTTGCGCCGCCCCCGGCACGACGATCGTATGCTGCTGCGCGCCACCGTCGGACCATGAGGCGAAGGTGTATGTGTTGGTGCCGATGGTCTGGTTGCGCGCTTCTATGGTGTGGTTGAAGCCGATCAGCGTGTCGTAGACGAACGGCGCCGTGTGGGCGATGCCGTCCAGGTACAAGGTCGCCCCAGCGGGCACTGTATCGAAGGTGAGATTGACCTTCTGTCGGGAAGTATGATGTGACAGAGCTTGTCGATTGCAGCCCGTCGAGTCGGTGACGGTAAGGCTGATGCGATATCTGGTGTAGCCGCTGAAATCATGCCCGCTCGTCGGGATCGTGAACGTGCCGCTCGTCACGCCGGTGATGGGGGTGCCAGGGTGCACGTGCCCCTCGTGCAGGAAGTCGATGTTCCAGGTATAGGCGCTTGCGGGCAGCGTGCCATCTTCGACGTCGGTCGCGCTGCCACTGAAGGTGATGACGTCACCCGCCCTGAACAATCCTCCATCGGTCGGGGAGGAGAATGGTTGCCGTGCGGCCGATTGCCGGCACTGATGCTTATCGGTGTCGAGAGCGTGGAATTCACTCCGTCCGAGACTGTGAGCCGGGCCTGATACGGGCCGGCTACTATTGTAGGTGTGCGTTGGGTTGGCCGCTGTCGACGTGGTGTTGTCGCCGAAATTCCACGAATAGGTCGAGTGGTTTGCCCCTTCGGGATCGGATGAGCCAGCGCTCGAGAAATTGACGGTGAGCGGGGTCGGGCCTTGCGTCGGATTCGCAGAAGCAGAAACCACCGGCGGCAGATCGGAGACTGACAAAGCTGATGCGGCGGATCTTGCTGACGCCGACGGTGCCGGTGGTGTCCGAGACGCCAAGGTCGACATAGTAGAGGGCGCCTTCGGGGCCCTCGGTCAGATACACGATGTCGCCGGTATGGCCCGTCGAGCGGCTCCGTTGGCGGGCTCGAAATTGAACACACCATTGACGTTGCCGTTCGCATCGAACGTCAGACGCTTGATCCAGTTCTGCGCGTAGTCGGCGAAGAAGTAGCTGCCTTGGTAGCTGCTGGGGAACTGGGTGCCGTGATAGACGAACCCGCCCGTAATGGCCGCGTCGCGCCCGTTGTGCGGATAGGAGTAGATAGGGTTGGTATAGGCTGGATTGCTGCTCGTCCCTTCGACGTTGGGCCAGCCATAGTTGGCGCCCCGCACGCCAACATTCAATTCCTCAATGGCCGTCGAGGCGTTGTTGCCGCCGACATCACCGATGAGCAGCCGACCCGTGGGCACGTCGTAATAGGCGCGATAGGGATTGCGCAGCCCCAGCGCCCATATGGCGTCGTAATTGGGGCCGCTCCCGTCGTAGAACGGGTTATCTGTCGGCACCGTGCCGTCCGGGTTGATGCGCAGGATCTTACCGCCCGGACTGGTAAGATCCTGCGAGGGGGTACCAAGGAAGTAGTCGCCGGTTGTGAAGTAGATCTTTCCATCGTTGCCGAAATTGATCGCGCCACCATGGTGCTCGGTGTTGGCGTTCTGGGTATCCTGGTAGAGGATCAGCTCGCTTCCTGCGACTGTGCCCGTCAGCGTCGAATTTGCCGTGAAGCGAGACAGGCGGTCACGGTTCGGCGTCGCGGCGGTGTAGAAGATGTAATAGAAGTGGTTGGTGGCGAAGTTCGGGTCGAGGGCTATGTCGTAGATACCCTGCTGCTGAACGGTCCCATCATTGTTCGAGCCGACATTGGTGAGCATTAGGAAAGGTGTCGGGTCAGCCTGGGTATATGGCGGCGGTAATACCTTGATCGTGCCTGCAAGCTCAACCACCAGCATGCGCCCGTCGGGAAGGAACTTGATTGCAGTCGGAAGATTGAAGCCCGTCGCAAGAATCTCGTTCTGGAAGACGTTGGCGCTCGATACGTTGTACGCGACGGTATTGTCCGTGCTCGTCGACCCAAGGCTCAGGTTGCCTGCCGCATCCGTCGCCGCCCCCGCCGGGACGCTCGCCACCACATTGCCGGCCGTCGTCATCCCCGACACCGCCACGTTGTACGTCGGGCCGGTCCCGGTCACCACCGCCGTGAGCGTGCCGCCCACGGTGCTGCCCGCAAAGCTGATGTCGTTCGAGGCAAAGCCCGTGACCGTCTCGCTGAAGGTCACGGTAAAGTTGATCGGGCTCGTGTTCGTCGGATCCGCTTGGCCCGCCGCTTGAGTGATCGTCACTGTCGGCTGCGTCTTATCAATGGTGTAGCTCTGACCCGTGAAGTTGCCATTCACCCCCGGGCCGCCCAATGGATTGGCGCTGGTATCGAGGATCGTATCGTTGTCCACCAGGTTCAGGCCCAGCGTCCCATTGCCGGTCCCCGTGTTCGCCGTCACCGTGTACTGGTTCCCGCTGCCGCTCACGGTCGTGATCGTCGCGCCCGCCACGGTCCCCGTGGTCACCAGGGTAAAATCCCCAGCGTCCACTGCCGTCACGCTCTCGCTGAATAGCACCGTCCACGACACGCTCGCCGCGTTCGTCGGCGTCGTGCCCACTCGATTGATCGATTGCACCGTCGGCGCTATCGTATCGGCGCCGGCGTTGTACGCGACGGTATTGTCCGTGCTCGTCGACCCAAGGCTCAGGTTGCCTGCCGCATCCGTCGCCGCCCCCGCCGGGACGCTCGCCACCACATTGCCGGCCGTCGTCATCCCCGACACCGCCACGTTGTACGTCGGGCCGGTCCCGGTCACCACCGCCGTGAGCGTGCCGCCCACGGTGCTGCCCGCAAAGCTGATGTCGTTCGAGGCAAAGCCCGTGACCGTCTCGCTGAAGGTCACGGTAAAGTTGATCGGGCTCGTGTTCGTCGGATCCGCTTGGCCCGCCGCTTGAGTGATCGTCACTGTCGGCTGCGTCTTATCAATGGTGTAGCTCTGACCCGTGAAGTTGCCATTCACCCCCGGGCCGCCCAATGGATTGGCGCTGGTATCGAGGATCGTATCGTTGTCCACCAGGTTCAGGCCCAGCGTCCCATTGCCGGTCCCCGTGTTCGCCGTCACCGTGTACTGGTTCCCGCTGCCGCTCACGGTCGTGATCGTCGCGCCCGCCACGGTCCCCGTCGTCACCAGGGTAAAATCCCCAGCGTCCACTGCCGTCACGCTCTCGCTGAATAGCACCGTCCACGACACGCTCGCCGCGTTCGTCGGTGTCGTGCCCACTCGATTGATCGATTGCACCGTCGGCGCTATCGTATCGGCGCCGGCGGTGGTCGCGAAGGTGCTGTTGGCGCTGACGCGTTCGTTTCCTGCGGCGTCGATGGAGTGAACGCGATAATTGTACGTGGTGTTGGGGGCAAGGCCGGTCAGCAGAACGCTGTGCGCGGTGACCAGAGCGGGATCGAGCTCTGTCGTCGAGCCGTAGCTGGTCGTTAGCCCGTACTCGACCCGCGAGGTCGCGGGCTCATTGGTGGTCCACGTGATGGTACTGGAATTGTTCGTGATGCTGGTTGCGGTGCGCGCGGAGATCGTCGGCGCCGTCTGTCGAGCGACGATGGTATCCGTCGTCGATCCGACCAGTTGCCGGCAGCATCCCCAAATTGGGCATAGACGGTCTTGGTGCCGGCGCCGCCCGAGAGCGTCCATGTTTTCGTCGGAGCGTAGGCTTCAGGAGTCGAGAACGAGGTTCCGTTATTTGAAAAGCGCATCTGCGTAACGCCGCTCAGCGCGGACAGAGTGAGTGTCACCGTCGCGGTCATTGGTGGCGGCGGCATCTCCATTGATGACCACCGTCCCGGTGGCAGCCTGGTTAGCGGCGCCCGCGAGCGGCGTCACCATGTCGGTTTGGATCTGATCCTGCGTCAATGCGTGATTGGCAATCCGCACGTCGGCGGTCGTCGTGCCGGAGGTCTCATTGAACGCGTAGCCCGAGGAGATGCCCAGCGCGGCCGTTGTGCTTGAGTCTCTGCGCGAGAGTATCCGTGATTGAAGAAATGGATTGGTCGGTCGAAATGAGCCGAGGACGTGCTCGGCAAGCTGCGCCTTGGCCGTCTCGGACATGTGGTCAAGCGCCGCTTGTGGCAAACCACCAGGTGGTATTTCGGATGGCACATGATCCGCGGCCTGTTCCGGAACATGCTCTAGCGGGGCCGCGCTTGAGCTCTGCGCGAGAGTATCCGTGATTGAAGAAATGGATTGGTCGGTCGAAATGAGCCAGGGGACATGCTGCACTTGGCCGTCTCGGACATGTGGTCAAGCGCCGCTTGTGGCAAAGTCACAGTGCCGGACACGGTCGCGCCTCCGGCGGGAGCGGTTATTGCAGCCGTCGGCGCTACCGTATCGGTCCCGCCACGAGCTGCGAGCGGTGTTACCATGTCCGTTTGGATCTGATCCAACGTCAACGCGTACGCGTCGGCGGTCGTCGTGCCGGAGGTCTCATTGAACGCGTAGCCCGCGGAGATGCCCAGCGGGTCGGCGGCCAGAAGCAGACGGGGCTCCAGACTCTCGAAGATGAGCGGCGCGGCGGACGACGATGGTTGTTCAGTGGCTGGGGCTTTGTCGATCTCGTGGGTGTGCCGCATCCGGCGACTGATGATCGATTGTGCAAACTGCCCCAACCGCAACGGCATCGTTCGCTACCTACGGACCTACGGCCAAAAAGTACAAAGAGATTCCGCACCGCTCGACCGCACCAATTGCAGGAGGATCCAATGAGCTGGTCGTCGGTAAGTTTACAGGGTCCTTATCTTAAGGATTTAACCGCTCTTTCCATTCTCGGGAGGAGAGAACTTTAGGCGCGCAGGAAGCGCTAAAGAATTACTCCTTTCGACCCAACGAACGAGATATGCCGAACACTTCTTAGGGTATCAGAATGTGTTTAATAGCGAACTCATTGCGTGAGTGCGACCCATGTTGGAGCTGGACCGCGCAGGTGCGCCTGCCCTCGAGCCGATGAAAGACGGTCGCGAGCATGCGCGCGGTCGAGGCGACCTTTCTCCCGCATTAGCAAGCAGGAAGCAGCCGGTGCCGGAGGTCGCCTTCAGCATGCCGGGCGCAAAGCAAGCCTGCCCGTAGGCAGCAGCCTGCTGGTCGCCGGCGATGCCCCTGATCGGGATCGCCGCGCCGAAATGCTCGCTCGCGGCCTCGCCGAAATTGCCCTGGCTGTCGCGCACCTCGGGAAGAAGCTCGCGCGGGATACCGAGTTTATCGATCAGCCGCTCGTCCCAGTCCCCGGAGCGGATGTCGTAGAACATGGTGCGGGCGGCGTTGCTCGCATCCATGGCATGCACCTTGCCGCCGGTGAGCTTGAACAGGAGAAAGCTGTCCACCGTACCGAAGCACGCCTCGCCTGCCCGGGCACGCTCCGCAAGCCCGGGGATATTGGCGAGCAGCCAGGCGAGCTTCGTCGCCGAGAAATAAGCATCGATGATGAGACCGCTGGCTTCCGCGACATGGACGCCCATCCCTCCTTCCTCCCCGATTGGGGAAGTCTCACCATGCGCCACAATTGCGGGTCGTTCGGGAGCAACCAGCTGTCTCAGTGCATTGGAACAACCTGGCGGACGCCGGCAACGAGGTCGCGTACTGCTCTGCCTGGTTGTCCCTTCAGTGCGCCAGCATCGCCGGGGTGACGGCAGGGCTGGTCGTGCTCCGGCAGACGGACAAGGCATCCCCAGCCGTATCGGCTAGCTGGCCGAAGGGGTATTTGGATGGTTTCGGCGAGCTGTCCAAGCTAGCGGAGCGCGCCTTCCTGGAACGGCGCACCATCGTTTCCCCGCATTGCGCTTGCCCCACCGTCGATGGTCTCCCGCCGTCCCCGGTCGGCCATCTGGTCGCGATGCCGCTCGGGGCCGGGGGACGAATCATAGCTGCCGCCGCCGTCAAGCTGGACGCCTCGCCAGGCTTCAGCTCAAGTGGATATCGAACGGGTCGTCGAGCAGCTCCGTTGGGGTGCTGGCTGGCTCGAATCCTTACCTTTGGCGCGTCTCTTGGAAGCTTCCTCCGGGGATGTGGCGCGAGCCTTGGCATGCTTGGACGTGCTGGCCGCGGTCGAGGAGCAGCCGCGGCTGCTGGGCATGACGATCGCCATCGCCAACAATCTCGCCACAAGACTTCGATGTGACCGCGTGTCAGTCGGCCTCAGACGGCGCGGCGGCAGGCTTCGGCTAAGTGCGATTTCGCATTCCGCCACCTTCAAGAAAGCGGGCCGCTTGGTCGATGCGATCGAGAGCGCAATGGAAGAGGCGATCGACCAGGGCGCCTCCGTGACCTATCCGCCCAGCCCCCCGACGGAACGTGCTGTCACAATGGCCCATCGCGCTCTCGCAGAGCTTATCAGGGCACCAGACGCCGCACTGATGTCGGTCGTGCTCGCCGACAGTCAAGGCAGGTTGTTCGGCGCCCTCACCTTCGAGCGTCATGCCGGTACAGCCTTCGACAAAGAGACGTTGCAGCTGGCCGAGGCCATGGCCGCCCTGCTTGGGCCCATCGTCCGCCTGCAGATGCGGGCGAACCGGCCGATCGCCGGCCGCATCGTCGATTCGGCCGGTGAAGGCCTCACGGCACTGCTGGGTGCTGGACGTCCGGCGCTGAAATTGGGCGCCATTTGCGCCGTCGCTCTCGTTCTAGCTCTGGCGTTCGCAAAATCCGAACACCGTGTTACCGCAAGATCGGTGGTGGAAGCGGAGGTACAGAGGGCCGCCGTCGCCCCGTTCGAAGGGTTCATTCGCGCCGCTCCCGTCCGCGCCGGTGACATCGTGAAGAGCGGAGACCTGCTGGCGGCCCTCGACGACCAAGACCTGCTTTTGGACCGGTCGAAGTGGCGGGCCGAGCGCGACAAGCTGCTGCAAAGGCAACGCGACGCACTTGCCAACCATAAACGCACCGATCTCGTCGTCTTGGATTTTCAGATCCGACAGGCCGAATCGCAGCTCGCGCTTGCCGAGGACAACCTTGCACGGGCCCGGATCATGGCGCCGTTCGATGGCACGGTCGTTGCCGGCGATCTGAGCCAGATGCTTGGCTCCCCGGTCGAAAAAGGCAAAACCCTGTTCGAGATAGCCCCGCTCGACGCCTACCGCCTGATCGTCCACGTGGATGAACGGGACATGCGCTACATCGCTGCCGGACAGAAGGGCAGCGTTGCGTTGGCAGGAATGCCCTGGAACCCTCTGCCATTCGTGCTGACCAAGATCACGCCGGTCACGGTTGCCGAGGAGGGCCGGAACGACTTCTCGGTCGAAGCGCGATTGACGGAACACGGTCCTCGTCTGCGGCCGGGGATGGAGGGCGTTGCCAAGATCAAAACCGGACAGCGCCCGGTCCTCTGGATCTGGACGCACGCAGTCGTCGAATGGCTGCGATTGACCGCCTGGAAGTATCTACCGTGAGCACGGCATCATGAGCGCTCGGCCATTCCAGAGTTCGTCGTGGTACCGAGTTGCGAAGCTGCAGCCAAAGCTGCGCGAGCACGCCACCATCCATCGGCATCGCTATCGCGGCAGCGTCTGGTACGTCGTGCACGATCACGCCACCGGTTGGGTGCACCGCTTGTCGCCAGCGAGCTATGCAATTGTTGGTGCAATGGACGGAAACCGTTCCGTCGATCAGCTGTGGCAAGAGGCAGGCATCCGGCTCGGGCAAGAGGCGCCGACGCAGGATGAGCTGATACAATTGTTGGTCGCAGCTCAATGCCGCTGACCTCCTTCAGACGGAGGCGACCCCGGATTCGGCCGAACTCTTCGCGCGCGCCGTGAAGGTGAGGCGATCCGCGTGGCTGAACAACGTTTTCAACCCGCTGGCGCTGCGCGTGCGGATTTGGCATCCCGATGATTTCTTCGAGCGCAGCCTGCCGTACGTCAAATGGCTGATAGATTGGCGGGGTCTAGCCCTTTGGATGCTGGTTGTGCTGCCGGCCATCGTGCTGGCCGCACAGCACTGGCCGGAGCTCGCCGCCAACGCGGCCCAACGCACCCTTGCCCTCGACAACCTCTTGCTGATGGCGCTCAGCTACACGGTTCTCAAGGCTTTGCATGAGCTGGGACACGGCTATGCAGTGAAGGCGTTCGGGGGGGCGGTGCACGAGCTCGGCGTGATGTTTCTCGTGTTCGCGCCGGTGCCCTACGTCGATGCCTCCGCTGCATCGGAATTCCGCAGCAAATGGCGGCGCGCACTCGTCGGCGCCGCCGGCATGATCGTGGAAGTCTTCATCGCCGCGCTGGCGCTCTACGTGTGGCTTGCGGTCGAGGAAGGATTCGTCCGGGCGCTGGCCTACAGTGTCATGCTGATCGCCGGGATCACGACCGTGCTCTTCAACGGCAATCCGCTCCTTCGTTATGACGGCTACTATATTCTTTCCGATATTCTGGAAATCCCTAATCTGGCGCAACGGGCAACGCGCTACTGGGGCTACTTGCTCGAGCGATACGTCTTCCGGACGGAGGATTTCAGGGAGTTCTTCGCCACGCGGGGCGAGCGGATCTGGTTGCTCCTCTATGCGCCGGCGTCCTTCTTGTATCGTGTCGCGGTCATGCTTGCGATCGCGATATTCATCGCCTCCAAGTATCTCGCTGTCGGTGTCGCGATCGCCATTTGGGGCCTCTATACGGGCCTGCTGAGGCCAATCGAGAGGGCGCTGTGGTACGTGATTGCCGGCCCGCGTTTGCAACGCGACCGGAAGCGCGCCGTGGCGACGACGTTCGGCGCCTTGCTTGCGGCTTCGGTCATCCTCTTTCTTGCCCCGCTCCCGGCCTTCACCACGACCGAAGGAGTCGTCTGGCTACCGGACAGCGCCATCGTGCGTGCCGGGACCGACGGATTCGTGCGCCGGCTGCTGGTGGAGCAGGGCGCACGCGTCATGGCCGGCGAGGCGCTGGTGGAGAGCGAAGAGCCGATGCTCGACGCCGAGCTCGTCAGCCTGCAGGCGCGGGTCGCCGAGCTGGAAGCGACGACTGCCGCCGAGCGTTTAACCGACCGCGTCAAAGCCGAGCTGACGGCGATGGAGTTGGTGCATGCGCGAACCGAGCTTGCGACGCAGACCGATCGTGCCAGGCGCCTCATCGTCCGCAGCCAGGGCGAAGGCACGTTTGCAGTGCTGAAGCCCCAGGATCTGCCCGGCCGATTCATTCGGGAAGGACAGGAAATCGCCTACGTACTCCCGCCAAGCGCGCACATCATCCGCGCCACCATTCATCAGGATGACATCGATCTCGTACGCAATCGGCTGCGCAGCGTCCGGGTCAGGCTGGCTGAGCGCCTGGACGAGATCCTGCCTGCTCGCATTCTGCGGGTGGTGCCGGCCGGTCGCAAGGACGTGCCGAGCAACGCTTCGGGCGATACGGGCGCCGGCCCCGTGCCGATCGATCCTCGCGACCCGCAAGTCAACGAGCCGTACAATCGCGTTTTTCAGGTGTACCTCGAGCTGCCGGCCGATATTTCGGCGACGGCCGCGTTCGGCAGTCGCGCCTACGTGCGTTTCGATCTTGAGTGGGAGCCGCTTGGCCAGCAGATTTGGCGCCGAGCACGCCAGCTCCTCCTGTCCCGGCTCCAATCGTGAGACTGGCCATGACCACTGCGGCTGGCACGCCCTATCCCGAACAAGTCGACCGCAAGGAGAGCCGGCTGGACGGGGCATTGCTCCATGCCTGGGGCGGCGTTGCCCCCTATATGCTGTCGGCACTCGAGCGCAAGCGGCTCGCCCACCTCGTGCAGCGAGCGGAGGATGAGGAGACGCGCGTCGGCGCGCTGACGGATCAGCGACTGCGCGAAGCCGCCGACGAGATGCGCGCGCGATTGCTCGCCCTGCGGGCCAACGCCGATGAGATCGCTTCAGCTTTTGCACTCGCGCGAGAGGCAGCGCGCCGGCATTGCGGCTTGCGACATTTCCGGGTTCAGTTGCTCGGTGGCGCCGTCATGATGAGCGGAGCGCTCGCCGAGATGCAGACCGGCGAAGGCAAGTCATTGACGGCGCTGCTGCCGGCGATCACCGCGGCGCTGATGGGGCGGCCCGTACACATCATCACCGTCAACGACTATCTCGCACGGCGCGATGCGGAGGAGTTCGGTCCCGTCTACAATGCGCTTGGCCTCAGCGTCGGACTTGTCCAGCAGGGCCAGGGGCCACGGGACCGGCAGCAAGCCTACATGTGCGACATCACCTACTGTACGAACAAGGAGCTGGTGTTCGACTATTTGCGCGACCGCCTGGCACTGGGCGACCGACGGTCCCGCTCGCGCCTCCTGCTCGACGAGATTGTCAAGACCAGCCCCTTCGGCGGATCCCAGCGCCTCCTCCTGCGCGGCCTGCTTTTTGCGATCGTCGACGAAGCCGACAGTGTGCTCATCGACGAGGCGCGCACGCCGCTCATTCTGTCCGGCCTGCAGGAGGGAGCCGAAAGCGAAGCCGGGCAGTTCGCCAAGGCCCTCGAAATCGCAGGGCGCCTGGTTGAGAGCGACGACTTTCATATTCTGGCAAGCGAGAAATCGGTCCGGCTGACGGAGCATGGTACTCGCCGCATCTTCGAGCTCACCTCAGGACTCCCGGGCTTGTGGGTCATGCGCCGAGCCCGTGAGGAATTCATCCGGCAGGCGCTTTCCGCGCTCCACGTGTTCCACCGCGATGTGCAGTACATCGTCACCGGCGGGAAGGTGCAGATTGTCGACGAGTACACCGGACGGGTCATGCCCGACCGATCATGGGAGCACGGCATGCACCAGCTCATCGAAGCGAAAGAGAGCTGTGCCGTTACGCAACGCCACCAGACGCTGGCGCGGATTACCTATCAGCAGTTCTTTCGCCGCTATCACCACCTCTGCGGCATGACCGGGACCGCGCAGGAAGCGGCGGGCGAGCTGCGCGCCGTCTACGGATTGCGGGTGGTGAGCGTGCCGACCAATCGCAGATTGCGCCGGACAGATGCCGGCACGCAAATCTTTAGCCAATCCCGGCTCAAATGGAACGCCGTCGTCGAATCGGCGAAGGCGACCTTAACGCAGGGCCGGGCCGTTCTGATAGGCACACGCTCGGTCGACGCGTCGGAGCACGTCGGGGCATTGTTGACGAGGGCAGGGCTCTCTCCCGTGATCCTCAATGCGCGAAACGATCGCAGCGAGGCCGAAATCGTAGCCTGCGCCGGAAAGCCGCGACGAGTCACGGTCGCGACCAACATGGCCGGCCGCGGCACCGATATCCAGCTGCACCCAACGGTGAGGGAGGCGGGCGGCCTGCACGTCATCCTGACAGAGTATCACGAGTCACGGCGCATCGACCGGCAGCTCTTCGGCCGCGCTGGGCGCCAAGGCGATCCAGGCAGCTACGAGTCGATTGTCGCACTCGATGATGAACTGTTCCGCCGCTTTGCGGGCAAGTACCTGCTCGGGTGTGTGGTCAAGGCCGTGCGGCGAGCCGAGAAGGTCCCCGCCTTCATCGGTAGCGCGCTCAAGGGCTGCAGCCAATCTGCTGCAGAGCGACTTCACGCGCGCACCCGGCGTAACGCGTTGAACGAGGACCGGCGCCTCAGCAAGGTGCTTGGCTTCGCTGGAATTGAATGAACCCCGGTTCAGAACCAAGCGTACTCTTCATCGCCGAACATCCGTTGTAGAAGTCTCTTCTCAGTCGGATCCTAGGGAAGAAAGCCGCGCAAGCGGCTCCGTCCGGCTGCGTGAGAGGCTCGATTCCCCGGTCCGCTTTGAGTCAATTCCCGACTTCGCAATTCGATCACGATCGGAGTGGCCCTGAAGTCTATCGACCACCAAACAAGTGCCTGAAAAAGTCACCTACACATTGTCATCTATCCGGTCCCCGGAGCCTGGCGGTCTCGGCATCCATCTAACGCTCGATCTAGCGGTTCTACGCTGCAATTCGACGCTACTGGCCCGGCCTTCCCGCCGGCGTTCTAGCGTCCGCCTATTCCAGTATTAGACCGAAAACGGCCGCGGCGGGCGCGATTTCGTCAGTCCAAGGCCCAAGGATACGGTTGTCGGGGGCCATCTCATTAGGCGATCCCGGCAAGCTCGGCCACGTGCTCGCTAATCCGGGAAGCTCGGCCAGGTGCTCGCTAATGGAGAGCGATGCGGTGAGCCCTGGAAACTCAATCCCGTACAGCGATATTATTATTCAATCCCGTACAGCGATATGTGGCCCGCATGTCCCGGGGCCAGGCCCGCTTTGGTCCGGATGTCGAATGGGTGGACGTCATCGATTACGCGGAGAGAGGGGAGGCGCATCCGGGTACATTCCTTTTAGACATCGACGGGCACGCGCGCGCCATGATTAAATTCGGCACGCTTTAATGGATTGCCAGACATACGCGACTTTCGCCGAGCTGCAACTTTCTAGTCGACTACCGCGTTGGGAGGGAACAATGGACGAGAAAATTTCAGGCTTGTTTCAAGACTGGCTGTCGGCGTTCGAAGCTGTGCAAGTTGCATCGGGCGAAGACGCGATCGTGAAGGCGCACAACTCGCTCTCCGACATCGAGGCGCGTCTCGCCGACACGCCCGCCGAAGGCATGCAGGGGCTGGCCGTGAAGCTTGGCCTGCACTGCTTCCTCAATGACCATGCGGATGCCGCCAGCATACAGTCTGAATCCGCATACCGCGATCTCGTGCGCCTGACCGGCCACGATCCGGCGGTCGAGATTGCGGCTCGCTTCGAAAAGAAAGCGGCTTAACGGGCCAATTGCTCAAGTCAGCGAGTGGCTAGCCCGCAGCAGGTCGGTCATTCTGACCAACTCGGCGACCGACTTCGCATGCATCTTTCGCATGCCGTTGGCCCGATGCACCTTCACCATGACTTCGCTTATGCCGAGGTCTCCCGCGATTTGCTTGTTCAAGCGACCGGCGGCCACATGGGAAAGCACTTCCTTTTCGCGGACGCTGAGCGAGCTGAAGCGTTCTCGTAACGCAGACAGCGATTCCTCTTGCGTCCGGCGGGCGCGATCTCGTCCCAACGCGGCAAACACCGCATCAAGCAAATCCTGGGTGCTGAATGGCTTGGCAAGAAAATCCACGGCGCCGGCTTTCATGGCGCGGACGGCCATCGCGATGTCTGCGTGGCCACTGATGAACACGATCGGAACCTGAACCTCCGCCTTCAAGAGCTCCTCCTGCAACTTGAGGCCGCTCATCTCGGGCATCCGCACATCGAGCACCATGCAGCACGATGCGTCCGGGATGGTGCTCTCGAGGAACTCGGCAGCCGACTCGAAAAGAAAAACCTTGAGTTCCCACCGACTCCAAGAGATCCTTTACGGCGGCACGCACGGAGGTGTCGTCGTCGATTACAAATACAATCGACTCGCTCGCGGCGCTTTCCATCATGGCTGGCAGTGACTTGGCCCGTAGGAGTTTCTTCGTTGGTTGCGGCTCGAGCCAAGCCCCCATTGGCCAAGAACAATTCACAATTGTCGGTTTGGTGGAAACAGCGCTCGATCATGTCGCAGCACAAAAGTTATTGAGCCCAAACGACGTTGTCACGACATAAAGTCGTGAGCGAGCGTTCCGATCGGCGAAGGCGGTCGCCCTGGCAGACTTCTCCAGGCCAATTAACCAAAACCCGCTTCGCTCACGGTCCGTCCATCATGTCGTTGTCTGCTCGCCCGAAAGCCCGTCACGGTCAAAAGACTTAACCCTATGTGGGCAGCCGAGCCGCGCGTCCACCCGTGTTAAGCAGAGCAATGCAGGTCTTGCCCTTCATTCTGTGCGGCGGCGCGGGCACACGACTGTGGCCGCTATCGCGGGAAGCATACCCAAAGCAATTTCATAGGCTCACCGGCCCTGAGTCCCTATTCCAACTGACCTGCCGCAGGCTCTCCGGCCCGCTATTCGGCGAGATCTCCATCCTCTCCAATCATCGGTACCGCTTTCTGATTGCCGAGCAGCTGGAGGAGATCGCCGCGCGGGCCGGCTCGGTGGTCCTCGAGCCGTGTGGCCGGAACACCGCACCCGCGGCATGCATTGCCGCACTGACCGCCGCGCGGACTGACCCCGACGCGCTCGTGCTGCTCGCCCCCTCCGACCACATGATCCCCGATGCGGAAGCTTTCGCTAGGACCATCGAGAACGGCCTCGACGCCGCGGAAGCGGGCGCACTTGTCACGTTCGGGATCGTCCCCGACTGCCCACATACGGGCTACGGATATATCGAGACCGAGGCCACCGACGGCGCAAACCTGAAAGTCCAGCGCTTCGTCGAGAAGCCCTCGCTGACCGCCGCCGAGCAATTCCTCGACAGCGGCAAGTTCTACTGGAATGGAGGCATGTTCCTGTTCAAGGCAAGCACCATGCTCAACCTGCTCAAGACGCACGCTCCAACCATCCTCGAAGGGTGTCGAGACTCGCTTGCCGAGGTCACCGAGGATCTCGGCTTTCGCGTCTTGAACGGCGCCTATAGCAGCGTGCCTGCCATTTCTCTCGACTATGCCGTCGCCGAGAAGGCAGACAACTTGATGTGCGTGCCGTTGACCACATCATGGAGCGACGTTGGTTCGTGGTCCTCGGTGTGGGATTTCATGGACAAGGATCCGAGCGGCAACGTGCTGGCCGGCTCAGGCGAGATCATCATCGAGGATGCGCGCGACTGCTTTGCGCTTAGCGACCACGGTTGCGTCGCGTTGGTTGGGGTTGAAAATCTGGTCGTGGTGGCGATGCAAGACGCTGTTCTCGTCGCCTCCAAGGACCACGTTGAGCGTATCAAGCGCGTGGTTGAGCGTCTGAAAGGCAATGGCGGCGATCTGGCAACCCAACACAACCGGGTGCACCGGCCGTGGGGTTGGTATCAAGGCCTCAATCGCGGCGACCGTTATCAGGTCAAGTGCATCATGGTGAAGCCTGGTGGCCGCCTGTCGCTACAGAGCCACTTTCATCGCTCGGAGCACTGGGTGGTGGTCACCGGCACGGTCGAGGTGACGCGCGGCGAGACGGTCGAAATGCTGAGCGAGAATCAATCGACCTATATTCCGGTCGGAGAGAAACATCGCCTGGCCAATCCCGGCAAGATTCCCGCCTTCCTGATCGAAGTGCAGTCAGGCGCCTATCTGAATGAAGACGATATCGTCAGGTACGACGACGTCTATCACCGGGGCTCGAGCGAATAGCATCCTAAAGAGAGTGATGCCCAGGGGCGGACTACGCCAACTCAATCAACTCAGTGACTTACGCAAAAGCGGGACAGTCAGTCCCCCATACGATCACTTGCTTTCTGGCGCGATTGTCCCACCGTGAGTACCCCGCCTCTTCAGTCCGCTCCTGACGCGCTAGAGGGGGAAGACTTTTGGTCCGGTCGCTCGACCCCCACCTGAGCGTCCTTCCCGCCGCGCCCTTCCAGGGCGGCAATGGCATTTCTGAGCGTCTCCCGAATGCGCTCGAGGGCGGCGGCGTCGACGGCCCTGGGATCGAGGTAGAAATCGAGGCCGGTCATGTGTTCGCTAAAGATCTCAATCTTCCGCCCCGCCTCGTCCAGCACGCCCTCCACGACATAGGGAACCACCATGCGGCTAACGCCCTTTACCGAGATCTGTGGCAACGCGCGCGCCGCCACGATGTCGCGCACAAGAGCGTAGGTCTCGTAGCTGATGACGATATGTCCAGGCTCGGCGATCGATTGGAGACGCGACGCGAGATTAACCTCGGCACCGATGGCAGTGTAATCCATGCGGTCGACGCTGCCGAAGTTGCCCACGTTGCAGAAGCCGGTGTTGACACCCATGCGCACGCGGAACGGCTGTTCCGTACCCGCGCTGCGCCATTTGACATTGAGCTCGGCTAGCCGACGCTGCATCTCCGTCGCCATATTGAGGCACGCCCTGGCGTCCTCCACAGTGCCCTTGGTCTCGGGGTCGCCGAAGAAGATCACCAGGGCGTCACCGATGAACTTGTCGACGGTGCCGCCGTGCTTGAGGGCAATCGCCGACATCTCCGTGAAATACTCGTTGAGAAGGAGCGTGATCTCCTCTGGCTGCAGGCGCTCGGTGGCGGTGGTGAAACCCATAATATCGGAGAAGAAGATGGTGAGTTCCTTGCGCTCGGTGTGAATGGTGACGTCCTTCTGACCGCTGAAAATACTCTTGTAGATTTGTGGCGCGAGATAGTGCGAGATCTTCGTCGAAATCCTGACGAGAAAGTCATTGGCGGCCTCTAGCTCGCGGCTCCTCTCCTCCAGCCGTCGATTGAGCTGCGCCTCCTTTTCCTGGAGCAGCGTCATCTCATAGGCTTTCTGCTGTAGACGGCGGGTCGCGTCGCGGTAGGCCGTGACGTCGAGCAGCACCACCCACACAGTGCCGGCGTCGAGATAGAAATGAAGGTCGGCGGCGCGGCCGCAGTCGAGCTCGACCGAGGGCACGAAATAGGGCGTCTCCTCCAGCGGCAGAAGCCCTTCGAGAAAGAAGATCTGCTCCACCGCCGGCTCACCGAGGCGGATGTCCGCCAGCCCATAATTGTCGAGATGCCCGCCGGCGCCGACCAGAGTGAGCGCGGCATCGACCTGCAGATAGGCGACCGCCCGCTCGTTATAGGTCAGCTCTCGCAGCCGCTCGGCCAGGCTCGCGGGCAGGCTTTCCATGATTTAACTCGTGGTGCGGACCGCGAGATCTTTGAAGGCATCTTCCACGCCTTCGCCGGTTCGCGCGCTGCTTGGCTCTACCCACCAGCCGTTCTGTCGCAGCCCCGCCAAGTCGGCGTCGCTGATCGCCCATTGCTCCTTGAGGTCGCTCTTGTTCAGCAGCAATACGAACGGCAGCGGACCGCAATCGGCTTCGACGCGTTGGCGCAGCGACAGCGCGACATCGAGGGTCGAAGGGCGCGTCCCATCAGCGACCAGCACGTATCCGGCCGCGCCGCGCAGATTGGTCATGCGGAACGAGTTGATATCGTCCTCGCCCGCGAGGTCCCAAAGGATGAGGTTCACGGTTCGATCGGAGAGGTCCACGGTCTTCTTGTCGATCTTGACTCCGACGGTGGTGAGATAGGTTTCGGAGAACACGCTGTGGACGTAGCGCTTGACCAGGCTGGTCTTGCCCACCGAGAAGCCGCCGAGCATGCAGATCTTCTTCTGCAGCACCGCCGTCATGGCTGTTCCTCGATCGCGATCGAGAAGGAAACCCGGCGGTTGGCCGAGCGGGCGACCTCGGAGGTTTCGGCCTCGAGCGGCTCGAGCGGGCCGGCGCCGCGCACCGCAAGCAGATCCGGATCGACGCCGCGCTTCTTCAACAGCGCGCGTACCGCCTCGGCGCGAGCCACGCTCAGCGACAGGTTGGAGGTGCCCTGACCCTTGTCGTCCGAATGTCCGGTCAGCGTCACCCTGGTGACAACGTGCAGGCTCGACGACATGGCCGCGAGTTCATTCAGCTCGCTTGCCATCTCATCGAGAATTTTCTCCTGCCCGGCTGCCGGCAGCGACACGCCGCTGTCAAAACGGATGCTGCGCGCCTGGATCGCGTCGCGCAATTTGCCGAGCGCCCCCTCGCTGACGTTGCGCACGGCCGACAGGTCGAAAACGGGCGCCCCTGCCGGTAGCAAGCGGCCGGCCGCGCGCGCGCGCGCGATCCACGGTGACGAGGCCGACCCTTGCGCCACGATGCGGTCGCCATCGACTGAGAGCGTCACGCCAGGCGGCGGGTTGAGGGAAGCCTGTAGCCGCTCGAGCACGAATTGCGGGTCGAGCGCCTGATAGGGATCAAAATGCGCCACGACTCGGGCCGGATCGATCCCCGCCTCGTCCAGGAACTTGAGCGGGTCGACAGCGAGCGGATCGCGCAAGCCTGACAAGAGGAACTTGTCGTCGTGCGCCTCCGACTGTGTGATTACGATGCCAGGCTCGGCCCGCAGCCGCTCCACATAGGCCTGCCATTGCCGTTCGACCACCTGCCGGCTCTGCTCGGCCGCCTCATCCTCATTGCTTACCCCGGCGAAGTCAAAGCCGGGCGCCCCGGGATGTTCGGCGCCCGATGCTTGCCTAGGCAGGGCCCCGAAAGGCTCACTCGGAGTTCAGTTGGTCCACTCTCGGTTCTAGAGCAGACGTCTAGTTGTTTTATCCAGGTTTGCTCAGATTTGGCGGATTTTGGTGCCCAGGGTCGAACTACGACAACTGAGTTAACTCAATCACTTACGGCAAAAGTGGGGCAATCAATCTTCCCACATGATCATTATGGTTTCTGGCACGAATGTCCCACCGCGCGCACCCTCCCCTCACCGCACCTTGGTCCGCTCCTGAGAGGAAAGCGGACGTGGCACAACACGAGTTAGAAGTCCGCTTCGTGCCAGGAGCGGACATTCGCGGGAAATTTATCTGACGGCTTGTTTTGGTTGGGCAGCTTCCGCGCCAGGCGCGCTGATCTGCTCCAACTTCGCGATGTTGCCATCGAACATGGCCAGGTCTTTAGACAACTGGTGGTTACCCGGCGATTGCTTCACGAGCCGCGCAATGATGACCCGCGCCTGTTGCAACAAGTCGAGCGCGCGTGAGGCGTCCCCTTGTTGTGCGAGCACGGCGGCAATGGCGCCTTGACCGATCGCGAGATCGCGCTGGAGGTCAGTATTGCTGGAATCGGCCTTGGCAAGCCGCTCGCGAATGGCAAGGCTGTCTTGAAAAATTCTCAGCGCTTCGGTGAGGTTGCCTCCTGCCGCGAGCGCATCGCCGAACTTGTTGTATGCAACGGAGAGATTGCGCTGCCGGTCGGCATCTACGGGGTCGGACTTGGCCAAGCGGTCGGCAACAGCCAGTCCTTGCCGGTACAGTTCAAGAGCCTCGGCGAAATTGCCTTGAGCCATGAGAACGTCTCCGACCTTGATGGAAATCAGCGCAATCTTGTTCTGCCACTCAGGGTTTTCCGGTTCGGCTTTGGCCAAACGGTCGGCAACAGCGAGACCGTCCCGGTACGACTTTAGCGCCTCGGCGAAATTGCCCTGAGCCATAAGGGTGTTGCCGACTCTGACGTGAGCGGTGGCGAGAGCGGACGTGTCGAGTGTGTCCACATAGAGGGCCGGAGGCTGCTCGTTCGGTCCGAAGATCTCTGCCGGCTGCTGGACGCCACCAGACGATTGTAGGTCTGCAGAGACGTTGGCCGCTGACGCAAGTTGAGCGTTGGCTTTCTCAACTTCCGCGTTGAGACTAGCGAATAAGCTGGCGAACTCCGTCGCCTTAACGCTTGCCTGCTCTGCGTCCTGCTTGGCGGTCTCAAGCTCGCTTTGCATTGCATCTAGATGAAGACTGCTTATCCTCGAGCTGAGACTTGGCTAATTCGGCCTCCGACGTGGCCCGAGCCAATTTGGTCTGAAGCTCGTTGCGTTGAGCGTTCGTCTTTTCGAGCTCCGAGTTGAGACTGGCGAACAACCCCGCGACCTCCGCAGCCTTCGCTTTTGCCTGCTCTGCGTCTTGCTTGGCGGTCTCAAGCTCGCTTTGCATTGTGTTCTAGATCAGACTGCTTGCCCTTGAGCTGAGCTTGGGCCGACTTCGGCCTCCGACGTAGTCTGCTCCAATTTTGTCCGAAGCTCGTCAAGTTGGGCGTTTGCCTTTTCGAGCTGCGAGCTCAGGCTTACGACCCGCCTAGCGAGCCCCCTCGCTTGCGCTTTCGCCTGATCGGTGGCTCGCTGTGCGATCTCAAGTTCGCGTGCCGGGTTGCTGACAGGAGCGGGTAATGCCGCTAGAGCACTCCAAGTGCCTGAGTCCGCCTCTCCGGTCGACTCCAGGCCGCTCTGGGCTTGGAAGTCCTTCACCGCCTTCTCGGTTTGCCGCCCAAAGATGCCGTCTACCGTCAAGTGCTCCCCATGGTTGTTGAGGGCCTTCTGGAGAATGGGGACATCGCCGCCCGAATCGCCTCGCTTGAGGTGTGCTCGGTCTGGGTGCGGCGCAGGAGCGACGATAGGATCACCGGCAGAAATGTCAGTAATGTCCTTGGCGTCGCCCGGCGATGCCAAAATCAGTGCCATAGCGAGAGATGTTAATGTCAGTGCTTTCATGACTGGTGGCGCACCCCGTCAAGACGCCTCAGAAATCTCGTCGAGAATCTTCGCGCGCTCTTGCTCCGCTTGAGCCAACCGCAGCAAAAGAACTTCTCGGTCCATGCGCTCGCGCCTCCAAAGAGCTACGACACATCAAGCGCCTTTGGGTCAATCCGTGTAGAAGGAGTTCTTCGGCTCACAACTCAGGCGGTGCATTCTGCGCTTGGGTGTAGCAAAAGGAGAGGTCGCTTTGGGGTTAAGCCCGATGCGCCCGCGCCCAGCAAATCACTAGGTTCCCCGGAGGCGGCTATGGGTAAAAAGCTGAAGCGCGGCGCAGCGCCCGAAAGGTCCGCTTCGTGCCAAAAGCGGATGCACCCCTAGCGCCTGGAACGATTTCCCATCCAACCTATCGGCCACGCGGGCCCGGTGCCGCGGCTACTCCAGGCTGCAACGCAAAACGGCGCCGGGCCGCTGGCGGGGAACTCTGAGCGCTCTTCCTTCGTTTGTGTTCGGGGGATGGGGCACATGATTCAGGCACTGCTCAAGAAGCGAGCCACCAATCGCGCATACAAAAGAGCTGTCGACGATTGCCTCTCGGTCCTGTTTTGGGGCTTTCCTCCCGGTTTGCTGCCCACGCTAAGGCGTCATGTCGACGTATGGGGTCTAGTGCGGCGGGGTCAGGCGGAAGGGACCGATGTTCGCGCCTGCTCCGTGCAAGTGGTGGTCCTCCTTATTAGGAAGATCATCGGCCCTTTGAGCAAACACGAACGCCAAGAACTCGCGCGGGCCTTCCTACAGAATGACGCCAGCAACCCGACTTACAAGGGCTTCAAATACATGTTTCAAGTGGTGGAGGAGCTCAACGTCTCGCCTGCCCTAGTGTCGTACGTAAACACCGAGGTAGCAGGTCAGCTTCGTGGCATGTACTCAGGAAGCAATTTTCAACTCATGGGTAGAGGCGCAGATAGGCGGCGTAATTGGCCAGCTGCGAGAGCGGAGCAGAGAGGAAGCAGAGCGGAAGAGAGACCTCTGGCAGTGAGGCATGCGAGGGCGCGAACGCCCGCTATGAGTCAGAAGCAGCCATTCTCCCCGACTAGTCACATTCCGCTTCGTGCCATAACCGGACATGGAGCGAAGTTCGCGGGATCTTCCTCGCGAGCTGCGCAGCAACACGGAAGCTGTAGATACGTGAAACGGTTCGCTGTCGGACCGCGATCCTCGCCGAAACATACACAATACGGTTGCTCGATGAGCGCCATAATTGCGCTGCTGCCCGGGCTCATGATCGGCCGAATAGCTGCTGCGCCTGAAGTGTTGAAGAGGAAGGTAGCGTCGGGCACCTCATGACGAGCGCTTACATCAACCGCATAGCGACCGCGGTACCGCCCAACAATGTGCACGCAGGCTTTGTTCGCCTTGCCGAAACTCTGCTTCCGGAAGATCGTTGCCAAAGGACCGTATTTCGGCGCATGGCCGAAAGATCTGGTATCGAGCGCCGCTATTCATTCCTGACGCCCGCGTCAGAGAACGATACGCCGGAGCTCGACTCGGCCGCCTTCTATGTCCGCGGCCGGTTCCCGAGCACGGCGGTGCGCATGCGGCTGTTTGCCGAAAAGGCCCCTGAGCTTGCCGCAACAGCCGTTGATCGGCTCGAACTCGGGAGCGAACGCGACGGACTCACCCATATCCTCATAACGTGCTGCACTGGCTTCACCGCACCGGGTCTTGATCTTGAGCTCGTCGAGCGCTGCCGGTTGCCTCCTTCGATCGAGCGCACCATCATAGGTTTCATGGGGTGCTATGCTGCGATCAACGCCCTCAAACTTGCGCGCCACATCGTCCGCTCAAATCCTAAGGCGCGAATCCTCATCGTGAATTTCGAGCTATGCACGTTGCATCTTCAGGATACGAGCGATCTCGCCAAACTACTGACTTTTCTTTTGTGGGGCGACGGCTGCGCGGCATCTCTCGTTAGTGCAGAGCCCCATGGCCTTTCTCTCGATAGTTTCCGTGCCGTGCATTTTCCCGACACTGCCGAGTTCATGCGGTGGAATATCGGGGACAGTGGCTTCGATATGGTTCTCTCGGGCAAGGTGCCGATGACGATCGAGCAGGGCATTCGTAATCACGGCAACGAAATCCTTGAAGGGGCCGATCCGAAAGCAATCGAGCTCTGGGCGGTTCATCCCGGTGGTCGGACCGTTGTCGATGCGGTCGAACGTGCCTTCGCGATTGCACCCGCGGCGCTGTCGGCTTCACGCGGAGTCCTTCGCGATTTCGGCAACATGTCATCCGCCAGTATAACGTTTGTCCTGAAGCGGCTGCTTGACGCTGGCCGGCGAAACGCTGCCGGCTGCGCGATGGCGTTCGGCCCCGGTCTTATCGCCGAGACGATGTTGTTTCGAACCGGTCGTGCCGCTTGAGCGAAGGGACGTGGGTTACGATGACCTTCCCCCGCCGCCTCGAAACCGAGTTGCTCGATGTTCTGCCGGCCGATGATCCTGCCGCCGTGCGGTCGCGCCGCGACCTTAGGCGACTGAACGAGGTGATGCTGCACCCTGCCATCATGGCTCGGCGCATGCTCCGCCACTCAGTTGATGCGCCGAGGCGCATCATCGAGCTCGGTGCGGGCGACGGCAGCTTGATGCTTCGGCTCAGCCGGCGCCTCGCGCGACACTGGTCGGGCGTCGCCACTATCCTGGTCGACCGGCAAGACATTGTGACCCATGAGACGCGACAGGCGATTTCGAACCTTGGCTGGCGCGAGAACCCCGTTACCCAAGACGTGTTCGAATATCTTGCTATCGCGGAACCGGCGGACATCATCATCGCCAATCTCTTTCTCCATCATTTCCGGCCCCCGCAGATCTCCGAAATTTTCACGCAATGCGCCAAGCTCGCCCCTGTGTTGATCGCTCTCGAGCCTCGCCGCGCCACGTTTCCGCTCCTCGGCAGCCGGCTAATATGGCTGCTGGGCTGCAACCACGTGAGCCGGCACGATGCTGTAGCGAGCGTTCGTGCCGGTTTCCGAGACAGCGAGCTGTCCGCGTTGTGGCCAAACCGACAAGGCTGGAATTTCGATGAGGGAAGCGTCGGACTTTGGACCCACTGCTTCGTCGCGCGAAAATGTTGAGAATTGCGCTGCCCAAACGCTACGACGCGATTGTCATCGGCGGCGGCCCCGCGGGCTCCACCACTGCGCTCATGCTGGCCCGCGCAGGGTGGGCGGTGGCACTCATCGAGAAAAGCCAATTTCCCCGCCTCAAGGTCTGTGGCGAGTTCATCTCGGCGAGTACCTTTCCGCTGTTCGCGGAATTCGGCTTGCTTGAGGATGTGCGCCGGCTGGCCGGCCCCGAAATACGGCGCGTCGGCATTTTCTCTGGTGAAAGCGTCAGCACCTCGGATATGCCAGCAGTCTCAGGCCGCATTGGCAAGTGGGGAAGGGCGCTCGGCCGCGAGCATTTCGATCTTCTTTTGCTAGAAGCCGCCGTCAGGGCCGGTGCCGATCTCTGGCAACCTTTTCGCGTCGCCCATATCGAACCTCTGAACCAAGGCTGGCGATGCGAAATCAGTCACGGTGACGACAACACTTCTCTGTTCGCCAGGACTATCGTCGCGGCCAACGGTTCGTGGGAGAAAAGTCCCTGGCTGCCTGATTGCTGGGTGCCTCATAAAGCCTCCGACCTCCTTGCCTTTAAGGCGCATTTCGACGGCGCCGACCTGGCGTTCGATCTCATGCCTTTGCTCGTCTTTCCCGGCGGCTATGGGGGCATGGTGTGGAGCGACGCGGGGCGGGTAAGCCTTTCCTGCTGCATTAGCCGCAGGACTTTGGACCAATGCCGCAAAAGCGAAGAGCGCGCTGGGGAGGCCGTGCTGCGGCATCTGCGTCATTCGTGCAGGGGTGTGGCGGACGCGCTGAAGCGCGCGAAGCTCAGAGGTATCTGGCTCTCCGCTGGTCCGATCAGACCTGGAATCCGCGTAGCATTTGCCGAAGGGGTTTTTCGTGTCGGCAACGCCGCCGGCGAGGCACATCCCATCATCGCCGAGGGCATCAGCATGGCCATCCAATCGGCTTGGCTTCTCTGCCGCATTTTGATCTCCGAACAGGACTCGCTCGACAACGCTTCAATCCTCGCCGATGTCGGTCGTGCCTATACCGCCAGCTGGCGCGCGCATTTCGCTAGCCGCATCCACGCGGCCGCCGTCTTTGCTCATACGTTAATGCGCCCCGAAAGCGCCGCCCTCGCGCTCGCTTTGCCGAAGCGGTTTCCGGCACTCCTTACGTTCTGTGCAGCGCTCAGCGGTAAAACCAAACAAATTCCCTCGTCCTTCCCGCGCAAAGCCTAGCGTCTCGGCATGCGGAGCTGGTCACGATGAGTCCAGGCGATCGCGCCGAGGACGAGCGTCATCACGATCGTGTGGATAATGTCCTCATGCAAAATGAGCAGCTGCGCCAGAAAGGCTCCCACGCTGACAATGGTTAGCAATAGCGCTCCAAACGCCGTGGTCGACGGCCAAAGGAGCAAGACGGCGCCCCCCAATTCCAACAGAGCGGTGAAGTAGCGGAACCACTGACCGAAACCTACGCGTTCAAACACATCAACCACAGCGGGGAGTCCCGCGAGCTTGGCGCCGCCCGCGAATAAGAAGAACGCTGCGAGGAGGATTTTCAGTAGCCACAATCCGATCGTCTTGAGGCGGGCAACGCCGATATGGGCGGTGGTGGCCGGCATCTATCACTGATATTGCGAGCTACCCGACCGCAGGGCTTTCTCGAGAGCCTGATATTCCACGCAGGTCGTGCCGCAGCGTTTCTCGATTTCCACAAGCTCGAGCCAAGCCAGATCAAGCTCACCCTTGCTGACATATCCCTCGCCGAGATATTCGCGCGTATCGACATTGTCGGGATCGACATCCAAGGCCTTCTTGTAAAGTGATATGCCGAGGTCGATGTTGCCGAGCTTGCGATGGCTATAACCGAGATACGTCAAGACGGCGGGATCGCTCTCATTCGACGCCATCTCGAGGACTTTGATGGCGTCGTGGTAATGGCCGTCCAGGGCCAGCTGCCGACCTGCTCGCGCCAAGTCCTCGTCTGACAGTGATCCCTTTTTTATTGCTACGCATTTCTTCTCCTGCTTGCTCCAGGCCGTGCCGCTTGGGCATTTTTTGGACTTGCCCCAGTTCCAAAAATCGAAGCCGTAGCTCGGCGAAGTCCATGTGACCGCCAAGGCCACCATAGTCAGTGACAAAATGGCCGATCGCCGTCTCTTCTGTTGGCTGGATTTCGCAAATGTCATCGTGTTACTCCCGTTTTTTTGGCTGCACCGACCCAGCGTTGTGGTCTCTTGATTACGGTCACCGCCTCTACACATTAGGTCCTCCTACTCCGTCGGCAAGTTCGCTTTCGACTCACGGAAGTGGGTGTGCCAGAGTATTGCGCGTGCCGGCAGAGCCGGCTCCCACGGCGTCAATCGCCTCATGCATGGCCGTTAATACCGCGGGTGCTGGCCCATGGCGAGATAATCGTTGGAGCACCACACCGTAACCTCGCGCGAGCCATTTGCCGCGAAATGATCTGCGCTGAAAATCCGCGGCGGCGCTTCAAACTCCGCGAAAACGCGATAGCGACCTTCTCGATGAAGGGTCTCGAGCCGCTGCTGGAGCAAGCCTTCAAAATTCATGTCGCCCTCCCTGCACGTCTTTCCGCATGACTAGGGACCCTCAGTCATTCGGCCTTCAGGCCAAGCCCAATCGCCGCGGCCCTAATCTTGTCCGATGCTGCCAAGTCGTCCTTGAAGACCTCAAGCGCCTTGCGGAAAGCTGTTGCCGCGACCTCTCTCTCACCAAGCACAACTCGAGAGCGCATAAGGAGAGTCCAGCCCTCCACGTCTCGCGGAGAACTCTCCAGGCGATCTGCCAGGCCATCGACCATCGATCGGATTACAGCGTCATGCTCGGGCGGAGGCATCGCTTCGGACTGGGTAATTTTCTCGACGCTTGGTCCGTCGCCACCTTTGCCGACGGCCTCGGTTTGCAAAGACAAGGCCGTCTCTGAATTGTTGCTTTCGGAGGCCTTCGCCTTGGCTTCCTCGTAGGAGCGCTTGAGCTCGGCGGAACTCGGATCGAGCTCTACGGCTCTCGCATAGGCGGTAGCTGCCTGTTGATAGCGCTCCGTGTGGAAGTAGGACCAACCGAGCATCCGCCAGCCTTCGATGTCGTCCGGCGTGGTCTCGAGCCGAGCCGCTAGCCGTTCGATCATCGTGTTCGCATCAGGCAGCAGTTCGCCAGCTTCCGCCTTAGACGCCGGTTCTTCGGTTCCAATAGAACGTGTGTAGTCCATAAGGCGCGCAAGCATTTCGCCTTTCGACTCAGAGCGCGATAGCGAGAATGAAGTCGTGTCGCCCGAGCCGGTGACCTCGGGCGGATCCTCCACATAAGAAGTAACTGCGCCAATGACTGCAACGAGGAGAAAGGCCGCGGCAGCCACAATCAACGGTCCGGCGTTCCCTTGAAGGTCTTGGCCGAACCGACAGCTCGATGACCGCAGCCGAGAAAGAAGAGCAGGTCCCGCCGCGTCCGCTTCTGCTTCGTTGAGTTTCCCAAGCATAAGTCGAGCTCCGATATCTTCGAGACGAGCTTTACAGGTCTCTAGTTCAAGCTGCTCCGTTCGCGAGCCCCTCGATCGCAGCGGAAAGATGAGCATCGCTGATATCGCGAATTGAAGAGACGGCAAGAAGCCGGCCTAGGAGCGTCAAAAACATCTGCAAGCTCCGAAGTTCTGATGCGAACCTCCTGCCGGCACACGCAGCGTATTTGCCAGAGAGACCGTAGCTGCTAGATCACAAAAGTCGATCACGCAGCTGCAGACCCTAATGTGCCGCCGGCGAAATTAGTCCGCCCGCATGCCCAGCTGGGTCGGGTCTTTTCGTGAAATTTTCCCTCGTCACCAAATTTCCTTGGTGACGAAACGTGGCGATTTTCTTCGACGAAAGTATGGCCGCTAGGGCTACCGCCGCGTGTGCCAGCTGCTCCTGCCGGTAGGGCTCAAAGTGCCGACGAAACAACTTAAACGGGGCCGCCTCTGGCTAAACGAGGGTCGTGCATACGGCTCCGGCCGGAGCGTCCTCTGGTCTCAAAACTAAAAGCCCCCTTGGCGCGATTCACTCCTATCGCCGCAACCTCGAGGGGGCTGCGGATCAGTTCGATCGCGCTCTGCGCCAAGTTCTCACCGAAGACGAGTTGCCTGAGGGCGACCGGCGTGACATGGGCAATTAAATCAATCTGCATACAATTCGGAAGGCGGATCAGCTTCCACCGATATTCCTCGGCGGTAAGACCGCCTCGGATCGAGTTCTTTTTTTCCTCGGTGACGTTGCTCCGGCGCTCGCATGGTATGTCGACGAAGCGTGGCTTGGTGCGGGCTGGCTGCGATGTCGCCGGCAAGCTTCACGCGGTCACTCATTGGCCATGGGGGACATACCTGATTAGGGCGTCAAACCGTTTCAATCGACCCATGTTGCAGATCCGCCACCAAACCAAGGTGTCGATGTGCTTTGATACTCGCCTCGTATTGCGTAAGCAGGGGGCTAGTGATGCATGATCGCCTTCTTTGCTCCGCCCCGTGTGGCGCTGCTGCCCCTGACGTGAGTGGAAGGGCGAATGCCCCGCGGCTTCCCGTTCCGCTGCTCCATCCCAAGCGGTTATGTCGTGAAAGACGCGGTGACGATCGCAAAACACTTGCCGTTACTAGTGAGGTGATCTCATGAGTAGTCGGAATTTGTTCGCATCTATTCTGATGGCTTGCTTACTGACGGTCGGCTTAGGAGGCACCACATCGGCCGGGCAGTCCTTTCTGAAGCCCGGCGAAAGCGCCAGGAATAATGTGATTGAGATCAAGAATCGTGGCCGCGGCCCATGGCCTAACCTGCCTATAGCTCCGAGCTATCTCGCCTATGATTGGCCCTATTACTACAACCGCGGTCATTATCCGACGCATATCGGTCCTGGCTATGTCTACTATGGTTATCCGTACTCCTACAGAAGCAGTTATCATCCAAGATACGGCGGCCCATGCTCCTATTGGCCGGCGAAGTCCTTACGCCGAGCTTGGATGGACGCTCGGAGATGCGTTGACAATTAGGGCTGTTCCGGGGCGGTGCGGCATGGTGTTGGATGACAAAGGCGAGCATCCCGCGCGGCGGGCGGCAATTTCCTCGACCGCGCACAAGATAGGCTGTACGGCGCAGAAGCTCAGCGACTGGTGAAGAAGGCGGGACTACGACAGCAGCCGCGCGCGCTGGCATTCCGACCGAGGTCGCCGAACGGCTGAAGGCCTTGGAGCAGGAGAACCGCGAGCTTCGGCAGACCAATGAGACCCTGCGCAAAGCGAGCGCTTATTTTGCCCAAGCGAAGCTCGACATTGGAGCTCGACATTCAAGCCATGATCGCCTTCATCGATGATCACCGCGCGGCGTATGGGGTCGAGCCGATCTGCAGGGTTTTGCCGATCGCCTCGTCGAAGTTGCGGTGAGCCAGAAGTCCTCCATCTCCCGTTAAACCCGATCTGTCTCATGAATGCTGTGCCGGCCAGGTCTGGCTTACTCGAGGCTCTCAGTTCCAAGCCGGAGCCGTCATCAGCGATCGGTCAGAACTTCCTGCGGATCTCGGCGCGGATGCCGAAGTTGTCGTCGAAGTTGCCTTCGAAGATGTCTTCGAAGTTGTCATGGTCGGCGACTGC
>CAWHAX010000016.1:0-33084 GCA_963827365.1 uncultured Alphaproteobacteria bacterium | reverse complement strand
TGCAAAGGGCGACCGCGCTCGATCAGCAACTTGCTGCTGCTTGAGCCTGCGACAGGATCAGCGACGTTTCAGTCAAATCCGCCGTATGCTTGTCGCCGATCGGTAGAACGGCGAGAAATCCACCGGCAGAGCCGAGAAGTGCAAGTCTGACCGCCAGCAAGCCCTCCCTCATTGACGCCATGATGCAACGGCTGAATGAAGGCGCAAAGACCGGCGCGGTCAACTTTCGGTGCGCGCCGCGTGAGTTGATCATGAGCAGGGATGGGAAAAAGAACAGAACCGGCCTGACGCGGCGCGAGACCTTAACCGGCGCGGCCGCTACCCTCGGCGTGGGATTAGCCGCTGGCAGAAGCGCGAGCGCGGGAGCCGAGCAGCGCATCGCCGCGACGCTCCCCAGCGCCAAGATGTGCATTCTCACGCCTGAGGCGGTGGAGGGCCCGTTCTATTTCGATCCTAACCTCGTGCGCGCCGATATCACCGAAGGGCGGAGAGGCGCATCACTTGC
The DNA here is from genome assembly GCA_963827365.1 of uncultured Alphaproteobacteria bacterium. Classification (GTDB taxonomy): domain Bacteria; phylum Pseudomonadota; class Alphaproteobacteria; order Rhizobiales; family Methyloligellaceae; genus Methyloceanibacter. The sequence goes on along the minus strand of CAWHAX010000016.1, from coordinate 32,579 downwards.
GCTTGCCCTTCAGGTGGTTTCCACCACGGACTGTGCGGCGATAAAAGGCGTCCGCGTCGATCTCTGGCATGCCGACGGTCTCGGCATGTATTCGGGCTATCGCGGTCAGGGCGATGACGGCGTCTCGACGCGCGGGCAAACCTTCTTGCGCGGTACGCAATTCACCGATGCCCAAGGTCAAGCGCGCTTCGCCACGATCTACCCGGGCTGGTATCCAGGCCGCACCCCACATATCCACTTCAAGGTTCTGCTCGACGCGAAGAGCCTCGTCACCGGCCAGCTCTATTTTCCCGACGATCTCAACACGCGCATCTACGCCGGCAATGCGCCCTATCGCGAGCGCAAGGCGAAGCGCGACCTGGTCGCCAACGAAGAGGACTTCATCTTCAAGGATCAGGGTGGCGCCGATACGCTGATAAGCGTCGAGGAGGAGGGCGGATCCTATAGCGCTTCGCTCATCATTGGCGTTTCCTCAAATGGTGACAAGCGTGGGAAGACACACTGATGCTGAAGATCGTCTCGGGCGGACAGACCGGCGTCGACCGCGCCGCCCTCGACGTGGCCATCGGGAGGGGCATCGCGTATGGCGGCTGGTGCTCGAAAGGCGGCCTCGCCGAGGACATGCCGAACCCGCCCGGGCTCCTGTCGCGCTATCCCGGTTTGCGCGAGACGCCGGAAGCCGATCCAAGCCAGCGCACCGAACGGAATGTCCGCGATACCGACAGGCTTATGGTTCTGATCGAGAGCGCCGGGTTGTCGGTGTCGAAGGGAACCGGCCTCGCCCTCGACACCGCCAAGAAGCTCAGCAAACCGAATATCGTCATCGACATGGATGCCGACGGCGCCGGCGTTCTGGCCATGGGCTTCATCGGCGAAGGGCAGGGGCCAAATGCCGTCTGCATCGCCGGACCGCGCGAAAGCGAAGCGCCTGGCATCTACGCCAAGACGCGCGCCTTCCTCGGCGGCGTGCTCGGCGAGGGCTGAGCGCCACCGGCGCTTGGTGACCTACCACCGTGCCAGCGGCAGCCCGAGATAGCGCGTGGTGCCTCTGCGGATGAGTTTCGTCGGCATCTTGCCGCGCAGGAAATAATCCAACTTGGCGAAGGGACCGACCTGATAGCGGAAGCGCGGGCGGCGTGCTTCAAGCGCCTTGGCGATTGTCGCCGCAACCTCCCTCGGATCGCGCGATGTCTTGGCTTGATGCCTGTCGGCGGCAATCTGTAGCTGCCGCAGCCAGGGGAGATAGGAGCTGTGCGAGGGTTTCACCCAGGTCGTGCTGTTCCAGATCTCGGTGCGATAGGGACCAGGCTCGATGACCACGACGTCGATGCCGAACGGATCGACCTCGTAGGCGAGGGACTCGGCCCATCCTTCGAGCGCCCATTTGGAGGCACAGTACATTGAGTTTCCCGGCTGCCCCGAAAGTGCCGCCTGGCTCGAGACGAGAACGATGCGGCCATGGCGTTGCGCGCGGAACGTCGGGAGAAGCGCGCGTGTGAGTGCGAGCACGCCGAAGAAGTTCGTCTCCATCACGCGGCGGATGTCTGCATCGGGCAGATCCTCAAGCACGCCGGCAATAGCAATACCGGCATTGTGCACGACTGCGTCGAGGGTGTTGCCGGTCTCAGCCAGGACAGACTTGACCGCCGCCTCGATCGACGCGGGGTGGGTCACGTCGAGCCGCAGGAAAGTGACGCGCTCGGAGAGAGCGGAGTCCTTAAGGGCGCGATCGAGAGAGTCCTTCCGCTTGAGGTCGCGCATGGTGGCAAAGACACGCCAGCCGCGGGCTGCCAGAAGTTCCGTGGTGATGTGCCCGAAGCCCGTAGATGTTCCGGTGATCAGGACAGTTGGCATCGATCCTCCTGTCGTTCGCGTGCAGCCAGTCCAAGTTCACTATGGCCGCATGGTAGTTGAGAACCGTTAAATCTGTTGCCCATTTGTTACAGACAGACACCCTTCGCGCCGGGTTTCCCTATTACGACGCCGCCACGGCGCGGCGCGGCATGAGCATTACAATTTGCCGCGCCACTCCAACCACCATATGTTTGCCACCAAAGTCTTCTGGCAGTTAGTTGTGCATCAGGGCGCGCCGACCTTGCCCTATGGCTACCACACCATGGTCTTCTTCGCGCTCACCCCGCCGCTGTGGCGCCACATCATGAGGCCTCTGCTTGTCGATTGGGACAAGCGCTTCGCCAGCGAGGCCGAGCGCGCGGTGGTGAGTGAGCGGGGTTGGGAGGGCGTTGCCTAGTTTGCGCCTCGACCGCGAAACTGAAGCGCTATTGCATTGGGCGTCCTCGGCGTCGGCCACCCCGTTATGGTGCATGTCTCCCGAGGAAGCGCGCAACGAATATCGCCGCATGCTGCTCAAGACTGAGATCGCGCCGCCGGCCATCGGCAAGATGAGCGATCTTGCCGTGCCTGGCCCCGCCGGGCCGATGCGCTTACGCCAATATGCGCCAGCGCACGCTGAGCGCGGCGGCGCTGCGATCCTGTTCATTCACGGCGGCGGCTGTGTCATCGGCGACATCGAGAGTCACGACGTCTTCTGCCGCACGCTGTGCCACGACACCGCAGCGACGGTGTTCTCGCTCGACTATCGCCTTGCGCCTGAGCACGAATTTCCCGCCGCGGTGGAAGACAGCGTCGCGGCGGTCGAATGGCTCTCGTTTGAGGCACGCGGGCTCGGGCTCGACCAGGACCGCATCGCCATCGCCGGTGACAGCGCGGGCGGCGGCCTTGCTGCCGTCGCACTGCACGAGACCAAAGGCAGGTTGGCCGCACCGGTGCGGGCGCAGGTGCTGATTTATCCGGCGCTCGATCTCCGCGGCCGCCTCCCGTCGCGGAAGGACCTCGCCGACCACTTTCTCCTCCCGCAGGACATGATCCAATGGTTCTTTGGCCATTATTTCGGGCGTGCCTGGCCGATTGCCGATCCGCGCGCCATGCCATCACTCTATGAAGACTATACCGGCCTGCCCCCAGCGTTAATCGTCACTGCCGGACACGATCCCCTGCGGGACGAGGGCGCTGAGTATGCCCAAACGCTCGCAGCGGCAGAGGTGCCGGTCGACTATGAATGCTGCGAAGGCACCATCCATGGCTTCATGAATATGGGCCGGGTCCTGCGCAAAGCGCATGGCCATACGCGCTGGCGACTTGCGACGTGGCTACGGCAAAGATTGCACGGGCGATAGCCCACTGTTGATTGCGACTTGACGGGGAACTCAGCAACACACGCACGGTTTCTCCTCTATGCAGCGGACGCTCTATTTTCTCGCGCTGATGCTGACGGCGATCGCCATGTCGCTGGCGATGGCGCATCTCGCCGAATTGCCGAACAAGATCGAGATCAGCGCCGCGCACTATCTCATCGTGCAGCGCAATTACGACAACTGGGCTGTGCTCGGCCTGATCGTTCCGGCAGCGTTCCTGAGCGCGGCTGCTCTCACCATTGCGCTCCGCGGCACAGGCGCCCCATTCACCCTGGCGCTGATCGCGCTTCTGCTGCTCATGGGCGAACTCATCGCCTTTTGGGGCTTCATCTTTCCAGTCAACCAGGCAACGCAAAACTGGACGATGCTCCCCGACAATTGGCGGACGCTGCGCGCGCAATGGGAATACGCCCACGCCGTCCGCGCCATCCTCTACGTACTCGCCCTCGGCGCTCTGGTGATGTCGCTCCTCGATTGGCGCTGCGCCGATAGTCGCGCAACCCGCTAGCCCGGCACGTCCCCGGCGTGCGGCACCACCACGGCGAACATGTCGCCGAGCGCCGACAGGCTGGCATCCTGAAGCTGTGCCGCGGCGACGTCCTTGCCGTTCGCCGGGTTTGGAATCGACCGCGTCGCCGTGGCCCCAGCGACCACGGTGTTGGCGTAGCCATGATTGAACGACGCGCGCGTGGTCGAGTTCACGCACATATGCGTCATGAAGCCGGCATAGATGATGTTCTTCACCCCCGAGCTTCTTCAGCTCGGCATCGAGCACGTCTTCTCGAACGCGCTCGGGTAATTCTTCACTATCACCGTCTCGCCTTCGATCGGCGCCACCGACTCGGCGATTTGCCCGATCGGCGCGCTGACGTCGTAGGGAGTGCCGGGGCCTGCATCGTGCATGATGTGGATCACCGGCCGGCCTGCCGCGCGGAAGCGCCTGAGCAGTTCCGCCGCCTCCTGCAACGCAGGCTCGACCCCGACAAGCTGCATGATGCCTTCGCGATAGGTCTGCTGGCAGTCGATCAGCACGAGCGCGCTTGAGGAGATCGGGGAAAAGTTGGGGTTCATCCCAGTGAGTTCGCGAAGCGTCGGGCTGGCCATTTGATTTCCTCCGTGCTGGGCTTATTCGCCGGAGCCTACCGCACCCGAGGCCTTCGCGGGCTCTCCGACCGAGGGAGGAGCTTATTTGAGCAGGGCGTCCCGCTCTTTCAGCAGCGCATCCAGTTTTGCCTGCTGATCGGCAATGCGGTCGGCGTTCCGCTCTTCGTCCGCCGCGCCGGAATAGGCCGCGGCCTGCTCCATAAGCTGGCGGAGATTGTCTTCCACAACCTGGATGCGTTTTTCGATCTCGGCGAGCGCTGCTTGGTCGGCCATAGATGCCTCGAATTGATACGGGAACGACGCGCACATACCACAATACTCCGGCGCGGGAAGCAAACATCAAATGACTTGGCAAAAAGCGTGGCATACTGGCAGGGCTTCCAGATCCAGGTGATGCCGCCCAGCTGGGGGTAAAGCGGACGTGGCACGGACTTGTCGGTATGTCCGCTAATGACTCTTTGCGGACCTCGTCTGCGCCGGATGCTCGTGATTGCTCGGTACGTCGGCAGGGCCCAGACATTGGCGCCTAGGCGCAATCGCCCCTTGCCGGCGGGTCTTTGGCGAGGCAGGCTGTCGTGCCGGAGCAAGGGCTTGAAAGGGAGGTAAAGACATGCGGTATCGACTTTGGGTGATTGGCGCATTGCTGGCGGTGGCAGCAACCACGAGCGCGCTCGCACGCGATATGACGCCGCGCCAGGTGGCGGATGCTTATTTGGCGGCTTGGAACGCTCACGACGCCGACGCAGCGGCTGCACTTATGGCCGATGATGTCACCTATCTCGACGTCACCGCCGGCGAACCGCAGAAAGGACGTGATGCAGCGCGTGACAAGGTTATCAAGCTGTTCGTGACGGCGGCGCCCGATCTGACTTGGAAGATGAGGGGCGAGCCGATCGAAAGCGCGAATGGCATCGCTTTTGAATGGACCTTCGCCGGCACCAATACGGGCGCATGGGGGCCTGACACGCCGGCGACCGGCAAGCCGTTCAGCTTCAACGGGGTGACCTTCATGCGCGTCGAGAACGGCAAGGTTGTCAGTCAGAGCGACTACTATGACGGCCTCGGCTTCCAGAAACAGCTGGGGTGGATTCAGTAGCCATCCCGGCGATTTCGGAGCAAGGTGACGCGCACTCGCCTGCGAGGTCTGCTTCTCGCACAAAGCAGACATCTTAATGCGCTGACGAATGTCCGCTTTTGGGGGCAAAGCGGACATTGACCAACCGCTGCTTACCAATCTCGATTTATGAGTTCACGGCCTAGGACCATAGCGAGCCGATAGCTGCGGGCGCCGCCTTGCCCCTTGCCCAAATTGGCTGCGCAATTATTTCTCGCGCATAATCGCGCCAGTCGAGCATGAACTCCTCGATCATGTGGATCGCGTAGGCCGCCGTCGCTAGCCAAATCCAATGTGACAGGTCCATGATGAGCCCCCGGTTGGTTTGAGGCGCGTATAGCACCCACCCCCCTACAGGGGACTCATCGCGGCGTGGCGGCTTGCCTCAGACCGCGTCCTTCGCGGCCTTCACCGGGCGAACCTTGAGCTGCTTGCGGGCCGGTTTCGCCTTGAAGACGGTCGGCTCCTTGGTGAACGGGTTGATGCCATGGCGCTCTTTGGTGGCCGGCTTCTTGACCACGATGAACTTGGCGAAGCCAGGCAGCAGGAACTCGCCGGTCTTCTTCATTTCCTTGTAGCCGTGGGTCGCGAGCGACTCGATGACGGCCTTCACGTCCTTCTTCGCCAAAGAGAGCTCGTCGGCGATTTTCTGGATCAGCTCAGATTTCGACATCATAGGATCAGTACCTTCCGAAAAAGTGAGCCTCTGCCGCCTCAAAGGGCTTCGGCCTCACCCCCAAACCATGACGCATGGCCGATTCGGGCCGAATTGTCATGAGCTTACACCAACGATGCTGGGGGTATCTTTGGGGGTTGGCCGGCGGGTATTGGACTGAACCCTGACAGATCAATCCTCTCCAGGCTTGATGCCACCCCTTGCAATCTGCGGTTTCGGCAATATCTTTTTATCCGCGTGTCCTGACCGCGAGGGAAGAACAATGGCAAAGTGGCTCATGATTGCGCTGACGGCCATAGCCCTTGGCGGATGCGTGGCCGAGCGGTGGCCGCTGCCCTTGGCCCTTGCGCCTAGCGATACCACGCAGGCGGCCTGCATTGGCGATGCCGGCGCCCCAGCCTTTGGCGATTGCAAGGTGTTCGTCGAGCCGGGCGCGACTTCAGACTCACAATAGAAAAACATGGATGGCCGTTCGCGCAGATTCCCGCGCTTAAGCCTTGGCGAAGCGCTGGTAGCGATACGGCGCGGGGTCGGCGATCGGCGTCTCGCCCATCACCAGGTCTGCCATGAGATGGCCGGCGCCCGGGCCGATGCCGAAGCCGTGTCCTGAGAAGCCGCTGGCGATGTAGAACCCGGGGAGGGTGGGCACCTCCGAGATGACGGGAATGCCGTCCGGCGTCGCGTCGACGAGACCGGCCCAGCGCTCGGCGACCTTCATGCCGCCGAAAGCCGGGAAGCTGCGCACCAAGTTCCTTTCCCCTTCATCGAGAATGGCGCGTGAGGGCGCTGGGTCGAGCGTGCGGACCGCCTCGAACGGTGTGGCGGCATCGAGCGCCCAGGTCCGCGGGATGCGCCACTCCTCCAGGAAGCTCCTGCCGACACGCAGGCGCAATTCGTGCCACTGGGTGACGAGGGCAGGGAGGAAATCGGAGAATAGCCTGAAGCTGTCCGGCGTGAGCTCGGCGACGTTGGCGTTCCGCCGCGCGATCGAGTAGCCGCCGTCGAGCCGCTTGCGGAAGGCGAAATTGTCGGCGCCCGCGGCGCGATCCGGCGCGCCGGCGACGGGACCGGTGCGCATCACCGAGGCGAGCAGCTTGAGCTGCGGCAGCTCCACGCCGAGATTGCCACAGAAGAGCCGCGACCATGCGCCGCCCGCGAGCACCACCTTGCTACAGCGGATCGGCCCGCGCTCGGTGACGACGCCGCTTAACCGCCCAGCTTTTGTCTCGATCCCGCGTACGGCGCAACGCTCGAGAATCGCGGCGCCTTTGCCGAAGGCGGCGTTGGCGATTGCCGAGGTGGCTTTCTCAGGCTCGGCGCAGCCGTCGCTCGGCGTGTAGAGCGCGGCAGGCCAGCGCCGCGACGAGCCTGGCAGCAGTCTGTCGATCTCGTCAGTGCCGATCAGGCGGGAGTCGATCTGATAGGAGGCGGCGCGCGCGAGCCACGCCTCGTACTTGGCCGCTTCGTTTGAGGTCTCGCAGAGATAGACAACGCCGGTCTGGCGGAACCCGGTCTCGGCGTTGGTCCGCACGTTCATGCCCTCCCACAGCCGGAGGCTCTCCACGGCGAGGGGGACCTCCGCGAGATCGCGTCCCATCTTGCGGCACCAGCCCCAATTGCGGCTCGACTGCTCGCCGGCGATCGTGCCTTTCTCGCAGAGCGCGACCGGCACCCCTCTCTTGGCGAGGAAGAGCGCGGTTGAGGCGCCGACGATGCCGCCGCCGATGACGACGACATCGGCCTCGGCCGGAAGCTCCGCTGTGGTGCGGACGGGATCGACGCGCGGCGCCATCACCTGCCTTTATGCACGCTGTTCCCGATGTGGTGGTCGCTCGCAAGGAGCGAAGGGAGAATATCGTCGAAGGCCCGGAACACCATATCAGCCCGTGCGCCGATTAAGGCCAGTCAACCGAGCTGGGGGCCGTATTGGGAAACGGCAACTTTGACAATTTCGACCTCTGGAGCGGCGTTTCGCGCAGCCTGTTCGACGACAAGCTCGAAGTCAAACTCTACAATTACTGGTCGCCAAACTATTTCGGCGAGACTGGCAACAACGACGTGATCGAGTTCGGCTACGCCTGGACGTTCGGCAAGGTTGGACACGTCACGCCTAAGCTTGCGCGCAATTTCGGACACCAATGGGGCACGCTCAGCGAGGGTGGCTATGACCACACATAATGGAGTGTTGCTTTGAAGTTCGGCTTCAACGAAAACCCCCCGCTCGAGCTCGAAATTCGCTACTGGGATTCCTTCGATGTCAGGGGCTTCACCTGTCCCCCTTCGGGCGTGGACGCCTGCAACAATCTTGTCGTGGGCTCTCTCAAAGCGACATTCTGAATCGCTCAAAGCAACTCGAGGCGCGAAAGCGTCGGAGATAGGGACCTAGGCGGTCGCCAGCTTTTGCGAACATGGCCAGTCAACTCAGCGGTCAACGAGAGGCGCTGAGATGAGAGTCTTGAGTGCTGCCCGCGTCTCGCGGGCGAGTGCCTTCCCGCCCTTGCAGTCCTCATTGAGAAGCGCGCTGGCGAAAGGCATGGCGTAGCCCTTGCCAAACGGCTCGCTTTCAAAGGCGGCGGCGCGTGCGGCCATGCTGTTTGCGATCGTGCCCTCGGTGTCGTTGCACGCCAATTGAGCATGAAACCGGGCGAGTTCCTCGGCCGATGGCTCCTTCGCCTTGCTGACATAGTCCGGCCAGCTGTTCCCGTCGTCCCAGCTCGGCGGCTCATTGCGCAAGACCTCATCGAGGCGGGACATCACGACCGCCAGCACTGCGGCGTCGGTGATGCCGGCGCTGAGGTCCTGCTTCAATTGCGCCTTTGCTTCCGGCGAGAGAGGCGACATTTTGAGATCCGCCAAGCCGAGGGGAGGTGGCGACTGATTGGCAAGGTCGCGGGGAAAGTCGACGAGCCAAACCTCCGCCGCTGCCAGGTCCGCGCCCTCAAGCCGGGCCCCGTCAAGCTTGGCACCCTGAAGCTGCGCCCCCCTCAAGTCAGCGCCCTGAAGATTGGCGCCGCTCAAATCGGCACCCTGTAGCTGGGCACCGCTCAGATCGGCGCCCTGAAAATTGGCGTAGCTCAATTCGGCACCCTGAAGCTGAGTCTTGCTCAAATCGGCGCCCTGAAGCTGTGCTGAGTTCAGCTGAGCGCCCTGCAGCTGTGCCTCCTTCAGAAATGCGCCCTGAAGCTGGCCGTCTTTGAGCTTGCCCTTGGCGAGCGTCTTCCACATTTGCGCAGCACGGAGATCGGCCCAGGCAAGATCGGCGCGCTGAAGGTCAGACCGGCTGAGCAGGGCAAAGCGGAAATTGCGTTCGCGCAACACGACCTTGCCTTCTTCATCGGCGCCGAGATCGGTGTCCTCCACGATGAGAACGCGATACGACAAGAGCCATCGCCGCCACCACGCCTTGTCGTTGTCGTTCGGAAGACGGCCGTAGACGATGCGGCGCACGAGCGGGTTCAACAGCTTCGCCTCTTCCTCCGGCCCGACCCGCATGCTTGCTGGGGCGACAAACCCGAGACCCCGATCGATCCATTCGTCTGGCACGGTGGCGATCAACCAGCTGAAGCCCACGACGAGCGGCAGAAGGAACAGAACGAGGAGCACCTGCGTGCCCGACGCTTCCCAAGCCTCCGCTTGCGGCCCGACCTTGATGTCCCACCGGCGACGCGCAGGGCCGGTATTCTGCATGAGAGGCGTGAGCAGGATCAGCATGGCAAAGCCAAGGATCACGGCGATGCGATGCCAGTAGGTGATCGAGACGTCATGATAGGGCAGGAACTTGATCTGGAAGTAGAGCAGCGTGATGATCGGTAGAACGCTGAACGTCACGTAGACAATCAGCTGCATCATGAACTTCGTGATCAGATTGGGCTTGGGGCCGGCAGCGATTTGCGAGAACACGTAGGAATGCACCCGCTCACGCGCCGGGTGTTCGCTTGCCGTTTCCATCTCGTAAGAGGCGATGGCGTCGGTGAACTTGCGGTATTTGCGCGCCAGAATGACGTGCTGAACAAGCAGGGACAAATAGACGAGCAGAAACAGCAGAGGCGCGTATTGAAAGAAGCCAACAAGAGGGATGTCGGCATTGATGATGGGCAGTTTGACCGGGCTGTTGAGAAGGAGAGCCTTATGGCTCACGCTGGCGAGCGTCACCACCACATAGGTGAGAAGCAGGAGAAATGCGAGCCAGCTGCTCCAGGCCGGATCGCTCGCCCTGTTGGCCTCGTCCAGGAATTCCTTGGCGTCCTCGGGCTGAGGCGGCATCGTCATTTCGGGCAGGCTCCGGCAGGCTTGGCGAGGAAATTTTCAATTGAAGGTGGGGGGCTTGCGTGTGCTTTACACAATAGGTTGCGCCTGTCACCTTAGACTCCGCAGGTTGGGGCGTGCGCTTGGCTTGTGACACGCCGTCCGAAAACGCGCAATCGCTCCGGGGCTCTAGAGGAGCACGGCTGTACCCTCTCCTGCGCATCGAGCCGAGGCGGGTATTGGCATAAACATTTGAGAGCCTCTCAGGGTTCTCTACGATACGGACGCCGCAGCGGAGGACGCACCTGCCAGCGGACTATTGAACCAGGGAGAGTCACTAGCAAACGCGGCTTCTGGCGGCATCTTTGGAGATTAGTGCGGGCTATTTTCGGTCTCTGATTTAGCTAATCACTCCGCCGCCGCCGCGCGCGCTTGGCCTTGCCGCTGCGGCGGCGGTCCATGACCTGCTTGAGATATTGTCCCGTGTAGCTCTGCGGGTTGGCGGCGATCTCCTCTGGCGCGCCGATGGCCACGACGTTGCCGCCGGCGTCGCCGCCTTCGGGGCCGAGGTCCACGATCCAGTCGGCGGTCTTGATCACTTCGAGATTGTGCTCGATGACGATCACCGTATTGCCCTGGTCGACAAGCTCATGCAGCACTTCGAGGAGCTTCGCTACGTCATGGAAATGCAGGCCGGTGGTCGGCTCGTCGAGGATGTAGAGCGTGCGCCCGGTGGCGCGGCGCGACAGCTCTCGGCTCAGCTTCACCCGCTGCGCCTCGCCGCCTGACAGCGTCGTCGCCTGCTGGCCGACATGGATATAGCCGAGGCCGACGCGCTTCAGCGTCTCGAGCTTGTCGCGGATCGAGGGCACGGCCTTGAACAGATCGGCGGCCTCCTCGACCGTCATGTCTAGCACGTCGGCGATCGACTTGTCCTTGAACTTGATCTCCAGCGTCTCGCGGTCGTAGCGCTTGCCCTTGCACACGTCGCAGGTGACGTAGACGTCTGGCAGGAAGTGCATCTCGATCTGGATCACGCCGTCGCCCTGGCAGGCCTCGCAGCGCCCGCCCTTGACGTTGAAGGAGAAGCGGCCCGGCTTGTAGCCGCGCACCTTGGCCTCTGGCAGCTCGGCGAACCATTCGCGGATGGGCGTGAAGGCGCCGGTATAGGTGGCGGGGTTTGAGCGCGGCGTGCGCCCGATCGGCGACTGGTCGATATCGATGACCTTGTCGAGATGCTCGAGGCCTTCGATGGCGCCATGCTCGCCGGGATGCTCCCGGGCGTTGGTGAGCTTCCGCGCCACGGCGCGGTAGAGCGTCTCGATGAGGAAGGTCGACTTGCCGCCGCCCGACACACCGGTCACCGCGGTGAACAGGCCGAGCGGAATGTCCACGGTGATGTTCTTGAGGTTGTTGGCCCGCGCCCCGATCACCGAGAGCCTGCGGCCTTTGGTCGGCTTCCGCCGCTCCTTCGGCATCGGGATCTGCTTGAAGCCGGTAAGATATTGCCCTGTGAGGCTCTCTGGGTTGGCCATCACCTGCTCTGGCGTGCCTTCCGCCACCACCTCGCCGCCATGGATGCCTGCGCCTGGACCCATATCCACGACATGGTCTGCGGTGAGGATCGCCTCCTCGTCATGCTCGACGACGATGACGCTGTTGCCGAGATCGCGCAGGCGGTCGAGCGTTTCCAGCAGCCGCGCGTTGTCGCGCTGATGCAGACCGATGGACGGCTCGTCCAGCACATAGAGTACGCCGGTGAGGCCCGAGCCGATCTGCGAGGCAAGGCGGATGCGCTGGCTCTCGCCGCCCGAGAGCGTACCGCTGGCGCGGGCGAGGGTGAGGTAATCGAGGCCGACATCGTTGAGGAAGTTCAGCCGCTCGCGGATCTCTTTGAGGATGCGCTCGGCGATCTCGTTCTGCTTCGGCGTGAGCTTGGCGGGCAGCGTGTCGAACCAATGGCAGGCCTCGCGGATCGACATGTCGGCGACCTGGCCGATATGCAGGCGGTCGATCTTCACCGCCAGCGCCTGCGGCTTGAGGCGATAACCGGCGCAGGCCTCGCAGGGCTGGTCCGACTGGAATCGCGAGAGCTCCTCCCGCACCCAGGAGGATTCCGTCTCGCGCCAGCGCCGCTCGATATTGGTAATCACGCCCTCGAAGGGTTTCGTGGTCGAGTAGTGGCGCACGCCGTCGTCATAGGTGAAGGTGATCTCGTCCTCGCCCGAGCCGTAGAGGATGACGTTGCGGAAGTCCTCCGGCAGCGACTTCCACGGCTTGGTCATGGGCTGGCGGTAGGCGCGCGCCAGAGCCTCGAGCGTCTGTTGGTAATAGGGCGAGGTGGCGGAAGTGCGCGCCCAGGGGGCTATGGCGCCGCGGTTGAGGCTCAGATCTTCGTCCGGCACCACGAGGTCCGGCTCGAAGAAGAGCTCGGTGCCAAGCCCGTCGCAGGCGGGACAGGCACCATAGGGATTGTTGAAGGAGAAGAGGCGCGGCTCGATCTCCTCGATGGTGAAGCCTGAGACCGGGCAGGCAAACTTCGCCGAGAAGATAATGCGCTCCTGGTCGCTTCCGCCCATGCCGGTCTTGATCCTGGTGTCGAGGGCGACCTGCTCGGCATGAGCCTCGCCGGTGCGCCCCGTCAGCCCTGGCGACGAGGCGTCGGTTGGGGCGCGGCGGTCGGCGAACTCGACCACGGCGATGCCGTCGGAGAGTGCAAGTGCCGTCTCGAAGGAATCAGCGAGCCTCGCGCTCATGTCGGGCCGCACCACGACGCGATCGACCACCACGTCGATGTCGTGCTTGAACTTCTTGTCGAGCGCAGGCGCGTCCCCGATCTCGTAGAACTTGCCGTCGATCTTGAGCCGCTGAAAGCCCTTCTTCTGCAGCTCGGCGAACTCCTTGCGGTACTCGCCCTTGCGGCCGCGCGCGATCGGCGCGAGCAGATAAAGCCGCGTGCCTTCCGGCAGCGCCAGCACGCGGTCGACCATCTGGCTCACGGTCTGGCTCTCGATGGGGAGGCCGGTCGCCGGCGAATAGGGGATGCCGACGCGCGCCCAGAGCAGACGCATATAGTCGTAGATCTCGGTGACCGTGCCGACCGTGGAGCGCGGATTTCGCGAGGTGGTCTTCTGCTCAATGGAGATGGCCGGCGAAAGGCCATCGATATGATCGACGTCCGGCTTCTGCATCATGTCAAGGAACTGGCGCGCATAGGCCGCGAGCAACTCGACATAGCGGCGCTGGCCCTCGGCATAGATGGTGTCGAAGGCGAGCGACGACTTGCCCGAGCCGGAGAGCCCGGTGATCACCACGAGCTTCTCCCGGGGCAGATCGAGGGAGATGTTCTTGAGGTTGTGCTCCCGCGCGCCGCGGATCGAGATGAATTTTGAGGTCATTACCCTAGCAATGTCGGGGCGAGCGGCCCATTCAACAAGCCCGCAAAGGCTTAGTCCCCACGAGCTTCGGCGGCAAGGGGAGGGACGCCGCAGGCGGCTTACCCGGTCCCACCTGCTTTATACCTCCCCCTCGTGGGAAGGTCTCCGGCGACGCCAAGCGGTGCCGGGGTGGGGGGCGCTTGCTGTCGATGGAGTCCCCCACCCGACGCGCCAAGACGACATGGCTTCGCCAGGCCGGGGCTCGTCACCCTCCCCAGCTTGGGGGAGGGATGGTGCCATGCCGGTTTCCTCGCCCTAAAGTAGCCCGAGCTTCTTCAACCGCGAACGGATGGCGCCGGGCTTGCGGCCGAACTCTGCGGCGATAGCGTCGACCCTCTCGCCGGCCTGGTGGCGGCGCTTGAGATCGCCATCCTCGTCCCGCGTCCAGGGGGCGTAGGCTTTGGCGTGGGTCGCCCGCATGGCGTCGAGGGCGCTGCCTTGCGGCGTCCAGGGCATGCGCGGTCGGGCAGGTTCTGACCCCGCCGCCCGAGAGGGCCTGGCGGCGCTCGCCGCGATGAAGGCCTGTTGCTGTTCGGCGACGGCGGCAGTGTCGAGGCGGGGCGCGGCAGCCGATGCCGCACGGAACTCGGCGTCCTTCTCCACCGTCAGCGGATGCACCCGCAGCGCCCGCTCATTCAGGCCGAGGAGGTGCAAGCCGGAGAGATTGCGCAGCCGCGACAGCGCCACGTAGCCCTGCCCATATTCGAAGGCCTTGGAGAGGTCGATCACCGCGGCGTCGAGCGACATGCCCTGGCTCTTATGCACCGTCATCGCCCAGGCGAGCTTGAGGGGCACCTGGGTGACGCTCGCGCGCTCCTTACCGTTCTCGTCTATCTTCCATTTCGACGGCTCGGCTAGAATGCGCTTGCCGCCGCGCGTCCGCACCATCGGATACTCATCCTCGGCATCGAAATCGTCGATCACCCCGAGCGTGCCGTTGACGTAGCGGCCGGCTGGATCGTTCTTGGTGAACATCACCACGGCGCCCTTCTTCAACTCGAGCCTTTCCGGCGAGAGGCAGCCGCGCTCGAGCGTGCGCACGAAAGCCTCCGGTCCCTTGGTGATCATGGCGAAGATGTGCGCCTTGCCGGGCAGCTTCGCCAATTGCTGCTGATTGATGTCGTCGACGGCGGCGTTGTGGGTGAAGAGGCGCGTACAGGCCGCAGGCAACTGGTCGCGGCTGATCAGCCGCGAGGCGAGGCGGTCGCGGTGCGGGCCGATGCAAGCATTGGCGCGGATGGCGGCGAGCACATCGAGAAACGCGGCGTCGCTTTGCCTATGCTGCTCGGACAGATAGCACACGGTCGGCGCAAGGTCCCTC
This sequence comes from uncultured Alphaproteobacteria bacterium, assembly GCA_963827365.1. Lineage (GTDB taxonomy): Bacteria > Pseudomonadota > Alphaproteobacteria > Rhizobiales > Methyloligellaceae > Methyloceanibacter. The sequence continues at coordinate 17,467 of CAWHAX010000016.1, read as the reverse complement.
CAGGTTGGCGAGGTATGGGCGAACTCCGCACCGAACGCGTCCGCGCCGCCGGCGAGCGGCAGCATGGACTCGCCGCGCTCCCGGCGCACTACCGGCGGCAGCTGGAAGAAATCTCCAACCAGCACCACCTGTAGTCCGCCAAAGGGCGCCTGCTGTCCGCTGATATGGCGGCAGACCGCATCGACCAGGCTCAAGGAGCGGGCCGGCAGCATCGAGATCTCATCTATGATGAGGACCTTGGTCTTCTCGATGCGTGAGGCGAGACGACGGTTGGTTGCGAGCAGGTCGAGATCGCGGCGGGATAGCGCCTCGCGCACGCCGATGCCGCTCCAGGCATGGATGGTGACGCCGTGACCATGGGTCGCGGCGATGCCTGTCGAGGCGGTGTACGCATAGTCGATGCCTTGCCGCTGGAGCTCGCGGACATAGCGATTGACCGTATGAGTCTTGCCGCTCCCGGGCTGGCCTGTGAGAAAGATGCTCGCGCCCGTCCTGAGCAGGGCAAGCGCCTCGTCTTGGGTCATGCGATCTACAACGCTTTCTTGAGGGGCCCCGTGAAATCACCTTGAATCTTGCCATTAATATCATGCTGGCGGCGAGTGGCACTTACCTGACGTGATTGATAAGCCGTTTCACGTCGCGCGTTCCCGCGCGAGCTGGATACCGGCTTTCGCCGGTATGACGGAGTTGGTATTGCCGCCGAACTCAGCCAGAAGCGACATTCCGGCGCACGCCGGAATCCAGTGCGCGCAGCGCAAAGCAAAAGGCAACTGCTTTGAGCGGCACCCCAAGGAGTTGGATGACGGGCGGCCGAATCTCGGCATAGATGCGCCCGTGAAGCTCACCCGCAACCAAGTCATCATTGCCTGCCTCGGCTTGATCGCCCTCCAGGCGGCTATCCTCCTTGCCATGGGCCGCGAGCCAATCTGCAAATGCGGATATGTCAAGTTGTGGCACGGCGTGGTGATGAGCTCGGAGAACTCGCAGCATCTCTCCGACTGGTACTCGCCCTCGCACATCATCCACGGCTTCATCTTCTATTTCGCGCTCTGGCTCCTCTCGCGCTGGATCCCGATGTCCTTCGGCATGAGGCTGATCGTCGCCATCGCCGTCGAGGCGTCGTGGGAGGTCATCGAGAATACGAACTGGCTGATCGAGCGTTATCGCGGCACAACGGTGTCGCTCGACTATTACGGCGACAGCGTCATCAACTCGGTGGCCGACACTCTGTTCATGATCGTCGGCTTCTTCCTGGCGCGCCGGTGGCCGGTCTGGGTCACGATTGTTGTCGCCATCGCGCTCGAGCTGTTCGTCGGATACATGATCCGCGACAACCTCACGCTCAACGTGCTGATGCTGCTCTGGCCTGCCCAGTTCATTCTCGATTGGCAGGCGGGGAGGTGACGTCAGAACCCTCATGCTGAGGCGCGTCCGAAGGACACATCTCGAAGCATGGAGTCCATGCTAACTGTCCTCCACGGCTCGTCATCCCCGGCCGAAGTGCCGGGCATCCACGAATTCCAAGCGGCAACTCAAACGTGGATAGCCGGGACAAGCCCGGCCATGACGAGAGTGGATGTGGTTCGGAGGCGTGAGTTAAACGCGGCGCTTAGTGCTAAAGCGGGATGCGGATGCCGAATACCATGATCAGGACAAGCCAGGCGAAGGCCACCAACGTCGGATAGAAGGTGATGCCGAAGCCGAAGGCGCGTAGATACGGGTTCTTGTGATAGCCGATCCAGAACAGGATGCGCCCCATCACGAACAGCGCGGTGAGCAGCGGCAGCGAACGGGCTTCCTCCGGCGGGCAATACATGGCGAGGCCGGCATTGGCCACGAAGTAGGCGGTGAACTGCTCGAAGGTGTTGAGGATGAAACGCGTGTTGATGTCGAGCGAGGAGTTTGGCTTGGCCACCCGCCCGACCCACATGGACGGATCGAGCCGCTGCGCGGCGACGATGCAGATGCCGATGACGCCAGGCAGGAGCGCGAACACCGCGTCCTTGAGAACGAGAGCGATGCGGTCGGCGATGCCCCAATCCTCAGGCTGCCAGTGCCAGATCAGCTTCATGCCCATGAAGAAGGCGATGGAGAAAATCCAGTTCGCCACCAGCACCATGATGAAAGGGCGCTGCCGCGCGGTGAAGCCGAAAGTCTTGGCGCGCGGATCGCGCCGCGGCACGGCGGCCACGCGGCGTTTCGGTTTATGGCGCTGTTCGACGGAGCGCTGCATCCTGGTCCCTGGTCTTGAAGGTGCTTAAGGCCGCTGAGCCTGGCCTACGGATCGTGAAGATCAGGTTGCCGGCTTGAGCTCGCCCCGAACGCCGTTCTCTCTAAGCCAAAGTTCGCACACGCACAATTCTCAAGACGTAGGTGTGGACGATAAGAACAAAACGTGTACAAATAGCCGGGGTGCGTCTTGTTGTGGAGCGGTTTGACCCCTTGGCTAGCCGGAGCTGCCCAGTAGGCAGTACAGTCCGGCTACGGTTAATGGGGGCCGGCAGAGCGGAGGTTCGCCACATGGCGGGATCAGTCAACAAAGTCATTCTCATAGGCAACCTCGGAGCCGATCCCGAAGTCCGTCACACGCAGGATGGCCGCCCCATCGTGAATTTGCGCTTAGCGACGAGCGAGAGCTGGCGCGACAAGGCGAGCGGCGAGCGCAAGGAGCGCACCGAGTGGCACCGCGTGGTCATCTTCAGTGAGCCGCTCTGCCGCGTGGCCGAGCAATATTTGAAGAAGGGCTCGAAGATCTACGTTGAGGGACAGCTGCAGACGCGGAAATGGCAGGATCAGTCAGGCCAGGACCGCTACTCGACCGAGGTCGTACTGCAAGGCTTCAACTCGCAGCTCACCATGCTCGACGGCCGTCAGGGCGGCGGAGGCGAAGCTCGCGAGCCCGCCGGCGCCTCGAGCGGAGACTTCGGACGTTCGAGCGCGCTTGGCGGGGGAGGCGGCCGCTCATTCGACAAGGAGCTCGACGACGAAATCCCGTTCTAGAACGAACGAAGCCCGGCGACCTTTCCAGGCCACCGGGCTTCGGCGCGCTAAAGCCACAAGGCTCTAATAGGTCTTGTTCTCGTCGCTCTTAGCCGAGCCTTCCACCACACGCTGCTCGTCCAGCGTCTTGTAGTCCGGTGCCGATGCGAGGGTCTCCTTGCTGACGCTTATCACGACCTTCGTGTTGTTATTCTCGTCACGGCTTAGCTTGAGGTCCTCGAAGCGCACCGCGACATCCTTTTCGCCGATGCCGAGGAAGCCGCCGACGCCGATCAGCGCGGCGAGAATCTTTCCGCTCCGGTCGGTCACAAGGTCATTTACTTCACCGATGCCTTCATCCTGGCTGTTCACGGCCGACTGACCGATGATGGTACTGGCAAGGATATCGTCGGTCTTCTGCTCGTTGATGAACTGGGCGCTCGCATTCTGCTCGGGCGCCATCGGCTTCGCAGCCTCCGATGACTGATCGGGGGTAATCGGCGTTGGGGCCTCGGAGGATTGGTCCGGGGCCTTAATGTTAGGCTCGGACGGAATGGCTGAGGGAGACTCAGGCTGGATCGGAGCCTGCATGCCGGGCTCTTGCGGCGGCGAGCTGGGAGTGTCCGGAGACTGCGCCAGCGCCGGCGCCGCGCCCATCAGCAAGGCGATAGCCGTCGTTGCGAGGAAGCGGTTCATGATGCTCTCCTTGTGTCGTTCGAAATCAAGCGGGCGAGAATCGACACGACTCTCGCCCCCTGTCCAAACAACGTGCGCCTCTCGTGATCGTTCCCAAAAGGTAGGCGAATGTCACCCATCAGTATACTGAGGAATAGCCGACGCACGCGGTGTCAATAACCTCGCGCATAGGCGGCGTAATGCATTGAAGTAATTGTGATATTTGAACACCTTTCGCACCGGCAACGGCGCTTCTGAGCAGTTGCAAAATGTCCCGCAAATCAGCTATAGAAAAAGTGCCTTCTCCGTACGACTCACGCTCTGCTCGGAAGGCCGTGCGCATGCGCAAGCGGCCACGACTGATCTTTTCGCCAACCACTCTTCAACGGAACACTTCCGGCCTTGGCCGACAACGATCAACCTCCCGGATCGGGCGCAGGAAGCCCGTCTGACATTCGGCCGATCTCGATCATCGACGAGATGAAGCGGTCGTATCTCGATTACGCGATGAGCGTGATCGTGGCCCGTGCGCTGCCCGATGTGCGCGACGGGTTGAAGCCCGTGCATCGCCGCATCCTCTATTCGATGCACGAGAACAACTACACGCCGGACCGCGCCTACAACAAATCGGCGCGCGTCACCGGCGACACCATGGGTAAGTATCACCCGCACGGCAACCAGGCGATCTACGACGCTCTGGTGCGCATGGCGCAGGACTTTTCCATGCGCGTGCCGCTGATCGACGGGCAGGGAAATTTCGGCTCTGTCGATGGCGATCCGCCCGCGGCCGAACGCTATACCGAGGTGCGGCTCGCACGCCCCGCCATGACCCTGCTCGACGATCTCGAGAACGAAACCGTCGACTTCCAGGCGAATTACGATGGGCGCGAGCAGGAGCCGGTCGTCCTGCCGGCGAAGTTCCCGAACCTGTTGGTGAACGGCGCCGGCGGCATCGCCGTGGGCATGGCGACCAACATTCCATCGCATAATCTCGGCGAAGTGATCGACGCCTGCATCGCCTATCTCGACAATCCGGCGATCTCGGTCGAGGAGCTGATCGAGATCGTTCCTGGCCCGGACTTCCCCACCGGCGGCCTCATCCTTGGCAAGGCAGGCATCCGCTCCGCCTATCACAAGGGCCGCGGCTCGATCCTGATGCGCGGCCGCGCGACGACCGAGATCCTGCGCAAGGAGCGCGAGGCGCTAGTCATTACCGAGATTCCCTATCAGGTGAACAAGGCGGCGATGGTGGAAAAGATCGCCGAGCTGGTGCGCGAGAAGAAGATCGACGGCATCTCCGATATTCGAGACGAGTTCGAGCCGCGACGGCATGCGCGTGGTCATCGAGCTGAAGCGCGACGCCATGTCCGACGTGGTGCTGAACCAGCTCTACCGCTTCTCGCCGCTACAATCGACCTTCGGCGCCAATGTGGTGGCGCTGATCGGCGGCCGGCCCGAGCAGCTCAATCTCAAGGACATGATCCGTGCCTTTACCGATTTCCGCGAGGAGGTGATCGGTCGCCGCACCAAATTCCTGCTACGCAAGGCGCGCGATCGCGCTCACGTGCTGGTCGGTCTCGCCATCGCTGTCGCCAATATCGACGAAGTCATTGCCCTGATCCGGAAAGCCCCGGACCCCGCAGCGGCGCGCGAGCAATTGATGGCCAAGGATTGGCCGGCAAAGGACGTGATCCCGCTGGTCGAGCTCGTCGCCGACCCGCGCCACAAGGTCTCGGCGCAAGGGACTTACCGCCTCTCCGAGGATCAGGCCCGCGCCATCCTCGATCTCAGGCTCCAGCGCCTCACCGCCCTCGGCCGCGACGAGATCGGCGATGAGCTGGCAAAGCTCGGCGGCGAAATCACCGACTATCTCGCCATCCTGCGCTCCCGCGCCCGCATCATTGCCATCGTCAAGGATGAGCTCAACGCCATCAAGGCGCAGTTCGGCACCCCGCGTCGCACCGAGATCCTCGAAATGGACGCCGAGGTCGAGGACGAGGACCTGATTCAGCGCGAGGACATGGTCGTCACCGTCAGCCACAAGGGCTACATCAAGCGCGTGCCGCTTTCCGCCTATCGCGCGCAGCGCCGCGGCGGTAAAGGCCGTGCCGGCATGGCGACGCGGGAAGAGGATTTCGTCACCCGCATCTTCATCGCCAACACGCACACGCCGGTGCTGTTCTTCTCCTCGCGCGGCATGGCCTACAAGATGAAGGTGTGGCGGCTTCCCATCGCTGCCCCGCAGGCGCGCGGCAAGGCGCTCATCAATCTCTTGCCGCTCGAGAAGGACGAGAACATCACCACGATCCTGCCTCTGCCCGAGGATGAGGGAAGCTGGGCCAAGCTCGACGTGATGTTCGCGACCAATGGCTGCACTGTCCGGCGCAACAAGCTCTCCGACTTCATCGAGGTCCGGCAGAACGGCAAGATCGCCATGAAGCTCGATGAGGGCGACCGCATCATCGGCGTGGCCGTTTGCGACGAGAAGAAGGACGTGCTGCTGACCACGGCGGAAGGCCAGGCCATCCGCTTCCCGGTCACCGACGTGCGCGTGTTCAAAGGCCGCGAGTCCGCAGGCGTGCGGGGCATCAAGCTCGGAGGCAAGGACCAGGTCATCTCCATGGCCATCCTCGCCCATATCGAAGCAGCCCCTGCGGAACGCATGGCCTATGTGCGCCAAGCGAACAGCATCAGGCGTGGCAGCGCCGAATTCGAGTCGGACATGGAAGCCGAAGAGAATGGAAGCGAGGCAGTGTCAGTCAGTCCTGAGCGTTACGCGGAGCTCAGCGCGCACGAGGAATTCGTGCTCACCGTGTCGGAGAACGGATACGGCAAGCGCACCTCGGCCTACGAGTACCGCATCTCCGGACGCGGCGGCAAAGGCATCATTGCCATGACCGTCAATCAGCGGAACGGCAAGCTGATCGGCTCCTTCCCGGTCGAGGAGGGCGACCAGATCATGCTCGTCACCGACCGCGGCCAGCTGATCCGCATTCCGGTGGAAGGCATCAGCGTCATGGGCCGCTCCACCCAGGGCGTGATCGTGTTCGACACCGCCGAGGACGAGCGCGTGGTGTCGGTCGAGCACATCCCTGACGTCGAGAACGGCAACGGCGACGAAGGGTCCGATGAAGGCTCCGCCGATGACGGGCCGCTAGACGACGGTCCGCTCGACGAAGAGGACTCAGGCGAAGAGGGCTAAACCATCGCCGCGCCGGTGCTGGTGGATTTCGGCAAGCGAGCGCGCCGCAGACGTGAGCCTCGCTAGGGCGTGGAAGTCGCGCACGTGCCAGAACCAGCCCCGATCGCGCCTGAAATAACAACAAGCCGGACGTCCATAACGAGAAAAGGCAGACGTCCTACCCCCAGAAGCGGCCCGATCCCCGTCGGGCCATTTTTCTTTTGGTCCGCGGCGGCCCTTGCGGGCGCTATCGCTGCGCGGCTAGAAGGTGCCGATGACCCGCATAGGCTTCTATCCCGGCAGCTTCGATCCCGTGACCAACGGTCATATCGATATCGCGCGGCGCGCGACGAAGCTCGTCGACCGCCTCGTCGTCGCCGTCGGCACCCATCATCACAAGAGAGCGCTGTTCACGGCGGACGAGCGCGTGAGCCTGGTGGCGGCCGCGCTCCGTCCCGTCGCCGACGAGACTGGCGCCGAGTTCGACGTGACCACGTTCGACACGCTCAGCATCACCGCCGCGCGCGTGGTTGGCGCCAGCGTGATTATCCGCGGGCTCCGCGACGCCGGCGATTTCGACTACGAAATGCAGATGGCGGGAATGAACGCCGCCATGGTCCCGGACGTTGAAACGGTGTTTCTGGCCTCTTCGCCCGAAACCCGCTACATCGCTGCGAGCCTTGTCCGCCAGATTGCCGCCTTGGGCGGCGACGTTAGTACCTTCGTTCCGGCCCAAGTGGCCGCAGCCTTGAAGAGGAAATATTCCGCATGACGCTCACTCGTTTCATAGTCCTTGCCGCGATGCTTCTGGCCTTAGGCGCCACGTCGTCTCGCCCTGCCTCCGCCGCCGCTCCGCTCGACAACATCCTGCTGCTTGACCTCAAGGACGGCCGCGTCACCATTCTGCTTCGCCCGGACCTCGCGCCAAAGCATGTCGAGCGGGTGAAGCAGCTCACGCGCGAGGGCTTCTACAACGGCATCGTGTTCCATCGCGTCATCCCGGGCTTCATGGCGCAGACTGGCGATCCCACCGGCACCGGCACCGGCGGCTCGAGCTATCCCGACCTTCCGGCAGAGTTCAGCAACAAGGCGACGTTTGAGCGCGGCACGATCGGCGCTGCGCGGTCTAACGACCCGGACAGCGCCAACAGCCAGTTCTTCATCGATTTCGACGCTGCGCCCTTCCTCAACGGCAAATACACGATCTGGGGCCAGGTGATCGACGGCATGGACGCCGTCGACAAGATCGCGCCGGGCGAGCCGCCGTCGAACCCCGACAAGATCGTCAAGATGACGATTGCCGCCGACGCCGATGATGCGTCGAAGGCGGCAGCGACCAACGTGCTCAAGGCCCAGCAATAGGAGGTCCGACATGGCAGCGACGCCCGAAGATACCCTTATCATCGAGACGAGCCGCGGACCGGTGACCGTGCAGCTCAGGCCGGACCTCGCGCCGAACCATGTGGCGCGCATCAAGGAGCTCGCGCGCCAGGGCTTCTATGACGGCGTCGTGTTCCACCGCGTCATCGACGGCTTCATGGCGCAGACCGGCGATCCTACCGGTACCGGACGCGGCGGCTCCGGCCAGAAGCTCCGCGCCGAGTTCTCAAAGGAGCCGCATACGCGCGGCGCCGTGTCCATGGCCCGCGCGCAATCGCCAGATTCCGCCGACAGCCAGTTCTTCATCTGCTTCGACGACGCGACGTTCCTCGACGGGCAGTACACCGTGTGGGGCCGCGTCAGCAATGGCATGGAGAATGTCGACAGGATCACCCGCGGCGAGCCTCCTGCCAAGCCCGACAAGATCGTGACCATGCGGGTGGCCGCCGACGCGGGCTAGGCCCGCGCCAGATCACGTGCGCGTCGACGATTTCGACTACCATCTGCCGGAGGAGCTGATTGCGCTCAGGCCAGCGAGCCCGCGCGACGCAGCGCGACTGCTCGTGGTCGAGCCCGGTGCCGAACCGCCGTTTGCGGACAGAAAGATCGCGGATCTGCCCGAGCTTCTCTCGACAGGCGACGCGCTCGTGTTCAACGATACCAAAGTGATCCCCGCAGAGCTCAAGGGAACGCGCGAGCGAGACGGTACGTCGGCGCACATCTCGGTGACGCTTACCGGCAGGCGCGATGTGAGCCGTTGGACGGCGCTGGCGCGGCCAGCGAAACGCTTGAAGCCCGGTGATCGCATCGTGTTCGGCGAAGGGGAGGGCATGTGCCTTCTCGGCACTCTCGCCGCGACGGTGGAGGAGCGCGGGGCCGAGGGAGAAGTGACCTTGGCCTTCGACTTCAGCGATGCGAGCCTTGACGAAGCCATCGCGCGGCTCGGCGCCATGCCGCTTCCACCCTACATCGCCTCGCGCCGGCCGCCGGATGAGAAGGACCGCGTCGACTATCAGACGACGTTCGCACGCGAGGAGGGGGCGGTGGCGGCGCCGACCGCGGGCCTGCATTTCACACCCCGGCTGATCGAGGCGCTGGAAGCGCGTGGCATCTCCTTGCACTTCGTGACTCTTCATGTTGGCCCCGGCACTTTTCTCCCGGTGCGCAGCGCTGATACCTGTGGCCACATCATGCATGAAGAGATGGGGATCGTGTCCGAGGAGGTCGCCGAAGCGCTGAACGCGGTCAAGGCGAGGGGAGGGAAAATCGTCGCCGTCGGAACCACATCGCTCCGCCTGCTCGAGAGCGCCACCGACGCGCATGGCAGGCTTGCGCCCTTCTTCGACGCCACCAATCTCTTCATCACGCCCGGCTATCGCTTTCGTTTCGTGGATCGGCTGGTGACTAATTTTCATCTGCCGCGCTCGACCCTTTTCATGTTGGTCGCGGCCTTCTCTGGCCTCGATCTGATGAAGCGCGCTTATGTCCATGCCATCACCGAGTATTACCGCTTCTATTCTTACGGCGATGCCTGTCTATTGAGCCCCGATGCAACGTGACGTGAGACAGAGTTTTGCCTTCACCTTGAAGGCGCAGGACGGCCGCGCCCGCCTCGGCGAGATTGTGACGCCGCGCGGGGTCATCCGCACGCCTGCCTTCATGCCGGTCGGAACCGCCGGCACGGTCAAGGCCATGCTGCCGGAGACGGTGCGCGCGACCGGCGCAGACATCATCCTCGCCAACACCTATCATCTCATGCTGCGGCCTGGCGCAGAGCGCATCGCCAAGCTTGGCGGGCTGCACCGCTTCATGGGCTGGGACGGCCCCATCCTCACCGACTCCGGCGGCTATCAGGTCATGTCGCTGTCGAAGCTCCGCCGTATCGAGGAGCACGGCGTGACCTTCCAGTCGCATATCGACGGCGCCACGCATCTGCTCGCGCCCGAGCGCGCCATAGAGGTGCAATGCCTGCTTGGCGCCGACATCCAGATGGTGCTCGACGAATGCACGCCGTTCCCCGCGACGCATGACGTGGCGAGATCCTCGATGGAGCTGTCGATGCGCTGGGCGGAGAACTCGAAACAGGCATTTCAAAAGATGGCCGCACCGGGCCAGGCGCTGTTCGGCATCGTGCAGGGGAGCGTCTATCCAGACCTCCGGGAACAGAGCGCCGGGGTTCTGCAAGACATCGGCTTCGACGGTTACGCCGTCGGCGGGCTCGCGGTCGGGGAAGGGCAGGCGGCCATGCTCGACGCTGTCGCGTTGACCGCTTCGGTGCTGCCCGATGATCGCCCACGCTACCTGATGGGCGTCGGCACGCCTGAGGATCTGCTCGAAGCCATTGCCCGCGGCATCGACATGTTCGACTGCGTGATGCCGACGCGCTCGGGCCGGCACAACCAGGCCTTCACCTGGGGCGGCCGGCTCAATCTGCGCAACGCCAAATATGCCGAGGACGAAAGCCCGCTCGATGCGGAAAGCGCCTGTCCCGCGGCGCAATACTCGCGAGCGTATCTGCATCATCTGATGAAATGCGGCGAGGTGCTCGGCGCCATGCTGTTGAGCTGGGCGAATGTACATTTTTACCAGGAGCTGATGGCGCGGGCGCGTGATGCCATCGCCCGCGGCGCGTTCGCCGCTTACGCCGAGGATGTCAGGCGTCGCTACGCCACTACAAGCGACTCCGTCAAGACCTGACAGACCTACTGCGTGGCGATGTCGGAGGCAGGGCCTACGGCCTTCGCCCCAAGCACCTTGCGCTCCCGGGCGAAGAGATAGAGGCCGGAGAGGATCACGATAGCCGCGCCGCTCAGCGTCCACCACGTCGGCACCTGATCGAACACGAGGTAGCCGGCAAACGACATCCAGATCAGGCCGAGATAGATGAACGGTGCGAGCACCGAAGCCGGCGCGATGCGATGGGCGAGGATGAGCAGCCAGTGCCCAAGCCCGCCCCAGAAACCGAGCGAGGCAAGGAGCAGCCATACCGTCAGGCTTTCCGGCGGCGTCCACACGGCAAGTGCGAACGGCATCAGCACGATGGCGCCGGCAAGCGGCGTGTAGGTCTGCGTCACCTCCGGCGGATCGAAGGCGGCGAGATAGCGCGTGGACAGATTGTAAAGCGCGTAGCCCAAGGTCGCGACGAGCGCGATCAGCATCGCCCAATGCAACGTGCCGATGCCTGGATGCATCACCAGCAGCACGCCAAGGAAGCCCGCGACGATCGCCACCATGCGATGCCAGCCGACCCATTCATGGAGCAACGGTCCGGCGAGAAGCGCGACGAGGAGCGGCGCGAGGAAGAAGATGGTGACGGTCTGATCGAGCTGGAGATATTGCAGCGCGACGAAATTGAACCCCGTTGTGCCGATCATGATCAAGGACCTGACGATCTGCACCAGGGGCTTTTTCGAGCGGAGGGACGGCTTGAAGGCGAAGGGCCAGAGGGCAGAGGCGCTGAACACGATGTGCCCGACGAAACGGAGCCAGGTCACTTGCAACACGGGCACCGCCTTCACGGTGACGAGGCATTTTGCGGTGGCGTCCAGCCCAGCAAAACAGATCGTGGCGAGCACCATGAGCCCGATTGCCTTCATCCTCAGGCGTGGGTCGGTGATGGCGGCAGTGGGCAGAAGGCGGGGCGTCATTGGTCAGTCTATCTGCACGAGTCTTTGCCAAAAGGCCATGCGCAGCTAAGGTTGCGGGGCGCCACTAAGTAGCAGCGGCGAAGAGAGGACGATTTGGCTGACGTTCGTGCCATGTGTGCCATAGGTCTACGCGGCCAGCTCGGGCTGAATGGCAGGCTGCCCTGGGAGGGCAACAAGGGCAGGGAGTTTGTCGCCGATGTGGCGCGCTTCTTCGATGTAACGCGCGGGCATGTCATAATCGCGGGCCCGCGCACCATCGCCTCGGTTCCAGCCTTCGCTTACGAAGATCGCACGATCGTCGAGATCCGCTCGAACATGATAGCGCAGGAGGTGCTCGCGCAATTTCCGGATCGCGTGGTGTATGTCGGCGGTGGGCCTCCGGTCTGGGAGACCTACGCGCGCTTCATCCGCCATTGGGATATCACCCGGCTTCCCTATGACGGCGACGCCGACCGGTGGTTCGATCCGGCCTGGCTTGTCGGGAGCGAGAAGCCTGAGTAACGAGGCGTTGCCGCGACCTCAGTGATCCCAGCGCGGCGGGACTTTCTTCCAAGAGCTGCCGTTGCTCGCCATTTGGAAGCCGAGATCGTAAAGCTTCGACATATAGACCGGGTCGAAGGCCTGGGTGCTCGTGTCGGCAAAGCTGCTCGGAATATAGATGAGGTTGTAATCGACGCCGTTGCGCTTGGTGAAGGCATAGAGCTCGTAGAGGTCCCCGATCCCCTGGTTCTTGATCAGCGTCGAGATCGAACGCCCGGCAATGGACAGCGTGCGTGGCTTCACCGCCTTCCATTCCGGTCCCACCCGGCCGTTGCGTATGATGTAGGACCGGCGGATTGGCTTAACATTCAGGGTTGAATCGACGTTCTTGGCCAAGATCTGGGTTGGCAACAAGAAGACCTCGCGGGTGGCGCCGCCGTCGACATGCATCTCCTCGTAGACCGCACCATTTGCCGCGACCTGAACGAAGCCCGGCGGGAACACGGCAGGGATCGCCGCCGACGCGAGCAGAACCTTGCGGAACAGTGCGATGGCACCAGGATGGCCGCTCGCGGCGATCTTCCCCATGTCCCAGATCACCGGGCGCTGGGCGTCGAGATTGGTGGTGCCGATGAGGAGCCGCCGTCCTTTCATGTGCTCGGCGGCCACCTCTTTGAGGAAGCCGTCGTTGACGTAAAAGGCGACCACCCTTGCCAAAGGCGCGTTGCTCGCGAGCGACTCCCCACCAAGCAGTCCTCTGACCGGCCGGGCGATGGCGATGTCGCTCGTGGTTGAACTCGGTGAAGACCTTCTTCAGTGCATCGTCGTAGCGAGGTCCGAGGAAGGCGAACGGCGCGGTCAGCGCGCCGGTGCTGACGCCCGTCACCAGATCGAATTCCGGGCGATTGCCCCGTGAGGTCCAGCCGGCAAGAACGCCAGCGCCGAAGGCACCGTCCGCACCTCCGCCGGAAATAGCCAGGAAGCTGACGACCGGCCTGCCGCCCTCCCTGGGAAGCACACGGTGAGACGCGCGGACCTGCGCCCACTTCTCCTTGGCCATGGCGTCGACATTGGGAGGCGGCACGTCGCCCCAGAAGCGGATGGTCTCGCCACCCATGCCGACGACGGCGGCATCGCTCTCCAGGCCAAGCGGGACAGGATTGCGCGGAAGCGACGCGCAGGCGGCGAGACTTAACGCCACCGCGCCGTACCAGATGAGACGACGTAGCCCCCGCACGCGCACCGCGATCCCCCATATTTTGGGCACGCAAGAACAAGCTCTTAGTCTATCAGCAAAAGGGCGGCTTTGCGGCGCCTTGCATTGACCCGCAAATATTCAACCTCCGCGCGAACGTCCACTCCTCAAGGCTGCGCGTCGACCTTCTTCCAGTCGGCGTCCGGGTTGAACGTCTCGATCTTGCGCGCGATCTTCTCGGTGCGCGCTCCGAGGTCCTTCTGAAATACGGTGCCGTCCTGATTCACAATGAAGGTCATGATGCCGGAATTGCCATATTCGGCAGGGTAAGCAATGAGCGCAAAGCCGCCGATCATCTTTCCCTTAGCGAGGTAGTCATAACCGCCGCCGGGAGCACCAGCGCCCTGGCCCGTGAGAATACGGTAGTAATAGCCATGATAAGGGATCGGCGTGCTGCCGGTCTTGTAGCCTTCGGCTGCAGCCTGCGCAGCAAGATCGCCAAGCGGGCTCGGCTCTTCTCCCTCTGCGGTCGGCCAATAAAGTCCGTCCTTCTTTCCGGGACGGCTTACGATCCTTTGTGCGTAGACACCTCGGCCCTGACCCGCCGGATCGAGTGAGGCATATTCGTTCTGCGCCTGAACATAAGCGAGACTGACCTGGATGGTCGAGAGTTCATTGCGGCCAATCCGCCGGCGAAGGATCTCATCCAGTCCTTCGTTGGTATCGAACTGCCATCTGCCCGCGGTGTTAATGAGCGGAATCGGGAAAGGCCAATCATCCTCGCCGATGATTAGCGTCTGTGTGCCGTCGCCCTCCATCTCGATGGCGTGCTTGGCGTCATAGGCAGAGACAAAGTCTTGCCGAATGTTACTGTCGGCTACGGGATCGCCTGAGCTCACGATAGGCTTACCATCACGCCCCAACACCTTAAGAATAGTGTCCCCGTCTCCCGACCTAGCGGCAGCGACCAGGGCCTCGACGGCTGCCTCGGGGGTACCGAACTGCTCTTGGGCGAAGACTGGCGCACTAAAACCGAGGAGCGTGACAGTAAGGAGAACGCGGCTTGTTTTTATCACCATGGCAACACCATCATTTGAGTGCGCTTCACCAGATCCTCGATCCTGAGCGGTAGCGAGAAGTCCCGCGCCTTAGCGCCGGATCGAGGGCATCGCTTAGTTCATGGTAACGAAGAGCTCGCACCGGTCCGTGCCAGCCACTCTTTCCAGGTCATGAATTTCAGCCCGATCCGGTCATAATTGACCATCAAATATCCGTCGTGATCGCGCCAGACGGCGCCAGGTACAATTTGCTGCACCTCCTGCGCCATGACGCCCACATAGGCGGTTCGATCGCTGCCCTTGTAGCGGAAGCGATAGAGTTCGAGACCGTTGTTGAGCCGCACCAGCGGGACGATGTCTTCCTTGAGGTGGATGTCAGAACGACGCCCGCCGCCGCCGCGCCCACCGCCACCACCACGACCGCCACCGCCGCGGCTGACATGTCCTCCGCCGCTCCGCCACCGCCGCGGCTGACATGTCCTCCGCCCCCGCCACCGCCCTTGCGCGCCGCCTTAGGACCGCCCCCGCCTGAGGGTCGTGAGACTTGCGATGCACCACGATCACCGAGGCTGGCTTGGCCGCGCTTGGAGAAGTCCTTGGCCTTTGGACCATCGCTTTTATCGAAGGCATTACCTCCCGGCTTGCTTTTCGGCTTTGCCTTGCCGAGATCGGGCTTCTGGCCCTGCAGAGCTGCCTGCTTTCCTGAGCGCTCTTTGAGTCCCTGCTGAATTTGACCGACATCCGGCTTCTGTCCCGGTCCCTTGCCGCTTTTCGGACGATCGCCGCCGGGGCCGGGACGGTCTGCGCCACCGGGTTTGCGGTCTGCCGTGCCGGGCTTCTGTCCCGGTCCCTTGCTGCCGAGATTCGCACGATCGCCGCCGGGGCCGGGACGGTCCACGCCGCCGGGTTTGCGGTCTCCTGTGCCGGGCTTCAAAACCTGCTCCCCGCTCCGGCCGCGATAATCAAGCTTGCGGTCGGTAGGCCGCGCATCCGCCTTGGCGAATTTGTTCCTGACAGCGTCGTTGTTATACTTCACGCCGCGCCGGTGATTGGAATCATGTTGCCATTTTTTCCGATCGACGTTGCGGTCGATGTTGGTGTTCCGATCGACGTTGCGGTCGATGTCGATATTGCGATCGACGTCGATATCGATGTCGCCGCCATTCCAATCAATATTATCGTTCCAGATCTCACGGCCGACGGCGTAGGCTGCGCCCCAGGCGAGCCCGGTCGCAATCGCGCCGCCGACGATGTAGCCCGACGGCGGAGGATAGTAATAAGGCGGATAATCAGGATAAGACCACTCGCCATAAACCACGGCCGGATCGTAATAAGGCACGTAGACGACATCAGGTGACGCGGGCTCGATCTCGATTACCTGCTGGTCAGCTACCTGCTGGTCAGCTCCCTGCTGGTCAGCTCCCTGCTGGTCAGCTTCCTGCTTGACCGTCTTGACCGTCACCGTCTGCTGCTTGGTCGTTTCCAGCTTGCCGTTGGCTTGCGCTTTGGCGCGCAGGCGCTGAATGGCGTCCATCACATCGGCCTGCTGGGCCAGCACGGCATCGCCGAGCTTCTGGGTCCAGTCGAGCTTGTCACCCATCGTCGCCAGCACCGTCGGCGTCGACACGAGTTCCTTCACGCTGGCGTCCCAATCCTGCTTTTCCAGGGCTTCTTTGAGCTTCTCGTCTTTCAGCTTCTTGTTTTCTTTCGCGAAGCGGTCGGCTTGCACAACCTCGAGAGGGTAAGTCGAGGCCATGAGCACCTGCGCGACGAGGCCGTCAGGATAGAGCGCGATCGGCGCCACGAGCGCGTCGAGCTCGCCCTGGCTGAAGGTCTGTTCTCGTGGTGCCGCTGCTTCGGTCCCGGCCGCCGGATCATCCGCGGCGAGGGCGGGCCACGAGAGAGAGGTGGTGATGGCTACGATTGCGAAAACTGCGCCGAACCGCATGGAATTGGCCTCCAACCCGCAATTTCAAGCCATCAGGGCCGTCATGATTGGTACCAAATAAGGGCAAGATCAGGACTGGTTGCGCCTATGCATTCTGAAGTTCCGTGAGCAGTGACTTGGCAGCCCGAAGATCGGGCGTCTCGAATCCTTGGGTGAATTTTGTATGCGCCACGGAAAGCCTGTCACGGGCCTCAGCATGGCGCTTTTGCTTTTGGTAGAGGCGCGCGAGGCTGGTCGTGGCGCGGAGCTCCCAAGCTTTGCTTTGCTGCTGTTTGGCGATCTCGATCGACCGTTGGAAGTGAGTTTCCGCAGCCTCCGGGCTCCGGCCGTTGGTCAGTGCAAGCTCTCCCTTGAGGCGGTGCAGCTCAGCTTCATGACAACGATCATGGCTCTCCTCCGCGACTGATAGCGCCTTGTTCAGCGCATTGTCGGCGTCTTCCGCACGGCCAGAGTCGATCAGCGCATTGCCCACAAGTCCGAAATAGAATGGCAGGGCGAGCGCGGCGCCGGTCGCCCGATAGGCATCGAGTCCTTTGATCAGCCCGGGAAGTGCCTGCTTTGCCCGCCCATGCAATAGCGAGCCACCGGCCTCGTAGACAATCCCAGTTGCGTGAAACAGGGGAAACCCCTGGTCAGCGGCGAAGCGGATCTGCTCGCCGCAGACCGCAAGCGCCTCCTTCGGCAGCCGCAGATACTGATAGAGCCAGCTCGTGTGATGCAGTGCATAGGCAAGGCTGAACGGATGGTCGATCGAACGCGCGAGCTCAAGCATTTCGCGGCTCACCTTGAGCGCTTCCTCGGCATAGCCGAGGTGCCACAAGGTCAGAGCAAGATAGCAGCGATGCGTCACGCCGGCGTGCTCGCCGACGCGCACCGCCCACATGCGCGTCCGCTCACGATCATCGTCATAGCGCGCGAGCGCCG
>CAWHAX010000015.1:0-124798 GCA_963827365.1 uncultured Alphaproteobacteria bacterium | reverse complement strand
TGACGGAGGTCGGGCAAGCTCGCGTCTTTGCCGTCGTAGCAGAAAACTCTTTCATGCCGTGACTTGACGCAGTGCAGCATTGGCGTAGGTATGGCTTCCGCAAGAAAGGCTGCTGGCCATGGATAAGAAGAAAGTCCTCGTGATCGGCGGCGGCTTCGGCGGCGTGTACGCTGCTAAGACACTCGAGCGGCAGGGCGCCGGCAAGGTCGAGGTCGAGCTCGTCAACGCCAATAACTATTTCGTCTTCCAGCCACTCCTTCCCGAGGTCGCGGCGGCGACCATCCATTCCTCCGACGCCGTCGTGCCTTTGCGCCAGCTTTTGCGCCGGCTCCAGGTGCGCCAAGCCGAAGTCAGGGGCATCGACTTCGAGATGAAGACGGTGATCGTGGTGCAAGGCTCGCGCCTCACTCCTATCGAACTGAAATATGACGAGCTCGTCATCGCGCTAGGCACCAGCGTCGACCTGAAACGGTTCCCAGGACTGCGCGAACATGCCCTCACTATGAAGAACCTCGCCGACGCGCACCGCCTGCGCAACCACGTCATTGGGTGCCTCGAAACTGCCGACGTGACCGACGAACCGGACGTGAAGCAGCAGCTGCTCACTTTCGTGGTGGTGGGTGCCGGGTTCTCCGGGGTCGAGACAGTGGCCGAGGTGAGGGAGCTCATACGCCACGCTCTCAAATATTATCTGAACATCTGCCCAGACGAGGTTCGCGTATACTTGATCGAATATGCTGACCGGATCCTGCCGACCTTCCCGGCCGACCTCGCCGAATACGCGACCCGCCGCCTCCGCATCAACGGCATTAAGGTGCTGACCGGCGTCGGCACCAAATCGGCGACCGGCACCTCCGTCGAGCTGAACGGTGGTACCGTCATTCCGACCAACACCATCGTCGCCACCATCGGTAATGGGCCGCATGCGCTGGTGGAGGCGCTGGACCTCGATTTGCATTGGGGCCGCATCAAGACCGACCGTTTCATGCGGGTGCACAGGCACGATAGCGTCTGGGCGCTGGGGGACGCAGCGCTGATCCCGCTGGTGGAGCAACCGGCAGAGGATCCCTCCCACTATGCGCCCCAAACCGCGCAGTTCGCGGTGCGCGAAGGCCGTCAGTTGGCCCAAAACATTCTCAGTAAGATCGAAAAGACTGAACTCAAGCCCTTCGCCTACACCTCCAAGGGATCGCTCGCCTCACTCGGCATGAGTAAGGCGGTCGCGGAGGTGTATGGAGTGAAGTTGTCAGGCACGCTTGCCTGGTTACTCTGGCGAGGCTTCTATCTGCAGTTCTTTCCCGGCTTCGCAGGCAAGCTCCGCGTACTCGTGAACTGGCTTTTGAACGTGGTCACGCCGCCTAACATCGTGCAGGTGCAGTCCGCCTCGCCGGCGACCCGCTACATCCATTACCGCAAGGGCGACAAGGTGCTCGAGCCTGGCATGGTGATCGACGGCTTCTATACGGTGATCAAAGGCTCGCTCAGGCTTACCATCGACAATTCCGCGACGGGTGAGCATTTCGAGAAGCTATTCGGCCCGGGCGGCCATTTCGGCGAGCGTGTGCTCCTGAAATCTGCGCTCCGCACCGGGCTCGTCGTCGCGCTCGAGGATACGACCGTGTTATGGATCTCACAAAAGGACTTCACCAGGTTTCTCCGGGCCTTCCCCTTACTTGAGAATTATTTCAAGGAGTATATCGACGAGACCTTTGGCGGCCCCGAGGAGTTGTTCGCGCCGGGCAGCGCCAACCACAAGCACGAGCTCGAGTTTGACCCCTGATCAAAGCGGCGCTGGCGCCCGCGCCCAATACTCGCGCCTCTGATCCATTCACGAGGTGCCGGCATGAGCACAGTCGATATGTTCTATCCGGGGTTGGTGCTGGTCGCGTTCCTGGGCTTCGCGGGCGCACTTGCTTGCTATTCGCATCGGTAAGCCCAGTCCAAAGCTGAAGGCGGAACCTCGCAGGGCAAGCTCGCTCGAAAACACCCGGCGATGTAGGAGCTTATGTCCGCTGTTGGCACGTAGCGGACATCGATGCTGACGCTCAGCACGTCCGCTGACATCTCTAATTCGCTCGCCAATGTACGCTAATGACCCAAAGCGGACATTCAATCGGAACGCCCTGGGCCGAGCTGTGGCTTATTCCATGGGAGGCTCGCGCGACACTTGAAAACTGGTAAGCTGGCGCCAAAGGAGTGAGCGCATGACGCTACTGCTCCTCATCATCGGTTCGCTGATCTTTCTCGTCGTCGTATCGTTTGGAGTGGAGGCGCTGCGGCAGCGCCCAAGCGCGCCCACGGCGCTTTACTGGGCTCCAAACATTACGGTCCAAACTACCGAAATCGGCGGCAATACCATCCGCTACATCAAGACCGGGAGGGGACCCAACCTCGTCCTGCTGCACACGCTTAGAACTCAACTCGATTTATTTGAAAAGCTCGTACCGCTCCTATCGAAGTCGTTCACGGTGTACGCACTGGACTATCCAGGGCATGGTTTTTCGGACATTCCTGAAACCGACTATGACCCTGACTTGTTCGTCAGAACCGTCGAAGGGTTTCTCGATAAGCTTGATCTCAAGAACGTTACCCTTGCCGGTATTTCGATCGGCGGCGTGATCCCCCTGATCGTTGCCGCGAACCATAACCCGCGGGTCAAGAAGGTGATCGCGATTAATCCCTACGACTATGGACACGGCATGGGCATTGCGCGCGGGAATGGCTGGGCTTGGCTGACATTTAACCTCACGAGGGTGCCGGTCCTCGGGGAAACGGTCATGCGCCTGCGCAACCGATTCATCGAGCAGCGCATTCTGCAAGGGGGTGTGGCGAATCCCGAAGCGATTACACCCGGCTTCGGCGCCCAGGTCCGTGCTTCGGGGCTTAGGCCAGGTCACTATCGCGCCTTCCTCAATCTCCTCCGCCATGCCCATATGTGGGATGAGGCGAGACAGCGGTACGGCGAGATTAAGGTGCCGGTGCTCGTAATTTATGGCGACCACGACTGGTCGCGACAGGATGAGCGGCAACGCACAGTTGAAGCAATTCCTGTAGCAAAAGTGGAGACCGTAGCAAACGGTGGCCACTTCCTCTCCCTCGATCAGCCCGAACGTCTTGCCGAACTTATCAAGTCATTCACTGGTGCCCAGGCTTCGCGAGCGACGAAGCTGGGCCCAGATGATCGCGTGTAGGATCAGCCAGAATGGCACCAGCACAGTCGGAACAAAGGACCATGGCAACTGCTGCATCGCAGCAGACCCCGGAGCGGCATGGAAGATCTGCAAGGGAGAACCTTCTGCCGACGTCACCCCGAGGGTGATGGCCAGCACGAGATCGGCCGCGCCGAACAGGTTCCATGCAGCGATCGCGTTGAGATGTCTAGGCGGCGCATCTTTGGCGAGCCATGCCACGGGCAGCGCCAAGATGCCGGTGATGATGTCCCCCCAGCCGGCGAGATGCGGAAACGGACCTGCAAGCCTGCCTTCGGCAGCCAGCAAGAGAAACAAGACTGCGAAGACACGACCCGCATTCAGGCCGATCATTAGTGGCATCGGTATGCTCATCATGGCTGCGCGCGCGTGAGGCCATGCTGCCGCGATTGCTGCCGCGACAATTGGTGCTGCCACGAATAATCCGATGAGTGGGAAAGGTTGCAAGATCGTGAGCAGCCCAGCGGACGCGGCGCCCGCGGCAATGCCGATCCAAACACCTGCCAGTGCGGCTAGAGTTAGTTTCGCGCTCCGCGAAACGTCCATGAATGTGATGACCGCGTTAACGGCAAGCACCATTAGCACCGCGGTTACGATGAAGCCGAGGAAATCGAGCATTTGACCCTCCTTAAGGACGGTCACACACGCCCATTGTACGTGCCCGCGCAAGCGATCGCGTGTCTGCTCAGGCACAAAGCGCCTGTGGATTAGGAGGCAAAACTGACTGCTCTGCCTCGGTTTCAGAGGTTGAACGTCCGCTTATGGCACTTAGCGGACATCCCACCGGCACTGACAAATGCCCGATATCGGGGAGAAAAGCGGACATGACGCGGACTTGTCAGTATGTCCGCTAATGACCCATAGCGGACGTATCGGGGATCATGTACAACCGCGCGGTTCACCGTAGCGGATTACCTTTACCTTTTCCGTGGTAACCAGCCCGCTTCCCATGATCGGTTCGATTGCGGCGGTGAAATCTGCGAAATTTCCATGCTCCGTGAGCTGCAAAATATCATCCTCCTTCGCGATTGGCGAAAGCCAACCGGCAGAGCCGAATGGTCTGTCGGGATCCTTGGCGGCGTCATCGCTCTGATCGGTATCATTCTCGCCTCGGGCGGCGCCAAGCTGATCGGCGCCGGCGGCTCTTGGTACTATCTTTTCGCCGGACTTGCGCTGATCGTCGCCGGCTTAGCGGTCGCGCAGCGCAAGCTGCTCGGCGCCTGGATCTATGCCGGTGCTTTCGTGGTGACCGCGCTCTGGGCCTTTTGGGAAGTCGGCCTTAACGGCTGGGCGCTGGTGCCGCGTCTGGTCGGGCCTCTCGTTCTCTTGCTGCTTGTCATTTTGTCCTTGCCTGTACTGGACGCGAACCGCGGACGTTGGCGAAGGCTGTTCGGACTCGGCGGCTTTGCGCTCATTGTGATCGTGCTAGGCGTCGCAGTAGCGCAGGCCAACCGGCCAGACAGTCCCGGCGCTATGCCCAAGCCATTCGCGCAAGCCATGGCGGACCCCTCGCTTATGCAAGTCGGCGCCGATTGGCCCGCCTTCGGCGGGACCTACAACGCGCAGCGTTACTCGCCGCTCGATCAGATCAATCGCGAGAACGCGCGTCGGCTCGAACGCGCGTGGACCTTTCGCACCGGCGACATGCCGAAGGAGCGCTGGGGGGCAGAAACGACGCCGCTCAAGATAGGCGATACGCTCTACCTGTGCACGGGGCGCAGCACGCTTATCGCGATCGACGCCGCCACAGGCGCGGAACGTTGGCGCCATGATTCGAAGGTCGCTGATGCAAGCATTCCCTATACGGCTGCGTGCCGCGGCGTCGCGTATTACGCGGCGCCAAACACCGATCCCGCCGGCGCATGCGCGACGCGCATTATCGCGGGCACGCTCGACGCGCGGCTTATTGCCGTCGATGCGCGTACCGGAACGCCGTGCGCGGATTTCGGGCAGAACGGCGCCGTCGATATTACAATCGGCATGGGCGAAACCGGACCGGGCATGGTGTCGATTACCTCGGCGCCGGCCATCGTCAGGGGCGTGGTCATCACGGGCCATCAGGTTCTCGACGGCCAGCGCGCGAACGCGCCTTCGGGCGTGGTGCAGGGTTTCGATGCAATCACCGGCGCGCTGCGCTGGGCCTGGGACATGGAGCATACGGAGCGCACGGGTCTGCCGCCCGAGGGCGAAACCTATGCCCGCGGGACGCCCAACATGTGGACGACGGCCTCCGGTGATGAGGCGCTGGGCCTGGTCTATCTACCGCTCGGCAACGCCGCGGCAGATTATTGGAGTTCGCACCGCTCCCAAGCCGAGAACAAACACTCCGCCGCGCTCGTCGCTCTCAATGTCGAGACCGGCCGCGAGGTCTGGCGCTTCCAAACGGTCCATATGGGCGTCTGGGACTATGATCTGGGCTCGCAGCCGACCCTGATCGACTTTCCCACCGAGTTGGGCGTCGTTCCCGCCGTCATCCTCCCCAGCAAACAAGGCGACATCTACATCCTCGACCGGCGCACTGGCGTTCCGCTCCACGGCGTCGAAGAACGCCCGGTGCCAGGCGGCGGCTTGGAGCCGGAATTGCGCAGCCCGACGCAACCCTTCTCGCGCTATCACACTTTGCGCATGCCCGATCTTCGTGAACGCGACATGTGGGGCATGTCGCTGATCGATCAGATGATCTGCCGCATTCAATTCCGCCAAGCTATTTATCGCGGAATCTACACGCCCCCGACCACAGAGACGCGCTGGATTCAGTACCCGAGCTACAATGGCGGCTCTGATTGGGGCGGGATCGCCGTCGATCCCCGCCGCGGCGTGATCATAGCGAACTACAGCGACCTGCCGAACTACAACCGCCTCGTTCCGCGTGACGAAGCAACCCGACGCGGATGGGCGCCGCGGGATCAGGCGCGCGGGGGCGACATGAGTTCAGGTGCGGAAGGCGCCGGCGATCCGCAAATGGGCGTGCCATTCGCCATCGACGTTAACGCCGGCTGGCGCTTGCCGTCCACCGGGCTCCTCTGCAAACAGCCGCCCTATGGTGGCATACGCGCCATCGATCTGCGCACGGGGCGAACCATTTGGGATCGCCCGCTCGGCACGGCGCGCCGCAACGGCCCATGGGGCATTCCTTCCATGCTGCCGATCAATATCGGCACGCCGAACAATGGCGGCTCGGTCGTCACCGCGGGCGGAGTCGTCTTCATCGCCGCGGCGACTGACAATCTCATCCGCGCCATCGATGTCGAAACCGGTGCGACGCTATGGCAGGATCTCTTGCCGGCCGGCGGTCAAGCCAACCCGATGGTCTATGAGATCGGCGGCCGGCAATATCTCGTCATTATGGCCGGCGGGCATCACTTCATGGAGACACCGCCCGGAGATTACGTCATCGCTTACACGCTGCCGCAACGCTGAGGGCGTCGCCAACGTTGTTTGCTGATGGGAGCGCGGGCGTGCGTTGTCGGGGCCCAGCTACATGGGCTTCAACTGCGAACTGCGGGCTAAGAGGCACGCTGGCCGATCGTAGACGGGCACGTCGGGATGTCCGCTTCTGGCACAAAGCGGAAGTCAGCTGCTCCGCGTGATAAGTCCGCTATGAGGCACAAAGCAGACTTCCGCGAGCGTTAAGCGGAAGTGTGGTACTTAAAGAATAGAATTTTGCCTACCGCGTTTGGTCCGAGCTAGGTCATGGGCACATGCCCTGCGACAGTCCGCCCAAGTGATGCCCTCCTTTGAAGTTGTTTAAGGTGCAACCTCTCTCGGTACTTCCCTGAGGCCGGGAGTTCAACGGAAAGCCTCGGTCACTGTGCGCCCACAATGGCCGGGGCTTTCTAGTCTTATGCCGTACTTCCGGTGGCTAACCGCAAACGTGACAGTGTTTGGTTTTATCAGCGCCCTTGCTGATCCAACGGCAATGATAAACCCGCCGACAGTGCTCGAGAGTTAAGAGCGAGCCAACATAAGTTTGCAGATTGGGTACTGTCAGGGTGGCCTTGGCGGACGTTGTGGTCATACACATCAAGAACGCTACCGCCATCGCGCAGAGCAATGATTTCATTGCTTGCCTCCGTCGCTAGTCCCTCGGAGATTACCCGCTATTGCTCTCCAGCCGACATCGAAATCAGGACGCCGCCAAGGAGTGGCTTGGCCTGAGAGTACGGCGAACAGTCGCCAAAATTAATCACAGTTAGTACTGGTTAAAGCCAGGCCATCAAAGCTGAGATATTTATGCGGTTCTGGAGGATGCCATGCGCATGTGGTTTTCTGCCGCAACTTTGGTGATGACCTACGCAATTTTCAGTGTGGCCTTGTCGGGCGGCAATGGCATAAAAATCGTCTTGCGCATCTTAATTGGTGCATAGGCCTAGAACATATCTGGGGTGTCAAAGGTGCTGAGCCTGAGGAATATTCGCGGGCGCAACAACTCGCCACCTGCCTCTGCCAGAGATACGCCGACGAGGCGGTCAGGGCTGCTTCCGAAAACAGAGACCGCAATTGTAAGTTGACTGGTGGTCGGTGGCTTATCGATCGTGACGCTCACTTTGGATGGTGCCTTACCGTCCACAATGACGCTCGAATAGCCGAAACGAACGCACGAAGGGCTTCGCTTGCCGCTTGCGGTAGAACCTTAGGCAAAAGACGAAAAAAGTGAGACTAGAATGGACACCATACTGTCGTGCTTGCCACGACCGTCTTCGTGTCGGCAATCACGGGCGCGGCCAAGGGCCCGGTCTTCGGCCTCGCCCTTCTTTGTGTTAGAGATTGCTAAGCGACCGAAGAAGCGAAAGCTGATCGTTGCATAATGGGGCTGCTCGGAAACGGGCGGCCCTTATTGGTTTCCCCACAACGCGAGGTCGGACCTATAGGCGACGGCGAACGCTTGCCTTGCCCGTGGGTTCAGTGAACCTCAGAGCTTAGACACCTTGAATTTCTGGGCAATGGCCACCGCCACCTTCTTCACACCGTAAGACACGCCAAGCTCCAGGCGCTTATCGAGCGGAAGGGGGCGTGCCCATGCAACGGGCGGATCGGACACCATGTGAAAAACTGGGTGGCCGCGGCGGTCGATCTCAGCCCGCCACCAACGGCCCTTCTTGTCTCGAAAGGAGGCGGCATCAATAGTAGCCGCACCCTCTTCCCACCGCCCTAAAAACCACTGCCCTTGTGGAACTTCCTTGACCATGGGTGGCCTCTTTTCAGGGTAATTTGGGGTGGCGGAGAGGAACATGGTAGGGCGTCGGGTTCACTTCCGCTTCGCCTTCTTGGCGGGCTTCTTCACGGCCTGGGGTGGTACGTGAGGAGAAGCTGGCCGGAAGGGGAAAACTCAAGGTCAAAATGGTCCTGACCGGCGAAGGAACTAACCTATGTGGTCGAAGGCGAGAATTGACCTGGCCGATGCAACTAGCTACTCGCTTTATCGTTTACGCATGCGCTCAGTAGCGCCGTTGCGCTGATTGCTTGCAGGCGGCGATGACTGATCCGCTAGAGCCTCAGAACCCTCGATGTTAATTGCAAGGTCGGTCCATTGCTTCGCCATGTCGAAAAACTTCTCGCGCTGCGCTCCCGGTGGAAATGCCTCCGCCGTCTGAATGCATGTGATTGCATGCTCGGTGCAGATCTTTGATGTAAGCATCGCCCTTCCCTCCTGTCTAAAGAGGACAAGGCGGCTTGCAGACGGGCTTGATAGGAGGAGCCGCCTTGTCCGGCGCCGCCCGCGTGAGGAGCGGTCCCACATCAGCGCAGTAGAAGGCTCAATTCACATTCTGGCAGAGTGATGACCTAATTGCGGAAGTGTTTGACAACGTACAAAGTTTTGCCTTTTGAGAATGGCTAATCTCTGCAAAAAATAGGCGATCACCGACTACGAGGGAAATCAGGCCCTCTGGTGATCGGAGAGATGTCATTCACAGATGTCATGCTCCCGCCTGCGCGTAGGGAGTAAGACGATGCCTTTCAGCCACGTAAGCAACAGCTATCAGCCTGAACAACTCCAAAAGCTAACTGAGGCCTTCGATTTGGCTTTGTGCCAGATCATGCTTGCCCATAGCACTGCAACTGAAATCCAACTGGAACAGCTACGGCAACGCCTAGCCAATTTCATCGTTGCGTGTGCATGTCGAGGAGAGTTCGAGCCCGAAAAATTGGCGCAGACTGCGCTGCGAGCTTTCACCACCCGACGCGCGGCATGATCTCTCTGTTGGAGGTTGCCTTTGCAGCCGCCGCTTCAATGCTTCTAAGAGGAGACTGGGATCGAGATTGGCGATCAAGGCCTTAAGTTGATTGGGGTCTATTCCGACCTGGCCCGCGATCCGCGCGGTCGCACCGTGAGCGTTGCCTACGCCGTGCGTTTGCCCCGGGCAATACAGCCACAAGCCGGATCTGATGCGCAGAGCGCGGACTGGACAGGACTGGCGGACCAAAAAGCTCGCCTCAATAACGCGGAGATTATCGCAGACGCTGAGGCGGCAATGGCAAATCGTGATGTGTACGTCCAAGGCTAAAGCGTCAGCCGCTCGGGTAATCTAAGCGGGCATTTACTACATTGCCGGTTATGCGTGCTCCGGCGATGTCGATAAGGCGGAAGCGCACCCGAAGCCGCCGGACCGCTACGGCCGCACGCTCGCGCGGGTCCTGGTCGACGGCGAGGACCTGGCCTGCATCTGATCAAGGAAGGCTAAGCGCGGCCGTGGACGGGGCGCCGCGAGGATTGGTGCCGATCGCTCGACCGGCGCAACGCCGCGGAAGCGGCGCTCTCCTGCGCGGTCGCTTATTGACCAGCGCCTGGATAGCTATCTGGGGCCTTTTCAGTTGGCCGCCACTATGTTCCCTTCCACCTGAGTGTCGCCTCAAGGGAGCGCCGGCGTGCGCGACGTGGAAGACCATACCCTGATCGTGCTGCTCGTTGCGGTGTCGCTCGCCTTCGCTTGGATTCTCTGGCCCTTCTCTAGCGCGATTCTCTGGGCAACCGTTCTGGCAATCGTCTTCGCGCCGCTCTATCGCTGGCTGCTGAACTCCATGGGCGGGCGGCAGAACTCCGCCGCCATCGCTGCGGTGCTGATCATCATCACCATGGTGATCATTCCCTTGACGTTCACCGCCGGGTCGTTGCTTCAGGAAGCAACAAATCTGTACGAGACGATCGAAGCAGGCCAGACGGACTTCGGTCAATTCATTCAGCAGGTCATCAATGCCCTGCCGACATGGGCAACCGACATCCTGAATTGCCTCGGGCTGACAGATCTCGGCGAGATGCAGCGGAGACTATCCGCGGCCCTCGTGCAGGGCAGCAAGACCATTGCCACGCAGGCCCTCAGTATCGGCAAGGGCACGGCCAACTTTGTCGTAAGCCTGTTCGTCATGCTTTATCTCCTCTTCTTCTTTCTGCGTGACGGGGCGGCGTTGGCGAAGCGCATCAAGGACGCGATTCCGCTTCCCGCCGAGCAGAAGCGCGCGCTCTTCACCAAGTTCGCCGTCGTCATTCGCGCCATGTTCAAGGGCACGCTGCTGGTGGCTGCCCTGCAAGGCGCACTCGGCGGCTTGATCTTCTGGTTCCTCGGAATCCACGCTCCGGTGTTGTGGGGCGTGGTGATGGGGTTGTTCGCGTTGCTGCCGGCAGTCGGAGCCGCAATCGTCTGGGTGCCGACAGCCATCTATTTTCTAGCGACGGGCGCCATTTGGGAGGGAATCGTTCTGATCGCGTTCGGCGCCTTCGTCATTGGCCTCGTCGACAATGTGTTGCGGCCGTTCCTCGTCGGCAAGGACACCGAGCTGCCCGATTTTGTCGTGCTGATCTCAACGCTCGGCGGCATCGCCATCTTCGGACTCAATGGCTTCGTCATCGGACCGGTGATCGCGGCGATGTTCATCGCCGTGTGGGATATCTTCTCGGAACAGGCGGCCAAGGATGGCGGCGCCAGCCGGTGATGGCGCTATTTGTTGAACAGCACCCAGGCCGCGTAGCACAGCATGATGCCGAGCACGGGCCGCAAGATCCAGTCAGGGGCTGCGCCGGCGAGACGGGCGCCGAGCAGGATCCCGGGGATCGAGCCCATGAGCAGCACGCCAAGCAGCGCGAGATCGACGTGGCCGAGCCCAAGGTGGCCGAAACCACCGACAAGGGTGAGCGGCACGGCGTGGGCGACGTCGCTGCCGACGATGCGCTTTGCCGGTAGATGCGGGTAGAGAGCGGCGAGCACTGACACGCCGATGGCGCCCGCGCCGACCGAGGTCAATGTCACGAGAAATCCCAGCGCAACGCCGAACAGGACCGTGATCATCGGGTGCGGCGGGTCCTTTCCGTCGGCTTCCCGCTCGGGTGTCCTAGCGAGAATAGGATAAAGAATGAGGGCGAGGCCGCTCAGCGGCAACGCCACGATGAGACCCATGCGGATCCAATGGGCGAGCGCCGCAGTGTTGAGTGGGATGAAGGCGATGGCGGCAAGCAGGATGAGCGAGGCCGGGATGCTTCCTGCCGTAAGCCGGAAGACGATTGACCATTCCACGTGATCCGACACGTGATGGCGCCAGCTGCCGGCCGTCTTTGTGATGGAGGCATACAGGAGGTCCGTACCGACCGCGATCTGCGGTGTCACGCCGAAGCTCGAGATCAGGAGCGGCGTCATCAGCGCCCCGCCGCCGACGCCTGTCAGCCCAACGAGAAAGCCCACGCCGAAGCCAGCACCGATCAGCGGCAGGAACCCTGCCGCCCAGCCAAGATCGATCATTGGACCTGAAGTCCCCCCTGGCGTTTCCGGGATTTATATTCCCGTGCCAGCCAGTTGTCGGTTTTTTTTGTCCTCAGATTTCGATGAGGACTGGAATTCCAACGGAGCGGAGCAAAATTGCGGCTTCCTGCGCACGCCGGTGGAATTCGGCGAGGTCCGCAGGGGAATCGCCAAGATCGGAGCAGAGGCCCCTCAACAACAACTCCCGGTCGAGCACAAAGACATTGTCGCCGACGGTCGCGGCACCGGCCTGGGCCCAGCTAATGACGCCACCTGCGACAGTGGTGCCGTCAACTGCGCTCACCAGGATGAAATTCCCGGTGGCCGGCAGGTCGGCAAAGAGGTCGAGCGATGTCGGCCGCCCGAGCAGGATCCGGCAATCGGCAATATCGTTGGCGGCGCAGGCATGGGCCGGAGTTGACGCCAAAGTCTCGAAATCGATGAGGGCTGAGACGCTCATGCTCGTCACCGGCGTGAGGTCCGTGGCGGTGCGTAGCAGATAGCCGGCTTCTGGGTCGAAGGGCGCTTCGGCGAGCCAGACGAGACGGGCCTCGAGCACGTCGGCGTTGATCGGGCGCCGCTGAACTTCCGAAAGAACCGCGCCGCGTGAAATGTCGAGGTCGGTGTCGAGCTCGACGGCCACCGCATCGCCTTTATGGGCAAAGGTGAGGTTGCCATCCATGGTGGTGATGCGGCGCACCGTGGCGCCAAGCCCGCTCCGCGCATCGACGATGCGGTCGCCTGGCCTGATGCGCCCAGAGGCAACCGTGCCGGCATAGCCGCGGAAGTCGCCGTGGCGCAGCACGAGCTGCACCGGCATGCGGAACGGCGCATCGTGACGCTCGGTGTCGAGATCTAGAGTTTCCAGATGGTCGAGCAGCGTGGGACCGCCATACCAGGGCATCGCAGAGAAGCGGCGCACCACATTGTCGCCGGGCAGCGCGGCCACTGGAATGGCAACGATGCGGGCGAAGTTGAAGCTTTGCGCAAGCTTACGGAACTCCGCCTCGATGGCGCGGAAGCTAGCTTCCGAGTAGTCAATCAGATCCATCTTGTTGACGGCGAGCACCACATTCTTGATGCCGACGAGGTCGCAGATGGCGGCGTGGCGGCGGGTCTGGCGCTTCACCCCGTGGCGGGCATCGACGAGCAGGATCGCCACGTCGGCGTGCGAGGCACCGGTCGCCATGTTGCGGGTATATTGCTCGTGCCCGGGCGCATCGATGACGACGAAGCGGCGATGCGTGGTCTCGAAATAGCGCCAGGCGATGTCGATGGTGATGCCCTGCTCGCGCTCGGCCTGGAGGCCGTCGAGCAGCAGGCTGAAATCGACTTTCTCGCCGTTCTGCAGGCGGTTCTGTGAGGCGTGGATGATTGCCGCGCGTTGGTCCTCGGCGATCGAGGTCGCATCCCACAACATCCTGCCGATCAGCGTCGATTTGCCGTCGTCAACCGAACCGCAAGTGAGGAGGCGCACGATGGCGCTGCTCTCAGCCGCAGGCGCGGGTGAAGGCAAAGGGGCTATGGCGATCTTTTCTCTCAGCGCAGCGACATGCATCAGAAATAACCCTCACGCTTTTTCATCTCCATGGCGGCCGCCTGGTCGTGATCGATCAGCCGCCCTGCCCGCTCCGAGTTCTTGGCGCTCAGGACCTCCGCCGTCACCGCATCGAGGTCGCGTGCCTCCGACTCGACCGCAGCGGTGAGCGGCCAGCAGCCGAGCGTGCGGAAGCGGATGGTGCGGGTTTCAGGCGTCTCACCGGGGAGGAGCTTCATGCGCTCGTCGTCGACCATGATGAGCTGGCCGTCGCGCGACACCACAGGCCGCGGCGCGGCGAAGTAAAGCGGAACCACATCGAGCTTCTCGAGCGCGATATAGCGCCACACATCACCCTCGGTCCAATTTGACAGCGGGAAAACGCGCACCGTCTCGCCCTTGCCGAGCCTGCCATTGAGCAGCGTCCACATCTCTGGCCGCTGGCGGCGCGGCTCCCAGCGATGACCTGCGGCGCGGAACGAGAACACCCGCTCCTTGGCGCGTGAGGCTTCCTCGTCGCGCCGCGCGCCGCCGAAGGCCGCATCGAAGCCGCCGGCATCGAGCGCCGCGCGCAAGGCCTGCGTCTTCATGATGTCGGTATAGACCGAAGGCGGGTTGTCGAAGGGATTGATGCCGCGGGCAAGGCCGTCATGGTTGGTGTGCACGATCAGATCGAGGCCGAACTCCCGCGCGGTCTTGTCGCGAAAGGCGATCATGTCGTGGAACTTCCAGGTGGTGTCGATATGCAGGAGCGGGAATGGCGGCTTGGCAGGCCAGAAGGCCTTACGTGCCAGATGCAACAGCACCGTCGAATCCTTGCCGATGGAATAGAGCAGCACCGGCGCGCGGAATTGCGCCGCCGCCTCGCGGAAGATGTGGATGCTCTCGGCCTCGAGCAGCTTCAGATGCGAAACGAGCGCGGTCATGCGGCCTTCCCCTCACGGCGCGGGTTCATGTGCAACCCGCACTCCTTCTTCTCCTCGTTCTCCCACCACCAGCGGCCGGCGCGCGGATGCTCGCCGGGCTGCACCGCGCGGGTGCAAGGCTGGCAGCCTATGGAGGTGAAGCCGCGCGCATGCAGCGGATTCACCGGAATGTTGTTCTCGGCGATATAGGCGGTGAGCTCCTGCGTCGACCAATCGGCGATGGGATTCAACTTCATGAGGCCCCGCTCCTCGTCCCAGGAGGCGAGCTCGACGTCGGAACGCTCGTCGGAATGCTCGCGGCGGACGCCGGTGATCCAACCTTGTGCACCTTTGAGCTCGCGGTTGAGCGGGCGGACCTTGCGCACCTCGCAGCAGGCCTTGCGGTTGCCGACCGAATTGCGGAAGCCGAACACGCCGTCGCGGGCGACGAGGGACTCGACCTCGGAGGCTTCCGGCGTCACCAGGCGGATGCGCACGCCGTAGCGGATTTCGGACAGCTCCACCGTCTCCAGCACCTCGGGGAACAGGCGCCCCGTGTCGAGGGTGAACATGTCGATGTCGGCGCCAGATTCGGCGACGGCATGGAGGATGGCCTGATCGTCGAGACCGAGGCTGGTCGAGAAGGCGATGCGGCCCTCCACTGACCGCCGCACTTCGGCGATGCGGTCGGCTAGGTTCTCGATGTTGGCTAGCCGCGCGTTCAGATCCTCTGCCTCGCGCTTTGAGGCATCGCGGCGAAGCGGCTGCGGGTTGCGGAAGCCCGGCTGATAGATATGGCGGATTTGGGCGAGCGATCCTTTCCAGGTCTCGACGTCGTTGGCGTCGGTGATCTCGGCGGTGTCGAAGCCAGAGCGGAGCAGGAACGGCGCCAGATCCGGGATCAGATAACCGACGGCCCTGATCTCGCCCTTGACGCCGTGACGCTCGCGGAGCAACACCGAGAGCGAATGGCCGCGGCCGTCGCCGAAGGTCGGAAAGCGGATGGCGATCACCCCGCCTTGCGCCGCAGCCGCGGCAAGAGCAGCGGCATCGGCAGTCGGCTCGAGCACGACCGAAGGCTCTGCTCCGCTTGCCAGCAGCTCACCATTGGCGAGATCAAGCAGCGCCATAGAGAGCCTCCTTGAAGGGCGCCGCACCGATCCTGCGCCAAGTGGCGACGAAGTCCTCGCCGTCATGGCGGTGGGCAAGATAGGTCGAGACGATTGTGTCGATGGCATCCGGCACGGCTTCCGCCCGGAAGCCGGGGCCGATGATGGTGCCGACCGCTGCGTCGTCCTTAGGACTGCCGCCGAGCGTGATCTGGTAGAGCTCAGTGCCTTTCTTGTCGACGCCGAGAATGCCGATATTGCCCGAATGGTGATGCCCGCAGGCATTGATGCAGCCCGACATGTTGAGACGGAGCGGCCCGATCTCCTCCTGGCGCTTCAAATCTTCGAAGCGCTTGGCGATCTCCTTGGCGATCGGGATCGAGCGGGCATTGGCGAGGTTGCAATAGTCGAGGCCGGGGCAGCAGATCATGTCGCCCAAGAGGTCGCTGTTTCCGGTGGCGAGGCCGGCCGCGGCGAGCTCGTCATAGAGCTTAGGCAGTTCAGCGCGGGCGACATGGGGCAGGATCAGGTTCTGGGTGTAGTTGACCCGCGCCTCGTTGCGGCTATAGCTCTCGGCGAGATCGGCGACGAAGTCCATGGTGTCCGAGCTTGCGTCGCCAGGGGTGCGCCCCGGCTCCTTTAGCGAGATTACCGCGCTCGCATAGCCAGGCACGCGATGGGGCCTGACATTGTGCTTGAGCCAATTGGCGAAGACCGGATCGGTGATGCGGCGCTGCTCGACGCCCTCATCCTTGATCGGGCTAGGCACGAGGTCAGGCGGCGCGAAATAGGAGGCAATACGCGCATACTCCGACGCCGGCAGATCGACTGCGTCCTTGCGGGTCGCTTCCCAATCGGCATCGACTTCCTCGCGGAATTTTTCGATGCCGAGCTGGTTGACCAGGATCTTGATGCGCGCCTTGTTGATGTTGTCGCGGCGTCCGTGGAGGTTGTACACGCGCAGGATCGACTCGATGTAGGACAGCAGGTGCTCCTTCTCGAGGAACGGCCTGATCTCCTGGCCGACATAGGGCGTGCGGCCCATGCCGCCGCCGACCAGAACGCGGAAGCCGTTGCGGCCCTCTGGCCCACGCACGATGCGGAGGCCAATGTCATGGAAGGCGGTGGCGGCGCGATCTTCGGCGGCACCTGACACGGCGATCTTGAACTTGCGCGGCAGCCAGCTGAACTCCGGATGCAGCGTTGACCATTGGCGTAGCACCTCGCACCAGGCGCGCGGGTCTTCGAGCTCATCATTGATGGCGCCCGCAAAGGGATCGGCGGTCACGTTCCGCACGCAATTGCCGCTCGTCTGGATGCAATGCATCTCGACGTCGGCGAGCGCGCTCAGGATCTCGGGCACGTCGACCAGCTTCACCCAGTTGAACTGCAAGTTCTGCCGCGTGGTGAAATGGCCATAGCCGCGGTCGAAGCGGCGGCCGATCATGGCAAGCCGGCGCAGCTGGCGCGGTGAGAGCACGCCATAGGGAATGGCGATGCGCAGCATATAGGCGTGCAGCTGGAGATAGAGTCCGTTGCGAAGCCGAAGCGGACGGAACTCGTCCTCGGTCAGCTTGCCTGCGAGCCGGCGTCCGACCTGCTCGCGGAACTGCGACACACGCTCATGCACGAAAGCGTGGTCGAACTCATCATAGCGGTACATCGTACCAGTCCTTCGTCAGAGTGGTTCGGTGGGAGGCGCGGATGCGCTCGCGCACCGAGGTGGCAACCGGCACGCCGTCGTTCAGCGCGACTTCGATGGGATAAACGGCGACGACGCAGCGCTCGGCGACGGCCTTGGCAGCTTCGCTTTCCAGCGCCTTGGTTTCTTCCTCCGTATCGGCGAGCTTTGCGCGGGCAAGCTCCTCGACCCAGCCGCCGTCAGGGGCGAGGTAGACGACGATGCCGTCGATGAGGCGGTTGGCGGTGACGACGCTAGGCATAGGCGCGCCTCACCTCGGTCAGCGACAGGACGTCTTCGACAAGGCCCACGGCGGGAAGTCCGGCAACCTCGCCGAAGATGAGAATGGCCGGGCTCTTCAGGCTCAGGCGCTCAGGATCGGCGGCGAGCTTGGCAAGCGTGGTGGCGACGCGGCGCTCGTTGTCGCGGCTTGCATTCTCCACGGCCATGACGGGGCAGGCAGGCTTCCAGCCCGCCTCGAGCAGCCGGCTTGCGATCAGCCCCGCGGTCGACACGCCCATATAGACGAGGAGCGTGACCTCGCCCTTGCCAAGCGCCGCGAGATCGAGATGGTTGAAGCTCGGCTCGTCGCCGCCAGCCTCGTGACCCGAGACGAAGGTTACGCTATGCGAGATGTCGCGATGGGTGAGCGGGATCTGCAAGGACGCAGCGGCGGCGAGCCCGGCGGTGATGCCGGGGATGATGTCGACTTCGATGCCGGCATCACGCAAGGCCGCAAGCTCTTCGCCGGCGCGGCCGAACACCAAAGGATCGCCGCCCTTGAGCCGCACCACGGTCTGGCCGGCACGCGCCCGCTCGATCATCAGCTCCTGAATCTTGCTTTGCGGGACGCTGTGGTCGCCCATCGACTTGCCGACCGGGATCAGCTCGACCTCGCGGCGGGCATATTCGAGCACGCCGGTGCCGGCGAGCCGGTCGTAGAGGATGACATCGGCGGCTTTCAGCGCGCGCACGGCCTTCAGCGTCAGCAGCTCGGGATCGCCAGGGCCTGCGCCGACGAGAAGCACGTGGCCTTGCGCAGTCTCTGCTTTGACTGCAGCTTCGATCGCCTCACCCATGAGGCGGCGTGCTTCGGCGTCTTCACCGGCAAGGGCCGCTTCGCTCGCCGCGCCGTCGAACACGCCTTCCCAGAATTTCCGCCGCACGCGCCCGGCAGGAAGCTTATCGGCAACCGCATCGCGGAAATCTCCGGCAAGACGCGCCAGCGCATCGAGCCTTGGGTGCAGCTCGCGCTCGAGCCAGGCGCGCAGGCGCTGGGCGAGCACGGGTGAGGTCCCTTCGGTACCGATGGCAACGGTCACCTCGCCGCGATCCACGATGGCAGGCATGACGAAGCTGCACAGGGCAGGCTTGTCGGGCACGTTGACGGGCACGCCAAGCGCGCGGGCGATCGCCGCAACGCGCGCATCCTCATCGTCGTCGCCGGTGGCGGCGATGACCAAGGGACGGCCACGGATCTGATCGACGCCAGGACGGGCGGCCGTCAGCGCAACACGCCCGTCGCGCTCAAGCTCGGCAAGCTCAGGCCCGAGCTCGCCGGCAGCGACATCGACGATCTCGGCGCGTTTCAGCAGCAGCCGCGTCTTGATAGCGGCAAGCTCGCCGCCGCCTGTTACCAGAGGCGGCTTGCGCTCGACGCTGACGAAGATGGGAAAGGTCCGCATCGTTTTCTTAAGTCCCAACTGCGAGGCGCTGAACCGGCGCGTCGGCCAAACTCTCAGGCGCAAGCTCGACTTCGAGCCCGTCAAGCTCCGGCGCCATGATGATCTGGCAGCACAGGCGCGAGCGCTCATCCACATGAAAAGCGCCATCGAGCATTTCGAGTTCCTCGTCGGTGGGCGCGGGCAGTTTCGCCACCCATGCCTCGTCCACCCACACATGGCAGGTGGCGCAGGCGCAGGCGCCACCGCATTCGGCCTTGATGGGAAGACCCCAGTCGCGGATCACCTCCATGACCCGCCAGCCCTCCAACGCCTCGAGGCGATGGGAGCTTCCGTCCGGCATACGCACGACGACGAACATTGTCAGGCCACCTTCAACAGACGCTGTAGTTCGGACGCAGGCCGGTCGAGGATATCGACCACATGCGCTTTCAGCTTGGCGAGGCCAAGCTGAAACACGGCAAAGAGGCCGACCGGCCCCGCGCCAATAATAATGACACCGGTGGTAGCGCCGTTCGCCGCCATCGCTTTCCCGCCAAATGGTTGCCTACGCCTCGTCTAGTCACGTAATTTAGTGGAATTCCATTCCGCTTGATAGGCCATGAGATCGAAAAGCAGCAAAATCGTTCCTATGATTGAAGATTAGAAGAATTTTTTTGCGCAAGCGGCCTTGGTGCGAACGCTGGCCTTTCCAAGGCGCGGCCCCACGCAAAATTTGTTCACTCACAGCAATGGACTAGGGATTGTCGAGTGGAGCCTTAGCCGCACTTGACCAGGGCGTCCCGGATTTCCGTGAGCAGTTCCACCTCGCGCGACGGCGGCGGCTCGCTCGCCGGATCCGCCTCCTGCTTGCGGCGAAGCTGGTTCATCGCCTTGATCGCCATGAACAGGACGAAGGCCACGATCAGGAAGCTGATCACGTTGTTGATGAAGAGGCCGATATTCACGGTCGGAGCGCCGGCTTGCCGCGCCACGGCCAGCAAATCGTAGTGCTCGCCATTCAGCGGGATGAAGATGCTACTGAAATCCACCCCGCCAGTAACGACGCCAATCGGCGGCATGATGACGTCGTCGACTAGCGATT
The DNA here is from genome assembly GCA_963827365.1 of uncultured Alphaproteobacteria bacterium. Classification (GTDB taxonomy): domain Bacteria; phylum Pseudomonadota; class Alphaproteobacteria; order Rhizobiales; family Methyloligellaceae; genus Methyloceanibacter. The sequence continues at coordinate 104,862 of CAWHAX010000015.1, read as the reverse complement.
TGACGATGGTGGAGAAGGCGGCACCGATGATGACGCCGACCGCCATGTCCATGACATTGCCGCGAAGCGCAAATTCCTTGAATTCTTTCAGCATCTCCGCATTTCCTCTCAAGTCTTTCAGTACCTTATCGGCAGGAAGCCTCTAGCTTGCCATGTTTGGGCGTCAATCCAAACACCGCGGCAACGGCGCGTGCCGATGCAATGGGCGCCTCAACTGGTACCTCGTTGGCGGCGCGCCGCTTCTTGAAGGGGGAGCTACGGTGTCGGAACAGCCTGGACGCGATCGTCACCGTTGGAAGACGCTCCTCCTTACGATTTTCACGCTTCTCCTCGTGTTCGGCGCCGTCTTTGCCGTGGTGGCATTCGCGCGTCCGCTCGACGAGATCGGCTTCCTGCGATTTCCGCTTGGCTTCTTTCTCCTGGCGCAGGGACTTCTGATCGGCATGGTGGCGCTCGCCTTCTGGTCGACCCGCATGCAGGAGCTGTTCGACCGGCGGCTGAACGAAGGCGAGGATCTTTGATCGCGCCATGACCCCCTCGCGCCGCCGGCAGGCAAATCCAAATCTTGGCGCGTATTTCGGCATCGTCGCGAGCGCCTTCGTGTCGCTCGTGGTCGGTCTTGCCATGTTCGAGCAGCTTGGCTGGCAGCAGACCTCGCTTGCCCAAGCCATGATCCTCGTGCCGCTCGTGCTCTATCTCGGCATCGCGTTCGGCGCGCGCGCGATAAATGTCGAGGACTTCTTCGTTTCGGGGCGGCGCGTCCCTCCCGTCTATAACGGTGCCGTGCTGTCGGCGGTACTGATCGGCGGCACCGGCTTCTTCGGCTATACCGGCACGCTGTTCTTCCTCGGCTTCGACGCGCTCGCCATCGGACTTGCCTGGACGACGGGGCTTCTCCTCTCAGGGCTCCTGTTCGTACCTTACTTGAGGAAGTCCGGCGCCTACACGCTGCCGGGGTTTTTCGGTCATCGCTTCCGCTCGCGCTCGATCCGCGCTCTGGCGAGCGGGCTTCTCGTTCCGCCAGTGGCGCTCTTGCTCGCAGCGGAGATCAAGATCGCGGCCCTGATCGCAGCGATGTTCCTGCCGCTCTCCTACACGCTTGCTGTCTTCGTGGTGGTCATCGTGATCGCCGCCATCACCATTGTCGGCGGCATGCGCTCGCTCACCTGGAGCGCGAGTGCTCAGTTCATCGTGAGCGCGATCGGCTTCGCCGTGCCTCTGATCATCGTCGCGGTGATGCTCACCAATCTGCCGGCGCCGCAGTTCACCTATGGCGAATTGTTCGAGCCGCTCCAGCGTTCCGAGACCATCGTCGGCATCGCGCCGTCGGCGCCGGGCGAACTCGCGACCGCGCTTCCCACCGAGCAGCCGCGGCCAAGCGCGAAGCCCTTCCTGCAAGCCTTCGGCGCCATCGACCGGACGGATTTCCTGACGTTGTTCCTCTGCCTTACCCTCGGCACCGCGGCATTGCCGAGCCTGCTTGCGCGGAGCGGCGTCACGAGCTCCGTCGGTGACCAGCGCCGCTCCGTTGCCTGGGGCGCCTTCTTCGTGGCGCTGTTTGCCATCAGCGCGCCGGCGCTCGCCGCCTTCGTCAAGCTTCTCATGTTCCAGGACATCGCCCAGTCCCCGGCGAGCGAGCTCCCAGCCTGGCTCAACGAGCTCATCGCGCGCCATCTGCTCTTTGCCCAAGACGCAAATGTCGACGGCGCCATCGAGGCGTCAGAGCTCCTTGTCGCGCGGGACGGGATCGTGCTGGCGCTGCCGATGGCGGCGCGGCTGCCTTACGTCTGCACCGTGCTGACGGCCGCAGCAGGCATGGCGATCGCGCTCGCCGCTGCAGCCTCCCATCTTTTCAGCCTCGCCGGCAGCGTCGCCGACGACGTGCTGCGCCTGATCGATCCGCGGAACGAGATGCTGCCGCGGCTGATGGTGGTGTGGGTGGCGATCGCTGCCACGGCGCTCAGCGCCGGCGTGTTCCTAGCGCTCGCCGATATCGAGATCATGCAGGCCGGCATCAGGGCCTTCGCCTTTGCCGCGGCGACCTTCTTCCCGGCACTCCTTCTTGCCATCTGGTGGCGGCGCTACTCGCGGCTCGGCGCCATGCTTGCGCTTGGCTTCGGCTTCGCAGTGATGCTCGCGGAAATCGCATTCGGTGGCGCGATCATCGCCGGACAATTCCGTTTCACCATCGTAGCTGCCGCGCTGATCGGTGTTATGCTGGGGCTGATCGCGGGCATCGTAGGCAGCTTGCTCGGACCGAAGCCGTCACCGGCGGCGCAAGCCTATTTCGACGAGTTGCGCGACCCGACCGGCGACTCGCTTTATGAACAGGCGCAACGGCGCGCGGCAGCAGCGGCAGCTTCAGGTCAATAGCCTTTTCTCCCAACAGGCGCGGAAGTCATGCATGATCGCTTCGCCATGAATGAGCGCCAAACGCAAACGGGCGGCCGCTTGGGCCTTTACCCTGAGATCGTTCCCTATCGCACGGGGCGGCTCAAGGTCTCCGCGCTGCACGAGCTCTATTACGAAGAATGCGGCAACCCAGACGGCAAGCCGGCGGTGCTGCTGCATGGCGGCCCGGGCGGCGGGTCGACCACGGTGATGCGCCGCTATCACGATCCTTCACGCTACCGCATCATCCTCTTCGATCAGCGGGGCTGCGGCCGCTCCACGCCGCATGCCAGCATCGAGGAAAACACCACTTGGCATCTCGTCGACGATATCGAGCAGCTCCGCGACCATCTCAAAATCGAGCGCTGGCAGGTGTTCGGCGGCTCGTGGGGCTCGACACTCGCGCTCGCTTACGCCGAGACGCACCCAGAGCGAGCGAGCGAGCTCGTGCTGCGCGGCATCTTCACGCTGAGGCGCGCCGAGCTCGAATGGTTCTATCAGGAAGGCTGTAGCTGGATCTTCCCAGAAGCGTTCGAGGACTATCTTCGGCCAATTCCGTTGCCGGAGCGCGGCGATCTGATCTCAGCCTATCACCGGCGACTGATCCATCCCGATCCCGACGTGCAGATCGAAGCCGCGCGCGCCTGGAGCGCCTGGGAGGGGAAGACACTTTCGCTGCTGCCTGATGCCGAGCGCGTGCGCCGCTTCTCGGAGGATCACTACGCGCTCGCCTTTGCCCGCATCGAATGCCACTACTTCATGCATGGCGGCTTTTTTGACGCCGACGATCAGTTGATTCGAGCAGCGCATCGCTTGCGCGACATCCAGGGCGTGATCGTGCATGGCCGCTACGATGTAGTGACGCCTGCGATGATCGCCGTCGACCTCGCCCGCGCTTGGCCAGAAGCAGATTTGCGCATCGTCGCCGATGCCGGTCACGCCATGACCGAATCCGGCATCGTGCACGAGCTCGTCACCGCCACCAACCGCTTCGCGTGGTAAGGCAGCGCCCCTCAGGGTGAGGATTGACCTGATCCGATGAAGCTCAGGGCAATCTTGCGCTCATGCGGCGCGGCGCGATGCTCGATGAGGTAGACACCCTGCCAGGTGCCGAGCACCATCCGCCCGCCCATCACCGGAATTCCGAGGCTCACCTCGGTCAGCATGGACTTGATGTGGCTCGGCATGTCGTCTGGCCCCTCCTCTGCATGGGTGTAGGGCGCATCCTCCGGCGCGAGAGCTTCCAGAGTGGTCATCAGGTCGCGCCGCACGTTGGGATCGGCGTTCTCCTGGATGGTGAGCGATGCAGAGGTGTGGCAGACGAACACGGTGAGAAGCCCATCGTGGGCGGAGAGACCGCCGAGCCAGCGGCGCAGATCTTCGGTGATGTCGATGAAGCCCTTGCCGGGCGTGGTCACGCGCAGCATGTGGTTCGCTTGGCTGAAATCGGCCATGGGTCAGGTGCGCCGCGATGGCTCCGGGCTCACAGCGCCCGCCCCAACTCGTCCTGCTTCAGATCCTGCACCATCTCCTGCAAGCGGCGGATCATGGCGTTCACGAAATCGGTCATCTCGTCGATGGCGTGGTCGGGAAATCTGGCGTACGGGCTCCGCGGCGCAGGCTCCTTACCTGGTGCTGCTTCGGCCTCCTTCTCCTCCACCTTGGCCAGCTTGTCGCGCAGCTCCTGGTTCTCGCGGGAGAGGCGATCGACCTCCTCCTTCAACGCCAGCGCATCGTCGGTGACGCTCTCGCAGGCCCAATGGTCGAGCTTCCGCCCGCAGACCGACATCGCACCCGTTGCGCCGTCCAGGCGCCAGACGCTGCCCTCGACAGTGGTCATGCTGTATCGGCTTGGCGCCTCTGCGGCGAGGCAGGTCGAAGCTGCGGCCGACAAAACAAGGGCAAGAGCGATGAGCTTTGCGGTCATGGCGTGGTCCTCCTCACGGCATCGTCCTCCCGCCGCCCGCGCATGGCAAGTCCGCGCGATTCCCGCAGAAACGTCCCACAACAGGGCGCGGCTTAACCCAAAATTTACCGCAAACCGCCACGGTGGTCAGGACCGTTCGGTGGCGTGTCTCCCTCGAAGACGAACCCCACGATTGGGCCCATCGAACAGGGCATTTACCTTCGTCAGGGGAACGGGATGGCTCCGGAAGTACGTTGGCAATCGAGCGAGCCTGCGAGGAGCGGCGGCGGCGATTTCCGCGCGCCCGGAGAAGACAGCGTCGAGACCCTGTTGCGCAGGCTGATCCGCCGCATCGAGGAGAGCGAGCGCCGCTACGCCGAGGCGCTTGACGAGCTGCATGCGCGGCTCGGCCATGTCTCGCATACCGCGGGCGCCGCCGAATCGCTTGCATCTCCCGAAGAGAGCGAGACGCTGGAGCGCCTGCGGCTTCAGTTGAGCGGGCTAGCGCGGCGGCTCGAGCAGCCGCCCCCGCCAGAACGGGCTCAACCCCTGGACAAGGCCTTGGAGGAAGTCCGCGCCGTGCAGGCCGGCCTCGCCGGCGCCGAGCCTAATTGGTTCCAATCTCGCTATTCCCCGTCGGAACAATACTTCGCCGACACCGAGTGCGCTTCCTTCCTGTCCGGGGATGAGCCGAGCTATTCCGGCCCATCCTTCGAGTTTCCGTCTGCCGGCGAGAACGAAGCCGATTCCGACCGACGCCTGATCGAAATGGCGCAGCGGCTCGAGCGCTCGATCGGCGATGCGATGCCTTCCACGGCGATCGTCAGGCTGAATGCGCGCATAGAGGAAATCTCGGCGCGCTTCGAGGCTGCCCTCGCCCAGACGCCGAAGCTTGAGAATTTGCAGCAGGTCGAGCGGCAGGTCACCGATATCGGTCAACAGCTTGGCCGCGTTGAGCAGCACGCCGCCCGCATCGGCGCGGTCGAGGGCGAGTTGCAGCGACTGATCGCACGCATCGCGGAGGCACCGGCCCACGTTGAACTGGCGGCGAGCAAGGCCGCGCAGGAGACAGCCCGCCTCGTGAGCGAGACGGCAGCCGGCAAGCCGAGCGCGGCGGAGCGGCTCGATGCCCTTCACCGCGACATCGTCGCCATGAACGAACGGAGCCTCGCCACCGACGACCGTCTGGTCGACACCTTGGCAGCGATGCATGAGTCCGTGAAGGGGCTCGTGCAGCAGAGAGAGCGCGATAGAGCCAGGATGGCGGCCGAGCCGCCACCTCCGCCAATAAGGGAGACTGTCCCCGAACCGGCGCCCGCGAGCGTCGTTCAACCCGAGCTGTCGCAGCCCGCGCCGCAAGCCCCCGAGCCGCCGCGGCGGGGAGCGACTTTCATTCGCGATGTTCCATTCGACTCAACCGTGGATCTGGTGGCCGCAGCGAGACGCGCGGCGCAAGCCGCTGCGGCCCGGACCGCGCAACGCGACGCGGCGCGCCGGCAACCGGCTGCCGAGGAGCAGCGGCGCGTCACGGCAGAGCCTGGGCAGCACAAGATGTCGCTGCTTATGGTCGTCGCCGCGTTGCTGCTCGTGATCAGCGCGGCGTTGCTGTTCACCAGGCTCAAATCGAAGCCGGACCTCGACGCGCCGCCGCCGGCCGCCGAGCAGAGCATTCCGGCGCCGGCTGCCGAAGCGCCGCCGCTTGACGTGCCGTACCAGCTCGATGTCACGCCCAACCCTGATGGCGGCCCGGTGCAAGCGGTGCCGGAAGCGCCGCCGCAGCCGCCTCACGCCATCCTCCCTGCCCCGAGCGGCATGGGCAACCCGCCACCGGTTCGCCTCGGCGAGGATACCGTCGATGCCGAGGTCATTCCGGCATCGCTCCGCTCCGCCGGCGGCGTGTTCCCTCCCGGCGTCAGCGTGATAGTCGTCGCTCCGAACTAAGCTCTCCCGATCGCTGACTTTTGCGCCACGGACTATGACAAAGTGGTGAGGGTTGGCCTTCGCGCATTGACAGAGGCGTTCCCCGCGAACACCTTGTAAATGACACAAAAATCAACCCTCCGGCCAAATGTTCCAGGTCTATCTGCCTGTCGCCGAGATGTCGGTGAATCTCCTGGTCATGCTGGGCCTTGGCGCGGCCGTCGGGTTCCTCTCAGGCATGTTCGGGGTCGGGGGCGGCTTCCTGCTCACGCCGCTCCTGATGTTCTCGGGGATTCCCCCTGCCATCGCGGTGGCGACCGCCGCCAATCAGATCGTCGCATCATCTGTGTCCGGGGCGCTCGCCCAGTGGCGGCGAGGCAATATCGATTTCCGCATGGGCCTCGTGCTGATCTTGGGCGGCGTTGCCGGCGCCATTGCCGGCGTACTCCTGGTCGGGCTGCTGCATAGGCTCGGCCACGCCGACGTCTTCATCTCTCTCGTTTATGTGATCTTCCTCGGCTTGATCGGCTCGCTCATGCTTGCCGAAAGTATCGGGGCCGTGTGGCGGGCGCGCGCGGGAAAGCCTGCCACCATGCGCAAGCCAGGCGACCATACCTGGATCCATGGCCTGCCGCTCAAGATGCGCTTCCAGCGGTCGCGCCTCTATATCAGCGCCATTCCGCCGCTGATCCTGGGGGCGATCGTCGGCTTGCTCGCCGCGGTGCTCGGCGCCGGTGGCGGCTTCATCATCGTGCCAGCGATGATCTATTTGTTGCGCATGCCAACCCATATCGTCATCGGCACGTCGCTGTTCCAGATCATTTTCGTCACCGCAGTGGTCACCGTCCTCTATGCGGTGATGAACCAGACGCTCGACATCCTGCTTGCCTTCCTGCTCGTGATCGGCGGGGTGATCGGCGGCCAGTTCGGCGCCAATGCCGGTCAGAAGCTGAAGGGAGAGCAGCTCAGGCTGCTGCTCGCCGTCATCGTGCTCGCCGTGGCGCTCAGGCTGCTGGTCGGCCTGCTGGTGACCCCCGACGATCTCTTCAGTCTTTCGCCAGTGGTGGGGACGTGGTGATGCGGCAGGCGCTCTCCCTTCCACTCGCGATGTCGCTACTCTTGCCGGGATTTCAGGCAATCGCCGCGGAGGCGCCAAGGCCTGAGCAAGTTCAATCGGATATCTCGACCCGCGAAATTTCGATCGAGTCGAACTTCACCGGCATCGAGATCGTGCTGTTCGGCTCCGTCGATTTCAGCCGCGCGCCCTCGGCGAATGAAGGACCCTACGATGTGATCATGACCGTCCGCGGACCAAACCGGCCGATCGTCGTCAGGAAGAAGGAGCGGATCGCCGGGCTGTGGATGAACGGCGCGTCGAAGACCTTCCCCTCGGTGCCTGGCTTCTATGCCGTGCTCGCCTCACGGCCCTTCAGGGCTGTCGCTCCTGACGACACCTTGCGGAAGCTTGGTATCGGTTTCGCCAATCTCGATTTGGGCAAGAGCGTCGAGGGCGAGCCCGCCAAGAACGGCTTCCGCGCGAGCCTGATCCGCTTGCAGCAGGAGCACGGGCTGTTCCAGGAATCCGACGACGCCATTGGCTTCATCGGCCGGAGCCTGTTCAGGGGAAGCGTCGATCTGCCGGTCAACGTGCCGATCGGGCGCTACACGACGCAAGTCTTCCTGTTCCGCGACGGCAAGCTGCTAAGCCAGCGCCAGAGCAGCCTCCAGGTGCACAAGGTCGGCTTCGAGCGCGTGGTATATATGCTTGCCTTCCGCTATCCCCTCGTCTATGGGCTGCTTGCCGTGCTGATGGCGACGAGCGCCGGCCTCCTCGCCTACGCCGCCTTCCGGCGTCAGTAACCTCAGTCGGGAAGCAGCATACTTGCTTGCAGGGGATAGACGCCGGTGCGCCCGGTCAGCCAAGCCTCCAGTCGCTGCCACTGGAAGAGCGAGGAGAAGGCCTCGTTGAGCACGTTGAGGCCGCCGGTATAGGCGCCGAAGGCCGGCATCACCAGGCGTTGGCCGTCAGTGGCGAAGCATTTGCGGCGGAAGACTTCGCCTTTCCGGGCGATGCGCGCCACAGGGTGAAGATGGCCGGCGATCTCCGCCGAGCGACCGAAGGAGGGCTCGTGGCAAAGAGTGACGCCGCCGATGGTCAGCGACCGACAAATGAACCCGCCGATGCTATCGGGCAAATCTGGATCGTGATTGCCGAGGATCCAGTACCATTCGCGGCCCTGTTGGAGCGCCGTCAATTCGTCCCGGTCCGCGGCATGGAGGCGACCTGCGAGCTCGCTCCGGTGAAAACTGTCGCCAAGCGCCACCACGCGGCGCGGCCTGAAGACATCAATGCAGGCAGCGAGCCTGCTAAGCGTGCTCCGCGTATCGTAGGGCGGCAGCATTATGCCGCGTGCGGCGAAGGCAGCGCCCTTCTCAAGATGCAGATCGGCGACGAGGAGGGTGTCTTCCGCCTCCCAGTAAAGGGCACCGGCCGCGACCGGAAGTAGCGCGTGGCCGGCAAGCTCGATGGGCTGTCGGCGTCCGGTGAGACCTTCAAATCTCAAGCGCAGCATTGTGCCCCATCGCCTCTGCTCTCAACTCCTCGATCGCCTCGCGCAGCAAGGCTTCGCTCGCATCGCCTGGGACGCTCTCGCGGCCGATCTCGAGCATGACCGGAACGGCGAGCGGCGAGACTCGCGTTAAAGGAATATGCCTGATTCTTCCGCGGATCCGCTGCAAAAAGCCGCTCAGGCGTCCAACGTCGATCAGGCCGGTTGCGGCATCGGCAAAGGCAGCTTGCAATAGAATATGGTCTGGCTCGTGCTGGCGAAGCACATTGTAGATGAGGTCCGAGGAGACCGTCATCTGTCGGCCTGTCTTCTCCTGCCCCGGATGGCGGCGCTCGATCAGCCCAGAGATGATGGCGCAGACGCGGAAGGAGCGCTTCATCAGGCTTGACTCGGCGAGCCAGGCGTCGAGATCGTCGCCGAGCATGTCCTCGTCGAACAGCTTGGCGAGGTCGAGCCGCCCGTTCCTGATCATCTCGCCCATGTCGGATAGACCCCAGACGCCGAGCGCATATTCATTGGCGACGAAGCCGAGCGGCTTGGCATGCGCGCGCTCAAGCCTGCGCGTGAGCAGCATGCCGAGGCTCTGATGCGCGAGCCGCCCCTCGAAGGGATAGCAGACGAGATAATGCCGCTGACCGCGCGGGAAGGTCTCCACCAGGATCTCGTCAGGGCCAGGCACGACGGACACCTCGCTCTGGATGCGTAACCAATCCGACACCTGATCAGGAAGCCGCGCCCAATGGCGCGGTTCGGCAAGCAGCCGCCGCACGCGATCGGCGAGATAGGTGGAGAGCGGAAACTTGCCGCCGTCATAGGAGGGGACTTTCGGCTCTGGCGCTTGGGATCGCGTGACGATGGCGTCGGTCTCGCGCAGGCCCTCGAAGCGGAGCACTTCGCCGGCGAACACAAAGCTGTCGCTAGGTACGAGCTGCTCGATAAAATATTCCTCCACCTCGCCGAGCACGCGCCCCGCGGCAAGGAGCGATGTTGGCTTCAGCGCCCCGCCCTGACGGCGCGCGAGCCGCACGCGCACCATCGGCGCCTCGACGATGGTGCCGACATTGAGCCGGTACTGCTGCGCCAGGCGAGGATGGGAGACGCGGTAGCGTCCGTCAGGGGTCTGCTTCAGTTTGGCGTAGCACTCATTGTTTGCGAGCGCATAGCCGCCGGTTGAGACGAAGCGCACGATCTTGTCGAAGCCTTCGCGGGTCAGCCCCTGATAGGGCGAGGCGCTCGTCACCTCGCAATAGAGCGCGTCAGGATCGAAAGGCTCGGAGCACGCCATGCCGAGCACGTGCTGGGCGAGAACGTCGAGCGCGCCAGGCCGCGACGGCGGGGTGTCCTGCGCGCCCTCTTCCGCCGCCTCCAGCGCCGCCTGGCACTCCACCACCTCGAAGCGGTTCGCAGGCACGAGTAGCGCCTTGCTCGGCTCGTCGAGCCGGTGATTGGCGCGGCCGATGCGCTGGGCAAGCCGGCTCGCACCTTTCGGTGCGCCGACATTGATGACGAGATCGACGTCCCCCCAGTCGATGCCGAGATCGAGAGTGGAGGTACACACCACGGCGTGGAGCTTGCCCGCCACCATCGCCGCCTCGACCTTCCGTCGCTGTCCGACATCGAGCGAGCCGTGATGCAAAGCGATCGGCAAATTCGCATCGTTGTAGCGCCACAGGGCATGAAACAGCATCTCGGCTTGCGAGCGCGTGTTGACGAAGATGAGCGACATGCGATGCGCCTTGATCGCCTCGTAGATCGCAGGCAACGCATAGCGCGCCGAATGCCCGGCCCAGGGAAGCTCGGCATCCGAGTCGAGGATAGCAATGTCGGCCTTTGGTCCATCGCCGGCCTCGACGATCTCGGCGAGCTTGGTGCGCGCCTGACCCTCGTGGCCGACCAGGAAAGCGGCAAGCTCGGACGGCCGCGCCACCGTCGCCGATAGGCCGATGGTGGTGAGACCGAGCGACAGCATGCGCAGCCGCGCAAGATCGAGCGCCAGAAGATCGCCGCGCTTGGTCGAGGCGAGCGCATGCAGCTCATCGATGATGACCATGCGAAGTGAGCCGAACAGGCTCGCAGCATCGCGATGCGACAGCATCAGCGCGATTTGCTCCGGCGTGGTGAGCAGAATGTCCGGGGGCCTGAGACGCTGGCGCTGGCGGCGTGAGGCAGGCGTATCGCCGGTGCGGGTCTCGAGCGTGATCGGCAGCCCCATCTCGGCAACGGGCTCAGCCAAATTGCGAGCGATATCGACGGCAAGCGCCTTGAGCGGCGAGATATAGAGGGTGTGGATACCGGCCTGCGGCTTGGCCCCCCGCAGGTTAAGGTCGACAAGGCTCGGCAGGAAACCTGCCAGCGTCTTGCCGCCGCCGGTGGGGGCGATCAGCAGCGTGTCGCGCCCCTCCCGCGCAAGGTCGAGAAGCTGAAGCTGGTGGGCACACGGGCGCCAGCCGCGCGAGGCGAACCAGCGGGCGAACGGTTCCGGCAGCCCTGCCTTGGGGCCCGCCTCAAGCCTCTTTTTCAGCGCAACCATGGGAACGCCTGCTTGACCTTGCCTTTTTCCTTCACCAATTCTGGGCATGACTGAAAAGCGTACCGGCCGGTCACTCTCCTTCCCGTTTAGGGCGAATTTCCGCAATTCACCACGAGGGAAGGGGACTAGCGGTCACGATCCATCCCCGCTCTTCCCGACCGTCCGGTGCCAATTCCGGTGCCAACTTTCAGCGCAACTCAATCCCAGCCGCTTGCAAGGAAACGACTGTGACCGCCGCATGTTGAACACACAGGTAGATAGGCTTCTCTAGTCCCTTCATTGAGGCTATCCATCCGAACGCGGCAAGCGACCTAGAAGCCCCGGTAACACCCTTCTACCGGGGCTTCGTCGCGTAGCTTGTTGTCGTCGTTATTCTAGTTGGGCCTTACAACTGCGCCTTAGTAGCGCCAGCCCCAGCCTCCGATACCGATGGGTCCGATACCGATGGTGATGCCTGGTCTCCAGCCGTAGCCGTAATAACCGTATGGCCTGTAGCCGTAGCCATAATACGGGTAGGCTCGGTAGCCATAGCCATAATGGGGGTACCCGTAGCCATAGCCATAATACCCACGCCGGTAGCCACGGCGATAATGTCGCCGGGCGTAACGGTGGCGGTAGGCAACCTTTTCAGCGGGCGCATAGGACTTCGTTAGAGGTGCCAGGGTTCCGGCATTGGCTATTGTCGCCGCGTTGGCTTTCCAGATGCCGCTGCTAGCTAAGAGTAGTGTCGCTGATGCGAATGCAATGAGGAGCTTGGGCATGTCGCCCTCCCGAGTTTACGTGTTACGCGATTGCTCATTAGAACACCTCTCAGGGTCAGCCGTTCCAGTCGGACCCCCTGCAAAACCCCAACCCGTGGCCGGGGCTTCTCAATGCGGGTTGCTTAATCTCCGTCAGGTGAGATAATTAGGCCGTGGTGATGGTTTCCCTGCCATCATCATGTCTTCCTCACTGAACGAGCGGAAGAAGCCCTGGCATCCACCGTCCGGGCTTCTTCTATAGTTGGCACCTCACAACAAGAAATTGGCCTGTGATCGCATTGCACCGTTATGCCATGGAGGGATAGTCCACCGGCCCCTCCCGCATGGGGGAACGATGCGGGTCACCGGGCTGGCGGCGCTGACCGCCGCAGAGCCGGCGCCGCTAGGCTTTTGTCCCGTCCCGCCCGGAGCGGGACCCAAGAGCCGGAGGGCGTCGGCGCGGTCGGCGCCCTTTTCGTCTCATTCGCGTACTACAAAACGGGCCATGCGCGACGCGGAGTTGAATTAAGCGCCGCGAGTCCTGACATTGTGTGACACCGATTTCCAGGATGGCGGCGACACATGACCACGTTTAAGGATCGGAATAAGGGCTTCGAGCAGAAGTTCGCCCATGACGAGGAGCTGAAATTCAGGGCCACGGCACGGCGGAACAAGCTGCTTGGGCTCTGGGCAGCGGATCAGCTCGGGCTCACCGGCGACGAGGCCCAGGCCTATGCCCGCGAGGTGATCAAGGCCGACTTGGCCGAGCCTGGTGATGAAGATGTGGTCCGCAAGGTGCGGAGCGATTTCGATGCCAAGGGCGTCGAGCAATCCGACCATCAGATACGCAGCATCATTGATGAGATGATGGCGGAGGCGGTGCGCCAAATCGAAGCTGAAGCCAAATCCTGACGCGGCTACCCGGTGATAAGTAAACGGTACGAAGGGGCGTCAGCTTCGGTCGGCGCGCACCCTATCCGTTCCGCAGGGGGACCTTGGCTCAGAGCAGTCGCGCATCCAAATACTGCGCGCCGAAGCGCGCTTGCTAAAAATCATTGCGGCTTCGGCTCCCCCGAGACGCACCGGAAAGTGATCCTGTTGTCAATGGCCCTCGCGTTCGAGAGCTTTTGTCCCTTCGCGTGGCAATATTCGCCCGCCTTATCCACAGTGGCCTTAAGCGCCTCGTCACCTTGTAACATACCGTTCGCACGGCTGACGCCAATGCTGTAGCTCCCTGGGCCAATCTCTTTTACCTCGCCGACCTGCCCGCTCGAAGTGCAGCCCGTCCCTAAGGTAGTTAGGTAAGCCACAACCCCGCCAGGATGGGCAATATTAGTTTGCTCCCGGCAACAGCCCCGTTGATGGCCAGACTGGAAAGCAAGAGAGCTAAAGCAAGACGTCTCTTCAAACGAATAATCACGCGAATCCTACTCATCGCCGATCTTCACCGTCTTCATCACCTCCGCCACCGTCGCGAGACACGGTCACGAGGCGGGTAAGTGCAATAACCTCGCAACGGAACCGGATCAAATGTGCAATGCGTGCCATGACGAGGTGGCAAAGGAAATGCACGTCACCGGGCCCGCCCGCACAACCAACCACCCATCAATCAGCCACGGGTAACGCGACAGCTCTTAGCCGGGCCTCGTAGCCGTGAGCTGAGCGAAAAATGATAGTCTATCAACCTACACCCGCATTACAGTCTAGCAACCGCAACGATCTGACGAGGCAGGGTCGCGCTGGCATCCTTGCGGTGCCAAACGCCTTCGACGCGACGCACCGCTCCGGCACCTGAAACACGCACTCGGGAGAAGCCCAATGCGTGAAATTTTCTTGCGATCAGCGCGTTGTCGGCTAACCGCTCGACCGAGTTAAGGGCGAGGGTTGCCCGATATCGCTTTCCTTCGTGGACAGTAAAGTCTCCTGCGAAGCCCACGCTGCCAAAACCGGCGGTGATAGCAAAAGCCGCAATAGCTTTCAGCAACATGCGAAAGGTCTTGTTGGTCATTGTGGACGTCCTCTTGCTTTTGGGGGCGGAGATCCTCTTCGGGCGGCCGCTTCCGCCTACTGCCCTTCCCCCGTACGCTCGCTGCTCGGATGCGCAGCGAGAGGACACTGCGCTCCTCAGTGAGCTGGCACAATCAGGCTCTCTAAGGTGAGTTGTCGAAGCCGATTAGGATCGGTCACTCCATCTGCCACAAGGTTCATAAGCTTGTGTCCGATGGCAATTCTAAGCTCGCTATCGTTGGCATAGTCGCGGAAGGGGTCATCCGCCCTTAGCACGCGCCAAATGGCGGCGAACGCCTGGTCCATCACTGCAAGCGTCTTGGGATCGTATATGTCCGATTGGAGATTTTGAGAGATCATGAGCTCCCTCCCTGTGTTTGCAGGCGGGAGCGCGACTTACCTCTCTCAGCCACCGGTGCCCGGTGTGCCCTTTTACCGGTGATTTCTTAGCCTACGCGCCTCATGCGACAATAACAAGGCAACGTGCTAGGGAATTATATCAAGAAGAAACTCTCAAATGTGAACTGTGGAGATCGAAGCCTCTGGCTGCGTTACTGACTAATTGCTAAGAAGATCAGAGCGGTTTCTGGCACTAAATGCATGCCTGCTTAGGTGTGTGTAACGGAAGTACTTTACGTTTCTGACACAGTCTGCTCATGACCCAAAAGCGGACACATTGGCGGTGGGCCTATCCACTTCTGCCTTTGTCTGAAAGCGTACATTATTTCGACTCGAAATTCGTGGGCGGAGGTCGCAGCATTAACCCATCACCCGAGGGGCGCGAGCACAGGCATCCGGTGATTGAGAGAGTAAGCCGTGTTCCCGCCCGTAACCGCGTGGGGGGAAGCGATGAGCCCTCAAAATCCTTTCGATGATCCGAAACTGGTTACTGAATTAGCCCAAACTTTTAAATCTATCTGGTTGGTAATGCGAGCACATGAGCCGCTTGTTGATGCGGATAGAGCCAAGGAGCTTAGTATCGAGATCAGTCGGAAGCTCATCGAGCTTGCCGCTGATGGTGTGACTGATCCGGCTCAGCTTCGGAGACTTACCCTGGAGAGTCTGCCTCTCTCCCCGGCACACTAGCCCGACCTGACTCTGTGCTTTCTCGATGTGCAGTGCTTCGGGTCAGATTTAATTTCGCGGCCAGATTTTAAGCCTACCCCAGCCGCTGTAGATGTCGGCTCACTCCTCCTCGTCGGCTCCCCCCGGTATCGAGCCCGGCCAGCAGGTCCTCGCGCCATTGCAGGTTCGCCTTGGCCTGGGCTAGGCCCTCCTTGCGGCGCCCCTTCTCGTCGTCCGCGCCAAGGCCGCCGCGTTCAGGGTGATCGACTAGCTCCTGCGCGTAGGCCACACGAGATTGCGCATCCCGCAAGTTCTCCTCGAATGCCGCGCGGCAATCGGGCCAGCCGGCAATCTTGATCAGCTCGCGCTGCAACTCGATCGCCTGGTGCCAACTTTCATGCGAAGGTCCACTGTCTGACTCCTCACCTTCACTGCAACCAAGCGACGAGACCTCACGCGGCAACGGCGACCTCTCCCAAGGGCGCAGGTCGAGAGCCTTGTGCAGGGTGTCAAAGTTGCAGGACCTCCAGGCCTCGATCACCTCGGTCGTGATGCGTGTCCCCCTCGCGCATGACACGCGCGATAAGTCTCAAAGACCCGCTGGCAGTGAAGCGCGAAGCCACTGCGGCCGCAAAGGCCGAGCAGCTCCGCACGATCGCTCTGCCGCGCACTGGTGAGCGCGTGTTCCCTCTCAGCAATGTGAGAATCCCGCCCGCGAGGCTTCGGGCGCATCTGCCAAAGAAGCGAAAGGCGGAGCCACAAGGCGATGCCCTATGCTGATCTCGCGCGCCCTGAGCCATCCGCTGATAGATGGCGGATCGCCCTAGGCCTCAGAGAGGCTTTCGCCGCTCGTGCCACCAACTGTCGGCGCTGCCGCCGTATGTGGGGCCGCCAATACTCCAGGCCCGCACCGGCAATCGGTGGCGGGGCGTATAGCGGAACGTCCAGGACGCATCGCCGGGGCGCCGGACCATCAGGTAAAGGCCGAGACCGTCGTTGTATGCCCCCGGCTTACTGCATCGAGACGGGGCCTTCTTATGTTACAGCGCCTGCTTCGGGTTAGCGGGAACCCTTGCTGGTGGCGGTAGTTTTTTGGTTTTAGGTCTGAAAGGAAACGAGATGCGTCTATCACTTTTTGCGGCGCTTCTAGTCGCCGTATGGGCCTTGCCGGCGGAAGCCGCTCGGCCGGTCAAGGGCGCAGTTCAAGGCACAGCGACGGCTGCTACTGGTGTCGCTAGGGGGGCAGGCCAAGCTGGCGTCGGCATAGTGCGCGGCACGAGTACGGCAGTGAGGGGAACCGCGAGAGGACTCCGCTGCGTGGTGACGTTAGGCAATCGCTGTTAAGCACGTAACCAGGCTTGCTTCAGTGCAGCTTCCCGCTCGACGGATGGTTCGTCGCGATGGGCGGCACGCGCGCAGCTTTGCTGAACTCATCGCAGAGCCAAGCCCGAAGTTCCGGGTCTTTGACTTGCTGAAAAGCTAACCAAATCGCCTCGCCAAGAATTTGTCGGATGCGTTGCTCGGTCGCGCCTTGGGCGCGGTGATACGCTATGCCCGTGCGGAACTCCGCTAACACCGGCTCTAGGGATTTCTTGTCTCTCGGACCCATTGCGGGGTGAGCATGATTTCTGCCTCTTACCTCGTGAAGCACGATCGGCCGTCAAGCCTAATGCTTACAATTGGAGCGGTTCGCTTCGCCTGGCCTATGCGTTATGTCACTAGTCTTTTCTTTCCTCATGAGTTTCAACAAAGAAAGCCTCCGGCCCCGAAGGCGAAGGCTCTCGTCCATTGTCCTGACAAGCTCAGTGGCAAATTTGATCCAGAGAAAAAAAATACCGATTTATGGAAAGAAAACTACCAGTGCGGTCCTGGCCTAACGCCTCAGGGATTTGACCCGCCCCTCCCCAGTCAATCTTGCGCATCGCGACATGCGTGCGCGGGTAAGGCATTAGGTCACTCGGTAGGTACGAGAAAGTGAGTTTGACGTCGAGCTGGTGGGCTTTGACTTACTCTAGCCATCTTTGGCATGTTGTTGGCGACGCGTTAACAATCATGCGGCACTATTTCTACACTGATGTCGAAGCCCTTCTTCATAGGTGTTGACGGAGGGGCCACTTCTTGCCGCGCTCGCATCCGCGATATGGATGGGAGTTTGCTCGGCGAGGGCGAAAGTGGACCGGCTAATATTCATT
Source organism: uncultured Alphaproteobacteria bacterium (assembly GCA_963827365.1). GTDB lineage: Bacteria > Pseudomonadota > Alphaproteobacteria > Rhizobiales > Methyloligellaceae > Methyloceanibacter. The sequence goes on along the minus strand of CAWHAX010000015.1, from coordinate 87,541 downwards.
CCAATTTCCGACTCGCAATGGAGTCGGTCCGGCTGGCATGCGAGGCGGCACTTCGGTCTGCTGCCATCGGCGAGCAAAGCCTGCAACGTTTGCATGCAGGATTAGGCCTGGCAGGCGCTGGCATAAAGAACGCCTGCGACCGCTTGCTTTCACAAAAAATGCCATTTGCATCGACGGTGCTCGAGACTGATGCCTATGTCGCGTGGCTCGGAGCCCATCAAGGCGGCGATGGCGCAATTGTCATTCTGGGCACCGGTTCCTGTGGTCTAGCCTTCATCAAGGGCCGGCGCATAGGCGTTGCGGGATGGGGTGCCGAAGTTTCGGATGAGGCGGGCGGTCAAAGAATGGGTCGGGAAGCTCTCCGCCGAGCACTTTGGACCTTGGACGGTCGCGCGGAGAAGACGGCGCTATCTGCGGCCATTCTCGATCGGTTTGGTGGGGACCCGGCTAAAATCGTCCGTTTTGCATCAAGAGCGACACCTGCTCTTTATGCTGAGTTCGCGCCACTGGTCCTCCAATATGCGTCAGCGTGCGATCCCCTAGCTGTCACGCTCGTGCAGGAAACTGCGGAGGCTGCCGTCGCTATCATTGACAGGCTTGCGGAAGTCGGCTCGCCTGCGATTAGTCTGGTGGGAGGGCTTGCCGAGCCTTTGATGCAGTGGCTGCCACCTCGCATTCGAGACCTCATCACTGAACCGCAAAGCGACAGCTTGGATGGAAGCATCCTGATGGCTCGCCGTGCGTTTTTCAGACTGGATTCAGTGCGATTGCGTGCTGGCTAAGCGGCCAATCTCCTCAATATCCTCGAAACGCCCTCTCGATCAAGCTGGCGAACTCGTTGTGGCTGCGCGGAATCCTTTTGCTCGGTTGAGGTCGTGATTTCGCAATCTTTTGTTGCGGTCTTGGTTTCTTGACCCGGCTTACATGCTTCGGCTTTGGTGCAGCGAGCGCCACTCGTGTGGGGCTTGGCAAGTCTTGGACTGCGAGCTGCGTCTGACCAGGACCTCGGATCGCCTCGAGATAGTACTTCTCGTAGATCCACCCTTGTCGCAATGTCGCGGGATCGGAAACTAGAAACCAGCCTTGCCGATAGCCGACTAGTTTCAATTCTGACCCGACCGGGTAAAAGTGCGTAATACGCGAAGAGACAGACGGACCGGCATGCAAACGAGCTGCGCGGGATACTACGAACCAGATCGCCTCCTTACCTTCCAATGGCACTGATGGCTCAAATGAGCCGCCGGTAATAGGCAAGGACGCCGGCGGCTTCCCAATCCGGGCACCGTCGTTGTCTGATGTAGGCTGGTCATCGAAATATTGCCTGGGGCTCTGCCTATAGGGTTTTGGTGCAAGGGCCGCAGTTTGCTGATGAGTGGGCTGAGTAGTCGTTGAAGCTTGCCGATCTTGACCAGGAGACCGGTTACGAAGGTAGGGGCCCCACGCACTCAAGTGGATGCTGATTGGAATGAGCTTCGCTAACGACGGTCTTATCGACAATGCCGTCCGGCATGCGGTTATCGATAATGACTAGCAGCGTGTAGAGGATGACGCTACCGAGGCTCAAGAACTGGAGGAACCATTTCATGGCCAGGTCTCCTCACCCGGCCCCCGTTGCTTCGGATTTGAATGAATTTGGAAGTCCGACCCTCCGCAGTCTTAGTCGGGCTTCTTAGTTGTTCAGTGGCCTGTGACCAGCCCGCGGCGGACATGGCGGCGGGCGGATGTAGTCGCTCAGCGATTGGGTGCGTAATTCCAGCGCATCCCCGCGACGCTTCGCGGACTTACGTGATCATGCCGTCCGCCTGATGAAGATGGCCTGCGCCGATGTCGCGACAGCTAAGGCAAAAACCACAGTGACCAGGCTGCTCCTTTGTTGAATCTTCGAAGTAAGAAGAGATTCTGCCTCGCTCAGAGCGCTGCGCCCTAACCCATCAAACGCGATAATCTACCGTGCCGGGTCGGCAAATCGTCCTTTGGGCGTAAGCTGCATAGCCATCCATGTTCGAAGAACCTTCGGGATAGGAACGACCAATCGTATCGGCGGTCCTAGTGTCGGTGAGCCAGTCTTTTCAACTGCCGTGTCCGCGACAGCGAGCATCAACGGTGTCTTGGCACGAGCGCATGCTGAGATCTGATTAAGTGCGACAGACTCTGTTCTGCCCGGTGCCCATATCCAGGAGTTGATACGCGTCTCCGACACCATCCTGTTGAAACTTTTTGGATAGTAAGCCGCCAAGGCCGCCGGTGACGGTTGACCGGCAGAACGCCGCTTCATTTCGCGACGCCGGGAGGGAAAAGACCGGCGCGAACGACCACATCTTCGGCTGGACGGGGGGCTACCTACGTGCGATGCGGCCACTCGCATAAGCTAATGGGAAGCCCTACAAAGAACTGGTCAAAATTGCTCACCGCCGATCAACTGTCGTCGGAATCCTTTGTGATGCCGGGAGTCTCATGCAAAACCATATTCAATAATGAGCTATGGACTTCTAAGCCCCCGTTGTAATCGACGAAGCCCAATTTCCTGAATTTGTTCATGAAAAAACTCACCCGCGACCTCGTCGTGCCGACCATCTCGGCGAGAGTCTCCTGGCTGACCTTCGCTATTACGGGCTCTGGCCTTCCCTCCTTGCCAAAATTTGCCATTAATAGAAGCAGCCTCGCCAGGCGCTTCTCGCTCGAATTGAACAACTGATCGACCAGGTCCGCTTCAACGCGGACATTCCGAGCGAGGAGATGCGAAATGAACAGCTCGGAAAATTTCGGTTCGTCATGGAGCGCACGCAGCATAGTGGCCTTATCGAACCGCATTATTTCGGACTCTGTAATTGCGGTCACCGTCGCGAGGCGACGCGGCTGTCCGGTCAGGCAGCCCTCACCAAAGAAATCCCCCTTCTCATGGACAGCGACCACGGCTTCCTTGCCCTTCTCGGAAACCACGGTGACCTTGCACTTGCCGCCCATGATGTAAAAGACGGCATCTGCCGAATCTCCCTGGCGGAAGATTATTTCATTCTTTCGATATTTCGCTTTAGTCCTTCCCCCGTCTGTGTGGGAGAGGAAAGACTCAAGAACGAAGGGCTGCTTCCTCTTGGCTTTTACGGACAAGGTTCCGCGCTTGATACGTGCCACGTCCGAGTCTGATCGAGTTGTATCAGCCATTTCCTTCTCCCAAAGGTGTCAGTTAGGGCGCCCGGCTTCTCAAATCACCATTGAGAGGAAGACCGTTCCGGCGGTTGAGGTTCCATATGATACAGCGCGGAAAGGACCATTCTGGGTCAGGGGGCGCGCAGCGTTACACCCCACATGACGCAGCCCAATATTCAGGGTCAGCCTCAGCGTGGAGCGCTCCGCCTTGCAGGGGAAAAAATCCCGATTTATGGAAAGAAAACTACCACAGCGGTCCTGGCCTAACGCCTCAGGGATTTGACCCGTCCCTCCCCAGTCAATCTTGCGCATGCCCGCAAACTGGCTGATGCTGTGACGCCCCCGAAGATTGAGGCCGCAGAAGTTGAGATATTGGATGCCGATCAGATTGCCGCCGCTCTCGATGCTCTAAGCGGCTCTCGTTTGTACCCTATAGCCGTTCTCGCCCTGGCCAGTGGCGCGAGGCGAGGTGAGCTTCTTGCTTTGCGATGGCAGAATGTCGATCTAGAGCGAGCCATCATCAAGATCGAGCACTCACTCGAACAAACAAAGGCCGGTTTGAGATTCAAGTCTCCGAAGTCGAAGTACGGTCGCCGTTCAATCTCTCTGCCGCCGAGTGCCGTGGCAATGCTTTACCGGCATCGGAAGGAACAACTAGAAATTCGGATGGCTTTAGGGATAGGCAAGCCAGATGCCGACGCCTTGGTGTTCTGCAATCATGACGGGACGCCGATCAGCCCAAACAGTCTTTCGGTTACTTGGGGCGCAACGATCAAGCAGGCGGGCTTGCCAGACGTGACCTTCCATGCGCTACGACATACCCACGCGAGCGCACTGATTGCCGGGAAGCTCGACGTTGTGAAGATCAGCCGTCGCCTCGGTCACAGCTCGCCGGTAATCACCCTCTCGACCTACGCGCACATGTTTGACAACGAGGATGACGGTGCAGCAGCCGCCATCGAGAAGGTGCTGGGTTAAGCCCCCGGTGCCAATCGGGTGCCAATTCTGGCTTTGTGCTCCTAAAAAAGCCCAAGTCCCTTGGCTTTCTGCCCTACGTTCACCAATTCTGGGCATAGACTAACCCCAGCGCGATTCTTCGATCTCGTATAGAGGGCAAGTGGAGCGAAACATGGAGCGGTTCTTCGGCGGCAATCCCGGCCTGGTGATGGTCAGGCTGGCGATCCTATCCCTCGTCGTGGGGGTGTTGCTCGCCGCGCTCGGCTTCAGCCCGTTCGACATCCTGGAGAGCATCCGCGAGCTCATCGTCCGCATCTACGATCTCGGCTGGACCGCGGTCGAAAAGGCCGGCCGCTACTTCCTGCTCGGCGCCGTCATCGTCTTCCCGGTGTGGTTCATCGCCCGCCTGCTCAAGATGCTGGGGCGCGGTACCCGCGGCGATCTTATCGACGTCAATTCGCGCAACCGCGAAGCTTGATTTTTGCGCTACCGCGCTTCGGGCTACTTGAGCGTTTAGCCGCTAGGCTGACAACGGCCTCATCCTTCGACACGGAGCGTCCGCGCCTCCTCAGGATGAGGGATGAAACGCCGCGAGCGTGGCGCCTAACCCTCACTAGGAGGGCCGAAGGCTCGTCTCGAAGGGTGGGGCCTTCTAGAGAATCTCCAGCACACTCTCCGGCGGGCGGCCGAGGGCGGCCTTTGCGCCGCTCACCACGATCGGGCGCTCTATGAGGATGGGGTTGGCAACCATCAGCCCGATCAGTGCATCGTCATCTAACTCGCGGTCCTTCAAGCCAAGTTCGGCATAAAGCGGCTCGCCCTTGCGCATGAGATCGCGCGGGCGAAGTCCGAGCTTCTTGAGGATGGCCTTGAGCTCCGCCGAAGAGGGCGGCGTCTTCAGATAATCCACGATGCGTGGACTGATGCCTCTCTCTTCCAGCAGCGCCAGAGTCTGGCGCGACTTCGAGCAGCGCGGATTGTGATAGATTGTCGTGCGCAAATCAGAACTCTCCGGTGCCGCTTACAGCACCAGGGCTTCATTGTTTATTGCCTGGCCTTCTATCAATCACCGATTCCCCCGTCCGGCATCGCCGTAAGGATTAGCTTCTCTCGCGCGCCTTTCCTCGTTGCATTCTTTGCACAGCCCGTCCTCAACCGCTTGGAGGGGGCATTTGCCGGGCCGATGGCCATGGGCACTCGATTGGCACTCACATCTTTCTTCATCCGCCATCATTCAAACTCCGGTCTTCAAGGGTCAGGAATCACGTCAGCTACCCGATATACAGCGCCCTAGGCAGTAGCGCTGGGTGGCACAGCGTGGGAACGATTGCCTTTCTTAAACCCAACGCCGTCGCCAAAGTGGGCTTCGCGCTTGTAAGCTTGTCAACCAGGCGTCATGAGGCTGCCTACATCCAGGCGCTTATCCACTCTACACTTCCCCCCAGAGCGCGGTGATGCTTCAAGCTCAGAACTCGCGATCGGTCCAGCGCGCGGCGTCGCGGCCGACGAGTGCGCTAAGGTTATCTGCTTTCGCTTCCTGCATCGCCTTCAGCAGCGCGTGCTTGATGTCGGCAATCAGTCTCGGCCCTTCGAACACGAGGCCAGTATAGAGCTGGAGCAGCGAAGCGCCTGCCCTGATCTTGGCGACGGCCGCATCGCCAGAATCGATTCCGCCAACGCCGATCAGCGGCAGCTTCCCCTCCGTGAGTTTGTACACGCGGGCGAGCATGCGGGTGGCGCGCGTAAACAGCGGCCGGCCTGAGAGTCCCCCGGTCTCCGCGGCGAAGTCGCGATCCTTCAGCCCATCGCGGGAGAGCGTGGTGTTCGACACCACGATGCCGTCGACGCCGTGTGCCTGGATCACGCGCACGATCTCAGAAAGATCGGAATCGGCGATGTCTGGCGCGAGCTTGACCAGGAGCGGCGGGCGCTTCGCGCTTGAGGCCCGCGCCTCCTGCACCCGCGCGAGCAACGCAACGAGAGCTTCTGGTGCTTGCAGATCGCGCAAGCCTGGCGTGTTGGGTGAGGAGATGTTGATGGTGAGATAGTCGGCGACCGGGCTCATGCGGGCGATGCCTGACACGTAATCGCCGATGCGATCCTCGCTGTCCTTGCCGGCGCCGATGTTCACGCCGACCACGCCATTGCGGCGTCCCGACAGACGTGGAAGTGCGGCGACCTGGCCTTCATTGTTAAAGCCGAGGCGGTTGATGATGGCGCCGTCGGCGGCAGAGCGGAAGATGCGTGGGGAGGGATTGCCCTTCTGCGGCTTCGGCGTCAGCGTGCCGATTTCGACGAGGCCGAACCCCGTGGCAAGGAGCGGCGTGAATACTCGCGCGTCCTTGTCGAAGCCTGCCGCCATGCCCACGGGATTGCGGAAGGTGAGACCCCACAGTGTCTGCGCAAGCCGTGCATCGGGCACGGGGGCGCGCGGATAAAGTCCAAGCTCCAGGCTTTTGATGGCAAGATCGTGCGCCCGCTCAGGATCGAGCGCGTGGAGCAGCACCTGGCCAAGGCCATACAGCGCATTCATGGGGCAACGCCTTCGGGCAGGCGATGGGTGCCGTCCTCTTGCAGCACGAGCGCCTCGATCGAGATCACATGATCGAGGTCGAGCGGTCCGTAGAGATGCGGGAACAGCTCGCCGCCGCGGGACTTCTCCCAGCGGAGGCCGGCCCCCAGCCTCTCGGGGTCGACGGCAAGAAGCACGAGATCGCGCTGCCCGGCGAAATATTTGGCCAAGGTGCCGGCGACCTGGTGCCCTGCCGACAAATGGATGAAGCCGTCGCGGAGATCGTCGGCCGAGCCCTCGAAGCGTCCACGCCCCCTCGCCTCTTGGAGCATGGCGCTCGCGCAGATTTTATAGATCGGGTCACTCATGGAGCGGCGCGACAGTAGCCCCTAGATTGGCGGGCCAACAAGCGAGGCTGTCAGCCCCCAGATTGAGGAGGTGGACAGCGCCGGAAAATAAGCCATAATTCCTAGAATGGGTATAAATTCCGACCCGGCCTTCGGTGCGTCGGGAGCCGTCATGCTCACCCACGGCAAGATCTGGACCGCGATAGACGCGCTCGCGCGTCGCTATGGCTTGTCGCCTTCGGGCCTCGCCAAGCGCGCTGGCCTCGACGCGACCGCCTTCAATCCATCGAAGCGCGTGACCACCGAAGGCCGCCCGCGCTGGCTGACCACCGAGAGCCTCGCCAAGGTGCTCTCCGCCACCGGCGCCACGCTCGACGAATTCGTCGACCTGCTCGAAGCAGAAGCCGCTGGTCTGCGCAAGGCCCCACAGCCCATCCCGCTCATCGGCTTCACCCAAGCGGGCGCCGGCGGCTTCTTCGACGATGGCGGCTTTCCCGTTGGCGGCGGCTGGGATCAAATCCGCTTCCCCTGCGTTGAGGACGAGAATGCCTACGCTCTGGAAGTGACCGGCGACAATATGCAGCCGCTTTACCGCGACGGGAATATCCTGATCGTCTCGCCGAACTCCGCGGCGCGTAAAGGCGACCGCGTGGTGTTGCGCACGACCGACGGTGAGGTCATGGCCAAGATCCTGGTGCGGCGCTCGGTGAGGACCGTGGAGCTTGCCTCGCTCAATCCGGACCACCCCAATCTCGTTTTCCCGGTCGAGCGCATCGACTGGATGGCGCGCATCGTCTGGGCGAGCCAATAACCCCCTCGAGGATCGGAATGAAGGTCCTCTCCCTGCTGTTTTCGCTGCTGCTTGGCGCTGCCGTTCTGCTGTTCTTTCTTCAGCCTTGGGACAGGATCGAGAAGATGTTGGGCGACAGCGTTACGCGCGAAACTGCTCCCCCTGAGTCCACCGCTGCGGTCGAGGCAGCACCTCCAAAGCCGGCCGAAACCGCCGCGCCGCGGCCTATGGCCGCGGTGGCGCCCAATACACCTCCGGCAACGGCGCCAGCCGATTCTCGGACGCACATGCTGGCAAACGAAAAGGCTGAAGCCGAACGGAGCGCCGCCCTGCAAGAGAAGGCCGCCACGCCTGCCCCACGCGAGACCAAGCGCTATTTCAAGGTGAAGGTGCTCGATGCCGGCACGCTCGAAGCCGGACCTCCAACCGAGGCGGTGGTGATCAGGCTTGAGGGCATCGATACCTACGAAGCCGACGAGACCTGCAAGACAAAGAGTGGCGACACATGGCCCTGCGGCGCGAAGGCGCGGGCGGCGCTGACCCTCTTCATCCGCTCGCGGGCCGTGACCTGCACGGTGCCGCAAGGGGCCGCGAGCAATGATCTCGCCGCCCGTTGCAGCGTCATGGACCAGGATCTTTCCACCTGGCTCGTGCGCCGAGGCTGGGCAATGCCGCAAGGGAACAGCGAAGCGGAGCTTGCCAAGGCGCTCGACGCGGCCAAGATCGAGAGGCTCGGACTTTGGCAGGCGGAGTAGCCGCACATTGTGATGTTTATGTCATAAACCGAGGCTAGTGTTTGAGCCTCCTGAACAGCTTCCCAAGCCCCGGTTCGCCCCAAACGGCCGGGGCTTTTCCTCATTCGCGCCCCGCAGCGGCGGCGTGACCTCGTCGAAAGCGAAGTTCCTGGCGCAAGCCTGGAAGGCCGCCTACCAGAAGGCGAAGACGCTCGGCTGGCTTGCGCGCTGACGCTGGCGGTTGAACCGAAGCACGGTCCCTTGGTCAAAGCTGTGGAGTTGGCTGCCGAAAAATGCACGGCTCCACGGTCCTGCCTTGTTTGTGGTAAAGGCTCTTCGTTAGCGGGTAGGTCAGTGGCCTCGTTCTGCGTATGACCAAGCCTGCTGGCGGCTCCGGGTCCCTCCGCACCCCCCTCCGCGCTCCGCCGGAGCCGCTCCATGAAGACGGGGATAAATCCTCGCATAACACCGCAACTGGCGCTTAATGGCGCTCAAGGTCTGGCAATTGGCGCGCATTTCCGGCCTGAATTGAGCGCCGGATGCTAAGAGAGCCCGGCTTGGGGCCATCCGCCGCCAGCTGCCGGACTTCCCCCCTGCAAGCAAAGTGAGCGCGGCAACGAAGCCTGGACCTGGGGTCAAAAGTGCAAAGGCTGAACTAAGCTTCGTGCACCTTGAGCGAATTCTTTCGATGCGCTACCGCGCTTCGCTTTACTTGAGCGCTTTCTGGATCAGAGCGCGGGTCTCGGGGATGCCGTAGAGCTCGACGAAAGAACCGAAGCGCGGACCTTGCGTCTGACCGAGCAGCACCTCGTATAGCGCCGAGAACCACGCGCGCAGCGGCTCGAAGTCATGCTTCTTGCCGACGGCATAGACCTCGGCCTGAATCGCTTCCGACAGCGCGCCAGCCGGCAGCTTTCCAAGCCGCGCATAGAGATCGACCAGCGCAGCGCGCTCGTGCTCGTCCGGTAAGCGGTAGCGCTTCGCCGGCTTCACGAAGTCATGGAAGTAGCGGATGGCGTAGCCGACGAGCTGATCGAGCAGCGGATGATCCTGCGGTGTCGCCTCGGGCGCGTAGCGGCGGATGAAACCCCACAGCACCTCCTTGTCCTCGGAGTTCGAGGCTGAGGCCAGATTGAGCAGTAGCGCAAAGCTAATGGGAAGCTCGGCCTTTGGCGGCACGCCTGAATGGATGTGCCACACGGGGTTCATGAGCTTCGCGTCCTGCTCCTCTTTAGGATAGGCCGCGAGGTGCCCGACATATTCGTCGACAGCGCGCGGGATCACGTCGAAATAGAGCCGCTTCGCCTTGCGCGGGCTCTGATACATGTAAAGGCCGAGGCTCTCCGGGCTCGCATAGGTGAGCCATTCCTCGATGGTGAGACCGTTGCCGCGCGACTTGGAAATCTTCTCGCCCTGCTCGTCGAGAAACAGCTCGTAGATGAAACCTTCCGGTTGCTGCGCGCCGAGGATGCGGCATATATGGCCGGCAAGACGCACCGAGTTCGATAAGGTCCTTCCCCGCCATCTCGTAGTCGACGCCGAGCGCGGCCCAACGCATGGCCCAGTCCGCCTTCCATTGGAGCTTGCAATGTCCGCTCGTCACCGGGGCCTGCGTGAGCTTTCGAGTTTCCGGCTCCTTGTAGAAGACCGTGCCAGATGCGACGTCGCGATCGATAATCGGGACCTGGAGCACCTGGCCGGTGACGGAAGAGATCGGCAGGAAGGGGCTGTAAGTGGCGCGCCGCTCCGGCCCGAGCGTCGGCAAGATCACGTCGCGAATCGCGTCGTAATGCTGAAGCACCTTGAGCAGCGTCTTGTCGAAGCGCCCGCTGGTGTAGCATTCGGTGGCGGAGAGGAACTCGTAGTCGAAGCCGAACGTGTCGAGGAACGCACGCAGCCGCGCATTGTTGTGGTGACCGAAGCTCGGATGATCGCCGAAGGGGTCGGGGATCTGCGTGAGCGGCTTGCCGAGATGCTCAGCCACCATCTCCTTGTTGGGGATGTTGCCAGGCACTTTGCGCAAGCCGTCCATGTCGTCGGAGAAGCAGATCAGCCGCGTCGGGATCTTGTCCTCGGTGAGCACGCGGAAGGCGTGGCGCACCATGGTGGTGCGGGCGACCTCGCCGAAGGTGCCGATATGCGGCAAGCCAGAGGGGCCGTAGCCAGTCTCGAAAATGATGGCGCCGGTGGGCTTCGGGATGCGCTTCAGCCGGGTCAGGACTTTGCGCGCCTCCTCGAAGGGCCAGGCCTTGCTCACATGGGCATGGGCAAGCAGCTCGGAATTGATCTCGATCTTCGCCGCGCGCGCTTTATTGCGCGCGGCGAGGTCGGCGAGAGGGATGCTGGCCTCAGCCTGCTTCTCGGCCTTGCGGCGCCTCGGCTTTGCCGGCTTGGCGCTCTGCGTCTTGGCGCGGGGCGTCTTTGGGCGGGAGGGCTTACTTGGGACTGACATGGCGGCCCGGGCGATCGGAACTCATGACGAAGTATTCACCGACAGATTTCACAGATTTGTTAGCGAGGCAATAACCGCAAGGAAATCCAACGAGTCTGATCGCGCGTTGGCACCGGATTGGTACCGGGGTGGCAAAGGAAAGGTCGCTGCCCTAAGCGCGGCGCGTTCGTTCAAGCTTAGCAGTAGCGGCTTTAGCTTTGTCGGCTGCTTCTGCGACATGCTTGATCATGCTGAGCATGACGCCATACGCGCGGCGCAGATGGCTGTAAATCGCAAACTAAGAGAGGTTTCGTTTACGAGAAACCCAGCCTGCGGGTGAACCAAGAACGGGTTTCTCTCAGCGGGATCAGGCTGATTGCGGCAGCCAGTGAAGTGACCTCATGCGAGAGGTCGTCAACCTCGGCTGCCGACAGCGATTCAACCCGCAATCGGATCGGGTGTTCCTGGGAACCTAAGTTGCAAAGCGGTGTTCACTGAGACCCGGCTTCTCCAGCCTAATCTCGTTCTTCTTTGTAAATTGATGGAGTTCGACATGAGCATTCTTTGGACGATCCTCATCGGCTTTGTCGCTGGCGTGCTCGCCAAACTGATCACGCCTGGAAAGAATGAACCTCAAGGATTCATTCTTACAACAATATTGGGCATCGTGGGTGCGTTCGTCGCGACCTACCTCGGACAAGCACTAGGTTGGTACCGAGCTGACGAAGGGGCTGGTCTCATTGGAGCCACCGTCGGCGCGGTAATTGTGCTGCTAATCTGGGCAGCGGTTGCTGGTCGTCGAACCGTTCCTTGAGACGCTCTAGCCACCGTTCCACTTCCCGAAGAGCGAAGCAGTTCCCACTAAGAAGCCCGACCGCATGGCAAACACCACAGTCGGGCTTCTCTCAGCCAGGAAGGGAGGGCTGATTGCCGATGGACACCGCTGGAGGGCGTCCACCGGCACCGATTCAACCCGCGATAGGAGCGGGTGTTCCTCGTCCGGATACGCTCAACCCGGCTCGGGCGGCCTCACTCTTGTTAGGAGGCTTTGCGTTGCCCTTCGAACTCCAAGTTGTCCACCATCCTGATCTCACGACCGGTCTTGATTGAAATATTGATGGCCCTAGCCGCACTACGTACTGGCCTACTTTCTTCGGGGACGTTGTGCTGAGCCGACGGAACACTAAGCGCCAGTTGTCCGTTTGTTTGGCATGCGACGCTGCCTTATCCAAGCCGCACCTTTGTCCCTCCTGATCGCGTTCGCGCTCACTTCGGCTTGGGCAACCGAAAGCTCAAAGAAGGACGTCATCGGCCCTTGGGAAATCGAGGCGACGTTCAAGAACGACAAATTCGATCATTGCGCGATCACGCGGAACGTCGATGAGATTGCCGTCACGTTCATTCGCACCGACGATGGCTTGAGCCTCGTGCTCCAGTCGCCGAACTGGAAGCTCGACCGTGGCAAAAGCTACCCTGTCCGCATGAAGGCCGGCGCAGCGAACTGGACTACTGATGTCGCGGCTGAAAGTGATTCGGTTTCAGTTCCTGTCGCCGATGCAAAATTCAAGACCGCAGTTCGCCTGGCCAACGTCCTCCTGGTGGAAGGCGCCGGGTCAACGATACGCGTGCCCCTGAGTCAAAGCGGCGCGGCTCTCACGCGGCTCGAGGAGTGCGTTGCCAAAAACTCGCGTGCCACGGAGACAAATCCGTTTGTGGCACCTAAGGGTACGCCCTAGCTCCATTTCGGCTGAATGATCCCCTGCAGTCGACCCCCTCCATCGCTGCGGTTAGTACAAGGCTCACTGTGTCGCCTGTGCAACTCCGGGAGAAAACCGTCACAGGCGAGCCGCGATTCGGGAACTCTCCAAACGGTTCCGCATTGACGGCTCTAGAGCCGTCCTGGGTTTCCGCGTAGGCGGCCGCGTTCAAGGAGCCCGCGTCGCGCCTGAAGGCTAGCGGGCTCAGGGTCCTTGGCTGGCAGTTAACGGGAGAAGGACATGCGCGACATCCGCGGCGATTTGGAAGAGCGAGCCACTCTTTGCCAAGAACAGATCAGAGCGGCTCATTCGCATTTCGAGACGATGATTTAGCAGCTGCAAAGAGAGCGGGATACAAGGATTGGCGACTTGAAATCATTGCTCGGAATGGTCGAGCGACTCATCGAATTTGAGAACGGCAATGTGGGCACCGTGGTTACTCTGCCAGGCAGCGCCGTACAGCATCTTTCGCTCGCCGACAGGATAAAGGCAGCAAACGGCTGACAATTTTGAGCGGCATTCAAGCAGCAGCCTTCCCCTTGCGGCGAGGCTGCTTGCGCACGACTTGAAGCCTGTCTCATGGTCCCTCTTGCCGCGCAAAACGCAATTCTCTACGGTCCGGCGCGGACTTAGCCGAACGAAGCACTTGGACGGATTTGCGTTGGGGAGCCTGAGCCATGACCGAGCCGTTGAACCATCACGCTGCCCTTGTCTATGTGATGGTCACCATTTCCGCCGTGGACCGCGCCATGACCGATGACGAGCTCCACCGCATCGGCGAGATCGTCTCCAATCTGCCGATCTTCGCCGACTACGACGACAACGATCTGGTCAAGACCGCGGAAGCCTGCGGCGAGATCCTGAGCGCCGATGGCGGGCTTCAGCAGGTGCTGCGGCTGGTACGTGGCGCATTGCCAGATAAGCTCCGCGAGACGGCGTATGCGGTGGCGCTCGAAGTTGCCGCCGCCGACCGCCTGGTCAGGCCCGAGGAAATCCGCTTTCTCGAGATGCTCGGCGACACGCTCGAGCTTGACCGCATGACCACCGCCGCGATCGAGCGTGGCATCCGTGCCCGCAACACGACACTGTAGAGCCCGCAACGGAACGGACACCTCCCGGGAATTGTTTCTGCTATGCTCCCGCTCAAGCGGGGCTGGATGTTGCGTTGACAAGGAGAAGTCCATGACGAGTTGGAGCAATTGGGGCAAGACGGCCGAAACCAAGGCGGGCAGGTTCCTGAAAGAGCTCGAGGCGCACGACGTGTACGACCAGCTCGACAGCGTGCGCGACTATCTCAGCGACCTCACCTCATCGTTCAGCAAGATCGCAAATCGCAGAATGGGTCACGCCCGCGGCCGCGCCCTCGACACGGCGCAGGAGGCCGAGGAGCTGATGAAGGATAACCTCGCAGCCTCGCTCGTCGTTGCCTTGGGTGTGGGCGTGCTGGTCGGCTATCTGATCCGCCGCGGCACCGAGTAGCCTCGGCGCGCCTCAACCATGGCGCTGCCCACATCGCTGTCGGCTTTGGCTGTGCCATTGGACATCGAGCCGATGGAAGCGAAGCTCGTTGAAGAGCTGCCTGACGGCCATTGGCAATACGAGCCGAAATGGGATGGCTTTCGCTGCCTTGCCTTCAAGGCCGGCCGCGAGGTCGATCTCAAGGCGAAGTCCGGCAAGCCGCTCGCCCGCTATTTCCCGGAGATGGTCGAGACGCTCAAGCGCACGAAGGCGCGCTCGTTCGTGCTCGATGGCGAGCTCGCGATCGTGAGCGGTGGCGAGTTTTCCTTCGACGCCCTGCTCCAGCGCATCCATCCGGCCGAGAGCCGCATCAAGCGCCTCGCTGCAGAAACGCCGGCGATCTTCATCCTGTTCGATCTGCTGCTCGACGCTTCAGGCAAGAGCCTCATCGAAGCGCCTCTGACGAGGCGGCGCGCGGGGCTCGAATCGTTCTTCGCCGCAGCGAAGCAGGAGCACGCGCTGAAGCTTTCGCCCTATACGCTGAATCGCGCGGAAGCCGAGCGCTGGCTGCAACAAGGCGGCACCGCGCTTGACGGCGTGGTGGCCAAGCTGCGTGACGGACCTTATGTCCCCGGCGAACGCGCGATGGTGAAGGTGAAGCAGCACCGCACCGCGGACTGCGTGGTCGGCGGATTCCGTTATCGCACCGGTAGCAAGGAAGTCGGCTCCCTGCTCCTCGGGCTCTACGACGATGACGGCAAGCTCGATCATGTCGGCTTCACCGCCACCATTGCCGACAAGGATCGCGCCGCACTGACGGCGAAGCTCGAAGCGCTGGTCGCGCCGCCTGGCTTCACCGGGAAGGCGCCTGGAGGACAGAGCCGCTGGAGCACAGAGCGCTCCGAACAATGGCAACCGCTGAAGCCGAGGCTCGTCGTCGAAGTCTCCTATGACCAGGTGACCGGCAATCGCTTCCGCCACGGCGCCAAGCTCCTGCGCTTCCGTCCCGATAAGCGCCCTAGCCAATGCACGCTCGAACAGATCGAGCCTGCGGCGAAACCAGCAAAGTTCATTGCCGGCATGCTGAAATCTTGAGGCGACTCGATCCTCGCTTGACATGTCGCGCGCCGTGGCTTAATACTTAACCTAATGGTTAAGTATTACGATACGACCCTCGACCGCACGTTCGCGGCTCTGGCCGACCCGACGCGGCGGGTCCTGCTGTCGCGCTTGAACAGCGGGGAGAGTGCCTCGGTGAGCGAACTCGCGCGACCGCTGCCGATGTCGCTGCCAGCGGTGATGAAGCATCTCGACGTGCTGTCCGACGCAGGGCTGATCAGACGCACCAAAACCGGCCGCATTGTCGCCTGCGAGCTGACGCCCGAGCCGATGGAAAACGCCATGAATTGGCTCAATCGTTATCTACGCTTCTGGTCCGAGCAACTCGATCGTCTTGCCGCTTTCGTGGAGAGAGAGTCATGTCCGCCCAACCCAAAGTCGCCATCAAGCCAAGCCTCACCCTCAAACGTCGTCTCAATGGGGCGCCCGAAAAAGTCTTCGCCGCGTGGACGGACCCCGAAAAAATCGTGAAGTGGTTCGGGCCTGACGCAGGCCCAGTGAAGAGCGCGGTGCTCGATGTGAGGACCGGCGGCCGCTACGCCATCATGTTCTCGACCGAGGACGGCGACGAGCATCACGTGAGCGGCGTCTACCGCGAGGTGATCCCGGACGAGAAGCTCAACTTCACCTGGGCTTGGCGCACGATGCCCGAGCGCGAGTCGCTAGTCACCATCCTGATCAAGCCTGACGGCGACGGCTCGATGCTCACCCTGATCCACGAGCAGTTCTTCGACGAGGGCGCACGCGACCGCCACGGAGTTGGCTGGAACGGATGCCTCGACAAGCTCGTTCTTTATTTTGCGTAACCGTGAGGAGGAAAGTCACATGGCACAAACAGCACAAAGGCTTGAGAGCCAGCAGACCGAGGATTGCGGAGGCGCGCCGGCGACACACGGCAGCTTCTGCTGGAACGAGTTGCTGACGCACGACCCGGAGCGCGCCAGGAAGTTCTATGCCGAAACCATCGGCTGGACCTTCGACCCGATGCCGATGCAGGACGGCGGCACCTATTGGGTGGCCAAGGCCGGCGACAGGATGGTCGGCGGCATCTTCGAGATGAAGGACCCGGACTTTGCTCAAGTTCCCGAAGGCTGGATGCCCTATCTCGCCGTCGATGACGTCGATGCGCGGGCGAAGAAGGCGACCGCCGCAGGAGCAACCCTGATGCGCCCGCTATTCGACATCCCAGGCATCGGCCGGATCGCCATTCTGCGCGAGCCTGGCGGCGCAGGTGTCGGCTGGATGACGCCAGTCACCGCCTAAGCAATCTGCGAGGCGCGGAGGCATCGTCCTTTCGCGCCTATGTTTCTCATGGAGTTGATCATGCAGCACAACGTCGTATGCCGGGACGAGTGGATCGCGGCGCGGAAGGCGCATCTTGCCAAGGAGAAGGCGCTGACCAAGGCCCGCGACCAGCTCAGCGCTGAACGGCGCGCCCTCCCCTGGGTCAAGGTCGAGAAGAATTACGTGTTCGACACGCCTTCGGGAAAGAAGACGCTCGGCGATCTCTTCGGCGGCCGCAGCCAGCTGATCGTCTATCACTTCATGCTCGGTCCCGATTGGGGCAAGGGCTGCCCGAGCTGTTCCTATCTTGCCGATCATTTCGACGGCGCGGCATTGCATCTCCCCGATCGCGACGTGACCCTCACGGCGGTCTCGCGCGCTCCCCTCCCCGAGATCGAAGCCTACAAGAAACGCATGGGCTGGCGTTTCCCATGGGTGTCGTCCTACGGCAGCGACTTCAATTTCGACTTTCACGTGTCGTTCAAGCCTGAGGAGGGCGACGGCAAGGTCTACTACAATTACGAGATGGGCGATCTCGAGTCCGATGAGATGCCTGGCGTGAGCGTGTTCATCAAGGACGCGTCCGGCGCCATCTTCCACACCTATTCGGCCTATGCGCGTGGTCTCGATATCCTGGTCGGCGCCTACAATTTTCTCGACCTCGTGCCCAAGGGCCGCGACGAGGCGGAGCTGCCTTGGAGCATGGCGTGGGTGCGGCGCCATGACGAATATGAGGACACGCAAGCATCGGCGTCTTCTTGCCGTTCGGAACACACGAGCGCGGCTTAAAGCTCAGGAGTAAACCCATGCAGATTGTCACGCAGAAGACGCTCCGTGCCTGTGGTTCGATACCCAGGCCGAGGAGGCCGCGAAGTTTTACGCCTCCGTTTTCAAGAACCCCAAGATCAAAACCGTAACCCACTATCCCGATGAAGGCCGGGAGATCCACGGCAAGGAAGCAGGCTCGGTGATGAGCGTGGGGTTCGAGCTCGCAGGCCAGAGCTTCGTGGCGCTGAACGGCGGACCGCATTTCAAGTTCGACGAGGCGATCTCGTTCCAGGTCTATTGCGACAGCCGAACCGAGGTGGATCATTTCTGGAGCAAGTTGTCGGCAGGCGGCGAGGAAGGCCCGTGCGGCTGGCTTAAGGACAAATTCGGCCTCTCCTGGCAGGTGGTGCCGGTCGCGCTGCTCGAAATGTTGATGGACACTGACGCAAGAAAACCGGCGCGGGATGAAGGCCTTCATGCAGATGAAGAAATTCGACATCGCAGCGCTCGAGCGCGCTTAAGACGGACAAGCGGCCTGAGCCCCTCTCCCCAATCAAACCACGCGAAAGGAGTGCGCCATGCAAGTTCAGCCCTATCTGCAATTCGACGGCCGCTGCGAGGAGGCGATCGAGTTCTACAAATCCGCGCTCGGCGCAAAGGTTGAAGCAATCATGCGCTTCAAGGACGGTCCGGATTGCATGGAAATGCCGGCGGGCGATGCCGACAAGGTGTTGCACGCGTGCTTCCGCATCGGCGAACTCGACGATCATGGCGTCCGACGGCTACTGCAAGGGCAAGCCAGACTTCCGGGGCTTCTCGCTCACCATCCAGGCGCCGGACAAGGCAGAGGCGGATCGCCTGTTCAAGGCTCTGGAGCCGGGCGGCCAGGTGCAGATGCCGCTCGCCGAGACGTTCTTCTCGCCGCGATTCGGCATGGTTGCCGACCGCTTCGGCGTGTCGTGGATGATCGTCACCATGCCTGAGGGCGCCAAAAACTAGCCAAGTTAAAGTCTCATTCTGAATAGACCCTTCGCTTGTCCGAACGCGAGAACGCTGGAGAGACCCCATGCCCTATGTCGATGGATTTGTCGTGCCGGTGCCGAAGAAGCAAGTGCAGGCCTATAAGCGCCTGGCGCAGAAGGCCAGCAAGATCTGGAAGGAGTACGGTGCGCTCGAGTTCCGCGAATGCGTTGCCGATGACGTAAAAAAGGGAAAGTGGACCTCGTTTCCGCGTAGCGTGAAGCTGAAACCGAGTGAGACGGTGTTCTTCTCCTGGATCGTCTACAAGTCGCGCAAGCATCGCGACCAGGTCAACGCCAAGGTGATGAAGGACAAGCGCTTCGCGGGCATGGACATGAAGGACATGCCGTTCGACGGAAAGCGCATGATCTATGGCGGGTTCAAGGTGATGGTCGACGCCTAAGCGCGGCGACGGCGAAGCTCGAGCGACGTCATCGCTCGAGCGCCATCGCGAGATCTTCAAGCCAACGGCGCACCTGCTTAGGGCCGGCAAAATCGAACTCGCCGCCGCGGAAATGCTCGCCAGCGACCTTGAGCGCCGTGCCGCCGAGGGTCACGGCGGTTGCGAGTGCAGCCTCGTCCGGCAGGTCGTCGCCGATCATCACCGGACACCTGCCGCGAAAGGGCGGCTCTTGCATGAGCCTCTTGAGCGCCGTCGCCTTGGACGATGCTTGCGGCATCAATTCGAGCACGCGACGCCCGTGCGATAGCACGAGCCGCGTGTCATGGGCATCGAGGAGACCGCGAAGCTCGGTTTCGAGCACAGGCTCCATGGCGGGTACGGCGCGATAGTGCACGGTGATGGCGACGCCCTTATGCTCCACGAGCACCCCGGGAATGGAGCTTGCCAGCCGGTCAACCGCCCTGACGAGGGACTCCGGCACCAACGCGCTGTTGACCTCGATCTTGCCGTTCGGTTGCAAGCGCAACTCCGCGCCGTGCACGCCGGCGGCAGGCGTTCTCACCGGCGCGAGCAGCCGATCGACCTCGTCGATCTTCCGGCCTGTGAGAATGGCCACGGCGCCGCCGAGTGTTCGTTGCAAATAGGCAAGCGTATCGCTCAGACCCGCGGGCGCCGACACGTCCGCTGGTACGGCCGTGATGTCGAACAGCGTCCCGTCGAGATCGAGAAACAGGGCGACGCTTCGAGGATCTTCGATCTCGAGTCTCACCACTCCAAACTGCCGTGTTTTCCACGCGTCACTGGCGCAAAGACCGGACGCTTACCATTAACTTGCTGGCTCGGGATTCGTTGCAAGCGGGCGCTCTTGACCGTGTCAGGACCAAGCTCGCCGCCCAGCGATCTCAGTAGCATACCGGCCGGAAACAGGACAGAGTCCGTTGAGAGAGCGATGCCTCAACCGGTGCCGGTGAGACCGGCGAGGAGCAGGAAAAAGGCGTGCACCAGGCCGATTACCACGGTGCCCGCTACCATCAGGCTGAACCCGCCAACGGCAAGCCCGACGAGCACCGCGACACCATCCTTCTCCACCATGGCAAGACCCACGATGCAAATGGCGAAGGCCGGGAGCCAATTGCCGAACGGGATCGGCAGAGCGAGTACGACGGTGAGCACCAACAGGCCGAGGCCGATCAAGCGCTCGCCGGTCCAGGAGAGCAGCACTGTTAGGCGGGGGCGAAGCCAACGCTCGGCGCGCTCGAGATAGGGCAGCGCGCGGGACACGACCGCCTCGAAGTTCTGCCGCGAGATGGACTGGCGAGTGAGCCAATGGGGCAACCACGGTTTGTGGCGGCCATAGGTCAGTTGCGCCGCGAGCAGCACGAGCGGAGCGCCGAGCAAAGCCGAGAGCAGCGGGATGTTGACCGGCATCAAATTCGGCAAGGCGAAGATGAACAGGAGCACGCCGAAGCCGCGATCACCGAGCGCATCACGCAAGTCGCCGAGGCTTGCAGAGGGCTTGTCGAGGCCAGCGATGTATTCGCGGAGCAGCACCGAGGTGCGGCGGTTGTTCACAGAGGGCTTCGCCGGTCCGCCGTCATCGAGACGGGAGGATGGCGCGCCGGTCATCTCCTGCAAGGTGGCTAACGTCCTCGTCCTTGGGCCGGTCCATCGACCTGCCGGCCATCCTGAATAGACCAGGACTATGACGATTGGTTCAACGCGAGGCTAGCCCCGCGTTAGGGTAACGGGCTTCGCCCGCGGTCTTGTGGGCCACGCGCGTCTGGAGGCTCACTGGCCTCCCGGCCCGCCCGTCGTGTCGGGTGAGTTGATCAGTGTCAGGGCCGGGAAATCGCGCGCTCCGCATCGTCTCTCCCTCTTTAAGTGTTCTTGTTAGTGCATCAGCTTCATGGCGCCGGTGAAGAGCGCGCCGCCGATGACGCAAGGTACGGCGATATAGATCTGCCCGAGCGCGCTCGCCGCGACGCAGCCGGTGGCGATGGCGATGGAGCCTGCGGTCGCACCCTTGGACATGCCGGCCTCGTTGGTGGCCTTCATCTTCTGGGCATCCTCGATGGCGCCGAACTGGTCCTTGCGGATCTTCTCAAACTCGAACACTTCGGCCGACATGATCACGTCGCGCAACGGCTGGGCGATCTCTTTCGGCTGCCGCTCATATTCGGCGCGATAGAGGCTGAGCAGGTCGCGGTTGCGCTCGGCGTAAGAGGCGAGCGTCCATTTGGCGGTGGCGCCGGTCGAGATCTTCTCAACCGCGCTCGGGTCGTTCCTCCAGCCGGAGAAGATCTTCTTGACGGAGAAATTGCCGTCGTTCTTGTTCTTCGACCAGCGAAGCGCCTGCATGATGCGCACCACCGGCTCGTATTGGCCGGTCGCCACGTAATAGCCCCACAGCGTGTACACCACCGAAGGCCCATCGGCGAGATCGGCCTCCATCAGGGGCTTGGCCTTGCCGGAGAGGTAGGAATCGATCAGCGGCTCGCGAAGCGGCATGCGCGCCTTGTATTTGGTGAGGAGGTCGCGCCAATCAGGCCTGCCGGAAAACGCGATGGCCCTGATCAGGACCGCCTGATCCTTGTCGGGCATCGGCAGCATTTTGGCGACGAGGCTGGATCCGTCCTTGGGATTTGAGCCGAGCACGCCGGCGATGAAGCCGGTGCAGAAGGCGCCCTTCTCCTCGTCGGTGAAGAGGCCAAGCTCGCGCATGGCTTTCACCGCCGCAGGCACGCGCCAGGGCGTCGGCTTCTTGCTGTAGTTATAGACCCACTCGACCAGGCGCTCCGGTGTCGAGAACGCTGCCTCCGGCTGCGACGACTCCTGAACAGGCTCTTGCACCGGCTCTGGCGTCGCGCGCACCGGAATTGAGGTCGGAACGTAAGTTGGGCCGGCGTCCGAAGGAGCGGCGCGGGTCTGGGAGGGAGTTGCGTGGGTGATCACCGGCGCATGGGGCGCGGGCAACGCTGTTTCAGGGGGCGCAAGAAGCTGCGGTGCCGCAGGCCGCGACAAGGCCGTCGGACCCGACTGCTTCGCAACGACCGAGGTCTGAGGAAGCTCAGCCTGCCCGGTTTCAGATTGCGCGGCGCAAGGGAAAGCAAAGCCAACGGCGCAGCCAAGCGCAGCCACGGCCACGATACGCATCGGTCATCAGCTTCCTGCCCCCCGGCCCCAGCATGATGACGATTACACATAACATCTGCGGGATTGCCCCCCGCAGCACACATAAGGAATCCGCAGTTTCGTGGCTTTTTCGGGGCCGGCAACGTTAACCATTCGGCTTTCCCGCGGAAAATCATGGGGGTTGGCGGGCCCAGCTATGTCAGCTCCACCTCGCGCATCCCGGCACGCGCGAGCGCCGCGATGTTTTGCGCCGCCGCATCGCATTGATGCACGATCTCCGGCACCGCGGTGATCTCCCAGAGCGACCCTTGGCAGAGCGGGCCAAGGGCGAAAAGCCCAGGCGTCGGCGCGCCGCCTCGGCCCAAGGCCTGGCCGTCCGGCTGCACGGCGAGCCCGAGGCGATGGGCATCAACGCTTGCAGCGCCCTGACTCACCAGGCTCTCGATGACGGGCGAGGCGAGGTCGGGCCGGTGACCGGTGCAGTCGAAGGCAAGGTCTGCCGCGAGCGCCTCCGTTTCTTTCGAGCCACACCGGCGGACGGTGAGCTTGAAGCCGTCTCCATCACGCTCGACCTTCGTGACCTGGCCGCGCAGCAGCAGCGCGCGCCCCTCGTTGAACTCGGCCTGAAGACGCCCATGCACTTCGAGCGGCAACCGATGGCGATGCGCATCCCACAAGGGGCGAACGTGGCGCAGGAAGCGCGCTTGCTCCTCGACGGGCAGACCTTGCCAGATGTCCTGAAGCGAGGAGCGAACGCTATTGATGACCGCCTGCCAAGGTGTCCGGTGCGCCTCTGCCGCGGCGCAGGCGATGGCGACCGCCGTGGTCAGGCTCGACAGGCGCTTCGAGCGGGAAAGTCCGGACTCACGCGGCACGACGCCTTTCGTGGCATGCGGCCGCGGCACTTGCCCGTGCCTGGAGATCACAGTGACCTTGCCCTGGAACCCATCGCGGCGCGCGCCGAGCAGAACATCGACCATGGTGAGGCCGGAGCCGATGATTGCCATAGTGCCGGCGCCGTTGATCCGTTCCGGTGGGAGAGAGTCGAAGGGCGCAAGCGCGCCGGTCAGGGTCGATGCTTGAAGCCCGTAGGCCGTGGCGAGCAACACTACATCAGCTTGCAGCGGCCCGGCCCGGTCGAAGCGGAGGGTGAAGCGGTCGCCCTCCTTGACGCAGGAGGTGGCGATGGCATTGACGATTTTGAGCTTGACATCGCCCCTTCCCTCCACCGCCTCGAAGAAGCGCTCGCGCACATATTCGCCGAAGAGCTGGCGCGGCAGGAATGTATGCGCGAGGCCATCATGCAGGCCGGCGTGATTCTCGCCCTGGTCGAGCTGGCGAAAAGCCCAGTTGAGAAAATCGCCGGGCTGGCTTGCGCGCACCGAGAGATCGCGGGTGCGCACATTGAGAAGGTGCAAGGGATGATGCGCACCGTAGGCGACGCCGCGGCCAAGCGAAGTGCTTGGCTCGACCACGACGAGGTGGAACGGCCGATCGAGGCGCGATAGACAGCAAATCGCGACGGCGGCGCCGGTGAATCCACCGCCGACCACGCACACCGTGAGTGGCGCCTTCCGCATCTCACCCCCTCATTTTCGTTCGAGCTCGTTCGAATCCTTAGCCCGGATCAAACCGCCGAATAAAGACCTGGGCATGACGGCAGGCGCGGAACAGGGTTGCGCGATGACACGCCGCATCGGGGGTGAGGAGAATCTCATTCCGCATGCGCAGCTTTTCGCGGGACCCGATTCCCCTCACCGCCGCGACCGCGATGCGCGCAAATTTATTTCCCGATGAGCTGGGTGGCGGGCCCGGTCATGCGACCGCAGCCCACTGATTTGGCGTCATGAAGCGCGGCGATGCTGCCGTCCCGCATGTGGAAATGCGTAAAAAAAGCCGCTTCGCTTGGGGTGATTGACGGCATTATGACGCGAAATTCGAATCGCGCCCGTTTATTCGATCAACGGTCCGGCAAACCGGATGTCCAGAGGAGGCAGTCATGGCAACCAAAACATCCAGCCCGAATATTCTCGAATACGACCCGGCACGCTGCGACGCGTTGAGCGAGGTTCTCGCCGAGCGCTGGTGGGTGGTGGGTTTGCGAGGCATTTTCGGCATCGCCTTCGGCTTGATCTGCCTGCTGGTGCCTGCCGCGGCGATCCTCGCGCTCGTTCTTCTGTTTTCGGCCTATATGCTGGTCGATGGCGTGCTCGGCATTTATTCCGGCATCAAAGCAGCCCGTAACGGCGACCGCTGGGGCCTGCTCATCCTCGAAGGCGTCGTCGACATCGCCGCCGGCCTCATCGCCTTCATCTGGCCCGCCATCACCGCGGTGGCCTTCGTCCTCATCATCGCCATCTGGGCGCTCGTTTCAGGCGCGCTGATGCTGGTCGCCGCCTTCAGGCTCAATATCGACCACGGACGCTGGTGGCTCGCTCTTGGCGGCATCGCCTCCATCATCTTCGGCGTGGTGCTGATCATCGCGCCGGTGGTCGGCGCCGTGGTGCTGACCTGGTGGCTCGGCGCCTATGCGCTCGTCTTTGGCGTGCTCCTGCTCGTCCTTGCCTTCCAGCTCCACTCGAAGCGCGAAGAGACGCGGCGCAAGCCCGCCACCGCTGCGAAGAAAGCCTGATCTCGATCGAGGCGGGGCTCAAGGCAGACACATTAGGCTTTCCATGCCCGCCTCAACTATTCCAACCCTCAAGCTTCCCGGTGGGGAGATCGTGCCGCGCCTCGGCCAAGGCACGTGGCGCATGGGCGAGACCCCGCGCCTCCGCGACGCAGAGATCGCGGCGCTCAGGCTCGGGCTCGATCTCGGCATGACGCTAATCGACACCGCTGAGATGTATGGAGATGGCGAGGCTGAGAAGATCGTGGCAGAGGCCATCAAAGGGCGCCGCGACGAGGTGTTCATCGTCAGCAAGGTGCTGCCGCAGAACGCGTCGCGCGCCGGCACCGTCGCGGCCTGCGAGCGGAGCCTGAAGCGCCTCAACACCGACCGCATCGACCTCTATCTCCTGCATTGGCGCGGGCGCTACAAATTGAAGGACACGCTTGCCGCATTCCAGTCGCTGGTGAAAGACGGACTGATCAAGGCCTGGGGCGTGAGCAATTTCGACGTCGGCGATATGGAGGAGCTTGCAGCGCTTCCCGGCGGCACCGCAGTCGCAACCAACCAGGTCCTCTACAATCTCGCGCGGCGCGGCATCGAGGCAGGCCTCCTGCTCTGGTGCCGGTCACGCCACATCCCCATCATGGCCTATTCGCCCGTCGAGCAAGGACGCCTCTTACGCGACCGCGCGCTAGCGCGTGTTGCCGAACGCTATCGCGCGACGCCGGCGCAAATTGCGCTCGCCTGGCTGCTCCGCCAAGACGACATGATGGTCATCCCGAAGGCAACGAGTCTCGATCACGTGCGCGAGAACCGTGCCGCGCTCGATCTTGAGCTGAGCGAGGCCGACCTCGCCGAGCTCGACAAAGCCTTCCCGGCACCCTGCGGCGCCCAGCCGCTCGAAATGCTGTAGAGGCGCCGTGGCGCGTCATGACTGTCATCATGGCGTCATGCAAATTCGCTGTTGAGTAGGCCAAGCGCCAATCGCGCTGTGAGTCGAAAAGACCCTTCGAGGACGCCGATTGCCTTGTCCTGGGTGCCCTGGATCTTTCTTTCCGTTGCAATCCTGTTCGAGGTGGCCGGCACCACCTCAATGAAGCTGTCCCGCGGCTTTGCCGAGATCTGGCCGTCCATCGGCGTGTTCGTGTTCTACATGTGCTCGGCCGCGGCCGTGATCCTCGCTTTGCGCCGGCTCGAGCTCTCCATCGCCTATGCCATCTGGTCGGGCGTGGGCACGGCGTTGACCGTGATGATCGGCATCGCCTATTTTCGTGAGCCGCTTACTGCCATCAAGCTTGCCTCGATTGCGCTCGTGGTCATCGGCGTGGCGGGATTGAGCCTTGCCAGCAAAGCCGCCGAGTGAGCTTCTGAAGCAGCGCACGATCCTGTTACTCTCCCCGGCATGGACGGACTACTCGGCCAGAGCGACGGGCTTATCAGACTTGCGGTATTTGCCGCCGTGTTCTTCGTCATGGCGGCGATCGAGCTGCTGCGGCCGAAGCGACGTTTAAGCGTGTCCAAGGCGCGCCGATGGCTCACCAATCTCGGCATTGCCGGCGTGGACACGCTGGTATTGCGGTCCATGGCGCTCCTCGCCGTGCCGCTTGCCGCGGTTGCTGCTGCGTTCTTCGCCAAGGAGCGTGAGCTCGGGCTGCTCAACCAGGTCGGCTGGCCCTATTGGTTGAAAGTCCTGATCGCGCTGCTCGTGCTCGACCTCGCCATCTGGTTTCAGCATCTCGCCTCGCACAAAGTGCCGATCTTCTGGCGGCTGCATCAGGTGCATCACGCCGACCGCGACATCGACGTGACCACGGCGGTGCGTTTCCACCCTGTCGAGATCGCGCTCTCCATGCTGTGGAAAATCGCCGTGGTGATCCCGCTCGGCGCTTCACCCTTCGCGGTGTTTCTGTTCGAGGTGATCCTCAACGCCTGCGCCATGTTCAATCACGCCAACATTGCGCTCCCGGCTTGGCTCGACCGGGTGCTGCGGATCTTCGTCGTCACGCCCGACATGCATCGCGTGCATCATTCGGTGCTGCGCAGCGAGCACAACCGGAATTTCGGCTTCAACCTGTCGCTATGGGACCATTTGTTCGGGACCTATGTCGCCGAGCCGAAGGCGGGGCAGCAGGGCATGACCATCGGTCTGCCCCCCTATCAGACCGAAGCCCCGACGCGGTTCGGCTGGAGCCTGTGGTTGCCCTTTGGGCAACAGAACCCAGAAGCCAGAAACCGAAAGCCAGACGCGTAGTCGCCAACCGAATTCCTGGCTCTGTCGCGCAGCGCTAGAAGAAGCTCATGGGGAAGTAGCGCAGGAACAGCCCCTCGTAGCGGCCAGAGGCGTGCACCTGCTCGAGCGCGTAGTTCAGGACCTCGACGAGCTGGCGGTTCCCCTTCTTCACGGCGATGCCAACGCCCTCGCCGAAAAATTTCGCATCGAAGTAAGATCCGCCGCGAAACTCGCAGCAGCCATCGCTGGTCACGCCGTTGAGCCAGAAGGTGAGGCCGACACCGTCGCCGAAGGCGAAATCGAGATCGCCGGCCTTCAAGGCCGACTGCGCTTCCTCGGAGCTTTCGAACACCACGGCTTCTGCGGCGGGGAAATATTGCTTGAGAAAAGCTTCATGGCCGGTGCCCTTCACCACGCCGATCTTCCTGCCCTCCACAGTTTCGGGGCGAACGTCCTTGAGCTCGTTGTCTTTGCGCGCGATGAACCGGCCTGGCGTCGCGTAGTAGCGGCTCGAGAAGTCGGCCTTGGTGAGAGAGGCGGCGTCAATACGGATCGAGGCGATGGCGGCGTCGGCCTCGCCGTCGTCGAGGTTCTTGAACAGGTCCTCCCAGTCAACCGGCCTGATCTCGCACTCGACCGCGAGCGCCTCGCAGATGGCGCGGGCGAGATCAACGTTGAACCCGGTCAGCACGCCCTCCTCGTCGAAGTAATGGAAGGGCGGATAGTCGCTGTCGGTGACGAAGCGCAGCCGATCGAACTGGAATTGGTCGGGCTTGGGGCGAAGCACGTCGCCCTGCCACACGTCGGGGACAATGTCGGTCTTGGCCTGCGACCAGGCGACGGGATGGGCCGCAAACAGCCCAAGAAGAAGGGCGGCGCACAAGGTCAGCGCTCTCACAATGATGCCCCTCGGATGGATGGCGGCGCAGCGAGTCACCGCACTTTTCTACTGTGCCCGGCAACGCCTTGCTAGATGCGATCTTACAGCCTGTGATTGCATTTTGTCCAATTAGCTCTTCTAAGTCGTGGGGTCGACAGGTTGCAGATTGCTCCGGTTCCACAACTGGTTGACGCGTCAGTTCACCATCGAATATGGCGCGCTGTTCGACGGGCTGTTGCCGGCGCTCGACCGCTTGCGCCTGCCAATTCCGCTTGGGGGCACCTCGAACCACTTCCGCGTCGCAGCGCGCCTACCGGGCGATCTGGCAATTCATGACCGACCGCTTCGCCTGGGAGAAGACCAAGCATGGCGTCTCCCACGTCATCAAGAGGGCCGTGACGCCTTAAGAGAGTGGCGGCAAGAAGGGCGCCGGCCGAAGTCGACGCCCTGAGGGTCTGGGAGCTGGATGGACCAACCCCGCCATTTTGCGCCGGCGGCCGCGTCCGCGCTTTCGACAAACTGTCGCTGCGACGAAATCTCTCGCGACATCCGGAAGCACCCTAGAAACCTGTGGTGCCGCATCCTGTTGTTTCCGCATCCGAAGCATCGTGCAATGGAGGAAACAGCGATGAGAACACTCGTTTCGATGTTGGCGTTAGGTTTGGTCATCGCATTCAGCGCCCCGGCATTCGCCGGCACGAAGGAACCAAAGACGCAAGCTGAGTGCACGAAGGCCGGCATGCACTGGGATACCTCTGCGAAGAAGTGCTCCAAGGGTATGTAGCGCTTGAAAATGGGGCGCCGACCTTCGCGCCGACGCCCCTTTCATTTCCCGGCCGCTAAAACCATGCAGCCGTCGGGCGCGCCATCTGCGCGCTCTGACCGCGCTGCCTAGTCATGACGAAAGCCGCGACGCTCCGATGCACCGCGGCTTCGTTCTCCCGTTCCCGCGTTCCTCACGCCGCCTCGCGTCACGCGATGCTTACACCGGGAAAGGCGTCAGGCGGCGATAGGCAGCCTCGCCGGCCGCGGCCACACCACCGGGAACACAGTCGAGGGGATCGCCACCCTTCAGAGTTGGTGGACATGGGCCTGGGCCGGGGAAAACCACCGTCATCGTGAGAGGTGATGATCCTCCCGGTTACTATACGCCGAGCCAACCGCCGCAGCAGAGGCGCCCATTTGCTCCCTTCGGGGGCCTATTCCGCTTCTGACCGGCTGCAATTCATGCTCTCGCAGCATCGTACAGCTTATCAGGGCTCCTCAGACCTCGCGCCTCGCCTAACAGTCGGCCGAAGCGACATCCTATTTGACAATGTTCAGTCGGTCACGAAACCCCGCACGGGTTTTCGCTGACCTTTATCTAACCAGTTACGCGTGACGCACCAGAAGGTGTCGTTCGTACCCACATTGGCGTTTATGCACGCCTCTTCCGTTTTGTAGTCCTCCTCACCGACGCCGAGCACCGGTAAGTTTTTGACCAGCGTTAGATACACGCACACCCAATCCATGGCGGCCGGCCCTCTCGCACGTAACAACCTATGCTTTATCCCATCGCCCTTGGCTCAGTGACTATGGCACGGCCAAGTCGAGTAACGGACTGGTGAACCCGTGCACACCATGTCTGTTTTTGGCGCTAAGCGGAAGTCGGCACCTTCGCGTGATGCGTCCGCTATGCGGCATGAAGCGGACCTCCGCGAGCGGACGTACGAGTACTAAGCCTACGTAGTTCGGGGTTCTGAAACAACACGACCGCACATCAGTTGATTTCGACAATCGAAGTGCATCTGGCGCTGGACCAGCGATGATTTTATGCATACCCAAGTGAGGGCCATGCCGCTAACCCATTTAGATGATGATTACATGATTTGGCGCGTCTTCCGCCGCATCACGTTCTGGATGGCAGACGATAAGGGAGGGCCGGTGCGTTGCAGTGTGAGCAACGAGGCATTGCTCACTCACGCCAAACGGGTTCGCTTGGAGGGCACCGAGGTCAGCAAAATCTTCGAGTCCCATCGCCCAATAATTGAACGGGTCGCAAGCGACGCATATGATGCCGGTATCCTCGATGAAGAAGGCCGGATACCCGTTACCGTGGATGCGCTCGAACGGGCAAGCCGCAGCGCATAGACGCCAAGGTCCCCCCTACAAAACGGCACGCAACGACACTATATGTCCGGTAGGCCCCCCACCAAGGGTTTGGCGGGAGCGTCAAAAGTTTCGCGTAGTCAGTTGAGCCGCGCTCCCCAGCCGTTTTTATTGCATTCAATTCCCCCGATGTTGAAGGGGAAGCGCCGTGAAAAGCCTGCTGCTGTCCGTTTGCCTAATAGCCGCTGCCGTCTCCGCGCCCACCACGCTATACCCTACTCGCGTCTCAAACCTTGAGGGCGACGTTGCAATGGGGACGGCGATCCCCTCTTCGCTCAATTGTATTCCTTCGACACAACTAGCGGTTCTTCAACCTGACCAGCATGAGGTCCATGCCGTGGTAGTGGACATGCCGTCACGGGCATCGTTGGAGCATGCTTCTCCGGAGAACTGGGATACTCTACCGACGACCGATCCACCGTATGAGCCATCTCCGGCAACAACCGTGTTGCAGGTAGCGATGAACTAGGGCGTGTACTACTAAACCGAGAGCCAAATGCTCACGTGGATGCGCCGCCAACGTCCGTTATTGGGGTAAAGCGGACATGGCGCGGGGCTTGTCAGTATGTCCGCTAATGACCCATAGCGGACGCCCCGTCGATTAAGCCGTGGCGCTGGCAAGAAACTGTGCCGCGTGCTTACTTTGTCGGCACCGCTCGTCTTCTGTGCCGGAATTGCCACGGTTATCCAAAACCTCTCGCACGTTCGAACCGGCACGCAGACTCGAGGTATAGTAGATAGGGCCTGAGTGCAGACGGGCGACTAGGGTGGGGCGAATTAGCTCGCCCGTCTAGTCGGAAGCCGGTCTTAACGGAAGAGGGCAAAGCATGCAGTACGACCACGAGATTCTGCTGCTACAGGGCGGTGGTGCGCTTGGGGCCTACCAAGCCGGCGTGTATGAAGGCCTAGTCGAAGCAGGTGTGGCGCCTACCTGGGTCGTCGGCATCTCGATCGGCGCAATCAACGCATCGCTGATCGTCGGCAACCCGCCCGAGCGGCGGGTCGAGCGCCTGCGTGAATTCTGGCAGCGGGTCTCAAGAGATGTTGGGCCTCCCTTGCCGGCATGGCTCGACCCGCTTCGACCAACCTTTAACCACATGGCCGCGATGTCAGCCGCCACCTTCGGCATACAAGCCTTCTTCACGCCCCGAATGCCACCGGCTTCGTTCGCCGCGGATGGCACCGAAGGCGCTCTCAGTGTGTACGACACAACTCCGCTCAAGGCGACTTTAGAAGAGCTCGTGGATTTTGATTTGATCAATTCCGGACAGGTCCGCCTGTCGTTGGGTGCCGTGGACCTACGCAAGGGCACCTCTGTGTATTTCGATACAAAGTCTACCCATATCCATTCGGACCATGTCCGGGCCAGTGGCGCTCTGCCACCCGGTTTCCCGCCGGTGACGATCGACGGAGAACACTACTGGGACGGCGGTGTGGTTAGTAATACGCCTATCACCTATGTGTCGGACGAAAGACCTTTGACCACCGCCCGCATCATTCAGGTCGACGTCTTCAACTCCCAAGGAGAACTGCCGCGGAATCTAAGCCAGGTATCAGAACGGGCGAAGGACATCCAGTATGCGAGCAGGACTCGGCTCAACATCAAACAGATACGGGAACTTGGCGAGCTTCGTGCCGCCTGCCGGAGGTTGGTGGGCAAACTGCCCCCAGCGCTGAAGTCTGATCCGGACGCGATAAAGCTGGCTGCCGCCTGTGATGAGCGAAGCTGGACGATCATTCGCCTGATCAATACTCGTCCCTCACGGTCCGGCCTCGTGAAGGACTACGAATTTTCCCGCACTACGATTAGCGAGGCTTGGGCAGCCGGTCTTGAAGACGTGCGCCGTTCCGTTTCTGGCTGGGACAAAATCCGGCCTGCGACCGGTCCTGGGGTTCTCGTTTACCGCCCCACCGAAGCTCTGCCACCTCCTGGGCCCGTGGCCATGCAGAAAAAGGCTAAGTCGGAGCCAATGCGTTCGTGAGGGACTTGAGCCCCTTTCCACAGCGCCCAAGCATCACATGTCCGCTTTTGGCACCTAACCG
Source organism: uncultured Alphaproteobacteria bacterium (assembly GCA_963827365.1). GTDB lineage: Bacteria > Pseudomonadota > Alphaproteobacteria > Rhizobiales > Methyloligellaceae > Methyloceanibacter. The sequence continues at coordinate 55,770 of CAWHAX010000015.1, read as the reverse complement.
ACCTCGGTGCTGAGGCACCCGACTTCCGCTTCTGACCCAAAGCAGACGTCAGAACTCCAACACTTCGGGAATTATCGCAGCGCAGCTTTCATGATATTGGCGAAAGCACGCCGAGGCACCCGATAAGGAGCACGGCGCCAGCCGCAAGCGGCATATCGGGCAACACGGTTGAAAAGAGCCAAGAGAGCAGGACGATCAAGATGATCGCCATGGCCAGCCAGCCGTCATCGAAAAACAATCCGAGCAATATGCGAAAGGTCGTGACCAGCATGGTCATGGTACTGCCTCTACCGTAGAGCGGCGGATGAGCGCGACAGCTGCAAGCGCGACAATCAGAAAAAGTGCCGCAAACGCCAGGATGGCGAAGTCCTCGCCTGGCCACGGAACGTCAAGTGCTTCTCCCGTCCAAAATACCCCGAAGGCGGAAAGCATGACTTCAACAGCGAACTTGAGCGTGTTCTCAGGCACCTGCTGAAGCGGACGATGGATGACAACTCCGATCGCGATCACGACTAGACAGGCGGCAAGGGCGCCAAGGCTTGCTGCACCGAGGAGACCCCGTCCTGCTCCAATGGCGATGACGATGAATACGACCTCTAACCCCTCGAGCACTACCGCTTTGAAGCTCGCGAGGCCGGCCAGCCAATCAAGTCGCGCTTCGTTCCGATGCGCCAGATCCCGTAGCGCTTCCGTCTCGGTGGCAAAGGCGAATGCCTCATCATGCAAGGCAATTACTCCCGCGGCCCGCAAGATCGCCTTGCGCAACCAACGCATGCCGAACAGCAGTAGCAGGACGCCAATCAATAACTGAAACACGTGCATGGGAACCCGCCCGAGGAGCGGCCCGAGCGCAAGCACAATGACGACGAGAAGTGCAAGACCAGCAAGGGCACCGGTCGCCGCCGGGCGCCAACCGCGGACCGAAGCGACTGCGAGCACGATCGTCAGTGCCTCGACGGCTTCGACAAGCGAGCTCACGAACGCCGTTGTGACGGCTGGTGCTACAGACGTCCAATTCATCCGTTATCTATGCACGCCCTTGGCTTGGTGTGGGATGACTACCTGCCCTTTGTGGAATGAGGAGAATAAGCCCGATCATCATCGCTGCAATAACCACGGAGGCGATTAGACGGCTCAAGGCAAGCCCACCATGGTCTAATGGCTTGTCGAGTAAGTCACCCAACGTCGCACCGAGTGGTCGCGTTAGAATGAAGGCGGCCCAGAACAGCAAGACCCGCGACACACTCGTCCAGTAGTAGAGAGCGGCAATGACCGCCAGTCCGGCGCCAAAGACCAGCGCCCCGCCTCCGTATCCAAGACCGGTATCGGCGATCCAATCGCCAAGGGCGGTTCCCAACGTCTGGGAAAATGTAATCGCCGCCCAGTAGAAGGCTTCGACCCTCGGTGTGCTCACCGTATCTACCGAGATGGAGCCCTCTGATCGATACCAGGATGCAAGCACAGTCATCAGACAGGCGAACAGGATCAGTGACCCTCCAGTATAGCCGATCCCCAGTGATCGGGTGGCAAAGTCTGCCACAGCCGTGCCGGCAGTGGTTGATGCCACGATGACCGACCAATAGAGGAAGGGATGAAATCTCTTGGCAGAAATCTGAACGGCCACGAGCACGATCAAGGCCGAAAGAAAAATCGCACTTCCAACCAGGTACCCGGAGTTGACCATGACGTCTGCCTTGAGCCAGGTCATGGTGACTGAGTCGCCTAGGGTCTCCCCGAGCGTCGTTGCGAGAATCTTGATGATCCAGAAGCCAAGCGTGACCTCGGGTACCTTATTGGCGTAATCCTCAGAAACGCGGCTGGGCTGGACCATCGATCCCTTCACTTTCTATACGACCGCGCGAAGCGATCGGGTACAGCTACATTTACCCGAAATGAAACCTCCGTAACCTAAGTGCGCGCAGCCTAGGCGCATCGGTCGCATCCCACAGTCGCCAAATCGTCATCGCGATTCACTATGCGAAGCTCAACACGATTGGCAAAATCGAGGTGAGCTATGGCTTCGTTAGACCCGCTCGATCGAGAACTTTTTCAGAGGGCTTTTGACGCTGCCTGTTCTGCGGTTAAAGCGGATGAGCTTGACAGCGATGAAAAGCTGGAAGCCGCGCTGCGTTGCGAACTTCTCTCAATCGCTGTGCTCAACGGAATGAGCGATCCCGCCGCCGTCGGACTCGCTATGAGTTGAGATCGTGAAGGCAGCTACCCGGACTGGCAACCAAGAAGGCTAGGCGTAGCCGTCAGTAGTAATTGGCGCAGGCGTAATACCGATTCCACCAATAGGAGCTGCCAGTATGAACCGCTTGGTTATAAAGCCACGAACACCCGCCGTAGCCATATCCATAGTAGCCCGGCCACCATCCACCGACTCCGACGGCTACGAAGCGATTCCGGAAGTGATTGTGGTCATGGACGAAGTGATCGTGATCATGGCCATGCAAGTTGTTGCCGTGCCAATTGCCGTGCCAAGCAGCGCGGCCTGCATTCCACCCAGGACCGCCGTGCCGGGGACCTGCGGCAATGTGTGGCCCGCCCATCGGACCACCAAAACGGCTACCGCCGACGTGTCCACCTGCGAAGTGGGGACCGCCAGCGAAGTGACCACCACCCATGCCACCACCAAAGTGACCCCCGCCTGCGAAACCTCCGCCACCGTGTGCAGCCTCCGCTTGCTCCATGACGGCGGGGACAAGAAGCAATCCGCCCGCAAGCGCGGCCGCGACAAGAACCATGCGCGTTCTCATGATAAGTCTCCTTGGGTACGCTCTAAGCGTTGCCCCGTCCGCCGATCCGACTTTTGATTCTATCGCAGCAGGACGACAGATTTTCGTCCAAGGCGCGCGTCAAAAAGTCCTGCGACTCTAGGCCAACAGCGACCAAACTAAGCTGCCGCAGTAATGCTCATGAGCTGGTGCCATTCTCCCCCAACCTCACCCCAGCCGCTTGCTCAGGAACGATTGTGACTGCCGCACGTTTAATTTCAGGTTGGTTAGGCTTCCCTCGACCCCCTTCCCAGCAGCCTATCCCAAACGCGCAAGCGACCTAGAAGCCCCGGTCCCCCGTGCCGGGGCTTCTTTTTGGAACCGGGGCATTACTCGCGCGTTTGCTCCATAGTTCGGTTGTACGCCATCCGTGCCTCGGTCAAGCAGCCGAACCTCAACGAGATTTTAGAAGCCCCGGTTCGTATTGAGTCCGGGGCTTTTCATTGGGCGAATGGTTCAGCGCGTGTGACCGAGCAACTATTATGTCCGACAAACCGAGAAAGACCGCAGGCGACCTGAAACTAATTATTGAAGAGAAATTGCGCGCGGGTCACCCCGAGTTTGAGAGAGCCGAAGTTGTGATAATTCCTCCTGTCGCTGACCAGCCTTGGGCGGCCTCACTCTTCGGGACAGGACCGACTATCGACCAGGAATGCCGAAAGAGGATCGATAGCATCGTTGCGCAATTGCCCGAGCAGTTCGATTGGCTTAAGCGTCGGGTCCTGTGGCCTTGGTTGCTATGCCATCTTCCAGGCCTCGCTCGTAAGCGTCGCTCAGAGCTTTGACGAGGGCCGACTTAAGGGCCGCCGCATCGATAAATTTTTGCTCAGTATCGACGTGCGCTTTCAGCACGCTATCGGCGACCTCTATCAACCATGGTGGCGCTTCTTTTTCGATCGTTTGGAGAGCTCGGGGCAACGCCGACAATGCGAGTTCCTTCAATCTCTTCGGATTTGTTTCGCCTTCGGACGCGAAGCTCATAATCAGGTCGGCCAGGGCATTCCTCGTGGCCTCCTGGTCGAATGTACCGCCACTGGTTGTTAGGACTCCCCAAGCTTCATTGAATGCAGCCTCAAGGATTGCCAGCGTCTCAGGATCGAAATTGTCGCGGTAATTATTGAAGGGATTACTGAAGGGCATGGGCATATCCTCTCCGCGCAACGGAGTGTCCCTAGCCCATCATTATCACAGTTCCCAACAAGAAAGCCCGACTGCGGTGGATGCAAGCCGGGCTTCCTGTCAGCGGATCAGTGCTGATGCCGGTGCCTTGTTTTCCGAACCACCGGCTCCGATTTAACCCGCGATAGGATCGGGCGTTCCGAGCCCAGATCGCAACCCCAACTATGTCCTACGAAAAGGTTCGGTACACCAACTCCCCCGAACTGAGTATCGAGGAATGAGCGAACGAAAATTTCCCCCGCCCTGGACCGTCGAAACGATACCCGGTGGACTTAAAGTCTGCGGTGCCAATGGCCAGTCGCTCGCGTATGTCTATTCACGCGAGAGCCCGAATGATGCTTACATGGCCAAGTTGCTTACCGAGGATGAGGCGCGGCGCATCGCCAGTAATATCGCCAAGCTGCCAGCGTTACTCAGTGGCTGAAAGACAAAACAGAAGGCTGGTTAAGTTGCGTTGTCATTGAGTGAACTTCCCACGCTCGCACCAATATCTGACCGTGAGGAGCGATTGGTTGGCAAAGAGATCACGCGCCATCTCGCAATTTTTGCGGTTGTAGTCCTTATCCTCTGCCGCGTCGAAGGTGGCGACATGGATTCGTGCATCTACCCCTGAGATGGTTCCGACAACTGTTGGCGAGTTTCTGTACAGCGTATACACGACGCCCTTGGGCTTGGAGTCATCGCAGGCTGCGAGAAGCGCAAGTGCAGTGGTCGCAGCCAAGAAGATCGTGGCGGTTCTCGCCATTCGACACCCCCCTTGGCAAAACCCTAGCACGGCAGGGGCCTCTGCTCGTGTATTCTCTATCAATACGTCGGTGCCCCCCACCTTGGTCCATCGAAAAGATACCCGATGGCCTTAAAGGTCTGCGATGCCGACAGGCAGTCACTCGCGTATGTCTATTCACGCGAAAAACTGGATGATGCGCACATGGCTAAAGTGCTGACCGAAGATGAAGCTAGAGGCATCGCCAACGCCATCGCCAAGCTGCCAGCGTTACTCGCTGAAGGCGTCTGCTTCGGTTAACCGACGTTGTCGTTTGATTTCCGCGTAGATCGGCAGAGTGCTATCGTTCACGCTGACCCTTGGTTATCGCGAGAAGGTCAGCCCATGCGTCGGTTTTGGATCACCATTTCTGGTGTGATCACATTGGTCATCCTTTTTTGCTTTTGTTTTGTAGACCGGGCAGGGGCGCGGTCTTGCTGTAGGGACATAAATCAGTGTGTCAGTTGGTGTATTGAGGAGAACAGAAATATTTACGATCTCATGGAGTGCGTAGCACTCTGTTCGCGATTCGGAGGGCCGAGACCTCCCGTATTTCAATCCCGATCACGTGGGGAACTAAGCGGCGTGGGACTGACTCGCAGCGAGTGCCGCAAGGCGGCGAGGTTATTGTCCCCACAAGATTTCAGGCATCGCAAAGAACTCAAGCATTTGTGCCAGATGCATCGCCGCCTGCATTAGCTCGTTGGTCCCGCTCCCCTCACACATGCCGCCAGGTCCGGCGCTTTTCTAACATCGCTAATGGTTGCCGGATCACCCGGGCACGCTCACCCCGGTCGTGGCAGCCTCGCTTTTGTCAGCGTACGACGCGGTTCGCCTCCGTGCCTATAATAGGCGTGATACCCGCCACCAGTCCGAACGATGAGGGGCGTTTCTCCGTGTTCCCTAAGCGCCTCCGCACGAATGGTGTCGTCATGGCTGTCAATGTCGAGGACTGTCACCCGCGATCTTGGTCCCGGTTACGCGAGCTTCGCTTAACTTTTGACTGGATTATCTGTGACAGCTCGGTTCAGGAAATCGAGAATGAGGCCGCCGTCATGACTCCGAAAAGGGAAATCGCTATTTGCCTGGTTGTTGCCAGCACGCTGCTGAGCGGCGGGGCCTTGGCCGAAGGTGCTGGCCAGGATGCAACCACGATCACCGCGAACTACGGTGTGTATTGGGCCGGGCTTCACTTCGGAGAAGTTCGACTTGTCATGACAGTACGCGGCTCTCGGTACGAAATGAAGGGCAGTGGTCGATTCTCAGTCCTGGGCGGCCTGATCTACGAGTGGCGCGGCAGTACGACGAGCGCGGGCGAGCTCACCAAGACAGGCCCTAAGCCATCGCTGTACACGTTGAACTATTCAGGAGCCGACAAGCACGGTGATGTTCGTATCTCATTTGCTGACGGTGCCGTTTCAGACGTTTCAATGTCGCCCAAAAAACGAGCAAACCCCAAAAACATTCCTGTCACAAAGGATCAACTTCGCGGTGTGCTCGACCCGATGACCGGAGCCTTCCTTCGTGCGCGCCCCGATCTGACTAACGCCGATCTGAAGGTGTGCGATGAGACCATACCGGCGTTCGACGGTAAGCTTCGTTTCGACATTGTGCTGGTGCCTAAACAGCAGAGGCAAGTTGAAAGCAAAGAACCCGAGGGGTATTCCGGACCTGCTGCGGTATGTGGGGTCAAGTTCGTCCCTATCTCTGGTTTCCGTCCCGGCGATCGCGGAATCAACTTCATGTCTTCGCACGCAGACGAGATCGAGGTCTGGCTCGTGCCGCTGTACAGCACTGTGATGTACTTACCTTATCGAATTTCCGTACCGACAGCTTTCGGGAGTGGTTCGGCGGAGATGCTTTCGTTCCAAGTGACGCGTTGACACCAACATGTCCGCTATTGGCACTTTGCGGACCAAGCGCTGGTCAGCTCATGTCCGAGTTTTGGCGTTAAGCGGATGCTCTATGCAGCGCGGCTACCGCACGTTTAACATGCAGGTTGGATAGGCTTCCCTCGACCTCATTCCCCAGCAGCCTATCCGAACGCGCAAGCGACCTAGGAGCTGCGGTTCCCCCGTGCCGGGGCTCAAGGTGGCCTTACTCTCTATCTTCAAAACGCTGCGCTTCCATCCAACGCTGCATGGCCGCGTTGCGGGATGCTTCGGGACTGGGGCCTCTACCGAACGCCTCGTACCGCTCGTCGGATATCTTGGTTTGATAGGCTCGCGGCCACAGTTGCAACCGGTCGGTCCAGCTCCGTCGCACACGCTTTGTTTTGACTTCGGTTGGCATGCGCCGAGTCTCGCGCTGGGATGTGACGAGAATGTAGCGCTATCCCCATGGCATTTTGCCGCTGAAGCCTCAGTGCAGCGCGCGAGATCGGGTGGATTGTCTAGCGGTCTCCAGTCGCGGCGGTCTCGCTTTTGTCATCCGTTATTGCAAAGCGGTCATTTGCCGGCGAACCCTCAGACAAACCAGCCCCCGACAACACGGCTATCACCGATGAGTCCGCGAAGATGGGTAAGGACGAGGGAACCCACACAGGCCAGCACGGCGCCAAATCCGAGAGCGACACAAAGAAGGTTGAGCAGCCGAACGCAGAAATATCCCGAGCAATCCTCAGTAAGCTGCGGGTGAACAAAATCGGACCCTTGGAGAAAATTTTAGCTGATCACTGACGGCGGCTATCCGCCAGCAGCCGCGTCTTCTGCCGCAACGTCACGATCCGGCCTGGCCGGCGCTTGACTGCTTCATCGGCAGCCCGCGCAACCCGGTAATCACGAGAGCGATCAGCTCCTCGACATGCCGATCCTCGTCGTCCCAAAGCTCGACTGAATACGGAAGATCGAAAGGCCGCGCCATAGCCATGACGCGTTGGAGAACGAAACAGGAACTCCGTCAAGCTCGCCTTGGGGGCCGTGTCGACCGGGATCCATTTCGCTGAAAGCGTTGCATAGGCGTCACAGCGCTGTTTAGCGACCCCGTGCTATTTTTTGTAGGAGTTCCGTTGTGCCCACAGGGTCTTAGTGGGGGTGGACCATGCAAACGAATCGGGCATCGTTAGTTAGAAGGCAACCTGCCACCACTGCGGTTCTCCAATTCCGACCGAGAAAAACTGAGAGAGCAACCGTTGAACGAGCCGCTCAAGCGTTATTCGAATTCGTGTTTTCCGCTTGTGACCGCCTGGATGGAAAACATGATTGGAATGAATGTGACGAAGAAACTAAAGAAGGTTTTAGGGCAGAGGCTGCTGTCGTAATCGACGTTGTGTGGCCGCTGGTAGGGAAGCGACCCGCGCCTTAGAGGCACCGACATCTACCGCCGCAGCGCGCAGCGCGGCCAAGTCCTCTACCGACAAGTTTACTTCATTGCCTGTACCGTCGCGCCAATCGTTGCAGGTGATGCAGCCCTGTAGGTGTCACCGCGATTATCGATCATTATGAGCGGCTGTTTGCATTCGTGGCACTATGCCGCTGGCCTCCTTACGGCTGGCGTGTCGGGACACGAACATAAGTTGCGGGTCCTTTTGAGGTCAAAGCGGCCACATCGTCATCGAAGCGGCGATCGGCGAAGAAGCCCTAACTCATCTGAACTTGCATAAGGATGAGCCCATCAGTGCGTTGTTCACTGATATTAAGCTCGGCGGACGACTTAATGGCTGGGACGTAGCCGAAGCCTCTCGCGCGGCAGACCCCGAAGTTCCTGTGCTTTACACGTCAGGCAACTGCAACGACCGCGAAAGGTAGGTTTCAAATAGCCTGTTTTTCAACAAGCCATATCGTCCGGCAGAACTCCTTAGGGGTATCGAAGGCTCACTCGCGGCATAGTCCTTTGGCCATCGCCAGGATGTCCGCTCATGGCACTTATCGGACTTACCCAGCGGCGGTGGCAAAGGTCAGCTTTTGACCCAAAGCGGACATCACTAAGATTGCCTCTGCTGGGCGAGGGTTGCTCTTACCTCGTAGGTAAATCCCTCTGGAGCATAATCAAAACGTGGCGGGTCCCCGGCAGCGGCGATTGCGCGTTCGAGCAGAACTCTTCCGAAACCCTTGCGCTTCGGTGGCGTAACCGGTGGCCCACCGCGTTCTTGCCATTGAAAGAGGATGGCGGGCTCTGCGGAAGTGGCATCGAATGACCAGCGCACCGATACGGTGCCGGCATCGGTCTTCAAGGCGCCGTGTTTGGTAGCGTTCGTCGTCAATTCGTGAAGGATAAGCGCAAAACCCTGCGCAGCATTGGGGTTGAGGAAAACCTCGGGCCCGTCGATCGAGACGCGACTGGCAAAACTCTCGATCGCTTTGCCGACGACGACTTTCAGCAAGGCTCCTCGCCCGGCACCGTCGATGATCAGATCTTGGGCCGCGGCCAAAGCATGGAGGCGAGAAAAGAAGGCGTTACGTCCTTGGCTATCGTCTAGGCTCGCCGAGGCGACTGCCTGAATAACCGCGAGTAGGTTCTTGGTCCGGTGCTGCAATTCAGCCGCAAGCAGGCCATGCCGTTCAAGCATCTCACGTGCTTGGTATTGTCGACGACGCGAGCGCAAGGCTGAACGAGCAACACTGACTAGTGTGCTTGGGTGGAAAGGTCGCTCCAGAAAGCTTACGTTGCCCAGCGTATCGAGAAGTCGGTCAGCAATTGTTTGGCGGCCCGGGGCGCTTCCGTGACTCGTCAGTACCACGATGGGAAAATCTGACCAAGGCGGCTGCGCTTTGATCCACTCGGCTATGCATGTTGGATCGCCTGCTATCAAAGCCTCTTCAACCACGACGCTAAAGGCTGCGCCGTTTTGAAGCTCGGCGCACCAATTTGCGATGTCCGCGCAGATCAGTGTCGGCCACCCCGCTTCCTGTAATAGTTTTGAGGCAATTTCTGCATCGCGCCCGCGCGGAGCGAGAATTAGCGCGCGCTCGGAGTTTTGACCGCCAAATGGCATTATGCTTCTTGCGACGAGGGCTTTGGCTTACCGACATTGGTCGGGACACCGCGTAAGACCCCATGAAACTCATCCAAAGGATCTCCGAGGACGAGGCCTCGACCGGTAATGTTCATCTCGCGAATTGTGTCCTCATGCCACCCCGTTCGCTTCTTGATCACAGAGATGGCCCGACGAACTCTGCCCCCCGCTTCATAGAAGCGGAGAAGTATCACTGTATCCGCGAGATACGTAACGTCGACCGGCGTTTTCATATCTCCGACCAGCCCATGTTGGGCGACTGTAACGAAGGTCGCTGTGCCTAGGCGATTGAGATATTGCAATAGCTCATGCATATGCAGAATGAGGGATTGTTCCTCGGGCATCGCCATTTGATAGCCATTGAGGCTATCGATGATGACCGTTCGCACGCCGTTATTTTGCACACATTGACCGACCCGATGGGCGAATTCACCGGGGGAAAGCTCGGCCGCGTCGATCTGCTCAACGATCAGGGTGCCATCCTTGCGAAACCCTTCTAAATCAATGCCCATCCCTTTGGTGCGCCGGAACAAGAGGCCGAGCTCCTCATCGAAAGCAAACAGGGCTGCCTTCTCGCCACGGCGGATGGCAGCTTGCGCGAATTGAAAGCCAATCAGGGATTTGCCGGCTCCAGCCGGACCGAGGATGAGGGTGCTCGACCCACTGTCAATGCCGCCACCGAGAAGCTTGTCCAACTCGATATTATCGCTAGAAAAGACGAGGGCGGGCCGAGTGCTGAGATGCTCCTTGGAGACGAGCCGGGGAAAGATTTCGATACCACCGGTTTTGATTACGAAGTCATGGTAACCGCCGCGGAATGCCTGGCCACGATATTTCATGACGCGCATGCGACGCCTTTCTGCGCCGTACGTCGGTGTTAGTTCCTCCAGACGGATGACCCCGTGCGCAATACTATGTGCGGTTTTGTCCAGAACGTCAGTCGTTAGATCGTCTAACGTCAGCACGGTAGTGTCGCTCCGGGCAAAGTAGTGCTTAAGCGCCAAGAGCTGACGTCGATACCGAAGCGAGCTTTGCGCGAGAAGGCGAATCTCCGACAGGCTGTCGACCACAATTCGGTGAGGTTGAATGCGCTCAACAGTGTCGAGGAGGAGTTTTACGGTCTCGCCCAACTCAAGCTCGGAGGAGTAGAGCAAGCTTTGTTGCTGATCGGCATCGAGCATCCTCTCCGCTGGCTGAAGTTCGAACACCTCAATGTTCGAATCCAAAGTCCACCCGTGCGAGGCGGCTCCGCTGAGCAGCTCTGATTTCGTCTCTGATAACGTGACGTAGAGATTGCGCTCACCCAAGGCTGCGCCTTCCAAAAGGAACCGGAGGGCCATTGTGGTCTTCCCGGTTCCTGGATTGCCTTCGACCAGGAACAGGCTGCCTCTCGTGAACCCACCGGACATAACGTCGTCTAGCCCGGGAACACCTGACTTAGCTTTGTCGGTCCTATGTAAAGTGTCCATGCGCCGCCAAACGCTGTGTGGTTTGAAGTGTGTAGGGGAAGGGGATAGGTATCTCCCCTTACGGATTAGAGCACGCACCCATGCTCTACCCTTCGGGAGTGTCAGGAACCTGCGCTTTTAATGCACCAATAGCCACTCATTTGTGGGGGTACTCTGGTCACGTCTGCTTCTGGCACTAAGCGGACTAACTCGATCGCGCTCTGATGTCCGCTTCTGACCCAAAGCGGACATGCACCCAATACGGCATAGGGACTTTCCAAACCCTCAAATTGGTCAGTAGGCAGTAATTGTCTAAGGGCGAAATAAGGGCACTCTTGTCCGCGGCATGACGAACGAGCCCCGGCAAGAACCGAGATAGCCCATGTCGGACTGGGCAGAAGCATCGAAGTGCTCGCCCATCCTGGATATGCAGATCCGGCGGATCGCTCGCTTCCAATGCTCTGGGAAACACATGGCATCCGAACTGGACCCTAACTCTGTAAGCTGGTAGCGCAGCATCGGCGTTCGGAACCTTCAAAACAAAGGGCTAAAGGAGACCTTTGCCAGCAGCTCTGCATGATAGCCGGCCCCCTGGGGCGGCGTCCGAGTTCACCAACGCCAAGCGGCCAGGGGTGCGGTTGGTAGAGTAGAGCGCCGACCGAGCCGAAGCCCAAGCCACGCTCAAGCCGCGCCGGTTTCGATTGCGGAAGACGCATCAGGACACGCATCATGGGTAAATACGACAGCAAGCTGTTGGGCAGCGAGGAGATCGCCCGCGCCACGTTCGCCTTTCATTTCGAAAAGCCGGACGCGTTCGAATTCACGCCGGGCGAATCGATTAACCTTTTCCTGCCGGAGGATTTTCCAGGCGTGAGCGACGACCGCCAGCGTGCCTTCTCTCTCATCAACGCGCCGCACGAGGATCGGCTGACGATCGCTACCCGCATGCGCAAGAGCGCCTACAAGCAGCCGCTCAAAGAGGCCGCGCCCGGCGTAGCCGTGCGGATCGTGGGCCCGACCGGATCGATGAGCCTGCACGACGAGCCCGACCGCGCCATCGTGATGATCGCCGGCGGGATAGGTATCACACCGTTTATGAGCATGCTGCGCAGCGAGGCGCAAGCGGACCGGCTGCGCCCCATGGTGCTGCTCTATTCCAACAGCCGGCCCGAGAACGCGGCCTATCTGGACGAGCTGCGCAAACTAGAGCAACGCCTCGACGGCTTCCGACTCGTCCTGACCATGACCGAGATGAAGGACTCGGACAGCTGGAGAGGTGAAACCCGGCGCATCGACGCCGACATGGTGAAGGAGGCCACCAGCGGTCTTCCCCGGCCCCACTACTATGTCGCCGGCGCACCGGACATGGCGGAGGACATGCGGCAGATGCTGGACGACATGGGCATCGACGACGATGACATCCACAGCGAGGACTTCACCGGCTATACCTAGGGTCCTATCCAAGAGTTCGGATCAACGGTGGGAGCCGCGTGGACATTTGGTGCGGTCGCGCTTTCGCTCGTGGCCACTCCAATGCCTCGTCACGGTAGGCTGCGAGCGTCGTGGCACAACATGGTGGTTGTCGATCTCGTGGAGGCTGTAGCGCATCAGGAGGGCGAATTGGCGATCTCACAGCTTGCAGATAAGCAAGCCCAGTTGTAACCAAAGGTAGTACGAGACGGTCTTGGTGCCCCAGACGCGATCCGAGTGTGCCTCCAACAGGACGCCGAAGCTGCGATGTATTCTATAACGAAGTTTCTTGAGGCGGCGAACCATAACGCTGCAACGGTAAACCGCAAAGTTATTGAGATCACCCAGAGGAATTTTAATTTGGGTTTCGATCTAGCCAAGAGCTTAGCGACGGGCGCTAGGAACCCATCGGAGATCGTAAGGCTGCAAACAAGCTTTTGGCGGAAGCAGTTCAGTGAGCTTGCGGCCCAAGCCGAGGACGCCCGCAATCGCCTCTTTGGGTTTGGTGCAGCCAAGCACAAGATGCTCGAGCGTTCATCTGAGTTAGCCGTCGAGGAGCCTACCAAGAAGTCACCCACTCGCTTGCAAGATCCCGCTATCGCGAGGCAGGGACAAAAGCCTGGCACACAGAAACCTAAGACGCCGCGACTTGCTGCGCGCACAGCCGGAACAGATCTTAGTCAGCTTGATAGAAAGCAGTCCGAGGTTCAGAAAAAGGGCACGCCTACCGACAAGCTTAAGACGATTTAAAACTCCACAGAGCGAGTCTCCGTTGAAGAGAAAGCAAAGCTTCGAATAGCAAGGAGTGAGTCAAAGGCGCGAGCATCTTCAGACCTTACACCGCAAGCCAAACAGACCGACATCAGTTTCGGCATGCTCGATGGAAACGCTGTTCGCTTTACCGACCTTGAAGCTTGGTGGCTGATCGATGGTACTTGGCGTCCGATCTCTCTAGATGACGTTCTCTCAAATGCCGCCGTGATGAGGGAAGCGAGATTCAAGCAGCTGTTCCCGAATGTTCCTCTCCTTCCAAAGAAGGCTTTCCAATCGCATCGTCGTTGATCGCATGTCGAGCGCCCTGCCGCGCCGATAAGAGGGCTGAACCTTCTTGGCGTCCTTGGCTCTCGTCACGATTACCAATGATGACAATGTCTTCGCGCTAGCGGAGGAGCGCTACCGCTTTTCCCCACACCTACTGAACGTATGTTATCGCCTTCGATCATCCCGCAACCAGCGTTGTTTGCACCTTGATCATGCTATCCTTTAGCGCGGCACCCCATTAGCCAGAGCGGTTTCGAAAACCGTTGTACGGGTAACCGTACCGTGGGTTCGAACACCCTCTCCGTTCCATGTCGTTGCTGGCCACACGATCCTGTACTACCCTTTGCACTACCGTTGCGCAGCCGCTAGGTCACGGAAGCGCAGTCTGACCGTGGGGATTTGATGAAGCGTCCCTGTGCTTTATGGGACATAATGCCGACCGTCGACATTATCAGACGGCATATTGTTGATTGGTGCCGCGCTTTAAGTAGATGTGCCCCGGACGTCGCCGCTCAGTGGGAGGGTACTATGCTCTGCGCTCTGATTTGCACTGTCGCCTTCATTACAGGGACTTTTACGGGCGTCCTGCTGACCGACATTAGAAAGCGCTCATAGAGCGCTTCGGCCCTGTCGATAGCAGGAACAGTAGCAGCTCGCCGGTACTCTGACCCGACCGGCATGCACTTCGCCGTCCTGGCGCATCTGTGCGGGGCGGCTCATTTCACAGACATTGCCTGCAACCTTGGCGCATGAGGCGAGGGTGATAAGCTCGTAGATCGAGGGGTGCGGGTATGACCTCCGGCAGCGATGACCTTGAACAGGAGCTTCGGCGGAACCTCAAGTTAAGACGTGAACTTGGGGCCGAGGCCGCCAAGGGGAAGGCAGCACTCAACGCCAAACAGCGCGGCGGGGTCGCTTACCGCTTGGGTTGGGTTTTGTATTGGGCTTGTCTCGCGCTCATTGGTTTGTATGCAGCTTTCTGGTTGGTGGTCTTACAAGACGCATCTTGGGAAGGCATCATCAGCGATCTTAAGGACTGGACTACAGTCCTTGGGTTGGCCCTTCCTGTTGTCGGGCTCTATGCGCTCGGTCGCGCCTTCCGCTACGTCCTCTCTGGGGAGTAACAAGCAATGCGCAGAGCCATACTGGTTGCCGCAGTGTTGTTCGCGCTCCTCGCTAAACCGGCGGTAGCGCTGACAGGCAACGAGCTGCGTCAATGGTGCAATCAACAAGGCGATCCAATAGCGGAGGGCTTTTGCTTGGGCTATGTCGTAGGCGTTAGGGACATCTTGCCCGAGGACTGTGTGCCCCAGACCGTGACCAACGGCCAGCTCGTTGATGTCGTCAGGAAATACTTTGAAGCGAACACGGAGGATAGGGACGCTCCAGGCGCATGGCTTATGTTCAGTGCTGCCGGTGAAGCCTTTCACTGCACCAGTCGTGCATGGGTGGAGTTTTTGGTTGGAATGGCCAAGCGCATCCCCGAGTGATGCGCCGAGCCTTAGTAGTTGCCGTGGCCTTTGAAGCTCGTTCGCAGCGACACACCTACCGGTGCCAGCGCCAAGTTCGGCTAAGTGTCGGCAAACTCTCGACGCTTTGGGGCAGATCGCACGATGTTTTTATTACTTCTTCATGATCGTAGTCATCATCAGGTACAAAACCAAGGCCACCGCACGTCGGGCATTGACGTTCATCGTCCGTATCTCTGTCAACGACACCATCGCCATTGCAGTCTGGACATGTTTTCATGTGTGTGCCTCGAAGGCGAGCAGGAGCTAGTCCGCTCCCTCCTAAAGCGGACGTTGGCCGCTGAGAAGTTTGCAAACCAAATTGCAAACCAACCGTGCAAATCGCGCATTGCCTCGAAACAACGGAGGAAGATTGTTTTCTCGCAGGTCAACCGCTTTATTAGAGCCGCCTTGATCGCAGCCATAGTGATCTTGCTGCCAGCAATCCTCCATGCTCAACAAGGCACCCCAGAAGCCATTGCACCCCTCCCGGGCATCGGTTGGCAAGGCCCGCCCGGCGAAGTCGAGTGGGAACCAATCGAACAAGGGGGCCTTACGGACGGCGGTGCGCAAGATCACGTAGATGCTAAAGAGCAACACGATGAGGCCACGATGCGCCGCCAAGAACAGGATTTGATGGCACAGCAAGCCATGGCTGAACAAGCCAGACGAATGGCCGACTTCATATTTTGGCAGACATTTTTCCAGACAGTCATCGGAGTGGCTCTGCTGTTTGGATTGGGCGCGACGCTATACTATGTTCGTCAGATCGCTCGCGGCGATAAGTTCAGGGAAGAACCCCGACCCACGGAGCATAATAGCCCAGGCCAACCCTATATCCAGAGCAAGCCCGCCGCAGGCACTCATGTCAATCAACAAGGCAGCATCAAATTTTGATTGGAAAATGGCTGTCGGTGGCGATTAGCACCGTTGACTAGTGTCTCTAGTCGAGTTGGTCCGCTTTTGAAAATTCAACCCTACCCTTTGGGCTCTTGACCAATAGGAGCTCAAATTCGGTGTAGCCACTCTCTTGGGCTGCGAGGAAAAACGCATGCAAAGTTGAATGGTGGCTGTCGGTCAATCGAGATGATCTACCTCGCTGCGCTTGGCGTGCGGTGGATGAGAGCCTTGCTGCTTGATCGCATGCACAGAGGCAAGCGCAGCAGGAGGCGTTTGCCTTTATCACTAGTGCGGGCATCCTAGTTCCAACAAGAAGCCCGACCGTTCGACCATTGGCCGGGCTTCTCTCAGCCTAGGGGCTGATTGCAGCAGCCAGTGAAGTGATCTCATGCGAGAGGTCGCCAACCTCGGCTGCCGACAGCGATTTAACCCGCGATAGGATGGGGTGTTCCTGGAACGCAATTCCAAAAAACACGTTCATCTGTGGGGGCTTAGTCCAGCGTAAAGAGAGAAAACGCTCATGAAGAGCATCGCTTCCATTCTCACCGTTGCCATTGCGTTTGCTTTCACCGCGCCCGCGTTTGCTGGCCCTGGCTCAACTATCACGAACAAAGAGGACTGCGAGAAAGCCGGCAAAGTCTGGGATGACGCCGGCAAGAAATGTGTAGAAAAGCAGTAAGCAGCTTGGACTGCAGTAGGGCGTCGGCTTCGGCCAGCACCTCGTTGCCTACGATGGAGATAGGGGAGGTAAGCCACCGCGCCATCACCCCCAATCTGACGGCCATCTATGGTGAAGCGACTAGCCTATGACTTGAAGCGCAGGGTGACATCCAGCACGTAACCGTGCTTGATCACCTTGTGCCGCATGTCGTTGAGCTGAACCGTCACGAGGGTGCTGCTACCTTGAGGCATTAAATGGAAGGTTTGCAGGCCTATCGTGTGCTTGCGCTTTCCATCTCGGTAGGTGCCAACTTCCATCGATTCAAACTCGCCAACGTGTGGGATCGACCCTTGAAACCTCAGTATATGGGGTGAGTAGGGATCGCTACCTTCGCCCTTCTTTATCTCCTTATGAAAATTGAAATTGATGGTGTCCATTCGGACCTCCAGGGGTTTCTCCCAACAGGCGGGACTTCTTGCTATCGCGGCGACATGTGCCGACGCGCTCTATACAGCCCCGTGGTCGCC
Source organism: uncultured Alphaproteobacteria bacterium (assembly GCA_963827365.1). Taxonomy (GTDB): domain Bacteria; phylum Pseudomonadota; class Alphaproteobacteria; order Rhizobiales; family Methyloligellaceae; genus Methyloceanibacter. The sequence goes on along the minus strand of CAWHAX010000015.1, from coordinate 38,542 downwards.
GCCGTTCTTCTTTATCAACCTCGCTCGAAGTCCTCTTCGGATTCGGCAAGCTCATCCACCTCGGCGAGCAATGCCTCCGTGCGCTCAAGCTCTGCAGCAAGTTTGATCCACGTCCGGGTGAGTTTGGCGAAATGATCTCTCAGCTCTGGTGTGCTTGCGCCTTTGGCTAAATGCTCACAATTAAGCGCGTGCTGACGACACTCTTTGGGATCACCTGGCATCTTGGCCTCCATCGCGACGACGCCTTTCTCGTCGCCGAATGGAATCGATTCCAAAGGACTTTTTTTCTGTCAATACGGCAGTCGTGCGCTGCAACAAGAAGCCCGACTGCATGGCAAACACCACAGTCGGGCTTCTCTCAGCCTGGGGGCTGATTGCCGGACAGGGTCAGGTGCAAACTGTCCAGCCCCGATTTAACCCGCTATGGGAAAGGGTGTTCCGCAGTGTTGCCGATCAAGGCTAAGGGTGCGGCAAGCACACTAACTAATCCGCAAGGGCCGCGACAAGCTACGAGCTAGGTGCCTCTAATAACTGGCGCCGCTGATTCCAGTCGTTGCCCTTGCGCAAGCAACTCTTCCGGCGTTTCGATAACAATCATGTCTCCGGCTCCCACGCCCCGAAGCAGCGTAGTGTTATTTGGGTTTCGTTCCATCCTGACGTAGTAGTCAAGGTTGAGATGACGAACGAGTTTCTGCTCGCCAAGATTTTCGTCCTTTTCCAAAGTGCATCTTACCCACTGACCCATGAGCGGCTCCTAATGTTACACAAGGGAGGGTCTTGGTCGACCCAACTCCCATTCAACCTTCAATAGGATCGGGGGTTCCTGAACAGTCTAGTGGGAAAGGCCCGCTGCCTCCCTCAAGGCGCTGACCAACGGCTCACGATTTTTTTCCTCCCTCCAACGGATCGACTGCTCAACAAACTCGAGCATCGCTTGAATCTCTATGTCGGGGGCGTCCCGGTCGCGCATCTTGGCGACCTCGCGCTTAAACGCGATCACCAAGGGCTCGGCTTCAATAGTCGGCATGGCTAGTTCTCCGCGTTGGTTTCGTCACAACGCGGAATGACCTTTTTCGGTTTCCGACTTCACTACGAAACGTCTGGTTAGAAGTCGGCGTGGCCATCGAGTAACAGCAGCCAGTAGCGGCCGCGGCGCTTAAGCGCGAGCAAGCAACCGAGCAAGATCGAGCAATCGTCCAATCTTCACTCATTGGATGCGCGGCAGCGTCTCATAACTGTGGAAGGCCGGTGGCGACGGCAGCGTCCATTCGAGCGTCGTGGCACCGGCGCCCCATGGATTGGCGGGCGCGTGTACCTTGCGCGAGAATGCGTAGGTCATACCGAACAGAAACACGAGCAAGCCTGCGAACGAAATGAAAGAGCCGATCGAGGCGATGAAGTTCCAGCCGACGAAAGCCTCCGGGTAATCGACGATGCGGCGGGGCATGCCGGCTAAGCCCAGGAAGTGCATGGGGAAGAACGCGATGTTGGCGCCGATGAACATCAGCCAGAAGTGCAGTTTGCCGAGGGACTCCGAATACATGTAGCCGGTCATCTTGGGGAACCAGTAGTACCAAGCGCCGAAGATGGTGAACACGGCGGCGAGCGACAACACGTAGTGGAAATGAGCCACCACGTAATAGGTGTCGGTCAAGGAACGGTCTACGCCCGCATTGGCGAGCACCACGCCCGTGACGCCGCCGATTGTGAACAGAAAGATAAACCCAAGCGCCCACAGCATCGGCGTGCGGAGGGAGAGCGAGCCGCCCCACATGGTGGCGATCCAGGAGAAGATCTTGATGCCGGTTGGCACCGCGATGACCATGGTCGCGAACGTGAAATAGGCTTGAGTGTTCACGCTGATGCCCGCCACAAACATATGATGGGCCCAAACCACGAAGCCGATCACGCCGATGGCGATCATGGCATAGACCATGCCGAGATAGCCGAACACGGGCTTGCGTGAGAAGGTCGAGACAATCTGACTGACCATGCCGAAGCCCGGCACGATCATGATGTACACTTCCGGGTGCCCGAAGAACCAGAACAGGTGCTGCCAAAGCACGGGGTCGCCGCCATGAGCGGAGTCGAAGAAGGCCGTGTCGAAATTTCGGTCGGTCAGAAGCATGGTGAGGGCTCCTGCAAGCACGGGGAGTGCGAGCAACAGCAAAAACGCCGTCACCAGGATCGACCAGACGAAGAGCGGCATCTTATGGAGTGTCATTCCCGGCGCGCGCATGTTGAAAACGGTGGTGATGAAGTTGATAGCGCCGAGGATCGACGAGGCGCCAGCCAGGTGCAGCGATAGAATGGCGAAGTCCATGGCCGGTCCAGGCGTCCCCTTGGTGGAGAGGGGGGCGTAGAGGGTCCAGCCTGTGTCGATGCCGTTGGACCCAGGAGGTCCAGGCATGAACAGCGAAGTGAGCAGCAGGGCAAAAGACGCCGGTAGCAGCCAGAAGGAGATGTTGTTCAGGCGCGGAAAGGCCATGTCCGGAGCGCCGATCATCAACGGCACCATCCAGTTGCCGAACCCGCCAATCATCGCCGGCATGAGCGTGAAGAATATCATGATGAGGCCGTGAGCGCTGACGAATGTGTTATAGACCTCGGGATTGCCGAAGATCTGCAGGCCCGCAGACATAAGTTCTGCCCGGATCCCCATCGAAAGTACCCCGCCGATCACGCCGCCCACGATGGCGAAGGTGAGGTACATCGTGCCAATGTCCTTGTGATTGGTCGAGTAGACCCACCTTCGCCAGCCATTCGGATGATCATCGTGCGCGGCTTCTGCCTGGACGCCATATGTCATGACTGCACTTCCTTACTTTTTCAAAGTCACGAGCCTGGCCTTTGCTCGCGCTCAGTTGGTGACTTCGATGTCCATGCCTTCGAAGGTGTAGCGGGGGACTTGGGTCCAGACGCCGTCCTCCTGCACCGGCACCTTGTGCACCTTGACGTTGTCGACTTCGAGCTTGCCGGTCTTCTGGTTCACCCAGAAATCGATGTCGTAGTACTCATCCTGGCTGCCGGGCTTGCGGAAGTCGGTGCACACGAAGTATTCGCCCTCCTTTTTCAGGTGGCGCACCGGCTGATGGATCTCGACGAACTGAAGCGGCAACGTCTCTCCGGTCTTGTCGTCCTTGATGGGAAGGTTGCCGTCCTTGTCCTTGTGGTTGGCGATGTAGTTATGAATGGCTGACATCACCTGCCAGGCACGAGTCACCTCCATGCTGCCCGGATGCTCCTGCACCGGCAGCCACCACCAGGCCACCGGCATGCGGGTGATCATGGTCCAGCTGTCGCCTTCCTGCTTCGGACCCTTCTGCACGCGGATGTCCATCAGCTTCAATTCCTTGCCGTCAGGCTTAAACCAGAAGTCGATGGCGTATTGCTTCTTGGCGTTGTCCTTGTCGTGGAAGATGGTGTTGGCGAACCAGCCGTAACCTTCCATGCCACGCACGATCTTGATCTGCTCGAAGATGAGGTTGAGGTCGGCGTTGAGCTTCGGATCGCGGAACACGAAGGCGCCGTCCTTGCTGCGCTCATCGATCACCGTCTTCACCGCAGCGTTCACCTCCTCCTCGGTGAAAGCCTTGGTCGGACCGGTGCTCTGTGCAGTGCCCTTTGCGGCAGGCGCGGGGGGAGCTGCCGTTGGAGCCGGAGTCATCGCTGGCGCATTCGTCGAGGGCTGGTCGGCGGCCATCACAGGCGCCGCAGCAGCAAAGCACAACGCAGCGGCAACCGCCGCGGCGCGTGCGATCGAGGCAAGGCCTCGATCAGAACTATCGTACATCATTGGCTTAAATGTCCTTGTCATCCCGGGTGCTGATGCACCATGTAGATGTCAAGGCACCCGGCACTGAGACCGCCCTCGCAGCCTCTGATTGCCGGCCCCAAATGGCCGTAGGCTGGGGCGAATTCAGCACAAACTGACTCCGCAGTCGGACGCCCGTCAACTTAAACCGTGCTGGTAAGCGTGAGGCGAAGGGCCGCATTGCGTTTGATCCCCGTGGCTCATCTGAGGTCTGCCATGGGTCATAAGCCGACATAACGGCCCGTTCGCGTCATGTCCGCTTTACCCCCGATAACGGACATTCGTCAGCGCAGATGGGATGTCCGCTAAGTGCCAAAAGCGGACCTAGCCTCCTCCAATCGCGGTGCTTGTCTGAGTAGCTTCTGCGAAGCTCAGGCCGTAGCCACCAAAAACATGCATCAGTTGCGAGGAATGTCGGCCTTGTGCGGACCGTGTTCGCCCACGTCTTAATCACCGAACGTGTCGGGAAATAGCGTAGAGGCGCCGTCCATTGAGCCAGTTTCGCGATAGGACATGGGCTCGGCTTCGGAATCCAACAGCTTGCCGTGGAGACGCTTCCTGTAGGGATGTCATAGAGTTGATGCTGGATAGCAAATTCGTGAAGAATCGGAAGCACCAAAACCGTGAGTGCCGCCAACGATGTCCAGCGAATAAGTCGGCGCATTCATACAAAGAAGCAGAAAGGATACCAATTGTGGAGTCGCGTTCATCAGCTGGGGTTGGGATGTAGCGAGCTCCCAAGAGTGTGGCTCTTCCGCTTTGGGGGTCCGCTTAGTGCCAGAAGCAGACCTTTTCGCGTCGATCATTGGAATTCACTATCGTCGAAAGAGCCTTACCGCGAACCTCAACGGGAACACACGACGGCCGTAACGCCTGTTAGAGCCGTGCTTCCGGTTCGAGCCGTGCCTCTTTGCTTTTACGGCAGGCAGCGCATTTTCGTCGGGTATTTCGAAATCTTGCTCGTTCAAGGCCTCCGTGCGCTCTTCTTCAGACATTTGTTTGGGTGGGGAGTCCTCGGTTGAGGCCGTATCCGCAGTACGCGTCAGCGGCGACAAGACACTTGAATCAATCCATCCTGCCTTCCCCGAGGAGGGGTCGACGATCTGCGTCCACCCGGAATCACGCGAAGCGACTCGCGCCACAGTACCGGCGTAGGCCATTCCGATGATGTCAGCCGAGGGAGATGGGCCGTTACGTATGCTAACAACCGAAATTATCTTGAAAAGCTGATCCCCGAGCCCGGGATGGGATGGCGCTTCGGTTACTTCGGGGGTTGCCGGACTTTCAAAACTCTGTGTTGCAGAAGCTCCCGGGTCTATTGCATGTACAGATTGAGACGGCGCCGGGGCAACTAGTAGATCCGGCGGATCGCTGCCAGGCTGGCGCGATAACGCCTGGCGCGGAGGCGCCGTATCGGAAGCCAATTGGTTGTCTACTTTAGGAGCAAACATCCGCGGACTGAGGGTATTGACAAGGATCAGAGTGCTGATTGCGAAGATAGCAGCCCCTGCCAACAGCGCTTGATTAGATATAGTCCGGCCCTGGGTCGAGGTTTCGACACCGGCTGAAACTGCCTCCCGTGCTTCCGTAAAGCTCTCTCTAGGATCGACAATTTCGAAGGGCTCACGCATGCCCCATACTCCCTGCCTGCAACGAAGGAGACCAATTAACGCGTCTGAAGGAGCTAAGTCGAATGCAAACTGCAGGCATGACTTTCTACTGCAACGTTTGGCCGGACCCAGAGTTCAAAGCGCAGGCAATTTATGTCTGCTACGGATCGGCAGCTGACATAACGGCCCGTTCGCGTCAAAATCGACGTCGGCCAAGTGTAAGCAGACACCGGCTCAGTTGTGCCGCGAAGGCACGGCAATCCGTAGAAGTGCTTGTGGTGGAACGTCAGGCGCGCCGCGCCGCCTTGATCGCGGCGATGTCGATCTTCTTCATGCCCATCATCGCATCAAACGCGCGCTTTGCTTCATCGCCGCCGGCTGCCAGCGCCTCGGTCAGCACGCGCGGCGTGATTTGCCGGAGACGCCCCACTTGTCTTTGTACCAGCCGCGCTGGCTCTCCTGGCCGCCATTGCCGACGATGGCGTTCCAGTAGCGGTCCACAATCCAGCGATACGCGTTTCGGAGTTCTCTAGGCGGGTCTGACGGATGCTGGTTCTCGCCACGCAGATACCATTGACTCGTACCCTAAAGGGACCGCAGCCTTCGCGGACTTGTGTAACGGTACCCTCAGGCTGATGGAGCGGGGCAGGCGACATGGCCAGCGCCGATGTCGCGACGGCCGAGCAAAGATAACGGCGACTAACCTGATCATCCTTTCCTCCGTTCCTTCAAACCTGAACAATGCATAAACTCAGCTTGGGCAACGAAGTTCAGGGCAGGCAGGCACACTTCTCGTGCTCGCCGATATAAATCGCAATGAAATTGGACCGGGGAAAGAATTATCCCGTCCGTATGAAGGCAGGTGCTGCGAGTTGGAACACCGACGTAGCAGCCGAAGCTAACTCTGTTTCCGTCCCCATCTCGGACAAGAAATTTATAGAAGGACTTCGAGCAGCCAATGCTTTTATGGTCGAGGGTGCCGGATCAACGATCCGAATTCCTCTGGACCAGAGTCGTGCGGCGCTCGACAGACTGGATAACTGTCTGACGAAAAACAGCCGCGCATTGGAAACCAACCCATTTGTGGCCCCACCTCGGCAACCGTAACATCCACCGTAGTCCGTTACCCACCGTCTCGAACTGGTGTCGGTTATCACCTACGTCCGTAGACACCGCGTACGCCACGAGGTTGTGCGGAGTATGTGCAGGGGGTATTCGCGCCCTCCGACGTTAGTCGGCTACCAAGCCGCAGAATTTTCGTCCGAGCGCCGCTTTCTTTCCGCGCTCCCGCCCTGTTGTTTTCGGAAGATCTCGCGACGGAGCTTACGAATTTGAAAGGGGTTGTCGGCGATCTTTGGGACGACGGAGGGGAGTCCCATGGCAAAATTCTTCAATCATTATCACCCCGATCATGCAGTTGGTTTTGGCCATCCTTATAGCGACCGTAGACCAATATCGTGGCACTACACGCTTGGCTATCGCGGGTATGATCTAGAGGTGGCACGGGAAGTAGCTGTTTGGCAGGTCGGCATTCATCCTAGGCATCCTGAATTACCGATCCCTCGCCACTGCCAGGTTCGTAGCTATAATTCAGACGAGGCCGTTCTCGAAGCCAAACGACACGTGGACGCTTTGCTCTTATACAGGCCCGAAAAACCTTTGGTGCTGTCTTAGAGCGGTATGGCTTCAGGATTGGGGTCGACAGCGAAGCATAAGCCCGCTAGCCGGGCCGCTGTTTGCAATGATTTGCAAAGTAAGTGACGGGGAAGGGGGTGGTGTGTCTTCAGTTTGGGACATGGCACGTAGGGAATAATTGGCGCGTTATGGCCCTTCTTTAAGAAAAAGGCGTGTCTCAAGAATGTCTCTGGGACACGCGAAGTGCCAGGAATCCCCTCCTCGCCCGTGACGGGTGATCCTTTTCTCCGCTGGTTTTCACGCCGAGACCATCGCCCCCACCCACGCGTTCGAGAAGCCCGAGACTCTCCGCGTTGACCGGTCTCGGTCACCCTTCTTGCAATTAATTGCAACCAGTCGGCCCACATCTCTCGGTCTAAGAAGGGATTGTGAATTCCGCCGAACCCGATGTGGAAAATCAATCTTCCGCCATGCAAAGGACGCGATTGAGCTAAGAATTCCTCAGTCAGGCCGACAGCGAAGAGTGGGCGTAAAGTCGGCGCACGGAGGGAGATATGATCCACTCGAACCTGAGGGTAGAAGTTCAAGGTCCCTACATTCTTGTTGCGATGCGAGGCACTTGCCTCATGGCGAAATATCGAAAGCAAGAGGCTCCTTGGCTCGCGATGGACGGTTACGCTGAAGATTTTGAAGCTCCTATGACCTTTCAGGAGTTCCGAAGTCTCGCCTGGGAAGCCGCCAACGAGAAGGCTCGCGACCTTGGATGGGTGAGAAGTTACGATGAATTGCACGAGGCCGTGAAACGCGCCGGTGCGCCATGAATGCTGTACACCCGCAGTAACTAATATAGCACCAGCCCAGCGTAGTGACATCAGCTAACCCGAGCATCTTGCACTTGGTTGTGCGGATTTACCTGATCCCTGAGCCGTACCGGGCTCTTCATCCGGATCGAATCATTCTACGCACCCAGTGAACCAGGAGGATTTAGAGGGGTGCGCGGGCGCCTTTCAGAGCCTTCCCTATCCTTTTGAGGGTACAGGCTGTTTCCCGGCTAGCGCACCCTGAAGCCAGACTATCCATTCCGTTTCGTTGCACCAAGTAATCAAGGCTGGGATTTCGCATTTGTCAAAATCTCTCTTTTTCATGCTCTCCCGAAAAAAATTTCGGAGGTTTTATTATTTATTGCAATTCCGGCACAGCGGACGACCGTCTGTCCGTTTCGCAATACGCCTTGAATGTCCGTTGGGACTGACTTGCGGTGCCGAACCAGCGGACGCACCATGAACATTTTACGCTTTTTTTTGGAACGACTGGCCCGCGCTTATTCCTTACCTCCTCCAGCCGTTTGATGGCTTCCGGCGTGACACGAAAGGCAGTGACGTTGCCGAAAATTGATACCGTTGTGAGAGGCAGCCGTCTCGTCACAACAAACCCATTCATTTTTAATGAGCTTAACGCCCGGTCGTACTGATGGCGCGTAAGGCGGGTTTCCAGACAAAGACTCTCTCGCGAACGGACGTACCAACGCTTCCCACCGAGTGTCATCGTAGCCTTGCGGCAGAAAAAGATCATCTTGAATAGCAACAAACCGGATGGAAGTTGGTCGCCGCACAGTTCGATGCAGTCGTAAACATTGTGCCTGACTACCGGTAGGCCATTTCCCGCCGCTGGTGCATCAGGATCGGTCGGATCAAACTCGTATTCGTATTCCGTTGGTAATTCCTTTGACCAGTTCATGCTCTCTTGAGGCGGATTGCAAAGTCCATTCACACTCATGATCTCTGTCCGTTGTCTGAGTGATTGTCGGGTAGTCTCCGAAGCTCGGCGAGCGCATCGGCATCGATTTCGCCGCTACACTCACGAATGCAGCGCAGCAGTCCTTCTCGCGTGGTGCAGAAAGAACGGTTTCACCAGCCGGAGTTCTTTTCGTGGGGACCGCCCTTCTTCCGCTGGAGGATCCATTGCAGCGGATCGTCAACGACCCTCCAACGTTCGTTGAGCTGGGCTATGGGGCGATTGGAGGGGTGCGCTAGGGTGTCGGCGTGGTCCTGGTAGCCTAGATGCACCCCCGGTGCTGCAGACCGCTCGCGCACCCATATCTTGGGAGCAGTCTGATCGCCGGAGGGAACGGGAGTGCAAACCCCCGCCTCTTCACTAGGATCCCGGGAGAGGAGAGGGTCTTGGTCCGAACAGGTGCCGAACGAATTACACGGACATTCTACGGACACGCCGTTTTCAGGTTCGGCGTTTGATTGCTCTAACCCATTGAAAGGATTGGAGCGGGTGAAGGGAATCGGACCCTCGACACGTAGCTTGGGAAGCTACTGCTCTACCACTGAGCTACACCCGCGATCGCCAGGGGGACTAACATGGCGCAAAGCCGGCCTCGAAGGCAAGATTGGCCTCACGATAGGGTGATGGGGCGTGCCTTGCGGCGCGAGCCGCCGGATCGTGAGACCAAGGCCCAAGAGGCTTGCAGCGACACCATGATTACCGAGGCCGCGATCGAGACGCGCCAAGGCAAGTTCTGCGATCCGGACTGGACCGCGGCCGGCGAGGCTCGCGCTTCCGTCCCCTTGCAAGCGCTGCGCACGCTGTGGATCAACACCGGCAGCCTCTGCAACATCGAATGCCGCAATTGCTACATCGAATCGAGCCCTGAGAACGACAGGCTCGTCTATATGACGCGCGCCGAGGTTGCTTCCTTCCTCGATGAGATCGCGCGCGAGGCGTTGCCAACGCGGGTGATCGGCTTCACCGGCGGCGAGCCCTTCATGAACCCCAATATCCTCGCCATGCTTGGCGACGCGCTTCATCGCGGGCACGCGGTCCTCGTGCTGACCAATGCCATGCATCCGATGCAACGCCCGCGCATCAAGTCAGGCCTGCTCGCGCTTCGCGAAGCGCACGGCGACGGGCTCGTTATCCGCGTGAGCCTCGATCATTACGGCAAGACGCTGCATGAGGAGGAGCGAGGGCCTGACACTTACGACAAGACCGTCGAGGGCATCGATTGGCTGGCGCGGAACGGCTTCGCGCTCGCGCTTGCCGGGCGCACCTATTGGGGCGAGAGCGACGAGTCGCTGCGCGAGGGTTATGGGCGGCTAGCGGCGATGCGTGGATGGCCGATCGATGCGAACGATCCTGGCAAGCTCGTGCTGTTTCCGGAGATGGACGAGCACGCCGACGTGCCTGAGATCACCACTGCCTGCTGGGGCATCCTGCACAAGAGCCCGAACGACGTGATGTGCTCTTCGAGCCGCATGGTGGTGAAGCGCAAGGGTGCCGTGCGCCCAGTGGTACTGCCCTGCACGCTGCTCCCGTACGATCAAGCCTTCGAGATGGGCTTGACCTTGGGCGAAGCCGCGCGCGCGAATAGCGGCATGTTCGACCACGGCGCGGTAAAGCTCTGCCATCCGCACTGCGCCAAATTCTGCGTGCTCGGCGGCGGAAGCTGCTCTGCCTAATCCTGCTTGAAGTGCTTCGACAGCTTCAGGCCTTGCGCCTGATAATGCGAGCCAATGCGCTCGCCATAGATCTGGTCGGGGATCTCAGTGAGCCGGTCATAAACGAGGCGGCCAACGATCTGCCCGTCCTCCAGGATGAAGGGAATGTCTAGGCTCCTCACCTCGAGCACGGCCTTGGCGCCAGGTACCTTGCCTTCGGCATAGCCGAAGCCTGGATCAAAGAAGCCGGCATAATGCACGCGATACTCCCCGATCAGCGGATCGAAGGGCGCCATCTCGGCTACATAGGCCGGCGGCACCGAGACGCTCTCCTTCGAGGCGAGGATGTAGAACTCATGCGGATCGAGCACGAGGCGCTTGTCTTGCGCGAGATGGACCCGCTCCCAATACTGATCCACGTCGTAGACGCCGATCTCATCGACGTCGATCACCCCGGCATAGCGGCGCGCGCGGTAGCCGACGAGCCCGGAGGGCGTCGCCGGCGTAAGGCTGATGCGCAAGTTCAGCCCCTCGCGGATGGCGGCCTCGCCCTCGACCAGCCCGACATCGGAATGGATTTCGCGCAAATGACGGTCACGCACACGGCCTGGCCTCTCGTCGGCGTCGAGCTGCTGACCGACGCGGCGCAAAAACCTGATCTGGTTGAGACGCGAGCCGTAGCGGACCTTGATGGAGAAGGTGCGCGGGCAGATCTCCGCGAAGAGCGGGCCGCTATAGCCCTCCTCCACCGCATCGAAGGAATCCTGCCGGTCGGCGATCAGCCGGGTAAATACGTCGATACGGCCGATCGAGCTTTTCGGATTGGCGAAGGCGGCGATGGTTGCGCGCAGATTGAGCTGCTCGATCAGAGGCACGAGATAAACGCAGCCTGCTTCGAGCACGGCGCCATGGGTCAAGTCGATCTCGTGAAACTTGAGTTCGGCAAGCTTGTCGCGCACGGTCGCGTTCGGCCCGGGCAGGAAGCTGGCCCGAATGCGATAGGCGACCTTGCCGAGCCTGAGATCGAGGCTCGCTGGCTGAATCTGGTCGGCACCGATCTCCGGCGCCGCCCTGATCTCGCCGCCGGCGATCAGCGATTTCAGCGCCTGCGAGGGCAAAATGCCGGTGCGGGTGAAGGTGCCTTTCACCGGCGGACGCGGCTCGGCGCGCGGGCTCTCGGGGAGGCCGTCAAACAGCCTGTCGCGCTCACCTGCCTGCTCCATGGGCCATCTTCTTGGCACTACCTGCGGTGTTCGTCACCCTAAGCTTGGCCTTCTCCCCCGGATTCACAAGTGGAATGGTTTTTCCATAGCACCCTTGACGCGGACGCCTCCTGGCGACATTAATCCAGCCTCGTGGTGATTTGGCCGGCCGGCTTGCAGCCACGTTAAACAAGTCGCTAAAAGGGCCGTGCGAGCAATCCCGGTCTTCTTGGCGACGTGGCCAAGTCCCGGGTTTTTTTGTGCCCGCATAATTTTCGAGGAGTAACGCCAATGGCGGCGAAGAAGGACAAGAAGAAGCAGGGAAGTGCCTGGCGACCAGCAACACGGCTCGTGCATGAGGGGACGCTCAGGAGCCAGTTCGGCGAGACCTCCGAGGCCATCTTCCTCAACTCAGGCTACGTCTATGACAACGCCGAGCAGGCCGAACGCCGCTTCAAAGGCGACGAGGAAGGCTTCGTCTATAGCCGCTATTCCAACCCCACCGTCGACATGTTCGAGACGCGCATGTGCGCGCTGGAAGGCGCGGAAGCCGCCCGCGGCACCGCGAGCGGCATGGCGGCGGTCAACGCATCGCTGTTCTCATTCCTGAAGGCCGGCGACCACGTGGTGTCGGCCAGGGCGCTGTTCGGAAGCTGCCGCTACATCGTGGAGGACCTGCTGCCGCGCTTCGGCGTTGAGACGACGCTGGTCGACGGCCGCGATCTTTCCGCCTGGGAGGCAGCGATGCGGCCGAACACCCGCGCGGTGTTCTTCGAGACGCCGACCAATCCGGTGCTTGAGCTGGTCGATATCGAGGCGGTGTCCAAGATCGCCCATCGCTCCGGGGCGCTTGTCGTGGTGGACAATGTGTTCGCCACGCCCCTGTTGCAGCGGCCGATACCGCTCGGCGTCGACATCGTGGTCTATTCCGCGACCAAGCATATTGACGGGCAAGGGCGGTGTCTCGGTGGTGTAGTTATGGGAACCAAGGACTTCATCGAGGAGAAGCTGCACACCTACCTCAAGCAGACCGGCCCGTCGCTCAGCCCGTTTAACGCCTGGGTGCTGCTCAAGGGTCTCGAGACGTTGCCCTTGCGCGTGGAGCGTCATGGTGCGTCGGCGGTGGCGATTGCTGATTTCCTGGCGGAGCGAAAGGAAGTAGCCCGCGTGTTTTACCCCGGCCGCGACGATCATCCACAAAGGGAGCTTGCCAAGCGCCAAATGGCCGGCGGCGGTCCCATGGTCGCCTTCGAGGTGAAGGGCGGAAAGCGCGAAGCCTTCCGCCTCATGAACGCGCTTCACATCTTCAAGATCAGCAATAATCTCGGCGATGCCAAGAGCCTCGTCACCCACCCGGCGACCACCACACATCAGCGGCTGTCACCGGAGGTGCGCGCGGAACTCGGCATTTTCGACCGCAGCGTCCGCCTCTCCATCGGGCTTGAGGATGTCGAGGATCTCAAGGCCGATCTCGACCAGGCGCTCCGGGCTTCCAAGTAGGACCCGGCCCCCGTCTTGCCCGCCACAGACCCGTGTGAGACCCTTTACCAATAGCGGCCATTTCCGTGAGGATCGCCATGTGCCGGAACATCAAGACGCTGCATAATTTCGAGCCCCCCGCCACGGACGAAGAAATCCACCTATCGTCGCTGCAATTCGTGCGCAAGCTAAGCGGGTTCACGCGGCCATCGCACGCAAATCAAGCCGCCTTCGACCGGGCGGTGGAGAAGGTCTCCAAAGCTGCGCGCGAGCTGATCGACTCTCTCGTCACCAACGCGCCGCCGCGGGATCGCGGGGTGGAGGCGATGAAGGCCCAGCTCAGGTCGGCTCAACGCTTCCGCGCTTGAGATGCGAGCTTAGGTCCTTGCAACATAACGGGGTGCCCGTGCCGGCTTCATTATCGGTAGCGCAGGAGCTGCTGACCACGCTGGTCGCCTTCGACACGACGAGCGCCAAGTCGAATCTCAAGCTGATCGATTTCGTGCGCGACACTCTCGCGAGTCGCGGCGTCGCCGCGACGCTGACCCCGACGCCAGACGGGGCGAAGGCGAGCTTGTTCGCAACCATCGGGCCGGCTAACGGCAACGGAGGGATTGGGCTCTCCAGCCATAGCGACTGCGTTCCGGTAGAAGGCCAGACCTGGACGAGCAATCCCTTCACGCTGACCTCGCGCGACGGCAAGCTCTATGGCCGCGGCTCCTGCGACATGAAGGGGTTCCTCGCTTGCGTTCTCTCTTCCGTGCCGCTCTTCACCGCGAGCAAGCTGAAGCAGCCGATCCACATCATCGTCTCCTACGACGAGGAGGTCGGCTGCACCGGAGTGCGGCCGCTGATCGCGCGGCTCGGCAAGGACCTGCCACGTCCCCGCGCCATCATCGTCGGCGAGCCGACCAATATGACGGTGATCGAGGCGCATAAGCGCATCGATGCCTATCGCACAATCGTGACTGGCAAGGAGGCGCATTCGAGCCTGCCGCAGCTCGGCGTGAACGCCATCTCCGTGGCGGCGGAGCTGATCGAGGAGATCGCCTGCATAGGCGCAGACTTGGTGGCAAGCGAAAACAATGACCGTTTCGATCCGCCCTCCTCCACCGTGCAGGTCGGGACCATCGAGGGCGGCACGGCGCCGAACATCGTGCCAAAGACTTGCAAGTTCCTATGGCAGGTGCGGAGCCTGCCAGACGCCGATGCGGACTTTGCAGCGAAGCGGCTCAAGGCCTTTGCCGAGGAGAGGCTGCTGCCGCGCATGAAGCGCGTGGCCGATACCGCGTCGATCGAGACGCAGCATCTCGGTGACGTGCCTGCGTTTCTCGCCGAGCCTGGATCAGAGGCAGTTGCTCTGGCGCTGGCGCTGACCGGCGCTAACAGCCCGAGCGCTGTGTCCTATGCGACAGAGGCCGGACTGTTCGAGGAGGCTGGCTGCTCGACGGTGATCTGCGGCCCAGGGGATATCGAGCAGGCGCATGCCGCCGATGAGTTCGTTACGGTCGCACAGCTCGATGCCTGCATGACGTTCCTCGCCAAGCTTGCGCAGCGGCTCGGGACTTAGGCCCCACTTTGCCCAGGCTCGTCATGTCCGGCCTTGTGCCGGGCATCCACGAATTTCAGTACAACTGCAGGGAAGGCGTGGATGGCGGGGACAAGCCCGGCCATGACGAAGCATGCAGGAGGTGCTTAGGACCCGTCATCGGATTTGCCGAAGGAGGCAGGATCGAAGCGGTAGCGGCTGTTGCAGAACTCGCAGGTGACCCACACCTCGCCATCGACCACCATGTCCTTCAAATCTTCGCTGGTGAAGCGCCGCAGCAGCTCTTCCACGCGCTCGCGCGAGCAACTGCAATAGGTCTCGAGATTGATAGCAGGATAGGCGCGCACCTGCTCCTCGTGGAACAGCCGGTAGAGCAGCCGGTCCGGCGAAAGCAGCGGGTCGAGCAGCTCGTGATCCTCGACCGTCTCGGCAAGCGCACGGGCCCGCATCCAATCTTCCTCCTCGAAGTCGCCGCCTGACGGGCCGTGACCGCCCTCGCGGGTGAGCTTCTGGACGAGGAGACCGCCGGCGCGCCAGGTCCAGGAGCGCTCGGCTTGGCCAGCGCGATAGTGCTTGGCGACAGCTAGGCGAATGAAGGTCGGGAGCTGCTCGGATTGGCGGAAGTAGGTGTCGGCTGCCTCGGTCAGGCTCTCGCCTTCGAGCGGAACCACGCGCTGATAGCGCTCCATCTCGGAGCCGCGGTCGATGGTCATGGCGAAATGACCTTGGCCGAGCAGTTGCGATACGCCGTCACCACTGCCGAGCGCAGCGACGCGATCGGCAGAGAAGCGCGCATAGCCGCGGAGCTGCCCTGGCACCTGGTAGTCGGCGACGAGAAGATCGACGGGGCCGTCGGTCGAGGCCTGCAGGATGAACTTGCCCTCGAATTTGAGCGCGGCGCCGAGCAAAGCCGTGAGCGCCACCGCCTCGCCGAGGAGCTGCGACACCGGCTCGAGGTAATCGTGGCGCGACAGGATAGTGTCCACCACCGGACCGAGCTTGACCAGGCGGCCGACCACGTCGGCCTGATCTGCCTGGAACGGCAGGATCAGATCGTCGGCGGGGATGACGAGCTCAATGCGCTCCTGCGAGGACGATTCAGACGCCATCACTCGACCCGTCGGCTCTTGGCGTTCGGCTCTCCGGTGCCGGAAGGCGCGAGGCACCAGGCGAGGATGGCCTTTTGCACATGCAGCCGGTTCTCGGCCTCGTCCCACACCACCGATTGCGGACCGTCGATCACCTCAGGCGTGACCTCATCGCCGCGATGGGCCGGAAGGCAATGCATGAAGATGGCGTCGGGCTTTGCGGCTTTCATCACGCGCCGATCGACCTGGAACGGCTTCAGCAGGTCCTTGCGCTTTTTCTTCTCCTCGCCGTCACCCATGGAGACCCAGACATCGGTCACCACGCAATCGGCGCCTTTAGCCGCAGCAAGCGGATCGCTCAACACCTCGACGGAGGCGCCCTCAGCCTTGGCCCAGGCGAGAAGCTCCGGCGCAGGCTTGAATTGCTTTGGACAGGCGAGCTTCAGCTTGAAGCCGAACCGGGAAGCGGCATGCACCCAGGAGGTCGCGACGTTGTTGGCATCGCCAAGCCAGGCGACGGTCTTGCCCTCGATCGACCCCTTCTTCCCCTCGAAGGTCATGACGTCGGCCATGACTTGGCAGGGATGGGTGAGGTTGGTGAGGCCGTTGATCACTGGCACGGTAGCGTGCGCGGCAAGCTCGAGCAGCTTCCCGTGCGAGCCGGTGCGGATCATGATGGTGTCGACGTAGCGCGACAGCACGCGCGCCGTGTCGGCGATGGTCTCGCCCCTGCCAATCTGCATATCCGCCGGACTCAACATGATCGACGTTCCGCCAAGCTCATGCATGGCGACTTCGAACGACACCCGCGTCCGCGTCGAGGGCTGCTCGAAGATCATGGCGAGCACGGCGCCGGGCCTGATCGTGACCTTCTCCGGCAGGCTGTTGCGGCCGAGCGTCTTCATGGCGTGAGCGTCTTCGAGGATCGCCCGCAGAGTCTGGCGGGGAAAAGCGTCGATATCGAGAAAGTGCCTTGGCTTCATGACGGGAACTTCGGCTCTAGGCTTCGACGCGGGCGCCGGTTTCGAGCGCAACGCAAGCGGCCTCGATCTTGGCGCAAGCCTCGTCGATTTCGGCCTCGCCGACGATGAGCGGGGGGAGAAGGCGCACCACATTGTCTCCAGCCTGCACGGTAAGCATGCGCTCGGCAGCGAGTGCTCGCAGCAGGGCCTGGTTCGGCACCTTGCATTTTAACCCGAGCATGAGGCCTTGGCCGCGTATCTCCTCGATGATGCCACCATGCTCGTCTTTCAGCCCGGCGAGACGTTGCTTGAGCCGCAAGCCCATCGCCGCGACGTGATCGAGGAAGCCGGGGGCAAGAACCACGTCGAGCACGGCGTTGCCGACTGCCATGGCGAGCGGATTGCCGCCGAAGGTCGAGCCGTGGCTTCCGGGCGTCATGGCGGCGCCGACCTCTTCCGTAGCGAGCACGGCGCCAACGGGGAAGCCGCCGCCGAGTCCTTTGGCTGAGGCCATGACGTCAGGCGTGATGCCGGCCCATTCATGGGCGAACAGGCGACCGGTGCGGCCAATGCCGCTCTGTACCTCGTCGAGCACGAGCAGGATGCCCTTCTCATCGCAAAGCGCCCGCAAGTCCCGCAGGAAGGGCCAGGAGACTTCGCGCATGCCGCCCTCGCCCATGATCGGCTCGATCATGATGCCTGCGGTAGTGTCGCCAATGGCGGCCTCAACGGCGTCAATATCGCCGGCAGGGACATGGTCGAAGCCTTCGACGGGAGGGCCGAAGCCCTCGAGATGCTTGGCTTGGCCGCCGGCAGAGATTGTGGCAAGCGTCCGGCCGTGAAAGGCGCCCTCGAAGGTAACGAAGCGGTAGCGCTCCGGTGCTCCCTGACTGAAATGATAGCGGCGCGCGACCTTCATCGCGCCCTCAACCGCCTCTGCGCCCGAGTTGGCGAAGAACACATATTCGGCGAAGGTTTCCTGGCAGAGCCTCGCCGCTAGTCGCTCCTGTCCCGGGATACGATGCAGATTGGACACATGCCATAATTTTTTGGACTGCTCGGCGAGCGCGTTCACGAGATGCGGATGCGCGTGGCCGAGCGCCGTCACCGCGACACCCGAGGCGAAGTCGAGAAAATGGTCGCCTGACGCGGTAAAGAGGTAGGCGCCTTGCCCGCGCTCAAAGACAAGTTCGCTGCGGGCATAGGTCGGAAGCAGGGCCGATTTGGACACGAGACGTCGTCCCAAAATAAAATTGCCGCCGGCTGGGCGGCAGCAAGGAATTGCAGAGCTTTAGGTCTCGCACGAGAGGCTGTCAATCAGCGGCCAACCACCTCCTTATCCAACACTCGTCCACTCTTTCATCCACGGCTCTGTTTGTGTTTGAACGCAAGAAGTGGCAGACTCCACTTTGTCCGGTGGAAAACGGCGGACCAAGCGTGGCGGACGCTTGCCGCTCTATCCCCGAGATTGTAGCTTAGTAGCCGCTCAGTCACCATATATGGTGGATGCAGCGTAGGCCTGGGCGGTCATTTCTCAGCAGTAAATCAGCGTGACTGAACGCCGTCTCACGACGAGACGGGGGGATTTTGAGTCCGAAAAAATGAGGAGGCCAAACCATGGCTTGGAATGACGAGAGGGTCGAACTACTGAAAAGACTCTGGGCGGAAGGCTTGAGTGCAAGCCAGATCGCCAGTCGCCTGGGCGGGGTGACACGGAATGCAGTGATCGGCAAAGTGCATCGTCTCGGTCTGTCGGGAAGAGCGACGAGCTCGCGCTCGTCGAGCACAAGGCCGCGGCGGGTGCAAGCGCCACGGCAGCACCGCGCGCCATCCTTGATGTTCGGCACGCGCGGCAATGTCGCGCTGAAGCCGGTCTATGAGGAGGAGATCGAGCCTGCTCCGGCGCCGATCGAAGAGCTGTACATCCCGCCCGCCGAGAGGGCGACCATCCTCACCTTAAAGGAAGCCATGTGCCGCTGGCCCATCGGCGATCCGGGCGAGGAGGAATTTCATTTCTGCGGCCGCAAGACGGCAAGCTCGGTTCCTTATTGCGAGCATCACGCGCGGCTTGCCTATCAAGCTGTGCCCTCGCGGCGCCGCGATAGGCGGGTCGCATAGAGCTAGCCACTTACCGGCCCTGCCGCTTCAGCGACAGGGCCGCATGGTCAAGTGGGGGGAAGGATGGCGCCCGTTCGGCGCCTCCTTTTTTGTGTCAGACGGTCTCTTGCAGCTTGTCGGAGAACGCGTAGCCGGCGCCGCGCACCGTGCGCACGGGATCGGACTCGGTGCCGCGCATCATCGCCTTGCGCAACCGGCCGATATGGACGTCGACTGTACGCTCGTCGACATAGACGTTGCGGCCCCATACGCTGTCAAGCAATTGCACGCGGCTGAACACCCGGCCGGGGCTCTGCATGAGAAACTCGAGCAGCCGAAACTCGGTCGGGCCAAGATGTACCTGGCGTCCGTTCCGCGTCACGCGATGGGACTCGCGGTCGAGCTCGATGTCGCCTGCGGTCAGCACTGCAGCGATGCGCTCGGGGCTCGTGCGCCTGAGGATCGCGCGTACGCGCGCCATTAGCTCTGGCAGCGAGAAGGGTTTGACCACATAGTCGTCGGCGCCGGTGGTGAGCCCGCGGATGCGGTCGCTCTCCTCGCTCCGCGCGGTCAACAGGATGATCGGGATAGTGCGGGAGTCCTTGCCGGTGCGTAGCCGCCGGCAAAGCTCGAGCCCAGAGATGCCTGGCAGCATCCAATCGAGCACGATCAGGTCCGGCGAGCTTTCGGCGATGACCACCTCGGCCTCGTCGCCGCGATGCACGACATCGACGGCGTAACCTTCGGCCT
Organism: uncultured Alphaproteobacteria bacterium; assembly: GCA_963827365.1. Classification (GTDB taxonomy): domain Bacteria; phylum Pseudomonadota; class Alphaproteobacteria; order Rhizobiales; family Methyloligellaceae; genus Methyloceanibacter. The sequence continues at coordinate 18,910 of CAWHAX010000015.1, read as the reverse complement.
CGAGATTATAGCGGAGCAGAAGCGCCAAGGGCTCCTCGTCCTCGACCACGAGAACTTTGGCTCTCGGGTTCACGGCGGTGACGCTCAGCATCTCAGCCTGCCGATCTCAGGGCGACCGGCGTGGAGCTGGTCGTGTCGCTCTTCGGCCGTTGGTCGGTGATGGGCCTGCCATGCACCAGGAAATACACCGTCTCGGCGATGTTGGTGGCGTGGTCGCCGATGCGCTCGATGTTCTTGGCTCCGAACAGGAGATGGGTGCAGAGCCCGATATTGCGCGGATCCTCCATCATGTAGGTGAGGAGCTCGCGGAACAGAGAGTTGTACATCGCGTCGATGTCCTCGTCGGTGTACCAGACCTTCAGCGCGCGGTCGGCATCGCGCTCGATATAGGCGTCGAGCACATCCTTGAGCTGGCCGAGGGCAAGCTCGCCCATATGCTTCAACCCAAGCATGAGTTGCTTCGGCTGCTGCTCGCCGACCACGGCAAGCGCGCGCTTGGCGATGTTCTTGCCGAGATCGCCAATGCGCTCGAGATCGGTGGAGATGCGCAGCGCGGCCATGATCTGGCGAAGGTCGTAGGCCATTGGCTGGCGACGCGCGATCATGACGATGACCTGCTCTTCAATCTCCTTCTCGAGCGCGTCGATGGCCTCATCCTGCTGGATGGTGGCGGCGGCCAGGTCCGGATCGCGGCCTTCGAGCGCGTCGATGGACTGGCCAAGGACCTGTTCGGCAAGACCGCCCATCTTGGCGATCTTGTTGTTGAGGGCGGAGAGCTCCTCCTCATAAGACCTGACGATATGCTCGTGCGTATCCATCTTCCTGGTTCTCCTTGGGAACGCGAGTCCTAGCCGAAGCGGCCGGTGATGTAGTCCTGAGTGCGCTCCAGCTTCGGGTTGGTGAAGACGTCGGTGGTGTCACCCTCCTCGACGAGAAAGCCCATATGGAAAAATGCAGTGCGTTGCGACACGCGCGCCGCCTGTTGCATCGAGTGGGTTACGATGACGATGCAGTAGTTCCGCTTTAGCTCTTCCATCAGCGATTCGATGCGCGCTGTAGCGATCGGGTCGAGCGCCGAACACGGCTCGTCCATTAGAATGACCTCCGGATTGACCGAAATGGCTCGGGCGATGCAAAGCCGCTGCTGCTGACCGCCGGAAAGTCCGGTGCCAGGTTCGTTGAGCCGCTCCTTGACCTCCTCGTAGAGCCCCGCCTTTTGGAGGCTGCTGATCACGATCTCGTCGAGGTCGGCCTTGGAACTCGCCAGGCCATGGATACGCGGACCGTAGGCGACGTTCTCGTAAATGGTTTTGGGGAACGGATTGGGCTTCTGAAAGACCATGCCGACGCGGGCACGGAGCTGCACGGGATCGACCCGCGAAGAATATATGTTCACGCCGTCGAGCTCGATCGTGCCGGTGACGCGGCACCCTTCGATGGTGTCGTTCATCCGGTTCAAGCAGCGCAGGAAGGTCGACTTGCCGCAACCGGACGGCCCGATCAAGGCGGTCACCGAGCGGTCGCGAATATTGAGAGAGACGTCGAACAACGCCTGCTTCTCGCCGTAGAACACGCAGACGTCGCGCGCCGCCATCTTGATCGCGTGCTGCTGCTCCGCCACCGCCGTGTTGGCCGGCTCCGGCACTGGAGCTTGCACTTGGAATACCGGCTGGGCCGCCACCTTAGCCTCCATGACGCAATCTCCTTCTACCACTTCCGTTCGAATCTATTTCTAAGCACGATGGCCATCATGTTCATGATCACCAGGAAGCCGAGCAGAACCAGGATCGCCGCCGAGGTCCTCGACACGAAGCCGCGCTCCGGGCTGTCAGCCCAGCTGAAAATCTGCGTCGGCAGCGTGGTTGCGGGCTCGAGCACGCCCATGCTCTCGACGCTCGGGATAAAGGCATTCATGCCGATCAGGAGCAGCGGTGCCGTCTCGCCCAACGCATGGGCCATGCCGATGATCGTGCCGGTGAGAATCCCTGGCATGGCCAAGGGCAGAACGTGGTGCAACATAACCTGGTGCTTGGAGGCGCCGACACCAAGGGCTGCTTCGCGGATCGACGGCGGCACCGCCTTCAGCGCCGCGCGCGTCGCAATGATGATGGTGGGCAGCGTCACGAGCGACAGCACCATGCCGCCGACAAGCGGGGTGGATCGCGGCAGCCCGAAAAAGCCGAGGAAGAGCGCAAGGCCAAGCAGACCGAACACCACCGACGGCACGGCGGCGAGATTGTTGATGTTCACCTCGATGAGGTCGGTCAGCCGGTTTTTCGGTGCGAACTCCTCAAGATAAACGGCGGCGGCGATGCCGATGGGAAAGCTCAGCGAGAAGCAGACGATCAGCATGTAGAAGGTGCCGGTGATCGCGCCGGCGAGTCCGGCGCGCTCCGGGAAGCGGCTGTCGGCGTTGAAGAACAGCTCCCAGTTGAACGGCGTATGCACGAGCCCCTTCGTTACCAGGGCATCGAAGGCCTTGATCTGCCGCTCCGAAAAGCGCGGATTGACCACCTTCGGCATCTCGCCCTTGGCAAGCGTCACATAAGGCGGCGAGACGGGAAGCGGGACCTGCACCGTCTTGCCGAGCAGCGCCGGATCGGCCGTCACGCGGGCCTTGATGGCATCCGGGGCATCGTCGGCCAGCATGGTGAAGAGGCCAGTGTCGTGGACGTCGGGCAAATAGGCTTGCAGGCTGTCCCGCGCCATGGCGGCGAAATCGCCGGTCGGCGGAGGTCCTGCCTCTATCTTGGTTGGGTCGATGAAGACTTCGAGCTTGAGGTCGGTGCGGCCACCCTCCTCAACTACCACCCCACGGTTTCGCAGACGCTCGAACCAGCGCACTTGGCTCCACGACAGGGCGTCAACCTCCTTGGGGATCACGCCCTTGTTGAGCTGATCGAAGGGATCGGAAACCGGGATGCTCAGCGTGATGCGTTTGCCGATCGAGTTCTGGATGGCTGACCACGTAGTCGCGCAGAATATAAGCTGCGTCCGAGGTCAGGATTTTGGTGAGGTCGGACTTCTCCTTGTCGTTCGTCACGTCCGGGAAGAGGCTTGCCAGAGAATCGCGGACCAGCACCCGATAATTGCCCTTGGCTGTGTCTTTGGCATCGACCTTGGCCGGATCGACATAAATCTCAAGATCCACCTTGGTTTGCACAAAGGCCGGCAGCCCGTTGATGATGAGCGAGGTAATGAGAATGCCGAGCAGCCCGATAGCGAGCGCGATTGCGGCAATGCCATAGGCTTGCAGCCGCCAGTCGGCGCTGTAGCGTCTGCGGACACGCCGCTTGGTCTCCGGGGAGGCCCAATCGAGTTGATCTTGTTCTATCGTCTGGGCTTCACTCATATCTCTCTCGGTATTTGCGTACGATGTGCAGAGCGAACACGTTAAGCGCGAGCGTCACCAGGAACAGGACAAGGCCGAGCGCGAAGGCGGCAAGCGTTTTCGGATTGTCGAATTCGACGTCACCGATGAGCAGCGTCACGATCTGCACGGTCACGGTGGTGACGGGCTGCAAAGGATTGGCGGTGAGCGAGGCGATGATGCCAGCGGCCATGACCACGATCATGGTCTCGCCGATGGCGCGGCTCACGGCGAGCAATATGCCGCCCATGATGCCGGGCAGCGCCGCGGGCAAGAGCACCTTCGTGATGGTCTCGCCCTTGGTCGCGCCCATGGCATAGGAGCCGTCGCGCATAGAGCGCGGCACCGCGGCGATAGCATCGTCCGACAAAGACGAGACGAAGGGAATGATCATGATGCCCATGACGGAACCGGCGGCGAGCGCGCTGTTCGGAGCGATCGGCACGCCAATCATGTCGCCGAAATTGCGCATGGCTGGAGCCACCACGAGAACGGCGAAGAAGCCGTAGACCACCGTCGGAATGCCGGCCAAGAGCTCGAGCAGGGGTTTGACTACGGCCCTGAACTTCGGGTGCGCGTATTCGGTGAGATAGATCGCGGAATAGAGGCCGACAGGAATGGCGACCAGCATGGCGATGGCCGAGATCAGCAGGGTGCCGGTGAAGACCGGAATGGCGCCGAAGGCTCCGCCAGCAGTGACCTGGCCCTCACGAATGGGGATTTGCGGTTCCCAGCGGAGGCCAAAGAAGAATTCGAAAGGTGACACGCGGTCGAAAAAGCGCAGCGCCTCGAACAGCAGCGACAAAACGATGCCGAGCGTAGTGAGAATGGCGATGAGGGAACACGCTAGCATGAACCCGCTCATCACCCGCTCCGTCGCGTGGCGCGCGCGGAACTGCGGGCTGATGTGCTGACTGGTCAGATAGAGAGCGGCGAGCGCGATAGAGAGCGCCGCCACGATCATGGCGTAACGGGCAATCGCCTGCCAATGCGCGTAGCGCTCGGCAGCGGCCGTAATCGTGGGGGTTGGCTCGGTGAAAACGTTGCCGGCGGCCACAACCTTAATCTGGCTCAGCAGCAGGCTGACTTGTCCCTTGTCGAGGCCGTCGAGGGTGCCCGGAGGCAGGCTCGCAAGAAGGAGCTGATCGATGACGATGCCGTGCAGGAACAACCAGATGAGAACGAGCAGGATCGACGGAATGCCAACCCAGGCGGCGACATAGGCACCGTGATAATTGGGGCGCGAGTGGAGCTCACGCTCGCGGCCCTCCACGACAGCCCAGGCGCGCTTCCGGCCGTAGAAATAGCCGGCCACGCTCAACGCCAGCAACACCAGCAGGATGTAGCCGATCATTTCGGCTCGAACTCCTCGTAAAGGAACGCTATTCGATCGACTGCGTGGCTGCGACTAGGGTCGCAGCCACGCTTCGATCACTTGCCGCAAACGTCGCTAACCTTGCGCTTAAGAGGTCGGCGCAGACATCTTGGCGCCGTTCTTGGCGCGCTCCTGCATTTCCTTCAATTGCTCGGGGCTCAGCACCACGAGGCCACGCTCATGCAGGTAGCCGTCGGGTCCCATGGCCTCGTCGCTCGTATATTCGGCGAGGAACTCATCCATGCCCGGGATGACCTTGCGGTGAGCGTTCTTGATGTAGATGAACAGCGGGCGGGACAGGCCATAGCTGTGATCGGCGATGGTCTCGAAGCTCGGCGTGGTGCTGGCGATCTTTACGCCCTGCAGCTTGTCCTGGTTCTCATAGAGGAACGAGTAGCCGAAAATGCCGAGCGCGTTGGGATCGGCCTCGATGCGCTGCACGATCAGATTGTCGTTCTCGCCGGCCTCGATGAAGGGGCCGTCCTGGCGCATCGGGGTGCACTTCTCTTTGATCAGCTTCTCAAAGCCATCCTTATCCAGCTCGCCCTTCTTCTTCTTGAAGTAGTCGAGCGCCTTGCAGCCCTCGTGCATTGCGAGCTCGACGAAGGCATCGCGCGTGCCTGAGGTCGGCGGCGGCCCGTAGACGGTAATGGCGACATCGGGAAGGCCCTTGTCGACATCGCTCCACTTCTTGTTCTTGTTGGGCACGAGCTTGTCGCCGTCCGGAATCTCAGAGGCGAGCGCAAGGAAGAGTTGTGCCTTGGTCAGGTCGAGGGGATTGCCCTTTTTCGACTGAGCAAGCGACAGGCCGTCATAGCCGATCTGAATCTCGGTGATGTCGTTGACGCCGCTCTTCTCGCAGAGCTCCCACTCAGACTTCTTCATCGCGCGCGAAGCGCCGGTGACGTCCGGGTTGGCCTCGCCCACGCCCTGGCAGAAGATCTTCATGCCACCGCCGGTGCCGGTCGACTCGACAACCGGAGACTTCTGACCCGATTTCTTCGAGAAATCCTCGGCAACGGCTTGCGTGTACGGGAACACCGTCGACGAGCCGACGATCTTGATCTGATCGCGTGCCAGCGCTGGGCTGGACGCGGAGAACATGGCGGTCATGGTTAACGCTACGGCTAGGCTCGCAGCGGCCGCATAGGACTTGAACCTCATATCGCTCTCCCTGTGGGTAGGGGTAGAATTTCTGGCCCCTCGATGGGCCTTGCGGTGGGGGCCCCTCCCCCGCCGTCGGGGGAGCGTTAGCGCCGCGCAATAACGCTACTATGTCACTTATATGACAGTTGGGTGACAGTGGCCGGAAAGCCTTTGATCGGGCTCAGTTTGGCCTGTGGACAGGGGGTCGAAGGCGCTGCTCGGGCAGAGTTGGTTCTGCCGCCGAATTAGCGCCGGCTACGTCAGTTCGTCGCAAAAATGGGCTTGCCGGCGGGATCCTTGATCGTGGCCCATTCCTCTTGAACGAGGCCGACCACGTTGTCCGGCATCGGAGCGTAGTCGAGCGCCTCGGCCAACTCGTCGCCCTTGCGATACGCCCAGTCGAAGAATTTGAGCGCTTCGCCGGAGGCGTCATTAAAATGAAGCTCGCCGCAGTGATGGGCAGGACCCTTCGAACGAGCATCGGGCATGCGCCATACCGGTCGTATGTCAGTCTCGTGACAGCTGGGTGACCCGCGAATTGGTGCTGGGCTGGTACCGGAGGGGCAGCGTCGCTCAACCGGAGACGCTCAACCCGGGCGCGGCGGCCTCGGGATGGCTTGTTATTATTGTGGCCGATAGAACTGTCTCAGTCTGAACTGAAGGGATTTAGTATGACCAAGCGATTCGATCTCGCCAAGATAGGCCGCCTCACCGAGATCAAGGAAGAGATCCTCGACTTGCTGGATGAGGCCGTAAGCCTCGAGCGGGGCACTTCCGAGGAGCAGCGTGCCAATCACTGGTATGCGACCGTCTGTACGGCGCTGGATAAGGACAACACTCAAAGCAACGACTCCACAATCACCATGCAGGAAACTATCGATGCCCTGAGAGGAGACGCAGACGCGAACTTCTTGTAATTGTCGGGGAAGTCGCGTGCCTTCAGCTCATCTGTAGCGTCGCCCGCGAACAATAGGTTACAGCTCCGGGACAGCTTCAATCGCCAGGTCTCGACGGCATATTTCACTCTCTTCGCACATCCCTGAGGGAATCGATCGCCCCCTTGATGCCGATGCGCCAAGCCTCGCCGGGGGCTCGCCCCGGAGCATTTTAGCAAGACAACATCCGTCGCTTTTCCCTCAGCAATGAGTTCGTCGGCGAAGTAATTGTTGGGGCTTGGTCCTTCGCTTCCAAACCTATTGGCTGGCGGATTATGCGTCGCCACAATGCTTTTGACCGCCCAATATGGTCGCCATGCATCAGTTTTGGAGCTGTGTCTATGCTGTCGTGACCACCGGCTTCGGAGTGGCCCCAAATCACATAAAGGTTGGCGCCGGGCGGAGGAATTTGTTGGGGGCTCGGCAACCATCGGATTTGAGGCTAGGCAAGCGCCTAGGGACACAACTAAGAGTATTGCTCTCTCGGAGAGACTTCTTTTCTCACTCGTATTCAAATCCTCACTCCGGGCTCTCTGCATCCTCTCAAGACCGCGGGCGGCTGCCGCAACCTCGGCACTAAGGGCGGACGCCTCACCTGGCTTGGTTGTTCCATCTCCAAGAAAAAAGCCCCGCCGCCGATTCACCCCGCAATAGGATGGGCTGTCCCTCGTTTTCTTACCTTGGAACCGCCCGCCTCCAAGATTACGTAATGAGACAGACGGGGAGATGGAGGCTCACATGCCCGAGAACCCCACAAGTAGACAGCCGCCTCAAACCTCTAGGGACACGTCCCTAATCATTGGCCTCGTGTTGGCCGGCGTGGTGGCGCTACTCATACTCGCTGGCTCGGTTTTTGTTGGTTCTGACCAGAAAGGCGTGGACGTGACCGCCACGCAGCCGAGCACTTCGTCACCCACACCTGACTAAAAGCGACTGGGCGACTGCTCTGGGCGCTGGCCTCGGCTGGCGCCCGTTTTCATTGTCGGCGTGGCGGCGTCCTAATAGCGAGTGTTCCTGCGGAACGTTGCAGGCCGAAGCGCGTTTCCTAAATACGCGCCCCCTTACCCCACGGCCACACCCCCGAACAGTCGCGGGGCGCGCGAGAAGCCCTAGACCCTGCGCTGGGGCTTCTTCTACGCTTCGCATTGACGGCGATGCCCCCAGACCTACACATCGAAGTTCTGCACAAGGCGATCACCGTCACGATGCCCGGAACGAGCTACACGGTCACCTACTACAAACCGAAAGACTCTCGGCTACTTCTCGCGAAGCACCAGTCGAGCACGGACGATCAGCGAGCTAACGTGACGCTATCCGAGTTCCTTGGCAGTGCGTGGTGGGCCGCAAGTGAAAGGGCACGTGAGCTTGGGTGGATTGTTTAGGGTTCGGCTTCGGCGTCGGGCTGGCGCCTTTTTTACGAACGCTGACGGTCGAGTTTTAGCCACTTGGAATTTTTAGACTTAGTCCCATGACAGCGATCCTGATCATGGCGCTCATTGTATTGATCGGCTCCGCGATCCTTGGGTTTCGGGGCTACCTGAGCTGAGCGACGCCGGAACGTGGCAGGTGGACTGTCTTATTCGGCGGCTGTGGCGCGCACCGGTAGTGTCTCGCGGGCCGGGTCGAGCAGCACGGTGAAGACCGAGCCTTTACCGGGCTGGGAGGCAATGGCGAGCTCGCCGCGATGGCGGTTGAGGATGTGCTTGACGATGGCGAGCCCAAGACCAGTGCCGCCCTTCTCGCGGCTCGAGGCGACGTCGATGCGGTAGAAGCGCTCGGTGAGCCGCGGCAGATGTTCAGACGCGATCCCGGGCCCCTGATCGATCACCGAGATGGCATAGCGCCCGGGCTGCCGGCCGATCGGCGGCGTCTGCTTGGGCTCCAAGCGAATCTGGCCGCCCCTCGCACCGTAGCGGAGCGCATTCTGCACGAGGTTCTGGAAGACCTGCACCAGCTCATCGCGGTCGGCGCGGACGATGGCAGGGTGGGGAAAGCGTCCAACGACGAGCTTGCCGCCGGATTCGCGGGCAAGCGGCTCGATCGTGTCGCGCACATGATCCAGCACGTCGTTGATGTCGACGCGGCCGCTCGGCGGGACATGCGCGTTCATCTCGACGCGGGAGAGGGAGAGCAGCGCGTCGATCAGGCGCGTCATGCGCGAAGCCTGCTCGGCCATGATGGCGAGGAAGCGCTCGCGCGCCGACGGATCGTCCTTGGCGGCCGCCTGCAAGGTCTCGATGAAGCCGCGGAGCGAGGCGAGCGGCGTGCGGAGCTCATGGCTCGCATTGGCGATGAAATCAGCCCGCATCTGATTGATGCGCTCGACCTCGGTGAGGTCGCGCAGAAGCACGATGATGTCGCTGTCGGGCTCGTTGCCCCTGGTGAGTGGGGCCACGGTCGCCGCCACGCGTCTGCCGACCGGCACGCGCTCGGCATAGGTGACCGTGATGGCGCGGCCGCGCAGCGGCGCTGCGCTCACGGCATCGAGAAACTCAGGCGTCCGGATCACAGAGGAAATGTGACTGCCTTCGCGCAACGAGGCGAACAATCCTCGCGTCGGCGCGTTGCAATAGAGCACCTGGCCAGCCGAATTGAGCAGGATGGCGGGATCCGGAAGGGCCTCGGCCATGACGCGCATGCGGGAGCCGGAGCGGGACGATGCGGAAAGCTGCGTGAAATCCCCAGCCTCGATTTCGTCGATCTCCTGGCGCGGCAACAGGGCTACCGAGGCGACGAAGCCGAGGAGCGCAGCGATTGCAAAGGCAAACGAAAGATGGGCGACTATGACGAGCGAGGCCATGATCACGGCCACCGCCACAATCAGCCAGAGCGAGGACCACAGCCTTGCGCCAAGCTCGCGGACGCCCCGCATGACGGAGGCGGCTGCCCGCGCCGGCAGGCTCGCGGTGAGTGGGGCGGCGCGTTCTGCCTGGTGGGTCAAAGCTTTACCCCACGCTGCGACGAATCATTGGAGGGACGATCGTCCATAATTGCGCTTGGAATATCACGCTTTTGCGACGGAGTACCGGAACTCTCGTGACAAAGCCATGACAGGGGGTAGCTCGCCAGCCTCTGTCTGCTGCTATAGTTCCCTAAAGTTCAAGGAAGTTGCAAGAGGTGTGACGGGGTGGCCGTTTCTCTCGGGTTGAGCAAGACGGTCCGGTTTCTACCAGCATCGCCGAATGACCCGAGGAATTCGTATGAAGTGTGTTCCAGTAGGCCTGGCCTGCGTATCGGTTTGCCTGACACTCGCTCTCCTCTTTGCCACGCAATTAACCTTCGCCGCTTCCGACGCGCCGGATTCACCGCTTGGCTGTCCGCCATCGAGGACGCTCACCGCCCCTCCGTCGGGCGAGCCAGAGCTGGTTCTGGCTGAGGGGTCGCAGCTCGTGTCCGAGCGGATCGCCGGTCCGTTCGACCAGCCCCGCTCGGTCGGTTTTCTGCCGGATGGCTCCTATCTCGTGGCTGAGCGGCCTGGACGATTGCTGCTAGTCGCTGCCACCGGGGAAGCCCGCGCCATCGGCGGCGTCCCTGAGGTGACGACCGTCGGCCATGGCGGCTTCATCGATCTCGCCGTCGATCAGAACTATGCCGAAAACGGCACGATCTATTTCTCGTACCTCGTTGGACGCGAGGAGGCCTCATCGATCCGGGTGATGAAGGCCAAGCTCGACGAGCGCGATGAGGCGCTTTCCAGCCAGCAGGTCCTGTTCGAGAGCACGCCTGGGTCGAGACCCGATCAGGTCGGTGGACGCATCGCGCTCACGCCTGACGGCTATCTCTTTCTTACCGTCGGCGACAGGTGGCTAGGTGAGCCCGCGCAAGATCTCACAAACCATCTCGGCACCGTCATCCGCATTCGCACCGACGGCTCGGTCCCAGATGACAATCCGTTCCGTTGGCGGGTTGGCGCGCGGCCGGAGATCTGGAGCTACGGCCATCGCAATCCGCAAGGTCTCGCCTTCGATGCAACGCGGGGTGAGCTATGGTCCGACGAGCATGGTCCGCAAGGTGGCGATGAGCTCAATCTCGTTCTCCGCGGACGTAATTACGGCTGGCCGCTGATCACCTACGGCACCGACTATACAGGCCGTCTGATCGGCGACGGCGAAAGTGTCAAGCCGGGTCTGGAACAGCCGGTGCATTATTGGGCGCCGATATCCGTCGCCCCGTCCGGCCTCGCGCTCGAGCCCAATCCTTCGAAACGCATCGTGTGGATCAGCACGCTCGCCGGCGAGACTTTGCTGCGCCTGACATTCGGGGCGGGCTGCACCGTCAGCGAGGAGCATTTCATCGAGCATCGGCTCGGGCGGCTCCGCGACGTGCGCATCGACGCAAACGGCGTCCTTTATGTGCTCACGGATGGGTCGGAGGGAATGTTGTACCGGCTCAACCGCCCTGCCGGCGAGGCACGGGACAAGACCCACCTCTAGCATCAGGCTCAGCGCGTGAGACGCTTGGCGGCGAGCTCGGCAAGATAGTCCTGCCAGCGCGCTTCTTTATTCTCGCCAAGCTCGCGCAAATAGGCCCAGGTGAAGAGGCCGGTGCTATGGCCGTCGTCGAACACGATGCGGGCGGCATAATTGCCGACCGGCTCGATGCGCAAGATACGCACCGCCTTCTTGCCGGGGACGGTGACGCGCTCCTCGGGGCTATGGCCTTGCACCTCGGCGCTCGGGCTCATCACCCGCAGCAGCTCGGCGGTCAGTGCATAGTCAGCGCCGTCGTCAAAGGCGACGGTCAAAACCCTCCGGTCCTTGTCGACCTTTAGCTCCGTCGGCCAGGGATCGTTCTCCACCATGTTCGCTCTATCCCAGATCGATCTCGCCCTCGACGACGTGGCGGAGCCCGGTGCCCTCCCCGGTCAACACGATCTTGACCTTGAAAACCCCCTTGCCGCCAAGCCCCTCCTCGCGCACCACCCGCTCGATCGCCTGCTGCGATGTAACGCCCACTTCCTTGAGGAATTTCCGCATCGACATGTTGAAGCGCTGCTCGTCCATCTTCGTCTCCTTGAGCGGCCAAGCATGATATGCAAGGGATCAATCGCTATATTAGGGGCGAATGACAAGAGCGGTCACGTCGGATACGAGGCCAGCCACGAAACCGAAGACAGCGAAGGCAAAAAAATGCCGCGGAAAACAACGGTCAGGCGCCGAGATAGGTCGCCGTCGCCCTGCAAGGCGCCCAATACCGCAAGCGCGTGGTAAAGAGCGGCAAGGTCTATAGGCGCAAGGCCAAGACGCGTGAGGAGGATATAGCGGGGTGATGAAGGCGTTTCAGCCAGCCATGATCGACCCATTCGGCCGGCGCATCACCTATCTGCGCGTCTCGGTCACCGACCGCTGCGATTTCCGCTGCGTGTATTGCATGGCGGAGGAGACCACATTCCTGCCGCGCAAGGACCTGCTCACGCTCGAGGAGATCGACCGCCTGGTGAGCGCGTTCATCGCCAAAGGCGTGCGCAAAGTGAGGCTCACCGGCGGGGAGCCGCTGGTGCGCAAGAATCTGATGTGGCTGATCACGTCACTATCCAGGCACCTCGGCGCCGGATTGGACGAACTCACGCTCACGACCAACGGCAGCCAGCTAGCGCGATACGCGGCGGTCCTCGCGGACAGCGGCATCGCCCGCATCAATGTCTCGCTCGATACGCTCGACGCGGCGCGGTTCAAGGCGATCACCCGCTGGGGTGATTTCGCGCAAGTGATGGACGGTATCGATGCGGCCGACCGGGCCGGCATCAAGATCAAGATCAACACGGTCGCGCTCAGGGGCGTGAACGAGGACGAGATCGAGGCGCTTCTGCGCTGGACGCATGACAGAGGCTTCGGCCTAACCCTGATCGAGACCATGCCAATGGGCGAGACAGGGACAGACCGCACCGCGCAATATCTGCCGCTGTCGCTCGTGCGGGCGCGGCTTCAGGATCATTTCACGCTGCAGGACATCCCCTATCGCTCGGGCGGTCCGGCGCGCTATGTGCACGTCGCCGAGAGTGGCGGCACGCTCGGTTTCATCACGCCACTCACGCACAATTTCTGCGAGGCTTGCAACCGAGTACGGGTCACCTGCACCGGCACTCTCTATATGTGCCTCGGTCAGGAAGATGCCGCCGACTTGAGAGCTCCCCTTCGGGCAAGCGAGTCGGACCATCTGCTCAATGCGGCGATCGATGCCGCCATCGCCGCCAAGCCAAAGGGCCATGACTTCGTCATCGAACGCGGCGGCCGCCCAAAGCTCTCGCGCACCATGTCGACGACGGGCGGCTAGACTGCGGCGGCTCGTCAAGGTTAACGGCGCCTTCACTCCTCTTGTCGCGAATTCCAACATCAGCATGACATGCGGGCGATCTAGGTCTCTTTGTTAAGCACGCCGATTACGCCGTTCTTGAAGGTAATGCCGATCAAGCGCGGAACGAGCGCCGCCTGATCATTGGCTTTGGACCACGGGCCGCCGCGCGCTCGCGTTAGCGCCGGCTGGCGGTTTCCGCGCGCTGCCGAAGAATGACATGATGCTCTGGCTCATCGGGGTCTGCGGCCGTCCCCTCACTACGCGGTGGGTTTGCGGGGCGGACCGCTTTGCCGTCACGACTGGACTCTTTTTCGCCGCCGCGGGCTCGGGCTTGCTTTTAGCCTTGGCCCGGGCGTCGGCCTTTGGCGCAGCTTGTGGCGCTGGCTTCTTGCCGGCCACCGGCTTGGCGACAGGCGTCGGCACGGCCGGCGTCTCTGCTTCGGCTGCGTCATCCGCGGGCACTGCTTGCGGAGGCGTCTCCTCTTTTGGATCGGCGCGGACGACCTCAGGCTGAGGCTCAGGCTTCGGAGTTCTCGCTTATGGGAGGCGCCGGCAGCACGCTCGCCTCTGTGGGCGTCTCCCTTAGGTTCTTGACTTCAAAGCTGGTTGCCCGCGGAACGATGGAGGATGTCGTCGTGATGTCAGGCTCAAGCGTCACCTGTTTCACCTCTTCTGGTGGCGGCGGCGGGAACGCGGGCGATGTCACCAGCGTTGGGGCAAGCGGTTCCGGCGTGAGCGCATCGATCCCGGCAGGTGCCGGCGCGACAGGGCTCGCGATTTGTTGCGGCATGTCGTCGGGCGGTTGCGCCGTGGCCTGCTTCGCCACTTCCGGCCTGGCGGGCTCGCTTGCGGGCTCAGCTGGCGGAGCTTCCACCTTTGGCTGGGCCGAGGTGGTCGCCGGGTCGGCAAGATGCTTTGGCAAAATTGGTGAGGGCTGCACCACCTCGACGTCGATCGCAGGCGGCGCGCTGCTGCCAGGCCCCGGCAGCGTGATCAGCATCGGGAGCATGGCCGCAACACAGAGTCCGTGCACGGCTCCGGCGCCAAGCACGCAGAGTGGGAGAGTAATCGAGCGTTTGTCAGTCAAAGGGCGCAGCTTCAGGGGCGCCGCCGCACTTCCGCCCCCAACTTCCGCATCTAGCTGAGTTGGCGCCTTACGCCAACAGTTAGCTTTCCATCACGATGCGTGGGGCAGCTCGTGCGCTCTTCTTGTCACGCTCAAGCTCAGCCCATGCCCTCGACGCGATGACACGATAAGCCTCGGCGGCAGGCGATGAAGGCGCGCTCACCACCACAGGCTTGCCGGCATCCGACGTCTCGCGGATGGCGAGCGTCAAGGGAACTTCACCCAAGAACGGCACGCCGAGCCGCTTGGCCTCGGACTGAGCCCCGCCATGGGCGAAGATGTCGGTCGCCGATCCGCAATGGGGGCAAATGAAGGTGCTCATGTTCTCCACGATGCCGAGCACCGGCACGTCCACCTTGCGGAACATGTTGAGGCCTTTGCGCGCATCGATCAGGGCGAGGTCCTGCGGGGTCGACACGATCACGGCGCCGGCGAGCGGAACCTGTTGCGCCATGGTGAGCTGCGCGTCGCCGGTGCCGGGCGGCATGTCGACGACGAGCACGTCGAGCTCGCCCCAGGCAACATCCTTCAACATCTGGGAGAGCGCCGATATCACCATCGGCCCGCGCCAGATCATCGGCGTCTCCTCATCGACGAGGAAGCCCATCGACATCACCTTCAGACCATAGGCTTCCATCGGCGCGAGTTTGTCGCCGGCAAGCTGCTGCGGCTTGCCGGAGATGCCGAGGAGCCGCGGCATGGACGGTCCATAGATATCGGCGTCGAGAACGCCGACCTTCAGCCCCTGGGCTTGCAGGGCGAGCGCGAAATTGACGGCGGTGGTCGACTTGCCAACGCCGCCTTTGCCGGAGGCGACGGCGATGATGTGGCTGACGCCGGGGATCGCGCCGGTGCGGTGGCGGGCGGCCTGCGCCGCGCCGCGGGCGACCGGCGACGCCGGCGGAGGTGGAGGCGTTCTCGTCCCTCTGCCATTGCCACCGGCCGGCGCCGGTGCCGCTCCACCCTGGCGGTCGGCGGTGAGCGTGACGGCAACGGCGTCGACCCCGGGCAGATCCTTCACCACCTTCTCGGCGGCTTGGCGGAGCGCTTCGAGCTCAGAGGCCCGCGCCGGATCGACGGAGATGGCGAAATAGACCTTGCCGCCGCGGATGACGACTTCGGAGACGAGCCCGAGAGAGACGATATCGTCGCTGAGATTTGGCCCCTTGACGTGCTTCAGCGCGTCGAGCACGCGCTCTTTGAGGATAGGTTCTGACATAAGCCACTATGTATTCCGCGGGGCGCCGAACACCAACAGTCTAATTGCCTGGTCTCAAGGCACCCAGCAGCTCGCGCCGGCACAGGATTTGAGCGAGCCGCGTGAAGGGGAATGATAGCTCCTCGAAATTCAGGTCAACTTGGAGGCGGAAGGCTCTGGCCTAGGGGCAAATTTTTTTGACTTGAAAGGAACCGGTGAACCTGCCTGGGTTTCTTTGCCGCGTCACGAAACAGCCTTGTTTGACAGTGAGCGTTGCGTTTGGAGGGAGTTAGAGGGGATCGGTGCTCCGGGGGCGGACGACCGATCAAACCGAAGTTCGGAGTGCGTTGAGTTCATGCGTGTCCCCGTTGCGGCGCCGCTGTGCGTTGGCGCCACATCCAATTGCCCCTTCGCTTCATCCGGCAATCGTCATCGGTATGACCTGGCAGGTCGATCCGCTCAGCATCCCGCCACTTCCACGTTCCGCATGGCATCAGAACCCGGCATGGCGCCTCGAACGAGAGCGGCCATCAAGCCTTCCTTAACTCTGACACGGTTAATTTTACCACGTCGCACGGAGGCGCCTTAGCGTTTGCGCGCAACTGCTTCCACAGAGCGGGGGGACCATGCGCATTGTGGTTGGTTCGGGAAGTTCTAGGGATGTGAAAGACGCCGAGCTCGATCGGCATCTCGAAATATTGGCCGAGTTCATCGGGCGCGTCGAAGCCGATGCCGATGAGCCGCGCGAGCTCACAATGATTCTGCGGTCGGCCTCGTCAGGTCCCGCCCAAGCCCTCATCCTGAAGGCTCGCGATCTTGCCCGCACCGGCATCGCCGCAAAGGTGATCGTTGCGAAGCTCGATCCGGAAGAGGTTGTGCGCAAGCTCTATGCCTGCCTTTCCGAGTTGAAGCCGCGTAGCCGTGCCCATGAGCTGCTCCGCTGGGCCCGCAATCCGCGCCTGCTCGACGCCCATGAGCAGGTGACCTATGGCACCGCACTTTGCTGGTGGGGCGATTCCATGCGCCGCGACGCAGACAAGCGGAATGCCTTGAGCCTTATCGAGGATGCTGCCCCGGGCACGCTGCGCCTTGGCCATCTCGCCTTCGAAGCCCTGTGGGCGGCGTCAGCCATTGTGGCCGAGCGGCGGCTGATCGGTCCGACAACGGCAAAGCCCTCCGGCGCCTATGAGCGCGATGCTGAGACTGTCGCTGCTGTCTCGGCGCTCCGTCCAAGCCGCCAGGGCTGGCCTCTTATCCGGCACTAGTTCTCCAGATCTCGAGCTGCCACGCCGGACCACCCTCCCCCGCCGGGGGAGGGTTGGCATTGTGTTCGGTTGGACGCACTATTGCCTGATGTCAGATCAGACCATGCAGGCGATGGTGCTTGAGGCGGCGCGGTCGCCACTAAGGCTCACCGTGCTGCCGATCCCTGAGCCGTCGTCGCGGCAGCTTCGCCTGCGCGTGCTCGCTTGCGGCGTCTGCCGCACCGACCTGCACATCGTCGATGGCGAGTTGACGGAGCCGAAGCTTCCACTCGTGCCTGGTCACGAAATCGTCGGGTGCGTCGAGGCACTGGGCTCAGAGGTGGAAGGTTTCGCCATCGGCGATCGCGTCGGCGTGCCGTGGCTCGGGTCGACCGACGGCACCTGCCCCTATTGCCGTAACGGGGAGGAGAACCTCTGCGACGGCGCGCGCTTCACCGGCTACCAGATCGACGGCGGCTACGCCTCGCATACGGTCGCCGACGCGCGCTACTGCTTCCATTTGCCGGAAGACTACAGCGACGCGGAAGCAGCACCGCTGCTTTGTGCCGGGCTGATCGGCTACCGCTCGCTGAAGATGACCGGCGACGCGGCGCGCCTCGGCATCTATGGCTTCGGCGCTGCAGCCCATATCGTGGCGCAGGTGGCGCGGCATCAGGGGCGCGAAATCTTCGCCTTCACCCGGCCGGGCGACGCTCGCGCGCAAGACTTCGCGCGTGAGCTTGGCGCGGCGTGGGCAGGCGGGTCCGATAACATGCCGCCGGAACAGCTCGACGCCGCCATCATCTTCGCCCCAGTTGGAGCGCTTGTGCCGGCGGCGCTGAAGGCCTCACGCAAAGGCGGCATCGTGGTCTGCGGCGGTATCCATATGAGCGACATCCCTTCCTTCCCTTACGAGATTTTGTGGGAGGAGCGCGTGGTGCGCTCCGTCGCCAACCTCACGCGGGCGGATGCGCGCGAGTTCCTGGCGCTCGCCACTGAGGCCCACGTGAAGACGACGGTCTTGCCGATGCAGCTCGCTGCGGCCAATGAGGCCCTTGCCCGCTTGCAAGAGGGCGAGCTGACCGGCGCGGCGGTGCTGATTCCTTAAAAGTTCGACCTTCATGCTGAGGAGCGCCCCGAAAGGGGGCGTGTCGAAGCATGGACGCCTTTGAGAGGCCGTGGTTCCCGCGGCCTCCTCAGGGTAAGTTTTGAATTTGCTAGTGCTTAGGTTTGCCGACCTCGACGTCGACGCCGCCGTTGTCCTTGCGGATCTCGCCCTGGAAGCCGGGGACGTCGATCTTCACCACCGGCTCGCGCGAGCGCTGATAATAATAGTAGGCGAGCAGACCGCCACAACCGCAGCACCGATCAGCACGCCGACCAGCAGGCTATTGTTCTTGCCACCCACGCCGTTCGTCATATCCCCTCCAGTCGTTTGTTAGTCTGAAAATCAACGCGCCCCGGCAATCTGGGTTCCGCCGTCCATTGAGCTTGACGTGGATCAATGTCCGGGATCAGAGTCTGCTTAGAAAATAATCTTAATCAAGCCACTAGAGGAGGCGTCCATGTTGCATCAGGTCATCGAGACCCTGAATTCACGCGTGGCGTTGCGGCCCCGCTACGAGAATTTCATCGGCGGCACGTGGGTGCCCCCGGTCGACGGCGGCTATTTCGACAATATCAGCCCGATCACCGGCAAGACCGTATGCCAGATCGCCCGCTCGCAAGCCGCCGATATCGAGCTTGCGCTCGACGCGGCGCATAAGGCGAAGGACGCCTGGGGCAACGCGGCGCCGTCGAAGCGCGCCGAGATCCTCAACAAAGTCGCCGACCGCATGGAGGAGAATCTTAAGGTTCTCGCCGCGGTCGAGACCATCGACAACGGCAAGCCGATCCGCGAGACGAGCTTCGCCGACATTCCGCTCGCCATCGATCATTTCCGCTATTTCGCCGCCTGTGTGCGCGCGCAGGAAGGATCGCTGTCGGAGATCGATCACGACACGATCGCCTATCACTATCACGAGCCGCTCGGCGTGGTTGGACAGATCATCCCGTGGAACTTCCCGATCCTGATGGCGGCGTGGAAGCTCGCGCCGGCATTGGCGGCAGGCAATTGCGTGGTGCTGAAGCCGGCCGAGCAAACGCCGATGAGCATTCTCGTGCTGATGGACCTCGTCGGCGATCTGCTGCCGCCTGGCGTGCTGAACGTGGTCAACGGCTTC
>CAWHAX010000014.1:0-49432 GCA_963827365.1 uncultured Alphaproteobacteria bacterium | reverse complement strand
TCCCTTCTCTGAACCGCATAAACCATCGGAGTCTTCTCGTCTCTGCGTCGGCTGCCTTGACTGGTCTTGTCATTGGGGTCGCGGCTTGTCGGTAACGCCGCGGCAGCCGAAACGCCCGATAGTCCTCTCCCCGAGGGCGGCTCAAGCAAGTTCGCTTCGGTCAACGGAATTCGCATGCACTATGTCACCGCAGGGAGCGGGCCGGTTCTGGTGCTGCTGCATGGCTGGCCGGGGAGACGTGGTATTCCTGGCATGGCGTCATGCCGAGGCTCTCAAAGCGCTTTACGGTTGTCGCTCCCGATCTCGCGGAGTTGGCCTGACCGAACGGACGCTTGGCGGCTACGATAAGAAGACCATCGCCGCAGACATGCCGCGCTGATCGAGCATCTCGGCGGCGGCAAGGTCTGTGTCGCCGGCCACGACATGGGCGGCAAGGCAGCTATGTGCTCGCGCATAACCGGGCGGAATTGTTGTCGAAGCTTGTCCTGGTCATTGCCTTCTGCCCGGCACCGAGAAAATGGATCCGTCAAAGGGTGGCGCCTGGCATTATGGTTTCCGTATGGCCGCCGAGTTTCCCGAGATGCTCACGGCCGGCCGGGAGCGAAAGTATATCGCGGCACAGATCAGGACATGGTCGCATCGCAAGGACGCGATCAGCGACGCGACCATCGCCGAATACGCCCGTCACTATGCGACGCCTGACGGAATGACTGCGGGCTTCAATTACTACAGGGCACTCCGCACCGACATTCCTTACGTCGAGACGCTGCGCAGCAAGAAGATCGCCGTCCCGGTGCTCACCATTGCCGGACGTTAGGCGTCGGCGAGAAGCTTCATGCCGCTGTCGTCAAGGAAGCCGGCGACGTTCAAGGCGTCATCGCCGAGAACGCGGGGCATTTCGTTGCCGAAGAGGATCCAGAGTTTTTCAGCGAGCAAGTCGAGCGCTCCTTCAATAGGTCTCATGGCCGGGACAAGCCCAGCCATGACGGGATATGAATTAGGCAGAGGACGCGCGCGTGGCAACACAGAGCTACGATCTTCTCGTCATTGGCGGCGGCATTCATGGTGCTGCCGTGGCCTGCGATGCAGCCGGCCGCGGGCTTAAGGTCATGCTCGCCGAGAAGGGCGATTATGCCTGCGCCACCTCGTCGGCTTCCTCCAAGCTGATCCATGGCGGCTTGCGCTATCTCGAGCAGCTCGAGCTTTCGCTCGTGCGCGAGTCGCTGGTCGAGCGCGCGGGGCTGCTCCAGACCGCGCCGCATCTCGTCGAGCCGATCCGCTTCCTCGTTCCGATCTATGGTTGGCAGAAGCGCCCTGCCCTCCTGCTCCACGCCGGGCTAGCGCTCTACGACCTCCTCTCCATCGGAGATGGTCTTCCGCGAAGCGGACGCCTCAAGCAGCAGGAGATTGCAGGCCTGCCGCGTCTTCGCCGCGAAAATCTCAACGCCGTGCTGCATTATCACGACTGCCAGACGGACGACGCGCGGCTCGTGCTCGCCGTGCTGCTCGATGCCCGCGCCCGCGGCGCCGACATTCTGAACCGCCGCGCCGTGACGGCGATCGAGCCGCTCGCCAACGGCTATGCGGTCGAGATGCACGAGCGCGGGGTGAAGCGCCGCGTCGACGCGCGTTTCATCGTCAATGCCGCTGGGCCGTTCGTGGCGGAAATCGACGCCATGAGCAGGATCGCCCCTTCCCCACGTCGTTTGCGGCTCGTGCGCGGCAGCCACATCGTCTTGAAGATGCCCGAGCCCGTCCAAGAAGACGCCTACACCTTGCAGGACACGGAAGACCGCGTGATCTTCGTGCTGCCCTGGCTCGACCGGCGCTTTCTAATCGTCGGCACCACCGAAGTGCCGCAAGAAAACGATCCCGGCACCGCAGCCTGCTCTCTGCAAGAGCAGGCCTATCTGCTCGATGCCTATAACCAGTACTTCGCGCGGCCCGGCGGGCCGGTCGGCGATAAAGACGTGGTGTGGAGCTTCGCCGGCGTCCGCGCCCTACAGGACGACCACGGGAAGAAGCCGAGCCGGCTCACCCGACGCCCGGCGCTTGCCAGCATCAGGAACGGCACCGGCGGCTTCGTCACTCTCTATGGCGGCAAGCTCACCACCCACCGCGCCTTCGCCGAGATCGTGCTCGGTTCGCTGCGCGACCTCGGAGCGAAGATGGCTGGCCCCTGGACCAAGGACGTTCCACTCTATGGCGGCTGCGAAACGCGCGCGACGCTTCTTTCTTTTGTGGCCCAAGGCCCGCCAACCCTCTCGCGTGAGACCTGCCATCGCTGGGCCTTTGCCTATGGCGACCAGATCGAAAGGCTTTATGCGAATGTCCTGCTCGATCCGAGCCTCGCGCGGGAGATCGCTCCGGGCGTGCCGCTTGCCGAGCTTATTCATTCGGTTCAGGTCGAGGACGCCATGACCGCGGAGGATTTTCTGCTCCGCCGCACCAAGCTCCACCTCACGCTTTCCCCGGAGGAGCGCGAGGCCGTCCGGCGCTGGTTTGACGCCGCCGGGTGACGCGGTGCACAAGGGCAATCGCTACCGCGCGGCGACTCCCGTGGCTTGCTCAAAGCACTCGCCGGCAAGGACATGGTCGCGCAACAGATCGCCGATGCAGGCTTACCGAGGTCGAAGTCAGGGGTACAGGTCGCAAGCGCGAGGCCGAAGCGCTTTGGCCGCTCGATGACGCAACCGCGGAGATCCCGCGTCAAGTGAGCGACATCGTCGAGATCGTCTGACGGCTTGCGCGATTAGGCCGACGTCACCTTCAGCAGCGTTCCGTCGGCGCCAAGCACGCGAACCCGGCTGCCCTTCGGCAACTCCGGTCCCTCCACCCGCCAGATCGAATCGCCGATCTTGACGCTGCCGCGTCCATTCACGATCGGATCGACGAGATCGTAGCACTGGCCGATATGCTGCACCGCGCGCTCGTTAAGTAGCGGCCGGTCGCTCTGCAACGGGTTCCGACGCAGATAGTTCAGCGCGATGAGCACGGCGGCGAGCGACAATAGCGAGAACCATACGAGCTGCCACTGCCAGCCGATGTCGAAGGCGAAAGCGATGGCGCCGGTGACAGCCGCAGCCATGCCGAACCACATCAGGAAAACGCCTGGCGACATGACTTCGAGCGCGAACAGGATCGCTGCGATGATCATCCAGGTCCACGGACCGAGCGTGAAGAAGGCGCTCATCGTGACGGCTCCCTAGACCGAAGGAACAGCGCCGCCAGGGGGACGAACCCGCGGCGTGGTCGCAGGCTGCTTAGGCGGACTCGGCGGCGAGGCGGAATTGCCGCCACGGTCGCCGAAAGCCTCGCGCGCGATCTCGGCCACGCCGGCGACCGCGCCGATCACCGAGGTCGCCTCAATCGGCAGGATCAGCACCTTCTGGTTCTTGGCCTCGGCGAGAGCTTTCAGCGCGCCGACATAGTTGTTGGCGACGAAGTAGTTGATCGCCTGCACGTTGCCCTTGCTGATCGCCTCGCTGACCACCTGGGTCGCCATGGCTTCGGCTTCCGCCGAGCGCTCGCGCGCCTCGGCATCGCGATAGGCGGCTTCGCGCCGGCCTTCCGCGGCGAGGATCTGCGCCTGCTTGGCGCCTTCCGCCGTGAGGATCGCCGCCTGCCGCTCGCCTTCGGCGACGAGGATGGCGGCGCGCTTGTCACGTTCGGCCTTCATCTGCCGCGCCATCGAGTTGATCAGATCGCGCGGCGGCTCGATGTCCTTGATCTCGATGCGGGTGACCTTGACGCCCCAATTCGAGGTGGCGTCGTCGACCACCTTGAGCAGGCGATGATTGATCTCGTCACGCTCGGAGAGGAGCTTGTCGAGGTCCATCGAGCCCATCACCGTACGGATGTTGGTCATGGTCAGGTTTAGTATGGCGACCTGCAGATTGGTCACCTCGTAGCTCGCGAGCGCAGCGTCAAGCACCTGGAAGAAGGCGACGCCATCGACCCGGACCATGGCGTTGTCCTTGGTGATGACCTCCTGGCTCGGCACCTCGATCACCTGCTCCATCACGTTGAGCTTCCGCCCGATGCGGTCGATGAACGGAATGATCAGGGTGAAGTCCGGGCCGAAGCGTGCGGGTGTAGCGGCCGAAGCGCTCGACTGTGTAGTTCCAGCCTTGCGGCACGACTTTGACACCCGCGGCAAGCACGGCGATGAAAAGAACGAGCAGAACGAGGACGAAGATATTGAAGCCGAGCATGGCACCCTCCTAGAGGTGTCGGGCGAGCGTGAGTTGGTTAGCTATAGCACTCGACCTTTCATCGGCAGCCGATAAATGGGTGCGCTCGCCGGCGAATTTAAGGGGCCTTCGGCGAGGCCTGCGGGGTGAGCAAGATGAGCTTGGCGATGGGGGTTGCCGCCGCGCGGGCGGCGGCATCGGCGGCCACGCCCCATTTCCTGTCAAGTGAGCCTTTGCGCACGAGCTTCGTCTGCGACACGCCGCCAAGGGTCGTGCCGTCGGGCCCGAAGACCGTCCAATCGACGCGTACGGCCTGCTTGCCGCCTTTTGCCGCCGTCATCTTCACGATGCCTTCCACCGAATAGACGGTCGTATCGAGCGCGCTCGCGGTCTTCACCCCGGAGACGGAAAGCCTCTTGCCGAGCGCCGCGGTGAGCGCCTGTTCGCCGTCGCCAGGTGCGCCGGCAACGGTGATATAGGCGAGCGGCGGCGCAGGCTTTGCCTCCGGCATGGCGGCATCCGTCGCGGCCGCGGGCTTGGGTGTTTCCCTCTCGGCGCCGTGCGCCGGAGCCAAGGCGAAGAGAAGAGCGGAGCAGATGGCAATCGCAGCGCCACGCCGGAACATCGACAAACCCTAGCAGGATTTTTTGGCGCGCTTGAGCTCGACGAGCTTGCGGTCGATAGCCGCCGCCCAGTCCCCGGTGGCGATGGCGACGTTGCGGCCATAGGTGCCGGCGACGATATTGAGCGCAGCAAGCGCCGGCGCAACCGACTGGATGCCGGCAAGAAGCCTCTGATCGTTCTCGGCCTTCTCCTTTTGCAGTGCCGCGATCTGCCGGTCGATCCGCGCGCAATTGGGCTTGACCGCCTGGATCTCGCGCAAGGTCATGGGTGTGGCGCATCCCGCGACGGCAGCGCTCCCCACCAGCAGAAGCACTCTCAATGATGTCATCCCCCTCGTCCCCCGCGAGGTTCAAGCACTCATCGCAGGCCTCGACGCCACCATCCACGCCACGGCGAGCAGCGCCACGACGCCCTTCTTCTCGTGGTGCAACACGAAAAGCCGGGTCAGCGCGACCATGACGATGAAGATCGGCACCGCCAGCAGCTTGGCGATGGCGAGCTTGGTGGTATGCACCATCTCGAGACTAAGCATGATGAAGTTGCCAGTGACATGCGCCGTGAACAATCCAAACAGCGCAATGAAGCCAACGACGTCAACGAATCCGCCGACGAAAGACAAGGTCGCCGTAGCGAACACGACCCGGCCAACCGGTTCCCAGGCAATACCGGGCTCTTCATGATTGCCCCCGGCCGGACATCGCGCTACTAGACCCAGCCCTTCAGCTCGCGTTCGATTAGGTGCAGGATCACGCGAATACCCCCTTCGCTGTCGTTGAGGCATGGAATGAAGGTGAAGTGCTCGCCGCCATGCTCAAGAAAGATCTCCTTGTTCTCCTCGGCGATCTCTTCGAGCGTTTCGAGACAGTCGGCGGAAAAGCCCGGCGTGACGATAGCGAGCCGCTTCACGCCGTCGCGCGCCAGCGCCTCGACGGTCTTGTCGGTATAAGGTT
This sequence comes from uncultured Alphaproteobacteria bacterium, assembly GCA_963827365.1. GTDB lineage: Bacteria > Pseudomonadota > Alphaproteobacteria > Rhizobiales > Methyloligellaceae > Methyloceanibacter. The sequence continues at coordinate 43,665 of CAWHAX010000014.1, read as the reverse complement.
GAAGCCACTCCTCGCGGCCGAAGCGCGACTGAAAGGTGAGACTGAGCTTGGCGCCCAGCGGACCGAGCGCCTCGCGTAGCGACTCGGTGGTCAGCGCGCATTGGGCCCTGTAGGGATCCCCCTTGTCGACATAGCTCTTGGGCAACCCATGATAGGAGGCAAGAATTGCCTCAGGCTGCCAATCGAGCCCGGCCAGATGCGTCCTGATCGATTGGGCGAGCGCGGCGATATAGACGGGATCGGTGGGATAAGGCGGCACGGTGCGGGCTGCGGGTTGATAGCGGATCAGCTTCAGCGCGTCGAAAACTTTGTCGTTCACGCTCGCCGTGGTCGAGGCGGAATATTGCGGATAGAGCGGGAAGACGAGCAGGCGGTCGCACCCCTTTGCCTGTAAAGCCTCGATGCGTGAGGCGATGCTCGGATTGCCGTAGCGCATTGCCCAGTCGACCACGACATCGGAGCACGCGGCGAGCGCCGCCGCAACCTTCTCGCCTTGCGCGCGGGTGATGGTGCGCAAGGGCGACTCGTCGAGCTCCTTGTTCCATACCGAGCGGTATTTCGCGCCGCTCCGCGACGGCCTCACCGTCAGCACGACGACATTGAGGATCGCCCACCACAGCGCGCGGTTCGTCTCGATGACCCGGCGATCGGAGAGAAACTCCTTGAGGTAGCGGCGCACCGACCAATAGTCGGTGCCGTCCGGCGTGCCGAGATTGACGAGGAGCACGCCAATCCTGCCGGTGGCGCCCCCTTTGGCCTCAACTTTTGCTTGATCCGGGTCAAAGCCCTTGGCGGGCGGCCGTTCATTCATTCATCGACACTCCACCAGGCTTAGATAGAGCATCGCGGGAGACGCGCCTAGTGCGCGGGACGGCGAAAAGCGAGACCGGATTTGCTGTGGAGATGCCCAGTAATGTGCCTGGACCGGTTTACGGCTCTCTCAGGGCCCAAGGACAGCATAGGGCGAGTATAGGCGCCACCGCTGCCTCAATGGGTCGCGCCAGTGTGCCCCTGATCTTCCTCGCGGACATGCATCAAGGCCATGACCAAAAGATATGCAAGGAAGTTGCGCCGGTGGTTATGGGCGAGCACAATCAGCGTTTCTAGAACTCACTCGATTTCGGCGAGACTTAGCGCGACCTCTTCGGTGGGGACGCTGATGTCCTCATCTATGATCGGGGAACTCATATCGGAAATTTCCTCAGCCCAGCTACATATTATCATGAAGACGTGCCTGTTGGGATTGACAGTGAACAGCGACGACTTGGCCTCGCTCAGGAGGAGCGTGACAGTCGCTGTACACTTTTTGGTTGCATAGACGGGTAGGACATGAACGAACGTGTAAAGCCTGATTTCAACAGGCTACCGGACCAAGCTATCGGGGAGCACCGCGTCAGGGTTCTTTCTTTATCGGGACTACGCGAGCTTTTGCGGGAGTATGGGGTCGATCATCGGCCGATTTTCGAGGAGGCTGGACTAGCCCCTGACCACGGAGACGATCTCACCTGGATGTCGCTTGAGCGGCTGGTGAACGCCCTCACCCTCGCCGCGCGCGTGACCGGCGACCGCTTTTTTGGCCTGAAGCATGGAATACGGGGGCGATTTACCGCAAACCCGCTTGGCTACCTCATGGCCAATTCGCCCGACCTCAGGAGCGGCTTGCGCAACTTTGCGCGCTTTCAACCCGTGCTCTCTACCAACCATCTCGAGTTCGTGGAGATCGCCGGAGGCACGGGCCGCGTCGAATTTTCCTATCCGGTGACCATGCCGAACGTCGTGCAGATGACCGACTTCGTCTTGATGCGCTTCGTGACGCGGATCAGGGGCGCGGCCGGAAGCCATTGGCGCCCTGTTTCTGTCGGTTTGATGCATCGGCAGCCGGCCGACATCTCCGAATACGAAAGCCGTCTTGGATCTCGCATCTTCTTCGACCAGCCGGTCAACTCGATCACGATCTCCGCCGCCACGCTCGCCCTTCCCATGCCTAACGCCGATCCGCAGCTCCTCAAGCTCGTGAAGCGCTACTGCGAGGAGGAGGTCGAGCGGCAAAAATCCGCTAACCATCCGCTGAACGGAATTCGCGAGGCGATGACCCGCTGCCTTCAGCAGGGAAGCTTCGGCCCCAAACATGTCGCCAAGGAGCTCGGCCTCACCCCGAGCAGCCTGCAGCGCCAGCTGAAGAACGAAGGCACATCCTTCCTACGCCTTCTCGACGACACGCGGCGCTGCCTGACCCATCGTTATTTGATGGAGAGCTCGCTCAAGCTTACCGACATCGCCACGCGGGTCGGCTATTCCGAGCTCAGCGCCTTAAGCCGCGCGGCGCGGCGCTGGTTCGGCACGAGCCCCCGCTCCTTCTGCCGCAAGGCGCCCATTTTCAACGAGGCGGCGCCCTGAGCAAGGCGTCGGCGTCGCCGAGAATTTGCGCGTGATCGAAGGCGAGCTCGACGCTCCGCCAATTGTCGACCCATTCGGCCCCGGCGGCATCTGAGCCGGCCTTTGGCGTGACGGCGAAGGGCAATATCGTCACATAGGCGGCGCTGACCGTGTGGCCGCGCGGATCGCGCGCCGGATCTGAATAGATTCCGACGAGACGGAGCACATCGACCTTGATGCCGGTCTCCTCGAGCGCCTCGCGCCGGCAAGCCTCCTCGACCGTCTCGCCGATTTCGACGAAACCTCCGGGAAGGGCATAGGAGCCGGCGTAAGGAGGATGCCCGCGGCGAATGAGCAGCACGCGGCCTCCTGAATTGAAGATCACGCAGTCCGTGGTCAGCACTGGCGTCTTCGGCAATCCCATCGGCTCTCCGCGGTCGCCGCGCTTCACGAGCCCTTGGGCTGCGGCACGATCCGGATATAGGGCCTGGGCGACTTCCACCCTTGCGGGTAGATGGTCTTGGCCTCGTCGTCGCTGACCGAGCCGGCGATGATTACATCCTCGCCATTCTTCCAGTTGACCGGGGTCGCCACGCGGTGTTTGGCGGTGAGCTGCATAGAGTTGATCACGCGCAGCACCTCATCGAAATTGCGCCCGGTGGTCATCGGATAGACCAGGATGAGCTTGACCTTCTTGTCAGGGCCGATGACGAACACGTTGCGCACCGTCTGATTGTCGGCCGGCGTGCGGCCCTTCGACGTGCCGGTCGTGCTCGCCGGCAGCATGCCGTAGAGCTTGGCTATAGAGAGGTCCGGGTCGCCGATCATCGGAAAGTTCGGCGCGACGCCTTGCGTCTCCTTGATGTCGTCCGCCCATTTCTTATGGAGGTCGATCGGATCGACGCTAAGGCCAATGATCTTGACGCCGCGCTTGTCGAATTCCGGCTTGATCTTTGCCATGTAGCCGAGCTCGGTGGTGCAGACTGGGGTGAAGTCCTTGGGGTGCGAGAAGATCACGCCCCAGGAATTACCGAGCCAGTCGTGAAACCGGATGTGACCTTCGGTAGTGTCGGCCTCAAAGTCCGGGGCGATATCTCCAAGTTGGAGTGTCATCATTGTCTCCGCTGATTGATGCGAGGGGAAGGGCCGGCGCCGCGCCTGTGCCCTGAGGAATTCCCCTGAAAATTAGGATGTCTTGCTCGCCAACTGCAATCCGGCGCGGCAAATAGAAACACTATTCTCCGGCCTTGAGACAAGGGAGTAAAAAGTACCAGGTCCGGCGCTCGTCGCGCCATGACTAATGCACGATCAAAGCGCGCGACGCGGATCGCGGGACTCTGCAGAGCTTGGTTCGCCGCGTTCAGAACGGCCGCGCCGGTCCGAGCGAAGCCGCGAACAGCGTCGCACCGAAGAGAAGGATCAGCGCTGAGCCGCCGATGGCGCAGACGGTCCATACGGTATTGGCAAAGGCGCCCGTCCTGCCGCCGAGTTTCAGCGCCAATTCGCGCGAGCCAAGTGCTAGCGTGGCAAGCACCGCGACGGTTATGGCGGTGCCGAATGCCATGGCGAAGGTCGCGGCGACGCCGGCCCAGAACATGCCTTGCGTCAGCGCGAAGATGAGCACGAGGATCGCCCCCGTGCACGGCCTGATGCCGACGGAGAAGACCACCGCCAGGATCTTCCGCCAATGGAGCGGTCCGGCAAGCTCGCGCGCATCGACCATGTGACTGCAACCCTCGCCTTCGGCATGATCATGATGATGGTGGTCGTGGTCGTGGTCATGGTGATGATGACCATGACCTGCATGCGCCGCGCTCGTGCGCTGAACCTGCCAGCGACGGTAGAGGCGGACAAGCTGCGTGGTCAGAAGCCACGCGCCGACTAGCGCGATCAGCGCATAGCTCATGATTTCGAGCTGGTTCGACCAGGCATTGATCTGAAGGCCTGAGGCATTGAGCGCGAAGGCGAGGATGCCGACAAGAGCGATGGCCGTGAGCGCCTGGAGCGCCGCGGCAATGAAGGAAATGACAACGCCGCGCCGGACGGTCTGCTCGTTGGCGACGACGTAGGACGAGATGACCATCTTGCCGTGACCTGGACCAACGGCATGCACCACGCCATAGATGAAGCTTGCCAACACGAGCATCCCGGCGGCCGCCATGACGTGCTCGCCTTTGAGATTCTTCACGCCGGTGGCGAGATCGTGTTGCAGACTTTGTTGCGTACGCAGCACCCAGCCGAAGATGCCGCCAAAGGTGCCAGGCGATTGCTGCGTGGCGCTTGGCGCGGCGAAGGCCGAAGGAGGTGCAGCTCCCTCCGCGGCGAGAGGATTGATCGGCTTCAACTCGGCATGAGCTCCGCCAGCGAGAACCGCGAGCATCAGCGCGCCGATGAGGGCTATGAGCACGCGGCCGAGGCGCGGCATCAGGACGGCGCATCGCTGCATTTGACCGTCACCGTCTGGGCGAATTGCGAGCCGAAATTGCTGTTCGGCCCGAGCTGGCTGAAGAAGGATTTGCTCAACGCCTTCGCGTCCTCTTCCGTGTCCGGATCGGGCTTTTTGACTTCGGCCGTGCAGCCCTTGGCCGTAGGCCCCGACAAGGTCACCGGAGCTTCGGTGGCAAAACCGAAGGCAACGAAGAAGGACGGATCGTAGACGTCGACCTGCACCTCCTGGCTATGCGCGTTGAGCGGCGTCGCAACCGGCAGGGTGAAGTGGAGCGTGAGCAGGCTCTTGTCGTAATCGAGCGACGCGTTCTCGGGCGGCTTCAGCGGGAGAGCGTCAGCGTCGCCGACATGTACGAAGGTGAAGTAGTCGAACTCTTTCAGCGAATTGATATTCACGTCGGTGAGCGGCTTGAGCTCCTCCGGCGAGAAGACGCCGTCGCCATTGCCATCGAGGCCCTGCACCGCCATGGCGGAGTACATCTCATCGAAGGTCCAGGCGTGGCGAACCCCGGTGATCTGGCGATTGGCATCGAGGATGATTTCCGAGCGGACCGTGGCCCAGACGTGAGGATGGGCATGGGCATGCCGCGCAAGACAGGCTGAGGCTGCAACCGCCAGCACCGCTGCCAGGACGCGCCGGCACTTTGCCAGCTCGGTAGGCGACAAAGCCCAAGCTCCTCCGCGAGAATCGAGTCTTGCTAGGCGTCAATTATGGAGGATTGGAGGCTCCCCGCCAAACGACGGTGCAGCCTACTGTCGCGGCTTCGCCCTGGATTAGCTGTAAGTCTGCTAGGTCACGATCACCCGCGTGTGCCGAAGCTGCATCTGCGATTGCATTCGGTCCGTGCATCTCGCTGGTCGTGGCCCAAGGCTCTCTCCGAAAACGAGGGGAAAGAACGCTCGAAGTAATCGTCGGGCTCCTTCGTAAAAATCTTGCATACAACCCCATGCAAAGTAGCCCCTTGATTCAACATCACCCCCCTCGCCTTGACTCCGGATCGGACTCAGGCTAAGAACAAAACAGGAACGGAATTGGAGTTTGTGCCCGTGCGTAACAACGTTCCAGACGGCGAAAACGTCGGTGAGTTTCTGCCTTCTGGCGTTGAGAGAGCAGGCGGGGCAGGAGGCGAAGGTCTCATCGAGCAGCTGCGTGAGCGTATTCGCGTGCTCGAACAGGTTCCCGTGTCTCTGGCCTTTCCCCCCGCGCCGGATACGGGACCTTTGCCCCGCCCCGCCTGCTCGCTTCTTGCTCCTGTTCCTTCCTTTCCCTTGCCCTCCTTAGGTGTGCCCGCGAACGCCAATCCCTCCCCTTTACCGGGGGAGGGAAGCGCGCCACGTCAGCTGTCGACCGGGGAAAGAGAGATCCCTTGGAGCCGGCTTGCCGCCAACGGCCTGCATGAGATCAAGCCTGCCGCCTATCGCGACGCGCCGTCGGCGCTTGCCTTTGCGCTCGCCTTAATCGGCGATCGCCTGACGCGGCGGGAGAATGCCTCGCCGCTCCTCTGGTGCCTGACCGAAAGGGCCGCACGTGAATGGGGCGCGCCTTACGGCCCTGGGCTCATCGCCTTCGGCCTCGACCCCGCGCTTGTCCTCATCGTTCAGGCGCGGAACGCCACGGACGCGGCCTGGGCGCTTGAGGAAGGGCTGAAGGCGGGAGCCTTCATTGCCGTTCTCGGACAGATCGAGGTGAAGGCTCCGATCATGGCAAGACGCCTCGGACTTGCCGCGCAAGTAAGCCGCACCCCCTGCCTACTCCTCTCCGGGCATCAAGGAGGCGGCCTCCCCGGCACGCTCACCCGCTGGCGTGTCGCTGCGGAGCGAAGTAGCGGCGCCGCCTTCGATGCCGCAGCACCAGGCCCGCCCGCTTGGCATCTCACGCTCGAGCGCTGCCGGGGGATGGCGCCGGCGCGAAGTTGGACCGTGGAGTTTCGTGATGTCGCGTATGGTTTCCGTCTGGCTCCCCGCTCTGCCGATCGAGCGGCTGAAACGGATGAGGAACGGCAAGCCCTTTCCGGTTGACCGGCCCTTTGCTCTGGTCGGCAGCGAGGATCGCGGGCTCCTGCTCACCGCACTGAATGCCGCCGCCTTGAGTGCAGGCCTCTCTCCTGGCTTGGGCCTAGCCAACGCCCGCACCATTTGCCCGCAACTTGCCACCGCAGCGGCAGCGCCGGAGAAGGATGCCGTATGCCTGCTCGCGCTTGCCCGCTGGTCCGGCCGCTACAGCCCCTCGCTCAATGTCGACGGCGATGATGGTCTGTGGCTTGACGTATCGGGCGTGCCGCATCTCTTCGGCGGCGCCCGTGCTCTTCTCGACGACATGGCGATGCGCTTCGCACGCCTCGGCTTCAACGCGCGGATTGCCCTTGCCGAAGCATTGGGCGGCGCTCATGCGCTTGCCCGCTACGCGCATTCATCCTCCATCATCGTCCCGCAGGAGAAGATCGCTGAAGCGCTCGCACCGCTCCCCGTCGAGGCCTTGCGCCTCGACAGTGACATCACGCGCCTGCTCAAGCACCTTGGCCTTAAGCGCATCGGCCAGCTCTACGATCTGCCGCGCACTTCGCTCGAGCGGCGGTTCCATTCGCGTGAAGCGGCCGAAGCCGTGCTCCATCGCCTCGACCAAGCGCTTGGGCGGCGCGATGAGCCGCATAACCCCCTCCTTCCCACACCAAACTACGCGGCGAGGCTCCCCTTCCCCGAGCCTCTGATCACCCATGAAGGCATCGTCGCCAGCCTCGATCATCTCGCGGAAAAGCTTTGCCAAGCGCTCAACCTCGCCCGCCGCGGCGCGCGGCGCCTGAGCCTCACCCTCCATCGCGCCGACGGCACCTCCGCCGTCATCGACACTGGCCTGAGCGCGCCCTGCCGAGAGCCGTCGCATCTTGCGCGCCTGTTCGAGGACAGGGTCTGCGCCATAGATGTCGGCTTCGGCGTCGATCTGATGGCGCTCGCAGCGCTCGCGACCGAGCCACTGCTTCCGGCCCAGACCGCCTTCGCCAAGAACGATGACAGAGGCAGGCAAGAGCCGCTGATCGACCGTCTTGCAAGCCGGTTGAGCGGTGGCGCCGTGCACAGGCTCTTTTCCCGCGAGAGCCATATGCCTGAGCGGGCGCAAGAGATGAGATCGGCGCTCGCCGGTGCATCTTTATGGTCCGAGCAAGGACCAGCCAAGCCGGCACGTCCGTGCCTGCTCTTTGCCGAGCCTGAGCCTGTCGACGTGCTCGCCGAGATTCCGGAAGGACCGCCCGCCCGCTTCACCTGGCGCCGCGTCACCCGACGCGTGGTGAAGACCGAGGGGCCTGAGCGCATCGCCCCCGAATGGTGGCGTGAACTCGTTCGCTCTAGCGGGTCGAGGCCACGAGACTATTACCGCATCGAGGATGAGGACGGCCACCGTTACTGGGTGTTCCGCGCGGGCCTCTATGGGGACAGCGGGACAGATTTGCCTGCCTGGTTTCTGCACGGAGTGTTCGGGTGATGGCGCGCTCAAGCAGCGAAGCGGTAGCGCAAATGACCCGCTACGCCGAGCTCGACGTCACCACCAATTTCTCTTTCCTGCGTGGCGGCTCGCACGCCGAGGAGCTGGTGGCGACGGCAAAGGCGCTTGGGCTTGCGGCAATCGCCGTCACCGACCGCAATACGCTTGCCGGCGTTGTGCGCGCGCACCTTGCGGCGCGCGAGGTGGGCGGCATCAAATTCATTGTGGGCTGCCGCCTCGATCTCGACGATGCGCCGAGCCTGCTCGTCTATCCCACGGACCGCGCCGCTTACGGCAGGCTCTGCCGGCTGCTCACGCTCGGCCAACGCCGTGCCGAAAAGGGGAAATGCACGCTCCGTCTCGACGATGTCGCCGCCCACGCCGATGGCCTCATCTTCATCGCGCTGCCTCCTGATGATTATCCCTCCCCTTGCTCGGCGGAAGGAAAAACATCCGAAGCTCCCAATATCTCCCCGCTCCCCCCTTGTGGGGGAGCATGCGCGTCCTCTGGACGCGCGGAGGGGGGTAAATCTCAGACTCAGAGTTTGTCGCTCACCATCACGAAATTTGAAGCGCAGCTCCGCCGCATTAAACAGACGCTAGGGCCACACAGGCGCCTCTACCTCGCCGCGCGGCATGTCTATCGTGGCGACGATCGCGCCCGCATCGCCGCGTTGGCGCAACTCGCGGCACGCGTGGGCCTTCCCCTAGTCGCCACCGGCGCCGTGCTCTATCACGCAGCCCACCGCCGTCCCTTGCAGGACGTGCTCACCTGCATCCGCGAGAAATGCACCATCCATGACGCAGGGCTGAAACTCGAAGCCAATGCCGAGCGGCATCTCAAACCGCCGCAGGAGATGGCGCGGCTGTTCTCCGGCCATGAGGAGGCGCTCGCCCGCACCATGTTGATCGCCGACGCCTGCACCTTCTCCCTCAATGAGCTGAAATACGAATATCCCGACGAGCCGGTGCCCGAGGGCAAGACCCCGCAATCGCATCTCGAAGACCTCACCTGGGAAGGCGCCGCCTGGCGCTTCCCCGGTGGCATCCCCGAGAAGGTGCGTGATACGCTCACGAAGGAGCTCGCGCTGATCGAGGAGCTCGAATACGCGCGCTATTTCCTCACCGTGCACGACATCGTGCACTATGCCCGCTCGCTCGACATTCTCTGCCAGGGGCGCGGCTCGGCGGCGAACTCCGCCGTCTGCTACTGCCTCGCCATCACCAATGTCGACCCGACCGAGATCGACCTCCTGTTCGAGCGCTTCGTCTCGCCGGAGCGAAAGGAACCGCCGGACATCGACGTCGATTTCGAGCATGAGCGGCGCGAGGAGGTGATTCAATATATCTATGGCCGCTACGGCCGTGACCGCGCCGGCATCGCCGCAACCGTGATCTCCTATCGCGGCCGCTCGGCAGTGCGCGAGGTCGGCAAGGCGCTCGGCCTCTCAGAGGACACCGTCGCCGCGCTCGCCACCACCATCTGGGGCCTGAGCAATTCCGCCCTGCCTGAAGAATATGTACGCCAGGCTGGGCTCGACCCCTCAGACCCTCTGCTTTCCCGTTGCCTCGAGCTGACGCAAGAGCTGCTCGGCTTCCCTCGCCACCTCTCTCAGCATGTCGGCGGCTTCGTGCTGACGCGCGGGCCTTTGTCCGAGGTCGTGCCCATCGGCAACGCCGCCATGGAGGACCGCACCTTCATCGAATGGGATAAGGACGACATCGACGCGCTCGGCCTGCTGAAAGTGGATGTGCTTGGCCTCGGCATGCTCACCTGCATCCGCAAGGGCTTCGCTTTTCTGAAGGAGCATTACGGCCGCGAGTTTTCGCTCGGCACCGTGCCACCAGACGATCCAGCCGTTTACGACATGCTGTGCAAGGCGGACTCGATCGGCGTGTTCCAGGTGGAAAGCCGGGCGCAGATGAACATGCTGCCGCGGCTTCGCCCACGCAAATTCTACGATCTCGTCATCGAGGTTGCCATCGTGCGCCCAGGCCCCATCCAGGGCGACATGGTGCATCCCTATTTGCGCCGCCGCTGCGGTGACGAAGCGGTCGAGTTCCCCTCGCCGCATCCGGACCATGGTCCTGCCGACGAGCTGAAACAGGTGCTCGGCAAGACCATGGGCGTGCCGCTGTTCCAGGAGCAGGCCATGCGCCTTGCCATGGTGGCGGCGAAGTTCTCAGGGCCCGAGGCGAATGAGCTCCGCCGCGCCATGGCCACCTTCCGCCGCCGCGGCACCATCGACCGCCTGCATGAGAAGATGGTCAGCCGCATGACGGCGCGTGGCTATCCGGCAGAGTTCGCCGAGCGCTGTTTCAACCAGATCAAGGGCTTCGGCGAATACGGCTTCCCCGAGAGCCACGCCGCGAGCTTCGCTCATCTCGTCTATGTATCTGCCTGGCTCAAATGCCACTATCCTGCTGCCTTTGCCGCCGCGCTGCTCAACTCCCAGCCAATGGGCTTCTACGCGCCGGCGCAGATCGTGCGCTGCGCGGTCGACCATGGCGTCGAGGCGCGCGAGGTCGATATCAATCACAGCCTGTGGGACTGCACGCTCGAGCCTGCTTCGCGCGGTGAATTTGCGCTGCGTCTCGGCATGCGGCAAGTGGATGGACTGCGCGAGGACGACGCAAGGTCCATCGTCTCGATCCGCGACGGCGTCCAACCTGAGCTCAACCCACATTTGTTTGCTCCACCGCTAGCCGCAAACTCCATCCCTCCCGCCGTCGCAAATCTCTTCAAAGACGTCCGTGATCTATGGCCGCGGAGCGGCGTCGGCCGCGCTACGCTGGAGCGCCTCGCCGCGGCGGATGCCTTCCGCTCGCTCGGCCATGACCGCCGCCAGGCGCTGTGGGAGGTGCGCGGCCTGCCGAAGGAACTGCCGCTGCCGCTGTTCGATCACACGCAAGCCGCCGAGGCCGGCGCGGAGCCCCAGGTCACGCTTCCGATCATGCCGCTCTCCGAGCATGTGGTAAACGACTACCGCACCTTGCGCCTGTCTCTGAAAGCCCATCCGATGAGCTTCCTCCGCGCACCTATCGCCAGCGAAGGCATTCTCTCTTGCGCCGATCTCAAGCGCACGCGTGACGGCACACGCGTGAGCGTCGGGGGCGTGGTGCTAGTGCGCCAGCGGCCTGGCTCCGCCGCAGGCGTGGTGTTCATGACCATCGAGGACGAGACCGGCATCGCCAATTCGGTGATCTGGCCGAAGGTGCTGGAGCGAATGCGCAAGGTGGTGATGGGCGCGCGCCTCGTCGTGGTGCATGGCCGCGTTCAGCGGCACGAGGACATTATTCATGTCGTGGCCGAGCGTCTGGAGGACCGGAGCGATTGGCTGCAGCTCCTCGACGAGGAGGCCGCCAGCATGAGCGTGCCGGTCGCCAATGCCGACGAGGTAAAGCGCCCGGACCCAGGATCCTGGCGCTCACCTCCGGACGAGGAGCAAACGCCTTTTCCCGTTGCGCCAGCCGATCACGTCAAGCGGCCGCTTGCCCCACGCGAGAAATACCATCTGCGCTGGCATCCGCGGCGCCACCCCTGCGCCGAGCGCATCATCCCCAAATCCCGCGACTTCCATTAGCCGCGTGGCGACAAGAGCCAAACCCGGTATGCTGTGCACATGAAGCGCATCAAGTCGCCTGCATTGCTCGCAGTTTCACTCGCTCTAGTACTCGCCTTCGGTGCGGGAGCAGCGCTGCGCGCCTATGAACGCCCCGAAGGGCCGAGCGGCTTCACGGCGAAGACGCTCGCCAAAGCAAACCGGCAAATGGTGGTGGCGGCGAACCCGCTTGCCGCCGAGGCCGGACTTGCCATCCTGCGCAAAGGCGGCAGCGCCGTCGACGCGGCCATCGCTACGCAGATGGTGCTGAATGTTGTGGAGCCGCAATCTTCAGGGATCGGCGGCGGCGCATTTCTTCTTACCTGGGACGCGGCAAGCAAGACCTTGCTGAATTTCGACGGGCGCGAGACCGCGCCAGCCGCGGCAACGGCGGATTTGTTCCTCGACCCTGCTGGTAAGCCGCTTCCGCGCAATGAGGCGATGGAGAGCGGCCGCTCGGTCGGCGTTCCGGGCGTACTTGCCGCGCTCAAGCTCGCGCATGACAAGTACGGCAAGCTGCCCTGGTCCGAGTTGTTCGCCCCTGCCATCAAGCTTTCCCGCGACGGCTTCTCCGTCTCCTTCCGCCTAGCCGAGGTGCTGGTTGACTACCATCCGGCGAGCTTCACGCCCGCGGCGCGCGCTTATTTCTTCGACCCCGCGGGGCGCCCGAGGCCGACTGGATACAACAAGCTGACGAATCCGGCGCTCGCCTCAACCTTCGAGGCCATCGCTCAAGACGGACCCTCGGCATTCTATGAGGGCGGCATCGCCCGCGATATCGCTGCCGCGGTGCAGAACGATCCGCGCGGTGCAGGCAAGCTCACCACCGAAGATCTCGCCAAATATCGCGCTAAATTGCGCGAGCCGGTCTGCGTGCTCTACCGTAAATTCCATGTCTGCGGCGCGGCGCCGCCCTCTTCCGGGGCCATCACCGTCGGTCAGGTGCTCGCCCTGATCGAGCCGTTCGATCTCGGCAAGGCCCCGATGGAAGTCGAGCCCGTGCATCGTATCGTCGAGGCCGAACGCCTCGCCTTCGCTGACCGCAATCGCTATCTCGCCGACCCGGATTTCGTCAGCGCTCCCGTCTCTGGCCTTCTCGACCGCTCCTATATCGATCATCGCCGCGCATTGATCGATCCCAGCCGCGCACTTGGGGAGGCCAGCGCCGGCACGCCACCAAACACGCGACAAGGCGCCTATGGACGCGACGCGACTTTGGAGAGAGTAGGCACCAGCCACATTTCCATCGTCGACGACGACGGCAACGCCGTGTCCATGACCACCTCGATCGAGCAGGCCTTCGGCAACCGCGCGATGGTGCGCGGCTTTCTGCTCAACAATCAGCTCACCGATTTCTCCTTCGTCTCTGTCGATGACGAGGGTCGTCCTGTGGCGAATCGCGTCGAGCCAGGCAAGCGGCCGCGAAGCTCAATGGACCCAACCATGATTTTCGCGACGGGACCGGCTGCCGGCGAACGCCAACTTCGTTTCCTGCTTGGCTCGCCGGGAGGGCCCGGCATCATCCTCTTCAATCTGAAGGCCATCATCGCCATGATCGATTGGCACCTCGACCCGCAAGCCGCCACCGCTCTCGCCAATTTCGGCTCGACCGGCGGGGCATTCCTTCTTGAACCTGGGAAGGAATGGGATGCGCTCGCCGAAGGGATGGGCAAGCTCGGCCATCAGGTCCAGCGCTTCGACTTCACCAGCGGACTTGCCATCATCGCCGTCACGCCTGAGGGTCTTGAAGGCGGCGCCGACCCACGCCGCGAGGGCGTGGCCCTCGGGGATTAGTCGCTTCGCGACACATCCCTTGCTAAAGAACCCGCAATGACCAACCAGCAGCGCAACATCGCCATCCGCGGCGCCGGCGTCGTCGGCTTGTGGCAGGCCCTCACGCTAGCGCGCCGCGGCCACAAGGTGACCGTGTGCGAGCGCTCGCCCGTGCCTTTCGCCCATGCTTGCAGCCTCTATGCAGGTGCCATGCTCGCGCCGAACTGCGAGAAGGAAGCCGCCGAGCTGATCGTGCGCGATCTTGGCCGCCGCGGGCTCGCGCTTTGGCGCGCGACATATCCTGGTGCTGTAGTCAACGGCACGCTCGTCGTGGCGCTGCAACGCGACCGCGCCGACCTCGACCGCTTCGCGCGCATGACGGAAGGCCATCAGCGCCTGTCGCCGGCAGAGATCGCCGCGGCCGAGCCTGCGCTCGTCGATCGTTTCGCCGGCGGACTCTATTACGCCGAGGAAGGACATCTATCGCCTGAGCCGGCCCTGCGTTTCCTGCTCGAGCAGGCGCAAGCCGCCGGTGCTGAAATCTGTCTCGGCGAGGGCGAGTTCCCAGCCGATGCCGATATCGTCATCGATTGCCGCGGGCTCGCCGCCAAACGCGACCTGCCAACTCTACGCGGCGTGCGCGGCGAGCGGATCGTGCTGAAGAGCCGCGAGGTGAACCTGTTACGCCCCGTACGGGTCCTGCATCCGCGCTTTCCCGTCTACGTCGTGCCCTGGGGCAACGGCGTCTACATGATCGGTGCCACGGTGATCGAAAGCGAAGAGACCGGCCCGATTAGTTTGCGCTCGGCGCTCGATCTCCTCTCAGCCGCCTACGCGCTCGATCCGGCCTTCGCCGAGGCTGAAATCGTGCTGCAAGGAGCGGGCGCGAGGCCAGCCTTCCCCGACAATCGGCCTAGGATTATCGTCTCTGAGCGCTATATCTATGTGAACGGTCTCTACCGCCACGGCTTCCTGCTCTCCCCCGTCATGGCCGAATTCGTGGCCGACTATATCGAGACCGGCGCGACCGATCCGGAGGTGTTCGTTGCAGATTCTCGTTAATGGCGAGCCCGTCGCCACCGATGCCCGCACCCTTGCCGAGCTCTGCGCCACGCTGGGCTTTGCGCAAGCGAAAGTGGCGACCGCGGTGAACGGCAGCTTCGTCGCTTCGGCCAAACGCGAGCTGACGCCGCTCGCGCCCAAGGACGAGGTCGAGATCGTTGCGCCGAGGCAGGGCGGCTGATGCTCGACATCTACGGCGAGCGCTTTAAGTCCCGTCTGCTTCTTGGAACGGCGCAATACCCGTCCCCGGCAACGCTTCGCCAAGCGGTCGAAGCATCGTCCGCCGAGATCGTCACCGTTTCGCTGAGGCGCGAGTCGGCCCGGATTCGCGCGGGTCAAGGCTTCTTGGAGCTGATCGAAGACCTCGGCGTGCGCGTGCTGCCGAACACCGCGGGCTGCCGCACCGCAAAAGAAGCGGTGGCGACGGCGGAGATGGCGCGCGAGCTGTTCGGCACGCCGTGGATCAAGCTCGAGGTCATCGCCAATGACGACACGCTGCAGCCTGAGCTGTTCGGTCTCGTCGAGGCCGCGGCGGCACTCGTTGCGGATGGATTCAAGGTGCTTCCTTACACCACCGAAGATCTGAGCGCGGCGGAGAAGCTCGCCGGCGCCGGATGTACCGTGCTGATGCCCTGGGCCTCGCCGATCGGCTCGGCGCGCGGGCTGATCAATCGCGATGGACTGAAGACACTTCGTGCCTATTTCCCCGAGACAACGCTGATCATCGACGCAGGCATTGGCGCGCCGTCGCAAGCTGCGGAAGCGATGGAGCTAGGCTATGACGCCGTACTGCTCAACACGGCGGTGGCAAAGTCCGGCGATCCGGTGAAGATGGCGCAAGCCTTCGCCCTCGCAATCGAGGCCGGGCAACTCGGCTTCGAGGCAGGGCTGATCGAGCCGCGTGATATGGCGTCGCCGTCGACGCCGGTCGCCGGCACGCCGTTCTTCAAGATCGATCGCGTCTCTTGAGCGCGCTAAAGCTCGATCCGTTCTATCCCGTCCTTCCCGACGCCTCCTGGGTCGCCCGCATCGCGAGCCAGGGCGCGAAGTTCATCCAGCTTCGCGTCAAGGACATCGAGCCGCAGGCGGTCAAGACCGAGATTGCTCGCGCACTCGAATTTGCGTCGGCCCATGGCTGCCAGCTTGTCGTCAACGACTATTGGCGTGAAGCGATCGATCTTGGCGCGGACTTCGTGCATCTCGGCCAGAGCGATCTCGTCGGCGTCGACATTGCCGCGATCGAAGCCGCTGGCATCAGGATCGGCATCAGCACGCACAGTATCGCCGAGCTCGACATCGCGCTCGGCATGGACCCCGATTACGTGGCGCTGGGTCCGATCTATCCGACCATGCTGAAGGCGATGCCCTGGGCGCCGCAAGGGCTAGACCGCATCGCCGAATGGCGATCGAAGATAAGCTGCCCGCTGGTCGCCATCGGCGGCATCACGCTCGGGCGTGCGCCAGACGTGCTTGCCGCCGGTGCGTCATCGGCTGCGGTTGTCACCGACATCGTCATGAGCGACGATCCCGAGCAGCGTACGCGCGAGTGGATTGCGGCGACCGATCCCTGGCGGAACTTATCCACAGGCCGTCCACAATCCTGACCCCCTTGACCGAGGGGGGGCTGTTCTGGAACATCGCTAGGCACGCCTTCGGTCGGAGTGGGTTGAATGGGCCTGGGCTTCAGTCTTGATCCGGCCGTACCGATGAGCGAGGCGGTGCGGCGCGTCGCCTCGGCCGAAATCGATACGGCCTACGCCGCCCTTGCCTCCCCTCCGGAGTGGCACAAGGGCGTCCACGACTCACGCAAGTGCCTGAAAAGACTGCGCTCTCTGCTGGTCCTGATCAGGCCAGGCCTGCCCGAGCCGGTCTTCCTCAGCCTCACCGAGCGGCTTCGCACCATTGCCCGAAGGCTTGCGCCAGCCCGGGACGCGGCAGCCCTGCTCGACGCCGTCGACAAATTCGCCAAGGCCGAAGGCGAGGGGGAAGCAACGCCGATCCCTGCCTTGCGCGCCTGGCTCCAGGAACGCCGGCAGGCGACGAAACGCAGCCTCGACGGCAGCACGGCATCCGACGCCATGCGCGGCCTGTTCGCGCTCAGGCCTGCGATGGCCAACCTCGCCGTCTATCCCGACGATTTCAGCCCGATTGCCAAAGGCTTGCGCGAATCCTATCGCGGCGGCCGCAAAGCCTTTGCCCAGGCCTTTGCCACCGGCAATGACGAAGATTTCCATGAGTGGCGAAAGACGCTGCAGCATCATTGGCGCCATATGCAGCTGCTCACGCCCTGTTGGCCGTCGGAGCTTTCAACGCGGGTCGAGGCGGCGCGCGCACTGTCACAGATTCTCGGCGACGATCACGACATTACCCTGCTCAGGCAGCTCGTCTCGGCGCCGACCATGACATTTGCTCCTCCCGACGATACTGCGGCCTTCTTGAAGCGCTGCCGCGCCATGCACAAAGCGCTGCGGCGGGAGGCCGAGACCCGCGGTGCGAGATTGTTTGCCGAGCGGTCGCGGCCCTTTGTCGAGCGGATCGAAGCTTATTGGGCCGCCGCCACGCAGCGCGCCGAGAAACCCGCCATCGTTGAACGGACAGACAACGTCGTTGCCTTCGGTGAGGTCGGCGCGGGCGGGCGCCGGGCGAGCTAGCTTAGATACCGCGTAGGCTTCGCCAGGCCTGGAACATCAGCACTGGCCAGAGCGAGGCATGCCAGTTGCGCGTGCCCTCAAGATGCTCGGCCCATCGCGCCCGGATCGGCGCTGGAGTAAGCAGCCCCCCCTCGCCGAGGCCCTTCTCCGACAGCAGCTCCTCGGCCCAAGCGCGCAACGGCCCCCTCAGCCATTGCCCAAGCGGTATGGCGAAGCCTGATTTCGGCCGCTCCACCAGCGCCTTCGGCACATGGCGGTAGAGCACCTGGCGCAGCAGCCATTTGCCCTTGCCGCCCCGCATCTTGAAGCGGGCGGGCAGCCGCCAGGAAAACTCCACGATGCGATGATCGAGGATCGGCACGCGCACTTCGAGCGCAACTGCCATGCTGGCGCGATCGACCTTGGTGAGGATGTCGTCGGGGAGATAGGTGATGGTGTCGAGATATTGCATGCGGTCGAGCGAGTCTGGCAGCGCGCGTGCGAGTCCGGCATCGAAGATCGGACCCTTCGGTTCCTTGCCCCCAATCACGAGCTCATCCGGATCGTCCCAAGCGCTGACCAAGGTCAGGTAGCCGCTCTCTTCGCCCGCGCGAAACAGACGTGATGCCTTGTGCATCTTGTCGGCGGCGAGCTTCGGACGCCACTCCGTAGGTAGGAGACTGAACACGCGCTCCCAAAGCGCTGGACCGGCGACGCCGATGCCGCACGCCAGAGCCTTGCCCATCGGTGCCGGCATGCCGCTTGCCAGCCGCGCGAAGCGGTGCCGCGTGTAGCCGGCGAACAGCTCATCGCCGCCATCGCCCGAGAGCGCCACGGTCACGTGCTCGCGCGTGAGTTTCGACAAAAGATAGGTCGGAATTTGCGAAGAATCGGCGAAGGGCTCGTCATAGATGGTGGGAAGCTCGGGAATGACCTCTCGCGCCTCCGCCGGGCTGACATACAGCTCAGTATGGTCGGTGCCGAGATACGCCGCGACCGCACGCGCATGCGGAGCCTCGTCGAACCCCTCTTCCCTGAAACCGATGGAATAGGTGCGCACGGCCGCATTGCTGCGCATCCGCATCATCGCCGCAATGGTGGACGAGTCGATGCCGCCGGAGAGGAATGCGCCAAGCGGCACGTCGGCGACAAGCCGCCGGCCAACCGCATCGCCGAGCAGCAGCTCTAGCGTATCGATCGCTTCGCGATCACTGACATTGAACGGCGCGCTCTTGCCGCGTTCGGCGGCCTTCTCGACGCTCCAGAAGGCGGCGGTCTCTACCTTCCCCTCTGCATTGATGGTGGCGATGTGACCCGGCGCGAGCTTGTCGATGCCGCGATAGATGGAGTGGGGCGACGGCACGTAAGCCAACCGCAAATAGGCTGCGAGCGCATTGCGGTTGAGCTCCGGCTTCCAATCAGGGAGCACCTCGAAGGCCTTCAGCTCCGAGGCAAGGACCAAGCGCCCATTCTGCCGTCCGAAATAGAGCGGCTTGATGCCGAGACGGTCACGAACGAGGCTCAGTGTCCGCGTTCGGCGATCCCACGAAGCAAAGGCGAACATGCCGATGAGACGCTCGACCGTGGGCTTGACGCCCCATTCGGCGATGGCCTCAACCAGCACCTCGGTGTCGGAATGTCCTCTGAAGCGACGCCCGCGCGCCTCGAGCTCTGGCCGAAGATCGCCGGCATTGTAGATCTCACCGTTATAGGTGATGACGCAGGCACCGCAGCTCGACACCATCGGCTGCGCGCCTGCAGGTGAGAGATCGACGATGGAGAGTCGCGTATGGCCGAGCGCCACGCCGGCCTCGACGTCAGACCACACACCATGCGCGTCAGGCCCGCGATGGTTGAGCGTCGCAGCCATGGCACGGCCCAGCGCTTCCAGCTCCTGAGAGCCGGATCGACGCTCGAGGTCCAAGAGGCCGGCGATGCCGCACATGTCAAATCCTTATCGCCATTCCATCATAGGCGACTTCCCATCCCGACGCTTCAACAGCGGCGCGCTCGGGCGATCCCTCGCGCAACGCCGGATTGGAATTATTGATATGAATGAATACCTTACGCTTCACCTCGAGGTCTTTGAAGATAGCCATCGTGCCGTTCGCGCCAGACATGTTCATATGGCCGATGCGGTCTCCGGTCTTGTTCATCAACCCCTGCACGATCATCTCGTCGTTGGTGTAGAGCGTGCCGTCGAAAAAGAGGAGTGGCGCGCCCTTGAGCTTTTTCCGCATCCCATCGTCAAGCTTGGCGCAGTTCGGCACATAGAAGAAATGCCGGTTCGATGCAGTCCCCGTCACCTTCAGGCCCAGGGTGTCGCCTTCCTGCGTCCCGAAGCCCTCGCCCGCCTTGGCGGCATCCTCGAGATAGAGCGCGACCTTACCGGGAACGGGAAACGCCTCGACCTCGATGCCGACCGGTCCTCTCGGCCCTTCGACGGCGAAGGCCCGCCCAAGGGCCATTGGTCTTCGCGCTACAAGCGAGGCATCGAGCACATCGAAGATGCTGTTCGAGGCGAGCACGTCGAGAACGCGCTGGCTGCCATAGACGATGAGCGGCTGCGCCTCGCGGAGCGTCAGCAGCCCAGCGATCGCATCGACGTCGCCATTGGTGAGCACCACCGCCTTGATCGGGCTGTTGCGCGGACCCTTGTCGGTGGCGGGCTGAAGCTCTGGCGTCTCGTTGATCTGCTGACGAAGATCAGGGCTCGCATTGAGCAGCACCCAGTCGCTGCCATCAGCACTCACTGCCACCGAGGCCTGCGTGCGTGCGCGCAAGCCTGCCACGCCCTTGCGTGTGTCGGCCGAATTCCGGCCGTTGCAGTTCCATTGCGGCAGGCCGCCGCCAGCCGCAGAGCCGAGCACTTTGATCAGCATGATGGGAGCTAGAAAGAGTGGCGCGTCCCGTTCGTCAAGGCAAAAGATCGTTGCCGAGATCGGGCCCCCGGGACGCCACGAGCCAGTGACGGCGGCTAGTCGCTCACCAGTTCGGCGATCCGCGCACGCTTGGCCTTGCTGCGCTGGATCGGAAGCTCGATGCGGATCGTCGTTCCCTTCATAGGCATTCGGTCATCGACGCGAAGAAACTCGAAGTCGAGCAATATCTCCTGGTCGGCCAGCGGGTCTGGCAGTTGGCGCTGACGCCTGACGAGAAATTGCTGTTCACCACCAATGGAAACAGCAACGACGTGTCGGTGATCGACGTGCCGAACCTCAAAGTGGTGAAGTCGATGCCGGTCGGCATGGCGCCCTGGGGCGTCACCATATCGCAACATTAAGCCGAGCTTGGAACAGCGAAAGGCCCAACCAGCATCTTCCTTCTTCGGCTGCACAACCTTCTAGATAGCCTTGCTCCGCTGAGATGACCACCTTCTAGGGTCCCGTGGCGGTCACCAACAGTCTAGAACGCGAGCGAGCCCTGGAATTTCAGCGCCGAATCTGAGGTGACATCGGTAAGTCCGAACTGGACGCCGACATTCATGGAAAACTCCATCTTGGCAGGCTCGGGATTGTTGTCCTTACCGTTATCGTCGGACTCCCCCACGTCGCCCACCTCTTCGTCGTCGTCATCGCCGCCAGGTTTGAAGAATAGAGTCGGGCCAATGCTGTGCTGCTGATCGTTGAACGAGCCGGCATTGGCGAGGTCCTCGATCTCGCCGAACATCTCGACACCAATGCCCCAGTGTTTGGCGAAGTCATATTCGGCTCGCCAGCCATATCCGAAGCCAAGGCCGTCGGTCTCGCGGTTCTCGCCAACCTGGGCACCGAACAGAGGGTTGATCGTGAGCAGAGCCTTGCCGCTCGCCAGCTCAATGATTGGTCCGAACTCAATTTCGTCGGCCGCTCCCCCGATGGTCGCTATCCCGTATCCGGCTTGAAAGGCAAGGCCAATGCCGTTGCCCTTTCGCGCCTTCAATTCCACTTGGGTCTCAAGCTCGACCGAGGTCAGATTGAAGTCCTCCCCCAAAGGCTGCTCGGTGCCAAGGGTGATGGCGAGAAGCCACCAATTGTTGACGCCCCACTCGGCCTCGAAATCGTGGCTCTGACGGAGTGAGGCCTCGGCTTCTTCGGTGTCAAGCGCGCCGTCGTCCTCAGCCTCCCCTCGCTCAGCATTGGGAAAGCCCCAATGGACGGCGCCGCGATATTCCAGCTCGACCTCGCCCTTCTCGATGCCCGCCTCTTGGATCTCAAACTCAGCCAAGGCTGGCTTCAGGCCGATAAAAAGGCCAAAGGCCGTAGTAACGATCGAAGTTATTCTAGCCCCGGCAAATAACTGCGGAGTTCGCAGTAACGAGTTGTTTTTCACGAATTGCCCCCCATGTTCCCCAACTACAGATTAGACGGAGCGCCGAAGGAATTCCAGCATGGCTGAGCCGCTCCGCGGATATCGGGAAAGATTTGCAACTAAAATCGGGAAAACATGGCAAAACCGACTGATCTTGCCTTTACCGCCATCGCTTCTCCCCTCCCCACTTGGTGCGCGCTCCATTCCAATCGACTCCAGGCAAATAGCGGAAGCCCACCCTCATCAATTCTGGCAGCGTGTTCACGCCAAGCTTTGCCTTTACCCCCGCAGACGTTGCCGCAACGGTTGTACAGCTAACAAGCATTAGCTCAGCGATTGCTCTATAAGGTTTCCCCTCAATTAGAAGCATTAGCGTTTCGAGCTCTCGCTGGTTCAAACGACTCAACGGGTTTGTTGCGACCCTCTTTTCGCCGCTAGTCAGAGGGAGAAGGCACGAACTTACGTAGGTCCTGCCATGGCAAACCTCGGCAAATGCCCGAGACAGCTCGTTGAATGGTTCATCTTTTAGAACATATCCTGTCGTGCCTATTGTAAGGGCTCGACCAACGATCAGTGGATCATCGTGCATCGTAAAGACGAGTATTGGCGTTTGCCGGTCTCGACGACGCAGGCGTTGAATGAATGAGATGCCGCCGAGTTCGCTTTTTCCGATCGTCAAGTCCAAGATGATGACGTCTGGTCGGTGGGCACGATATTGACCGTAGCCGTCCGCGATATCTCGCGCCTCATAGATTTCAGTAACGCGGGCATCTTCCAAAAGCTGGCGACAGCCCTGAGTCACGATCGGATGATCGTCAATTATTAGGACGCCGGTCATCTGTGGGCTTGTCGTACGGTGATACCCGATGCTGTCTGTTCACACTTAGTCATCATCATCGGACGCTGCTAATAGGGTATTCCCCGCCGCAGCTGCTCTTTCGTCCCAACTTCCAAGTCTCCGCCGGGAGTCCAGGGGCTTCGACACGCTTCTTGACCGTCGTCTCGTGCGGAGGCTGACGCAAGCCCAAGAAGGAATGCAGCGATCGCTAGGGCCGCAGGGTTGAACATTCGCATGCACTGCCTCCATTCTAAGTGGGGTTGTCCGCAAGCGAGTTAGACGCAATACAGGCAACGACATGAAAAAGGGATGACGGACGGATTAACGGGAACGATTGCCAATTGAATTCGGGATAATCTTGCAAAAAGCAGCTTCTTGAGCTGAACAGAATACGGTCACCACTTTAAAGGGAGCTAAGAATGCACGAATCAGTGAGCCCTCGAGGCGTAGTGAGTGCTATCCGACGCGCTAAGTTCTTGCGTTTGCGGATAAGCGGTTTTCTGGTCGCAACTGTCCTATCCCTGGACCTTGGTGTAGCGGTGGCACAGGAGAGCGGGATCGCCATTGAGCTCAACAAACTTGAGCCACAGGGCCAGGGGTGCCGCGCCTATTTCGTGGTCGGCAACAAGACGAAAACTGCTTACGAGGAGCTGAAGCTTGACCTTGTGCTGTTTCGGCCAGATGGCGTTATTGGCAGGCGCTTCGCAGTCGATCTCGGGCCGCTGAAGCCCGAGAAGAAATCGGTGAAGCTTTTCGACATCGATGGCACGGCGTGCGATCAGGTTGGCAGCTTCCTGATCAACGACGTGATGGAATGCAAATCTGATACGGGGCCTGTCGCCGATTGCCTGAAAGACATCGGCGTCTCAACACTCACCAACGTTCAACTGAATAAGTAAGGACTCTTCCCGTGGAACTCACGGGCGCCCTCTCGAAAAATCGGCGCCGTTTCCTCCGATGCCAATGGGCCTAACGAGACGATCGAGCTCTCGGTACTCTACCGCTTCACAGTGCGTTGACGACGGCGACCTCCGTCAGGCTTGGCAAGTCCCAAACTTTCCCATGCCGCATGCTGCTGGATGGTTTTGGGGGAGCTAGTAACCGTGCCCTGATAGCTTCACTGGCATCCAGGAAAATCCACTATAGATATTGGGCTGCTACAACACAGCGGCACGCCCGACGACATCTGAGTCGCCCGGAGGACGGCCGGAGCTCAGATCTTGAGACTGAGATGCGTTACCAGACGAAGCTCCTGATCACCGCAGGCCTGCTGCTCGCTCTCTCCTTGAGCGCGGCCGCCCTTGCCTATTGGGGCGTGAGTCAGTCTCACGCCTATCTCAGCCGCTCGCGCGTTGCCCATCAGGAACTCGAGCGCCAGCTCCAGCTTTCCCGCCATAGCCAGCAGCTGTTCAAATCGTGGACCGACACGCTCCTCACCGGCATCAGCGACCGGCCTCTCGGCGCCGCCTATCTTCACAAGGTTATCGAATCCGATCTCGCCGAGCTCGATAGGCTAACCCAGGAAGAGATCGCTATGATCCCTGACAGCGAGCGCCGAATTGAATCGGCAGAGGTCGAACGGCTCAATGCCATCAAGAAGGAATATCAAAACGCCGTCGCCCAGCTCGAGGACGTCGAGCAGTTGCGAAGCCGCGGACGCCCCGACGACGCCTGGTCAACCCTTCTCGCGCTCCTCAAGGGAGGCATCGACAAGAAGCTCAACGAGCTGATCGAGGTCGCGGTCGCCGACGAAACCGCCGAAGTCGACAGGATCGATGCCGATGCGGCGCGGCTTCTGAGCCAGCTCGAGCGCATCAGCCAGATCCACGCCGCTGTCGCCATTCTGGTGACGCTCGCGCTCGTTATGCTACTGTTGCAGCGCCTCCGCGCACCGCTCGCCGAGCTGTTGCGCGGCACGCGCGCGCTTGCGGAAGGTGACCTGTCGCATCGCATCGCCATTTCCGGCCGGGACGAGTTCGCCGATCTCGGCAAAAGCTTTAACCGCATGGCCGGCGATCTACAGTCGCATCAGAAAGCGCTGGAAGACGCACACACCAATCTCGAAGCAGTGGTCGCCGAACGAACCGAGGAGCTTCGTCAGGCGAACACCTCTTTGCGCAAGGTCGACGAGACACGACGTGCCTTCTTCGCCGACATCAGCCATGAGTTGCGCACACCGCTAACCGTCATCCGCGGCGAAGGCGAGATCGCGCTCCGCGGCAAGAACAAGCCAGTCGCCGAATACAAGAACTCGATCGCCCGTATCGTGGAGCAGGCCAAGCATCTCTCAGTGCTGGTCTACGATCTCCTGTTCATCGCCCGCCAGGGCGCCGGCGCCGCACGCCTTAATCTACAGTCCATAGACCTCGGCAACCTGCTTCAGAAAGTGTGCGGCGACGCCAAGGTGATCGCCCACCCCAAATCGGTGCGGATCAGCTACAGCAACGGATCGGCGCACGATCTCGTCTATGGCGATCCGGCGAGGCTCCGCCAGCTTTTCATGGTTCTGCTCGACAACGCCGTACGTTATTCAAATTCCAAAGGTGAGGTGAAAGTCGCCGTAGCGAGTGACAATGGAGAGGTTCGGGTGAGCATCGCCGACCACGGCATCGGTATCGCGCCGGAGGAACTCGATGGAATCTTCGAGCGCTTCCGCCGGGGCGGCAATGCAACCGAGCATAATGAAGAAGGTTTAGGACTCGGCCTGCCGGTCGCCAAGGCCATCGTCGAGGCCCACAAAGGGAGGATACAAATGGACAGCCGACTGGGCGAAGGCACCACCGTCACGGTCGCGCTGCCCGCTTCCGCGCCGGAGACGCCGGCGTGAACGTGCTTCTTGTCGAGGATGAGCCGCGGGTCGCCGATTTCATCGATCGCGGTTTGCGCGCCGAAAACCACGGCGTTACCGTCGCCCCGTCAGGTGCCGAAGGCGTCGAGCTTGCCAAGACCGGCGAGTTCGACGTGATCATCCTCGATCTGATGCTCCCCGACATGCACGGCTACGACGTCTGCCAACGGTTGCGCCTGGAGGGCGACCACACGCCGATTCTGATGCTGACCGCCATGGACACGCTCGAGGACAAGATCAAAGGCTTGCGTGTCGGCGCCGACGACTATCTCGCCAAACCCTTCGACTTCGACGAGTTGCTGGCGAGGATCGAGGCTTTGGTCCGCCGTTCCCATCACTTCGCGCCGAGCTCGAACGTCGTTCAGGTGGCGGATCTCGTGCTCAACCGGGACCTGCTTGAAGTCAAGCGCGGCGGCGAGGAGATCAAGCTTACCGCCAAAGAGCTTGCCATTCTCGAATTGCTCATGGGCGCGCCAGGCCGCGTGTTCTCGCGCACCCGCATCCTCAACCAGGTTTGGGGCTATAGCGAGGATCCGCTCACCAATGTGGTGGACGTCTATATCGCGCGGCTCCGCCGCAAGATCGACACGCCGGGCCGCGAAC
The DNA here is from genome assembly GCA_963827365.1 of uncultured Alphaproteobacteria bacterium. GTDB lineage: Bacteria > Pseudomonadota > Alphaproteobacteria > Rhizobiales > Methyloligellaceae > Methyloceanibacter. The sequence continues at coordinate 17,717 of CAWHAX010000014.1, read as the reverse complement.
CCTTGCTTGAAACGGTGAGGGGCCACGGCTACCGCCTGAGGGCTTTGGGACATAGCTAAAGGGCTGAGGTTGCTTGGCAAAAGACACAGGGAAAAGTGGCAATCCTACCGGGCAAAACTTGCTTAGTTTGTCGGGATGGGTAGAGTATGCCCGCCACTCTTGCGGTCACGCGCCATACCAGTTCCGGGCCTCGCCCCGGCGAGTTACGAGCAGCGTCCGCCGCGTCCGGTGGCATCGGAGCTGCCCGCTCATCTCGTGGCGAATCCCAGAGATTTGGGACGGAAGAAAAAACAACGCGGAAGGAGCGCCCGTTGCGTTTAGCTCTGTTAGCATTCGTGATCGCCACCCTCGGAGGCTTCACTCCTAGTCAGTCCGCCGATGCGCCGACCAAGGTCAGGGTCGGCGTTCTGAAATTCGGCACTGTCAGTTGGGTCCTCGACACCATCCAACGGAACCGTCTCGACAAGGCCGAGGGGATCGAGCTTGACGTGATGTCGCTCGCCAGCACCGACGCGACCGCGGTCGGCCTGCAAAGCGGCTCTGCCGACATCATCGCCACGGATTGGCTTTGGGTGTCGCGGGAGCGCACCGGCGGCGCCGACTTCACCTTCGCTCCCTTCACCACGGCGCTCGGCGCCATCATGGTTCCCGCCGATTCTCCGATCAAGACTCTCGCCGACCTCAAGGGCAAGAAGCTCGGCGTAGCCGGCGGCCCGATCGACAAGAGCTGGCTCTTGATCGTCGCCTATGCGCTCCGCACCGCCAATCTCGATCTCAGAACCGAGACGAGGCAGGTCTTCGGCGCGCCGCCGCTCCTCGCCGAGAAAGCGAAGCAGGGCGAGATCGACGCCGTGCTCAATTTCTGGCCGTACGCCGCAAGGCTCGAGGCAGCAGGCTTCAAGCAGCTGATCGGCATCGAGGACGTGGTGAGCGAGCTTGGCGCCAAGGGCGAAGTCGCCATGGTCGGCTACGTATTCAGCGAGGCCTGGGCCAAGGAGAACCTGAAAGCGGTCGACGGCTTTCTGCGCGCCGCCGCCAAGGCCGATGAGCTGCTGGCCACCTCAAATGAAGCCTGGGACGCCATCAGGCCGCTGATGCGGGCCGAGGACGACGCAACCTTCGAGGCGCTTCGGCGGCGCTACCGCGAGGGCATCCCAGAGCGCTCGACGGCCGAGAACGAATCCGACGCCAAGGTCCTCTATCAATTTTTGCGCGAGCTTGGCGGCGAGAAGCTGGTTGGTCCCGGTGCCGAGCTTGCTCCCGGCACGTTCTGGAAGGGCGGCAAATCTTGAGCGTCAGCGCGGCCCCTACCGAAACTCTTGCCGGGCTCCGGTCTTACCGCGGACCGATCGTTTCCGTGGTTTCGGTCGCCGGCTTCCTGCTCGTGTGGTTCATCGCCGCCGAGATCGCGCAGAGCAGAATGCTGCCGGGGCCGGTCGAAGTGCTGAGCTACGTGGTCAAGGAGGCCGTGCACGGCGATCTTCTTGCCGAGCTCGGCATCACGCTGTGGCGCGTGGCGGCGTCGTTCTTCGTGGCCATGGCCATCGGCAGCGTCATCGGCCTTGCCATGGGCGAGTCACAAGCTCTCAACCGGGCGCTCGATCCCTGGCTGATCGTGCTGCTCAATCTGCCTGCCCTCGTCATCATCATTCTCGCCTATGTCTGGTTCGGGCTGAATGAAGCCGCGGCGATCGGCGCCGTCGCGCTCAACAAGATTCCGAACGTCGTCGTCACCGTGCGCGAAGGCGCTCGCGCGCTCGATCCCGGGCTCGACGAGATGGCGCGCGCCTATCGTCTATCCTTCTGGAGCAAATTGCGCAACGTCACCCTGCCGCAGCTCCAGCCCTATTTTGCCGCCGCCTCGCGCTCAGGCATCTCCTTGATTTGGAAGATAGTTTTGGTGGTCGAGCTGCTTGGGCGCCCGAACGGCGTAGGCTTCGAGCTCCACCTCAACTTTCAGCTCTTCAACGTGACGGCCATTCTCGGCTACACCGTCGCCTTCGTCACCGTCATGCTCGCAATCGAATATTTACTGGTGCAGCCCCTTGAACGACGTACGACCCGCTGGCGCAACAAGCCAGTTTGAGATCCGCATCGAGGACAAGACCTACACGGGCGCGGACGGAACGCCGGTTCCCGCCATCCGCGATCTTGTGCTCGAGGTGCGCCCGCAAAGCATGACAGTGCTGATGGGCCCGTCTGGCTGCGGCAAATCCACCTTGCTGCGGATCGTCGCCGGTCTAGACCCGCACTTTACCGGCGAGGTACACGTGCCGGAAAATGCGCGCATAGGCGTCATGTTTCAGGAGCCGCGGCTCCTCCCATGGCGCACCGTGCGTCAGAATATCCAGATCGTCGCCGAGGATCTGACGAACGCAGAGCTTGAGCATCTTGCCGCCTCGGTCGAGATTGCCGACAAGCTACCGCGCTACCCGCAGGAGCTGTCGCTCGGCCTTGCCCGCCGCGTCGCCTTGGCCCGCGCCTTCGCACCGAGGCCCGATCTGCTCCTGCTCGACGAGCCCTTCGTTTCGCTCGACGAGCGCACCGCCGACCGATTGCGCCGCCTGCTTCTGGAGGTGTGGTCGGCGCGTCCGACGACGGCGATCCTCGTCACCCACAATGCGCGGGAAGCGATCCTTCTCGCCGATCAGCTGGTGCTGCTCGCGCCACGTCCAACTCATGTGGTTGCCGTCGTGCCGATTTCCGTGCCGCAGGACGAGCGCGATCCGGCGACGGTCGAGGAGATCTATGCCGATCTGCTGAAACGCCATCCGGCAAACTTCGCCACCGGCTAGGCTAAGGGCGCTCAGGCAGCCGCGGCAGCGCCAGCCTTCCGCTGCTGGATGCCGAAGGACGGATCGTACGCCCAAATCGACAGACCGAGGAACGCGGCGAGACATCCACCGACCACGCCGAGCGCCTGCCAATTCACTTCGAGATAGAAGGCGAAGCGGATCAGCTCGACGGCGTAGGTGAACGGGTTGAACAGGCAGAGGTAATAAAGCCAGAGGCTTCCCTCGCGCATCTTCCATAACGGATAGAGCGCCGAGGAGGCGAAGAACATCGGGAAGATCACGAAGTTCATCACGCCGGCGAAATTCTCAAGCTGCTTGATGGTCGAGGAGAGCAGCATACCGAGCGCGCCGAACATCAGGCCGGTCAGGATGAGCGCCGGCAGTGCCGCGAGATAGCCCCATGGCGGCAGCTCGACGCCGCAGAAATAAGCGATGAGCAGGAAGGCGTAGACCTGTAGCAGCGAAACCGCGACGCCGGCGAAGAGCCGAGACAAAAGCAGGAACCAGCGCGGCAACGGCGTGGTCAAGAGCACGCGCATCGATCCCATCTCGCGGTCGTACACCATGGAGAGCGAGCTCTGCATGCCGTTGAAAAGCTGTATCATCGCGAGCAGTCCAGGCGTGATGTAGACGTCGTAGGTGATGTAGGTCTGGTAGGGCGGGATGATCGAAATGCCGAGCGCAGCGCGGAAGCCGGCCGCGAAAATAATGAGCCAGATCAATGGCCTGACCAGCGCCGCAAAGAACCTCTCGCGCTGCTGCAGGAAGCGCAGCAGCTCCCGCCAGACGATGCCGTTGAAGGCGCGGACGAGATGCATCGTGCTCATGCGGCGATGTCCTCTTCGGTGTCGCCACCAATTAGAAGCCGGAAGGCACCGCCGAGGTCGCCGGCGCCGGTCTCCGCCACCACGTCCTTGGCGACGCCGCGCGCGACGATGCGCCCCTTGTTGAGCACGAGCAGGTCGTCGTCGGGCTCGACCTCGTCGAACAAATGGGTGGCCCACAACACGCCGATATTGTCGGCGCGTGCAAGCTCATGGATGTGCTTCACGATTGCCGTGCGGGTCGGCACGTCGAGGCCGATGGTCGGCTCGTCGAGCAGCAGAAGCTTCGGGCTGTGCAGGAGCCCGCGCGCGATCTCGACCCGGCGCCGGTGGCCGCCGTTCAGCGCGCGGACGCGCTCATTGAGGCGCTCGGCCATGTCGAGCGCGTCCAAGGCCTGCATCATCCTCTCATCGGCATCCTTGCGCTTGAGCCCTCTGAGGGCCGCGAAGTACCGCAGATTCTGTTTGACCGTGAGATCGAGGTCGAGCGTCGGTTGCTGGAACACGACGCCGAGCGGCGCGAGCGCCCTTGAGCCCCATTCCGCGGCTGAGCGGCCGCAGATCTCGATGCGCCCGGTGGGCGCGTCGAACAACCGGGTGATCAGCGAGAAGAGCGTCGTCTTGCCGGCGCCGTTCGGGCCAAGCAGCGCGGTTACCCTTCCCGGAAATACAGCGAAGCTAACATCGTCGAGCGCCTGCTTCGATCCGTAGAAATAGGAGACATTTTTGACGGTCAGGACCGGGGTGCGGGCTTCGCCTTTGGGGCTTTCCTTCTGCATGGCGATCCTTCTTGCGCGTCCAGGCTCGTGCCTCACAGATAGCCCCGGATCGGCCCGGCCACAACCCTCCCCCCTGGAAGGGCCGCCGGCGTCGCCTCTCAAAAAAGCCCAAGGAGAGCGCATAGCGGCACCCGGAGCCGTTGGCAAAGTAATTGGCGTCAGCTCGCCGCACGGACCTCCAGCGTCCCGATCTGAGCCACAGCATGGAGGTCCGTGTGCTCTGAGTCCTCGCCGCTGAGCACGACAAGCCTGCCTCCGATTCGGGCAACGGTTTCGCTCAGCAGCTCCTGTGCGTGCGCCCAGCTCTGGCGCGCAAATTGAAACGACTTCCCTGCGCTCCACTTGCAGGTAATGATTGCGCGTCCTGAGTTGCCGATGATCGTGAGAATATTCCCGAAATACTCGTCAGCTCGTCGGGGTGAACGTGAATCAACCTTTAGCGAAAACAGAAATGCCGGCTTAGCGGACGCGGCGCCAGCTTTAGCGAAAACAGAAATGCCGGCTTAGCGGACGCGGCGCCAGATCATCGCTTTCGGCGTAAGTTGAGCACAAATCTTTATTCAATCGATCAGCTAGCCAGTCCATCATGGCGTGCACACCCGGCCGATAATGTAGTTTCCTGGCTGCCGATCGTTTTTGACGCTCAAGCTTTTCCGCCTCGACTTTGTTATCTCTTAGTGCAGCTAAGGGGCGGCAGATGAGCTCCCGCGACGTCACGTCCATTATTACTTCGGCCCTTTCAAAGCCGCCCGCAAAAAATTCGCAGTGTTGCCCTCCCTGTCCCGGAAACGGGGACATAAACCTAGAAGTAAATGCGACCGCCGGTGTAGATCAGATCGAAGTCGTTCAGTGGAGCGGGGACACGCCTCAGCTTTCCGGACGACACACACTCCGTCCCCTTGCAGGTAACAGAACCGTCACCGCGCGTTATGAGATCGATGTCAGCTTCCAAATGCTGATAGACCGCATACAGATGCATGGAAGCCGATTCAATTTCTTGATCCAAACCGAGATACCATCTGTCGACATCGGAGCCAGTGATCTGCGTGTTCACCGGCACATTGTCGAAGTTGTTGGCGGTGATAAAGCAATTGGCGGGAATGCGCCCGAGACTGCCGCCATTTCCATTGCTGCCGCAGCTGATGCCGTCGTGCATGTTTGTGAAGCCGCCGAAGATAGACGTTTCGCCGAGCATACCAGGACCGATTCCGTTCCATACGAAGTCGCGCTGAATGCCGATTTGGAGGTCATAGCCATTATATTCGGGCGGGCTAGCCCCGTTGAAGACGCCTCCGTTAATGGTATTTGAGTCCTCCTGCTTGGAAGCGCTGTACTCGCCGTAAAAGAACAGGCCCGTCGGTATGTTCTTGATGGAGAATGAGCCAGCCCACTCCTGAATGTCGCGCTTGAAGAAGGTGATGTTGCTTGAGGGAGGTGGAAAAGGTCCGGACGCGACGCCGCCGCCGCCATCCTGAATGCGTTCGTCACGGAAATCTTCATAGGCAAAGCCACCGCCGATCGCCCAATTCTCCCACTCCTTCGGCGATTTGTAGCGGATGCTGGCGCTCCAAATGTCATCCTCATAGTAGCCCCAACCCGCGCTAAAACCGCTCCACTCAGGTGTCAGGTAGGTAAAACCATGGCGGCGGGTTGAACAGTCGAAGGTATCGGAAGCGCTGTAGCATCTGGCGATGTCCGACCATCGGATTGTCGACAAGCCCTCGGCATTGTTGAATCCCTTTGGTCGCAGCAGGAAGCTTCGCATCATATCGATGTCGCCGAACATCGTGTCTTCCAGTTCCGTGACGTTAGTATCCTTAACAATATTGTCCTTCGGCGTGCTGTTCAGGCCCCAGCGCACCGTTCCGTATTGCTTATGCTTGATGAACATGTTCGATTGCCGAACCTTAAGAGAGCCTTCCGGATCGTCGCGGTTATCATCGTCGAACTGATCCAAATTACCGGACAAGGCGATCCGTGACTCGATCTCAAGCTGGTAACCAGCACTCCAATCCCCACTAATTTTCGCTGTGCCCTTGAAGCCAAACCTTGTGGAGCTGTATTGATTGTTCACGGTGTAGACATTTTGTTCAGCGCCGTCGTCCCAGAACAGAACTGCCTCGTTGACTTTGCCGTAGACCTGCACTGTGACCTTCTTGTTGCCCTTGCGGACGGTGGTTGCCTCAAGTTCGGCGACACGCTCCTCGAGATCGGCGCAACAATCGCCGCCGAGATCAGCAGCCTTGGCCGGTTGCGCTCCCATCATGCAAGATAGGGCAGCGATCGCCATAAGGCTGGCGGTCCCCCTCAATCCCCCGATCATGACCCCTCCAATTCTATGTTGAATGACGCTATCAACGATGAGCGGCTTTTCCCCGTAGCCGCGCAGTCCTCTTGTTTATGGCGCAGCGTTCTCCCGACTTCAGGACGGCAAATTCCCTGCGTTTCGAGGTAAGTCTAGGAGGCGAGCAATGACAGTCTAGTGACAGCGGTATGATGAATCACTTTTACAGCCTGGATGTAGCTATTCAGCCACATCCCTCAGCCAATGCCCTTTTTTCTATTATGGTTGGCGCGGTCGGGGTCGCCGGCAGTTGCTCTGGTTGGCGAGCACATTTCTGCTAATGGCACATCTGCGACATGCTTGTTGTGAGATTGCGATGTCCGGGTCACCTTATCATGCGGAAGCGCCCGTCAAGCACGGAGCTATCTAGTAGGGAGGCCGCGCGGCGTTGTTCCCTTCCGCTTTGATACTGGCCCTCTGCACCCGGCGGTCTTGCCGGGCTCGGGCCAGGGGAGCAACCCGCCGCCAACCTCACTTTTGCGGCGATTCTCCCGGGGGTTTCCTCATGGGAACTGTAGTCACATTGGGCGCCCCGACCTGTGAGGGGCTTACTTCCCGACCGCTTGCAGTTTGCTCCTTGGCAGCCTTTTTGGCGAACTCCATCATGCGATGTCTGGTTTCTTGATATCTGGCTGTGTCCACCGGGGCTCCGTCGGAAGTCTTGGCGAAGCCGTTAAGTGGAACCAGGAAGGTCACCGGCTTCTGCTGCACATTTATGGCAGCGACAAGCATCTTTTCGCCATTCCTCATTCTCTGCAACACCTGTTTCGTCAGTTCAGTGTGAACCTGACAGCTTGTTGGGAGACAAACAGCATATTGCAGTGAAATCGGCTCCTCCTTGTCGATCTTGATGCGAATGCCGGCGGGCATCACCAGCGAAAAAGAAGTCGGTACGTCGATTAGTAGGTCCTTCTTATCCTCTCCCTCGGTGGTGCGCACTGCGGCCGCCACCAAAACATCTCCAGTTTTTGGATCCAGCGCCTCGTATTTGACCACGCACACTTGTTTATTCCCAGTCTTTTCAGTCTTCGTGCAAAGCTTGACCCAGGCGCTGTAATCGCCCTGAGCCTTGCCCGCCTTTGATGGCAACTTTAGTGGAGGATTTGACGGCTGTTGGCCTTGTTGGGCTATCGCCAGTGTTGGTCCGCATCCCAATACAAGGGCTGCAAGCGAGACAAGCAGGCCCGACCGGCGAAGCGCGGTCCATCCGTCCAAGGACGCAATCATGCTGCCATTCCTTTTAGTGCTCAAACCCTTCTCAATACCCGAAATGAGGCATAGTCGTGTTTGGCAGGTGTGCACTGGTGTTGTGTCTTGGAGCGACACATGGCAAGAGCGGCACGCTAGGGTTATTTACCTCTGCTCGCCGCAAATCCTTCCCAGGGAGGTGAAGAATTAGCATCGCGGCCCATGCTTGTCTGCACGCGAGACGCACCCGGATAGTGGTAAAAAGAAGCCGCCCGAAGGGGGCGGCTTCAATCTGGAAAGGTGGTTATTCGTTTAGAAGAAGATCACGCCGCCGATCTGGAAGATGTCCAGACCCTCCCAATCGGTTTTCAGCTTGTCGCCAAACCTACCGTTTGTTGCGCAAAAACTGCCTTCCTCAGAGCTCTGAATACAGCTAGAGCCGAGACTTGTCGAAGTGAGGTCAAGATCGAGATGCTGCCACCGAGCGAAGACGTGCATAGCGGCAGAGTTGATCTCTTGGACCACACCAATGCCCCAGCGGGTGACCTCAGAGCTCGTTACGACCGCGCTTTCCGTTATGGCATCTCCCTTCTTGAAATGCTGGGTCACGCGCCCTGTGGTGATGTTGACGTTTTGTGCGAGCGCGCCAATCGGCAGGAAGCGCTGGCAGTCGTTACCACCGATGATGTTTTCGTTGCCGCTCGGTAGATCGCACAGGCCGGAAAACTGATCCCTATATTGGCCATATTCACCAAAGATCACGGTTGCACCCGCGGGCATCCAGGCCCTCTTGATACCAGCCTTGATATACCAAACGTCGTTTTCATTGGCGTTGCTGTCGTGAAGCTTGAAGGCGTTATCATTGCTATCAAACTTTACCGTCTGCCACTGCGTGCCGTCGTTCTGTTCGCGCTGATACAAGCCATACACGAATAGACCCGATGGCACGTGCAACACCGATGCGCCAACCTGGAATATTTGGGCATCCTTCCGGAAATCCTGGTGAGGCGCGCCGCCGCCGCCGAGAACCACGGCGTTCGTGCAAGGGGCGCCGGAACCGCGGCAGCCTTCGTCGGTCAACTGCGTGTATCCAACAGCCGCTGAGAACTTGATGCTGTTCCAGTCTGCAGCGTATTTCACCGCCACATCCCAAACGTCGTCCTCATAGTAGCCGGTCGAGACGCTGAAACCAGCCCAGGTCGGCGTATCGTACCGGAACCCATTGTAGGGATAGCCGGCGCAGTCCGCGCCCACGCCGCCGCCGCCGCTGAGGCAAGTTACAACATTGCCCCACGTGAAGTCGGAAAACAGATCGTTAGAGTTTTTGGCGCCCTTCGGGCGAATGAACATGCCGGCGCCGTCGAAGAGCACGGCATTGGCTTCGATAATGGTGCCAGACAGGTCTGGCAGTAACGCTACGTTATCCGTTGCCTGGCTGAGCTGACCCCAGTTGGTGGTGCCCCACACTATCGCTCTTGATCCACATGTAGGAGAGCAGCGTGTTGACTGAGAGTCCGCCAAGGCCGGTCCAGTTCCAAGCATTGTCGTTGAACTGGTTCTCGGCAAAACCGACCGAAGCAGAATTGCCGGGCACCTCGACGGCGATCGTGTAACCAGCCGACCAGCCGGGGCTGATCTGAGCGCTACCGGAAATCTGGAAGTGGCTCGACAGGGTGGTGTCCTTATCACCCGTGTAGAAGTTCGTCTCGTGGCCGTCATCCCACCAAGATCCCAGCTTGACCACCCAACCGGACAAGGTCACTGAGACCTTCTTGTTGCCCTTGCGGACGGTCGTCGCCTCGAGCTCAGCTACCCTCTCTTCGAGATCCGCGCAGCAGTCGCCACCAAGATCTGCGGCCTTGGCAGGGCTGGCGCTCATGGCGAAACCGCCAAGCGTCATCCCAAGCGCGGCTGCGATGGCGATGCGGCTGGATGTTTTTGTCAGTCCCCCAAACATGTCCATCTCCACCTTCCCTGATAAAAATTGCCTAATCCAAACTCTCGGTCCGGATTAGCCTCCCGGCGTCACCCAGTAGAGCCCCATCACGAGCGCCGTGACAGAACTCGCCCGATAAGAGAGTTCTACCTCTGCTTATAAGGATTCCTTTTGGAAGGTAAATTGCTATCCGAGGAGGCGCGGACGTTTTCAAAACTCTTGTGACATTTCCGCCACGAAAATCCGCCCTTCCGCCGGCGCTCGACACTGTCCTCGGCTGTGTCGAAAACACAGGCTATATCAATGTCTTGTACGATCAGCGGAGAACAAGCGTAACAAGCCGCGGCATCGCTTGCAACCCGCGAAAGGGGAGCGTCCCGGTGCGTTGAGCGACGCGCGTTTGCCTAATTACGAAGCAGCTGAAGAGCATTTCGACGGCAGTCAAATTCGCGTCAAGAATTGTCAATATCGGGCCCTTCTCGAACCAACAAATCCGTCTGCCGACGCCGGGAATCGGGGTCAAAGCCTGCCACATCGGCAAGCCGACGATCAAACCTTCTCGGAGCCGCTGCCAACTCCAACCGCGACGGTCGGTTAAGACAACAACGGACTCGGTTTGCGGCAACCGGTTCCGTCCACCCGGAACGGCGATCGTCGGGAAATTTCCCTACCATTGCCACATCCTCGAACACGAGGATGGGGGCATGATGGGCAATCTGCGGGTGACCGCTGCGCCCTGACCGGAGCCCTCTCGCGCCTTCCGTCCTTTGCGCGGCAAAAGCCTGACCCTGTGAGAACTTGGGCCTTCGCAAAACCCGCATTGAACCAAGTCAAGATGCGGGGACGGTGAGACCATTACAATGGTCGAACCGGCGGCCTCACCGGTGCGTTTTCGATGTGGACGACATCATCAATGAGATCGAGACTGGCTCTCGAGCTTAGGGGGAAGCGCTGGCTTCGTGTAGCGAAAGGAGACGACGATGCAGATACCTTTGCAGATCAGCTTCCGGAACATGGACCCATCGCCCGCCGTGGAAGCGACCGTCCGCGAGAAAGCGGCAAAGCTCGACCGCTACTTTGAGCGCATCGTGAGTTGCAACGTGACCATCGAGGCGCCGCATCGGCGGCACCACAAGGGCAAGCTGTACAAAGTCCGTGTTGATGTCGGCATGCCTGGCAAGAAAGACGTGCATGTGAAGGAGGGAGCGAAGAACCAAGCGCATGAGGACGTCTATGTCGCTATCCGTGACGCCTTCGACGCCGCCGCAAGGCGAGTTGAGGACCACGCGAGGCGGCTCAGAGGCGACGTCAAATCCCACGCATCCTAAGACTCTGAGACTGAAGGCATCTCCTCCTGAAGAAGAGTTGCCCATGAAAGTGAAAGACGTGATGCATAAGGGTTTCGAATGCGTTTCGCCCGAGACCGAGATCAGAGCCGTCGCCAAGAGAATGCGCGAGCTCGATGTCGGCGCCATTCCGGTCGCCACCAACGGCGCCCTCGTCGGCATGGTCACCGATCGGGACATTACCATCCGTTGTGTGGCCGACAACGAGAGCATTTCCAATGTCAAGGCCAAGGACGTGATGACCTCCGGCGTCGCCTATTGCCGCGACAACCAAGACATCGAGGACGCCGTGCATCATGAAGGGAAAGCAGATCGGCAGGCTGCCGGTGCTCGACGAGGCGATGCAGATGAATGATCGGCATGGTGAGCCTCGTCGACGTCTCGCACGCGCTGCCGCGCGACATCACCGGCGAGGTGGCGAAAGCCGTCTCAGCCCACCATCCCTAAGAGCAAATCCACTTACGCCGCGGCTCGCTCCAGTTCAGGCTTCCATTGCCCTAGCGAGGCGAGCCCGTTCATGTGCGCGCGATGAGCGAAGGCGGCTTGCGCCGCGGCGACGTTCTCAGGCTTGCCCGACCAGGCCTTTTGCGGCGCGGCCTGTAGGGCGCGGCTATACGAGAAACTGACCTTCCAGGGGAGGCCGCCCAACTTGTTCATGGCGTCGAGCCGCGCCGTCGCATCGACGTCGGACTGTCCGCCGGAAAGGAAGGCGACCCCCGGCACTGCGGCCGGCACGCATTCTTTCAGCACGCGCACCGTTTTCTCCGCCACCTCGGCGACCGACGCCTGTTTCGCAGACTTCTTGCCCGGCACCACCATGTTCGGCTTGAGCACCGTGCCTTCGATCTTCACCCGCGCGTAATAGAGCTGCTCATAGAGCGCCTTCAGCGCGAACTCGGTGACTTCGGCGCAGCGGTCGATATCGTGGTCGCCATCCATCAGCACCTCCGGCTCGACGATCGGCACGATGTCCTCGCTCTGGCAGAGCGCGGCGTAGCGGGCAAGCGCGTGCGCATTGGCGTTGATGCAGGCATAGCTCGGGATGCCTGCGCCGATATCGATGACCGCGCGCCATTTGGCGAATCTCGCGCCGAGCTCGCGGTACTCGGCGAGCCTCTCGCCCAAGCCGTCGAGTCCCTCGGTGATGACTTCGCCCGGACAGAAGGGAAGCGGCCTTACGCCCTTGTCCACCTTGATGCCGGGAAGCGTGCCCGCTGCCTCGATGACCTTGACGAGCGGCGTCCCGTCCTTCGCCTTCTGCCTGATGGTCTCATCGAACAGGATCACGCCCGAGATATTCGCCATGCCCTTTGAGCGGAACAGCAACTCGCGGTAGTCGCGGCGATTGTCCTCGGTACATTCGACCCCGATCACGTCGAAGCGCTTCTTCACCGTGCCTGCGGATTCGTCCGCGGCAAGGACGCCCTTTCCGGGCGTCACCAGGAAATTGGCAACTCTGTTAAGCTCAGCGAGATCCACGTTTCTCTCCCCTTTTTTCAGCGCTATCGCTGCTAGAGTATTTTACCGCTAACCGCGTTTGGCATGGAAGCACCCTCCCATGAAGCCCGACCTCCGCCCCATGCTTGCCACCCTGACCGACAAGCCCTTCGACGACCCCGATTGGATCTTCGAGACGAAATGGGACGGCTTCCGCCTGATGGCCGTAATCAAGGACGGCTCGGTCGCGCTTTATTCGCGGAACCTGATCGACCTGTCGAGCAAATATCCATCGATTTGCCGAGCTTTACGCAAGATTGACGGCTTTGCCGTGTTCGACGGGGAGCTTGTGGCGCTCGACGCGCAAGGCCGCTCCCGCTTCCAGCTCCTTCAAAACGCAGAACGCGAGAAGGCGCGCCTCCTCTATTGCGCCTTTGACCTTCTCTATCGCTGGGAAGAGGACTTACGCGGCCGCCCGCTCATCGAGCGGAAGCAGATGCTGGCGAAGCTCCTGCCGAAGGACAAGCTGCTGCATTACAGCGCGGACGTGTGGGACAAGGGCATCGCCGCCTTCAAGCGCGCGGCGCGCGCCGGCGAAGAAGGCATCATGGCGAAGCTCGCCACAAGCCGTTACTACTCCGGCGAGCGAACGCGCGACTGGCTCAAGGTCAAGACCTCTCTTGGCCAGGAGGTGGTGATTGTCGGCTTCACCGCGCCACGCCGCTCGCGAGAATATTTCGGCTCGCTCCTGCTTGCCGTGCGCGACGGCAAAGCATGGCGCTATGTCGGCCGCGCCGGCAGCGGCTTCGATCGCGAGATGCTGAAATCGCTCTACGCTCTGATGGTGCCACTGATCACCACGACAAAGCCGGTTGCCGAGAAGGTGCCCGATGCGGCGAACACCACCTGGATCGAGCCCAAGCTCGTCGGCGAGGTGAAGTTCACCGAATGGACCGCAAAGGGCGAAATGCGCCATCCGGTCTTTCTCGGGCTTCGCACCGACAAGAAGGCAGTCGATGTGATCAGGGAGGAACCGAAGCCAGGCGCCAGCCCCGCCACTTGATCGGCGCGCACTTATTTCCAGAAGGACTTCACCGCGGAAAAGTCCGCATGCGCTTTTTGGGCGCGTTCGAGCAGCTGGTCCACATCAGCCCCCTTCGGCGCCAGCAGCCCATCGGCATGATGTCCGAGGTTATGGCCGTTGGCGACGAGAGCCTCGCGCTGCGCGAGGTCGTTCAGCGCGCCGAGTTGGTCCTGGAGTTCCTTCAAGGCAGTCAGCGCCGACTCGCGCCTCTTGGCGTTCTCCCCGCCGGGAAAGATGCCGGCAAAGAACTCGACGGCATAGCGCAAATTCTTTGCCCTTATGCGAAGCTTATGGCGCTTCTTGGTGCTGAGCGCGCGCAAGTCCGCGCCGTCTTCCCTGATCCGCTTGCGTCCACGAGAGAGAAGTTTGGCGGCGTGGCCGACGACTTTTTCGTCGCGGCGCTTGCGCAAGTCTTTGTCGCGCGTCCACGGTCCGGCCTCAATCCATTCGGCGATATCGAGCAACGCGGTGCGGAACCTGTCCGAGCGCACCGAGCCGATAGCAGACCGATAGGCCTTGGCGCGAGCTTCATCGAAGGCGCGCCGCGTCTCTGCGTATCGCCCATCGCCGCCGTGCGTGGCGCTCATCGGCTTCAGGATGTCGACCTCGATCACGTCGAGATCGCGGGCAGGCCCGAGCTCGTTGGTGATCCATTTCAGTTCGGCCTGGATCCGCTCCTGCTCGGAATCAGCGACGACTTTCTCGAAGGCAACGATGGCGGCACGGATGCGGCGTAATCCGATGCGCATCTGATGTAGCGAGCTCGCATCGCCGGCGCACATGCCGCGCTCGTTGACGACGATCTGACGGAGGCAATTCTGACCGATCGCGCGGAAAGCCTGCCGGCAACTGAGGCCGCCATCGAGATAGAGCCGCGTCGCTTTCTCGGCTTCCGGGGCTGCGCCCATCGCGAGCTCATAGCCGCGTTCGGCCTTGGTCTTCACCGCAAGTCGCAAGGGGACGCTGGCCGAGAGCCGGCGCGCGACGGCAAAGAGCTCGGCGGGGTCGCCTTTCCTCAGCTCGAGCTCGACCTCATGCACGGGAGACCTGCGCTCCACCGTGCCGATCTCGCCGCGATCGACCGCGACTTCGATCTCGGATCCGTTGCTTTCGACATGGTAGAGGCCGCGCTCGATGCGGGTTTGGAACAGCGGCCGCAAGCGCTCGCCTGCGTCACTCTTCAGCAGCGCCTCGATCGGCGTGCCGGCGATCGCGCTCAAGTCAGGGTGCGGTCCCGCGATGGTCTGCTCCCATTCCGGACGGTCGAACAACTCGCCAGGCCCATCGCCCTTGATCGTCTGCACAAAGCCTAGGTCCGTCTTGCGCACGCGCAACGCGAACCGCGCTTTGTGCAACGCGCGGGTCTCCGTGTCGTAATAGACCGAAATCAGGGCCTGTCGATTGAGCCTTATTCCGGCGAGCAGCGGATGCGATTCGATGGCGGCAAGATCGGCGGGATCGAATTCAAGTTTAAGCTCGAACTCTCTTGGCTCACTCTTGGCCTTACCACCGCCAGTCATGGACGCAACTCTTTGCACCACACCAATTGAGCCACAACGCGCTGAAACTATCATGTCTGAAGACACCGAATCTCGCGCGAAAAGCGGCATCGCACGTTGGGGGGCCGGACAGCCTCATCAAACTCGCAAAGAGCGTTCTTCGTCTCTGCCATGGTTGATGGATACGCTTATTGCTGGGTGGCAAGGGACTGGAGTGTTCCAGCAGTGCCCTTAAAGTCGATCCGATAGATGAGAAATGTCGATGTTGCGGTTTCAATGCCTATTACGGCACCTGCCGCTGGCACACGCGGATGTGCACGCCAATTTACACGACTGGAACCGTAGCTCGCTGGCTGTTTACGGAAGTAGAGCCACCTGGCCGGTAATCACTTATTGCCATGTACTAGGGCGAAGCCAAGCGGATCCACGTGCAATTAGGTTGGTCATGGCGTCCAACCCAATGAATACGAGCACAATTCCAACCCATTCCACAGGGTGCAAGTAACGACCTAGCGCATCACCGACGCCAAAAGTCCCAAGGAGATATAACACCGCAGGCAACAAAAGCAGTGCTCGACAAACGAAATGGCGAGGTGAGAGGCACACAAAAACGCCCAGCGCCAGCAACCAGCCGAGCGCCGTCAAGCCGATATTGGGACTCTTGCCGATACCGCGTTCGCTGTATAGCGTCCAAGTCAAACCCCTTGACAGTTTATGCATCAACGGCGCAATCCAAATAGTTCGCTGCCGTCGTTCTTCCACCATGCGCAGGTGGGAATCTCTGTCAGTCCCATAAAGCAATTCTACTTGATCCAGGCGCTTGGCGGTCTCGCGTTCCTGGGACCTCCAGAATTTTCCCGGCGAGATCGTATCCCCCGGACCCTTCTCGGAGGCTGCCAGCGCAATTTTCCTAAGTACGAGTTTAGAATACTCATACGGATGAGCAAATATACCTTCAAGAGCCAAGCGTCTGACCACCTTGACGTAAAGTTTTAGATTTTTCTTTTTCGTCAACTCAATCCATTTATCACTGATGACGAACTTTGCCGTCTGTTGTCCGCCTAGAGCTTTCTTGTAATAACCTTGGCGTGAAGCGTAGTTCTCAAGATCGCCCCGAGCATCCTCAACGAAGGGCCGCAAAAGAGCGCGATACTCGGAGTAAGGTTCACCTTCGGTCTTAACGAAGGGAAAGCTTGAAGTGAGTAGTAACCAGCCGCCCTGGCGATCGCTTCCTGACGGTGACGTCAGCATAATGACAACGGCGATCATGACCGCGCCGAGACTCCTCCACTCCCACTTCAATGGGTTGCCGGCCATGGCGATCGCCGTGATCATTAGCCCCAACCAAAGCGGTCTCCCGTGTGGCTTGAGGGAGACCATTACAACAAGCATTACGAGAAACCAGAATAGTCGGCTCTTATCTCTCAATGCTCCGCAAGGGAGGGCAATGGCGACGGCTGCTACGAAAGCCGCTAGCAGCCACACCTCTGCAGTCATCACGTGCTCCTGCCAAAGCATACGTGGCCAAACGGCTG
Source organism: uncultured Alphaproteobacteria bacterium (assembly GCA_963827365.1). GTDB lineage: Bacteria > Pseudomonadota > Alphaproteobacteria > Rhizobiales > Methyloligellaceae > Methyloceanibacter. The sequence goes on along the minus strand of CAWHAX010000014.1, from coordinate 950 downwards.
CCACAACTGTGGCCAGCGGTACCCACAGGACTGGTAACCGCGTCATTTGGGCGACTATCCAGCCGATTCCGACGATAATTGCCAAACCGAGGATGTGCTGGATGACTGCGACCCCGACCGCCACGCTGCCTGGAAGAAGAGGCGCAAAAACGAGCAAGATAGGGTAAAGAAAACTCCGCTTCGGATTGATATGGAAATCGCCCTCAGTCAATAATTTCGAAGCTGTTATAAAATAAGAATAGGTATCTGTTTGATAATAAACTTCGGGCGTAACCGCTAAGAATGAAGCCCGGAGAGCCGCACCGAGAATTAGTGCCGGGATACAGAGGAGAAGAACGCGCCAAAAGGAAATATTGTATGCAGTGTCACTGCCTTGATGCACCTCCACCACTACATCGGACTTATTTTTCATCTCGTTGCTCGTGGTTCAACCGACCTTCGACATAAAGGTCCAGTGCGTTCATTTGAGCCCCCGTCGCCGAGCGAAGACCCTCCTTCGCCGCGGGTCTGTGACTTTCTTGCACCTCGGTCAGAAAGTACCAGTGCCTTGGGTTGGGGGCGTTCCTGGCGTCGGGGTCAGTCCTTTTCATTTTTACGCAGAGTATGCAGCGCTAGGTTGGAGGCTGCCCCGCGGGCGGTTCGGCTTGCGGCACTGCTTGGTCATCGGCCGGCGGCGCGGGCTCCGGAGGCTTCGCCTGATCCTCAGGCGGGGGCACGGGCTCCGGCGGCGCGTTCTTGATCGCCTCGACCGTCCACGGCACGAGCTCGGTCGCGGCGTTGGCGAAGGCCTGGTTCAGGGCAGAAGCTGCCGCCGGCGCATCGGTGCCGGTCGCAGGGGCCGTGTTATGGAAGGCCTTCGCCGCGATGATCTTACCGCCAGGCCCGAGAATCTTCGCCTCGAATTCGAGCTCGCCTGACGGCTCGGCCCCAGACACGAGCGAGAAGCTTCT
>CAWHAX010000013.1:0-109563 GCA_963827365.1 uncultured Alphaproteobacteria bacterium | reverse complement strand
TAGCCGTAAGCCGCTGGAATTGGCTCCTAGGACCCCGCGCCGAACGGCTTGTAGGGGATGTTCGGGTTGGCCTTCATCTGCTCCCAGAACGCGTACGTCACCGGATTGATGTAGAGGCCGATCCAACCGTTATCCTGGCCGGCATAGCGGCAGGCGGCGTCTTGAAATCGCCCGCGTCGGCGCCACGGCCAACCAGAATGACGTCGTCGCGGTCGTGGGTAGTTCCGCTCGTCGGCGTGCCACTGGTGGAGCTGAGGGTCTTCAACCCGCTATAGACCTGGGCCTCCGCTGATTGCTGCGTCACGGGGCCGACCACAAGGCCGCCCATCAGAGCCGTGATCACCACCGCCATCAATGCGCTTTTCATGTCTCTCTCCTTGTTCGCGCCTCGTTTCGCGGCGCCACATCCTGGGCAAGTTCATCCCCTCCCTCCCGAACGATACGTAATCCGCCCAAGGCGAGGATCAAGTCCTACCGAAGGATAGGTCGTCAGAACGCGGCGGCGATGGCGTCGTCGACCGTCGAGAGCCACACGAACTTCATCGCGTTACGCGCAGCCTCCGGCACGTCCTCGAAGTCCTTGCGGTTGCGCTCGGGCAGAAGCACGGTGGTGATGCCTGCGCGCATGGCGGCGAGCACCTTGTTCTTGATACCGCCAACGGGAAGCACCAGACCGCGCAGCGAGATCTCGCCCGTCATGGCCGTGTCGTTCTTCACCGTGCGCCCGGTGAGCAGGGACACGATGGCGATGAACATGGCAACGCCTGCGCTCGGGCCGTCCTTAGGGATGGCGCCAGCCGGCACGTGCAGATGGATGTCCGAGTTCTCGCACACGCTGTCCTCGATGCCGAGCGACGCGCTCCGCGCCTTGACCAGGCTTAGCGCCGCTTGCGCGCTCTCCTTCATCACGTCGCCGAGCTGACCTGTGAGGATCAACCTGCCGTTGCCGGGCACGCGGGCGCATTCGACGAACAGGATGTCGCCGCCGGTGGGAGTCCAGGCAAGCCCGGTCGACACGCCGGGGACGCTCGTGCGCATGGCGACTTCGCTCTCGAAGCGGCGGCTGCCGAGGATCGCGTGCAGATCGGCGGCATCGATCTTCATGTGCTCCACCTTGCCTTCGGCAACGCGGGTGGCGACATGGCGGCAGATTGCGCCGATCTCGCGCTCGAGATTGCGGACGCCGGCCTCGCGCGTGTAGTCGCGTATGATGGCGCGGATCGCGTCGTCGGTGATCTCGCAAGCTCCGGGCGTAAGCCCAGTCGCCTCGAGCTGGCGCTTCAGGAGATAGCGCTTGGCGATCTCAACCTTCTCCTCCTCGGTGTAGCCGGGGAGCTCGATGATCTCCATACGGTCGCGAAGGGGCCCGGGGATGGTGTCGATCACATTGGCCGTGCCGACGAACATCACCCGCGACAGATCGAAGGGAACCGCGAGATAGTTGTCGCGGAAGGTCGAGTTCTGCTCAGGATCCAGCACCTCGAGCAGGGCTGCCGACGGGTCGCCGTGGAAGCCTTGGCCGAGCTTGTCCATCTCGTCGAGCATCATCACCGGATTGCGTGTCTCGGCCTTCCGGATCGCCTGAATGACGTTGCCGGGCAGCGCGCCGATATAGGTCCGGCGATGGCCGCGGATCTCGGCCTCGTCGTGCAGGCCCCCAAGGCTCAGCCGCACGAATTTGCGGCCGATGGCGCGCGCGATCGATTGGCCGAGCGAGGTCTTGCCCACGCCGGGAGGTCCCACGAAGCAGAGGATCGGGCTCTTGCCTTCGGGGTTGAGCTTGCGCACCGCCAAGAATTCGAGGATGCGCTGCTTAATCTTGGGCAGGCCATAATGGTCTTCGTCCAGGATGCGGCGCGCTTCGGCGATGTCGATGCGCTCTTCTGAGAGCTTCGACCAAGGCAGCTCGATCAGCCAATCAAGGTAGCTACGGATCATGGAGTGCTCGGCGCTCGCCTCAGGCGTGCGCTCGAGCCGCGCCAGCTCCTTCAGCGCCTGCTTCTCGGCCTCCTCGGGCATCTTGGCCTTTTCAATGGCCTCACGCAACTCGGTGATCTCGGCGCCGGTGCCTTCGCCCTCGCCAAGCTCCTTCTGAATCTGGCGAAGCTGCTCGCGCAAGATGTGCTCGCGCTGGCGGCCTTGCAGCGACTCTTGGGTCTGCTGGCCGATCTGCTTGGACAGGCGCAAGACTTCGATCTGCTGCGCGAGGATGCGCAACAGCTTGTCCAGGCGCTGCTGAACGTCGAAGGTCTCGAGGAGGTCCTGCTTATCGGCCTGTGTGAGGTCGGAAGCATTGGCGACGAAATCGGCGAGCGCCGACGGCGAGTGAATCTGGTCTATGGCGTCGGCAAGCTCTTTCGGCAGCGCCGGCAATAGCGAGATTGCCTCGCGCGCCCGCTCTTTCAGCTGATGCATGCGCGCGGCGATCTCGGTCGAATAGACCTCGGCCTCGCCAATCTCGTCAACCAGGGCGACAAGGAAGGGGTAGCCTGGGACGAACTCGGTGATGCGGAAGCGGCGGGTGCCGCGCGCGACGAGGTGATGGCTGCCGTCCTGCGTGGTCACGTAGCGTAGGATCTCGGCGACGGTGCCGACGCGATGGAGATGCTCAGGTCCAGGCGTGTCGATGGACGCGTCGTTCTGGAGCAGCACACCGATTGGCTTGTCCGTGCGGGCGGCAGCTTGCGCGCCGGCAATGGATTGCGGGCGGCCGAGGCCTAGCGGCGCCACGACGCCGGGAAACAGCACGGCGTTGCGGGTCGGCAGAATGATCAGTGCGCCTTCGGGCAGCTTCAGATCAGAAGCGGCTGCCTGTTGGGTCGTGGTGGTGGTTTGTGTCGTATCGTTCATGGAATAAGCCTGCTCAACCAAGCTTGACAAAGGTGAGCACGAGGCAACCGTTCACGAGCTCACGTTCCGCGAGGCGCAATCGGTTGAGTTGCAAGGCAATGCGGCGCTCGAAGCTCCCATAGGGAATCTCCAACCGCACGATATTAGCGTTCTCGCCGCGCCCGGGTAGGGGACGGCTGCCGAGGATGGTCAGGATCCCACCCTCGGTATGCACCTGTACGGCTTCGGGTGCGACGCCCGGCAGCGCCACGATGATGCGGAGCTGCCGCTCGGTCTCGAGCACGTCGATCGGCGGCTCCCAGCGCGCCGACCGGGTGCCTTCGCTTGCCGGCTCAAAGAATTGCCGATGGAGCTGCTCGGCCCTGTCGAGCAGAGCGCAAGCCTCGGCCCACATCAGATTTCGGGGATCACGCGTCACACGAGCCTCAACGAGTTACCGAAGGTCGATCTTGGTCGCCCCGGCCCGCCGTCTGAAAATGACGAAGAGCGACGGGCGGGAGAAATCAAGAGAAGCGCAGAAAGTGGTGAATGGACGCTATATATTGGTGCTTGGTCCTGCTCCTGCAAGAGCCGGCGAGGCCGCGTTAGCGGGTCGCAGGGTTTTCGCCGAGGGTCTGGCAGCGCGCAAACCGGCATTGCCTTTGGCGATGAAGCGGCGCCCTTCCAACCAGAAACCACGAGCGGGCCGGCGCCGATCGCGGTGCGAGTGCCGTCGACCAGGACGATGCACTCCGCCGCGACGCCGTTTCGTTCTGCGAAGCCAGAGAGTTCCTAAGTGTTTTCCGACACCTGTGGCCGAAGCACCTCGCGCGACTGTGCTATATTGTCACTATGGGGGAGGCCAATTCCGACCAGGCGGCGGTGCTCGACTTCATGGCCTCGCCCAAGGCCTACTCGTCGGGCGACTTTGCCGTGGACCGCATCGAAACTCACGCTTCCGTGGTGTTTTTGGCGGAAACCCGCGCCTACAAGATTAAGCGCGCGGTCAAATACCCGTTTCTCGACTTCTCGACGCTCAAAAAGCGGCATCGCGCGCTCCTCAACGAGCTTGCGCTCAATCGGCGCACCGCGCCTCAGCTTTATCTCGAAGTCATACCGATAACTGTAGGTGACAAAGGAGAATTTCTTCTTGGAGGCCAGGGAGAGCCTAAAGAGTGGGCACTGGTCATGCGCCGGTTCGATCAGACGAGGCTCTACGACCGCATGGCGGAAGAGGGGCGCCTGCCGATCTCTGTGATGCCGAAGCTTGCACAGGTGATCGCCGACTTGCACCGCGGGGCGAATCGCTTCCTTGCACCGGAGACGAGCCTAGCGGCCTTGCGCGCGGCACTCGAGGATAAGGAGACGGCACTAGCAGGCGAGGAGGACGCCTGTCCCGCCGATGCTCTCGCAACCGTCAATCGTGGCAGCCGCGAGACGCTCTCGGCGCTTGCCCTCCTGCTTCAGGCGCGCGCCAGCGGAGGCTATGTGCGGCACTGCCACGGCGATCTGCACCTCCGCAACATAGTCGAGATCGACGGCGCGCCAGTGTTGTTCGACGCCATCGAGTTCGATGACGCGATCGCCACTGTCGATGTCCTCTACGATCTCGCCTTCCTGCTGATGGACCTTGGCGCTCGCGGTTTGCGCGCTCACGCCAACGCCGTGCTCAACGCCTATCTCGAAGCAAGCGGCGATACCGGCAATCTCATCGGCCTTGCCGCTTTGCCGCTGTTCCTCTCCACGCGGGCGATGATCAGGGCCAAGGTCGAGTTACTTCGCGCAAGTCTCGATCCTGAGCCGCGAGGGGAGGCCCGTCGCCGCGCCACATCCTATGTCTTGCTTGCGCGCGATTATCTGGAGCGGCAGCGGCCGCAACTCATTGCCATCGGCGGATTGTCGGGAAGTGGTAAGTCGAGCGTGGCACAGGCGCTTGCGCCACATCTCGGCGTCTTTCCGGGTGCGGTGCATGTGCGGAGCGACGTCGAGCGCAAGCGGTTGTTCGAGGTCGGGGCCGAGGAGCGGCTGCCCCAGCCTGCCTATGCCGCGGAAGTCTCCGACATCGTCTACACCATGTGCCGCAAGCGTGCCCTGATGGGGCTGGAAGGTGGGCACTCCGTGATCGTCGACGCGGTTCACGCCAAGAAGGAGGAGCGTGACGCCGTCGCCGAGATTGGGGCGCGCGCCGGTGCCGCGTTCACCGGCATCTGGCTCGACGCCCCTGCCGAGACGATGCGGCAGCGGATTGCTGCGCGTACCGGTGATGTGTCCGATGCGACGCCGGCCGTGCTCGAAGAGCAGCTTTCCTTCGACCTCGGGCCGCACACTTTTGCCGTCATCGACGCGGGAAGGCCGCTCAACGAGGTGGTTCGGTCTTGCCTCGACGTCGCGCGCGCCAAGCTCGGCTAGGGTCTGCGCGCCTCCCCAATTCATCCTTTCCTAACCCTCAAGCCGGACAGTCGGGTCAAGCGCCTGCGCGGCTATCGGCGGCGCTTGTGTGACGGGGTCGTTACCTTGGGTCGGGTGAGCAAGAAAGCGCGCGCGTTCGCGGCGGCGAGGCTCATTTGGCGCGTGGCAACCATCCCGCCGTTCCGTCTCTTCATCCTGCTTTTGGCGATTGGCTCTGTCGGCGCGAGCCTGGTTGGCTGCGGCTCAGGCGGAAATGGCGAAAAGCTCGGCGAGCGCGTGATCCCGCTTGGCCAGCCGGTGCCGAAGGGTGGAGGCAGGTATGCGACCGGGGTTGCCTACAAGGTGGACGGCGTCTGGTATCAGCCGCGGGAGGACGCCGCCTACGACCGGGTCGGCACGGCGTCGTGGTATGGCGAGCTGTTTCATGGCCGCCGCACCGCCAATGGCGAAATCTACGACATGGAAAGGCTGTCGGCGGCGTCGCCGACCTTGCCCATGCCTGTCTATGCGCGCGTGACCAATCTCGAGAACCGCAGGTCGATCATCGTTCGCGTCAACGATCGCGGTCCATACCGGTCGAGCCGCATCATGGATGTGTCGCGCCGCTCGGCCGAGGTGCTCGGCTTCAGGCACAAGGGAACGGCGCGGGTGCGGGTCCAATATCTCGCCCGGGCGCCGCTGAACGGCGACGACAGCTATGAGCGGCGTCATCTGGCAAGTCAAGGCTGGGCGCAGGTCGCATCGCGCGGCGGCGCAAACGACCACGATGCGGTAGGAAGCATCGCCGCCGGCGTGAAGCGGCCGGCGAAACGGACCTATCAGGCCGAACCTGTCGCGGCACGGGCGCCGGAACCGAACCCGCCTCGCGTCGCGCCGCAAATTCGCTGGGAGGCGAGCGCCCGTGCCTCCGGTGTTCCGCTTGAGGGTGGTGCGGCCGGTGGATACCTCATTCAGGCAGGCTCGTTCAGAACCGAGGACAATGCCGAGAGAGCCCGGTCGTTGCTCGGCGACATCGCCCCGGTCGAGGTCGCTCCGACGCCGGCCTGTGGTGAGACTCTGTTCCGCGTCCGCGTCGGACCTTTCGCCGACCAGGAGACCGCGGCGTCGGCGCTTGATAGGGTGACCGAGGCTGGCTATCGAGGTGCAAAGATCATTACAAATTAGAGGTCGTAATGCTGGCGGGTTGCTTTTTTGGGTCGAGCGCTCGATAGTTGCCGCCAAGGCCGGAGGGGGTGGGCCCGAGCCTGGCCATAACGATCCGACGTGTCAAAACCGTGCACGCTTTGCGTCTTGATATTCTAATCAAGTTCGCCGTGGCATTTGCCATGCTTGCCGTGGCTGCCGCGGGCTCTGCGTCTGCGCAGAAGGCTGCGACCAAGGCTCCTGGCGGGTTCGAGACCAAGGCCAAGCACGCCATCCTCATGGATGCCGACGCCGACCTTATCTTCTATGAGAAGGATCCCGACACGCTGATGCCGCCGGCGAGCATGAGCAAGCTTATGACGCTGGCGCTCGTGTTTCGCGAGCTGAAGGCCGGCCGCATCAAGCTCGAGGATCAGTTCAAGGTGACGGAACACGCCTGGCGCACAGGCGGCGCGCCGTCCGGCGGCTCAGCAATGTTCGCGCCGCTGAACTCGACGGTGAGCGTCGCCGATCTCATCCAGGGCGCCGCGGTGCAGTCAGGTAACGACGCTTGCATCATCCTCGCTGAAGGCATTTCTGGCTCCGAGGACGCCTTCGTTAAGGAGATGAACAAATACGCCAAGGAGATCGGCCTGACGAAGTCGCATTTCGAGAACTCGACGGGACTGCCCGCCGAGGGGCACGTAATGACGGCGCGCGAGCTTGCGCTTCTCGCCAACTACATCATCAAGGCGTACCCCGAGTACTATCACTATTTCGGCGAGAAGGAGTTCAACTTCGGCAAGTGGAAGTTCACCAACCGCAATCCGCTTATTTTCGAGGAAAGCCTCGGCGTCGACGGCCTAAAGACCGGGTTCACCGACGATGCTGGGTACGGATTGGTGGCGAGCGCGCTACGCGAAAATCAGCGCGTCATCCTCGTGGTGAGCGGTCTCATCACCAAGAAGGACCGCGAGGAAGAGCCGCGCAGGCTGCTCGAATGGGGCTTCAAAAGCTTCAAGCCGTTCAGGTTGTTCGACCAGGGCGAGAAAGTGAGCGACGCGTTGGTGTGGGGAGGCACCCGCCACTACGTGCCGCTCGTCGGCAACAGCAATATCGACATCATCCTGCCCTTCAACACGAGCGGACAGGTCACGGCGCAGATCGTGTACGATGGGCCAATCAAGGCGCCGATCCGCAAGGGCGACAAGGTGGCGAAGTTGCGCGTCACGGCGGCTGACACCAAGGCGACCAATGACATCCCCCTTTATGCCGGCGAGGATATTGGCCAAAGCAATTTCGCCATGCGTGGGCTAGAACTCGCTTCTCGTTCTCGCCTTTGGCTGGTTGCTCTAAAATCCCTCGACCGTTGTCCTTATCTCTAGAGGCACGATGCGACACGAGACCGTCGAAACGGGCAGACTGATTACGTTCGAGGGTGGCGAAGGCGCTGGCAAGTCCACGCAGGTCTGCATCCTCGTCGATCGGCTGTTGCGCGCCGGCCGCCGCGCGATCGCTACTCGCGAGCCCGGCGGATCGCCAGCGGCGGAGGACATCCGCGAGACCCTGCTCTCGGGCAAGGTCAAGCAGTTCGGCCCCTTCGCCGAGGCGCTGCTCTTCTCCATCGCCAGGCAGGACCATATCGACACCGTTATCAGCGACGCGCTCGCCCGCGGCCAATGGGTGGTGTGCGACCGCTTCCTCGATTCCACCCGTGCCTATCAAGGCGCAACCGGCGGCGTGCCTGCGCCGGTGATCAGCGCGCTCGAGAGGCTGACGCTGCATGGGGTCATGCCCAATCTCACCATCGTGCTCGATATTTCGGTGGAGGAGGGGCTTGCGCGTATGGCGCGGCGGCGGGGAGCGCCTGACCGTTTCGAAGGCCAGGACATCGCCCAGCATGAGCGGATCCGCAAAGCCTTTCTCGATATCGCCGAGGAAGAGCCCGGCCGCTGCGTGGTGATCGATGCGCGCAAGCCAGAGGCGCTGGTCGCCGAGGATGTGTGGGAGGCGGTGGCAGAACGCCTGAGCCCATGAGCCGGGTCGCTACCAAGAAGCGCGAAGATCCGGTCGAAGAGCCGGATCGGCTCGAAGGATTCTCTTCGCCACGCGAGGTCGATCGCCTGTTCGGCCATGACGGGGCGCTTACCGAATTCGGCGAGGCCTTGCACAGCGGCAGGCTGCATCACGCCTGGCTGATCGTGGGGCCCGAAGGGGTCGGCAAGGCGACGCTCGCATATCGCCTTGCCCGCGAGGTGCTGGCGCGCGGCGAGGATGGGACGCCGAACGCTCCGATCGACGCCGATCATCCTGTGTTCCGCAAAGTCGCAGGTCTTGGCCACCCGAACCTGCTCCTGATCCGCCGCTCGTGGAATGACAAGACGAAACGCTATTCGCAATGGATCGGCGTTGACGAGGTGCGCCGCTTGCGGAGCTTCCTCGGCCATAGCGCGGGAGAAACCGGATGGCGTGTGGTTGTCGTCGATCGCGCCGACGATCTCAACCAGAACGCCGCCAATGCGCTGTTGAAGGCACTGGAAGAGCCGCCGCGGCGGACGCTGTTCCTCCTGGTGGCAACGGCAGAGGGGCGCATTCCGGTCACCATCCGTTCCCGCTGCCGGACGCTTCGCGTCACGGCGTTGCCGTCCGACGAGCTTGAGGGTGCGGTGCGTGCGGCGATCGAGCGCGACGAGCACGAGGTCGACGCCGAGACGCTTTCCGTCGCGCTCGAGCTCAGCCAGGGCAGCGTTCGCCGCGCGCTGGAGCTTGCCACCGGCGAGGGCATCGCGCTTCACCGTGACATCCTCGCGGCCTTCGCCCGGTTGCCGGAGCTCGACGGGCCTGCCGCGCACAAGCTCGCCGAGCGGCTTGGCGGCTTTGGCAGCGACGGCGAGCGGCTCGAGCTCTTCCTTTCGCTCCTGCTCGGGCTGATGGAGCGGCTGATCCGCGAAGCTGCGACAGGTGAGGGCGCCATCGGCGAGGAGAGGGCGCTTGCCGCCCGCTTGATCAGCCCGGCGACACTGCCGGACTGGGTCGAGGCCTGGGAGGCGATCGGCCGCGCCAAGGCCGATGCCGCGAGCCTAAATCTCGACCGCAGCCTGCTCGTGCTTGAGACGCTCTATCGCTTGCAGCAGGCGGCGCGGGGCGCGCCGGGTTAGGCAAATTCGCTGCGGCGCTTGCCGGGGCGCGCGGCCAAGGCTATGCCATCACCGCCATGGCAAAGACGCGGCCCTACTACATCACCACAGCCATCTCCTATCCGAACGATGTGCCTCATATCGGCCATGCCTATGAGGCCGTCGCCACGGACGCTCTTGCGCGTTTCCGCCGCTTGCAGGGGATGGACGTGTTCTTCCTGACCGGCACCGACGAGCATGGCGTCAAGATGCTGCAAACCGCGAAGAAGCAGGGCATCACGCCAGCAGAGCTTGCCGACCGCAACACGCCGCGTTTCCGCGACATGGTCGACGCACTCGACTGCTCCAACGACGACTTCATCAGCACCCGCGAGGAGCGGCATAAGCGCGCCTCAGAGGAACTGTGGCGGCGCATGGAGAAGAACGGCGACATCTACCTCGACAAATATGCCGGCTGGTACTCGGTGCGGGACGAGGCCTATTACGACGAGAGCGAGCTTAAGCAGTCCGCAGACGATGGCCAGAAACTGTCGCCGCAAGGGACGCCGGTCGAGTGGGTCGAGGAGGAAAGCTATTTTTTCCGGCTGTCGGACTATCAGGACAGACTAGTCGCGCACTACGAGGCACATCCGGAGTTCATCGGTCCGGACACGCGCGCCAACGAAGTGAAGAGCTTCGTGCGCGGCGGCTTGCAGGATCTCTCGATCTCGCGAACCACCTTCGACTGGGGCATCCCAGTGCCCGGCGATCCGAACCACATCATGTATGTGTGGGTCGACGCCCTGACCAACTATCTCACCGGCGTCGGCTTTCCCGACGAGCAGTCGCCTCAGTTCAAGCACTACTGGCCTGCCGACGTGCACATAATCGGCAAGGACATCATCCGCTTTCACGCCGTCTATTGGCCTGCCTTCCTGATGTCGGCGGGACTTGCACTGCCGAAGCGCGTGTTCGGCCACGGCTTTCTCTACAATCGCGGAGAGAAGATGTCGAAGTCGGTCGGCAACGTGGTCGACCCCTTCGTCCTCGTCGGTGATTACGGCGTTGATCAGCTCCGCTATTTCCTGCTGCGTGAAGTGCCGTTTGGCCAGGACGGCAATTACAGCCGCGAGGGCATCGTCCAGCGCATCAACGCAGACCTCGCCAACGATCTTGGCAATCTCGCGCAGCGCTCGTTGGCGATGATCGCCAAGAATTGCGGTGGCGTGGTGCAAGAGCCGGAAGAGTTCACGCCAACCGACATGGCGATCCTGGCCGCGGCCGACGGGTTGCTTGCGCGCGTGACTGAGGCCATCGACGCCTTCGCCATCCATCGCGCGCTCGAGATGATCTGGGCGGTGATCGCCGACGCCAACCGCTATTTCGCCGGCGAGGAGCCTTGGGCACACAAGAAGACTGACCCGAAGCGCATGCAGACCATTCTCTATGTGACCGCGGAGGTGCTGCGCCAGATCGCAATTCTCGTTCAGCCAATCATGCCTGGGAGCGCCGCCAAACTGCTCGATCAGCTTGGCGTGCCGCAGGATGCGCGGCGTTTCGTTGATTTCGGGCCGGCAGGACGTCTCAAGCCAGGCACTCAGCTTCCCCCGCCGCAGGGCGTATTCCCGCGCTATGTGGAACCTGACAGCGAGGCCGCGGCGTCCTGATACCCGGTGCTAGCGGCAGAGCTGCTTGATGCGCGACTCGTCGACGCCCTCGACAAGGGTGCCACCAATTACGGTGCGCGGGACGGCGGTATCTCCGAACTTCAAGAGCATGACCTCTTGGACTTGCTGGGTCGTCGCGTCGAGCGTGGTGTATTTTATGTGGTTGCGCGCGAGGATGGCCCTGACCTGCCTGCAATAAGGGCACCAAGACGCGTTGTACATGACGACTTTTTTGTTGCACCCGGCCTCGGCGGGGATCGAGGCAAGACAGAGCAGCGCGGCTGCCGCGGCCACGATCAGATTCGAGCGACGAATGGCTGAAGTGCTTCTTGGCATGTTACCCCGTCACCTCCGATGGCCCGGCGCGTCAATCGAGCTCGCGAAGCCGTTATTGTTTCCTCGGCCCGTATACTGCACATAGTGCTGTCAACTACGACTGCGTGTCAGCCTACCTGAACAACATTGGGTCTTTCATCTTTCAGTGATGCTTGTCGATAGCCACTGCCATCTCGATTTTCCGGATCTCGCCACGCAGCGCGAGGCTGTGCTCGCGCATGCCGAAGGGGCAGGCGTCGGCCTCATGCTGACTATCTCCACGAGGGTGCGGCGGTTCTCGGATCTGCTTGAGATCGTCGAGCCCCATGGCAATGTCTTTTGCTCGATCGGCACCCATCCGCACCATGCCGCTGAGGAGCGGGAGATCACGCTCGATGAGATCGTGAAATTTGCCCGCCATCCGAAGGTGGTGGCGATCGGCGAGGCGGGGCTCGATTATCATTACGACAACAGCCCGCGCGACGATCAGGAGCGCGGCTTCCGCACCCATATCGCTGCGGCACGGCAGACGGGCCTGCCGCTGGTGATCCATGCCCGCGATGCCGATGAAGACATTGCCGGCATCCTCGAGGAGGAGACGGCGCGCGGCACCTTTCCCTTCGTGCTGCATTGCTTCACCGGAGGGCCTGAGCTTGCCCGCTGCGGGCTTGCCCTTGGCGGCTATGTGTCCTTCTCCGGCGTGGTGACCTTCAAGAACTCGGAAGGGCTTCGCGACATCGCCAAGGAGGTGCCGGTTGACCGTCTGCTGGTCGAGACCGACGCACCTTATCTCGCGCCTGAGCCTTTGCGCGGGCGCACCAACGAGCCGGCCAACGTGGTGCATACTGCAAAGCGGCTCGCCGCCGTGCGCGGTGTGAGCGAGACGGAGATCGCAGCAGCCACCACCGACAATTTCTTCCGCCTGTTCAAGAAGGTGCCGCGCTCGGCGGCATCGACCCCGTCCTCCGCATGACGCTCAAGCTCACCATCCTCGGCTGCGGCACCTCTGGCGGCGTGCCCCGTGTCGGCAACATCTGGGGCGCGTGCGATCCGGCAAACCCGAAGAACCGGAGGCGGCGCTGCTCGGTGCTCGTGCAGAAGGAAGGCGAAGAGGGTTCGACCAATGTGCTCGTCGACAGCTCACCGGACCTCCGCGAGCAATTGCTCGACGTGGGCGTCGGCTGGCTCGACGGCGTGCTTTTCACCCATGACCATGCCGACCATACCCACGGCATCGATGATCTGCGCATGGTGTCCTATAACGGGCGCCGGCGGGTTGCCGTGTACTACGACGAGCTGACCGGACAACAGCTCAGGCAGCGCTTCGCCTATTGCTTCAACATGTTGGCAAATGGCGAATACCCGCCAATCCTCGCGGGGCACGAAATTGCGCCGGGCGCCCCGGTCAAGATTTTGGGGGAGGGCGGTCACATCGAGGCGCTGCCGTTCCGCCAGCGTCACGGCTCGGGCGAGACGCTCGGCTTCCGCTTCGGCGGCATCGCCTATTCGCCTGATGTCAGCGATCTGCCGGAGGAACTCGCTGCAATACCTCGAAAACCTGGACGTCTGGATCGTCGACGCGCTCCGCTATTCGCGGCATCCAAGTCACTTCAGCTTGGAGGAGGCGCTGCACTGGATTAACCGAATCAAGCCGAAACGCGCGGTCCTCACCCACATGCACGTCGATCTCGACTATGCGGCTTTGGCGGGCGAGCTGCCAGACGGCGTCGAGCCCGCCCATGACGGCATGGTATTGACGACAAAGGATAATATTGCCGTTTCATGAACCTTGGCGGCGATCTTCCCTTGACATCCGGGCCCTGCGCGGCCATGTTCTGCTCATCTAATTGCTCGCGATCGCGCGAAGCCGCCGCTCAAATTTGCGGCGTTTCATCCCGAGACAATTTTTCAACCATCGTCTGACCCCAGGTAGCGCGTGGGACTCGGCGTTAAGCGCTGGCGCGACTGCTCCATCCGGAGCGGTGGTCTCCTCGTATAAGGAAATTATAAGTGACACCTACTTCTTTCGACGGCCTTGGGCTGGCCGAGCCTTTGCGGCTTGCGCTCAAGACCGAAAACTATCTCAAGCCAACGCCGATTCAGGCGCAAGCCATCCCGCTTCTCCTAGAGGGCAGGGATCTGCTCGGCATCGCCCAGACTGGTACCGGTAAGACCGCGGCCTTCGCGCTGCCGATCCTGCATCGCCTGGCCGAGCAACGCCAGCCACGTGCGCCTGGACGTCCGCATGCGCTTATTCTCGCGCCGACGCGCGAGCTTGCGCGGCAGATCGACGATCGCTTCCGTGCCTATGGCCGCAAGCTTCATCTCCGCTCCGCAGGGATCTTCGGCGGCGTCGGGCAGAGCCAGCAGGTCAAGGCGCTCCAGCAGGGAGTCGACATCCTGATTGCCACGCCTGGCCGTCTCCTCGACCTTTACGCCCAGCGTCATGTGAATTTCGATCAGGTCTCGATCCTCGTCCTCGACGAGGCAGACCGCATGCTCGACATGGGCTTCATCCGCGACGTGCGGAAGATCGTCGCCGCCTGCCGCAAGGAGCGGCAGACGCTCCTGTTCTCCGCGACCATGCCGCTGGACATCGCCAAGCTCGCAGCGGAGATCCTCCGCAATCCGGCGCGCATCGATGTCTCGCCGGCTACGGTCACCGTGGATCGCATCGATCAGCGTGTGTATTTCGTGCCGGCACAGGCAAAGCGCGACTTGCTTGTCGAGTTGCTCGCCGATCCAGCCATGGATCGGGTGC
Organism: uncultured Alphaproteobacteria bacterium; assembly: GCA_963827365.1. GTDB lineage: Bacteria > Pseudomonadota > Alphaproteobacteria > Rhizobiales > Methyloligellaceae > Methyloceanibacter. The sequence continues at coordinate 95,344 of CAWHAX010000013.1, read as the reverse complement.
TGGTCTTCACCCGCACCAAGCATGGCGCCGACAGGGTCTGCAAGTTTCTGAGGCAGGCCGGTTTGGCGGTGGAAGCGATCCACGGCAACAAGGCGCAGAATGCCAGGGTGCGGGCGCTCGAGGCGTTCCGCAGCGGTCAGGCCCGCGTTCTCGTTGCCACCGATATTGCCGCGCGAGGCATCGACGTGGCGGGCATCACGCATGTCATCAATTTCGAGCTGCCGAGCGAGCCGGAAAGCTACGTGCATCGCATTGGACGCACGGCGCGGGCGGGCGCGGGCGGAACGGCACTCGCCTTCTGCGATTCGAGCGAGCGGCCCTACCTCAGGGACATCGAGAGACTGACGATGGTCTCTCTCGCCGTGGTGGAGCATCGTCACACCCGGGCAGACGGGGTCGAAACAGTCCCACACAAAACCCCCTCGAGGAAAACCACCTCCAACAGGTGGCGGCCTGAGCGTCAGGCTGCTGCGCCGGCCGCCAAGCAATCGTGGCGATCGAATGGGCGGCGCGGGAACGCGCTGCCTGCCGCGAGAGGCGCGCTCGCCCGTCCGAGAGTCGCCCGTGTTTCTTTAACAGGAGAGTCGCGATGACCCAGTTCAACTCACGGATTAGCGCCGCAAGGCGGAATGCCGAAGCGATGCTAAACCGGAGCAAGAAGCCGGACTCGACGTTGAAGGTCGAGCAGGAAAGGGAGCACGACGCCATGGTGGAGAAGACGGCGCGTTTACGCGCGCTGCGTCTCGCCAAAGAAGCCGCCGATCGTGAAGCCGCAGCCGTCGCCGCCGCGACCCCGCGCCCGAAAAAGGCGCGCGCGGCTCAGAAATAAGCGAAGGATCGAACATGGCCTTCAAGCCGAACTACAACCAGGAACGTGCCACTCGCAATCGCAACAAGCAGCAGAAGAAGCAGGAGAAGCTGCAAAAGCGCGAAGAGGACGCCGCAAAGCGCAAAGCCGCTCGCGGTGACATCGAGGGCGACCCCACGCCGGAAGCCGGTAAGCCGCCGCATCACAACTAGCCTTTTGCTATCGGAGAACGCACATGGCCAAGAAGAAGCAACAGGTCGCTAACGGCTTCGTGCTGTTTGACGTTGTCTATGAGGACGGAACGCAAACCTCGAACCGCAAGGTGCCTGCCGCAGACCTAGGCGGGCTCGACGGCGATGAGCCGGCGCGCACCTTCATCGAGATGCAGGACCGCAAGATTGGCGAAGTGTCCGGCATGGCGCGGGGACGCATCAAGACGATGGTCCGCTCAAAAAGGCGCGTGGCCTAGCGCGACCTGGCGAACCATCAGAGAGAATCAGTTCAACGGGACTGAGACCAAGACCTTCCCAGCAAGCGACTGGTCTGGGATCGCGGCGCCTACGGTCTCGCTATAGTCGCCAATGGCCTGGATGAGATAGCCATCCGCGTCGTTCACCACGACGCCACCGCCGATGGTGCTGCGGGCGGCCCCTGGCCCCACCTTGATGTCGTCGAGGTCGAAGCTCGTCTTGAAGAAGGCAAAGGGCTCGAGGCTCGAGCCTAGCCCTAAATCGATCGAGCGCCTCAACTCCGGACCGGCTGTGAAGCGGGTCGTCGTCACGCTCGTTTCGGAGAGACCCGGGATCGCGGAGATCGCAATCTCATCCACGTGGGTGACAGCGGCAGCTGGCATCAGCTGCCATTCGCCCAAGCCCCAACTGCCGCTCAGCCGCGCCTCGGTCAGCAGACGGTCGGTGGTGAAGTCCGCCTCCTCGCTCGCTCTCACGCTGCCATCGGAGGCTTTGCCCCAGGAGGCGCGGGCGCCAAGCACGAGATTTGAGGATAACCGATAGGCTGCATAGGGACCGGCTACGTAACCATCGGTGGCCGTCAGCTCAACGCCGATGGGCAGCGTGACGATCCGATCGTCCCTCTGCGCCATGGCGCCAAGGAGAAGATCCGAGCCCAGGCGGTAATCGGCGCCAAAATAGGTGGTGGTGAGTGCCTGACCGCCTTCAACGGCCTGTAGGGGCGCCTGCCGGCTGTCAGCCCACACGGACGCGCCATCGTCCGGAATTGCGCCGGCAATGTTCAATCGGCTGTTGATCCTCGTCTGCAGCAGGTCGCTGGTCGGGTCGATCAGGCTCTCGCAAGGGATGGACATGGTGCTGGACAGCGCTGGGCAAAGCTCAGCGGCGGCGCCGGGAAAAGGCGCGATCAACAAGGCTGCGAAAGCTGCTTCGGCGAGGCGCATGACCGGCATTCCCTGCTTGGCGATGGCGGTTTGAACACCGCCTATTGCGACAATCCTGCCACCGACTTGTGGAAATTCTGCGGCGAGCGCAGACGCCACTATACCTCTGGCGTGAAGAGTTCACCGGAAAGATCGGTCTCCGGCATGGCGAGCTTGACGAAAATCTCCGTCATTTGCTCGGGCCGCGAGAGCGTCGCCTGATCCTCCCCCGGATAGGCTTGGGCCCGCATTGGTGTCGCCATAGCGCCCGGGTCCACAAGGTTCACCCTGATCCCCGTGTCCGCAGCCTCGTTGGCATACGTCTTGGCAAGCGCCTCGAGCGCAGCCTTGGATATCGAGTAGGGCGCCCAGTACGGGCGACATGACTGCGCCACGCTCGAGGTGAGGAAGATGAGGCGAGCTGCGTCCGAACGCTGAAACAGCGGATCGAGGGTGCGGATGAGCCGCCAATTCGCCGTCACGTTCACGGCGAACACGCGATCCCAATGGGTGGAAGGGATGTGCGGCAGCGGTGAGAGCGCGCCTAGGATGGCGGCATTGGCAACGAAAATGTCGAGCCTGTCGAAGCGTTCATAGAGCGAGGGGCCGAGCGCGTCGATCGCAGCTCCGTCCGTGAGGTCGAGTGGAATGAGGCTAGCCGTCCCGCCCCTTGCGCGGATGTCATCATCCACGCGCCCGAGATTGGTCACGCCCCGGGCAAGCAGCAGCACATGGGCACCCTCGCTTGCATAGGCGAGGGCGATAGCACGGCCAAGCCCACGCGAGGCGCCGGTGATAAGCGCGATGCGATCCTTGAGACGCTTGACGGTCAACCGACCTCTGCGAGGAAGGAGAGCTGCTTCTGCTGCGGCGGACCCTCACGGTCGCGGAGCCGCGTCGGATATTCGCCGGTGAAGCAATGGTCAGTGAATTGCGGATGGGCCGAATCGCGGCCCTCACAGCCCATGGCTTTGTAGATGCCCTCGACTGACAGGAAGGCGAGCGAGTCGGCACCCATATAGGCCCGCATCCCTTCGAGCGTCTTGGTGGCGGCGAGCAGCTTGTCCTGGTCCGGCGTGTCGATGCCGTAGAAATCCGGGTGGGTGATGGGCGGGCTCGAAATGCGCATATGGATTTCTTTGGCGCCTGCCTCGCGCATCATCTGCACGATCTTTACCGACGTCGTGCCGCGCACCACGCTGTCGTCGATCAGAACGATGCGCTTGCCGCGTACTTGCGCCTCATTGGCGCTGTGCTTGAGCTTCACGCCGAGCTGGCGGATGCGCTGCTCGGGCTCGATGAAGGTGCGGCCGACATAGTGATTGCGGATGATGCCGTATTCGAAGGGGATGCCCGAGCCTTGCGAATAGCCGATAGCCGCGGGCACGCCGGAATCGGGGATCGGAACCACGACATCGGCGTCGGCCGGAGCCTCGAGCGCCAATTGCCGGCCCATCTCTTTGCGCACTTCATAGACCGAGCGGCCGCCGACCATCGAGTCTGGACGGGCGAAATAGATGTATTCGAAGATGCAGAGCCGCGCCGGATATTTCGGCACGAAGCGGTGGCTCTCCAATCCTTGCTCGGTAATCACCGCCACTTCGCCGTTCTCGACCTCGCGCACGAAGTCGGCGCCAATGATGTCCAGGGCACAGGTCTCGGATGCGAGCACCCAGGCCTCGCCGAGCTTGCCGAGGACGAGCGGCCTGATGCCGTAAGGATCGCGCGCGCCGACGAGCTTCTTGTTGGTGAGGCCGACGAGCGCGTAGGCGCCTTCGATCTGCAGCAGCGCCTCGATGAATTTTTCGACGAACAAGCGCTTCTCGCTGCGCGCGACGAGATGGAGGATGACCTCGGTGTCGGTGGTCGACTGACAGATGGCGCCTTTGGTGATCAGCCAGTCGCGCATCGTGAGCGCGTTGGTGAGATTGCCGTTATGGGCGAGCGCGAACCCACCTGAGGCGAGGTCGACGAACAGCGGCTGCACGTTGCGCAAGATCGGATCGCCGCAGGTCGAATAGCGCACATGGCCGATGGCCGCGTTGCCCTTCAACCGGTCGATGACCTGGCTCGAGGTGAAGTGATCGCCGACGAGGCCGAGACGCCGCTCGGTGTGGAAATGGTGACCGTCGAAGCTGACGATGCCGGCAGCTTCCTGGCCGCGATGTTGTAGGGCGTGGAGGCCGAGCGCAGTGAGTGCCGCGGCATCAGGATGGCCGAAGATGCCGAACACGCCGCACGCCTCATGCAGGCGGTCCTCTTCGAGCCAGGTCAAGCTTCGATCGTCAGCCTTAAGGGTGTCGGTCACGCGCGTCCTCGCCTCCCATAGATAGGCGCCTTGTTCGGCGCTTCAATCCCAAACGCCGCACGCGTCCACACTACAGGCTCAAGCGATTTCGGCCCTTCGGAGCGCTGGTCAGGTGCCGGCGCCGCGGGGGCTGCATCGGAAGGTGCGTCAGGCTGGGCGCCGGGCGCCGCAGGCTGGCCTTCAGGTGCTTCGTCGTCCTTGCCGCCGGGCAGATACTGCTCCGGGTTCAGGGGCATCAGCGATTCGATGGCCACCTGGGTCTGCTTGAGGATCGGGTAGGACTTAGCCTCGGTAATCCAGGTTGGTTGGTCGCGCGCGAGCGCGCTGAACAGGATGAAGACGATGGCCACCAGGAGGAATCCGCGGGCGAGCCCAAAGATGAAGCCCATGGTGCGGTCGAGCGCACCGACGCGGCTATCGAGCACGCGGTCCGAGATGCGGAAGGTGATCAGGCTGACCACGATCAGCGTGATGATAAAGACGCCGGCGGCAAAGCCGATCTGGGCGAAGGCCGGGGAGGGGAAGTAGGACTCGACCGTCTGCCAGTATTTCGGGGTCAGGTAGAGTGCAGCGACGGCGGCCACCGCCCAGGAGAAAATGGATAAAACCTCGCGCGTAAATCCGCGCACCATGGCGAGGAAGCCCGACACGAGCATGATGATGATCAGAATGACATCGAGCCAGGAAATTGGCATGGCGCGAGGCTCCTTAGGCGAGCGCGGCGGACCTTATCACGATTCCCCGCGATGAAGCATAAATGACCCAGATCGGCAACGGCGGATGCTAACTCCGACGCATTGCCGCATGGTCACAAGACCGGCTCAGTCCCTTTCCGGCAGTCCGAACCAGGCCACGAGCTCGCTGAGTTGGGAGACAGGCATCAACCTGATCTCCGGCAGCTGCCGGTCCGAGGCGCAGGCCGCCGGAACAACCCCCCGCGTGAACCCCAATTTCGTGGCCTCCTTAAGGCGTTGGTCCATATGACCAACGGCTCTCACCGCGCCGGTCAGGCTCACCTCGCCGAAATAGACGCTGTCCTCGGGCGCTGGCCGCCCGGTGAACGAGGAGAGGAGCGCCGCGGCGGCGGCGAGGTCGGCCGCGGGATCGCCAAGCTTCAAGCCGCCAGCGACATTGAGATAGACGTCATGTGCACCAAGCCGTGTGCCGCAGCGCGCCTCGAGCACGGCGATGAGCATGGCAAGCCGGCTCGGGTCCCATCCCACAACGGCGCGTCTTGGCATGCTGAGGGAAGATGGTGCGACAAGCGCCTGGATCTCAACGAGGATAGGCCTCGTGCCCTCCATGCCTGCGAACACCGCTGTGCCAGGCGCGCCCCGATCGCGATCGCTCAAGAACAGGGCAGAGGGATTCTCGACCTGTTGAAGCCCCTCATAGCGCATCTCGAATACGCCGATCTCGTCGGTCGGTCCGAAGCGATTCTTCACCGCTCTTAGGATGCGGAATTGATGGCCGCTTTGCCCTTCGAAATAAAGGACGGTGTCGACCATGTGCTCGATGACCTTGGGGCCGGCGATCTGCCCGTCTTTTGTGACATGGCCGACCAGCACCAGCGTCGCGCCGCTCCCCTTGGCATAACTGACGAGCGCCGAGGCGCAGCCGCGAAGCTGCGAGATGGTGCCTGGCGCAGCCTCGAGCCCCTCGGACCACAGGGTCTGCACCGAATCGATGACGATCATCGAAGGCGCCTTGGCCTTGCTCAGCGTGGCGATGATATTGGAGAGGTTGGTCTCGGTGCCGAGTGCAACCGGGGCCCGGCTCAAGCCGAGGCGAGCCGCGCGCATGCGCACTTGCGCGGTTGCCTCCTCGCCGGAGAGATAGATGACAGGCGCCCCGCTCATGGCGAGCCCCGCCGCAGCCTGAAGCAACAGCGTCGACTTGCCGATGCCTGGGTCGCCGCCGACGAGCACGGCGGAGCCAGGTACGAGCCCTCCGCCGAGCACGCGATCAAGTTCAGCCATGCCGGTAGGGAGCCTTGGCGCATCGCGGGTCTCGGTCTGGAGGCCCTCGAAACTTGCGGCGCGGCCCTTGCCGCCTTTGATGGCGACGAGCGCTGGCGGTCCGGACGGCGCGGCTGCCTCCTCGATGATGCTGTTCCATTCCCCGCAGGCCGCGCACTTCCCGGACCAGCGCGATGTCACGGCGCCGCAGGCTTGGCAGACGAAGGCTGTGGACGCTTTGGCCATGATGGGCTAGCTGCCGGTATAGCGCCGCTTGGCACGGGCGCCGAGATTGGTGAGGACCTCGTAGTCGATGGTGCCGGCGTGCGCGGCAAGGTGGTGTGCGGGGATCTGCTTGCCGATCAACTCCACCCAGGCACCGCGCTTGGCATGCTCCTCGGGCACGTCGGTCACATCGACGGTGATGAGATCCATGGACACGCGGCCGAGCAGAGGCGCGGGGTGCGGACCGAGATAGACCTGCAATCCTTGCTTGCCGTCGGCGACAGACAGCGAGCGGAAGAAGCCGTCGGCATAGCCAACGGCAAGAGTGGCGATGAGCGAGGGACGCTTCAGCGCGCGCGTTGCTCCGTATCCCACAGTCTCGCCGGCCGGAACGTCGCGCACTTGCAGGATGCGTCCGGCAAGCTCGACCACCGGCGCAAAACTGTCCGCGCGGGTCCGGCTCGTCTTGCCGCCGTAAAGCGCAATTCCGGGGCGCACGAGGTCATAATGATAGGCCCGTCCAAGCAAAATGCCGGCGGAGTTGGCGAGGCTCGCAGGGGCCTTCGGCAGTTTGGCGCGAAGGGAGTCGAAGGTTCTCCGTTGCGTCTCGTTCTTCGTATGGTCTGGCTCATCGGCGCAGGCAAGGTGGCTCATTAGAAGCGTGAGCTCGAAGGCGTTGAGCAGACCCTTTGCGCGGGCAAGGGAGGCGACCTCATCGGCCGAAAGGCCGAGCCTGTTCATGCCGCTGTCGATATGGATGGCGGCAGGGAGCTTCGCGCGTGCGGCCGAGCAGAACGCGGCCCATTCTTCGATCTCAGCGGCGCTGTTGAGCACCGGGCGCAAGCCCAACTCGCGGTAGACGGGCCCCGTGTCCTTAAGCAGACCGCCGAACACATAGATGGTAGCGTCGGGAAGAAGGGCGCGCAGCTCCGCAGCCTCGCCGAGCGTGGCGACGAAGAAAGTCTTGCAGCCGGTCCGCGCCAGAGCCGGGGCGACCTCCGCCATGCCCAATCCATAGGCGTCGGCCTTGACCACGGCGGCGCATTCAGCCGGGCTCCCAAGCTCGCGAAGCGCGCGATAGTTGCCGGCAAGTGCCGCAAGATCGATGGTGAGGAGCGCGGTCGCCGTCGCATCGTCGCTCTCGGCGGGCGCGCTCAGTCCAGGCGCTCCGGCAGGCGCTCTTCCGCTGCGAGATTGCCGAACCTCGTGAACTCCGGCGTGAATTGGAGCCTCACCGTGCCCGTGGGCCCGTGGCGCTGCTTGCCGATGATCACTTCGGCCTTGCCGGTGACCAGGTCCATCTCTTGCTGCCACTGTTTGTGCTCTTCGGTGTTCTCGCGGGGCTGCCTACGCTCGACATAATATTCCTCGCGGAACACGAACAACACCACATCGGCATCCTGCTCGATGGAGCCGGATTCGCGCAAATCCGCAAGTTGCGGGCGCTTATCCTCGCGCTGCTCCACCTGGCGCGACAGCTGGGAGAGGGCAAGCACCGGCACATGCAGCTCCTTGGCGAGGGCTTTCAGCCCCGTGGTGATCTCGGAGACCTCCTGCACGCGGCCCTCGGCGGCACGGCGGCTGGAGCCGGAGAGAAGCTGGAGATAGTCGACGACGATGAGGCCGACGTCGCGCTGACGCTTCAGGCGCCTTGCTCGCGCGGCAAGCTGGGCCACGGTGATGCCGCCGGTCTGGTCGATATAAAGAGGCAGGTTCTGGAGCTCCTGGGAGACCTCGACGATGCGATCGAACTCCTCTGACTCGATGCGGCCGCGGCGGATGCGCTCCGATGGAATATAGGATTGCTCAGAAATGATGCGGGTGGCGAGCTGCTCGGCCGACATTTCCAGCGAAAAGAATCCGACTACGGCGCCGTCGAGCGCGGCCTCTGAGTCAGGGTCGCGCCGATAGGTCTGCGCCACGTGATAGGCGATGTTGGTGGCGAGTGCCGTCTTGCCCATGGACGGGCGTCCGGCGACGATAATCAGGTCGGAGGGTTGCAAGCCGCCCATTTTGCCATCGAGATCGGTGAAGCCAGTGGCGAGTCCCGACAAGCCGCCGTCGCGCCGATAGGCATTCGCCGCCATGTCGATGGCGTCGGTCAGCGCGGTGGTGAAGGGCTCGAAGCCAGACCCGTATTTCCCGGTCTCGGCTAGCTCATAGAGCTTCTGCTCGGTGTCCTCGATCTGCACCGCGGGCGGCGCGTCGATCGGCGCGTCATAGGCGGTGTTGACCATGCCCTCGCCGATCTGGATCAGGTTCCGGCGGATGGCGAGGTCGTAGATAGTGCGGCCGTAATCTTCGGCGTTGATGATGGTCGTGGCGTTGGCAGCAAGGCGGCCAAGATATTGCGGCACGGTCAGCTCGCCGACTGGCTCGTCGCCCTGGAAGAAGGTCTTGAGCGTGATCGGCGTCGCGCGCTTCCCTGCCCAGATCAGCTTCGCCGCATGGTCGTAGATCCGACCATGCAGAGCGTCGTAGAAATGCTCGGATTTGAGGAAGCTCGATACCCGGTCGCAGGCCTCGTTATTCACCAGGATGGCGCCAAGAAGTGCTTGCTCCGCCTCAAAATTATGGGGCGGGGCACGGAAGGTCGGCGTCTCTGGAGCCGACGGAACGGAGCGAATCAGTGCATTGGACATAAGTTCCACACTAGCCAAATCGGGGCAGGGAACTAGGGCGTTGGGCTGTGAACAACGGGGGGAACTGGGTTCGCTAACAACGAGCGGGCAGTACCGTTCAGCGCTTGGCGCGGCGCGCCGGCTGCGGGAAGCGGGCGTCCCGCGCGCGGAAATTCTGCTCCGACGTATAGATATAGTCACGGGTCAGCGGCAGGGCCTTCTGGTCCTTGGTCAGTTGCAGTTGGAAGACCATCAGGTTCTGGTAGCGGAAGCCGGTTTCAGCGCCTGCGAGATAGTACTCCCACATCCGGCAGAAGCGCTCCCCATAGCGCTCGACTGCGGTGTGCCATGAGGCACGGAAGCGCTGGCGCCAGTGGCGCAAGGTGAGCGCGTAGTGGAGCCGCAGGATCTCAACGTCGGTGACGAAGAGGCCGTTGCGCTCGACCGCCGGAAGCACCTCGCTTAAGGCCGGGATGTAGCCACCGGGGAAGATATATTTGTCGATGAAGGGGTTGGTCGAGGCTGGGCCGTCGAAGCGGCCGATCGAATGCAGCAGGACCACGCCGTCCTTGCTCAGGAGCTCGCCCATCCTCGCAAAGAACCGCCGGTAGTGGGCGATCCCGACATGCTCGAACATGCCGACTGACACGATGCGGTCGAATTTGCCGTCGAGTTCGCGATAGTCGCAGAGCTTGAAGGTGACGGCGTTCGACAGGCCCTCGGCGCGGGCGCGCTCCTCGCCGACCTTGCGCTGCTCCTCGCTCAAGGTGATGCCGGTGACTTCGACATGGGCGGTTTTGGCGAGGTAAAGCGCGAGCCCACCCCAGCCAGAGCCGATATCGAGGACCTTCATGCCGTCGCGAAGATTGAGCTTTGCGGCGAGGTGTCGCTTCTTGGCGGCTTGGGCCTCCTCCAGCGACATGCCCTCTTGTTCGAAATAGGCGCAGGAATACTGGCGGTCGCCATCGAGGAAGAGCTCATAGAGGCCGCTGTCGAGGTCGTAATGGTGCTCGACATTGCGCCTAGCGCGGGGCCGCGGATTGAACTGGCGCAGCCACCGGCCGGCGAAGCGGAAAGTCTCCACGCTTCTCGCCCAGCGTGGCCAATGGGCATAATCGAGATTTGAGAGAAGCAAATCGAGGAAGTCGTAGATAGTACCCCGCTCCATAACGAGGCTGCCATCCATATAGGCTTCGCCGAGCGCGAGCGCGGGATTGAAGAACAGACGCCGCTCGGTGCGGGCATCGGCGATGCGGGCCACGACCGGAGCGCCGCTCAGGTCGCCAAAGGCGAAGGCGCAGCCCTTGGCGTCGATAAGGCGCAGGTATCCTGTCGTTACGACTTGGTCGAGAGCATGCCTGAGCGGGCGAAACATCGCACCAGCACCAACCCTCCGAGAGGAAGGGTTTTCAGTGACTTACCCTGTCATTTTACGAGCCTAGCGATAAAACAACGGGTGGTCCGCTCTGTTCCTTAAGACTCCGTGATCCAAAGTGTCGCGGAGGTCACTCCGTCGGCTCGGCTTCCTCCTCGGCGATTTCCTCGGCAAGTTCGGCGCCGGCACCCTCTTCAAACAATTTCTCGGCGGCAGCTCGCGCTCTGATGGCCTCTTCCTCGGCCTCGTCCATGGCCTTGCCGGTGACCTGCTCGCCGCGGGCCTGGCGTGCAGCCTCGTCTGGGGAGCGGGCGACGTTGATGGTCACGCGCGGCTCGACCTCGGCATGGAGCCCGATGCGAACGTCGTGCAGGCCAAGGCTCTTGATTGGCCGGTCGAGCATGACCTGGCGGCGCTCGATGGAGAATCCACCTTCGCTGACCGCGGTCGAAATGTCGCGCGTGGTGACCGAGCCATAGAGCTGACCGGAATCGCCGGCCTGGCGAATGATGATGAAGCTTTGCCCCTGTAGCTTCTCGGCGACCGCGCCGGCTTCCGACTTCAGCTCGAGATTGCGTGCCTCGAGCTGCGCCCGCTCCTTCTCGAAGCTCTCGCGATTGGCCTTGGTGGCGCGCAGCGCCTTGCCTTGGGGGAGGAGAAAGTTGCGTGCGAAACCATCCTTGACGGTGACGACGTCGCCCATCTGACCGAGGCGGCCGATGCGCTCAAGAAGGATCACTTGCATTTCAGACACTCCTGTTCAGTTCGATTGATTCAATCCGGATTTGGCGTCTGCCCGTGTGTCGCCGCGCGGTCGCGCAGACGAAGCATTGGCTCGGCGAGGCCGAGAATGGCGATGGCGATGGCAACCCAGCCAAGAAGCAGAATTCCGATATAGACGGCAGCGAGCAGCAGCCCGCGAAACGGCATGCCACGGCTGAAAGCATGCAGCACGGCAAGGCCCTGGAGCACATAGGCAAAGAGCAACGCGCCGGCGAGGCCGGTGGCGACAAGGCCGGCGATCCCCGGCAGGAAGGAGGCGAGCAGGCTCGCGGTGAAGGCGAGAAAGAAGGCGTTCGGCAGCTCGATGGCGTCGAGCTTCGGCCAGGGCCGCAAGGCGCGCCCAGATGCCTCGACGATCACGCCGGCGAGCCACAGATTGAAGAGCGCGATGCTCTGCCAGACAATGGCGAAGGCTGCGGGCAGCGTCCTGGCGAGCACGCTGCTCAAGCCGCCGATCGTACTGTCGTTGATCACGGTCCCGTCGCGGTCGAGCTCCTTCAAGGCGCTATGCTGTAGAAGATCCTTGATCGACTCGCGGTAGGTGTCGACGTCGTAGCCGAGCATCAGCACCATGATGCCGGCGAGCACGCCGGCGATGGTGGCGGCCCAGCCGACGAGCCTCCCGATCGGATACCATTCGAGCGATGCTTGCTGGCCTTGCGTCGCGGCCACCGGGCGGGACAGCAATGCGAGATAGCACAAGACAGTGATCGGCAGAGCGATGGCACCGCCGAAGATGGCGCCTGCTGCTGGACCGAGAACGCCGCCGGCCACGAGCGTTCCCGCGAGCGCGGCGACCCCCGCCGTCGTCCAGCCCCAGCCGAGCCCGGCCAGGCAGATCGGCAAGGGCGCGAGATAGAAGAGAATGCCGGCAAGCGCCGTCCCGGTCGCCGCAGAGGCGAACAGAGCAGCGGACACAAGGCCTGCACCGGCACCGATGAGAATGAATCTTGCCATCGTTCGTGCTGTCCCGGCTCTTTATGAGAGAGCGGTTAGGGACGGCGCACCGTCCCAACCTCTGGCGTCAGCTAGAGACCGGCGGCAAGCCGCCGTCCAAGCTCCTACTGAATCAAATAGGGCAACAGGCCCAGGAAGCGCGCCCGCTTGATCGCCCGAGCAAGCTCCCGCTGCTTCTTGGCGGAAACCGCGGTGATCCGGCTCGGCACGATCTTGCCGCGCTCCGAAATGTAGCGCTGCAACATCTTCACGTCCTTGTAGTCGATCTTCGGCGCCTTATCGCCCGAGAACGGGCAGGTCTTACGGCGGCGGTAGAAGGGGCGTCTCGCCGCGCTTTCGGTCATGCTCATCAGTTATCGTCTCCCGTCTCGGCGGCGGCGTCCAACTCAGGTATATCGACGGCGCTCGGCACATCGCGGGGCGTGAAGTCCCGGTCGCGGTCGCGGCGCGGGCCACGGCGGTCGCCACGATCTCCGCGGTCACCACGGTCGCCGCGATCAAATCGGTCGCCGCGGTCGCCGCGGCCTTCGCGCTCGTCGCGGTCGGCGCGGCGCATCATGGGCGATGGCCCTGCCTCATGCTCATCCACCCTCACGGTCAGAAAGCGGAGGATGTCGGTGGAGAGGCGCATCTGGCGCTCGAGCTCGGCAACGGCGGCCGGCGGCGCGTTGATGTTCATCAGCGAGAAATGCGCCTTGCGATTCTTTTTGATGCGGAAGGTGAGGCCCTTGAGGCCCCAATATTCGGTCTTGCCGATGGTGCCGCCGCTACCTTCGATGATGTTGCGGTATTCCTGCACTAGGCCCTCGACCTGCTGCGTGGAGATGTCCTGGCGTGCCAGGAACACATGCTCATAAAGTGGCATGACTTGCCTTTCCTTCGTTTCAAGCTCCGGCGCGAAGCCTCTCATGGGCCCTGGAAGGAAAGGCCCAAGAAGACAACCCTTGGGAGCGGAGACAGGGAAGACCGGCGCTTGCCTGCCGCTTCAAACTGAAGCGGCTCTCCTTTCAGCCTCCGACCGGAGCGGTTTCGAGCCCGCTTTATACGGTTTCGGACGTGCTTTGCAAGGCCTGTAAAGGTCGATCAGGGAAGCGCGCCGGGCTTTTGTGGCATGGCTTTGGAGACGCATTCGGTAGGCTTCTTGTCCTTGACCGAATACGCCATGCAGTTGTCGTTGGCGTAGACCTCAATCCTGTCAAGACTGCTCAGGGGCGCATCGGCGAAAGACATCGCCAGGCTCACCGGCGTCAAGACTTGGCTACCCATTTCCTGGGGCGCGCGCCCGCGTGCGTCGAAGGCGAAGATTCGGTCATCCGGATCTCCCAATCTCGGCGTGAGCGTGAACTCGCTATAGCCCGCGCCAGGTGCCACGGCCTTGACCGCGATGGTGAGGATGGAATTGTCGATCGCAGCCGTGACATCGTCGACATGCGCAAGCGTGGCAAGGGCCGGGTCCAAAGGTGTTTTGGCCTTCCACGGCCAGGGCTCCGCACCGGCGGCAAGAAGCGGCGTGGCGAGCAAGGCCATTGCAAACGAGGCGATCAGCGAGCGGTGCATTGGGGGGCTCCATGCAGTCCGAGGAAGTCTAGTTAGAACAGAGTATTGGCGGCAAAGGTTGCAAGTCTGTCGGCTTTTCGTCGGGGCCGGCGCCGAAACTGCCCGGCGCTGCCGGTAGCCGCAGCCTTGCTTGACAGGTCGGAGGCAAACAGTGTCTCTGGCCCGACTTTAGCGGCGGAGATCGAATCCACCAAATGAGCATTGCCTTTATTTTTCCCGGGCAGGGGAGCCAGGCGGTCGGCATGGGCGCCGAACTTGCCAAGGCCTACGCGCCGGCGCGCGCCGTGTTTGCCGAGATCGACGAGGCGCTCGGTCAGCCTTTGGCGAAGCTGATGTGGGAGGGACCCGAGGATCAGCTCACCCTCACCGAGAATGCCCAGCCTGCCCTGATGGCGGTATCGCTTGCGGGGTTGCGCACGCTGGAAGCCGAGAAGGGGTTCTCGCTCAAAGAGCGCGTCAGCTTCGTCGCCGGGCATTCGCTCGGCGAATATTCGGCGCTCGCCTCGGCGGGAGCGTTGAGCATCGCCGATACCGCGCGCCTGCTCAAGACGCGTGGGCGCGCCATGCAGGCCGCGGTGCCCGTAGGCCAGGGCGCAATGGCGGCGCTGCTCGGCGCCGAATTGCCACAAGCGCAGGAGCTCGCCAAGGCCGCGAGCGACGGCGAGGTTTGTGCCGCAGCCAACGACAATGCGCCCGGGCAGGTGGTGATCAGCGGGACCCGCACCGCGATCGAGCGTGCGGTGGCGCTTGCGCCGAAATATGGCTCCCGCCGCGCTGTGTTGCTTCCGGTGAGCGCGCCCTTTCATTGCGCGCTGATGCAGCAAGCAGCTGATGTGATGAGTGAGGCCTTGAGCCAGGTGACGATCTCGGCGCCGGCGATGCCGCTCGTCGCCAATGTGCTCGCCTCCGCCATCAGCGATCCCGATGCCATTCGCGCCCGCCTCATCGAGCAGGTGACCGGCATGGTGCGGTGGCGGGAATCGATGCTGTATCTCCGCGCTCAAGGCGTCGATAGGCTTTATGAGGTTGGCGCGGGCCGTGTGCTCACCGGGCTTGCCCGGCGCTTCGACGGGTTCGAAGCGCGCTCCATCGGCACCCCTGAGGAGCTTGAGGCGGCGGCAACTTCATTGCAGAGCTAGTTCGTGCGTAAGGAGAGGAGAGCGGCATGTTCGATTTGACCGGCAAGGGCGCGCTCGTCACCGGTGCCTCAGGCGGCATCGGCTGGGCCATCGCCGAGGCGCTGCATGCTCAAGGCGCGACCATCGCCATCTCAGGCACCCGCGCCGAGAAGCTCAACGAGCTTGCCGCCAAGCTCGGCTCGCGCGTGTTCGTGCAGCCTTGCGATTTGCGCGACCGCGCCGCCGTGGTGAAGCTTGGCGAGGAGGCAGAGAAGGCGCTCGGTCAGGTCGACATTCTCGTCAACAATGCCGGCATCACCCATGACAACCTCTTCATGCGCATGAAGGATGAGGAGTGGGACGACGTCATCGCCGTCAATCTCACCTCGGTGTTCCTGCTGACCCGCGGCATCCTGCGCGGCATGATGCGGCGCAGGGGCGGGCGGATCGTCAACATCGCCTCGATCTCCGGCGTGCTCGGCAATCCGGGGCAGGGGAATTATGCCGCCTCAAAAGCGGGATTGGTTGGCATGACGAAATCGCTTGCGCGGGAGGTGTCGAGCCGGGGTATTACCGCTAATTGCATCGCGCCGGGCTTTATCTCCACGCCGATGACCGACGCACTGACGCCGAAGCAGGTCGAGTCAATCGCCGCGGCAATTCCGGCGGCTAAATTCGGAAAGCCGGAGGATGTCGCAGCGGTTGTGGTGTTCCTAGCAAGCGACGAGGCAGGCTACGTGACCGGCGAGACGGTGCATGTGAACGGTGGCATGGTTATGGTTTAGCCGTTTTGTGGCAAAGGCTTGAAAGGATGTTTTCAGGGGGCTTCGAACGCGGTATCGACGCGCTTGCGGGCTTCTGGCAAAGGCCCGGAAAGTATGTTACCCAAACGGCCGCTCTGTGAGGCTCTAAGGGGGCTTGACAAAGATAATCCTCCTCGCGTTCAAACCCTGTGACCTGCCGCTCTGGGTACGTTAGGCCGTGAGCCGAGGCCGGGGGACGTGCGAGGCCTAAGGACGAAGAAGGAAACGGTGAGGCGGAAATGAGCGATATCTCGGAGCGCGTAAAGAAGATCGTGGTGGAGCATCTCGGCGTCGAGGCCGACAAGGTCACCGACGGTGCGAGCTTCATTGACGATCTTGGGGCCGACAGCCTCGACACAGTCGAGCTGGTCATGGCCTTCGAGGAGGAATTCGGCTGCGAGATTCCGGACGACGCCGCAGAGACGATTCTCACCGTCGGCGACGCCATCAAGTTCTTGGAGAAGAACACCGCCGCTTGACCCTTCTTGCTCGTCGCGCGCTCGGACCGTCAGCGTCGTTGTAAGTAAGAGCCCAGACGGCCCGATCATCGATTCTCAGTGAGAATCACGCGAAAGCGTCAGATGCGACGTGTCGTCATCACAGGTCTTGGTCTTCTGTCGCCGCTCGGCTGCGGCGTCGAGGTGTCATGGCAGCGGCTGACCGTCGGCCAGAATGCCGCGAGGCGCGTGGAGAATTTCGACGTCTCCGATCTGACTTGCCAAATCGCCTGCCAGATCCCGCGTGGCGACGGCAGTGACGGCACCTTCAATCCAAACGATTGGATGCAGCCGAAGGAACAGCGCAAGGTCGACGACTTTATTATCTACGCGATGGCCGCTGCGACGCAGGCCCTGACCGACGCAGGCTGGAAACCCACCGCCTATGAGGACCAGATTCGCACTGGCGTACTGATCGGCTCGGGCATCGGCGGCTTGCAGGGCATCGAGAAGACCTCGCTCTTGTTCGCCGAGAAGGGCCCGCGCCGAGTGAGCCCGTTCTTCATCCCCGGCCGCCTGATCAATCTTGCCTCAGGTTACGTGTCAATCGAGCATGGGCTCAAAGGCCCGAACCATGCCGTGGTCACCGCCTGCTCAACCGGCGCGCACGCCATCGGCGATGCCTCGCGGCTGGTCGGACTTGGCGATGCCGACGTGATGCTCGCCGGCGGCGCCGAATCTCCGGTCTGCCGCCTGTCGATTGCAGGCTTTGCCGCCTGCCGCGCGCTCTCCACCAACTTCAACGAGGAGCCGCAGCGGGCGTCGCGTCCTTACGACCGCGACCGCGATGGCTTCGTTATGGGCGAGGGCGCCGGCATGGTCGTGGTCGAGGCGCTCGAGCACGCCAAGGCCCGCGGCGCCAAGATCTATGCCGAGATCATCGGCTACGGCCTCTCTGGCGATGCCTTCCATATCACCGCGCCTGCCGAGGACGGCGACGGCGCTTATCGCTGCATGACCGCGGCGGTGAAGCGGGCCGGCATCGAGCCGGCCGACATCGACTACATCAACGCTCATGGCACCTCGACGCCGATGGGCGATGAGATCGAGCTTGCAGCGGTCGAGCGGCTGTTCGGCAATGCCGCTGGCAAGGTCTCCATGTCGTCGACCAAATCTGCGACCGGCCATCTGCTCGGCGCCGCCGGTGCGGTCGAGGCGATCTTCTCGGCCCTTTCAATTCGCGACAATATCGCCCCGCCGACGCTCAATCTCTTCAATCCGTCGGTGGCGACGGCCATTGACCTCGTGCCGCACAAGGCCCACCGCAGGACGATCGACACGGTCCTGTCGAATTCCTTCGGCTTTGGCGGGACCAACGCCTCGCTGATCCTGCGGCGGTACGACGCCTGATCCTGCCGTTGTTCCGCGCTTGCCAGCCGAACCCACCTTTCGCCATATTCTCACGCCAAGTGGATAGGCACTTCCCGCACGGGGCATCAGGGCAATGTCCGTAAGCAGCGGCTTCTCGTCGACGGCGAATGATAACGAAGCGCGTGAGCGTGCGGAGCGCGCGATGCGCAATTTCGACACGCCGCCACGCAGTCCATACGAAGCGCTCGAACCTGTCCGTCCTCCGGAGTTTCCGGAGCGTGAGCCCTGGCGCATGCACCCCGTGCTCGCCTTTTTCAATGCCCTGTTCATGCTGACGCTATTCACGGCCTGCGTTCTGTTCGCACTCCTCTATTTCTTCAGGATTCAGTTCGATCGGCCAGGTCCGTTGCCTGCCTCCACCGTAGTGGTGATTCCGAAGGGCGAGGGCGTGAGCGGCATCGCCGAGCGGCTTGAACGTGATGAGGTCATTACCGACCGCGGCATGTTCGTGACGAGCATCATCTATTTTATGTATTTGCACGGCGCCGGCGCGTTGAAGGCTGGCGAGTACGAATTCCGCAAAGCCGCGAGCATGCGCCAGGTGCTCGACACCCTGGTTGAAGGCAAGTCGATAGCCCACAAGGTCACTCTGGCGGAGGGGCTCACCAGCCAGCAGATTGTCGAGCGCATCCAGGCCAGTCCCGACCTGCAAGGCACCATCACCGAGATTCCGGCGGAAGGGACGCTGCTCCCCGACACCTACCGGTTCCAGATCGGTGACAGCCGCCAGGACATCATCGAGCGGATGCAGGTCGCCCAGAAGAAATTCCTCGCCAAGATGTGGGAGGAACGCGACCCTGATATCGTGGTGCAGACCCCGGAAGAGGCAGTGATCCTCGCCTCCATCGTCGAGAAGGAGACGAGCCGTGCCGACGAGCGGCCGCTCATCGCCAGCGTGTTCCAGAACCGGCTCAGGAAGAAGATGCGGCTGCAGTCCGACCCGACCATCATCTATGGCCTGGTTGGCGGCAAGGGCGTGCTCGATCATCCTATCCAGCAGGAAGAGCTCGAGCGCGAGACCGCATACAACACGTACAAGATCAACGGCCTGCCGCCGACGCCGATCGGCAATCCGGGGCGGGCCGCGATCGACGCTGTGCTGAAGCCGGCCAAGACCAAGGACCTCTATTTCGTTGCGGACGGCACCGGCGGCCACGCCTTTGCGCCGAGCCTAGACGACCATAATAAGAATGTCGCGCAGTGGCGTCAGATCGAGCGGGCCAAGCGCGAGCAGGAGCGCGCCGAAGCGGCGGCCACCGCGGCAGCTGCAGCTCAAGGGTCACCAGAGGGCGCCGTTCCGAATGGCGCTGCCGCCGCGCCCGCGCCGGGCACCCTCGTTGCGCCGGACGCGCTTACTGGGGGTCAGCCTACGGCTGAGCTCTCGCCCTCGCCTGGCGGAGCCTCGGCAGAGCCTGCCCCGGCGGGGGCTGCCCCCGACGGCGAAGCAGACGCCGGCGTTCCACTGCCCAAGCGAAATCCGCTGCGTTGAAGCTGACTACACGCGCTATCCCCATTAACTCTACGCTGGCAGCCTTGGATCGAAGGCGGTTCCTGCTCGCGTTCGCTCGCCCGACTCGGCATATAACACTGGCCGCGAGCGGCTCCGGAGCCACGAGAATGGCAAGGCTTTAGCGCATGACCCTGAAAAGCATGACCGGATTTGGCCGCAGCTCAGGCGTTCATGGCGAGACGAGCTGGCATTGGGAGGTTCGGAGCGTTAATGGCCGCGGGCTTGAGCTTCGTTTCCGCATGCCGTCGGGCCTGGAAGGGCTCGAGATCAAGGCGCGGTCGCTCGCCCAGGAGATGTTGGCCCGCGGGAATTGCAGCCTCAACCTGACGCTTCGCCGGGAAGCCGGAGAGCTCGCCATCCGCCTCAATGAAGCTGCGCTGAGCCAGGCGCTCGCCGCGGCCAAGCGCGCGCAAGGGCTGACGCAACTTGCCGCTCCAGGCCTCGATGCTCTGCTTGGCATGCGGGGCGTGGTCGAGGTGGTGGAAGGGGAGGAGAGCGAGGAGGCGCATGCGAAGCTCGAAGAGGCGCTGCTCGAGGGGCTTGGCATCGCGCTCGGCCAGCTCGTCGCGGCGCGGAAGGCGGAGGGCGCGCGGCTCACGACCGTCATGGCCAACCAGCTCAGCCAGATCGCGAGCCTTGTAGAGCGCGCCGCCAACGCTTCGGCGCGTCAGCCGGGGGCCATCATGCACCGCCTGGGCGAGCAGATCGCGCGGCTCATGGAGAGTAGCTCAGGTCTCGATCCCGAGCGGCTGCACCAGGAAGCCCTGCTGCTCGCTGCCAAGGCAGACATCCAGGAAGAGCTCGACCGCCTTCGCTCCCATGTGACAGCGGCGCAGGATCTGCTTACGCAAGACCAGCCAGTCGGGCGCAGGCTTGAGTTCCTAGCCCAGGAGTTCAACCGCGAGGCCAATACCATCTGCTCCAAGGCGTCCGATATCGAGATCAGCCGCACCGGGCTTGAGCTCAAGACGGTCATCGATCAGTTGCGCGAGCAGGTCCAAAATATCGAGTGAGGCAAGCGATGGAGCCGAAGCGCAGAGGTCTCATGCTGGTCCTGTCCTCGCCCTCAGGAGCGGGCAAGACGACGCTTGCCCGCAGGCTGCTTGAGGCCGAGCCTGGTATCGAAATGTCGGTCTCGTGCACAACGCGCAAGCAGCGGAACGGCGAGGTCGAGGGGCGCGACTATCACTTCATCGATCGCGAGACCTTTGCCGGAATGCGCGATCGCGGCGAGTTTCTCGAATGGGCGGTGGTGTTCGACAATTATTATGGCACGCCGCGGAATCCGGTCGAGGCGGCGCTCGTCGCCGGGCGCGACGTGCTGTTCGACGTCGACTGGCAGGGCGCCCAGAGCTTGCGCGATGATTCCCCCGACGATGTGGTCACGGTGTTCATTTTGCCGCCGTCAGGGAAAGCGCTTGAGCATCGCCTGACCGAGCGGGCGCAGGATGCGCCCGATGTCGTCGCTGCGCGCATGCGCGGGGCGAGCAACGAGATCCAGCATTGGGGCGAATACGACTACGTGGTGATTAACCACGACATCAATCAGGCGCTCGCCGCGGTGCGCGCCATCCTTGCCGCCGAGCGCCTCCGCTGCACGCGGCTCACTGGGCTCAAGGATTTCGTGCAGAATCTGCTGGCCGAGCTCTAGCGGCCAATCACATTGGCGATGCGGCAGAAATCGCCGATCTGAAGCTCCTCAGCGCGGCGCTTGGGGTCGATGCCAAGCCCTTGAAGCATGTCTTCAGCATCCGGCGTGATCTGGCGGAGCGAGGAGCGGAGCATCTTGCGCCGCTGGCCGAACGCAGCCGCGGTTACCCGCTCGAGCGCGGAGACGTCGCAAGCAGGCTGCGGTGCCTCCTTCGGTACAAGCTCAACGAGAGAGGAGTCGACCTTTGGCCGCGGCGTGAACGCTGCGGCGGGAAGCGTCAGCAGGATGCGAGGATCGGTGCGCCATTGGCTGAGCACGGCGAGGCGGCCGAAATCCTTGCTGCCTGGCTTGGCGACGATGCGGAGCGCAACTTCGCGCTGAAACATGAGCACCAGCCGGTCGAACCAGGGCGGCCAGGGCTCGGTCTTTAGCCAGCCGATCAGGAGCGGCGTGGCGACGCTGTAGGGAAGATTAGCGACGACGCGCGCAGGGCCCCGCACATCGAGGGCGCCAAAGTCGACGTCGCGCGCATCGCCGGCGACAATCTCCAGCCGCCCAGGATAGGCCGCGGCGATATCGGCAAGCGCCGGCAGGCAGCGCTCGTCCTTCTCGATGGCGATGACGCGGGATGCACTCTCCATGAGCAGCGCTCGGGTGAGGCCGCCGGGCCCTGGGCCGACTTCGACGATGGTCGCGCCCTCGAGCGGTCCCGCGGCGCGGGCGATGCGGCGGGTCAGATTGAAGTCGAGCAGAAAATTCTGGCCAAGGCTTTTCCGTGCGGTAAGCCCCAAGTCGCGGATGATGTCGCGAAGCGACGGCAGCCCGTCTGGCGTGCTCAAGGCGTTGCGTCCGCGTTCCGCCGCATCGTGTCGGCAAGGCGCAAGGCCTCGATCAGGCTGCGTGGGCTTGCTCTGCCGGTCCCGGCGAGAGGAAAGGCCGTGCCGTGGTCAGGCGAAGTGCGCACGAAGGGAAGCCCGAGCGTGACGTTGACGCCGGTGTCGAAAGCGAGCGTCTTCACCGGGATCAGAGCCTGATCGTGATACATCGCCACCGCGACGTCATAGCTCTTGCGCGCCTCGGCGTGGAACAGCGTGTCGGCGGGATAGGGGCCGGTCGCGTCGAGGCCCTGGCGCTGCGCCTCAGCGATGGCCGGCATTATCGTCTCGATCTCCTCGCGACCCATGATGCCGTCCTCGCCGGCATGGGGGTTTAGCCCGGTGACGGCGATGCACGGCCGCGCCAGGCCGAAATAGCGGGCGACATCGCGCGCTGTGATCTCAAGTGTCTTGAGGATGCGCTCTGTGGAAAGCGCACCTATCACGTCTTTCAGCGGAAGATGGATGGTGACCGGCACGACCTTCAGGCCTTCGCCTACCAGCATCATCACGGCGTCGGAGGTCTCGCGGCCGGAGAGGGCGGCGAGGAACTCGGTGTGGCCGGGAAAGCCGAAACCGGCGCTGGCCAAGGTCGCCTTGCTGATCGGGTTCGTCACCACGGCGCTTGCGGCGCCGCTCTGGGCCAAGGCCACGGATCTTTCGATCGACTGCTGGACGATTGCGGCGTTGGCGGGGTCTGCACGCCCGGCGACGACAGTTCTTGCGACCTGGAGGGGCAGAACGGGGAGGGCGTCGGCAAACACGGACGATGCGGCGGCAATGTCGGCGATCGGCTCTATCCTCACGGCAAGTCCCAGGGCGCCGGCGCGCTCGGCCAGCACGCCGGGATCGCCGAGCAGCACGAAGGGCGGGGTAGAGGCCGCGCGTCGCGCCTCGAAGGCGAGCAGCGTGATGTCGGGGCCAATCCCGGCGGGATCGCCGAGGGTCAGCGCAAGGGGTTTATCGGCGCGGGTCATCGCGGCCTAGCCATTAGGCCGATCCAACGCCCGCGTCACTCAATTCTGCTGGCGATACTCAATGAAGGCGCCCTGGCGCATGTCGCGCAACAGGCCTTCGGCCCTGATGCCGAGCTCTTCTTCAAGCAGCTTCGTCTCGGTCTGCTGCCGCTTCTCCGGATCGCCCTTGGTGGCGTGCTTGCCGCAGACCGCATAGGCCTCGATCGCCGAGCCTGAGAGGGTAGGGGGAGTCATCTGGCCAATCTTTGCGTTCATCACCAGGGTGCGCATCGGCTGACCGAGCGAGCCCGGCAACTGGTCCTGAAGCGTCTTGATTTTGAAGCCCTTCATGTCCTTGGTGAACGACGAAAGATTTGAGCAAGACTGAACTTTGGCGCGGACGGATTCGACCGCGGCAAGCTGCTTGGCGATGGAGGCTTGATCGGCGTCGGTCGGGATCTCGTATTTGACTTGGCGCAGCTGAAAGGTGGTCTCCTCCTTTGGCGCCTCGGCGTCGGCGCCGCTCCCAAGCGCCTTGTCGACATCGGTCTCGGCGATCGACACGTCGCGCCGGAATTTCTTCCTTATCAAGTCCTGCCACACCACCTGAGCCCTGATGCGGTCCCTGAGCGTCTTGATGTTCACGCCCATTTGGCCGAGCGCCGCGCCAAGCTGCTCCGGGTTCATATTGTTGTTCTTGGCCATTCCGGCGAGCACCTTGGTCACATCCTCCTCGCTGGGCGTAATGCCGAGTTTCTTCGCTTGTTGGATTTGCAGCCGCTCCTCGATGAGCATGTCCGTGGCCTTCTTCTTCAAGGCTGGGGAGGGCTGCTCCTGGGTGGTGACGGCGAGAAAGCGCTGGCGCTGCTCGACGTCATAGACGGTGATGGGGTCGTCGTTGACGAGCACGACGATCGACTGCTCGGCCTGCGCCCAGGCAAACGAAGCTATGCCGCACAGGCTCACCAAAACGGCAAGCACCGCGACCGCCGCAATGCATGTGCACCGGGTCTCGTTCAAGTACGCCACCACTGTCGAAGGCTGTCCTCGCGCCGGTCGGGGGACGGACGCGGGCTCTCGCCTTCTAATCGTTCGTGTTGGACGCTTCGGCGCCGAAGGCGCTGAACGCGTCTGTCTGTGTCTGATATGTGCCGAGATATTTCAGCGCCAAACTCACCATCACCCGTTGCTCGGGTTCGATATCGCGATCCTGAATGTTGCTCTGTTCGTAGGTCACGGCCAGCGTCAAGCAGTCGTTCTGGAAGCGCACGCCGACGCCGTCGCTGATTGTCTGCTCGTTTTGCAGGTCGTAGCGGAGGCTGGCGAGCAGCGCCCAAGTATCGGTGAGGGACAAAGCGCCCTTGCCGACGATTTCCTGCCGGCGCTCCTGATCGTCGTTCTTGGTCTCCGGCGTGATGACGTCGGGGGTCACCGATTCCGGCGCGAGCTCGGCGTAACTCACCATCAGGTCGACCGGACCGAACGACGCGGACGAACCGAGATCGGTGCGCATCAGGTCGAACGTTTCTTGGTCGAAGCGCGCCTGCCCGACGAGAGCGAGGTAGCTCGCGGCTTGCAGATAGAGGCCGCTCACATAGTCGGAGGACCTGGTGCCAAGGCCGGTATTGTCATCGAAGCTGTTCTGGCCGGCGAGCTGATAGCTTTCGCCGAACACCGCGCGGGCATAGGCGCCGGACGGCAGCTGCGCGGTGTAGCGAACGCCAACATTGGCCCGGGTTCCGGTCTCGATGCGGTCGTAGCCTGAAAACTTGTCGATGTCGAACAGGATGGTGTCGTCGAAGACGAGGCTCTTCGCATCCTCGTTCGGGATCTCCGACTGATCGACGCCGACCGAGTCCGGCCTGCCGATGACCTGGGCGATCGGCTCGAAGACATGGGCGACGCTGCCGGTCGTGCCGATGAATGGATAGCGGTACTCCGCGCCGCCGACGGCGGTGCCACGCACCAGCGCGCCGCTCGAACTCAAGACCGGTCGCCGGATCGGCGAATTCGTTCACGCCGTAGACGTCGCCGCGGAGCTGGGCGAAGGGCGTGTAGACCTGGCCGATGCGGTCGATCATCTGCCGCCGCCATGCCGTCTGCATGATCACGCGGTTCGAATCGGTGCCGTCGGCGTTGGCGAGGGCCATGATGTTCGAATTGAAGCTTAGCTCGCCGCCGACGATCGGGTTGTTGAAGATGTAGTCGTAGTCGATGATCGGGTAGACCGCCGCGTCGGCAAGAGGATCCTGAGTGCGGAGCAGCGTGCCGGTCTCGTAGAAGCGCATGCTCGCATAGTTCCGGTCGTGTAGGCCCTCGAGGTAGATCTGCGAAATGCGGTCGGTCTTCAGCTTGCTGTCGAGGTCGTAGAAGCGGCGGAACGTGTCGTCGCTCTCGGCGATGGCGTCCCATCCCCAGGACCAATAGGGATTGAGGGCGAACTTGCCTTGCGTGACGATGCTGCCGCGGAAGTCGTTGTCGATGTCCTTCGGGAACTCGAATGAGCCGTCGTTGAACACGCCGGCGAGATCGACGCGATAGCCGCCGCTCGCCAGGCGATGGCGCCAGGAGCCCTGCCAAAGGACGCCCTGCTCCGAGGTGTACATCGGAGCGAAGGTGAAATCGAAATGATCCGAGAGCGCGAAGTAGTAGGGCACCGTGACCGTGGTGCCGAGCGTGTCGGACTGGGTGTACATCGGCATCAGGAAACCGGACTTCCGCTTTACCGTCGGATCGGCGCTTTGGAAGTAGGGAAGCCAGATGATCGGCACGCCGAAAAGGTCAAAGAAACCGTTGCGATAGGTGATCGTCGCCTCGTCTTTGCGGTGAATGATCTTCTGCGCGCGGATGCGCCATGTCGGCGCCTTGTCGGGATTGTCTTCGCAGGGTTTGCATGGCGTGAACCAGCCGTTCTGGAACACCGTGACGTTGCCGGCTTCGCGTGAGGCGGTCTGCGCCACGATGCGCGTGTCGTCCTTGGTCACCACGCGCAACGCGTCGATGAACCCATCGCGGAAGTCGTCGGTCAGCGTCATCTGGTTCGAGGTGATGATCGCGCCTTCGGGGTCCTTGATGCGCACGTTGCCCTGCGCCGCGAGCGTGTTCGCGTTGCGGTCGTAGATCACCTGGTCGGCGAGCAGCGTGTAGTTGCCGTAGTAGATCTCGACGTTGCCCTTCGCCGTGACGCGATTGTTCTCGTTGTCGTAGATCATTTCGTCAGCCTGAAGCAGCATCGGCTGGGTCGAGTCGACCTTCGGCGGCGCCAGGATGGTGCCGAGGTCGGTCTGCTTCTGCTTTTTCGCGCCAAGGCCTTGCGCCATACTTGGAGCCGTGGCGCCGAGCGCGAGGCCACAGGCGATGAGGCAGGCGAACAGCGCCCGCAGCCACGTGCCAAGGCGGGGTCCCTTAGACGCGGCGAGGCCGGGCTTAGCCCGGCGCATGAATGCGAACGATGCCCGCAGGTGCGTCATCATCCGTCCTCTTTGTACAAGAGCACGGTGAGCGCGAGGCTCGCCGCGATGATGACCGGTACCCAGGCCGCGGCCATGGCGGAGGTTAGTCCCGCCATGGCGAAGTTGCGCGAGATTTCGGCGAGGACGAAGAAAGCAAATCCTGCGGCAATTCCTCCCAAGGCGTTGAGTTGGACATTGCCGAAGCGGAACGCCCTGAGCGAGCAGGTCGCCGCGATCAGCACCATGGTCATGAGCAAGAAAGGCCGCGACAGTAGCAATTGATACTGCACGCGGTATTGCGTTGCGGGCAGTCCCGCCCGCTCCGCGATCTCGATGAAGTTCGGTAAGTCCCAGAACGAAATCGAGAACTCAGTGCCGAGGGTATCTCGCACCTGCGTCGGGGTGAGGTAGGTGCTGAGAAGGTAATGCTTGTACAAAGCAGGCTCGCTGCCCACGGCACTAACCCAGGCGTCCTCGAGCTCCCAGCGGCCGTCTTTGAGGATCGCCCTACGCGCTTCAATGCGCTCCGTCGGGGTTTGATCTGGAGCGTATTGGAATACCGTGACGCCGGTGAGTTCGAGGCCTTGATTCGACGACCGCATCGCATGGACCACGGACGGACCGTCGGCGCCGTCTTCGCGCAGCCACGCACCGGCATTCTTGGTCTTGAGCAACGTCTCTTCGCGGTCGAAGGCGTCGGCGTAAAGACGCTCGGCCTTGGCACGCGCGGTTGCTGCAAGCGGATTGTAGACACAGACGAACACGATGCCGAGCAGGAAGGCGACGATCATGGCGGGGAGCATGAACTGCCATACCGATACGCCGGCGGCGCGCACGACGATCAGCTCAGAGGAGCGGCTCAGCATCAGGAAAATGCCGACCGTGCCGATCAGCACGGCGAAGGGGAGGGTGAGCTCGGAGAACGAGGGCAGGCGAAGTAACGTCATCCATGCGAGCAGGAAGCCGGACACCTCGCCGTTGTAATTGCCGGCGCGGCGCAGCATCTCGATGAAATCGACGAAGAAGATCAACACGCAGCAAACGGCGAACATTGCCAGCATTGCGATAAGGAAACGCAACGAAAAATAGCGTGCAAGCGTCCCGGCTGCACTGATGCCTGGCATCTGCGCTTTCACTTCGCCACAATCCCCCGACCGGTCCAGAATTTTATGTTGTCTGGTATGAACTTAAGCTGGAGACTCAGCTTGGACCGAAGTTCTGGTGACATTCTAACGTGCGCCGCAAGGGCCGCAACGAGAATCGCAGCGATTGGAATAAGATAGACGAGAGGTGTTGCTCCCGCGCTCAAGGTGACCAAATTGGAGGCGGTGAGCCCGGAAACCCTAAGGCCCACGGCGATTCCAGCAGCTATCAGAATTTGCGCCCAGCGGCTTTCGCGGGTGGTGCGGGCGTGCCCCAAAATAGCGACGGCGAGGAAGGCGAAAAGCAGCGGATAGAAGGGGGTCGAGAAACGGTCATGCAGCTCAGTGCGTAGCTGACCGACGGCGCCCTTTGCTTTCAATAGCTTAGGGTCAGGATTGAGCAATTCGCCAAGATAACGTTCCCGCGGCCTTAGCTCTTTACTTCCGGTATCCTTGGGATTGAGATCGGAAATATTCAGAAGATACTGGTCGAAGGCGACGATTTGTACGCCTTGATCCGGGCTTTTCGTCTCGTAGCGATGGACGTGACCGTCGAACATAACGAGGTAGGCGCCGTCGTCGTTACTGATGATTCGGCCGCGGTCGGCGAGGTAGCTCATCAGCTGCTTGTCGTCGCGCTCGTCGTGGACGAGGAGGCCAAGCAGGTCGCCGGTCGGCGAACGGTCGCGGATATGGAAGGTCAGACCTGGCTCGGTGCTAGAAAATCGGCCTGGCTGAAGAACTTGCGAGATCACGTCGGTGCGGACCTGGGTGATCAGCGCCCGCAGCGCGCGCATGCTCGCAGGCATCACCCAGAGATTGCAGATGAGAATCACCACGCAGACCATCGAGGCGAGCAGCACGAAGGGGGCGCCGATTCGCCAGATCGGGGCGCCGGCGGCTGTCATGACGATCAGTTCGCTGTCGCCGTTCATGCGGTCGAGCGTATAGAGCGACGCCATCAGCATCGCATTTGGAGCAATAAGAGCCATCAGGCTCGGAAGCGTGAGAAACGTCATCTTCAAGAACAGCACGAACCCCTGTCCCTGGGAGACGATAAGATCGAGTTGTTTCAGGGCTGTGGCGAGCCAAACGATGGTGGTCAGCGTAACGAGGATGATGACGAACGCATTCGCCACCTGCCGAAAGACATATCGGCTGAAAAGGGACATGCCGCTTCTCTAATATCCCCGACTGACCCGTTGCCGGCTGGCTCCCCCAAAATGTGCCAACCGTCTGGTGTCAAACGCGATTCTCATCAGGGTAAAATGGCCGAATTTCGGCGTTTTCCAGTCAGCTTGCTTTCCTCGACGGCAGGAACTAGGAAGAGCGTCTTGAATTCCCTCCCGCTGTTGCAAGGCTGCATCAGATGAGCGCGTGAAGCGAGGCGCTGGCGGCGCTTTTCGGGCCATTTTGCTGAAGGATGCGAGGGCAACAACCTTAAGGAGTTGCCGGTGAGCGACCAGACCACGATTTCCTTTGCCAATCTCAGCCTGCCCCAAGAAGGGGTCGCCGTCGTCCTTGCCGAGGAGGGGCCAAAGCTCGCTCCGGCTGCAAAGGAGCTCGACAAGGCGTCGAAGGGCCTTCTGTCGCGCGCCGCGACGATCAGCGGGTTCAAGGGAAGGAAGGACACCACCGTCGACCTTCTCGCGCCGGCGGGACTGAAATTCGCGCGGCTCGTGCTCATGGGAACCGGCAAGACCGCGGACTACACGGCGGAGGATTGGCTCAATCTCGGCGGCACCGTGCGTGGGCTGTTGACCGGCAAAGAGGCGCCCAACGCGCGTATCGTGCTCGATGGGGGAGGGAAGAGCATCGCTCCCGAGGATGTCGCCCACTTCGCGCTCGGTGCTTCGCTCCGCGGCTACAAGTTCAGAAAATACAAATCGACGAAGACGCCGAAGAAGAACGGTGCCGCCGAGAACGACAAGTCGCTCAAGAAGATCGTCATCCACACCTCAGACCCGCGAGCGGCGACCAAGCTCTATGGAAGAACGCGTGCCATCGCCAACGGCGTGACGCTCGCTCGCGATCTCGTCAACGAACCGGCGAACGTGCTCGGGCCTGCTGAGTTTGCCCAGCGCGCCAAGGCGCTCACCAAGGTCGGTGTCGAGGTAACCGTGCTTACGCCGAAGGCGCTTCAGCGTCTCGGCATGAATGCGCTGCTCGCCGTGGGGCAGGGAAGCGTCCGCCCCTGTCATGTGGTGGTGATGCAGTGGAAGGGTGCTGGCGCCAAGGGCGGCGATCCAATCGTGTTCGTCGGCAAGGGAGTCACCTTCGACACCGGCGGCATCTCGATCAAGCCTGCGGCCGGCATGGAGGACATGAAGGGCGACATGGCCGGCGCTGCTTGCGTCGTCGGTCTCATGCACGAGCTTGCCGAGCGAAAGGCAAAGGTAAACGCCGTCGGCATCATCGGTCTTGTCGAGAACATGCCGAGCGGCACTGCGCAGCGGCCTGGCGACATCGTCGCCGCCATGTCCGGAACCACCATCGAGGTTCTTAACACCGACGCCGAGGGGCGCATGGTGCTTGCCGATTGTCTCTGGTACGCGCAGCAGCGATTCAAGCCGAAGGCGCTGATCAACCTTGCGACGTTAACCGGTGCGGTGATGGTCGCGCTCGGCAAGGAGCATGCCGGGCTCTTCAGCAACAACAACGAGCTCGCCAATCGGCTGATCGACGCCGGCAACGCCACGGGCGAAAGATTGTGGCGCCTTCCGCTCGGACCGAAATACGACAAGATGATCAACTCGAAGGTCGCCGACATCAAGAACACTGGCGGCAGATGGGGCGGCTCGATCTCGGCCGCGCAGTTCCTCCAGCGCTTCGTCAAGGAAGGAACGCCGTGGGCGCATCTCGACATCGCCGGCACCGCGATGTCGTCGGTCGACAGCGAGATCAATCGCAGCTGGGGCTCGGGCTTCGGCGTGCGTCTACTCGACCAGCTCGTGCGCGATCATTACGAGAAGCACTGAGGCACGCGATGCCGCGCGGCGCGGACGGACCGACCCTCATTCCGACCCTACAAATAATTTTCCATAATATACCTTATGCGAATCTAGGATGCGGGGCGGAGCCGGGGTGTTTCGGCTATCCCATTGCTGCCGTTAAGGAAATTGCGCGCGTGCGCGGCTTGCGCGCCGACGTTTTATCATCCCAGCTTCATGGCTGAGAGCACGCCCCGTCCCTACACGATCGGCGATCTCTTGCGTGTCATGGCGCGCTTGCGCGATCCCGAGAGTGGATGTCCGTGGGATCGCGAGCAGAGCTTCGCGACTATCGCGCCATACACCATCGAGGAAGCCTACGAGGTCGCCGATGCCATCGCGCGGAACGATCTCGATGCGCTCAAGGACGAGCTCGGCGATCTTCTGTTGCAGGTCGTGTATCACGCCCGTATGGCCGAGGAAGACGGACGCTTCGCCTTCGCCGAGGTGGTCGATGCCATCACTACGAAGATGATCCGGCGGCATCCCCACGTGTTCGAGGATAATAGCCTCAGAGACGCGTTTCTTGGGAGCGGAACCTGGGAGCGCATTAAGGCCGAGGAGAAGGCCGAGCGGAGCGGTGGAGACGAGGCGGGGTCGATGCTCGACGATGTGCCGGTCGCCCTGCCCGCGCTCACCCGCGCCGTGAAGCTTCAGTCACGGGCTGCGCGCGTCGGCTTTGACTGGCCTTCGCTCGCACCCGTGCTCGCCAAGATCGAGGAGGAAGTCGTCGAGCTGAAGTCGGCGATCGCCAACGAGAAGCGTGAGCGTGAGGTGGGGTCGCCGGCGTCGAAGAAAGTCACCGAGGAGTTCGGCGATCTTCTCTTCGTCATGGCGAACGTCGGGCGGCAACTCGGCGTCGATCCCGAGGCTTCGCTGCGCGACGCCAATGCGAAATTCGTGCGCCGGTTTCGCAGCATCGAGGCAGCGCTCCGCGCCGAGGGCCGCAAGCCCGAAGACGCGACGCTGGAAGAGATGGACCAGCTGTGGGACGAGGCCAAGGCTGCGGAGCCGAAATAGCCCGCTCGGCGCGTCCGCGAACGGCGGCGATTATTTCGCGTAGTAGGTGGCCCTGCACTCGAGCCAGTCCTGACGCGGCGGAGAGAAGATGTCGATATCGATGGTGTCCGCGGTGAAGAAAAACTCATGCGGAACGTTGGGCGGGAAGATCATGATATCGCCAGCCTTGAGCAGATATTTCCGTCCTTGCGAATAGACTTCGGCTTCGCCCGCGGTGATCCAGGTGATCTGCTCGTTGGCGTGGTGATGCAGCGGCACGGTCGCGCCCTTCTTCGCCGTCCATTTCACCAAGGTCGCATGCGCGCCGGTGAGATATTGGCGCTGCAACAGCTCGGAGACCTGCTCCATGGGCTGGGCGTCGAGCTGGTAGAGCAGCGGCATCGCCGCGGTGTGCTGGCTGACGTTGGGGATGATGCCCCGCCCTGGCGCCTCGGTGACGTGGGGCGCGGAGTGCCGTGTCGGCGCGATCGCGGGAGGGGTATTGGCAGGTGTCTCCGTCTTGCTCATCTTTGGCCTCTGATGCTCGTTTGAACTCGCTTATTCCGCGGCGTCGATGTGAAGGCGCGCCGGCCCGGCGAGACGCGCAAGCCGGTGGCGCTTCTCGTGTGCAATGCGGATGCGCAAATGGGTGACGCCGTCACCAAGATCTGAGCGCTCGATCACCTCGCAATTTTCATGGATCCAGTTCGAGAGCGCGCCCTCTTCGGGCTGAAGTTCGATATCGATCGTGTCGCGGGTGCGATTGAGCCGCGTTTCGATCTCTGAGAGGAGCGTCCCAAGCCCCTCGCCGGTCACGGCCGAAACCAGGCAAGGATGCGCTGGATCGCGCGCCGCCTCGTTCTTCAGCCTGGCCGACGTTCCGGCATCCAGACGATCGGCCTTGTTCCACACTTCGAGCACACGCCCTGCCTCTGGGTCGACGCCAAGCTCGCCGAGGATATCGTTGACGTCGGTGCGCTGGTGCGCGCTCGCTTCGTCGGCGATATCGCGCACGTGCAGGATTAGATCGGCTTCGAGCACCTCTTCGAGCGTGGCGCGGAAGGCCGCGATCAGCGTGGTCGGCAGGTCCGAGATGAAGCCCACCGTATCGGACAGCACGGCCTTCGATCCGTGCGGCAGGCGAATGGCGCGGTGGGTGGGGTCGAGCGTGGCGAACAGCGTGTCCTCGGCGAGGACTGCGGCGCCGGTCAGCGCGTTGAACAGCGTCGACTTGCCGGCGTTGGTGTAGCCGACGAGCGCCACGGCAGGATAGGGCACCTTCGCCCGCGACTTCCGATGCAGCGCGCGGGTACGGCGCACCTGCTCAAGCTCCTGGCGGATGCTCTCGATCCGCTCGCCGATGATGCGCCGGTCGGTCTCGATTTGGGTTTCGCCGGGGCCGCCGAGAAAGCCGAAGCCACCGCGCTGACGCTCGAGGTGAGTCCAGGAGCGCACGAGCCGGCTCTTCTGATAGACGAGATGGGCGAGCTCGACCTGCAAGCGCCCTTCCCGCGTCCGCGCCCTCGCGCCGAAGATCTCGAGAATGAGTCCGGTGCGGTCGAGCACTTTGACTCCCCATTCGGTTTCGAGATTGCGCTGCTGCACTGGTGTCAGAGGATGATCGACGATCACGAGCTCCGCGCCCTCGGCGCGGATCAGACCTTCAAGCTCGGAGACCTTGCCTGAGCCGAACAGGGTCGCTGGCCTCGGGCGCGGCAACGGCACGAGACCGCTCGCGCGCACCTCGAGATCG
This sequence comes from uncultured Alphaproteobacteria bacterium, assembly GCA_963827365.1. Lineage (GTDB taxonomy): Bacteria > Pseudomonadota > Alphaproteobacteria > Rhizobiales > Methyloligellaceae > Methyloceanibacter. The sequence continues at coordinate 62,242 of CAWHAX010000013.1, read as the reverse complement.
ATGCCGTGCGCTAGCCTAAGAGCCTCTTCGAGCCGCGCTTCGGGCGAGCGCGGAGGTGCCGCGCTGCGCTCCCTGCGCTTGGCGATGCGCACATCCTTGGCGACCACCGGCTCGAGCACGACCGCCATCGTCGGATGACGCCGCGAGACGCCGGTCTTCTTCCCTTCGGCCAGAGGCCGCCTCTTGCGCTTCAGCGCTTTCGGATCGGTCGGGCGCAACTAGTCTCCGGCACCTTCTCCGTCGCCGAACTCGGTCAGCTGGATGGGTTGACCAGGCATGATCGTCGAGATGGCATGCTTGTAAACGAGCTGCGAATGCCCGTCGCGGCGGAGCAGCACGCAGAAATTATCAAACCAAGTAACAACGCCCTGCAGCTTCACGCCGTTCACGAGGAATATCGTCAGCGGCGTCTTTGCCTTGCGAACGTGATTGAGAAACGTGTCTTGCAGACTTTGCGCGCGTTCTGTTGCCATGGGCTTCCCCGTCCCTTAGGGTCCACGCTTATGCTTATAAAACGGCCCCACGACGTCTCCCCGAGAGGCCAGCCGCATTAGACGCGATTGCAAGGCGGTACCGCAAGAGCCCTGATGCGATTGCCATTGGGAAGCTCCCGGGAAAACATGGTTAACGCTAGCGAAGTGCCGCCCCGCGCTCGGTGGAGTTGACACCCAAGGCGCGAAGTTTGCGGTGGAGCGCCGACCGCTCCATGCCAACGAACTCCGCCGTGCGGGAAATATTGCCTCCGAATCGGTTGACCTGCGCCAGCAGATACTCGCGCTCGAAGATCTCCCGCGCGTCGCGCAAGGGCAGAGACATCAGATGCTCGCCCCCTGCCCCGTTTGGCGACAGCGGCACCGGCGAGATGATCTCGTCTGGCAGCATGTCCGCGGTGATGAGCAACTCGGCGTCGCCGCCGACGAGAATCATCAGGCGCTCGATGTTGTTGCGGAGCTGGCGCACATTGCCAGGCCAGTCGTGGGATTGCAGCACGGCCATGGCGTCCTCGCCGATGCGCCGCGGCGCGAGGCCGGAGGCGACGGAGATGGCTTGCACGAAATAGCGGACAAGCTCGGGGATATCCTCGCGCCGCTCGGTAAGTCCGGGCACGCGGATCGGCACCACATTCAGGCGGTGGAACAGGTCTTCGCGCAAGCGCCCCGACGACATCTCCTTTTGCAGCTCACGGCTCGTGGACGAGATGACGCGGACGTCGACATGCACTTTCGGCCCGCCGCCGAGCCGCTGGAAGCGTTGCTCCACGAGGACGCGCAGGATCTTGCCTTGCGTCTCGAGCGGCATGTCGCTCACCTCGTCGATATAGAGCGAGCCCATATGCGCTTCCTCGAGCGCGCCGACCTTGCGCGGGCCCGAGCCGACGCCCTCTTCGGTGCCGAACAATTCGAGCTCCACGCGATCGGGCACCATGGCCGCGGCGTTGAGCACGACGAAGGGTCCTTCGGCGCGCGCCGACTTCATGTGCATGACGCGGGCGGCGAGTTCCTTGCCGCAGCCAGACGGACCGGTGATGAGCACGCGGCTGTTGGTCGGCGCCACCTTCTCGATGGCCTGGCGAAGCTGGTTGATGGCGGTTGAGCGGCCGATCATTTCGAAGCTGTAGGCACTTCGCTCGCGCAGCTCGCGGTTCTCGCGTTTCAGCTTCGAGGCTTCGAGCGCGCGGGCGACGATGAGCACGAGGCGGTCGGCCTTGAACGGCTTCTCGATATAGTCGTAGGCGCCGCGTTTGATAGCGGCGACGGCGGTCTCGATATTGCCGTGACCGCTGATGATCACCACCGCCAAGTCGGGATGGGCGCGCTTGATGCGGTCGAGCAGCTCGAGCCCATCGAGCTTCGAGCCCTGCAACCAGATGTCTAGGATCACCAGTGACGGCCGGCGCTCCTCGATGGCCGCAAGCGTCTCGTCGGAATCTTTGGCAAGCCGCGTGCCATGGCCTTCGTCCTCTAGGATGCCGGAGATCAACTCTCTGATGTCGGCCTCGTCATCGACGATGAGGATGTCAGACGCCATGGATTGCTCCCTCCTCTACTCTGCCGCCTCGGGGGCTGTTGCTTGTTGCTGGGCGCCGTTCCCAGCCGACGTTTCCATCGCATGTACCTCGTCCATCTCGCGGATGGGCAGGTCCATGCGCACCGATGCTCCTTGCACCTTGCCGCTCCGCTTCGGAGCGTCGGCAAGCTGTAAGATTCCGCCATGCTGCTCGGTGATCCGCTGCACGATTGCGAGCCCAAGGCCGGTGCCTTTGGCGCGCGTGGTCATATAGGGCTCGACCAGCCGCTGGCGGTTTTCCTTGGGTAGTCCGCAGCCATTGTCGATCACCGTGATCTGGAGGCGATCGCCCTTGCTGCGCACCTTGGAGACGACGTGACCTTTGTCGGCGCGGTCTGGCTCAGCTTCCATCGCCGTATCGATGGCCTCGCTCGCATTCTTGACGAGGTTGGTGACGGCCTGCGTCAGAAGCCGGCGATCGGACAGCATGATCGCCGGTTTCTCGGGCAGATCGAGCTCGAAGCTGATCTCCGGCCGGCTCACCTGGAACAGGAACACCGCCTCGCGCACGATCTCGCGGATGTCGTGGAGCTCCATCACCGGCTTCGGCATGCGCGCGAAGGCAGAGAATTCGTCGACCATCCTGCCGATGTCAGAGACCTGGCGGATGATGGTGTCGGTGCACTGCTCGAACACGTCGCGATCCTTGGTGATGGAGTCGCCGTATTTGCGGCGGATGCGTTCGGCTGAGAGCTGGATCGGTGTGAGCGGGTTCTTGATCTCATGGGCAATGCGGCGCGCAACGTCGGCCCAGGCGGTACTGCGCTGGGCGCTGACGAGCTCGGTGATGTCGTCGAAGGTAAGGACATAACCTTGCGCCTGCTGCCCGGTTCCCTCGGTGGTCACGCGCACGGCGAAATTGCGCTCCTGCCCGGCGCGCAACAGCGAGATCTGATCGGTGACCAGGCGCTTGCCCTGCTTTTGCGCGCGCTTCATCAGCGCGCCGAATTCGGGAACGGCATCCGCTATTTGTTTGCCGGCGAGGTTCTTCTCTTTGACATTGAGCAGATCCTCGGCCGAACGGTTGACCAGCGTGATGGTGCCGTCGGGGTCGAGGCCCACCACACCTGCGGTGACGCCTGACAGCACCGCCTCCATGAACCGGCGCCGCTCGTCGAGCGTCGAGTTTGCGCCGACCAGCGCGTCCCGCTGACTCTTGAGCTCGGAAGTCATGGTGTTGAAGGTCGAGCCGAGCATGGCGAGATCGCCGTCCGCCGGCTTGGTGTTGACCGCGACGTCGAGATTGCCTTCCGAGATCTGTTGGGCCGCGCCCATCAATTGGCGGATCGGCGCGACCAGGCGATTGGCGAACCACATGCCAATCCAGATGGCGGAGAGCAGCAGCGTCAGCGCCATGGCCACATACATCAGCCCGAAGGCCACCTGCACGCCTGCGCGGCGCTGCTCGAGCAGCTGATATTCGGCGACATTGGCACGCGTGGCACGGAGCTGCTGGAGCACCTGCGCGTTCACCGGCCTGATCACGTAGAGATAGGTGTCGTTGAAATTCTCGAGCGCCTTGATGGCGCCGACGAGTGCCGTCTTCCCTGGAGCGATGACGATGGCCTGGCCGCTCTTGGCAAGCTCCATGGCTTGGGTTGGTGGCGCCTGATAGGGAATGTCCTTCTGCGTCGCCGCTGTGGCGAGGACCTTCCCCTGACCGTCGATCAAATAGGCGATGGGCAGCGCCCTGATCGAGGCTTGCGCCGAAAGGAAATTGCCGAAGGCTTGCGGTCGCGACTTCACAAGGTTGACCGCCTCGTCGATGTCCTTGGCCATGCCGAGCGTGTCGGCGCGGATCACCTGTCCGTGCTCTTGGACATAAGCGGTCGCAACGTCCACCGAGTTTTGAATGATGGATTTGGTACGGGTGGAGAACCACCGGTCGAGGCCCCTGTCGAGCGACACGCTGGCGAAGATCGCGAGCAGGATTGCCGGCACCACGGCGATGACGCTGAACAGGCTGACGATGCGGACATGCAGCTGCGCGCCGGCGGCTTGGCGGCGGCGGGCAAGCCAGAGTCCGGTCACCTGCCACGCGATGATCATCAGCATGGCAAGCACGAGCACGAGGTTGAGGAGCAGCATGCCGACCACGACGAGGTGGGTCGGCACGATGGGGGTGAGCCCGGTCAGGATGGCGTAGGTCGCAAGGCCTGAGCCGAGCGACAGGATCATGATGATCAGGCCGATCTTGTAGGGCAGCCGCCGTGCAGAGTTGGCCGTGCCCGGCGCCGCGGCCTCTTCGAGACAAGCCCCGGACTTGGCCTCTCCCGAGTGCGCAGGCGCCTCGCCTTGGCGCGGACGCCAAAGGCCCCACGATTTAAGAGATTTCCGCAATGATTGCAGGAAGCTACTCAACCCCTCTCCCCACTCAATCTGTGCCGCAATGAGGGACGCCAGCCTCACCGCTGATGCATTAAGATCACAATGTGGCGGCTTGGCGACATGATCACAAGTGTGGCGCAACGGCATCAGCCGGCGCCCTCATGCTTAATTTCGCTGAGATTCCGAGCGACTAGAGCCCGGGTGTGCGAATGACCTTGATGCCGAGGTCACGAATTTTCTTTCGCAGCGTATTGCGATTGAGCCCGAGCAGATCGGCGGCGCGAATCTGATTTCCCCGGGTTGCGGCAAGCGCGGCCGTGATCAGCGGAAACTCGATCTTGCGCAGCACGCGGGTATAGAGACCCGCGGGCGGCAGCTCCTGCCCGAAGCTCATGAAATAGTCGGACAGGAATCGCTCGACCGAATCCGACAAATCGCCGGTGCGCTCGGCCGTGTCGCTGAGCGGCGCGCGGCTGACGGTGGCAAGCTCGTTCTCCACCATCTCGCCGGTGACGGTGTCTTGCGAGTAGATCGCCGAGAGTCGGCGGACGAGATTTTCGAGCTCGCGTACATTTCCCGGCCAGTGATAGCGCTTGAGCCGCTCGATCGCCGCAGGCTCGAAGCTCTTCGTCGGCAGACCCTCCTGCTCGGCGATGTTGAGGAAGTGCCGAATGAGATCGGGAATGTCCTCAAGCCGCTCGCGCAACGGCGGCAAGCGCAGCGGCACGACGTTTAGCCGGTAGAACAGATCCTCGCGGAATAGGCCCTGGTCGATCTGCTGCTGGAGGTCGCGGTTGGTGGCGGCAATGATCCGGACATTGGTGCGGATCGGCGTGCGGCCTCCCACCGTCGTATATTCGCCCTGCTGGAGCACGCGGAGCAGCCGCGTCTGCGCCTCAATCGGCATGTCGCCGATCTCGTCGAGAAACAGCGTGCCGCCTTCAGCCTGCTCGAAGCGGCCGACATGGCGGTTCTGCGCGCCGGTGAACGCGCCCTTCTCATGACCGAACAGCTCAGACTCGATCAGCTCGCGCGGGATTGCCGCCATGTTGATGGCGACGAACGGTCCGTTGCGGCGCTTGCCGTATTCATGCAGCGCGCGGGCGACGAGCTCCTTGCCAGTGCCGGACTCGCCGGTGATCATCACGGTCAGGTCCGTCTGGGTGAGGCGCGCGAGCACGCGATAGATTTCCTGCATCGCCAGGCAGCGGCCGATCAGCGGTAGGCCTTCGCTTGGCTCGGGCGCGAGCCTCTGCGCCTTCCGCCGCGGCTCGGCAAGGGCTCGCCCCACAACCGAGATGAGCGCGTTCAGGTCGAAAGGTTTCGGCAGATATTCGTAGGCGCCGCGCTCGGCCGCGGTGATCGCGGTCATGAAAGTGTTCTGCGCGCTCATCACGATGATCGGCAGCTCCGGCCTGAGCTTCTTCACGCGCGGAATGAGGTCGAAGGCGCTCTCATCCGGCATCAGCACGTCGGTGATGACGAGGTCGCCTTCGCCTTGGCTGATCCAGCGCCACAGCGTCGCCGCGTTGCCGGTGGCCCGCGGCGCGTAACCGGCACGTGCCAGCGCCTGGTTCAACACCGTGCGGATCGCGGCGTCGTCGTCGGCGATAAGAATGTTCCCTTTGGCCATTTTCTTAAGCATATCCTGGTTGCGCTGTTTCGCTGTCGGCCATCGGCATGAGGGCGCGGAACACCGTCTGCCGGGGGCGCGAGTCACATTCGATGATGCCGCCATGGTCGCCGATGATCTTCGCCACCAGCGCAAGCCCGAGCCCGGTGCCGGAGGGCTTGGTGGTGACGAAGGGATCGAAGAGATGCGGCATGAGGTCGGTGGGAACGCCGGCGCCGTTGTCCTCAACGGCGATCTCGAGCGGGAGGCTCACGCGCGCCTGGCTGCCGGGAACCGAGAGGCGTACGCCCGGGCGGAAGGAAGTGGTGAGGATGATCTGCCCGTCGGGACGCTCTTCGCCGATGGCTTCGGCGGCATTCTTGACGAGATTGAGGAAGACCTGGATCAGCTTGTCGCGGCTTCCAGGTACCGGCGGCAGCGAGGGATCGTAGTGCTCGACGATCTTGATCTGGCGGGCAAAGCCGTTTACGGCGATCTGCTTCACATGATCGAGCACGTCATGAATGTTGACCGCCTCGCGCGAGACAGGCCGCTCGTCGCCGAAGATCTCCATGCGGTCGACGAGCTTGCAGATGCGGTCGACTTCGGCGCAGATCAGTTGCGTCAGCGTGCGGTCGAAGTCGGGGCGCTCGTTCTCGATCAGCTGCGCGGCACCTCTGATGCCGGAGAGCGGGTTCTTGATTTCATGGGCGAGCACTGCGGCGAGAGCGGACACGGAGCGCGCAGCGCCGCGATGGGTGAGCTGACGCTCGATCATCTGCGCCATGCTCCGCTGTTGCAGCATGACCAGAACGCATCCCGGCGCCTCGGGCACCGGGCCGCCGTAAAGATCGACAAGCTTCGGCCCGTCGAAACGGTAAGAGCCGAGATCGACGCCGTATTCGTTGACATGGGTTTCGTTCCGCTGCACCTGCTCGACGAGCGCAATGAGCGGACTGCCGAACGCGACGACGTCGGTGAGCTTGCGCTTGCAGAGAACCGAAGCGCTCATCTGGAAGAAATCTTCGCCAGCGGTGTTGACGTATTCGATGTGCAGCCCCTCGCCGATCAGGAGCACCGGATGGGGCAGCGCGCTCAACAGCGCCTCGCTCGACATCAGCGCCGCTTGAACTGGACGCCGCGCGCTCGTTTTTCTGGTAGAGGCGCTCAAGCGATATATCCTCTCAACCCCGTCGACCGATTGCGTGCACAAAGAATAAGCAACATAACCCCATGATCTTTTATTGTGCAGAATATGAACGTTTTATCGCGGTAGCAACAAGACTTTTGCCGCAGTGCACAAAACTGTTCAGTCCACCTATGGGTACCTACCTATGAGCGTTAGCGCCTTGATCGTTGCCGCCGGACGGGGAGTCAGATCGTCCGGGCCTAAGTCACTGATCCCAAAGCAGTATCTTTCGGTCGGCGGCGTGCCGATCTTGACCCGGGCTATGGCAGCATTCGCCCGACATCCAGGCGTGGACGACGTAATCGTGGCAATCCGCCCAGAGGATATCGGGCTCTACGAGGCCGCTTCGAAGAGCTTTTCTTCGCGGTTGCGGCCGCCGGTCGCTGGCGGCGGGGAGCGGCAGGACTCCGTCCGTTCGGGGCTCGAGGCGCTTGCCGCCGACCCGCCCGACAGCGTGCTGATCCATGACGCGGCGCGGCCCTTCGTTGAGCCGGCGCTGATCGCCCGCGTCATTGCGAGCCTCGATGAGCATGCCGCCGCCCTCCCCTGCGTGCCGGTGACGGACACCCTGACGACGGCGAAGGACGGCCGAGTGACCGGCACGCTGCCGCGCGACGAGCTTTGGCGCGCGCAGACACCGCAAGGCTTCCGCTTCGATGCGATTCTTGCTGCGCATCGCGCCGCGGCGAAGGACGCAAGCGCGACATTCACCGACGATGCCGGCCTCGCGCAGTGGTTCGGTCTCGACGTCGCGCTGGTCGAAGGCTCGGAGGCGAACCGCAAGCTCACCTCTGCAGAGGACATCGCGAGCGCAGATGAGCTGCTACGGCTTCGCGCCCAACAGGCGATCGGCACGCAGCGCGTGGCTACCGGCTACGACGTGCATGCCTTCGGGCCCGGCGACGCGGTGATGTTGTGCGGTGTGCGCATTCCGCATGACAGAAAGCTGATCGGCCACAGCGATGCCGATGTCGGCATGCACGCGCTGACCGACGCTCTGCTCGGCACCATCGCCGACGGCGATATCGGCGTTCACTTCCCGCCGACTGATGCGCGCTGGCGTGGCGCAGCCTCGGAGCTGTTCCTCAAGGACGCTGCGGCGAGGCTCAAAGCGCGCGGCGGCGAGATCGTGCATGTCGATGTTACCTTCATCTGTGAGGGCCCGCGCGTCGGGCCTCATCGCGAGGCGATGCGGGCGAAACTCGCCGAATGCCTCGGCCTCGATGCGGGTCAGGTCAGCATCAAGGCGACCACCAACGAGGGGCTCGGTTTCATCGGGCGTGGCGAAGGCATTGCCGCCATGGCCACCGCAACGGTGCGCCTGCCGTGACAGACTCGCTTCTGATCGATCAGCGGATCTTGACAGAGGCCGCGGCCCTGCTTGAGGCGGCGCGCGAGCGCGGCGATCTGCTCGCCACCGCTGAGTCCTGCACCGGCGGGCTGCTCGCGGCCACACTCACCGCAATTACCGGCGCTTCGGATGTGTTCGAGCGCGGCTTCGTCACCTATTCAAACACGTCGAAGAGCGAAATGCTAGGCGTGCCCGCCTGGCTGATCGAGCGCCACGGCTCGGTGAGCGAGGACGTCGCCCGCGCCATGGTCGGCGGCGCGCTCACCCATTCCCGCGCCACGCTTGCCGTCGCCATCACAGGCATCGCCGGTCCCGGCGGCGGCACACCCGACAAGCCGGTCGGGCTCGTGCATCTTGCCGCGGCGCGGCGCGATGCGCCGGTCGCCCACGAGCGGCTTCTGTTCGGCGATGTCGGACGGAATGAGATCAGGCGCGAAAGCGTCGTGCAGGCGCTCGCGCTTCTTGCCTCATTGCTGCGAGGCGAGTGAGGTCGTGGCCTCACCGTAAATCGCGTCGGCGCGTTCCTCGAAGGAGATGGTGTAGCGGCGCACTGCCTTGTCGAACAGGCCGCCCATCAGCCGCTCAAGCAAGCGCGAGCGAAACCTGTAGGCGATATAAAAATCGATCTCGCAAGCTTTCGAGGTCAGGGGGCGGAAGCTCCAGCGGTTCTCAAGGTATGAGAACGGCCCGTCGAGATAATGCACGGCGATGCTGCGCGCCTCGGCGTCGAGGATGACCTCGGTGGTGAAGCTCTCGCGGATGAGCTTGTAGCCGACCACCATGGTGGCGGTCAGTACCTCCTTGCCGTCGCGGGTCTCGCGGCGCTTGAGTTTTAGCGCCTCGCAGAGCGGCAGGAATTTTGGGTAGCTCTCGACATCGGCGACGAGCCTGAACATATCGTCAGCCGAATGGGCGACGGTGTGCTTGATCTCAAAGACGTGCATGAAGGTTGCTTGAGCGCTTAGCGGCCAAGCGCGGCTTGGCGGGCGGCGCTGAGCCGGGCGAAATCCTCTGCCGCGTGATACGACGACCTGGTCAATGGGCTCGCAGCGACAAGAAGGAAGCCTCTCGCCTCGCCTTCGGCGCGGAGATCGTCGAACTCCTCAGGCGTGACGAAGCGGTCTATGGCGGCGTGCTTGCGCGTCGGCTGAAGATACTGGCCGATAGTGAGAAAATCGACGTGAGCGGCGCGGAGATCGTCCATCAGCGCAAGCACCTCGGCCTTGGTCTCGCCGAGACCGACCATGATGCCTGACTTGGTGAAGACGCCAGGCTCAAGCTCCTTCGCGCGCTCGAGCAGGCGCAAGGAATGATCGTAGCGCGCGCCAGGGCGGATCTGCCGGTAGAGCGACGGCACGGTCTCGAGATTGTGGTTGAATACGTCCGGCCGCGCCGCAATCACCACCTCGAGCGCGCCGTCCTTGCGTAGGAAATCGGGCGTCAGGACCTCGATGGTCGTCGCCGGCGCCGCCCCGTTGATGGCGCGAATTGTCGCCGCGAAATGCGCGGCGCCTCCGTCGACAAGATCGTCGCGGTCGACCGACGTCACCACCACATGGGAGAGCGCAAGCTCGGCGATGGCGTGGCCCACACGCGCGGGCTCGAAAGGATCGAGCGCGCCTGGGCGGCCGGTGCGCACGTTGCAGAAGGCGCAGGCCCTGGTGCAGGTGTCGCCGAGGATCATCACGGTCGCGTGCCGCTTGCCCCAGCACTCACCGATATTCGGGCAGGCCGCCTCCTCGCACACGGTATTGAGGCGGTGCTTGCGCAAGGTCGCGCGCGTTTCGTCGAAGGCATGTGGCCCTGGCGCCCTAACGCGGATCCAATCGGGCTTGCGCAGGACGGGCGTGTCAGGCAGCCGCGCCTTTTCAGGATGGCGCGGCCGCGACTTGTCTTGTGTGGTGAACTCTATCGCCATGTCTCGGGTCAGACCGGATTAATAAGACGGTCCCCTGAACCTCCGCCAAAGCCACAGCATCAGAATGGCGCCGACCGTGGCGACGAGGACGCCCGGCATGGACAGAAGTCCATGAGCCTCATTTTCCATTCGAACCTCCAGCGTTTTGATCGAGCTGCAAAGCCTTGACCAGGGGGCCCGCAGCTCTTTTTGGCCTCGCGCATAATAGGGCGATTTTACCGGTGCAACGAGCGGTTCAGCTCCCTCGGATGCGCTGCCAGATGAAGAGGCAGATGATGGCACCGACCGTGGCGACGACCACCTCGCCGATGACGTTATAGGCGGTGAGCCCGAGCAGCTTGGCGATGAAGCCGCCGATAAAGGCGCCGACGGTCCCGGTGATGAGGTTCGGCACGAGCTCCTGCTGACGTCCCATGTAAAACGAGGCGATGGCGCCGGCGACGAGGCCGATGACGAGGAAAATGATGAGGTCGAAGATCAGTGTCATAGTCTCTGCTCCCTGACTTTGGTGCCGGTCGAGCCGGGAATTTCGACGGCAGGCCTTGCGGCGCCTCACATGTGTAGCGCGCGGCCGTAAGCGTCGAGCACCGACTCATACATCATTTCGGAGAGCGTCGGATGGGGGAAGATGGTCGAGATCAGCTCGGCTTCCGTAGTTTCCAGCCCCTTGGCGACGGCGAAGCCCTGGATCAGTTCGGTGACCTCCGCCCCGATCATGTGGGCGCCGAGCAGCTCTCCTGTTCCCTCATCGAAGATGGTCTTGATCAGTCCCTCGGTCTCGCCGAGCGCGATGGCCTTGCCGTTGGCCGAATAGGGGAAGCGGCCGACCTTGATCGCGCGGCCGCCGGCGCGCGCGGCTTCCTCGGTCAAACCAACGCTTGCAACTTGCGGCGTGGAGTAGGTGCACGCCGGCACGGAGGTCTTGTCGAGGGGGTGAACGGCTTCGACGCCCGCGATCTTCTCCACGCACAGCACGCCCTCATGGCTCGCTTTGTGCGCAAGCCAGGGAGGACCGACCACATCGCCGATGGCGTAGAGTCCGGGGATTCCGGTGCTGCACCATTCGTCGACGACGATATGGCCCTTGTCGACCTTGACGCCCTGCTCGTCGAGGCCGAGCCCTTCGACATTGCCGGTGATGCCGATGGCGAGGATGACGCGATCGACTTTGAGCTCTCCAGTCAGTCCAGGCTTTGCCAGGCGCGCCGTGACGCTGTCGTCATGGCGTACGAGGCCCTCCACCGTCGTCCCGGTGTGGATGGTCATGCCCTGCTTGGTGAAGGCCTTGCGTGCGAGCGCGGAGATCTCGGCATCCTCCACGGGCAGAATGCGGTCGAGCATCTCCGCCACCGTCACCTCGGCGCCGAGCGTGCGGTAGAAGCTCGCGAACTCGATGCCGATGGCGCCCGAGCCGATCACGAGCAGGGATTTGGGAAAGACCTGTGGCACCATGGCGTGCTTGTAGGTCCACACCAGCCTGCCGTCGGCTTCGAGCCGGGGCAGCTCGCGCGCACGGGCGCCTGTGGCGATGATGATGTGCTTCGCCGCGATGGTGCTCAGCTCACCGCCTTTGCCGGTTACGGCGATCTTCCCCTGCCCTTGAAGCTTTGCCTCGCCGTCGATCACCGCGATCTTGTTCTTCTTCATCAGGTAAGCGACGCCGCTCGCGAGCTTGGCGGCAACCTTCCGGCTCCGCTCGATCACGCTGGCGAGATCGAAGCGGAGATTGTCACAGGCAAGACCGAACTCCGCCGCACCGCCCATCTGGTGATAGAGCTCTGAGGTGCGGAGCAGAGCCTTGGTGGGGATGCACCCCCAATTGAGGCAGATGCCGCCGAGATGCTCGCGCTCGACTATGACCGTCTTGAGCCCGAGCTGTGCGGCGCGGATGGCTGCGACATAGCCTCCGGGCCCCGCACCGATCACGGCAAGATCGTAATTCGTGTCAGCCATTGTCCCGCACCATAACCGCAAGCAGCGCGCAGGCGAAGTTCTACTCTGTGAGCAGCGGCGTGAACCCGACGTACAGGATCCGCCACTGCGCGACGACCACGAGCAGCGGTGGACCGAACATGGTGAGCGCCATCCGCAAATTCCGGTAAGGCTCAAAGCCGATCGTGCTCCAGGCCTCGATGAAGCTTCCGAGCATGAAGAGGAGAAGCGGCGCGATCAGCAGCATTATGCCGCCAAAAAGTACCGCGCGGTTGTTGGCGACGAGCAGGATCACCCCGAAGATGAGAGAGCCAAGGCAGGTCCAGATGAGGACGGCATAGGCGCCGATCGCCTCGTTCAGATTGCAGGCGAGCCCTTCTCCATGGCAGGGCATCAGCGAGGCCATGTGGCTCGCGGTGAGCCCGATGAGGAGGGAAAGCCCGGCGGCAACGAAGAGCCAAGGGAGGAGCCGCATCAGCCTATGCGCCCGCCGGCAACGGCTTCACCATCAGCAGCCAGTCCCCGCCATGCGGGCAGCCTGGAAAAGCGAAGATCGGCTCGGTGGCCAGAGCCTCATAGCCTGCGGCGGCATAAAGCCGCGCCGCACGCTCGTTCTCTGCAGCGACGATCACGCTCAGAGCGTGCGCTCCTTCTTCCCGCGCCTTTCCCTCGGCGATGCCTAGCAGTTCTATGCCGATACCGCAGCGGCGGAACTCGGGGAAGGTCGCGAGCACATTGACGTACCAGGAGCCACGCGCTTTGGCCTCGAGCAAGACCAGCGGCCGCACGACCGGAGGGGCCTGTTCGAGGTCTCCGAGATCGTAGGGATCGTCGAGCCGGTAGCCGACGAGGCAGGCGGCGATCTCGCCATCGACCTCCGCGATTATGGCATTGCGGTAGGAGAAGCCGCCCTCCTCCCGTGCGGCGCGCTCGCGCCCCACCTCGAGGATCGATTGCCCGGGAGCTTTCAGCGTGTTCCACAAATGCGCTGGCAAGCCTTCGCCGGCGATGTCGACAAGCACGGCAAGGGCCGAAGCGTCGGCCTTTGCCGCAGGCCGGAAGGTCGCCCGGCCTTCCATCACACTAACATGGTCACCGGGTCCTCGATGAAGGACTTGAAGGCGGCGAGCAGCTCGGCGCCAAGCGCGCCGTCGATCACCCGATGGTCGACGGAGAGCGTCACGCTCATCATGGTGGCAATCTTCAGCTTGTCCTTCTTCACGATCGGCCGCTTCTCGGCCTTTCCCACCGCGAGGATACTCGCCTGCGGTGGGTTGATCACCGCGTCGAACTGGGCGATGCCGTACATGCCTAGATTGGAGATCGCGGTGGTGCCGCCCTGATATTCATGCGGTGCGAGCCTCTTCGATCGCGCCCTCGTGGCGAGATCGCTCATCTCGTTGGAGATCTCCGACAGGCTCTTCAGCTCGGCGTTGCGCACGACCGGCGTGAACAAGCCGCCGCCCGGCAGCGCCACCGCCACGGCGACGTCGGAGCCGCGATGGAGTAATATCCCTTCCTCGGTCCAGGTGGCGTTGGCGCGCGGCGTCTGCTGCAGCGCCAGAGCGAGTGCCTTGATGATGAAGTCGTTGACCGAGATCCTGAAGGCGCGCGGTCCATCCTGCGGCGTCATTGCGTTGAGGCGCTTCCGTGCTCTCAGCAGCGCATCGAGCCTGCAGTCGATCGAGAGATAGAAATGGGGGATGGTCTGCTTCGCAAGCGTGAGCCGCTCGGCGATGACGCGGCGCATGGTGTCGTGCGGTACGAGCTCGTAGCTGCCGGGCTCGTACATGGCGCGCACCTGCTCATCGGTGGGCCCTGCCGGTGCGGGGGGCCGTGACGCTACGAGGCGACGCTCGGCTTGCGGCTTGGCCGCGGCGGCTTCTACCGCTCCGTTGGGCACCGCCTTTATCGTCGTCAGTGGAATATCGCGCATGATGATTCGGCCGCGCGGTCCAGAGCCCTTGAGGCTCGAGAGATCTATGCCGCGATGTTGGGCAAGCCTGCGGGCGAGCGGTGAGACCGGCCTACGCTGGCCGCGCCGATGTACAGGTGTGCTGACGTAGGACATGTTCCTCCGACTCAGGCATACTTCGGTATAGACAGATATACTAAGTTTTTCGGCACTTTAGCGGCAAGATCGTCACCGACTATCTCGACGTTGCGCTGGCACAACCCGCCGTCGAGGGCGCGATTAGCGCTGCGTTCCGGCGTGCGCCCTCGCAATAGGTGTGGCGCGGCTAATGCCGCTCCTTCGCCATCGCCTCTTCCCAATGCTCGCCGTCGAACAGCGTGATGCGGTTCACGCGCACTTGGCCGTCGTCGAGGCAACGCACATTGACGCTGAAGCCGTCAGGCTTTGATCGCGGCACATAGAAGCTCTTGATGCCGCACGCCGAGCAGAAATGATGTTTCGCCGTGCCGGTGTTGAAACTATAGGTGGTGAGCTTGTCGGCGCCCTTGAGGAGGCGGAAGCGGTCCGCCGGCACGATGAGATGCAGATAGCCGGTCATGCGGCAGATCGAGCAGTTGCACTCCTTGGCCTCGATCTCCTCCGGCGCCAGAACCTCGTAGCGCACCGCGCCGCAATGGCAGCCGCCTGATTTCCAGGTCATAGGGGCTTCAGCCATGGCCGTTTATTCCCGATAACAGACGGCCTTCGCCGCGGCGACAACCTGCTCCACCGACGGCAGCGCGAGCCTCTCGAGATTTGCGGCGTAGGGCATTGGTACGTCGGCGCCGGTGATCTTCATGGGTGGCGCGTCGAGATCGTCGAACGCCTCAAGGGCCACGCGGGCGCAAATCTCAGAGCCAATCGAACAGATCGGCCAGCCTTCCTCGACCGTGACGATGCGGTTGGTCTTTTTCACCGATGCGACCACAGTCTCCAGGTCCAGCGGCCGCAGCGTGCGGAGGTCGATCACGTCCGCCTCGATACCCTCCTCAGCCAGCCGCGTCGCTGCGTCGAGCGCGTACGCCATGCCACGTGAATAGGAGACGATGGTGACGTCACTGCCGTCCCGTGCCACGCGTGCCTTCCCAATCGGCAGGACGAAGTCGTCGAGCTTCGGCACACCGAAGCTCCGGCCGTAAAGGATCTCGTTCTCGAGAAAGATCACCGGGCTCGGATCGCGGATCGCTGCTTTCAGCAACCCCTTCGCGTCCGCCGCGGTGTAGGGCGCGATCACTTTCAGTCCTGGCACCGAGGCATACCAGGCCGAGAAGTCCTGGCTGTGCTGGGCTGCGACGCGTGCTGCTGCGCCATTCGGCCCGCGAAAAACGATGGGACAATTCATCTGCCCGCCGGACATATAGAGCGTCTTGGCGGCGGAGTTGACGATGTGGTCGATCGCCTGCATGGCGAAATTCCAGGTCATGAACTCGACGATGGGCTTGAGCCCCGCAAGGGCAGCGCCGACGCCGACGCCGGCGAAGGCATATTCAGTGATCGGCGTGTCGACCACGCGCCTTTCGCCGAACTCATTGAGCAGGCCTTGGGACACTTTGTACGCGCCCTGATATTGGCCGACCTCCTCGCCCATGAGGAAGACGCGATCGTCGGCGCGCATCTCTTCGGCAATGGCGTCGCGCAGCGCCTCGCGCACGGTCGTGGCAACCATCTCAGTGCCCGGCGGGATCTCGGGCTCCGCGCGGGGTTCGGCGGGCGCTTCCTGCGGCCCAGCCGGCGCCTCCTCGACCTCGGGCAGCCTCTCGCCGATATCTTCATCCTCAACGGCGCGATCCGCCAACCGTGACGGCACCGCCCTGATCGCTTCGGCGATCTTCGCCATCTGCTCTACAGGGTGAGGCGTCGATCCTCCATCCTGAGGAGCGGCCGCAGGCCGCGTCTCGAAGGATGAGGTCTCCTCGCCGTCGACCAACAGCAGCGCGATGGGCTTGTTAACCGGCACGTGCTCGGTGCCTTCGGCCACCAGGATCTTGCCTACCCGGCCGTCATCGATGGCCTCGACTTCCATGGTGGCCTTGTCGGTCTCGATCTCTGCAATCACGTCGCCGGTACGTACCTCATCGCCCTCCCGCACATGCCATTTGGCGAGCGTGCCCTCCTCCATGGTTGGCGATAGCGCAGGCATGAGAATTTCGGTTGGCATGTCGGGTCTTGCTCGAAGCTAGGGCCGCGCCGCGACGTCGGTGTAAAGCTCGCTCGCCTCAGGCTCAGGATCGCTGGTGGCGAAGTCTGCTGCTTCATTGACGATGGCGCGGATGTCCTTGTCGATCTGCTTCAGCCGCTCCTCATCGGCGATGCCGGCCTCCGTCAGCCGCTTGCCGACAAGCTCGATGGGATCGCGATGGGCGCGCACCTCCTGCACCTCCTCGCGAGTTCGGTACTTGGCTGGGTCGGACATGGAATGGCCGCGATAGCGGTAGGTGCGCATCTCGAGGATCATTGGGCCGCCGCCAGCCCGCACCCGCGCAATCGCCGCCTGGCCAGCCGCCTTCACCGCGCGCACATCCATGCCGTCGACCTTCATGCCGGGAATGCCGAACACCGAGCCCCGATGATAGAGCTCCTCGGCGAGCGCGCTTCCGCGCCCGACATGGGTACCCATGGCGTAGTGGTTGTTCTCGATCACATAGATGACCGGAAGCTTCCATAGCGAGGCCATGTTGAAGCTTTCATAGACCTGGCCCTGATTGGCGGCGCCCTCGCCGAAATAGGTCAGCGAAACCCGGTCGTTGCCGCGATATTTGTTGGCAAGAGCAAGCCCAGTCCCCAGCGGGGCAGGCGCACCGACGATGCCATGACCGCCGTAGAAATTCTTCGCAACGGAGAACATGTGCATGGAGCCGCCCTTGCCCTGGGAATAACCGTGGCGGCGTCCGGTGAGTTCGGCCATCACGCCTTTAGGGTCCATGCCGCAAGCGAGCATGTGCCCGTGGTCGCGATAGGCGGTGATCACCTGATCGCCCTCCTCGCGTGCCATCTGCATGCCGGTGACCACGGCCTCCTGGCCGATATAGAGGTGGCAGAAGCCGCCGATCAGCCCCATGCCATAAAGCTGCCCCGCCTTCTCCTCAAAACGGCGGATGAGCAGCATCTGGCGGTAGGCCTCGACCTCCTGCTCAGGGGTCAGCCTCGGCGCGCTGCCATGCTCCAACACTGTCGCTGAGGAGAGTGCTTCGGGCGGGACGATGGACGGCGCGGTGGCTGTTTCCTGCAGTTTTTCGGCGCCGTCGTGAGGCGTAGTCAAAACCTGGCTCCTCGCATTCCCCGCTCCGTCTAACTAGCACGAGTTTGGAGTGGGCTGAAGCCGAGGCTTATCCTTCCTTCGGCGGAGGGGAGTCAGCGCTTCGGCGCGGCGCCAGGCGTCTCGGCCGGAGGCCGGCGCTTCAGCATGATCAAATCGTCGGGATGGGCGAGGTTGAGGATGGCGCGAGCGCGCTCGTCAAGCATGTCTGGGTCGAGGCTCTCAGGCCTGAGGAGCGCAACGTCGCGCTCGAGCCGTGCCCTTACGTCTTTAAGACCGGCAAGCTCGCCGGCAAGGACGGCTTTGCGCTTCTCCAACACGGCGCGCGCCTCCAAACCGTGGTCGCCGGTCTGGAGGTGGTAGGCGAAATAGCCGCCGACGCCGATGGCGAGCAGCGGAAAGAGGAAGGATCGGAACCGCATATCCCTCGGAAATCCAACACCGTCATGACCGGCTTATCCCGGCCATCCACGTGTTTTGCGAAGCAAGCCAGAGAGAATCGCGCCGCGAAGGTTAATCGCCGGTTAGCGGCCGCGGACGAGCACCGAGCGGCCGGCATAGCGGGCGGCCGTCCCAAGCTCCTCCTCGATGCGCAGAAGCTGATTATATTTGGCAACGCGGTCCGAGCGGGCGAGCGAGCCAGTCTTGATCTGCCCGCAATTGGTGGCGACGGCGAGGTCGGCGATGGTCGCGTCCTCGGTCTCGCCGGAGCGATGCGACATCACCCCAGCGTAGCCGGCGTCTTGCGCCATGCGTACGGCGTCGAGCGTCTCGCTCAACGTGCCGATCTGGTTGACCTTGACCAGGATGGCGTTGGCGATCTTCTGGTCGATGCCCTGCTTCAGTCGGGTGACATTGGTGACGAAGAGATCGTCGCCGACGAGCTGCACGCGGTCGCCGAGCGCTTGGGTGAGGGCGCGCCAACCCTCCCAATCGTCCTCCGACATGCCGTCCTCGATGGAATAGACCGGGTAGCTGGCGACGAGGTCGGCATAGCTCGCGACCATCTCCGCGGCGTTGAGCGTGCACCCCTCGCCTTTCAGCTCATAGCGCCCGTTCGCATAGAGCTCGGTCGCGGCCACATCGAGGGAAATGTAGATGTCGGCGCCAGGCTTGAAGCCTGCCGCGCTGATCGCTGCCATGACGAAGTCGAGTGCTTGCTTGGTCGATGTGAGGTTCGGCGCAAAGCCGCCCTCGTCACCAACCGCCGTGGTGTGGCCAGCGGCCTTCAGCGCGGCTTTCAGCGCATGGAAAATCTCGGCGCCCATGCGCAAGGCTTCAGCGAAGTTTGGCGCGCCGACCGGCGCGATCATGAATTCCTGCACGTCGATGGGGTTGTCGGCGTGCGCCCCCCGTTGAGGATGTTCATCATCGGCACGGGCAGCAGCGTCGCCTGCGTGCCGCCGAGATAGCGGTAGAGCGGCTCGCTGCGGTCCCTCGCCGTGGCCTTTGCGGTGGCGAGAGACACGCCGAGGATGGCGTTGGCGCCGAGCCGCTTTTTGTTCTCGGTGCCGTCGAGATCGCGGAGGCGTTGGTCGATAGCGCGCTGGTCGCCCGCATCCGCGCCGGTCAGCGCTTTGCGGATCTCGCCGTTCACCGCCTCCACGGCGCGCTTCACGCCCTTGCCGCCATACCGCTTGCCGCCGTCGCGAAGCTCGTGCGCCTCATGCGCGCCCGTCGATGCGCCTGACGGCACCGCTGCGCGGCCAAAGGCGCCGGTCTCCAGCACCACGTCCACTTCGACGGTGGGGTTGCCGCGGCTGTCGAGAATTTCGCGGCCGACGACAGTAGCGATTGCGGTCATTGTCTCTCTTTTTGGCGTGATTTGACGGACGGCAGGGGCTAAACGAGCCCCGAGGAAAAGCGCCCCTCCTTAGCCCAGGCGGGAAGGGAGCGAAAGGACGATATGCGTCCAGTGCATAATCGGAGGTTGTAGGTGAGCGACACGCCCGGAGCCCTGGTGCTGTTCTCGGGCGGGCAGGATTCGACCATCTGCCTCGCCTACGCGCTCGACGCCTTCTCGCGGGTGGAGACCGTCGGCTTCGACTACGGCCAGCGCCATGCTGTCGAGCTCGAATGCAGGCAGCGCGTGCGGCAGGAGATCGCCGCCGCCTTCCCCGCGTGGGGCGCACGGCTCGGGCCAGACCATGTGCTCGACATCATGAGCTTCGGCGCCATCAGCGACACCGCGCTTACCTCAGGGGCCGAGATTCAGATGCTCGCCTCCGGCCTGCCGAGCACCTTCGTGCCGGGACGCAACCTCGTGTTCTTCACCTATGCCACAGCGCTCGGCTATCGCCGCGGTCTGCATACGATCATCGGCGGCATGTGCGAGACGGATTATTCCGGCTATCCCGACTGCCGAGAGGCGACCTTGCGCGCGCTCGGGCAAGCGATCAGGCTCGGCACCGAGGTTCCCTTCGCCATCGACACGCCGCTGATGTGGCTCTCCAAGGCAGAGACCTGGGAGCTTGCGCACAAGCTCGGCGGCTATGCCCTCACCGATCTTATCGTGGAGCACACCCACACCTGCTATCGCGGCGAGCGCGGGCAGCGACACGTCTGGGGCTATGGCTGCGGCAGCTGCCCGGCGTGCGAGCTCCGCGCCCGCGGCTACGAGCAATGGCAGGCGGCAAGAGAACAAAGACCCATGCAAAATCGGACGGTATGACGCAGGTTCTGCCGGGCTCGTCCAAGCCTGGCGCGGGGGGAAGGTTGAAGCAGGGACAGACTGGATCGGACTACAAGACCTATCAGCTTGTCGGCCTCCTGCTCGGGCCTGCATGCTTTGCGGCAATGATGCTGGCGCCTGCACCGTCAGGCCTTTCCGCCGCTGGCTGGGCCACGGCTGCACTCGGTGTGTGGATGGCGATCTGGTGGGCGACCGAGGCGGTTCCGCTTTTCGCTACCGCGCTCCTGCCTCTCCTCTTTCTGCCGCTACTCGGTATTTCCAACCTCAACGCCGCCGCGGCGCCCTTCGCCAACCCGGTGGTGTTCCTGTTGTTTGGCGGCTTCCTCATTGCGCTGGCAGTGGAGCGCTGGAATCTGCATCGCCGCATCTCCTTTCACATCATCCTCCGTGTCGGCAGCCGGCCTTTGAATCTGGTCGGCGGCGTGATGCTGGCAACAGCTGCGATCAGCATGTGGATCAGCAACACCGCAACGACGGTGATGATGCTGCCGATCGCGACCTCCCTCATCGCCGTCGTATTGCCGTCGGACAAGGACCACGGACAAGAAGGGGCCAACTTCGCCGCCGCCATGATGCTCGGCGTGGCATACGCGGCCACGATCGGCGGCATGGCGACCCTGATCGGCTCGCCGCCGAACGCGCTTACCGCGAGCTATCTCGGTCAGACTTTCGGCATCAAGGTCACGTTCGCGGAGTGGATGGCGATCGGCGTACCGATTTCGCTGATTCTCCTTGCCGCCGCCTTCTTCATTCTGACGCGCGTCTCGTTGCCCTTCTCTTCCACCTTCGCGTCAACCGAGCAGCATGTCGTGGCCGATATGCTGCGGGACATGGGCCCCGTGAGCGTGCCCGAGAAAAGAGTGGCCACCGTCTTTGTCGCCGTGGTCGCCGCCTGGATCCTCAGCCCGCTGATCGGCCACCTGATCGGCATCGCCATGACCGACACCGGCATCGCCATCGCCGGGGTCATCGCGCTTTGCGCCATCCCCGCCGACTGGAAGAGCCGCACCTTCCTGCTCGACTTGGCCACGGCACGCAGGGCGCCGTTCGACATTTTGATCCTGTTCGGCGGCGGATTGAGCTTTGCGGAGGCGATGGAGAGCTCCGGCCTCACGCTATGGATTGGTCACGGCCTTTCCTTCCTGCACGGCATGCCTGTCGTCGTGCTCATCGCCGGCGCGGCGCTGCTCGTCATATTCATCAGCGAACTCATGAGTAATACCGCGACCGCGGCGGCCTTCCTGCCGATTGGCGGCAGTCTTGCCGTTGGCGCGGACGCTTCCCCATTGCTGATCGCGCTGGCGGTCGGATTTGCCGCTTCGTCGGCGTTCATGCTTCCGGTCGGCACGCTTCCCAATGCGCTCGTATTCGGCACGGGCCACATCCCCTTGCCGCGGATGCTGCATGCGGGCTTTTACTTGAACCTTGCCGGCGCCGCGATCATCACCATCGGTTTGGCGCTTGCCGAGCCGTTCCTCTAGGCGCGACCCCGCTGCAACCTTGCCGCAACCAAGGATTTCGGCCATCCTCACCACACCCCTGGGAACCAATTTCGGGGAAGGTCTTTGACACAGCGGTGCCGCCGTTCAGGGGTTGAGCATGCAAGGAAGACCGCAGGCGAGAGACAAGCCTTCTGGGCCTGGCTTGACGCCAAAGCTCCAGGTGACCTTGCGCGTGAACGGCGTGGAGCGGCGCGTGTCGCTCAGGCCCTGGACCACCCTGCTCGATGCGCTCCGTGAATATCTCGACCTCACCGGAACCAAGAAGGGTTGCGACCACGGCCAATGTGGTGCCTGTACGGTGCTCGTCAATGGGCGGCGCATCGTTTCCTGCCTGACGCTCGCCGTCATGAAGGACGGCGCCGAGATCACGACCATCGAAGGACTGGCCACGAATGGCCAGCTGCACCCGCTGCAGAAGGCCTTCATCTC
This sequence comes from uncultured Alphaproteobacteria bacterium, assembly GCA_963827365.1. Classification (GTDB taxonomy): domain Bacteria; phylum Pseudomonadota; class Alphaproteobacteria; order Rhizobiales; family Methyloligellaceae; genus Methyloceanibacter. The sequence continues at coordinate 40,012 of CAWHAX010000013.1, read as the reverse complement.
CCATGACGGCTTTCAGTGCGGCTACTGCACGCCTGGGCAGATCTGTTCTGCCGTCGGGCTTATTGCCGAGGGCCACGCCAAGACCGCCGATGAAATTCGTGAATTGATGAGCGGCAATGTGTGTCGCTGCGGCTGCTACCCGAACATCGTCGCGGCCATCGAAGAGGTTATGCAGGGAGCTTCACCGGGGTCCTCGTCATGATTGACTTCGACTATGTCAAAGCGCAGGACGTGAGTGACGCCGTCAACCAGATCGCGCGGAACCCTGCTGCGAAATTCATCGCCGGAGGCACTAATCTCATCGACCTGATGAAGGAAAACGTTGCGCATCCATCGAGGCTGATCGACATCACCGGCCTGCCGCTCACCGAGATTGAGGACACGAAGGCCGGAGGTCTGCGGATCGGTGCCCTCGTACCCAACAGCGACCTCGCCTATGACGAGCGGATCACGAAGCGCTATCCGCTCGTTTCAAGCGCGCTGCTTGCCGGAGCATCCGCCCAGCTCCGCAACATGGCCTCGACCGGAGGCAATCTCCTACAGCGGACACGCTGCCTGTACTTCTATGACACCAACACTGCGTGCAACAAACGTGAGCCCGGCTCCGGCTGCGACGCAATTGGCGGCTTCAATCGCATGAACGCGATTCTGGGCTGGAGCGAGACCTGCATCGCCGTGCATCCTTCCGATCTCTGCGTGGCGCTTGCGGCGTTGGAGGCCATTGTTCATGTGAGCGGCTCGAAAGGTGATCGTGCGATCCCGTTCGCCGATTTTCATCGTCTCCCCGGAGATACGCCGCAGATCGATACCAACCTTGCCCGTGATGAAATCATCATTGCCATCGAGCTGCCGCCGGAGGGCTTCTCGTCCAACTACAGCTATCTTAAGATCAGGGATCGCCTGTCCTACGCCTTCGCTTTGGTCTCTGTCGCCGCCGGTCTCAAGATTGAGGGAGGCGCGATAAGGGACGCACGCGTTGCGTTGGGGGGCGTCGCCCACAAGCCTTGGCGCGTGTCCGCCGCCGAGAGGCGTCTCGCAGGTCAGCAGCCCAACCGAACAACGTTTGGCGACGCGGCCGATATCCTTTTGCAGGGCGCCACTGGCTTTGCTCACAACAGCTTCAAGATCGAGCTCGCACGACGGACGATCGTGCGCGCTCTCGAGCAGGCTGCTGCTGGAAGACCGCAATCTCAGTCCGTGAAAGCGATCGCATAGGCGCTGCATGATCCTTCCGAGCACAAACAGTATCGGAAAGCCGGTATCCCGGGTCGAAGGCCCAGCCAAAGTCACGGGCCAGGCAAAATACGCCGCCGAGTTCAATGTGCCTGGTCTCGCGCACGGCTTTGTCGTTTCGAGCAAGATCGCGAAAGGCCGTATCAAGAGTATCAATCGGAGCGCCGCGCTGGCGGTGCCCGGGGTGATCGAAGTGTTTGCGCACGACAACAGGCCAAGCGTCGCGTCGTCGCATGAAAAATACAGTGACGAGGCAGCCTCGCCAGGTTCGCCCTTCCGGCCGCTTCACGACGACCAGATCCTCTTTTCGGGGCAGCCGATCGCTTTGGTGGTCGCAGAAGAGTTCGAGATCGCGCGCTTTGCGGCCACGCTCGTCGATATTGAATATGAGGTGGACGACGCGATCACCGATGTCGACACGCAACTCGACAAAGCCTTCTCGCCGCCGAAGAAGCGCCTGCCGGGATGGGATCCTCCGCCTCGCGGCGATGCCGACAAGGCTCTATCGCGGGCGCCAATCCACATTCGGCACGAATATCGCACCCCGATCGAGCACCACAATCCCATGGAGAACTTCGGGAGTACGGCGGTGTGGGACGGCGATGGACGCCTCACCGTCTATGACAAGACACAAGGCGCTCCGAACTGCCACAAGTACCTGTGCAACGTGTTCGGCCTCGCCAAGGACAAGGTGCGTGTCTTGTCTCCCTATGTTGGTGGCGCTTTCGGTGTCGGCCTCAGGCCGAATTATCAGCTGTTCATGGCGGTGCTGGCCGCAATTGGGCTCAAGCGTTCGGTCAGGGTGGCGCTTACCCGGCAGCAGATGTTCACCCTCGGCTATCGTCCGCAGACCATCCAGACCCTGACCTTGGGGGCCGAGGAGGACGGAGGCCTGGTTGCGTTCAAACATGACGCGATCGCCAACGCCTCCCGTTTCGAGGACTATCAGGAGCCTACTGTCCCTTGGTCTGGCGCACTCTATCACTGCAAAAACGCGGCGGTCAGCGCCAAGCTTGCGCGGGTCGATCTCTTTACCCCTTGCGACATGCGGGCGCCGGGCGGCGCGGTCGGCGTCTACGCCATCGAATGTGCCATGGACGAGCTGAGCTACGCGGTCGGTATCGATCCGCTGGAGCTCCGCCTCAAGAATTATTCCGAAATGGACCAGAATGAGGACAAGCCCTTCACCAGCAAGGCCCTGAAGGAGTGCTACCAACAGGGCGCCGAGCGGTTCGGCTGGTCGAAGCGGAAGCCAGAGCCACGTTCGATGCGCGAGGGACGCGAGCTTGTCGGCTACGGCATGGCGACGGGAATCTGGGAGGCATTTCGCGTGCCGTCGAGCGCGCGAGCGACGCTTGCTGCCGACGGCACGCTCGAAATTGGTTCCGCCACGGCCGATATCGGCACCGGGACTTACACCATCCTTGCTCAGATCGGCGCCGAGATGCTCGGCCTGCCGCTGGACAAGGTCAAAGTCAAGATCGGCGATTCAGACTTGCCGGTAGCGCCTGTGGAAGGCGGATCGTGGACGGCTGCGTCGGTCGGTTCGGCGGTTATGGAGGCCTGTGACGGCATCCGAAAGGAGCTGCTTAAGCGTGCCGGCAAGATCGAGAATGCTCCGCTCAACGGCGCAGAGCTCGCCGACGTAATTTTCGTCGATGGCGAGATCCGCATGAAGGGCGACCCGTCGCGGAGCTTGTTTGTGGCCGAAGTGCTCCGCGGGGTCAAAGAGCCCATCGTTTCTGAAGTTACATCGATGCCGGATTGGAAAGCGTTGGGGCGCTACTCCCACTACTCCCACTCTGCCGTGTTCGCCGAGGTGAGACTGGACGAGGAGCTCGGCATGCTCCGCATCGCGCGCGTGGTCAGCGCGGTGGCGGCAGGCCGCATCCTCAATGCCAAGACCGCGCACAGCCAGATCATGGGCGCCGTGGTCGGCGGTATCGGCATGGCGCTGCATGAAGAGACCGTGATCGACCACCGCTATGGCCGTTTCATCAATCACAATTTCGCCGAGTATCATGTGCCGGTGAATGCCGATATCCATGACATCGACGTGATCTTCGTCGACGAGGTGGAGCCTCATCTCAATCCCCTTGGGGTGAAGGGTATCGGCGAGATCGGCATCGTCGGCACTGCTGCTGCCATCGCCAACGCGGTCTATCACGCGACCGGCGTGCGGGTGCGCGATCTTCCCATTACCATCGACAAACTGCTCGGGCTAACGCCGCCCCGCACGGCCCTCGGCGCAGGATAGACTGGGGTTCGCTAGCCGCGCGCTCTTGCTCTTCCCGCCGCGAAGCGCCAAGTTCCGCCCATGTACGCGGTCAAGGAGATTTTCTATACGCTGCAAGGCGAAGGCGCGCAGGCCGGCAGGCCTGCCGTGTTCTGCCGCTTTGCCGGCTGCAATCTGTGGTCCGGCCGCGGGGCTGACCGCGAGACCGCGACCTGCAATTTCTGCGACACCAACTTCGTCGGAACGGACGGCGATGGCGGCGGCAAATTCGCCGATGCCGATGCGCTCGCCGCTTCCTGCCGCAAAACCTGGCGGGGAAATAGCGGCACGCCACCCTTTGTCGTGCTTACAGGCGGTGAGCCGATGCTGCAGGTCGACGAGCCGTTGATAGCGGCACTCCACGCGGCAGGATTCGAGGTCGCCATCGAGACCAACGGCACCCTTCCCGTGCCGCGCTCCATCGACTGGATCTGCGTGAGCCCGAAGCCTGGCGTTGAGCTTAAGCAGCGCTCGGGCGATGAGCTCAAGCTGGTCTATCCGCAAGAGGAGATCGAGCCAAAGATGCTCGAAGGCCTCGACTTCACTCATTTCCTGCTTCAGCCCATGGACCAGGGCGCGGCCAAGACTGCTTTCAATGTCCAGGCGGCGATCGCCTATTGCCTCGCCCATCCAAAATGGCGGCTCAGCATCCAGGCGCATAAGCTCCTCGGCTTGCGCTAGTCTCCTAAGCCTGGTTTGTGAACCGGAAATCCAGTTCTGCAATGCCGCATGATCTTTTCGGAAAACCGGTTTCCACTTTTCCGGATCTGCTCTAAACCACCGCCATGCGTGTCTATAAGGAATTCTTCTTCGAGGCGGCCCATTTTATGCTGTCAGCACCTCCGGGCCACCCGAACTCACGGGTGCACGGCCATTCGTTCCGCGCCCGTGTCACCATCGACGGCGAGCCAGATGCCGCGACCGGCGTGCTGCTGCACTTCGACGACATCGACGCCGCTGTGACCGAGGCGCGCGATGCGCTCGACCATCGTTTCCTGAACGACGTCAAAGGACTTGAATCGCCGACGCTCGAGCGCATCGCCATGTGGCTGTGGGACCGGCTGCATAACCGGCTGCCGGGCCTCGCCGAGATAGAAATTTCGCGCGACAGCTGTCATGAGGGCTGCATCTATGCCGGTCCGCGCGGCGACAAGCGCCTGCGCGCCGCGGAGTAGACGCAGTGGCGGTGAAGAAGCCATCTAAGCCCAAGCCGAAGCAGCGCGGCAAGGCAACGCCGGTCCCGGCATCGCCTGCAGATGCGCTGCTCGAGCGTGTGCCGAACCCGCACCCCGAGACACTCTATGCCGCCCGCTTCACCGCGCCTGAGTTCACCTGCCTCTGCCCCATCACCGGCCAGCCGGACTTCGCCCATCTCGTCATTGACTACGCGCCGAAGCGCTGGCTGCTCGAATCGAAGTCACTCAAACTTTATCTCGCGAGCTTCCGCAACTATGGGACTTTCCACGAAGACGCGACGGTCACCATCGGCAAGCGCATCGCCGATCTGATCGAGCCTGCCTATTTGCGCATCGGCGGCTATTGGTTTCCGCGCGGCGGCATCCCCATCGATGTGTTCTGGCAGTTCGGCACCATGCCTGACGGGCTGTGGCTGCCAGACCAGGGCGTTGCCCCCTATCGCGGCCGCGGCTGAGCTTAGGCTCGCGTTTTCACCAGCCGGTCGATCGCCATCAGCTCGGCAAGGAGCGAGGGCAGGTCGTTCAGCGGAACCATGTTCGGCCCGTCGGAAGGCGCGCGGTCTGGGTCCTGGTGGGTCTCGATGAATACGCCGGCGACGCCGACCGCGACGGCGGCGCGGGCCAGCACCGGCACGAATCTCCGCTCGCCGCCGCTCTGCGCCCCCTTCCCTCCAGGCTGCTGCACGGAATGGGTGGCGTCGAAGATCACCGGCGCGCCGGTCTCGGCAAGGATCGGCAGCGCGCGCATGTCCGACACGAGCGTGTTGTAGCCGAAGGAGACGCCGCGCTCGGTGACGAGCACTTGCGGGTTTCCCGCGCCGACCACCTTGGCCACGACATAAGTCATGTCCCAGGGCGCGAGGAACTGGCCCTTCTTCACATTGACCACCTTGCCGGTCCGTGCCGCGGCGATGAGGAGATCAGTCTGGCGGCAGAGTAAGGCCGGGATCTGGAGAACATCGACGGCCTCAGCGACCGCTGCGCACTGGTCTGGCTCATGCACGTCGGTGAGCACCGGCAATCCGGTGCGCTCCCTGATCTCGGCGAAGATTGGCAGCGCCTCGGCAAGACCGATACCGCGAGCGCTTCGTGCGCTCGTGCGGTTCGCCTTGTCGAAGGAGCTCTTATAAACGAGGCCGATGCCTGTGCGTCCCGCGATCTCCTTCAGCGCTTCTGCGGTCTCTAGCGCGTGCGCCCGGCCCTCGAGCGCGCAAGGCCCGGCGATTAGTGCCAGCGGCAAATCGTTGCCGAAGCGGGCGGCGCCGACGGCGACCACAGGGCTTGGCGTTGGCTTCATGGCGGCTGTCATGGGCGGACCATATAATCTACTGTAATGCCGGTCTTTTTCGAGCCGTTGACCAATAAATAGCCAATGATCGACCGAGGCTTGCGACGTTGATGGGCTTAAGGCTTGCCTCGCTCCCGACCCGGCAGTCAAGGCTTCCGGCCACCAGCTCTCTCCTAGCGTGCCGTTTCCGCCGACGCGGAATGACAAAACAAGCCAAGCGGTCGGGTGCTTTTAATCTATGTTTTAAGTACTTACTTAAGGTGGCGAACAAGAAATCTCACTAAGCGTAACCCGATGGAACAGTACGACGACACATTCGAAGCAGCAGAAGCCGCACCCCCTATCAAAGAGATTGAGAAGCGCCTCCGGAAACTCGGCTGCACCAAAGAGCAAGTCAGGCGTCATATCGAGCACGTGGCCAAGAGCCGAACCGAGCCCATCAGCAAAACGCGGGTTAAGAACCGCCCGCACCGATTGGACTGGCCGTAATTTCGCGGATGACCAAATCGTAACGTTGTCGGGGTTGTCCCACCAAGCTCCGGCCTAACTCATACGTGATGGTTTCCCTCCCATCACAGGAAATGCGTTGCGCTCACGCAATGGCGAGGCCGGCGCCAGGCGTAGCCGCTTAGCTAGGCCGTGTAATCATAAAGGCGTCAGCTGAGCCATTACAGGGGGTGTCCGCCTTACCCCCCAAAGCGGGTGGGGCGCGCCCGCTCGAAGAGTCCGCTATGTGCCAATTCCGGACATTGAAGCGTTCCTGCGATACGGCGCTGTCTCAACATTGAGCTTGCTTTGTCGCTTGCGTAAGCCCAACAGTGTGGGATTGGCACTCATAATCGAGTACCCCGAAGAGCGTGCGTCGTCTCGATCGGTGATTTACTCCTCTCTTCGCGAATTAAATTTTGGGATAAGCCACTTGCGGCAAATGGCCTCTCGCAGCCCTTACCCAAACCTGAGGATCTAAGGCGGGTCGTATTGGAGCGAGTGCCCTTCGATATTTAGACCGTCATAACTGCGCACGAACCCTATCGGGATTTCACCCTGGATCACGACCGCAGGGGCGCCGCCTGAAAAGGATGCCGCATGATAGTCACGGGTGCCTTATCAAAAATCGATCAGCTAGTGGCTGATGCCACGACAGAGCTAAAGCGTCTCGGAATCAATATCGACGGCAAGCGCCCCGACCAGCTTCTAAACATGGCGCGCGAGGAGCGAAACAAGCCCCGTCTCAAACATTTCGGTGGTTGAGATAGCCTGATTGTGAAATTGGGCGCTGCTGTAAACCACCATTGCGGCGGGTGGTCCGCTTAGGGCGGTTCACAATGTCCTCTTTACCCCCAAAACCGGACGTGAGGCGTTTAGCGGACCTAGCGACGCGCGCGTCCGAAGGTCCGCAAGTGCCAAGAGCGGACATGTGCTGACGGATGCGGTGGGGAAATCCCGCGAATACTGTGCGCCCAACAGGCACGATTTGCGAGATTTGCGCGTGTCCTAACCAGCGCGAAGCGTCAAAGATTCAAGTCTAAAGAAAGCACGACGGGCCATGAGGATTGCACCGTCCAAAGGATCGCTGCGTGCCGCAGACAAAAGGCGTCGAACGTGAGTAGGCAGCCATTTCGTCAAAGGCTCCGCAAGTCCGCCAACTAGACTGATGGTGGGACAGCCGACATCCTTGAGCCGTTCAATAATGCACGTGGCAGCCTCCGCTGCTTCTTGGACTATTGCAACGGCGAGCGAATCTTTTGCCGCTGCATACTCAAAGACGAGTGGCGCGAATTCGGCATAGTCGGCCGGATTGGCCCTAGCAGCAAAGCAAACGATTTTGGCGGGATCCCACTCAAAACGCTTAAGTATGGCCGTTGAAAGAGCTGTCGTTTCCGCTCGACCATCGAAGGCCCAAAGTGCGCGGCGGAGTGCTTCTCTACCCAAGCGGTGGCCACCTGCTTCATCTGAAACTTCGGCACCGTATCCGCCAACAGTAACGCGCCTTCCGCCGATTACAGCCAGCCCACACGAGCCGGTGCCAAGTATCACGATGCCCCCGTCCTCGGCTTGGTGAGCACCAAGCCAGGCGATGTAGGCATCTGTCTCAAGTACGATCGACGCGAAGGGCCGCAATTTCGATCGCAACCCGTCGCATGCTCTCTTCATCCCGGCACCTGCTAAGCCTAATCCAGCGTGTGCGCGATGAAGACTTCGATTGTCAAGGCCTGCTGATCGAGCGGCCGCGTCGCTTGCCACCCGAATGGATTGCGCCGCCAAGTCCAAATCTAGGTGGATATTCGCCGGGCCGCCCCAACCCTCGCCAAGCAAGTTCCCCTGCACGTCGCGTATGCGCGCTCGACAACAGCTGGCGCCGCCGTCGACGCCGATGAATAGTTGGCTGGACATCTACCGGAGTCTTCGAAAGTTGCCGCACAAACGACCGCACAAAAACAAACTAAAGATGGCCACAGTAAGGTTATTGCGCGGTTAAAAATGCGTCTTCGGGAGCGGCCTCTCCGGAAAATTCTTTTGCCCCGCGACCCACGTTGCCAAGACGGAAATCGTTTGTGGATCGATTGCTACCATATCGGCGCGATACCCTGCGTCGAGTTTGCCGAGCCTGTTTCCGACTCCAATGAATTCGGCGGGATTTCTTGACGCAAAGCCCAAGGCGTCTTCTAACGGAACTTGAAGTAGGCTCACGCAATTGCGAACTGCGCTGGCCATGTCAAGTACTGTCCCCGCCAAGGTGCCATCCGCTCGCAGACAACGGCCACCTAGGGCTTGTATTCCGTGGCCGTACAGGTTGAAGCTTGGTCGACTTCCGCCCACAGGGGGCATTGCATCCGTGACAAGTATTGGTCGGCCAAGGCCCCGCAACGCGATGCGAAGGATAACGGGGTCTACATGAAATCCATCGACTATTATTCCAAACCATACATCAGGCGCTTCGAGGGCCAAGGCGATCGGCCCTGGCTCTCGCGAAGTGAGAGGTCGCATCGCATTGAATAGATGAGTGAAGCCGTTGAGGCCCTGTGCCTTGGCCGCGCATGTCTCTTCGTAGGTCGCCATCGAGTGGCCCAACGATACGTGAACACCAGACTTTACTAAGCACCCGATAAACTCTCTGGGAACCCTTTCGGGCGCCAACGTCACCAACAATTCGCCCTCCCGATTTGCGCAAAGCATCTCCAAGTCTGAGTTGGTCGGTGTCCGAATTAGGTTCGGATCATGCACACCGGCTTTTTCGGGCGACAGGTAGGGCCCCTCCAAATGAAGGCCCAAAACGCTCGGCTCTTTGCCGATCAAGCTTTCACACGCCGCCTTGGCAGCCCTCATCTTCTCAAATGTATCGGTGATCAGTGTTGGAAGGAGCGCGGTCGTTCCAAACTTTCGATGAGCTGCCATGATCGCGGCAATAGCATCTGGCGTCGGCGAATTGTTGAAAAGCACATCCCCGCCGCCATTAACTTGTAAATCAATGAAGCCTGGAGCTAGCCAGGATCCCACTGGAAGCTTATCAATGCTCAGATTTGTCGGCAGCTCCGACTGCGAAACCAATGAGACAATTTTAGAACCCTCAATCAGGACGGCTGCGTTCTTGTGTTTTAACCGCCCGTCAAAAATATGGTCAGCAGCGACTGCATACCGAGCGGGTGTCTTCATCTGGTCCGAGTTATTTTCTGTAAGTGCCTTGGTTGATCGACGTTAACGCCGAGACGCTCCGCCAAGCGAATCGCTAAACTGTAGAAACTCTGGATCAGACACACGGCATCGGTTTCCGGATGGTCGGGCGGAAGCACCGGCAATACGCCGGCAGCCCCGGCACGAATTCCCGTCACGAATACCGAGCTGCTCTTGCTGGAAACGTCGGTTGCCACTCCTGCCAAGGTCGAGGCGGCTTCATCGGTCGGCATGAAGATAAGAACCGGGTAGCTTTCCGACACTAACGCGATTGGACCGTGCTGAAATTCAGCACCGCTAAACGCTTCAGCCTGAATGTTGCAGACCTCCTTCAACTTCAAGGATGCTTCTTGCGCAACGGCAAGTGTTGGGCCGCGACCTAGGATGGCGAGACTTTTTGCTGCGGAAAGGGCACCGATCGCGTTCGACCAGTCGAGTTGAGTTGCTTCGGCGAGGCGATAAGGTAACCGATCTAGCGCATCTTGGAGAGCGCGCTCGGACGCCCAGGTGGCTGCTAAGCCCAGTAAGACGGCAACTGACGCAACAAAAGTCTTTGTAGCCGCCACGCTCAACTCCTGCCCCGCCGCCATTGGCAGGACTATCTCGCAGGCTGATGCTAGAGGGCTGTGCGTGTCATTTACGATTGCTGCCGTAAGCGCACCATTAGCCCTGGCAGATGATGCTGCCTCAACGAGGTCGTCGCTATGTCCCGACTGAGAAATCGTGAGAAAGAGTTGGCCTTTGAGCCGCAGATCCCGTCGATATATCGTCATGATGCTCGGAGCAACTGCAGCGACAGGAACCCCGAGGTGACGCTCAATTAGATATTTTCCGAAGTTTGCAGCATGCGCGGAACTGCCGCGAGCGCAAGTCACCATGACTTGGGGTGGTGCTCGTCTCAGGCGAGCAGCAAGCTCACCTAGTGGACCGGCAAGCAACTCAGGTTGCCTGGCCACGACGTGCGGTGCCTCATGCAACTCTGTTTCCATCAGTAGGTCCTTCTCACTCATCTGGGACTCCAAAGTCATCTCCCATTTCGGGCCTTCCTTTGTGAGGGTCCAGCCGATCACCGTGGCAATATGGCCTCTTCTCGAATGCACCACCTGATGTGAACCGCGTATATTGGTATAACCTCTTCGTCTACCTGTACAAAAGCCGCGAGCCGTTTTTAGCGATGAACACCGAACGCGCATCCCCCCGTTATTCGAGGATTGATGTCTGGGATGCTCCCGACATTCTCAATTCCATTCTTGAGGGTCAATTTGCTGCTGTGGCAGCTGTCCATGCCGCGCGTCCAGCCATTGTGTCCGCTGCCATTGCCATGGGAGAGCGGTTACGGCATCGAGGCCGATTAGTTTACGTGGGTGCCGGAACCTCAGGCCGTCTTGGCGTTCAGGACGGTGCTGAACTCATACCAACATTTGGCTGGCCAGAAGACCGCCTATTGCTACTCATTGCGGGAGGACAAGGCGCGCTCTTGCGTTCGGTTGAAGGAGTAGAAGACGATGTCGGGGAGGGCGTGCGGCAGATTGAGGTACACAATATTGGGGCGGACGATGCGCTTATTGCGATAGCGGCGAGCGGGACAACGCCATTTACTTTGGCGTGCTTGAGAGAAGCAAAGCGACGGGGCGCGCTGACCGTAGGAATTGCAAACAACTCAGGCACCCCGATTTTGCACGAATCTAACTATGCAATTTGGCTTGATACCGGCTCCGAACCGATCGCAGGTTCTACGCGTCTGAAAGCCGGTACGGCCCAGAAGATCACACTGAACGCCTTGTCGTCTCTTCTTATGATCTTACTTGGCAAGGTTTATGAAGGCCTGATGGTTGATCTCAGAGTCTTGAACGAAAAACTCGTGCGGCGAAGTGAGGAGATGTTGGTGCAGCTGACGGCGTGCAGTCGTCGTGAAGCGCGTGACGCATTACACCGTTCCGGTGGAAGTGTAAAGGTGGCGACTTTGCTGCTGTACGGCTGTGAAATCGAGGAGGCACTGAAATTATTGGATCGCGCCAAAGGGCAACTTCGCGGAGCCTTGGACCTCATCGACACCGGTGCCGGAACCGGAAAAAATCGTGCTCGGTGACTGAGAAATTTTTTTGGCAGCAGACACACTGTTTAATGATCTGTTGGTTCGTGAAGAGACACGGAGGTTGACTGGCGCCATTTTACCCATCGTGCTTCAGGTTTTTTGATTGGTTGACTGCCTCGTCTACCCGATCTTCGCAACTTGCAGACTACTCGGAACGAAGAGAATCTCCCAACGCGCTCACGGATAGTGAAGCTTGCACCTCAGCACTTTCATCGGGCGCTTAGAAGGTGTGCTGACCGACTGTCCCTCGCCACGTGCCCGAGCTTCAAAGGCGATCGTCCTAATGAGGTAGTCACGGTCTTCGGGGTCATAGCTTGGAAGTTCCCGAGAAAGCTCGGCAACGGGCAGCTTGGCGTCGGCGGTCTTCCCTTGAAGGGACGCCGGTGGAAGGCACCGGGGCGCAATGCCGAGTGCGGCATGAACTGGTGGCATTCCACTCACGACGATAAACACAAGCAAGAACAACAGGAGACGAATCCGCACTCTTGTCACCTTCAATTGTTGGGAAATGAAGGACGCGGATTCCACGCAGGAAGGCGATCATTCAATGACGAGAAGGAAGCGAACTTGGGACCAATTGTGGCAATAGAATCGGTAGAAGCGAGATAGAGACTCCGGCGGCGGCAGCCGCGAGCTGGCATTTTCGGTCAGCGTAAAAGTTGATAGTCGAGGTGAAAGCAGCGGGCCGGTAGCGCCTCAACAGCGGCGAGAGGACCGTCAGTCCCGGCTCAAAGCTGACAATCGTCAGCGCGGTTTGCGCGTCCGCTTAGTGTGGACATCGCGACTAACGCTACTCGCCCTCGGTGTAGGTGACGGTCGCGATCCATTTGCGACCCCGCTCGACCACAACGATCTGCTTAATGCGTAGCGGGCCATGTTGATTTAAGTCATCTATCCATTTCATTGCAGCCTCATGTGCAGCGTCCCGATCGGGACCTTCGAACGATTTCGTTTGGTCCGTGATGGCCGCGGGCTCCTTTGCTACGGCTGCAGAAACTTCCAGCGTCGAAACTAAACCGAACAGCGCCATCCCGACGACAACCCTCCAGAGGCACGAGCTCATTGGCGTGACTCCTTCAAAAGGCCCTTGATATGGGTCAAATGCAGAGCTCCGACCGGCAATACTATTCCCGCCGACACGCAATTTTAGGGAACCAGATCGACACGGCCCCGCACCGGCACAAGTCATTCCCCCACGGTGACTACAATCTCATCGCCTAGCGAATGGGGGGCCAAGCATAAACGCCCTGAAATCACGCCGCCGATCAGCGCGCGAACCCCATCGATACGGGTCCCATCTCGCGACAGCGGACCGATGCTTAGATACCCGGGTTGCCGATTTCGAACGCTTAGAGGACTGGCTCCACTTTTTTGGCTTTTGTGGAGTTGCAACGGGCATGGCATCGGTCAACTCCCGGGCAGCTTGAGTGGAGCTAGGGCCATTGCTGGGGAAAAGATACTTCTCAAGGATCCAGCCACGCTCCTGGCTCACTGGATCGGACACCTGAAGCCAGACGCCTTCTCGCCTAACCACCTGCAAATTTGTGCCGGGGGTATAGAGCCTAACCGTAGGCGAAGAAACGGACGCCTGGTCATGCATCCTTGCCGCAAGCACTACCTTGGTCCACTCGACTTCCGGTGGGGTGGAGACGGCTGACTTAGCCTCCGATGTCGCAGCAACATTCTGCTGTGGAGACATGTGAGCGGTTGGCTGCGAATTTGGTGCGCTGCTCCGAAGGTGACTTTCCCACGAACTCAGGCGCTGAGGGACAGGATGAACGGGTTGAGCTTGAGGAACGGGGATACGTTCCGATTTACCGTCCGTTATCGCGTCGTGGGTAAAGACTAGGAGCGCGTAAAGCGCGGCACCTGCAAGGCTCACGAATAACAGGAACTGCTTCATGGCCAGGTCTCCTGCCCGGCCCCCGTCAAATCGGATTGACCGTCATCCGTCTTAAAGCGGATTGACCGTCCTCGATTTCACACGTTAGCGGAAATACCTAAACCAGTACAGATCGGAGGTGAGAGTGGCCGTTTAGGCAAGCTACCCTGCGATCGGGGACTTGGGCTCGAATTCGCCAGACAGTATTTGGCCAATGGCTGGCGGGTTTACGGGGCTTGTCGCAATCCAAGCTCCGCCTCAGAGCTGAGCCGACTGGCTGACAAGAGCGACCACAAACTGCGGATCATGCCGTTGGATGTCACTGACCCCGCGAGTATCAAGGCGGCCGCTGCAAGACTCAACGGGCAAGCCATTGACCTCCTCCTCAACAACGCTGGCGTCATGGGACCTCAGGGCCAAACCATCGGGAAACATCGATTACAAGGAGTGGGCGAAGGTGCTCGACGTCAACACCATAGGCCCGATGCGGGTTTCCGAGGCGTTTGTTGACCACGTGGCACGAAGCAAGCGCAAGCTCATCGTCACCCTTACCAGCGGTATGGGATCGATTGCCGACAATACTTCTGGCGGCTCGATCGCCTATCGCAGCTCAAAGGCTGCAGTGAACATGGTGATGCGCAGTCTCGCGACCGATCTCGCTCCACGCGACATCACTTGCGTGGTCGTCAATCCCGGTTGGGTGCTGACTGACATGGGTGGGCCGCACGCCAAAATGACCCCGGCTGAGAGCGTCAAGAAGCTGAGAGACTTGATTGAGACCTTAGGGCCAACGCAGTCCGGCAAGTTCTTCAATCACAACGGCCGCGAATACGCCTGGTAGGCGCCAACGCGAACCGAATTGTTCGAAATGAAAATGGTCGCAAGCCTCAACTTCAGCCTGCGACTCCATGGTTCGCATAGTAGGCCCTGATACGCGGGTCGTTCTTAACCCGCTCATAGTGCTCAACGAGCTTGGGGGCGACGCGATCGGGCAAGTCAGTCGGGACATGATCGAGGGCTCCGGACTTGAGGTGCCGGATCCACACGAAGATCTTGAGATCTGCGACTGACAGGCGATCATCAGCGAAGTACCGTCCTCCATGTGCTTCGAGACGCTGCTGTAGTCGGGTTAGATAGAAAGGAATTGCACCTTCGACGAGCGCTTGACGCTGCGCTTTCTTCTGCTCTTCTGGAAGGAAGAGGGTGCCCGCGATTTTGGTACCGATGTCCTCCACGGCCTCCATTACCTCGTCGCATAGCGCAGCCTGCCACGGATCGGTTGGGTAGAGATCCGCAAGCTTTCCCACATAGCGATTGATTGCATTCGACTGCGCCAGGGTCTGTCCATCCACTTCGAGCACTGGCAAAGCGCCGAACGGGGTATGTGCCTTGCGATGCTCCCAGTCAGAGGTCGGGACGCGATCGTCCTCGAATGGGATACCGCCGATCGAAAGCGCGAGCCTCGCAGGTTCTCCGCGTCCCCCGTGAAAGTCAAAATAAGTTAGCTTCAGCTTTGTCATAGTTCACTCCTCTCGCACGGTTCCTCATCCAGGCGCTGGCGTCAGCGCGACGGATCAGCAGCAGATAGCCAGCAGCGCATGGTCTTTGGCAGTTTTTTTTCAGCAGCTGCTGTTTGGAGCGTCTGCGACGACCAGCGCGACAGCGAAGCCGTCATAGCCCTTGGTGCCCACCGTTTGAATCGCCGTCATGCTCACCCGCGGCTCCGCTGCCGCCAGCGCATAGAAGTCGCGAATACCTCGGATATGCGCATCGCGGCGCTCCTCGTCGATCAGCGTGCCTTCGCGCACCACGTTGTCAACGACGATCAGGCTGCCGCGGCGGGAGAGCTTTAGTGCCCAGCGGAAATACTCGGCCATGCTCTCCTTATCGGCATCGATGAAAATGAAATCGAAGGGCCCGCTTGTCTCAGCAGTGAGAAGCGCCAATGTCTCGAGCGCCGGGCCGACGCGCACCTCTACCCCCTCGGCGAGGCCTGCTATTGCGACATTAGATCGCGCCACCTCGGCAAAAGCTGAATTGAGTTCAAGCGTGACCACGCGCCCACCAGGGGCAACTGCACGTGCGAGCCAGATCGTGCTGTAGCCACCGAGCGTACCAATCTCGAGGATGTTACGTGCGCCGATACTCTGCGCGAGCAGTTGCAGCAACTTCCCCATGTTGGGGGAAACTTGAATCGAGGGCAGTCCCGCGGCATCGCTTGCGGCAAGGGTCGCTTCCAGGGCCGGATCGCTGGGTAACACGCGCGCTGTGATGTAGCGGTCGACCTCAGTCCAGCGTTCCTGATTCATGAATTGCCTTTCTGCACATTGAGAACGCGTCGATGGCAGCTTCACCAATTTCGACCCTTTGATCCACGGGTGCTTTCTCCATGCTTGGCGAACGATATCGCCTGGTCGCCCTCAGGAGCAATCAGGTCCATGAAGTCCGCAGCGAAACCTGCATGGTCGATATCGGCAGCATAGCCATCGTGCTTTTGCTTGCGGGGCATGACGTGCACGCCAGCGTGCAGCTGACGATCGTGCCTCGGAGCGCGGTGACGGGGCCATCTGCCACGTTCGATCTCTGCTAGACTTGGCCCGAGCAGCCCAAGGGAGGCCCGCCCAATGCGCGCGATGATAACTGGAAGCCTCATTGGCGCCAGCGTGTTCGTCTTCATTGGTTTCGCGCAAGCAAACCCCATCGACGATTGCAATCAAAGCGCCGACCTCGAGAAGCAGATCGACGGCTGCACGCTGTTCCTCGAGGTCGATCCGTTCAGCCCGCATGTCGCGCTTGCCTATGGCCGCCGCGGCGAGGCCTATCTGCACAAGGGCGATTTCGCCCGCGCCATCGCCGATTTCGACCAGGCCATTCGCATCGATCCTCGCCAGGCGAGGTTCCTTGTCAGCCGCGGCCTCGCTCATCGCGAGCACGGCGATCTCGATTCCGCGCTTGCCGATTTCAGCAAGGCCATCGAGATCGACTCCCGCTTTGCCGACGCCTTCGTCAATCGTTGCGTCGCCTACGAGGACGAGGGGAAGCCCGATCTCGCGGTCAAGGATTGCACCGCCGCCATCGCGCTCAATCCAACGGACGCCATAGCCTATAACGACCGCGGCGTCGCCTACGAGAAGACCGGCAATATCGACGGCGCGCTCGCCGACTACTCGAAGGCGATCGAGCTCGATCCCTCTTATCGCGATGCGTTTGCCAATCGTGCCGTGCTCTACGACCACAAGGGCGAGAAGGAGCGGGCAATCGCCGATTACCGTGCCGCGCTCTCCAAGAATCCCGCCCTAAGCGACCGCCGGGACATTGAGACCGCGCTTGAGCGTCTCGGCACAAAGCCCTGACTTTTCTAAGGCATAGGCGCATCGCCTTAATGACTCGAGCGTCAGTCCCTATTCGGGGCGCGCGGGGTCTGCCATCATGGCCTCCTTGCTAGGGGGATCCATCATGAAGAAGGCAATTGCGGAATTCATTGGCACATTTGCGCTCGTTCTGTTCGGCTGCGGCACCGCGGTCGTCGCCGGCATGGGAACCGGCGCAACCTCCATCGACATACTCGGTATTGCGACGGCCTTCGGGCTTGCCATCGTCGCCATGGCCTACGGCATCGGCCAGGTGTCGGGCTGTCATATCAATCCTGCGGTGAGCTTCGGCGTTCTCGTCGCAGGCCGCATGACGACGCAGGACTTCATCACTTATGTGATTGCACAGGTGCTCGGCGCCATCGCCGGCGCCGTGGTACTCTATCTCATTCTGTCGGGGAAGGCTTCGGGGTGGAACGGCGGTCTCGGTCAGAACGGCTGGGGACCCGGCTATCTCGGCGAATACAGTCTGTCTTCCGCCTTGATCTTCGAAGTGGTGGCGACCTTCCTGTTCCTGGTGTGCATCCTCGGCGTCACCCAACGCGGCGCGCCGGTCGGGCTCGCAGGGCTCGCCATTGGGCTTACGCTCGTCGCCGTCAATCTGCTCGGCATCAACATCACCGGCACGTCGGTGAACCCTGCCCGCTCGCTCGGTCCGGCTATCGTCGGCGCCGGGGTGAAACCGGAGAGGCTTGCTCAAGTGTGGCTGTTCATCGTGGCGCCTTTGATCGGCGCCGGCATTGCAGGCTATCTGTTCAAGTCCGGCATTCTCGCAGCCGATGACGTGATCCCGGACCGCGGCGGCACGCGGTCCGACGTTGCGCCCGCGCCACGCAAGCGGAAGTAGTGGTCTGCGATTCTCGGAATTCGATCGAGGTCAACTAAGGGGTGCACAGCCTTGAGCGCACCCCTAATCGGATCGCTTTTGCCGCCTCTCGGTAAACATTCATCCGTTCTGGCGGTGATTACCCATTATCGCTGCGAGCAATGGCTTGCTCAGTGTTTGGAATCGATCGTTGCTCAGACGCACGGTCCCAATGGGATTGTCGTCGTAGACGATGGCTCGGAGCATCCGCCCCTCGAGATACTGAGCAAATTTCCACAAGCGACGTTGCTGAGGGCAAGCGAGAATGTCGGCCTTTTTCGCTTGTGTCAGCAGCTCGCAGTCCACACCGCTTATGACGCCTTTATGTTCCAAGACGCTGACGACTGGTCGGCGCCGGAGCGGCTTTCCGTCTTACTGATGGAGGCAGAGCGGACAGGTGCAGAAATGGTTGGTTGCCAAGGATCATTTTTGCGGCGTGCCTGAAGAATTGCCGGTGAAGTACCCCGCGAACATAAACGCGTCGCTCCTCGCCAATCCCTTTTTTCCCGCGTCGTTACTCGAAGCCTTATTTAAAGGCTCGGCGGCGTAGCAAGTGGTCTGCGGTTTGGGGGTGATAGCGAATTCGTCCGGCGCGCAATCTTTGCAGCGAAAATCGTCAATGTTCCGGAACGCTGTTACCACCCGCCCTATTCGGGCGAATTCACTGATACGCAATCCAGAAACCGGGCTTACGTCTCAGGTTGCCTCTGATCGAACGCACTCAGGTTGAACATCGCCAAGCACAAGAATTCGCGTTGGTCTCCGATGCCGCCATCCTAAGCTCACGCGGGCTCCGTCCGGCTCCATTTCGGCCGATCTTTCTCGTAGCGGCTGATGATGCTAGGGAACCCGGGAAGCCATGGGTCGCGCCTGATCGTCCACAATTCGTAGGTCGGCTGCCACAGCCCGGTCTCGTCGAACGAGCCTGGATAAACGTAGATCTCATCTGCCCGCGAATAGTGTGAGTAGACCTGAGAGCCGCAAGCCGGGCAGAAATATCGCCGCCCGTGCTCTGAGCTTGCGAAGACATCCACCTTTCCGGTGATCGTCACCGCGTCGGGCGGAAACACGGCATAGAAGCTGAAAGGCATGCTGTGCAGCTTCCGGCAGGTTAGGCAGTGACAGACGCCGACGCGATAGGGCTCTCCCCTCGCCTCGACGCTCACCTTGCCGCAAGCGCAGCCGCCTTTATGGACGCTGTTCGACATTTCGGGCCGAGATTACACCAACCTCGACTGCTCCACGGCGGCGCCGATGAAGGAGGCGAAGAGCGGGTGCGGCTCGAAGGGCCGCGATTTCAGCTCGGGATGGAACTGCACGCCGATGAACCAGGGATGGTCGGGGATCTCGACGATCTCCGGCAGGAGCCCGTCAGGCGACAGGCCCGAGAAGCTCAAGCCTGCTGCTTCGAGCTTGTTGCGGTAGCGCGTGTTGACCTCGTAGCGGTGGCGATGGCGCTCGGAGATGCGCGTCGTGCCGTAAATCTCGGCGACCTTGCTGCCCTTGGCGAGCACGGCGTCATAGGCGCCGAGCCGCATGGTGCCGCCGAGATTGCCGTTCGACTGGCGCCGCTCGAGTTCATCGCCCCTCATCCATTCGGTCATGAGGCCGATCACCGGCTCCTCCGACGGGCCGAACTCGGTAGAGCTCGCGCCATCGATGCCGGCGAGGTCGCGGGCGACCTCAATCACCGCCATCTGCATTCCGAAGCAGATGCCGAAATAAGGTACGCCACGCTCGCGGGCGAATTTCGCCGCGCGGATCTTGCCTTCCGAGCCGCGCTCGCCGAAGCCGCCGGGCACGAGTATGCCGTGCACGTCCTCTAAATATACCGCGGCATCTTCCTGCTCGAAGGTCTGCGACTCGATCCATTGCAGGTTGACCTTCACCTTGTTGGCGATGCCGCCATGAACGAGCGCCTCGTTGAGCGACTTGTAGGCGTCCTTGAGGCCTGTGTATTTGCCGACCACCGCGACGTTCACCTCGCCGTCTGGATTGGCGGTGGTCTCGGCGATCTGTCGCCAGCGCTCGAGGTCAGGCTCAGGTGTGTTCTTGATGCCGAAAGCGGCGAGCACTTCGCGGTCGAGCCCCTCTTCGTGATAGCGGCCCGGCACCTCGTAGATGGAGGCAACATCGAGCGCCTGGATCACCGCCTCGGGGCGGACATTGCAGAAGAGCGCGATCTTGCGCCGCTCGTCTTTCGGCAGCGGCCGCTCGCAGCGGCAGAGCAGCACGTCAGGCTGGATGCCGATCGAGCGCAGCTCCTTGACGGAGTGCTGCGTTGGCTTCGTCTTCAGCTCGCCTGCGCTCGGGATGAAGGGCACGAGCGTCAGATGGATGAACACCGAGTTGCCGCGCGGCAGTTCGTTGCCGAGTTGGCGGATGGCCTCGAAGAAGGGCAAGCCCTCGATGTCGCCGACCGTGCCGCCGATTTCGCACAGCACGAAGTCGACATCCTCGTTGCCGGTGGTGATGAAGGCCTTGATCTCGTCGGTGACGTGGGGAATGACCTGGACGGTCGAGCCGAGATAGTCGCCGCGGCGTTCCTTGGTGATGATCTGTTGGTAGATGCGGCCCGTGGTGATGTTGTCTGCCTGGCAGGCGGGGCGGCCGGTGAAGCGCTCGTAATGCCCGAGGTCGAGATCGGTCTCGGCGCCGTCGTCGGTGACGAACACCTCGCCGTGTTGATAGGGGCTCATGGTCCCAGGGTCGACATTGAGGTAGGGATCGAGCTTTCGCAGCCGAACGCTATAGCCGCGCGCCTGGAGCAGTGCTCCGAGAGCTGCCGATGCCAGCCCCTTGCCGAGAGAGGAGACCACGCCGCCGGTAATGAAGACGTACCGCGCCATGGGCCTCGACCATACACGGAAAGGGCCCTAAGTTGTAGCCCTAAGCTCCAAACCATCCACGGATAGCGGAATTGCGCGCCAATTCCGGACCGCCAATGCGCGTCCGCGCAGTTCCGCGCCGCGCGTTTCAGCGAATCGGCCGTGGCTATTTCGACTGCGGGGCCTGAGGTCCGGCGGGGGCGGCTGGTGCCGCTGGAGCTGCCGCGCCGGACGGTGCCGGTGGTGCCGACGGGAGCACGAGGCCTGGCAGCGACCCGCCTCCACCCCGAACCGGGGTGCCGGCCTGGTTGAAGATCGAGGTCGGGGTGCCGGTGTTCCTCGCGAGAAGCGTGAGCGTCAGGCTGGTGGCGAAGAAGGCTGCGGCAAGCACAGCCGTGGTCTTGGTCAGCGCGTTGCCGGCGCCACGGCCGGTCATGAACCCGCCGCCGCCGCCAATGCCAAGCGCGCCGCCCTCGGAGCGCTGGAGCAGCACCACGGCGATGAGCGCCACGGCGATCATGATATGAATAACGAGAAGCACGGTGGTCATCTGGTCGCCTTCGATTTGCCAGGCGGTGTCTTATCCGAATCCGCCACCGCTTGGCTAGGCTTCCCGTCGTCGCTTTGTGCCGCAGCCGACCGCGTCGGATTGCGGTCAGGAAGCGGCACGTTTGCGCTATCCTCGCCCTTCCCGGGCGGCGTTTCCGTGGCTTTTGCAGGGATTTTGGCCACGCCGCCGCCCCGGCAGCGGAATACGATCTGCTCTTCCACGCTCAAGAACCGCCGGACCTTGCCGATCGATTCATCGTCGAGATGGTCCTTGACCCAGTCTGGCCCGTGCTCAAGCGCCGCCTGCATCTCGCGGGTGAGCAGCTTCTTGCGCTCGACCTGAAGGTTGGCGCAGCTCTCCTTGTCGAGCGGCTCGGCGATGGCGAGCGCAACGGTGCCGGCGAAAGGCCCCGCCACGGAAAGTAATACTGCCAAGGCTTGCCGGCGCAGCGACACGGGTCGTCCCTAGGCTCAAGTCCCCGAATAGACGGATAGAATACCATAGAAATCGGTAGCTTTAAGGCTTGCTCCGCCGACCAGCGCACCGTCGACATTGGTCACGGCAAGGAGCTCGCGGGCGTTGCTGGGCTTCACCGACCCGCCATAGAGGATACGGATCCCGCTCCCCTTCTCTCCGAGATCATGGCAAAGGCGGTTACGGATGAATTCGTGGACGGCGGCGACGTCCTGCGGCGTGGGCGTCCAGCCGGTGCCGATCGCCCAAACCGGCTCATAGGCGATCACGGTGTTGGCGGCGGTGCAGGACGCCGGAAGCGAGCCCTCGAGCTGGCGCCTCACGACGTGGAGCGTCTGGCCGTCCCGCCTCTCGTGCCCGGTCTCGCCAATGCAGATGATCGCCTTCAGTCCGGCCCGATGGGCCGCTCTGGCCTTGGTGGCGACGACGGCGTCGCTTTCGCCGTGGTCGGTGCGTCGTTCCGAATGGCCGACGATCACCGCCTTGGCGCCGGCATCTGCCAGCATCTCGGCGGAGATGTCTCCGGTATGAGGGCCGTGATCGTTTGGGTGGCAATCCTGGGCGCCGAGCAGAATGGTGCTTCCGGACAGCATCACGGCGGTTTGAAAGAGCAGCGTCGCCGGCGGACAGATCAAGATATCGGTGTCCGGCCGCGGGCCTTCCGCCAGACGATCGAGCAGCGACCTGACCTCGGCGAGGTTCGCGCTCAAGCCATGCATCTTCCAATTGCCGGCGACGAGCGGCCTGATTGCACTCACTGTAATACCCCCGTTCCCATCCTCAACCCCCGCCATCAAGCCATTGATGCTTGCGGCGAACCCTTGTGTAGCCTAGAGAACGGTGCCTTGCCGGCTCAACTCCCGCTACCTATGATGCGCGCCGCGCGAGCAATTCTTTTAGATTGACCCCTCGGCGCAACGAATGCAAACAGCCAACAAGAAGGTCTTTCCAGCGTGTTACTTGATAATTTGCGAAAAGGTGCAGCCCGCCTGCTCGGTATGATCCTGATGGGCCTGCTCGTCGTCAGCTTCGCCATCTGGGGAATTGCCGATATTTTCCGGGGCTACGGGACCCAGACCTTGATCAAGGTCGGCGATACCGAGATCACCTCCCAGGAATATTCGCGGACACAGCGCGACGTCCTGCGCGTGATGAGTTCCGACGCGGGCCGCACCCTCTCGATCCAGGACGCGCGTGAGGCCGGGCTCGACAACCGCGTGCTGGAGCGGCTTATCGGCGGCGCTGCGGTCGACACCCACGCCAAGAGCTTGAGGCTCGGCATCAGCGACGCGGCGCTGCTCGAAGGCATCATGAAGGATCCGGCCTTCAAGGACTCGACCGGCAATTTTAATCCGCTCGCCTTGCAGCAAGCCTTGCGCAACCTCGACATGAGCGAGCAGGGGTACCTCGCCGCCGAGCGCGAGCGCAATTTGCGCCGCCAGCTCCTGAGCACGGTCGGGAAGACGCCGGCAGCCTCGCAAGTCTTCCTCAACGCGCTAAACAACTACAACAACGAAACGCGCAGCCTCCATTATATCATCATTCCTGGGACGGCCGCCGGTGCTGTTCCTGAGCCGACCGACGAGGACCTCAAGCGGTTCTACGACAATCATCAGGCCAAGTTCACCAATCCGGAGTTCCGCAAGATCGGCGTACTGGCGGTGACGCCCAACTCGGTGAAGGACAAGGTGCAGATCACCGATGGCGATTTGAAGGCTGCCTTCGAGAAGGACAAGGACAAGCTCGGCATGGCGGAACGACGGCGGGTCCAGCAGATCTCGTTCCCCGACAAGGCCGCCGCCGATGCTGCCTATCAGAAGATCCAGTCCGGCACCGATTTCGTGGCGCTCGCCAAGGAGCTCGGCTCGAGCGAGGCGGATATCGACCTCGGCATGTTGAAGCGCTTGGAGATGGCCGACGCGAGCATCGGCGATACGGCCTTCAAGCTCGAAAAAGGCAAGGTCAGCGAGCCCGTCACCGGAGCGCTCGGCAAGACCGTGCTCTTGCGCGTCACCGAGATCGAGCCGGGCAAGGTCGTGACCTTCGAGGAAGCCAAGCCGGAGCTGGAGAAGAAGGTTCTCAAGGACCGGTCGCAAAGCGCCATCTTCGATCTGCATGACCGCATCGAGGACGAGCGCGCGTCCGGCACCCAGCTCTCAGAGGTCGCCCAGAAGGTCAAGCTCAATTACCAGGTGTTCGATCAAGTCGATCGCCGGGGCCAAGCGCCCGACGGCAAGATGTTGGACCTGCCGCAGAAGTCCGATCTCTTGAACGCGATCTTCACCACCGAGGTCGGTGTCGAGAACGATCCGCTCGACGCCAAGGATGAGGGTTTGATCTGGTACGAGGTCTTGGGCATCACGCCAAAGCAGGTCAAGCCGCTCGACCAGGTGAAGGACGAGGTGACGAAGGATTGGAGCCTCGATGAGCAGCGCACGCGGCTCGTCAAATTTACCGACGAGCTGGTCAAGCAGCTGAATTCGGGCAAGTCCCTGGAAGACCTCGCCAAAGAGCAAAACACGCAAGTCGTGGTGACGGAGCCGCTGAAGCGGAACGGACTGACGGTGAACGTGCTGCCGGTCGCGGTGACGCAGGCCTTCGCCCTACCGCAAGGCGGCTACGGCTCTGCGCCCTCAGGCGTCGAGGAGGGACGCATCGTCTTTCAGGTGGATAAGGTCGAAGCCCCTGCTCCGCTTGAAGGTCCGAGCCTCGAAGCCTTGAAGCGTCAGCTCAAGCTTTTCATCAGCGAAGACATCATCGGAGAATATTTCTCCGCGCTCGAGAACCGCTACGGCGTCACCATCAATCGGCAGGCCTTGGCCAAACTCGCAGGCGGCAGCGAAGAGCAATGAGCGCGGCGCAGGCCACCTCCGTCACGCCTCTGCCGCAGCAAGGTGGCGCTCCAATCGACCCCGACTTCTCCACCTTCGCCCGGCTGTATGACGCTGGCACGCCTCAGGTCGCCTGGACGCGGCTCGTCGCCGACCTCGAAACGCCGGTGTCCGCGATGCTCAAGATCGCGCATGAGCGGCCGAACAGCTTCTTGCTAGAATCGGTCGAGGGCGGCGCCGTGCGCGGCCGCTATTCCATAATCGGTTGCGAGCCGGACCTGATCTGGCGGGCGAATGGCGCGCGAGCGGAGTTGAATCGTGCGCCGCAAGCCGACCCAACGGCCTTCGTCCCGTCGCCGCAGCCGGCGCTGCAATCGCTGCGGGCGTTGCTTACCGAGTCGGCGATCGCACTTCCGCCTGCGCTGCCGCCCATGGCCGCAGGCATTTTCGGCTATATGGGCTATGACACGGTGAGGCTGATCGAGCATTTGCCGGCGACCAAGCCTGACTCGCTTCGCCTGCCAGACAGCATCCTCGTGCGTCCGACGCTGATCGTCATCTTCGACTCGGTGAAGGATGAAATGACCGTGGTGACGCCGGTCAAACCAACGCCTGGCATCAGCGCCAAGACGGCATATACGCGGGCGGCGGATCGGCTCAACATCGTTATCGAGCGCCTCGACCAGCCTCTGCCGCATGTCAGCAATCTCGAGGCGGAAGCCGCGCACCCCGAGCTGAAGCCGAGCATGACGCCAGCGGCCTATATGGAGAAGGTCGCGCGCGCCAAGGAATACATCGCCGCCGGCGACATCTTCCAGGTGGTGCTGAGCCAGCGCTTCGAGGCGCCGTTCACGCTTCCCTCCTTCTCACTCTATCGCGCGCTCAGGCGCGTCAATCCCTCACCCTTCCTCTACTATCTCAATTTCGATGGCTTCGCCGTGGCTGGGTCGAGCCCGGAGATCCTGGTGCGGGTGCGCGACGGCGCCGTGACCATCAGGCCCATCGCCGGAACCCGCCCGCGCGGCGCCACTCCCGATGAAGACAAGGCGCTCGCCGCGGAGCTTCTCGCCGACGCCAAGGAACGCGCCGAGCATCTGATGCTGCTCGATCTTGGCCGGAACGACGTGGGTCGTGTGGCCGAGGTCGGCAGCGTGCGAGTCACGGACTCGTTCTTCCTCGAATATTACAGTCAGGTGATGCACATCGTGTCGAACGTGGAGGGGCGGCTCGATCCGCGCTTCGATGCGATCGACGCGCTGATGGCTGCCTTCCCTGCGGGCACCGTGTCTGGCGCGCCGAAGGTGCGCGCCATGGAGGTCATCGACGAGCTGGAAGAAGAGAAGCGCGGACCCTACGCCGGCTGCGTCGGATATTTCTCCGCCAATGGCGAGATGGATTCCTGCATCGTGCTACGCACCTCGGTGGTGAAGGACGGCACCATGTATGTGCAGGCGGGTGCCGGTGTGGTCGCCGACTCCGTTCCGGAGCGCGAGCAGGCGGAATGCGTGAGCAAGGCCTCCGCCCTGTTCCGAGCCGCCGAAGAGGCCGTACGCTTTGCCGCACGCGGCAAACGGGGTCAGTAGCATGCTGACCTTGAGCTTGCTCCGCCACGCGAAGTCGAGCTGGAAGGACCCGACCATCCCCGATCACGATCGGCCGCTCAACACGCGAGGCACGACCGAGGCGCCGGTCATGGGAAAGGCGATGGCTGAGCACGGCCTTGACCCGGACCTCGTGCTGTGCTCGACGGCGCGGCGCACGCGCGACACGCTCGCGCTGGTGCTGCCGGAATTGAAGATCGAGCCGAAGATCGTCTACGAGGACGGCCTCTATCACGGCACGCCGCAGGAGATGCTCGATCTCCTGCACGAGGTCGCGCCTTCGGTGAACCAGGTCCTCCTCCTCGGGCATAATCCGGAGCTGCAATCCTTCGCGCTCGATCTAATCGGCTCGGGCGCCAAGCATCTCAAGGATCGGCTGGAGGCGAAGTACCCGACCGTCGGCCTCGTGGTGTTGCGCTTTCAGTCCGGCTCCTGGAAGGACATCGCCGTCAATAGCGGCAAGCTCGAGCTGTTCCTGACGCCAAGCGACGTGAAGAAGAGCTGATAACTTGACGGCGCGTGGGAAGCGGGCGTAACACCCTGCCTATGCTCACGCTGATCGATAACTACGACAGCTTTACCTATAACCTCGTTCATTTCCTTGGGGAATTGGGCGCGCCGGCGCGCGTCTACCGCAACGACAAGATCACCGTCGAAGAGGTTCTGGCCGAGGCGCCGGAGGCCATCGTTCTGTCGCCGGGTCCTTGCGACCCCGACCGTGCCGGCATCTGCCTCGAGCTCATAGAGCGGGCGGGGCCTGAGATTCCGATCCTTGGTGTCTGCCTCGGACATCAGGCCATCGGCCAGGTCTATAGCGGCCGCGTCGTGCGGGCGCCAACGCTGATGCACGGCAAGCTCTCCAAGGTGCATCACAGTGGCAAGGGTGTGTTTGCCGGCATTCCGCAGGACTTCTCCGCCACCCGCTATCATTCGCTGGTGGTCGAGCGCGCAAGTCTCCCCGAGGAACTCGAGATCACCGCGGAGACCGCGGACGGCGTGATCATGGGCCTGCAGCACAAGCGCTATCCCGTGCATGGGGTGCAGTTCCATCCCGAGAGCATCGCGTCTGAGCACGGTCATCAGCTCCTTGCCAATTTCCTCGATCTTGCCTGGGTGGAGCGGCGCGAAAGAGCGTCTGGCCCAAGAGAAGCGGTCGGTGCCCTCTAATCCCGTGCTGGCAGAGACAGCGATCCCCGCCGATCTACGCGCGGCCATCGCCAAGGTCGCGTCAGGCGAGAGCCTCAGCCAAGACGAAGCAGCGGAAGCCTTCGAGCTGGTGATGTCGGGATCGGCGACGCCGGCGCAGGTCGGCGGCCTGTTGATGGCGCTCCGCATGCGCGGCGAGACCGTCGACGAGATCGCCGGGGCCGCCCGCGCCATGCGCGGGAAGGTGCTGAAAGTGCGCGCGCCTGACGGCGCCATCGACACATGCGGCACCGGCGGCGACGACAAGGGCACCTTCAATGTCTCGACTTGCGTCGCCTTCGTGGTGGCCGGCGCAGGCGTGCCGGTGGCCAAGCACGGCAACCGGGCGATCTCATCGCGCTCAGGCTCTGCCGACGTGCTGAAAGAGCTCGGCGTGAATATCGAGGCGTCACCCGAGACAATCTCGCGCTGCATCGCGCAGTGCGGACTCGGCTTCATGTTCGCGCCGTCGCATCACGCCGCAATGCGCCATGTCGCTCACGTGCGCACAGAGCTCGGCACGCGCACTATCTTCAATCTGCTCGGACCGCTGGCCAATCCTGCAGGCACGAAATTCCAGATCATCGGCGTGTTCGGCAAGGAATGGGTCGAACCGATTGCACAGGTGCTTGCGCTGCTCGGAACGGAGCGAGCCTGGGTGGTGCATGGCAGCGATGGGCTTGATGAGCTCACCACCACCGGCGTCAGCGATGTCGCTGTGGTCGATGCCGGCAAGGTCTCGACCTTCAGGATCTCGCCACGCAACGCCGGGTTGCCCGACGCACGGCCAGAGGATCTCACCGGCGGGAGTGCACTGGAGAATGCCGCCCATATCCGCGCCGTGCTTGGCGGCGCCAAGGGTGCGTATCGCGATATCGTGCTGTTGAATGCCGGCTCCGCGCTGCTGGTCGCGGGCAAGGCTAAGACTCTGCGCGAAGGCGTGGCGTTGGCGGGGGAGTCGATCGACAGCGGCAAGGCGTTTGGCGTTCTCGAGGCGCTGGTGCCGATGAGCCATGGTAAGGTCTGAGTTATGGCCACCGTACTCGACACCATCATGGAGTACAAGCGGCGCGAGGTCGAAGCCGCCAAGGCCGCCTGCCCTGCGGATGCATTGCGCGCCAAAGCCGAAGCTGTATCGCCGGTGCGGCCCTTCGCCGGCGCCATCGCCGCGCGGCTCGCTCGGTCCGAATTTGCGCTTGTAGCCGAGATCAAGAAGGCGAGCCCGTCGAAGGGTCTGATCCGCGCCGATTTCGATCCTCCCGCGCTCGCCAGCGCCTATGAGGCAGGCGGCGCCACCTGTCTTTCCGTGCTGACCGACACGCCCTCGTTTCAGGGGCGGCCCGAATTCTTGACTGCTGCACGAGAGGCGACGAGCCTGCCGGCGCTGCGCAAGGACTTCATGCTCGACACCTACCAGGTGCTCGAGGCCCGGGCGTGGGGCGCAGACTGCATCCTCATCATAATGGCTGCCGTCGATGACGCTACGGCTCGCGAGCTGACGAGAGCTGCTCGCGGTCTCGGCATGGACGTGCTCGCCGAGGTGCACAATGAAGCGGAGTTAACCCGCGCGCTTGCCCTCGACACCAGGCTGATCGGCATCAACAACCGGGACCTCAAGAGTTTCGTCACCGATCTTGCCGTCACCGAGGCGCTAGTTCCGCGCGTGCCCAAGGATCGCATCGTCATCGCCGAGAGCGGCGTCTTCACACATGAAGATGTGACGAGGCACGCTGGCGCCGGCGTCGGCGCGTTCCTCGTAGGCGAGAGCTTGATGCGTCAGGCCGACGTGGCGGCCGCCACGCGCGCGCTTCTCACCGGCGTCCCCGCCAAGCAGCGCGAGGTGGCACAATGAGCGCGCGGCGTCTCAGTCATCTCAACCAGGCCGGCGAGGCACGCATGGTCGATGTCTCGGACAAGGCGGTCACCGAGCGGAGCGCCACCGCCGAGGGGTTCGTCGCCTTGGCGCCTGAAACTCTCGACCTGATCCTGAGTGGCGGCGCGCCGAAGGGCGATGTGCTCGCAACTGCGCGCATCGCCGGCATCATGGCGGCGAAGCGGACGCATGAGCTGATCCCGCTCTGCCATCCACTGCCATTGACGCAAGTCACCGTCGATTTCACGCCGTCGCGCGACCCAGCCGGCATCCGAGTCGAGGCGACGGCAAAGGTCGAGGCCAAGACCGGTGTCGAGATGGAGGCGTTGACCGCAGTCGCGGTCGCCTGTCTCACAATCTACGACATGGTGAAGGCGGTCGATCGGGGCGTTGAATTCTCCCGCATCAGGCTGGTCGAGAAGACCGGCGGCCGGTCAGGCACTTTTCGCCACTGATCCCGAATGGCGCTCCTCTCCGTAGCTGAAGCTTTAGCCCGCGTGACGCAAGGGCTCGAACCGCTCGAGCCTGAGCGCGTGAAGCTGGAGCAGGCGCGTGGGCGCGTCCTCGCCGAGGACATCGCCGCTCACCTCACCCAGCCGCCCTTCGATGCCGCGGCCATGGACGGTTATGCCGTGCGCGCCGCAGACGTGGCGGTGCTCCCCGCCACGCTCAGGCTGATCGGCGACGCGCTTGCGGGACGCGGTTTCGACGGCGAGGTCAAGCAGGGCGAGGGGGTGCGTATCTTCACCGGCGCGCCGGTGCCGAAGGGCGCCGACACTGTTGTGATCCAGGAGAACACCGAGGTTGCTCCCGGCGTGGTCACGGTCAAAGACGCGGCGCCGCGCCGCCACATCAGGCCGCGCGGCCAGGACTTCACCAAAGGCGAGGTGCTCCTTCGCGCCGGTACAAGGCTCGGCCCGCGCGAGCTGATGCTTGCCGCGGCCATGAACCACGCCGAACTTCCCGTCCGCCGCAAGCCGAAGGTTGCGATCCTTGCCACCGGCGATGAGGTCGTGCCGCCCGGCACCGCGCTCGACCGCGACCAGATCGTCTCCTCTGTCCCTGTAGGCCTTGCCGCGCTGATCGAGGCGCAGGGCGGCGAGCCGATGAGCCTTGGCATCGCTCAGGACACGGCCGAAAGCATCGTCACCCTCGCCAGCACCGGCAAAGGCGCCGACATCCTCGTCACCGTCGGGGGCGCCTCTGTCGGCGAGCGGGATCTGGTCAGCGCCGCGCTTCGCTCAGGAGGCATGGAGCTCGACTTCT
The DNA here is from genome assembly GCA_963827365.1 of uncultured Alphaproteobacteria bacterium. Taxonomy (GTDB): domain Bacteria; phylum Pseudomonadota; class Alphaproteobacteria; order Rhizobiales; family Methyloligellaceae; genus Methyloceanibacter. The sequence continues at coordinate 9,527 of CAWHAX010000013.1, read as the reverse complement.
GGAAGATCGCCATGCGGCCGGGCAAGCCCCTCCTCTATGGTCGGCTTGGCAACCAGCGCGTGCTCGGCGTGCCAGGCAACCCAGTTGCCGCGTTGATCTGTGGGCTCGTGTTCTTGGTGCCGATGCTGCATCGCCTACTCGGCCTTCGCGAGCACGGGCGAGAGCCTCAGGAGGCGGTTCTGGGCCAGGCGCTCGAGGCCAATGGCCCGCGGGAGCATTACATGCGGGCGACGTCCACCTGGAGATCTGGCGGAGAGAGGTTGGTGATCCCTCTGGCGGCCCAGGACAGCGCCCTGATGGCCGACTTCGCCCGCGCCGATTGCCTCATCGTGCGGCCTCCAGACGCCCCTGCTCTCGCGGAAGGCGAGCGGGTGATGATTATCCCGCTGGATGACTGACAACCCCTCCGGTTAATCCCTCGGCAACCCGAATCGCTGAAATCCTGGCCCTACTTTATGTCTCGGCACGAGATATGAGGTCGTTCTTGCTTGCGGAACACAAATAGAACAGATAAACTGTTCATGATTTGTACAGCGGGCTCGGGGCCACTTGAGGCCGCGCGGAAGGGACCAGATGCTGACCACGAAGCAAAAAGAGCTTCTCATGTTCATCCATGAGCGTCTCAAGGAGACAGGCGTGCCCCCCTCCTTCGACGAGATGAAGGAAGCGCTGGATCTGAAGTCGAAATCCGGTATCCACCGGCTGATTACGGCACTCGAGGAGCGGGGATTTGTCCGCCGCCTGCCCCATCGCGCCCGCGCCATGGAGATCGTCCGCCTGCCGGATTCTATGCCCCAGGCACTCGCGGTTCGCGCCCGCGGCTTCTCGCCGAGCGTGATCGAGGGGAGCCTCGGCCGCGTGCCCCAGGTGGCCGAGGGCGAGAGCCTGCCCCAGACCGTCAGCGTGCCGGTCATGGGCCGTATCGCCGCCGGCGTGCCGATCGAGGCCATTCAGACGCGCCTCGATACCATCGAGGTTCCACCGGAATTGCTGACCAAGGGCGAGCATTACGCGCTCGAGGTGAAGGGCGATTCCATGATCGACGCCGGCATTCTCGACGGCGACACCATCATCCTCAGGAAGTGTGAGGACGCGAGCAACGGCGACATCGTCGTGGCGCTGGTGGATGAAGAGGAAGCGACGCTGAAGCGGTTGCGTCGGCGTGGCGACTCGATTGCGCTCGAAGCCGCCAACGCGGCCTACGAGACCCGCATCTTCGGGCCTGACCGCGTGCGCGTGCAGGGCCGCCTCGTCGGCCTGATCCGGCGCTACTAAGCTTCATTCCTCGGGATTGCTGTCGAAGCGGGGATATGGTGCTTCGTCAGATGCGCCTTGATCGCGCGCATAGGTCTGGCCTGACGGCAGCGCCGGCTTGGCGATCTGGCGGTCCGGCACCCCAGGGCCTCTGCCCACGCGTCGCGGCGCCGCTTTCGCTCCTGATCGACAGCCCCTCGATATAGATCGCGTGTGCAGCGAGAGCGCCTCGCCGCTCTCAACCGTTGCGGTCTCCGCCGACAACGTCACGCGGACGCGATCCGGCGTCTTTGCCGGCGGCAAGTCGCCGAGCGCGATCACCCGCAGCGTGATCCTGGCCTTTGCCTTGTCGCGGCGCTCGTAGAGCTCGACGAAGCCCTTTACCGTCACCCCGCGCATCTCCTTGGCGAGTAAGGGCGCGCGGGCCATCTCGGTGTGGAGCTTGGCATTGGCGAAGCCTGCGGCAAGCGCAAGCGCCGCGCCGCCGATGATCAGGCCGAAGCCAGTTCCCCTGCCGGCGAGGATACCGCTGCCGAACAGGACAGGGATCCAAAGTGAGAGGCGGTCGGATTCGGCTTCCAATGCGCGGGCGACAGCGCTGAGAGCGAGCGCGGCGCCGCCCAAGAGGCGTTGCGGCTTGCCCGCCCAATGCTCGGATGCGTGCTCGTCTCGGCCCGGCATCGCCGATGCCTCTGCCCTGACCTTTCCCCGTCCCTATGCTACATCAGCCGGGCATCGAGTCCTGTCCAATTCCACCTAGGGTTTTGCCTGACCTATGAGTTCCACCGTCGTCACACGCTTTGCGCCCTCGCCCACCGGCTTTCTGCATATCGGCGGCGCGCGCACGGCGCTGTTCAATTGGCTCTATGCCAAGACCAAGGGCGGAACGATGCTGCTCCGCATCGAGGACACGGACCGGGCGCGCTCCACGGAAGGCGCCATCCTCGCCATTCTCGACGGACTGCGCTGGCTCGAGCTCGACTGGGGCGGCGAGCCCGTCTATCAGCTCGCCCGCGCCGCGCGTCACCGCGAGGCTGCCGAGCAGCTTCTCGCCGCAGGCAAGGCCTATCGCTGCTATGCGAGCGCGGAGGAGCTTGCCGCCATGCGCGAGCTCGCGCGCACGCATGGCAGGGCACCGGGCTATGACGGCACCTGGCGCGATCGCGACGATAGCGATGCGCCGGTCGGCATCGCGCCGGTCATCCGCTTCAGGGCGCCGCGCGAGGGCGACACGGTGATCGACGACCGGGTGCAGGGACGCGTCGTCTTCCCCAACAAGGAGCTCGACGACCTCATCATCCTGCGGAGCGACGGCACGCCGACCTACAATCTCTCCGTGGTGGTGGACGATCACGACATGGGCATCACCCATGTCATCCGCGGTGACGACCACCTCACCAATGCCGCGCGGCAAACTCAGATCTACAAAGCGCTCGGCTGGGAGACGCCGATCTTCGCCCATGTGCCGCTGATCCACGGGCCTGACGGCGCCAAGCTCTCCAAGCGCCATGGCGCGCTCGGCGTAGATGCCTATCGCGCCAGGGGCTACCTGCCGGCGGCCTTGCGCAACTATCTCGTGCGGCTCGGCTGGAGCCATGGCGACGATGAGATCATGTCGACGGAGGACATGGTTAGCTGGTTCGATCTCGACGCCATCGGCCGCTCGGCCGCGCGCTTCGATTTCGCCAAGCTCGAGAACCTCAACGGGCATTATCTCCGCGCCATGCCCGACGCGGAGATCGTCGAAAGGCTCAAAGCTCTCGTGCCCGAGCTGCCGAATGGCGGCGAGCTTGCCGCCAAGATCGATGTGGAAGGATGGAGCAGGCTCGAGCGCGCCCTTCCCGGCCTGAAGGAGCGCGCCAAGACCTTGGTCGAGCTCCTCGACAATGCCGAGTATCTCTTCGCCGAGCGCCCGCTCGCCCTCGATGCGCAGGCCGAGAAGCTGCTCGACGAGGCGGGGCGCAAGGTGCTCGGTGCGTTGCTGCCGAAGCTCGAAACCGTCGAGCCCTGGAGGCCTGAGGCGCTCGATGCGGCCGTCCGCGCCCATGCCGAAGAGGCAGGACTCAAGCTCGGCAAGGTGGCGCAGCCACTCCGCGCGGCGCTCACCGGCCGGGCGACGTCCCCCGGGATCTTCGACGTGCTCGAGGTGCTCGGCCGGGACGAATCACTCGCCCGCGTCCGCGATCAGAACTCTGGCAACAAAGACTGCATAGATTTTGTGCAGGTTAATATTGCACTGCGTCACATTCTCCGCATCTATGCCGCAGTGCAAAAATTTACTACGCCAAACGCGGAACTGCTGGCACAATGACCCAAGAGTTCGCGTTGAGTTTCTCTCACCGCTAGGGGTTCCAGGAGGCTCTGATGAGCGTCGCAGAAAGCTATATCGGCAAGCCGATCGCGGACGAGGCGTCACTGACAGTAGCGGGTGGCCATCATGAGCTGCCCGTGCGCAAGGGCACGCTCGGTCCTGACGTGATTGACATCACCACGCTTTACGCCGAGACCGGGCACTTCACTTACGATCCGAGTTTCACCTCGACCGCGAGCTGCGAGTCGAAGATCACCTACATCGACGGCGACAAGGGAATTCTGCTTTATCGCGGCTATCCCATCGACGAGCTCGCCGAGCAAGGCACTTTCCTCGAGACGTGCTATTTGCTGCTCTACGGCGAGCTTCCGACGCCCGAGCAGTATGATGCCTTCGGCAAGCGCATTCGCCGGCACACCATGGTGCATGAGCAGATGACGCGGTTCTACACGGGCTTTCGCCGTGACGCGCATCCCATGGCCGTCATGGTCGGCGTGGTCGGCGCCCTCTCCGCCTTCTATCACGATTCGATCGACATCAAGGATCCGGAGCAGCGCGAGATGGCGAGCGTGCGCATGATCGCCAAGATGCCGACCATAGCCGCCATGGCGTACAAATATTCGATCGGCCAGCCCTTCATCTATCCGCGCAACGAGCTCGATTATTCGGCCAACTTCCTGCACATGTGCTTCGCCGTGCCGTGCGAAGAGTACAAGGTCAATCCGATCCTCGCCCGCGCCATGCGCCGCATCTTCATCCTCCATGCGGACCATGAGCAGAACGCTTCGACGTCGACCGTGAGGCTCGCCGGCTCCTCGGGCGCCAATCCCTTCGCCTGCATCTCCGCCGGCATCGCCTGCCTCTGGGGGCCAGCTCATGGCGGCGCCAACGAAGCCGCGCTCCAGATGCTCCAGGAGATCGGCACTGTCGACCGTATTCCGGAGTTCATCAAGCGCGCCAAGGACAAGAACGACTCGTTCCGGCTGATGGGCTTCGGTCATCGCGTCTACAAAAATTACGATCCCCGCGCCCGCATCATGCAGAAGACCTGTCATGAGGTGCTCGAGGCGGTCGGCCATAAGGACGATCCTATCCTTCAAGTGGCGATGGAGCTCGAGCGCATTGCGCTAAACGACGAATATTTCATCGAGAAGAAGCTTTACCCGAACATCGACTTCTATTCCGGCATCACTTTGAAGGCGCTCGGCTTCCCGACCGACATGTTCACAGTGCTGTTCGCCATCGCCCGCACGGTCGGGTGGATCGCCCAGTGGAAAGAGATGATCGAGGATCCCTCGCAGCGCATCGGCAGGCCGCGGCAGCTCTATACCGGACCGACCGAGCGCACCTACATCCCGATCGACGCCCGCTGAAACGGGGCGAGAGCGGCGCTGTCCTGCTCGGCATAGGCAAGGACTAACCGCGCCGCCTTCACGCTTGGGGCCTCATCGGTCTCGCGCACGCATTCCACTACGGAGGCAACGGCGGCGAGCTGCTCGTCGCGCTCAGGCCCTCCCTGCATCAGCGGCAGAAGGGCTCGAGCCAGCGCCTCGCCGTTGCAGTCCTTGTTGAGAAGCTCGGGGAAGACGTTCTCGCCGAGAATGAGATTGGGCAGCACTACGGAATGCGCGATGAGCAGGAAGCGCATGCTGCTGGCGATGGCATCGGCGCGGTAGGCGACGACCATCGGCGCGCCGGCAAGAGCAAGCTCGAGCGTCACCGTGCCTGACGCCGCAAGCGCGGCGTGGGCAAGCTTGAAGGCGGCGTATTTGTCCTCCTCACCGCTCACGAGATGTGGTGTGACGGACCAGTCCTTCAGCCCCTCCTCGATCAAGGGCCGGACGCTTGTCACCGCCGGCAAGATCACCTCGAAGGGGCCTGTTTCCGCCTGAAGCCGGCGCAAGGCCTCGCCGAAGGGCGCCATCAGTCGCTTGACCTCACTTGTCCGGCTGCCCGGCAAAACCACGAGCACGCCGCGGTCCTTTGCGATGCCGAGACGGTCGCGCAGGGCCTCCGCGTCGAGGCCATGCATCCAATCGAGCTTCTCAACCAACGGATGGCCGACATAGCTGCACTGAGGCCCGCCAAGTCGCCGATGCGCGTCTGGCTCGAAGGGCAGAATGGCGAGTATGTGATCGACATAGCGGCGCATCTTGCGGGCCCGGCCAGGCCGCCACGCCCAGACGCTCGGCGAGACGTAGTCGATGATGGGAATATGCGGCGCTCGTTTGCGCACACGCTTTGCCACCTGGTGGGTGAATTCGGGGCTATCGAAGATCACGAGGGCGTCGGGAGCTTGCGCGATCACGGCGTCGGCCGATTGCCGGATGCGCCGCCAAATGTTCGGCAGGCGGGGCAATACGTCGACAAGGCTCATGATGGCAATTTCGGAGAGCGGGAAGAGCGAAGGGCAGCCCTGCTCGGCCATCAATTCGCCGCCGACGCCCTCAATCTCGAGCGGTCGCCGCGACTGCGCCTTTAAGGCCGTGATCAGCTTGCCGCCAAGGGCGTCGCCGGAATGCTCGCCGGCGATCAGGAACAGCTTCAGCGGCTTGAGCGCCGGAGCCAAGTTGGGCTGGCTAGGCATCCTGGACGCGGGGAAGCTTCTGGCCGAAGAGGAAGAGCCCATGCGCGTCGGCCGCGGCGAGGGTCGCGGCGCGATCGGCGATGAGCACGCGCCCTGCGGCGACCGCAATTCCGGCGAGACCTGCGCGCGCCGCGCTCTCAACCGTGTCAGGCCCGATGGTCGGCAGATCGACGCGCTCCTCCTGCCCGGGCTTCGGCGCCTTGACCAGCACGCCGGCAAGCCCACGGCGGCGTCCGCTCGCGCCTTTGCGCAGCTCTGCGCAACGGGCAATCATGGCGTCGGTACCTTCCGCAGCCTCAAGCGCGAGCACGCGGCCCTTCACCACCACGGCGGCCTGACCGATGTCGAGGCGGCCAAGCGCAGCGACCACACGAAATCCCGTCTCGATGTCGGCCCGATCCTCTTGCGATGGAGACTTGGCGCCGAGTGTCCCCTCGCCCGCGAGCAATTCCGGAGCCACCTCGTCGGCGCCATAGACGCGATAGCCCTTGCCTTCGAGGAAGCGCACGACGCTCGACAGCACGTGATCGTCGCCGCCGACGCCGAGACTGAGCAGGAAGGGCAGATTCCTCACCGCGCCGAAATCGAACCTGACATTGGCGAGATCGGGCCGCGTGACCGCGCCTATGATGACGAGGTCGCGGCACCCCCGGTCTTCGAGCGTGGCGAACAGCTTGCCGACCTCGCCCCATTTCAGCCAGGTGTGCGGGAAGCGATTGATCTTCTCGTCTGCCTCGCCGCGAATTCCAAGAATATGCACGCGGCGGCCTTGCGCCACCGCGGCCTCGGCAAGCGTGGTGGGAAGCACACCGTTACCGGCGATGATGGCGAGCGGACCAGTCTCGCGGGCAGAGGCCTCGGCCTTGGACTGGCTCACCTCAGCTTTGGCTCGGCGCTGGGGCATTGTTGTTCGGGATGCAGAAGGAGCGGTCGGAGTGAGACTTGATGAAGTCGATGATCTGCCGGACGAGCGGATTAGACGAGAACATATTCTCCACGTCCTCGAGCCGCTCCATCAAGGTGCCTTCGCTCGAGAACAGCATGCGATAGGCCTGGCGAAGCTCGTGGATGCGCTCACGGGGAAAGCCGTGGCGCTTGAGGCCGACGATGTTGAGGCCAGACAGATAGGCGCGGTTGCCAAGCACCATGCCAAAGGGAATGACGTCCTTCTCCACGCCCGACATGCCTCCGACAAACCCATAGGCGCCGATACGGACGAATTGATGCACGGCGCACAGGCCGCCGAGAATGGCGTGGTCGCCGATTGAGACGTGGCCCGCAAGCGTCGCGTTGTTGACGAGAATGACGTTGTTGCCGACCTGGCAGTCATGGGCGACATGCGCGCCCACCATCAGCAGGCAATGCGAGCCCACGCGCGTGACGAGGCCGCCTCCTTCGGTGCCTGGATTGATGGTGACGTGCTCGCGGATGACGGTGTGCGATCCGATTTCGAGGCTGCTCATCTCGCCGTGATATTTCTGGTCCTGGGGAATGTGGCCGATCGAGGCGAAGGGGAAGACCTGGCAGGCTTCGCCGATCGTGGTGCGGCCCACGACCGCGACATGGGACTGAAGCACGACGCCGTCGCCGAGCTTCGCTTGGGGACCTACGACGCAGAATGGCCCGATCTCAACTCCGGCGCCAAGTTCAGCACCCGGATCGACCACGGCGGTCGCATGAATGTTGGCCATACGCGGAACTTTGAACTCTAGGTCTCGACGGTGTCGACCGCCTCGACGGTGTCGACAATGACGGCGCTGACTTCAGCCTCGGCGACGAGGGCGCCGTCGACCAGCGCCTGCGCCTTGAAACGCCACACGCGTCCGCGGTTGCGGATCTTCTGCACGTGGTAATGCACCGTATCGCCGGGAACCACCGGGCGGCGGAAGCGCGCCTTGTCGATGGCCATGAAGTACACGAGCGGGGGCTCCTTGAACTCCTCGATGTGGCGCATGCACAGCGCGCCAGCGGTCTGCGCCATGCCCTCGATCAGGAGCACGCCGGGCATGACCGGGTTGCCGGGAAAGTGTCCCTGGAAATAGGGCTCGTTCGCGGTGACGTTCTTGATGCCCGTGGCGGAGCGGTCACCATCCATGTCGATGATCCGATCGACAAGAAGAAACGGATAGCGATGCGGCAACAGCTTGAGGATGTCGGTGGTCTCCGCCCTCCCCAGCTTGGATTTTGCGCCGCTCTCATTCATTCCAATTGGCTCCTATCGAAATCGGCAAAATACTACTCGCCGCCGTCCTTATCCTCGAACTTCAAATCCTTGCGCTCGGCGAGCTGGCGCAAAATGGTAAGCTCGCGAAACCAGAGCCGCATCGGCTTGGCGGGGGTGCCTCCCCACCTCACGCCGGGCGGCACATTGCCTCGCACGTTGCTGCTGCCGGCGATCTGAGCGCCGGCGCCGATCTTAACGTGGCCAACCACGCCGACCTGGCCGCCAAGGGCCACGAAATCTCCAAGCTCGGCGCTACCGGAAATACCGGTTTGTGCCACGATGATGCAATGCCTTCCAATCACCACGTTGTGCCCAATTTGCACAAGATTATCAATTTTCGTGCCTTCACCAATCACCGTATCCCTAAGGGCGCCCCGGTCGATTGTCGTATTTGCGCCGATTTCGACGTCGTCCTGGATGATTACGCGCCCGATCTGGGGCACTTTCTGGTGGCCGGCCCGCCCCATGGCGAAGCCGAAGCCATCCTGGCCGATTGAAGCCCCGGAATGGATGGTCACCCGGTTCCCGACCAGCGTATGGGTCAAGGTGGCGTTCGGCCCCACATAGCAGTCGCGGCCGATATGGACCCGGTAGCCGATGACGGTGCCAGCGGCAATGGTGGTGCCGCGCCCGATCAACGCTTCCGGTCCGATCACCGCTCCAGGCTCGACCGTGATCCCCTCCTCCAGGCGCGCGCTTCCGTCGACGCTGTCGACGGGGGCGCCGGCGCCGTTCCGCGCAGCCTTCGGCTTCAGCGCGTCGGGATAGAACAGCGCAAGCACCCTGGCGAAGCCGCGATAGGGCTCAGGCGTGACCAGGGCCGCCGTTCCAGCCGGCGCCTGGCCTGCGAATTTCGGCGCAACGAGACAGGCCGTGGCGCCGGTCTGCGTGAAGAGAGGGAGATATTTCGGGTTGTCGAGGAACGACAAATCCCCCTGCCCGGCAGCATCGAGCGGCCGCACATCCTTGATCTTGGCGTCAAGATCGACCTCGCCGGCTGGGGACGCGCCCGCGACCTCGGCCATGGCGCGCAAAGAGAACGGGCCAGCACGCTCGAAAAAGCCTGGATGTTCCATCGAGTACTCACCGAAGGGGGCGCCGAATATCAGCTAATGACGCCAAGCGGGCAGGAGAAACAAGCCCCTAGAAGG
>CAWHAX010000012.1:0-76594 GCA_963827365.1 uncultured Alphaproteobacteria bacterium | reverse complement strand
ACATGGCGCGGGTGCAGGAGAACATTGCGAAGCTCAAGCCGAAAGACCGCGCGGCGATTGCCGCCTATCTGAAGACGTTGCCGCCGCTGCCGGACGCGGTGCCGAAAAAGAAGAAAGGCGCCGGCAAGGAAGAGGATGAAGGTCGCCGAGGGCAAGAAGGACGAGGTCGCGGCGAAGAAGAAGGACGAAGCGCCGGCCGCGCCGTCGAGCGACATCCTGTCCCGCACGGCCATCAAGCTTCAGGTGAAATAGCCTAAATAACAGGCAGCGAGGGATCGCTCAGCGATCCCTCCACCGACTTGAGGGCACTTGCCTAAGCGCTAATCGTGCCCGCAGGGCGCGACAGCGTTTCCGGTGAATCATCGCGAAAACCGCTTTACAAGCTCGGCCCGATTGCCTACGTGACCAATCCGCTCCTGGCGCTCGCGCTCGAGGGCAGCAACTGACAATCTCAATCTCGTGTGGGAGTAGACATGGGATGGACGTTTTCACTTCTGCCGCGGAGCTTCTCCGTCATCATCGTCCTGAACGGCCTGTCCTCTGCTTGAGGCCACACGCCGCGGCTCGCGCCGCGCGCTGGTTCTTGGCGAACTTTCCTGGACAAGTGCTCTACGCTGCCAAGGCGAATGACGCGGCCCCTGTTATCGCGGCGCTGGTCGAGGCGGGAATCACTAAGTTCGACGTGGCGTCCTCGGTCGAGATCGAGCGCGTGGCCGTGGTGCCGAACGCCGAGCTCTATTTCATGAACCCGGTGAAGTCGCGGGGGTCGATCCGCGCCGCCTATCGCGAGTTTGGGGTCCGCAGCTTCTCCTTCGACAGCGAGGATGAGCTCGACAAGATCCTCGATGAGACCGGACGGGCGCAAGATCTGAACCTCTATCTGCGCATTGCCTGCCCGAACACGCACAGCCTCATTCCGCTCGAGGGCAAGTTCGGCATTCCGACTGCGGAAGCGCCGGCGCTGCTCCTGCGCGCGCGCCAGGTTGCTCATCGCTTGGGCATCACTTTCCATGTGGGATCGCAGGCGGTCGTGCCTGCTGCCTTCGGCGAGGCCCTGCGCCAGGTCGGCCAGCTCATCGTAACCTCCGGCGTGCTCGTCGATGCCATCGACATCGGTGGCGGCTTCCCGAGCCGCTATCCCCATTCCGATCCGCCCGAGCTTTCCGACTATACCGGCGAGATCGTCAAGGCTTGGGACGAGCTTGCCGTGAAGGACAGTTGCGAGCTTCTGTGCGAGCCAGGCCGCGCGCTCGTGGCCGAGGCCGAGTTGGTGATCATTCGCGTCGATGCCCGGCGTGGCAACGCGCTCTATGTCAACGACGGCGCCTTCGGCACGCTGTTCGATGCAGCCTATTCAGGCTTCCGCTTCCCGGCGCGGCTGATCGGCGCAACCGGGGCCAAGGCCAGGGGCGAGGCAGAGTTCTCACTCTACGGTCCGACCTGCGACAGCTCGGACTATCTGCCTGGTCCCTTCATGCTGCCGCCCTCAGTGCAAGACGGGGACTATATCGAGATCGGCCAGATCGGCGCCTATGGCCGGGTGTTGGCGAATCGTTTCAACGGGTTCGGCGAATATGACGAGGTGGTGCTTACCGACGAGCCCATGCTCTCCATGTACGCCGACGCCGAGCAGCCCGCCCTTGCCGATGTCTCCTTCAAGACGGCGCGGGCCTAAAGCCACTCTTCTCATCACTTGCAGGTGAGCTTGCCGTTCGGCTTCACACTGATGTCGCGGCCGCGGCAGTCGAGCGTGTTGATGGTGGTATCGACGCGCGACCCGTCGCTCGCCTTGCATAAGGCCCGCAGGATCGGCCCGGCCATGTCCGCATTCTTGCATTGCGCCATATAGCTGCCGGGAGGCGGCGCAAACGGGTCCGGACCGGAAGCTTGGGTTATCTCCCATATTGAAAATCCGAACATAGCCTCGGTGGGTTCCGCCACGCATGTCGAAGCTATCGAGGAACTCATTTATTTGAAGGACCTGGCGCTCAAGCTCCATGGTCCGGCAGCTAGGCGTGATTTTCATCCGTCTCCCTCGAAGTTTGGCGCCATATGAAAGCCGTTTGGAGGTGGCCTTCAGGATTAAAGGATGCTTTGGGAGTCCCTCGACAAAGTGCTCGGCGATGTTGTCGTCCAATTTTCTGCTCAATGAGTCCGAGTTCTATGAGGCACTGTTTCAGCCGCCTGAAGGTGCGATAGCTAACGGGGGCCTCTTGGAAGGCGTTTATGGACTCGTCTCTAGTGCCGAGGCCACAGTTGGCCGCCCTCTGACGCCGGTTAGCGTCGCGGGTGTCGCGCGGAGGACAGCACGGCGCAACTAAGCGTCGAAGCCCGCCTAGGGCTTAGCTTTAATCGGAAGATTGTCTACGCTGGGATGGCGAACCCCAAACGATCAGGATGTGTGCCCGAGAGCCAGACACGGTGCGACTGCTACGTCCGCTTCTGGCAGCCGACATGGCGACGCGCTGCGACGATGTCGGCAATTAACCCATAGTGGACATTGCCCTGTTGTCAGGCGGGCTGGACAACAATTAGCTTGGCGACCTTCTTGATGCGGGCGACTGGGGCGCCCCCACCCGTCGTCTTGGTGAAGAGGTCGAGCGTCTCGTCGCCGTCGTCGCCAACCGGCGTCAGCGCCTGATCCATGTACGCTCGCGCGGCGGGGCGGCACGAGACGGCGATCGCCGTCAGCAGCAGCCGGACGATCGCACCGGCGAAGATTGTATGCTTGCTGAGCGTATCCCACGCGTAGCGCGACCAGAAGATCAAGGAGTTTTCTCGCGGCAGGCCAGGGCGGCGCTCAGACGGACGCTTGGAACGCAGAACACCGCTTTGCAACGGGTGGACGTTCTCAAGGCGGACCGTCGTCGCAAACGTTACCAGGATCTTGACGAGGCTGCCCATCGGCACGCCGGTGGCTGCCGCGCGACACAGCAGCGTCTTCATGTGCTTGGGCGTGTAGTAGAGCGACCAAGCCTCGCGATAGATGTCTTCCCACTCCCGTTTGCTCATCTTTGGATGGGCCGTGCACACATGCTCCACGTCGTAGGTGTTGAGATCAGGATCCATCGTGACGCCTTTTTTCCACAGAACCTGATGATCCTCCGAGCCAGGCAGTGGTGTCAGGCAGAAAAACTCGATGACATCGACCGGCAGCTCATCCTGGATGATCGCGATATCGCGTCTGATCGTCGCCGGCGTATCCGATGGGAAGCCGAGGATGTACCCGGCCAGCGTGATGATTCCGTGTGCCTTCCAGGCGAGCAGCATCTTTCGGTACTCTGTGATCTTGTTCTGGTGCTTTTTCGCCGCGGTGAGATTGTCCGGATTGATATTCTCCAATCCGATGAAGACGCGCGTGACGCCAGCCCGCTTCGCCTTCTCCACGAAATTCTGAATCTTGTGGCACAGCGTATCGACCTGGATCATCAGGCCGAGGGGGATGCCAACCTTTTCTCGCAACTCGATCAGGCGGTCGAAGATCGCCTCCCACTCTTTGTTGCGCGCAAAATTATCGTCCGTGATGAAAAATTTGTGGATGCCCTGCGCCCAGTTGAGACGGACCAGATCCTCAACGTCGTCGGCAGAGCGAAAGCGCGACTTGCGTCCCTGCACGTTGATGATGGTGCAGAACGAGCACTGATAGGGACAGCCGCGACCAGCGTCGAAACTCGCGCTGAGGCCTAGCGTGCGCTCGACATAGCGCTTCGGCAGGAACGGCACGGGCGTACCCGCAATGCCGGGCAAGTCCTTCATAAAGTTATAGAGCGGTGCGAGCTGGCCAGCAGCGGCGTCGCGCAACACCGTGTCGATTCGGCCCTCGGCCTCGCCCGCAAACATGGAAACGCCCATGTCCCAGCAAGCGTCGAGATCAACCGCGTGCCCGTCTAGCATCGACAGACAACCTGATACGTGGAAGCCACCAATGGCAACCTGTACCCCGGCCTCGCGGAACGGCCGGGCAATGTCGAGGGCACGCGGGTACTGGTTCGACTGGACGCCGATGAGAGCGACCAATCCGAAATTGCGGTGGCGCCGAAGACCGGCAAGAAGCGCGGGTATGTCGACGTAGGTATTCGTCTCATCGATCACCGCAATGTCGATGGCGACCTCAGGCCCAAGAACATGTCGTTCGGCGCAATTCGCAGCAATACCGTAGACGGCCGCGAGCGAATTTGAGGGGATCATCGCGCGCCACCAGCGGATCACATATCCGTCGTCGTCGTAATGTGATGGTTTGATCAGGATGAGCTGGAAGCGACGCTCTGGAATCCCTTGGGATTGTAGCAGGACCTGTCTCCCACGTCAGAGCGCCCCTTCAACTGTGGCACGGGGTAAGCAATAGAGTCGCTACGCTTCCCAAAGTCATCATCAATCTCAGCCGAGCGTGCATATTGGTCGGTCATTGTGTCCATTATGTCCGTTCCTGGCACTTTGCAGAAATTGATGCCGACGATGAGCATGTCCGCTTCTGGGGGTAAAGCGGCATCTCTGATACCACTCGCCAATGTCCGCTATTGACCCATAGCGGACATCCGCGCGGCCTCTTTTTTCGCTGGTATTATTGGACTGAACCTGCGGGCCCCCGCTCAACTTAATTTCGTTACGTATGTAGTCCCATGACAACTGGCTCACTCACCTCGAATGGAGTCTCGTGATGCTTCGTCGGTTACTAATGGCACTGCTTTTCAGTCCCTTGGCGTTCATGCCAATAGCGACGACGTTAATTGCTGCGACGCCATCTGACGTTTCGGATCAGGATATAGCGGATGCTTATCTGTATCTGCTTGGACGCCTCCTGGTTCTCCGGCAGGAGAACATCGATTTTCGTGACGAGGGGTTCAAATGGAATGAGATTATTTATCGGACGCCGGGAGGCGTGACATGGGCGAACCCAAATCTCGACGTTACATACTCGGAAGCTTGGGTAGCGGTTGATGAGAACACGCCGGTCATTCTCGAAGTCCCGAAGATCGAAGGGGGCCGCTACTATAGCTGGCAAATGCTGAACGGCTGGGGCGAGACTGTGCTGAACGTCAACGAGCGCACCTTCCCGGATCGCCCCTTCGGCAAATATGCCCTCGTTCTGAAAGGCTCAAACCCGCCAATCCCGGAAGATGCTCTGCGGGTCGAACTACCAAGCCGCAAGAGCCGCGTGTTGGCGCGTGTCGAACTGGGTTCCGATCCAGAAGAGGCCATTCGTCTACAAAAGCAGTTCAAGCTGACGCCGACAGGAACACCCGAAATTGCGCCGCTCATCGTCAAGCTCGATTTTCCCAACGACAAGCTGCCGGGAGCTGAGGCGTTCGATCAGGCCGCAATTCTCGAAAGCGAACCAGACATCAACCCCGGCATGGAGCCCCTGCAAGCGAAGGTGCGCGCCGTCGAAACGCTTGTGAAATCCGGCCCCGAGGGAAAGGCAACGGTCGCCAATGCCATCGAGACGCTCGCGCTGCCGCAATTCAAGGAAAAGCTCTCGCAGCTCGGCGTGTCCAAGAACGGCTGGACGCGGCCCTCGACAATCGGCAACTACGGTGGGGATTACCTCTCTCGTACCGCGATCAACCTGATCGGCATTTGGGCCAACAACACGAACGAGGTCGTCTATTTCAAGACTGACTCGGACGGCACAGGCACCAAGCTCGATGGCGGCAAGATCTATACGATCACCTTTCCCAAGGATGCACCCCCGCTATCGAAGGTCCGCTACTTCTGGTCAGTCATCGCCGTTGACTCATCGAAATTCCAGGTCATCCCCAATGAGCAGAACCGCTATCTGCTCAACAAGCAGTCTGGCGTGAAGGCGAATGATGACGGATCGCTCACTCTCTATTTCGCGCCAACGCAGCCGGACGGTGCGCCGGAGCCAAACTGGCTGTCCACGCCTAACGGTCAGAACTACAACCTCACGTTCCGCTTTTACGGTCCGTCTCGTGACATCGTAGACGGCGCGTATTTCCCGCCGCCATTGGTTCAGGCTGAGTAGGAGGATGCTATGAGACGGAACGCTCTGCGTATCGTGAAATTCCTCATGCCTTCCGCGCTTCTGGTCGTCGCAGCAATCTCAGGCATAGCGTCGGCGGCCCCCATCGAAACCGCCAAGACACCGATTGGCGACATTAACTTGCAGTCTGGTCTTCCCGCGAATGCGGAAGAGGAGCGGCGCATCTACGATGAAATGGACTTCCAGCGCGCGACGCAGGCCTATATCTGGGCCGTGCCGTTCGTTGCCATGGCCGAGTGGAAACATGGCGCACCTTAACGAGATCGGTGCGGCTGAGAACGAGACCGTCCTCTACAAGAAGTTCAAGGACAAGCTCGGCATTCTCACCGCCAACCTGACCACGCCGTATCTCATTACCTTCGGCAATCTATCGAACGGCCCCGTGGTCGTCGAAATGCCCTCAATTGCGGCGGCGCAGACTGGCTTCCGCATCTACCCCCACGCTGATCGCTCCAACCCCACGATGCAGCTTAGCCGCACTGTTGATGGCAAGAAATGGTCACAGGTGCAGCCGCGTGGCATCGACTATTGGAAGCCTATTACCGCGATGACGCCAAATGGGCCTACGTCATCATGTTCGACCCGAGCCAGGAAAAGCCGAACTACACTGAGCTAGACGAGCGCACTGACTATTTTTACGAGGCAGTCACCGCGGCAGGCGGAATGGTCAGCACCACACCCGGCGTCGGTTCGGCGTACCTGGGCGCATACAAGGACAAGAATAATCAGTGGTTCGACGGTAGCCGTACGTACCGTCTCCGTGTGCCACCCAATCCACCTGCCAAGAACTTCTGGTCGCTGACGATCTACGACACCTACGACCGTGTGCAGCTCGATAATCCATCTCAGGTGGCCGACATTTCCTCGCGCAAGGAGGGGCTCAAAACCAACGACGACGGCTCCGTCGATCTATACGTCGGTCCCCAAGCGCCGAAAAGATGGGAAAACAACTGGATCGAGACCGTGCCCGACAAAGCGTGGTTCGCCTATTTCCGCTTCTACGGCCCAACCGAAGGCTACTTCAATCGGACCTACGCACTTCCGGACTTTGAGGAGGTCACGAACTGAGTCCGCTTATGGCACAAAGCAGACATCGATTTCGACGCTGAACATGTCCCGCTTTCGGAGGTAAAGCGGACGTGTCAGCATCCTCCCCGTATTCGCTCGCACAAGTTAAATCCCGCGCTCTTTGGCGATCGCGTCATAGGCCTGTTTGATCGCGGCGACCTTCTCTGTCGCTATGAGGAGGAACTCCTTCGGCATGCCACGCGCCACGAACTCGTCTGGTTGGTTTTCGGCGACCAGTCGGAGGTACTGGCTAAGCAACTCCTCATTGCTGACAGATGCCTTCATGCCGAGCACGTCGTAGGGGTTGCGCTCGGCCGGGATAGTATGGCGCGCCTTCATAAAGGTGAACTCAGCATCAGTTAAACCGAAGTGCTTCGCGACCTGGCGGAGGAATTCTTCCTCCTGCGGGTGGAGGACCCCGTCTGCCTTAGCGATGTGGAAGACACCTTCGAGCACATACTCAAGCATTTTGCGGTCGCCCCTGAACACGGTCATGAGTTCGTCGGCGCAGGCCTCGTAGCCCCCTACGTCCTGCTTGGCGAGATTGAAGGCGCGGGTAGCGTTCTTCATCTCCGCGTCGGATACCTTGAAAGCCTTTTTGAAAGCTCGGACCTCGTCCTTGGTAACGACGCCGTCGGACTTAGCCATCTTCGCACCAAGCGAGATCATGCCTACAGTGAACGGCACCGCGTTGTCGGCGGGCTTATCCTGCTTCTGATCCCGGACGTGGTGCCCTCCTGCGCCACCAATTCGCGCAGCAATTTGGCCTCCTAACGAGAGTTCCGCAGTGGCAGCAGCGAGCTTTTCCCAAATCGACATTACCAAGGCCTCCGCACTTCGAGCCTGGTGGCCCGCCCACGGGCGACAGGCAGCCCCCCTGCTAATATGGCGCTTATATGGGAAAACCGGCGGTTCTGATTGATAGCCAGCAACCCCTTGGAAATCATGGTGGGCGGTACTGGACTTGAACCAGTGACCCCTGCGATGTGAACACAGTGCTCTACCAGCTGAGCTAACCGCCCGCTTCGCCTGGATCAGCCGGATTTAGCATGGAAGCCGAGCAAGTCAAGGAACGGCGGCTCCGGCCGGTCCCCAGGGGCTTCAGGACGGCGTGAAACCACGCCGCCCTTCACGTCCCAAAATCTATTTGCCCACCATCTTGTTGACGGTGGCAAGCGTGGCGGTCGCCTCGGCGAGGTTTCCTTCCGTGCATTGCGCATCCGCCTGGTCGAGGAGCTCGTTCACCTTCTCGGTGTCCGCCTCGCTCAAGATTTGGGCATCGATCTTGTTCTGTACCGCCTCCTCGGCGGCCGCGAGCTGCTGGGTGCATTGATCCTCACCCTCGGCAGGCTCAACGGCCTCGTCAACGGCGTAGGCGGCGCCGCTCAACAGGCAGGCCAGGCTCGCGCCGATCACGACACGTCTCAGCATCGTTTCTCTCCTTGGGAAAAGCACTAACCGACTGAACTAAAGGCGGGTGAAAGTGGCCTTTGACTTTGGCTCTATGGTGAGAGCAGTCCGGTCGAAATTGGGCAAATCTGTGGCGTTCTCGGCAGCGGTCTAGCCGCGCCGGGCCTGGCGTTCGGCGCCTCCGAGGATCGCATCGATGCTTGGGCCGAGCTCGTCGAAGTGGTCGATGACGGCGTGCGGCGCGAACGCGTCGAGCGCTCTCGGCGCATAGCCGAAGCTAACCAGAATCGCCGGCACGCTCGCATCCTTGGCGGTACGCAGGTCGACATCGCTGTCCCCAACCATGATGGCACGCGATGGTACCCCGCCGGCCTGCGCGATCACCTGGGTGAGGTGGCCAGGGTCCGGCTTCGACACGGCGAAGGTGTCGCGGCCAGCAATGCTATGGAAATAGTGCTGAAGTCCGAGCTCGACGAGCAGCTTCTTCGAGAGATACTCGCGCTTGTTGGTGCACACCGCGAGCCTCGCTCCCGCCGCGGCAAGGGTCTCGAGCGAGCCCACAGCGCCTGGAAAGGGCCTGCTTTCCACGGCAATGTTCGCCTCGTAATGCACCAGGAACTCGGCCAGCATCTGGTCGATATCCTCATCAGCGCCTGCGAGGCGGAGCGCGTCCTCGATCATCACCCGCGCGCCAAAGCCGACCGCTTGGCGGATGGCCTCTTGCGGAATTGGGTGATGCCCACGCCGGATCAACGCGTCGTTGAGCGCGTTGGTAAGGTCGGGCGCCGTATCTACGAGGGTGCCGTCGAGATCGAAAACGATTGTCGCATTTCTCAAATCCGCGCGCGGCACGTCTTCATCCTCTCTTGGCTTCTACGTTGACCGGGGAAGGCTGCCCCGGCATATCTCACCCTTGGCCTTGCAAGCTAGGCCCAACTTGACCTGAAAGGGCGACCACCCTGATGGATCTTCGCGATTCCTCTTTCCTCAAGGAAAGCGCCGCGCTGCGTGCGCTCGATCTCGTCTGCGACGGGATGTGGCTGGGGCTTGGCACCGGCTCGACCGCTTCGCGCTTCGTCGAGGCGCTCGGCGTCAAGGTGGCGGCCGGCCTGAAGGTTCTGTGCGTGCCGACCTCCGAGGCCACCCGCGAGCAGGCCGAACGGCTCGGCATTCCGCTCACCACGCTCGACGACACGCCGCATCTGCATCTCACCGTCGACGGCGCCGACGAAATCGACGATCAGCTGAGGTTGATCAAGGGCGGCGGCGGCGCGCTGTTGCGGGAGAAGATCGTGGCCACGGCGTCCGACCAGATGGTGGTGATCGCCGACGACAGCAAATTGGTGAGCACGCTCGGCGCGTTTCCACTACCCGTCGAAGTCGTGCGCTTCGGTTTCGCAGCGACCCGGCGCATGGTCGAAGCCATGGCCGCTCAGGCCGGATGCAAGGGGCCCATCAAGCAGCGCGTGGCCAAGGGCAGCGAGCCTTTCCTCACCGATCAAGGCAATTTCATTCTCGATTGCGCCTTCGGCAGAATTCCGGAGCCTGAGGTGCTCGCCTACGCGCTGAAGCGAGTGCCTGGCGTCGTCGAGCACGGGCTGTTTCTCGGCGTTGCCGACATGGCTATCGTGGCCACGGACAGCGGTGTGCAACTTCTACAGCGGACCCCGTCAGGTGAGTAGATACGACTACGATCTCTTCGTGATTGGCGCCGGCTCCGGTGGCGTACGCGCTGGCAGACTCGCGGCAGAGCTTGGCGCCAAGGTGGCCATCGCCGAAGAATACCTCGTCGGCGGCACCTGCGTGATCCGCGGCTGCGTGCCGAAGAAACTGCTCGTCTATGGCAGCCGTTATGCGAGCGCGTTTTCCGATGCGCGCGGTTTCGGCTGGAGCTACGACAATTTGCGCTTCGACTGGCCGACGCTCATCGGCAACATCCATCGCGAGGTCGACCGGCTGAAAGGCGTCTATACGAGGACGCTCGAGAAGGCCGGTGTCGAGCTCCATCTCACCCACGCTGCGCTTGAAGACAAGAACACGGTGAAGCTTGCCAACCGGGACAAGCCGATTCGCGCCAAGACTATTCTGGTCGCCACGGGCGGCCACCCGATGATCCCCAAGCTGCCGGGCGCCGAGCATTTCATCAGCTCCAACGAATGCTTTCAGCTCGAGCAGTTGCCCGAGAGCATCATCATCGTCGGCGCTGGCTACATCAGCATGGAGTTCGCCTCGATCTTTGCCGGGCTCGGCGTGCATGTCACCGTGCTCCATCGCGGCGATCAGGTGCTGCGCAATTTCGACGTGGATTTGCGCGACGGGCTCGCCGAGGCGATGGACAAGCGCGGCATCGACATCCGCATCAATACCGAGATTGCGCGCGTCGACAAAGACGGAACGGGCTACCGGGTGTATTGCAAGAACGGCGACAGTCTGCACGCCGGTCTGGTGCTGGCCGCCACGGGGAGGGTTCCCAACACAATGAGCCTCGGGCTGCAAAAGGTCGGAGTCGAGCTCGGCTGGAACGGCCATGTTGTGGTCGATGAGTTCTCGCGCTCCTCCGTCGAGAACATCTACGCCGTTGGCGATGTGACCGACCGCGTGAATTTGACGCCGGTCGCCATCCATGAATCGACGGCCTTCGCCGAAACGGTGTTCAACGATACCGCAACCCCGGTCGATCACGCCATGATCGCGACCGCCGTGTTCTCGGATCCGGAGATCGGCACGGTGGGCCTGTCGGAGGAGGCGGCGCGGGAGATGGGCCATGTGGTCGACGTCTACAAGATCTCCTTCCGCCCGCTGAAATATACGGTCGCCGGGCGTGACGAGAAAATGCTCATGAAGCTCGTGGTCGACATGGAGTCGGACAAGGTGCTCGGCTGCCATCTCCTCGGGCCTGACGCCGCGGAGATCGTGCAGATGGCTGCCATTGCGCTCAAGATGGGCGCGACCAAGGCGCAGTTCGACGCGACCATGGCGCTCCATCCAAGCGCCGCAGAGGAGCTGGTCACGCTCCGGCACAAATGGGAAGCGCCGGTGCCCATGGCGGGGTCAGATGCGGCGGCTTGAGGACAAGATCGCGCTCGTCACGGGTGCTGGCGCCGGCATTGGCCGCGCCGTTGCCGAGACCTTCGCCCGCGAAGGCGCTCACGTGGTGGTCGCCGATCGCGACGGCGAGGCTGCACGCGAGACCGCCGACGCCATCGTCAAGAACAACGGTGCGGCTCAGGCCGAGACGATCGACGTCACCGACACGGTTGAGGTGAAGGCGCTGATGCAGCGCATCGCCAATAAATTCGGCCGGCTCGA
Organism: uncultured Alphaproteobacteria bacterium; assembly: GCA_963827365.1. Classification (GTDB taxonomy): domain Bacteria; phylum Pseudomonadota; class Alphaproteobacteria; order Rhizobiales; family Methyloligellaceae; genus Methyloceanibacter. The sequence goes on along the minus strand of CAWHAX010000012.1, from coordinate 64,803 downwards.
TGTGCTCGTGAACAATGCCGGCGTCGGCGAGCGGAGCGACTTCCGCCATCTCGACGACGCAGCTTGGGTCAAAGTGTGGAAGACCAATGTCGACGGCACAGTGCGCTGCGCGCGCGAGGCCTTCGCCCTGTTGAAAGCTTCGGGCAAGGCGTCGATCATCAATCTCTCCTCGGTGATGGCGACCAAGCACACCCGGCAGATGTCGGTCTATTCGGCGACCAAAGGCGCGGTGTCGGCGCTGTCGCGGAGCCTCGCCGTCGAATATGCGCCTTACGGCATCCGCGTGAATGCGCTCTGCCCCGGTTACGTGGAGACGGCGCTGATCGGCCGCTACATGGCCAATCCGATGATCGCCAAGGCGCTGCTTACCCAGACGCCGCTCCGCCGCTTCGGCACGCCGCAGGACATCGCCAATGCCGCGCTGTTCCTCGCCTCGGACGAGGCAGGCTATGTCACCGGCGCGGATCTGCATGTCGACGGCGGCATGAGCACCACGCTGTAGGCACGGGCCGCATCTTTCGAGACGCCGCTTCGCGGCTCCTCAGGATGAGGAAGACCTCATTGTGAGGAGCGCCCGTAGGGCGCGTCTCGAAGCATGGCAGGCTAACTTGGCATCAGCATCGTGTCGTCGATGATGCCGTCGACCACGGCGACGAGCGCAGCCTGCTCGGTACCGCCCAAGCCCTTCACCGCTTCGAAACGCGCAAGCTGGCGGTCGGCGCTTGTCCCTCGTTCGACGATCTCGCGCACGCGGGCGACCTCGGCGGTGCAGCCGAAATGATCGGCGTCCTCCCCGACAAGCTCGAGCAGCTCCTCCATCAGCTCGGGGAATGGCACGACCGCGCCCTTGCCGAAGTCGACCATGCCCTCCGTCGTGCCGTAGCGCTGGGCGCGCCAGCGGTTCTCGCGCACCAGGAAGGGCGGGTAGTAGCGCCAGCGCTGGTTCTGCCGGCGCAAACGATAGAGCATGCGCAAGATGCAGCGGAACAGCGCGGCGATGGTGATGCCGTCGGCGAGCAGCGGGCAGACATCGGTGATGCGCATCTCGAGCGTGGGGAAGCGCGCCGAGGGCCGCAAGTCCCACCAAATCTTGGTGGCGTCCTCGATCAGCCCGGCGTTCACCAGGACCTCGATGGAGCGCTCATATTCGCTGTAGCTGCCGAATTGGTGCGGCATGCCGGTGCGGGGCAACTCGTCGAACACCGCCAGCCGGTAGGATTTGAGCCCTGTCGCTTGTCCCTCCCAGAAGGGCGATGATGTGGAGAGCGCAAGGAGGTGCGGGAGGAAATAGGCCGCCTGGCCGAGCAGGTCAATGCGCAAGTCTTCATCCTCGATGCCGACATGCACATGCATGCCGCTAATTACCAGCCTGCGGGCTACCTGCTGCAAGTCTTGCGCGAGAACGTTATAGCGCTCCTTGTCGGTGTGCTGCTGGCTTCGCCATTTGGCGAAGGGATGGGTGGAGGAGGCAATGGGCGCGAGGCCGAACTCATCGGCTATGGCGCCGACCGTCGTGCGCAGCCTCATCAGCTCGTCGCGCGCTTCCTGCATGGTGTGGCAGACGCTGGTACCGACCTCGATCTGCGAGCGCAGAAACTCCGGGCTGACCTGGCCGCCATAATCGAGCAAGGCCTCCTGACATTTGGCGAGGAGGGCAGGGGGCGGCTCTTGCGCGAGGTCGCGGCTGTCCTTGTCGACGAGGAGGTATTCCTCCTCCATGCCGAGTGTGAAGCTTGGTTCGCGGATCGCCATGGCGGCGCAATGTGGCACAACTGAAGGACAGCGTGTAGCCGCTTCCGTGTCTAATGGATGACGCCGCCGAGCAGCACGCCAACGACATAGGCGATGACCGCCGCCGACATGCCGATGGCGAAAGTCTCGAGACCCGAGCGCCACCAAGGGGACGGCGACCACCGGCTCCTGAGCGAGCCGATGGAAAAGAAGGTGATTCCGGTCATCAAGGTCGAGGTCTCGATCGTGGCGGGAAGTCCCAAGACGAATGGCGCAAGCGGGATCGCGCCGCAGATGACAAAGGCGAGGAAGGTGGTGAGCGCGGCTCTCGCCGGGGAGCGGTTGATCGGTGGCAGACCGTGCTCCTCGGTCATCATGGTCTCGATCCAGCGCCCCTTTTCCTCGGTGATGACGCTGACGGCATTCTCCAGCGCCTCGCCCTCGAAGCCCTTGGCCTGGAAGATCTGGCGAACTTCCTCACGCTCTCCTTCGGGCGTTATTTCGACGTGGCGCTCCTCCATGTTGCGCACATGCTCATATTCTTCGATCTCGGTCCTGGAGCTCAGATAATTCGCGGCCGCCATGGAGAAGCCGTCGGCGAGGATATTGGCCACGCCAAGAATGAGCAAGGCTTTGGTGGAAAGCGACGCTCCGACCACGCCGGCGACCACGGCGAAGGTGGTTACCGTGCCGTCGATGCCGCCATAAACCCAATCGCGCAGGTAACTTACCCGCGGTCCCTCCTCGAGCCGCTTGGCGATTTCGCGCGGGTGATGGCCGTGCTCGAGATGCCGGGGGTCCACGACTCTGCTCCTCCGATGCCCGGGCTATGTGGCATGGGCGGGGAGGGGGAGCAACGGCCATAGTCGCAACTGCGAAGCAGTGGCGCGAATAGGCTTCCGGTGACCGCAATAGTGCTGCAGAGGCAATAGTGCTGCAGAGGCCGGTGTTAGCCTTTAGCAACCATGGTCTGCTAGCCAGGCGGGGGGTGAAGCGCCTATATAGCGTCAACCTTTTCTGGGAGTGATTGCAAATGGCACCGCGTTGGAGCCCCGATAGTTGGCGCTCGAAGCCGATCGAGCAGGTTCCGGTCTATCCGGACAAGAAGAAGCTCATTGAGGTCGAGCAGCAGCTTGCCACGTTCCCGCCGCTCGTATTTGCAGGCGAGGCGCGGGAGCTGAAGGCCAAGCTCGCGCGCGTGGCTGAAGGCGAGGCCTTTCTGTTGCAGGGCGGAGATTGCGCTGAGAGCTTTGCCGAGCATCGCGCCGACGCCATCCGCGATTTCTTCCGCGTGCTGTTGCAAATGGCCGTGGTGCTGACTTATGCTGGCGGCTCGCCGGTGGTTAAGCTTGGCCGCATCGCCGGGCAGTTCGCCAAGCCGCGTTCGGCGCCGACCGAGGTGCAGAACGGCAAGGAGCTGCCGAGCTACCGCGGCGACATCATCAACGGCATCGAGTTCACCGAGGAAGCGCGCACGCCGGACCCGCAGCGCATGCTGATGGCCTACCGGCAGTCGGCGGCGACGCTCAATCTGTTGCGCGCCTTCGCGCAAGGCGGCTACGCCAATCTCGATCATGTGCACCGGTGGAACCTCGGCTTCGTCAAGGACAGCCCGGCTGGTCACCGCTACCAGGAACTTGCCGAGCATATCGCCGAGAGCTTGCGCTTCATGCGCGCTTGCGGCCTGACGCCGGAGCGGACGCCGGAGCTTCGCACCACGAGCCTCTATACGAGCCACGAGGCGCTGATGCTCGGCTACGAGCAGGCAATGACCCGCGTGGATTCGACCTCCGGCGATTGGTACGCGACCTCGGGTCATTTCCTCTGGGTCGGCGACCGCACCCGCGACCTCGACCAGGCGCATATCGAGTTCTTGCGCGGGATCAAGAATCCGGTCGGCACCAAATGCGGGCCAAGCCAGTCGCCCGATGACCTGCTTTGCCTGATCGACGCGCTGAACCCGGCGAACGAGCCTGGGCGGCTTACGCTAATCTGTCGCTTCGGCGCCGACAAGGTCGCCAAGCATCTGCCGGGTCTGATCCGCGCCGTCGAGCGCGAGGGCAAGACCGTGGTGTGGGCCTGCGATCCGATGCACGGCAACACCATCAAGGCTGCCGGCGGCTACAAGACGCGGCCCTTCGATCTCATCATGCGCGAGGTGGAGATCTTCTTCGACATTCATCGCGGCGAAGGCACCCATGCCGGCGGCATCCACGTGGAGATGACCGGACAGAACGTCACCGAGTGCGTCGGCGGTTCCAAGGCCGTGACCGAGACGGATTTGTCCGACCGCTACCACACCCATTGCGATCCGAGGCTCAATGCCGACCAATCGCTCGAGCTTGCCTTCATCGTTTCGGAAAGGCTGAAGCGCGAGCGTGAAGGCCGCCCCGAGTCTGAGATCTCGATCGCGGCCGTAGAGTAGGTGAACGCCGGCAGGCGAACGAAGCTGGACAGTTCCGTGCCTGCCGCTAAGTTCCGCTGATGGCGAACGAAATCAAGGTCACCTCCGGGCTGGACAGCTTCAAGCTTGCGCTTGCGCAGCTGAACCCGGTCGTGGGCGACATCGACGGCAACCTGAATAAGGCACGTGCCGCCCGCGCCGAAGCTGCGGCCAAGGGTGCCGACCTCATCGCCTTCACCGAGCTTTATCTCACCGGGTACCCAGTCGAGGATCTAGTGCTGAAGCCTGCGTTCCAGCAGGCGGCGCGCGAAGCCTGCGAGGACTTTGCCAGCGACACGAAGGACGGCGGCCCTGCGGTGCTCGTCGGGCTGCCGTGGGCGGAAGGCCCGTTTGTCTACAACGCCGTCGCCTATCTGGATCACGGCCGCATCGAGTTGGTCAGGCTCAAATTCAACCTTCCCAATTACGGGGTGTTCGACGAGAAGCGGGTCTTCGCTCCGGGCCCGCTGCCGGCGCCGGTCGAAGTGCGCGGCGTGCTGTTAGGCGTGCCGGTGTGCGAGGACATCTGGAGCGAGGAGGCCTGCCAGTCGCTGGCCAAGGCAGGCGCTGGGCTCCTCATCGTGCCGAACGGCTCGCCCTATTGGATGGACAAGCAGGGCCAGCGCTACTCGATTGCGCGATCGCGCGTGGCCGAGACCGGGCTGCCCTTAGCTTACATCAACCAGGTTGGTGGTCAGGACGAGCTTGTGTTCGACGGCGCGTCGTTTGTGGTCAATGCCGACGGCAGCGTCGCCGTGCAGATGCCGGTTTGGGAAGAGGCCGTGGCGATTACCGAATGGCGTCGCGATGGCAATCGCTGGGTTTGCGAGCCTCAGCCTCTCGCCGAGATCGAGCAGGGCGACGCCGCCAACTACTTAGCCTGCGTCACCGGCTTGCGCGACTATGTGGAGAAAAACGGCTTCCCCGGTGTCGTGCTCGGGCTTTCCGGCGGCATCGACTCGGCGCTCTGCGTCGCCATGGCCGTCGATGCGCTCGGTGCCAAACGCGTGCATGGCGTCATGCTGCCCTACACTTTCACCAGCAATGAGAGCTTGAGCGATGCCGCCGAGACTGCGCAGGCGCTTGGCGTGCGTTACGACATCATGCCCATCCATCCTGCGGTGGAAGGCCTCACCAAGAGCCTTGCCTCGATCACCGACGGCGGCGATGCAGGCACGGCGCAAGAGAATTTGCAGTCGCGCGCCCGCGGCACGCTGCTCATGGGGCTCTCCAACAAATTCGGGCCGATGCTGATCACCACCGGCAATAAATCCGAAGTGTCGGTCGGCTATGCCACGCTTTACGGCGACATGAATGGCGGCTTCAACCCGATCAAGGACCTCTACAAAACGCAGGTCTATGCGCTGGCGCGCTACCGCAACCGCGAGCGGCCGAAAGGGTGCCTCGGTCCGAAGGGCCGGGTGATCCCCGAGAATGTCATCACCAAGGCGCCGACCGCCGAGCTCAAGCACAATCAGCGCGACCAGGACACGCTGCCGCCCTACGACGTGCTGGACGACATCCTCAACTGCCTGGTCGAGCTCGAGCTGCCGGTGCGCGAGATCGTCGCGCGCGGTCATGCCCCGGAGATCGTGAAGAAGGTCGAGCGCATGCTCTATCTTGCCGAGTACAAGAGAAGGCAGGCTGCGCCAGGCGTGAAGATCACAGCGAAGAATTTCGGCCGCGACCGGCGTTATCCCATCACCAACAAATTCCGCGAGAAGCTTTAGGATGACGGTCACGGTACGCTTCGCGCCAAGTCCGACGGGACGTATTCACGCGGGCAATATCCGCACCGCGCTTCTGAACTGGATGTTCGCGCAGCAGCGCGAGGGCCGCTTTGTCCTTCGTCTCGACGACACCGACCACGAGCGCTCGACTGAAGAGTTCGCGCAAGGCATTCGCGAGGACCTCACCTGGCTCGGGCTCGCCTGGGACCTCGAGGTGAAGCAGTCGGAGCGCTTCGCGCTCTATGACGCGGCGGTGGAAAAGCTGAAGGCGAGCGGCAGGCTCTATCCGGCCTACGAGACGCAGGATGAATTGGAGCTCAAGCGCAAGCGCCAGCTCGCCCGCGGGCGCCCGCCGGTCTATGACCGCTCCGCGCTGAAGCTCACCGAAGCTGATAGGGCCAAGCTCGAGGCGGAGGGTCACAAGCCCCATTGGCGCTTCAAGCTCGAGACCCGCGACGTGGTGTGGAACGATCTCATTCGCGGCGAGCAGCACGTCGACGCAGCGTCGCTATCGGACCCAGTGCTGGTGCGCGCCGACGGCACCTATCTCTACACGCTGCCGAGCGTGGTCGACGACATCGACCTCGGCATTACCCATGTGGTTCGCGGCGAGGATCACGTCGCCAACACCGCGCCGCAGATCCAGCTGTTCGAGGCGCTCGGCGCCGAACCTCCGGCCTTTGGCCATCACAACCTGCTCGTCGGCGCTGGGGGCCAGGCGCTGTCCAAACGTGACCGGTCGATCTCAATTCAGGGCATGCGCGAAGAGGGGTTGGAGCGGCTCGCGGTGGCGAGCTATTCCGCAACCATCGGCACCTCCGACACGGTCGCTCCGCATCCAAGCCTACATGAGCTCGTGGCGCGCTTCGCCTTCGGAAAATTGTCGCGTGCGCCGGCGCGCTTCGATGTCGAGGAGCTCCGCGCGCTCAACGCCAAGCTGCTGCACGCGCTCCCCTTTGAGACGGTGGCGCCTCGGTTGCTCACGATGGGCATTGGCGGCGGCGAGGAATTCTGGATCGCCGTGCGCTCCAATCTCGCCGTACTTTCCGATGCCTCCGACTGGTGGCAGGTGGTGACTGGCCCGCTTCAGCCGGTGATCGCCGATGCTGCGCTGTGCGGGGAGGCGGCAGCGCTTCTGCCGCCCGAGCCGTGGGATGCCTCGACCTGGGAGCGATGGTCCGCCGATGTGAAGCAGGCGACCGGCATCAAGGCCAAGGCGCTGTTCCAGCCCTTGCGGCTCGCGCTGACGGGCCGCGAGCATGGGCCTGAGCTCAAGCTGCTCCTGCCGCTCATCGGGCACGCGCGCGCTCTCGCGCGGCTCGAAGGCAAAGCGGCGTAACTGCCACCATCAAATCTAGCGACCAGACGCGGGCGTGCGCTTGACCACGCTCGTTTGCGGTTGTGCCGCGGGCTCGAAATCCTCTGCGGCAGCCGGAGCCGCCTCCGCGGCAGGAGCCGGAACCGCCTCGGCGGCAGGGGCCGGAGCGGGCTCCACCGGAGCCACGGCCTGCGGCTGGGCCGGCATGGCGCCCGTTGCGTCGAGCTGTCCAGGAGGCGGTGCGCCAGGTGCGGCGGCCTGTGTCGTCGATGCCGGGGCCGCTCCATTCGCGCCTGGCTTGCCAGTTGGCGCAGCTTCGGCCTTTTGGTTCGCCCCTTCGATCGCGGTCGGATTGTACTCGTTCGCCTTGCAGGAGCAGCCGGTCACATACTCCTTGCGATATTTGAAAGCGTTCGGCAGGTCCGAATAGGCCGTGCCATTGAGCGAGATGGCCTGGTCGATCTCCTGTCCGGGATTGCGGTAGACGTAAAGCTCGGCAGGCGCCGCGCAGCTCGACTGGCAGACGCTCGCGTCCTGCGACAGATGGCTGGCATAGGTCTGATAGCTCACCGGGAAGAAGAAGCCATCACAAGTGCGCACGCACACCGACCGGTAACGTCCGTTCGGGTCGATGCTCCGATAGACCGGGCCTTCGGGCTGCACCGCTTCCTCTTCGTCGCTGCCGCCGCGTCCGAACCAGCCGAATAGGCCGCCGCCGCTGTCGCGGCGGGCCTGCTGCTCCATTGGCCTGCCGCCGGCGCATCCATTGCGAGCGAGCGCATCCATGAGCTCTGCCTGGCGGCGGCGATTGCCGCGGCCACCGGCGATGCCGTCGCGTTGAGCTTGAAGCTGCTCGACCTGACGCCGTGCGTCCTCGACCTGGTCGTTCATCTTGAGGCATTTCGGACTACGTACGAGCCCGCGGCCGAAGATGAGGAAGCCCCTCTCAAAGCAACCGGAGTCCTCCATGGAAGCCTTGGTGCCATTGTAGATGCGGCTCGCGTTCTGAATCTGCTTGTCGATGCCAGGCAGCGCCTCGCGCCCGCCGCCGCCTTGGGCGCTGGCGAGCTCCTGTTGCAGCTGCATGCAGCGGATCTGGTGGTCGCTGTCCTGGGCGAGCGTGTCGCCTGCCATGCTGGCGGCGGCAGCGCCGCACAGCGCAAGAATGGCAAGACTACGGTAGCGGCGGCCGACGCGGCGCACCGGAGAAGCGTGCGAAAGCTCGTGACGGGCGTTCAAGTCTTGGCGTTTCCGAATGAGTGAGGCCCCCGAAAGGCCAATCTGGCCTGGGCCCTAGGCCTTACGCATTATGCCCGCCCAAGCTTAGCGGTCAATGCGGCATGAATAAGATGCCGAGCTTGACGGAGTTAACGTTTGCGCCCATAAGCTCAGCCGTCATGGCGCAAGAACAACGCATCCTTATCATTTTCTGCGGCATTACTCCGGTCTAGCACAGCGTTGGCCCGGTCGTTCTTCCCGTTATCTTTCTCCTCCGCAAAAGAACCGAACGCCGGCCGGCCGTAAGGCAAAGAGGCTACTTGTGGCGCTCAGGCTCTACAATACGCTCACTCGCAAGAAGGAGCCGTTCCAGCCCATAGATACGGGCAACGTCCGCGTGTATGTGTGCGGGCCGACGGTCTACGACTTTGCCCATATCGGCAATGCGCGCCCTGTCATCGTGTTCGACGTGTTGTTCCGCCTGCTGCGGCAGCTCTATGGGCCCGACCATGTCACCTATGTGCGCAACATCACCGACGTCGACGACAAGATCAACGCCCGTGCGGCGCAGGACTATCCCGATCTTCCGCTGAACGAAGCGATCCGGCGCGTCACCGAAAAGACCGAGAAGCAATTCCACGACGACGTCGCGGCGCTCGGATGCCTGCCGCCAACGGTCGAGCCGCGGGCGACGGAGCATATCGCCGCGATGAAAGAGCTGATCGACGATCTCGTGGCCAATGGCTGCGCCTATGTGGCCGAGGATCACGCGCTCTTCGATGTCGCCGCCATGCCCGACTACGGCAAGCTGTCGGGCCGCTCGCTCGACGAGATGATCGCCGGCGCCCGCGTCGAGGTTGCGCCGTACAAGCGCGACCCAATGGACTTCGTGCTGTGGAAGCCGTCAAAGCCAGGCGAACCGTCATGGCCCTCGCCGGCAGGCATCGCGGCGCCGGGGCGTCCTGGGTGGCACATCGAATGCTCCGCCATGTCGTGGAAGCATCTCGGCAAGACCTTCGACATCCACGGTGGTGGCATCGACCTCGTCTTCCCGCATCATGAGAACGAGATTGCCCAGTCGCGCTGCGCCTTCCACACGCCGGTCATGGCCAATTACTGGCTGCATAACGGCCTCCTCCAGGTGGAAGGTGAGAAGATGGCGAAGTCGGCCGGCAACTTCGTCACCATCCATGAGTTGCTGACAGGGTGGAACGGCTATGTCTGGGGAGGCAATGTCGTGAGGCTTGCGATGCTGGACACGCACTATCGGCAACCTCTCAACTGGACGCTTGAAAGGCTGAGAAACGCAGAATTTGAGTTGTTTCGATTTGCGTCTGGCATGTTTGCGCTTCACGCAAATTGCTTCAATAACAACTTCGGCCTTTTTACGGAGTTTCTAGCGCGCGCGCCTCGCCGTGTTCCCTCCGATCTCATCGACGCGCTGAGCGATGATCTAAATACTCCGGCGGCTCTCAGCATAGTGCGACAGAAATACGATCGGATGGATCGTGATCCTTCCACTGCGTTGGAGGTCCTAGCCGCCTTCGAGTTCTTGGGGCTAACCTCTACCGAAACGATATTCCTGGACCAAAGACCAGGAGTGCACGGCGTCTTTGATCGGGCTGAGATAAGCGAGCTATTTGACGTCGGCCGGAACTTCACGACCGCAATCAAGAATCATAATCAGGATGAAGTTACTCGTATTCGCGCGTGCTTGTCGGACCGAAATATAGAGATCAGAGATTTCGGATTAGGCATGTTCCTCTTTCAGAGGCAGGCGGAAGAAAAGGAGCGTCGAGTTGCCGAAATGGTTATCGCCCGGAACGCCGCGCGCAAGGCCAAGGACTTCAAGGAAGCCGATCGCATCCGCGACGAGCTCGCCGGCATGGGCATCGAGTTGAAGGACGCCAAGGACCCCAAGACCGGCGAGCTGATCACCACCTGGGAGGTGGCGCGATGAGTCCTTCCAACAACTTAGCGACTCAAGCTCAAGGCAAATCGCACGTCCGCAAACGCCTCTATCTTTACGATACGACGCTAAGAGACGGCGCCCAGACCCAGGGCGTCGACTTCTCGCTGGAGGACAAGTCGCTGATTGCGCAGCAGCTCGACGTGCTCGGCATCGACTATATCGAGGCGGGCTATCCAGGCGCCAATCCGACCGACACCAAGCTGTTCGGCGCGCCGCAGAAGCTCGGCTTCGCCGCGCTGACTGCCTTCGGGATGACCAAGCGGCCTGGCCGCTCGATCTCGAACGATCCAGGCTTCCAGGCGGTGCTCGCAGCCAAGGCGCCTGCGATCTGTCTCGTTGGCAAGACCTGGGACTTTCATGTCGATGTGGCGCTCGGCATCACGCCTGAGGAAAATCTCCAAGGCATCAACGAGTTGGTCGCGGCGGTCGTGGCATCGGGGCGCGAGGCGCTGCTCGACTGCGAGCATTTCTTCGACGGATACAAGGCGAATCCCGATTACGCGCTTCACTGCGCCAAGTCGGCCTACGACGCCGGCGCCCGCTGGGTCGTGCTCTGCGATACCAATGGCGGCACGCTGCCAGAGGAGATCGAGAGCATCGTGACCGAGGTGGTGAAGCACATCCCCGGCGATCATGTCGGCATCCATGTGCATAACGATACCGACAACGGCGTGGCGAATTCGCTCGCCGCGGTGCGCGCCGGCGCGCGCCAAATCCAGGGCACGCTGAACGGGCTCGGCGAGCGCTGCGGCAACGCCAATCTCACCTCGATCATCCCGACGCTGTTGCTGAAGGCGGACTACGCTGAGCGCTACGAGACCGGCGTCACGCCGGAAAGGCTCCGCACGTTGACCCACGCCTCGCGCATCCTCGATGAGCTTCTCAACCGCGCACCGAACCGCAACGCGCCTTATGTCGGCGAGTCAGCCTTTGCGCATAAAGGCGGCATCCATGTCTCCGCCGTGCAGAAGGATCCACGCACCTATGAGCACGTGCCGCCGGATTCCGTCGGCAACCGGCGCAGGCTGCTCGTCTCCGACCAGGGCGGACGCTCCAACATCCTTGCCGAGCTCGACCGCATCGGCATCCCTGTTCCGAAAGATGATCCGCGCGTCACTCGTCTGCTCGACGAGGTGAAGGAACGTGAGGCCAAGGGCTATGCCTATGAGGCGGCCGACGCCTCCTTCGAGCTGCTCGCCCGCCGCATGCTCGGCAATGTGCCGCAATTCTTCGATGTCGACTCGTTTCGCGTCATGGTCGAGCGCAGGCACAACGCCGATGGCGATCTGGTCACCGTGTCTGAGGCGACGGTGAAGGTGCGCCTCGACGGCGAGACCATGCTGTCGGTGGGTGAGGGTAACGGTCCGGTGAACGCACTCGACACGGCGCTCCGCAAGGACCTCGGCCGCTATCAGAGCTATATCTCCGACCTCGAGCTCGTGGACTACAAGGTGCGTATCCTCACGGGCGGCACCGACGCCGTGACGCGGGTTTTGATTGAGAGCAGGGACGGGGAGGGGAACCGCTGGTTCACCGTTGGCGTCTCCCCGAATATCGTCGAGGCCTCCTTCGAGGCGCTGCTCGACTCCATCAATTACAAGCTGATCCGCGACGGCGCGACCGCGCCTTGAGCAATGGTGGTGTCAATGCACGAGCGCATCGCCACGTGCGGCTCCGGTAGCCTCAGGGTCACCGCGTGGGGGGAACCTGCCGACGTTTACGCCTGCAGCTGCGCCGATTGTCAGCGCAAGAGCGGCAGCGCATTCACCTACGCGGCGCTTTATGCCGAGTCGGCCGTGACAATCGCGGGCGAGCACAGGACCGTTGCGGCGGGGTGCTTTGCCGACCCGAATTTCATCAAGCCCCAGCGGCTCTTCTGGGCGTCGCGCCGGCATCGTTGGCTCGATCTCGACGAAGTGAGTGCTTTCGAAGAGACGCAATCGGATTGAACCGCGGTGCCCCTCAAGCGGGCGCTCAAGCTCAGAATTTGGCGGAGACCTTTGCTCCGGCCTCGGCTTCCGACTTCTCGTCACGCGGCACCAGGGCGCGGGTGATGGCGGGGATGATCACATCGACGCGGTCCACCACTTCGAGGTGAAGCTCTAGCCCGTGGCGGATGAAGCCTTCGCCCTTCATGTCCCCGAACAGAGTGAGCAGCGGATCCCAGAAGCCGTCGATATTGGCGAGCACGATCGGCTTCTGATGCTGCTCGAGCTGCGACCAGGTGAGCTGCTCGACGAACTCCTCCAGCGTGCCGAGACCGCCAGGTAGCGCCACGAAGGCGTCCGACTTCATGAACATCAGATGCTTCCGCTGATGCATGTTGTCGACCACGACGAGCTCGTGCGCCTCGAGCAGCATTTGCTCGCGGGCGCTCAGGAAGGCGGGGATGATGCCGGTGACGCGGCCGCCGTGCCGGATCACCGACCGGGCGGTCTCGCCCATGAGCCCGAGGCTGCCGCCGCCATAGACGAGGCCGATGTCGGCCGACGCGAGGATCTGGCCGAAGTTGCGCGCGGCCTTGGCAAAGGCCGGGTTACGGCCGGGGCCCGAGCCGCAATAGACGCAGATGTTCCTAAGGTTAGCGGCTTTTTGCATTGGCTCATCTGCCATTGGCAGGTTTGAAACGTCAAGCAAGCCTACACCGTTCGTATTGGCAGCGGCTTGCCCGTAGAGGTAGGGTGCGGCATGAGCGTGGAAAGAGGACTTAGCCCTTCAGTCCTGCACGGCTAGAAAGCACAACAAGGGGGGCGGCCGGAGGATCGTACGTCGATGGGCAGCAAGGGTGTGGCGTCAGTCGTGGCAGTGATCGGCGTGATCGCCCTCGCTGCGGCAGGGGTTTATCTCTATCGGCATCAGGGCGCCACGCCTTCTGCCGAAAACAAGGTGGCGACCGGCGAGAAGCCAGGTGCCGAGCCGGCAAAACCGGCTGAGACCAAGCCGGCCGAGTCGAAGCCCACGGCCGTGCCGAGCTTCGATGTCGTGCGCATCGAGCCGTCCGGCGAGGGCGTGATCGCGGGCCGTGCCGAGCCTGGCTGGACCATCGCGTTGGAGAGCGGCGGAAACAAGATCACCGACACCAAGGTCGACGAGGAGGGTGCCTGGAGCATCGTGCTCGACAAGCCGTTGTCCTCCGGTGACCATTCCCTGACATTGCGCGCCACCTCGCCGGATGGGACGCATGGGTTGACCGGGCAGCAGCCCGTCAATGTCGCAGTCGGGAAGCCGGCAGGTGAGGCAGCCGTGGCGCAGAAGGAAACTGCCGCGCCGGAGGAAAGCAAGCCCGCGGAAACCGCGCCCGCTGCTCCCGAAGAGCCCAAGCCCGAGCAGCAAGCCGCCGCACCGGAGGAACCCAAATCCGAGCTACAAGCTGCTGCGCTGGAGGCCGAGCCGCAAGCGGTGCCGGGCCAGCCTGAGCCGGTGGTTCCCGATGAGAATGCCCCGCCGCCGGAGCCGCCGAAGCCGCCGGTAAGGATCGGCAAGGTCGACTATCAGGACATCGGCACCGATAGCGGCAACCTCTCGCTGTCCGGCGTCGGCGATCCCAATGGACGCATCCTCCTTTTCTATGACGAAGAGCAAATCGGACAGGCGGTGGTCGGCGACGATGGGACCTGGTCGGTCGAGATCGAGAAGAGACTTGGATCAGGCGAGCACACCCTCCGCGCCGATACCTACGACATCAAGACGGGTATGGTGGCGGGGCGCGCCTCTGTCAGCATCGGACGCGAGGAGAAGCCTGCAGAACCGGCGACCGCCGAGGCGCGGGCGCCTGCGCCCGCGCCTTCCGAGCCCGCCCAAGCTGGAGTCCGAGGTCAGCCAGAACCCGTCTATCCGGAGGGGGCACCTTCAGAAGCTACGGTGGCCGAAGCGGGAAAACCCTCAGGCCAGCCTGAGCCATTCTATCCGAATGGCCCGCCGGCGGACCTCGAAGCGTCGTCCCCCGCGTCGGTGACTGCGACCGCGGCCCCAGAGCCGCAAGACCTCTCGTCGCAACCTCAGACCGCGGCGGCAGAACCGCCTGCGGCTGAGCCTGCCGCACCGCAGCCTGAGCCTGCGCCCGCCGAGCCGTCTCAGGCGGTGACCGCCGAAACACCTGGTGAAGCGAAACCGCCGGAAGAGCCGAAGAAAGCTCCGGTCGTGTTCAAGGGCGTGGACTACCAGGACACAGGCGCGGAATCAGGGAAGGTGGCGTTGTCGGGAAGCGGCGAGCCCGGCGCGCGCATTTTCCTCTATATCGACGAGACGCCGCTCGGCGAGGTGAGTGTCGGCAGTGATGGCAGTTGGGCCTTTGAGGCTGACCGCAAGCTCGGGACCGGCGAGCACAAATTCCGTGCTGATGGCATTGAGGAGTCGACGCGCGCCGTCGTCAGCAGCGCCTCGGTCGGCATCGTGCGCACGGAGAAGGCCCCGGAGCCGCCCAAGGAAGAGGTCGCCGCTGCGCCAGCGGCGCCTACGCCTCCACCTTCAGCCGAGGCCGCGCCCGGTGCCGCCACGCCTCCGCCCGAGCCGGAACAGGAGACGGTAGCCGCGGAAGAGACGAAGCCCGAGGGGGCGACGGAAAAGGGCGCCGAGTTGCCGCGGGTCTATACCGTGCGCCGCGGCGACACGCTGTGGGATATTGCGGAAACCTATTACGGCGGCGGCTGGCGTTATCGCGCGATCGTGCGAGACAACCGCCGCAAGATCCGCAACCCGCATTGGATATATCCGGAGCAGAAATTCCACATGCCTGACCCCAGATAGATCGCGCGGGGCGGGACCTGTTCCGGATCGCCTGCTTGAGGCAGGGTGAGCAGGGTACTATATGCTTTAGGGGCTAGGGGGTAGCGCTTCGACGCTACCCCTTTTTGCCGCGCGGGCGCCGAGGACCAGCGATTTTCATGCAGGATTTTCCGCAAACGAGGAGCGACGCGCTGATGCAGGCGCGGACCGGGCACCTCACCGTCCTGCGCGAGCTTGTCCCCTATATCTGGCCTGCCTCCCGCCCCGATCTTCGCATGCGCGTGGTCTTTGCCCTGATCGCGCTCATTATCGCCAAGGCGATCACGCTTCTGGTGCCGATCGCTTACAAGGCCATGGTCGATCTCCTCACCGGGGAGGCGACTGGCAAGGAGATCACGGCGGTGGGTCTCGCCGCGAGCCCGGTCTTTCTCATCGTCGCCTATGGCGTCGGCAGGGTGATGATGGTGGTGTTCGGACAGTTCCGCGATGTCTGGTTCACCGCCGTCGCCCAGAACGCTGTACGCAAGCTCGCCAACCGCACCTTCAGCCATCTCCATGCGCTCTCTTTGCGCTTTCACCTGGAGCGGCGGACGGGCGGGTTGAACCGCGTCATCGAGCGCGGTGTGACTGGCGTCGACACCATCGTGCGCATGGCCGTGCTCAATTCCATCCCGACCGCCGTCGAGCTCCTGATGATCTCGGGCCTGGTCGCCTATTATTTTGGCTGGATTTATGTGGTGGTCGTGCTGGTGACCGTCGCGCTCTACGTCGCCTTTACCTTCTGGGCGAGCGAGCGGCGCATCGCCATACGCCGCGACATGAACGATTCCGACACCGAAGCGCATGCCAAGGCCGTCGACAGCCTGCTCAACTACGAGACGGTGAAATATTTCGGCAATGAGGCGCACGAGGCGCGCCGCTTCGACGCATCGATGGCGCGCTACGAGAAGGCGGCGATCCGCACCTATACCTCGCTCGGGTGGCTGAACACCGGGCAGGCGGTGATCTTCACGCTTGGAACTGTGATTTGCATGCTGCTCGCGGCGCGCGACGTGGTTTCCGGTACGCTCACCATCGGCGGATTCGTGATGATCAATGCCATCCTGATGCAGCTCTATCTGCCGCTCAATTTCATGGGCATGGTGTATCGCGAGATCAAGCAGGGCCTCATCGACATCGAGACCATGTTCGCGCTGCTGCACGAGCCGGCGGAGATCACCGACCGGCCGGGGGCCAAGCCGCTGCGCGTGACCAAGGGCGAGATCAAATTCGAGAACGTGTCCTTCGCCTACGATCCAGAGCGGCAGATCCTGAAAGATGTGAGCTTCGAGGTGCCGGCGGGAAAGATGGTCGCCATCGTCGGGCCCTCAGGCGCGGGTAAATCGACCATCTCGCGCATCCTGTTTCGCTTCTACGAGCTCACCAGCGGCCGCGTGCTGATCGACGGGCAGGACATCCGCGACGTAACCCAGGCCTCGCTCAGGGCGGCGATCGGCATGGTTCCGCAGGACACGGTCCTGTTCAACGACACCATCCTCTACAACATCCGCTATGGGCGCCCTGAGGCGAACAACGCGCAGGTGCGCGAGGCGGCGCGACTCGCCCAGATCCACGATTTCATCATGACCCTGCCGCAGGGCTACAACTCGCTGGTTGGGGAGAGGGGGCTGAAGCTCTCCGGTGGCGAGAAGCAGCGTGTGGCCATCGCTCGCACCATCCTGAAATCTCCACCGGTCCTGATGCTCGATGAGGCGACCTCGGCGCTCGACAGCCATACCGAGAAGGAAATCCAGGATGCGCTCGAGCGGGTGGCGCGCGAGCGCACCTCCCTCGTGATCGCCCACCGGCTTTCCACCGTGGTGCATGCCGACAACATCATCGTGCTCGATCATGGCGCGATCGTCGAGCAGGGCACCCATCTTGAGCTGCTTGCCCGCGGCGGACTTTATGCGAGCCTGTGGGCACGCCAGCGCGAAGCTGACCAAGCCCGCGAGCGGCTGGCTCAAGTTGCCGGCGACGAGTTGGTGCCGGAGTCGAGGGCCGCCGAACGTCTAGAAGACGAAGCCCTTGCCGGAAACTAGGATTGCAAACTGACCATGAGCGAACGCCACACCATCCTCGACAGCATCACCAGCGCCTTCGTGCCGATCCATCCCGAAGGCCATAAATTCATCCTCGGCTGCGCCGTGGCGGCGCTGATCCTCTTCCTGCTCGCCCCGCCGCTCGGCTGGCTCGGCGTGATCGCCACATTGGCTTGCGCCTATTTTTTCCGCGATCCTGAGCGGGTGACGCCGCAGCGGCCCGGACTTGTGGTGAGCTCGGCCGACGGCAAGGTGGTCACGATCGGCACGATCCCGGCTGCCAAGGAGCTTGCCCTTGGCGATGCTCTGCTCACCCGGGTCTCGGTGTTTCTCTCCGTGCTCGACGTGCATGTGGTGCGGGCGCCGGTGGCGGGGCGCGTGGTGCACAGCGTCTATATTCCGGGCAAGTTCCTCAATGCCGAACTCGACAAGGCGAGCGAGGAGAACGAGCGGCGCGCCATGGTGATCGAAACCGCGGCGGGCGAGAAGGTCGGCGTGGTGTTCATCGCCGGGCTGATCGCGCGGCGGATCGTGACTTTCGCGACTGAGGGGGCTAGCGTAGCGGCAGGCGAGCGCATCGGCCTGATCCGCTTCGGCAGCCGCGTCGATGTCTATATGCCGGTCGGCGCTGAGGTCCTGGCCGGTCAGACGGCCATCGGCGGCGAGACGGTCCTGGCCGAGCTTCCGGGTGCGAGCGCTGGTCAACCCTTGGCCTAGTGGAGAGGCTCTCGTCTCATGTTCCCTCCCTTCGATCCCGAAAGCGACGATCGCAAGCCGCGCGGGCGGATGTTCGCCCGTGGCCAGATTCCGACCCGGGTGCTGATCCCCAACATCTTCACGCTGCTCGGCCTCTGTGCGGGCTTGACCGCGATCCGCATGGCTATCGAGCATCGCTGGGATCTCGCGGTCGCGGCGCTCGTGTTCGCGGCATTTCTCGACGGCATCGACGGGCGCATCGCGCGCCTCCTCAAGGCCCAGTCGCGCTTCGGCGCCGAGCTCGATTCGCTCGCCGATTTCGTCAATTTCGGGGTGGCGCCCGCTATCATCATCTTCAACTGGGCGCTCGACGATCTGAAGAGCATGGGCTGGATCGTGGTGCTGATCTACGCGGTCTGCGCCGCGCTGAGGCTCGCGCGCTTCAACGTAGCGCTGGAGCGGACAGACCTGCCCGCTTGGAAGAACAGCTATTTCGTGGGAGTGCCGGCGCCGGCCGGCGCCATCATCCTGCTCTTACCGATCTATGCGCAAGATCTCGGACTGCATCTGCCGGTGCTCACGCCGCTCATTCTTCTCTATACGCTTGCCATTGCGCTGCTGATGGTGAGCCGCGTGCCGACCTTCTCCGGCAAGATGATCGGCCATAAGATCCCGCGTGAGCACGTGCCGCCGCTTTTTGTGCTGGCCGCGCTCTTCATCGGCTGCCTGCTCACCTATCCCTCGCTCACGCTTGCCGTGGGCTCGGTCATCTACCTCATGATGATCCCGATCAGCGCCTACCGCTACTTCCAGCAGGAGCGGCAGATGGAGCAGGTGGCGAAGGCGCAGAACGGCAAGGGTATGGCTGAAGCGCCGCCGATCGAGCCGCCGTCCCTCCCGCGTTAGATCCGCGCGTCGCTCTCGCCGGGAGCCAATACGCCGGTGATGTCGTAGATGAGGCCGCCAGGTGCGAGCAGGGCGCCGAGGCGATCCCGGCCAAGCGCCATGATCTCGCGATGCTTCACGGCAAGCACCACCGCCTCGAAGCGGTCGTTGGGCAGCTCCGGAAGGATGCCGATGCCATATTCATGCAGCGCGTCATCGCGGTCTGCCACCGGATCGTAGACCACCACATTGAGGAAGCTGCGAAGCTCCCGCACTAGGTCGACGACCTTGGTGTTGCGCGTGTCGGGGACGTTCTCCTTGAAGGTGAAACCCATGACCAGCACCTTGGCGTCATCCATCTTGAGCTTGCGGTGGAGCATGGCCTTGATGATGTCGCGGGCGACGAAGCCGGCCATACCGTCATTGATGCGGCGGCCGGCGAGGATCATCTCCGGGTGGAAGCCGATCGATTGCGCCTTGTGCGTCAGATAATAGGGATCGACGCCTATGCAGTGGCCGCCGACGAGCCCCGGGCGGTAGGCGTGGAAGTTCCATTTTGTGCCGGCGGCGGCAAGCACCTCGCGTGTGTCGAGGCCGAGATCCTTGAACAGCATGGCAAGCTCGTTGATCAGCGCGATGTTCACGTCGCGCTGGATGTTCTCGATGACCTTGGCAGCCTCGGCGACTCTGATCGAGCTCACTTTGTGCGTGCCCGCCGTCACCACGCTGCCATAGACCTTGTCGACGAGGTAGGCTGCTTCGGGCGTCGAGCCCGAGGTGACCTTGACGATGCTCGGCAGCCGGTGCTGCTGATCGCCAGGATTGATGCGCTCCGGCGAGTAGCCGACGAAGAAATCGCGGTTGAAGGTGAGGTTCGACTCTTTCGCCAGGATCGGCACGCAGACCTCTTCCGTGGCGCCGGGATAGACCGTCGATTCGTAGACGACCACATCGCCGGGTGAGAGCACGCGGCCGACAGTCTCGCTTGCGCGCATCAATGCGGTGAGGTCGGGGCGCTTCGCCTCGTCGATCGGCGTCGGCACTGTGACGACATAGAAGTTGCACGCGCGTAGCGCCTGGAGATCGGCGGTGAAGGAGAGGGTGCGTGTGGCGGCAAACTCGTCGTCAGTCACCTCGCCGGTGCGGTCGCGGTGCTTGGCGAGCTCACCGACACGCGCCTTGTTTACGTCGAAGCCAACGACTGGAAAGTGCCGCGCCATATAGACGGCTAGCGGCAGCCCCACATAGCCAAGTCCAATGATGCCGACGCGCACGTTCTTGAGTTCGGCCGGCTTGACGATCCCCACGGCGGCTTCGGTTTTTGTCTTGAAATGGTCGTTCATAGGCAGGTTCTATCTATCCCTCAAACAGACTGCGTGGCTTAGCATTTCGGGCAGTTTCGCGCAAAGTTCGGGCTTAAGATCGGTAAGAGCCGCGAAATTTGTCCTATGCCGCCTAAGATGCTAAGGCCAAGACCGGGAAAACGGCAGGGGCGCCAAGCGCATGAAGCATAGACTTTCGACCTATCTGCGCCAGCTCGAGGCGGAAAGCATCCAGATCATGCGGGAAGTGGTGGCGGAGTTCCACCATCCGGTCATGCTCTATTCGATCGGCAAGGACTCCTCGGTCATGGTGCATCTCGCCATGAAGGCGTTCTATCCAGCGAAGCCTCCGTTCCCGCTACTCCACGTCGATACCACTTGGAAGTTCCGCGAAATGATCGCCTTCCGCGACCGCGAGGCGAAGCGGCTCGGCGTCGATCTCATGGTGCATACCAATGAGCAGGGCGTGCGCGATGGCATCTCGCCGATCACCCATGGCAGCGCCCTCTATACCGATATCATGAAGACACAGAGCCTCAAGCAGGCTCTTGAGCACCATCATTTTGATGCGGCCTTCGGCGGAGCGCGGCGCGACGAGGAAAAGTCGCGCGCCAAGGAACGCGTGTTCTCCTTCCGCAACGCCGCGCATAATTGGGACCCGAAGCGGCAGCGCCCTGAGCTCTGGCATCTTGCCAACACGCAGCTCAAGCCCGGCGAGAGCATGCGCGTGTTTCCGCTGTCGAACTGGACCGAGCTGGATGTGTGGACCTACATCTATCTCGAGGACATTCCGGTGGTGCCGCTCTATTTCGCCGCCGAACGCCCGGTGGTCGAGCGTGGCGGCATGATCATCATGGTCGATGACGACCGCCTGCCAATGGACGAAGGCGAGAAGCCTAAGATGCGGCGCGTGCGCTTCCGCACGCTCGGCTGCTTTCCACTGTCCGGCGCTATCGAGTTGAATGCGATGACGGTGCCGAAGATCATCGAAGAGCTGGTCGCGGCGCGCTCGTCGGAGCGTCAGGGCCGCGTCATCGACCACGATCAGACCGGGTCGATGGAGAAGAAGAAGCAGGAAGGGTATTTCTGATGCCGCGTTTGAGCGTCGTGGACAACAAGCAGGACAATGCCGAGGAGCGGCTGAAGGAGCGGCTTGCCGCCGAAGAGAATCGCACTCTGCTGCGCTTTCTCACCTGCGGCAGCGTCGATGACGGCAAGAGCACGCTGATCGGCCGGCTGCTCTTTGACTCAGCGCAGATCTATGAGGATCAGTTGAAAAGCGCCGAGCGCGACTCTAAGCGCCCTGGCGGCAACGGCGCGCTCGACCTCGCGTTACTGGTCGACGGCCTCCAGGCCGAGCGCGAGCAGAAGATCACCATCGACGTTGCCTATCGCTATTTCTCGACGCCGCGCCGCAAATTCATCGTCGCCGATACGCCTGGCCATGTGCAGTACACGCGCAACATGGCGACGGGCGCCTCCAACTGCGACCTCGCCGTGCTCCTGGTCGATGCACGAGCAGGAGTACTCACCCAGACACGGCGGCATGCCTGCATCGTCTCGCTACTCGGCATCCGCAAGCTCGCGCTTGCCGTCAACAAGATGGACATCGTCGATTTCAGTCAGGCGCGCTTCGACGCGATTGCCGACGACTTCAAGACCTTCGCCGCGCCGCTCGGCTTTGAGTTCGATCACCTGCATCCCTGTGTCGGCGCTCAAGGGCGACAATGTGATCGTCCCCAGCCCACATATGCATTGGTATCGCGGCCCGACGCTGCTCGGACATCTCGAGACGGTCGACGTGTCGCGCGAGGAGCGCGATGAGCCGTTCCGCTTCCCCGTGCAGTGGGTGAACCGGCCGCATCTCGATTTCCGTGGTTATGCCGGGACCGTGGCGAGCGGCAAGGTCAAGCCTGGCGACGAGGTGATGATCCAGCCGTCTGGCAAGCGCATCCATGTCGCGCGCATCGTCACCGCCGACGGCGATCTCGAGGTCGCCCATCGCGGCGACGCCGTCACGCTGACTTTTGCCGAGGAGGTCGATGTCAGCCGCGGCGACATCATTTCCGGGATTGAGGAGACGCCGGCGATTGCCGACCAGATCGCCGCACGCATCGTGTGGTTCGACGAGGAGCCGATGTTGCCCGGACGGGCCTACGCCATCAAATGCGGAAGCCAGACCACCACGGCCACCATTTCAAGCCTCAAATACAAGCTCAATGTCGACAATCTCGACCATGTGGCGGGCAAGACGCTCGAGCTGAACGAGGTCGGCTTGTGCAATCTCAGCACCGGCAAGGCGCTCGTCTTCGATCCTTATGCCGAGAATTCCGAGACCGGCAGCTTCATCCTGATCGACCGCTTCACCCACGGAACGGTGGCGGCTGGCATGATCGAGTTCGGGCTGCGGCGCGCCACCAACATCCAATGGCAGGCGCTTTCCATCGACAAGATGGCGCGGTCGCGGCTGAAGGGCCAGCAGCCTTGCGTGCTCTGGTTCACCGGCCTGTCAGGCTCCGGCAAGTCGACCATCGCCAATATGCTCGAGAAGCGCCTGCATGCGCTCGGCCGCCACACTTACGTGCTCGACGGCGACAATATCCGCCACGGCCTCAACAAGGACCTCGGCTTCACCGACGCCGACCGGGTCGAGAACATCCGCCGCGTGGCGGAGACCGCGAAGCTGTTCGTGGAGGCTGGTCTTATCGTCATGGTGTCGTTCATCTCGCCATTCCGCTCCGAGCGGCGCATGGCGCGCGAGCTGTTCCAGGAAGGCGAGTTCGTCGAGGTCTATGTCGATACGCCGCTCGAGGTGTGCGAGGCGCGCGATCCGAAGGGGCTGTACCGTAAGGCGCGAGCCGGGCTTATCAGCCATTTCACCGGCATCGATTCAGACTACGAGGTGCCGGAGCAGCCGGAGCTTGCGATCAACACCAGCAATACCACCGCCGATGCGCTCGCCGATCTTCTGCTTGCCGAGCTCAGGCGCAGGCACGTCGTCTAAGAGTGTTGGGCCGCAACCGCCGATCCCCCCGATTTGGTCCCTCGGTTAGCGGTTGCGGCCCACCTCTAGCTAGTCTGAGAGACTAGCGAGGATCTTCAAGCGCTCGGCGGCTTTCGCATTGCCTGTCTCCGAGGCGCGTTCATACCAACCAACGGCGCGCGTCCGGTCGGCGCCGACGCCCGTCGCGCCAAGCTCCGACAGAACTTCGCCATCGAACGTGCGCGCGAGCTCGTAGGTGGCTTCGCTTTCGCCCTGCTCGGCAAGATGCATGAACAGGAGCCGCGCGCCGGCAATGTCGCCCTCGCCGAGCAGGCGCATGGCGCGAGCCATCAGCGGTGAGGCCTTCGTTGCGGCAGGTTGCTCCGGCGCCATGCCGAGCAGCGCCATGTTGAACAGGACACCGGACGCGCCGGTCGCCACGCCCGCAGTAGGCCCGGCAGCGACGCGGAACACTAAACGCTGCCGGGCCTGGGGCGCGCTACTGGCGCCTAACGCGTAAACCTCGACGGGGTAGTCGCCGCTCGCCGTGCACTGCATGGTGACCGTCAAGCGCTCCACATCCTTGTCCTTCACGAGCCATGCGCCGCTCGGGTTGCGCTGGCCGGCGGAGAGCGTGGCTTCCTTGGGGAGCCCACGGAAAAGCACGTAGCGTGCCTGCCGCTGCGAGAGCAGGGGAGCAAGCTCGAGCGGGCGTCCGGCCTGCACCATGATCAGCTGCGGCGCGGCGTTGACCGAAGATGACGGTGGCGCGCCGAGATCCGGAGCGAGGCTCGCGGTCTCCTCCTCCTCGACCGGCAGGTGGTCGGTAAAGGGCGCGGCCTTGGCAAGGATGAGCTTCGCTGGCTCGGCGTCTTGCTGGAAGACGACGGTGTTCGAACTCTTGATCACAGGCTCGGCGTCAGCCGGGGTGGGCTTGGCCAAGCTTGCCAATGCCACAATGCCGGCCACGGCCAGCACGATAGAGGTGGCGACGCAGCCGGCCACAATCATGCTTGCCTGGTGTTGGCGCCGGCGGAAGTCGTGAACGAGGGCTTGCATATGTGCTTGCGGTCCGGGACTTGCGACTTGCGGCTTGAGCGGCAGCCCCGCTTCGAAGCGCGCCGAGTCGCTGATGTCATAGCCGTTGCCGGTCTCGGCGCGCACGGCGAAGGCGAGGTCCTCGAGAAAGAGGCCAAGCTCCTTGTCGTCCGGAGCGAGTGCCCGCAGCCGCGCCGCGAGCGAGCGGGGCAGCGTCATGGCGAAAGCTTCACGCCGCGGATGCGGCTGCGATTCAATCTGCGGATAGGCCCTCTGATGAACTTCGCCCGAAATCGCCGCCGGACGCGCATGCGCGGCATGAAAGTGGGCAAGTGGTGCACGCAGTGGTCGGAAACCAGCCTCTGCCGAGCAGGGCGTGGTGGAACCGATCATTATCTTACTCCATGTTACTCCGCCGAACGGCAAGCCGCCCGGCGTAACGCGCCCCGTTTCCCCCTCCCTCAAGTAGAAAGGAGCGCGCTAGTGCCCCTTAGCGCGCTGCCACTCGATGTACTGTTTGAACAATGCTTCCCTCTGGTCTTGTCCCACCGGCAGATGTGACGGAGCTACGCCCGCTTCGATCTTGGCCTGTGGGTCCCTTCGCGCGCTTCCTTTCCGTTGCTCAGTCAACCATGCTTCGGCCGCCGGATTCCGGGTCCACCCCGGAAGGCTGGCGGCGAGATTGATTTCGCCCCACTTTGGATGCCGGCCATCCTGCTTCAGCTCCCCGAAGCGCGAAAACAGCGTATCGATGAACCTCGCCAGACGCTCGGTATGGCCTTCGTCATCCTTCGACGCCGCCGCGAGCAGCACGAGGCCGGTCGCGACTGACGGGACCTCCGTCTCCATCTCGATGAGGTTCGGATAATCGTCGTGGTCGAAGCCTGTCGGCAGATAGGCCTCTTCGAGGCCTGCGCCGAATTCGATCGGCAGGAGATGCAGACCGTCGCTCGCGGAAATCTCGGAAATGAGCGGGGTGGGCTTGGCGCCGACGATCACCGCGGCTGCAATCGCGCCTTTCTTCAACTGCTCGATGGCTGCGTGGCCATCGAGAGCGAGAGGCTCGATCGTGATGTTGAAGGCGCGGAAAAGGACCGTCGCGGTCACCGCCGAGCTTCCGCCGACAGACCCGATATTGATCTTCTTGCCGGAGAGATCGGCGAGGCTCTTGATGTCCGCCCGCGCCACCACATGCACTTCTTGCGGGCAAAACCGCGCTACCACCTGAAGCCGTTCGGCGAGGTCGTTGCCGGCGCTTTGCGTCTTGGCGCCTGCGAGCACGTCGGTTGAAATAAAACCCGCATCGATGTGCGGGTCATGCAAGAGCCGTGAAATATTCTTGAGGCCGCTATCGCCTGGCACTGGGACGACGCGGAAGGGACTATCGTTGGCGAAGAGCTCAGCCATCTCGGCGGCAAACTCCGCTTCCGATCCGGCCTCGTCGCCAGCGATCACACCGAGCCAGTCTGCGTCTTGACTGGGATCCCGATTCTTGCCAGCGCCGATGGTCGCGAACCCAGCCGCAACCAATCCGATGGCCAAATACATCAATGGCAACCGGACGTGCGACGCCATAACTCCGTCCCCTCATCGCGGCAGGAACAGCGGCCGCTGGCGAGGCGCCAAACGCCTCTACCGTCGAGACTATGGACGGGTAACGCATGAGATCGACACCCCCCCTGCATCTCGAAGGCCGGCAGCCAAACCCCTGTCGGCATCCCGTGTTTTGCTCCGAACCCCGTTCGCGGCAAAACGTTCACTTCTTGTTAAACATGAGCGTAAGCGCCGACTGGGGCGCCACTTCGGCCTGATTGCGGCGAAGCGGAGGCTTAGCGCTTGACACGTTGCCCGTGAGCGACAGTACGCGCGACTCGGCGAGAAGGGAGTCACTCGGTGGTGAGACCAAGGCGATGCACTTGCGGCGCGAGTTCGCGCGCCAGCTCGTCCATCATCCGAGCATAAAGACGATAGGCGAGAGCATTGAGCCCAAGTCGCGCCGCGACAGCGCTCGGCAGGATGAAGCGCGCATAGACGGAAAGGAGGCGCGTGACGCGGTCTTGCCGAGGAAGCCGGTAGAGGATTGAGGGCGCCAAAAGATAGTACGCGGCGATGGAGGCGTTGCCACCGGGCATGGCGGCGAGCGTCTTGTCGCGATAGAGGCGGAGCGTGCGAAGCTCGAAGCAATCGTCGGGGAGGCCGAGCACCTCGCAACAGGCCGTGGTGAGGAAGCAGCCTTTGGCCGGCGGCGCGCACTTGTCGTCCTCGAACGACTTCGCCAGAGCCTCTTTCTTCTCCGTGGCCCATTTGAGGGCCTTGCGCAGATCTTCGCAGTTCAGCGTGAAGCCGCAGGCTTTGGTGTCACCGAGCTTCACTGTCATCTCGACACTCTTCGCCGCGCGGAACAGCGCGCCGGTGGAAAGCGGCAGGACGATGCTGACCTTGTCGTCGCGAATGCCGGTGCACACACCGCATAGCGGCGCATCGACCGCAATGCTGCCGTCCTCGTTCTTGGCGATGAGGCGGTTCTCGGGCTTGACCAGAAAGTCCTTGGGCAGTGGCGTGCTGTCCGGATCGCCAAAGAGGACCAACTTGGCGTCGTAACTTTCGGCGACCGAAATCTCGCCCCGCAGATCGCAACTGTCGGCATCGGCGAAGGAGATCTGTCCGATACGGGCGCCGGCCTGCGTATTGGTCGCCACGCCCTTCCAATCGCCGAAGGCTTGGAGCGCGAAACATTCGGACTTCTTGACCGCCGGCTTCTCCTGGGTCTTGGCCGCGTGGGCGAGGGGGACGAGCGGAACGAGGCGCGGCGCACCGATCGCTGCTGCGAGCAGGCCGAGTATCCTGCGGCGCGTGTTCAACAGCATGAGCCAATCCTGATGAGCGGGCGCGGGATATGCGCCCCGAGGAAACCGCCAAAGCCTGTTTCACGAGAACGCAGCCTTGTCAAACTGGGGTCAGGGATCGGAGGCCCGCGGCAAAGAAGAAGCCCCGCGAAGGGCCTTCCGGGGCTTGGAGAAACTTTCGAGATTTTGCGGCCACATGTCGAGAGGCCGGCAATAACATAATTATCGCCGCAAGCTCTCACGTGAGCCCGGCGCGGAGGGTCTCATTCAGTGGCAACCTCACACAAGGACGAAAACGCGTAAAGCTTGTGGCGCCTCTACTCCAATCCGCGGGTCATCTGCGCCTTGATTGGTTCGGCGGCGTCAGCGGTCACCTTGGACGACAGCGTGCGGACTTCTTCAGCCTGGGACTGCAACGCACCGAACTGCTTCTTCCAATAGGCGGCCTGCAATTCCATCGCCTCGGCGAGGTTCTTCGCAGCGGCGAGATTCTTCGCCAGATCGAAGCCGGAATTAATGTTGCGCTGGGCAATGTCGATGACCTTGCGGTTGAGCGCCACCGCGCCCTGGCCGACCGCATCGAACGACCTCTCCCAACTTTCGAGTACGGTATCGAGCGCGTCCTTGGAACGCTCATAGATTTCACGTGTCTGCGCGATATTCTTCTCGGCGAGCGCGCGCATCGCCTCAGGCACTTGCGTTTCGCCGGCGAGATCCTCGATTTGCGCGGCAGCCTTGCGATAGGTGTCGCGCGCCTTCTCAGCGGCAGCTTTAGAACTTTCGGTCATGGTACTGGCCTCTTGGGGTTTACGCAGGAGTTGAGCAAGGAGCTGGAAGACCCGAGCGGGCACGCTTCCTCTATCCCCGTCGGGCTGCCAGTTCTAAGGGTAAGACTTTGCTAAGAGACTTGGCAAGCTTGGCGCGAAAGACACGCTCTGCAGAGCGCGAACCGAGTTCTGCACTGCATGCGTTAAGCTCTTACAACTCAGCGGTTCTTCACCTGAGCGGAACCCGTGTTCTTGAGCGCAACGAAATCTGCTCTCGAAGCGACCTCCAGACCCCTCTATGCCGCCGTCTGTACATTTTGGATGAAGCGGCCGTTGTATGGGCTCGGGATCGTCAGGTGGCTGGGGGACTTGGATTCGAACCAAGACTGGCGGAGTCAGAGTTCGCTGTCCTACCGTTAGACGATCCCCCAATGTTCACCAATCGGATCAATCATTTGAGCTTTACAGTAGTGGCCAAGTTTTACAGTTTGTGCCCGGATGTTCACTCCCTGGGTTCGCCACTCGTTCGCCCTTCTAGCCGTCCGACCGCCGCCCTTGCAAGGCGCTTCTGGTCAGCGAAGCGGCTGTAGCGCGTAATCATCGTCGGCGACATACCGGTGAGAGCCTCGATTTCACGGTCGCCGCATCCTGCCTCGCGCAGCTTCGCGACGCTTGATGCCCGCAGCCCGTGGAACGTGTAGCCTTCTCTCCTGATCCTGCCTGCAGGCGTATCGTTCATGAGGCGCGTCCAGGCCGCTCTGAAGCCGTCTGCCGTGTACCTCTCGCCCTTCGGCGTCCGCACATACGGCGAACCGTCCCAAGACTTCAACGCGCTGCTCAGATCGGCATGTAGTGGCACCCACAGCTCCTTACCAGTCTTTTGCTGCGTGACATTGATCCCGCCGTCCTCGATGTCGCATGGGGCCATGCGGAGCACGTCAGCCTGTCTCTGGCCCGTGTAGCGCGCCAGCAGAACCGCTCGCTGCATGTGCTCCCGCGCGTGGCCCTCGATCAGCTTGTAGGCCCATACGGGCCACGGGCGCGCTCCCTTCTCGTCGGTCTCCAGCCCGAAGAGTAAGCCTCAGGATCAAACCCCCGCCCCGACAGCTCCGGCCCGCGTTGTACCTCAAACCACTCGCGCCACCGGTACGAGCGTTCAGCTCCTCGACGTGACTATCCGTCCACATTCCTCTGCTTGAGCCGACGTCAGGTCCCAAGTGGCCGAAGCTGACGGCGCTTGGGGCGCTGTTCTTCGTCTACCGCGTAGGCTTGTACTGCCGCCAAGGATACCAGCCAGGACAATTGGTACACTTGCAGCGCCCACGGCGGTCACAGAGTTGGTACTGCCCAACGGTGCAATTACCGGGTACCCAGCAACCAGCCCTTTCGACTAGGGAGGCGTTCGTTTTGGGGTGTGCCGTTGCGACCGCAGTCATTGGTGTCGCCTTGGCATTCCATTGCAAAAATCCAGTGAGTAGCAGGGCGACAGTCGCTGCGATCACAAATACCAGTTTGTGCATGTTGATCCCCCTTCTTTTGAGGCGGATAATTTGGCAAACGGCGGCTTTGCCTTGTGGGGCAAAACCATACGAATAGGAAACCTCAAACAGGGCGACAGCGCGACGCCCGCGTTGGTGCTGGGCCGAGGTGGCTCCCTGGTGAGAAACGGTAGTGGCCACAGATAGCGAAGCAAGGCGACGGGGCAAACTCAGCGCGATCAACCGCGAGCTGGGAGCAATGTCCGATTGGGAACTTGAGCGCGGCCTCGCATCATCCCTCGGCTTCGATCACGACCGAAGGAATGTAGCTAACCGCATCCTTAGGGAACGATATGCCGGACCTGAGCGAGGTATCGCTCTGTGGATACTAATTATCATGGCAGGGGCGGGTCTGGTTGCACTGCTCGAATAGGCGGCGAGACCCGCACCAGACGGACGACGTGCCACGATGTCAACTCAACTCGAAGATGCTCACACAAAAACCATGAGCACCTTCGCCAGCACCGGATTGCTGGCGGTGGGACACTCACGCCAGAAAGCGTATGCGCCAATGCTGTTCCTAGGTGGGTTTGAGAAGTCGCTCAACCGTCGGGCGGAAATCTTTCCCTCGCTTCCCTCCTTAGCTGCTCACGATCAGTCTCTGGGATTATGATGGTGTCGATTCGCGCTGATAAAATGGCATCCGCTCCATGGCGGCTGCGCAATAGGGGCCCATATGAGTTGCTGGCGGAGTTATTCAAAGGGTAGGCACAACTTTACCGTCCACAAAGTCCGGCCCAGCAAACCTTACATCCAGCACCGCCCGTACAATCAGCGTTCGTACTGCAATAATGTGGTTCGCACCACCTAGGCCCCACTCCAAGCGCATTCACCACACACGCGTCCATGAGTTCAGGCTTGCCGGCAGTCTT
Source organism: uncultured Alphaproteobacteria bacterium (assembly GCA_963827365.1). GTDB lineage: Bacteria > Pseudomonadota > Alphaproteobacteria > Rhizobiales > Methyloligellaceae > Methyloceanibacter. The sequence continues at coordinate 34,638 of CAWHAX010000012.1, read as the reverse complement.
ATTCGCGCATGCCATCAAGGCATCAGTTTCGCACTGCTTGACGAAGTTAAGGAGGGTTTCACCGGCAAGCTTTTGTTTGATGGCCTTTGCCTTACAGGTTTGGTCAGCCACACTTGCGTTGGAAATCAAAGTGCAAAGAGCCATAGCAATAGCGAGGGATTTCATTGGCTCCCCCGTTTCTAGGAAGGGACACAATCCTTATCCCGCAGGTGATCATCCTCCACCATTTCGTGCCGGAAATCACTCCTGAGACCAAAGTGAACCCGTAATTCCTGCGTATCAAACGGCCCCCTGGGTACTCCCGCCCGCTCTTCTTGTTGCCAAGTACTATGCCAACTGCGAAACGGCGGGCACCTCCCGTCGCTGCGCGCAGCCGAGGGTTGCGCGAAGCAGCTCTCCGCAAGCGGCGCGCACATGTCGCAGACTGACCCATCGCAATACAGCTAAGGGAGATAGCAGCTTGCCAGTTCGGCCTTGCTCGTATGGACGTGCAGTATCCAGCCGGGCTCCATCGGCTTGCCGACTTTTCTCATACCGCGTACGGCGACGACGAACTCGTTGCAAAGGCTTACGGCTGCGGCTTGCGTGCCGATCTTTGGATCGACAACCATAATATTGGGCTTAGAAAAGGAGCACTTCTGCCAGGGATCAATAAGATCGCAAACGTCGCGGGCTGACATACTCGGCGACAGGCGTCGAGCTTCAGACATTTGGTCCACGCTCGTAGGCGGCGACAGTCTGGCTGGCACAGGCTTTTCGGTATCGACCACCCGCGTAACCAGCAAGATGCCGCCAGCGATCAGAACGAGCGCCACCAGAGTTTTCGTCATGGCACGCTCCTTGTTCATTATACCAAAAAATCGGGAAGAGGTGGGCGGGCGACATCGAAGTGCAGCAGTGGGACTTCCGCCTTCCTTGGGACGTTTATGAAGGTGCTCATCTCCACCGAAGATGCTCATCGAAAAAGCATGAGCACCTTCGTAACCGATGAGCATCTTCAGGGCTGATGTTTGTGCGCTCCGCCCTCTGAGGAGGTGGATTGCTCAGCGATGGGGCACTAGGGGGCAGGCTGCGGCAACACGACCCGCGGCCCGCACATAAAACCGCCAAGCAACTTTGCGAAGTTGCCCTCTCATGAGAGAGACTGCAGAGCTTGACCGACTGCTCACGCAAGTCAATTGCCGGATCACGAGTATCACTTGCCGGAGAGACGCCGGAGCGATCTCAGACGCGAAAGGCGGAGCAGGAGCTCAAACAGGCTGTTGAATTTCGCGCGGAGGTCATGCGGCAGATCAATTACCAAAATCTTGTCTTTGACGCCTAGGGCGGTGGGACGCTCGCGCTAGAGAGCATAATGATCGTGTGGGAAGGTTTATTGTCCCACTTTTCGCTAAGACATTGATTTGATTGAGTTGGCGTAGCCCGCCCCGGACACCATCCCATCCTACGATCCCATCAAGGGTAGACGGAGGTGGAAGGCGCTCAGCTCGGGCCGAAGGTGCCCACCTAAAAGAGACGAGCATCTTCGAGACGGATTAACATTCTTCGACCACCTGACGCCGGTCGTGCTGCTCAGAACCGGTCAATCAAAGAGGTCAATGTTTATGTCGCTCTCTATGTATCAGGCTTCCATCCCCGCGTTTGTCCAAATGCTAAATAACATCGCCGCGATTTTGGACAAAGCTGAGGCCCATGCTGGTAACCGCAAGATTGATCCAGAAGTCTTACTCAATTACCGGCTTGCCCCTGACATGCTACCGTTTGTTCGCCAGATCCAGATTGCAGCCGATCTCGCCAAGGGAGCCGTTGCGCGGCTCGCGGGTGTCGAAGTGCCGAAACACGACGATACTGAGAAGACGTTTGCAGATCTCAAGGCGCGGCTCGCTAAGACAGTAGCGTTCGTGCAATCTTTCAAACCCAGTGAGATTGATGGCTCTGAGGATCGCGATATCAGGCTGACCCTCGGTGAACACACGATGAGTTTCAAAGGCCAGCCTTATCTAGGGCACTTCGTGCTGCCCAACTTTTATTTTCATTGCACCACCGCCTACGACATTCTGCGGCATGGCGGGGTTGAATTGGGGAAGCGGGATTTTATTGGAGCTATTTGATCGGAGTGTGGAGAGGTGCCGACCTACCAGTATCGTTGTAGAGAATGCGGCAAGTCATTCGAGCGCACCGAAACCATTACCGAGCACGAGGCAGCGAAGGCAAGGTGCCCGAAATGTAACAGCAAGAAGGTGACCCAAGTACCGGGTCGCATTCACGTTGTGACATCCAAGAAAAGCTAGGCGGTTGACTTGGCATAGTCGGCACCTGAGCACCACCGTCCCATCCTCGCGGAGCAAGTCGGAAGGTGCTCAACTCCTTCGAAGATGCTCACATAAGAAGATGCTCACATAAAAGGCATGAGCACCTTCGAGATCGATGAGCATCTTCAGGCCCTGACGCCGTCACAGGGAGATGTCCTGTAAGGAGCGCAACGGATCAGTCCCTGGATTTTCAGGATGCTGCTGATGAGGTCCTGAAGACGCGGACGATTTCGTTCGATGTGGCTCCCCGGTGAGGGGACGGCAATGGCCAGAGAAAGCGAAGCAAGGCGACGGGACACACTTAGCACGATCAGCCGCGAGCTGGGAGCTCTGAGCGCGGCCTCGGATCATCCCTCGGCTTCGATCGCGACCGAAGGAATGTAGCTAACCGCATCCTTAGGGAGCGATATGCCGGGCTGGAGGCGGGCGTCGCCCTCTGGATAATGGCGATAGCGGCCGGGGCGGGCGTGATCGCGCTGCTAGAATGAACCTAGTGCTTCCGGCGACTGTCCGCGAGCAGCCGCGTCCTCTGCCTCAGGGTGACGATCCGGCCGGGCCGGTGCTTCGCTGCTTCTGCGAACGCTGCCCGCGCCACCCGGTAATCGCCGGTAAGCGCGATCAGCTCCTCGACGTAGCGGTCCCCGTCGTCCCACTGCTCGACCAAATAGGGCAGGTCGTCTGGTCTCCCCGTGGCCATGAACCAGTGGAGAACAAAAGAGGAACACTGTCAAGGGTGGGTTAGAGCCGCCGTCGAGCCAGGCGCTGACCACCGCCGGACCGGAGGCCACGCTCTTGGCAAATTGATCGGTCTAAGCTGCGGTAGACGATGCCGACCGCTTTGTTGGAGAGGGAAGAGGGAAGGCAGCATGAAGGCAAGGGATGCTCATATCCTCTGGACGCCCGCCGATTGTAACAGGAGGTTGCTGCGGCGAGGAGATCATCCGCCGGGCTCTGTGAAGGTGCTTCCCTTCCTCAGCGACGGCGACCGGAAAGAGGCCGCTCGGTACAAGCGGGACGCGGGCGCGAGTTTCACCGATTGGAGGCACAGGTCGTCGGAACAGCTCAAGGCCCTGGTGCTGGCAGAGTTCCACGCCCTCGTAGTGAGGGACGGCATGCATCCGCAGGCAGTGCACCAGGCCTTCCTGGTGATTGATGAGTACCGGGAAGTCATCTCGCCGGACGCTGGGGGCGCGGAGTGCGAGAAAAGGGCATGACAGTGGGGGCCGCTGGGGTCTCTACCGGGCGCGGTCATCGCGGAGAAGAAGGATTAAGCGCGCGGCGTGGGCACGGCGCTATTGCGCACTGGACTGAGCGACCTCGCCAATGGATAAAGCGTGAAGACACAGCGCCCTGCTGGGGTTCTCCTCAGGGACTTTGTGTTGGTTGGAAACGCTATGCCATGGTTCCGCGCGAACTCAGCATTATGTGTGGCGCTGTTCGTAACACTCTGCGCTTTCAACGCGCCGGTCGCTCACTCAAGCGATGCGACCCGGAAGGCCGGTCCCCAGGGCAAAGATCAACCCAGAGCCGACGGTGGGGGACAGGCAACTCCTCCTCCAGCCGAGCATAAGGGCGTGATCCCACCACCTCCGATTGGCGATGAAGGTATTTACACTGACGCCCCTAATCCCGAGGCAGGACATGAGAAAGAAGTAATCCCTCCGCCTGAGACGCCAAGTGAAAAACTCCCTCATCCTCAAAGACTACTTTGAGGATCAAAGGACGTCACTGTTGCTACTGTTGAAGTGGAATTTTTCGGGGGGGGGATTGGAAACCGAGAAGGTGCTCAACTCTACCGAAGATGCTGACGTAAGAATCGTGAGCATCTTCGAGGTAGATGAGCATCTTCAGGAGGCGCGCCGTTATCCTGGCTCTCAAACTGAGCCAGCAAAGCGGATACCTCAGCCATGGCCTTCGTATTTGAAGGAGACTTTGACCTTGGTGCGGTAGAGCTCAACCTTGCCGTCGCGGAGAACCATGTCCTTCGCCACGACTTCCGCTACGCGCAGCTCGCGAAGATGTTTTCCTGCCTGCTCAATCACGTTCTTGGCGGCGTCTTCCCAGCTCTCGGTGCTAGTGCCGACGAGTTCGACCACGTCGTATGTGCTCTGGGGATCGGTAACTTTGTGAGTGCTTTGGGCCATGAGCGAATTTCCTTCTTCAACGCGGCGCACTGCTTCCGTGGATCTTAAAAGCGCTTCTCCGGGCGAGCGCCCATTCTACGCTGCGTTAGATGCCGTTGTCGCGCGTCCGCTTCAGACCTGAGAACTACCGAAGATGCTAAACTCCTGCGAAGACGCTCACATAAGAAGCATGAGCACCTTCGAGAACAATGAGCATCTTCAGGCGGGCGGATCGTCCCGTGAGGGGGTTGCAGCACTGGGTCGTTCAATCCCGCGCGTTGTTGTTTTCGTCGCCTGCCAAGCCTGAGCGAGGAAATCGTAATTCCCGTGTGGGGTGCCCTTCACGATGAGTTGGGCCAGCGTTCGGATGCTAAGAGCCCTGGTGCTTCCGCGCAGGGGCTTCTTTTCATGCGTGGCAGCCATGCCACAGTATCTGGAGTTCGCTTCGTCTCAATGGAACCGGCCGGTCGCCAGCCACGTTTTTCGGCGCGGACCCGGGGGCTTCCCCCATAGCCGTTCGGACCCCGGTCCAGAAAAAGTTATGAAGCCCCGGATTGTTTCCCTGCGCCGGGGCTTCTTCATCAGCCCGGTAGTTACCGGGGCGTCGGCTTCGGTCGGCGCTCTTTTCGCTGTGACAGTAGTATTAGGCGCGCCAAGGTGCGTTGCTTCGAGGGGCGTCGGCTTCGGTCGGCGCCCTTTTTGTTGTAGCGTTCAAGCATGCCTGGTCGGCGTCACCAACTTCGCGTCGAAGTCCGTCGCGACCTGATCATCGTCACCACGCTCGGCTTCTATGCTGCCTACTCCAAGCGCCCCAATAAGCCTCAGCTTATAATAAAGCGCCGCACCGACACCAACGACCATGAGCTCCTCGCTCAAGCATGGCAGGCGGCCAGCGATAAGGCGCGAGAGCTCGGGTGGATCGTGTAGGGCGTCGGCTTCGGTCGGGTCGCGCCGGATTTCTTCATGTCACTCTTTCTTCCGCTTGCCCCTTCTTCCACGTCTACGCCGCGCTTTAATCGTGGTTTGCCCCGCCGAGTTTTTATCGCTGTCTTCCCTTTGCGTGACTTGATTTTGGTTGGCATCCAAAATCCTCAATTCGCCAGTGCCTAACCAATTTCGCAAGTTGGGATAATGGGCCAATACCTCGGTCAGCTCTTTGTGCTCCGGTCGGCCATCGCTGACGAAGCGCGCTATTAACAGCCGCAGCAGCCTCCCGTTGTCGGCCCTAAGTGCATCGATGACCTCGCGAAGCGCCTCCTCTTCATCAAGGTCCTTCGCGGCCGGCTTGCACATGTCCTCCCTGCCTGTTCCTACTGCTCCTAAGGTTGCTAACAGCGAGGATAAAGGGTCGGACAGGCATCGTCAGCATACGATTGCATTTGCGTTCTGGGTCGTGACCCTTTGGCGGAGGTCAAAAACTTGATGCCAACAAGTCAGCAGGGCATGTGAAGAACGTTTGTGACCCTAGCCGCTCGCGTGCCTTGTCGTTAGACCCGAATTGCTTCACGCAGCGAGTGGCGGTGCGTCGTCCTCTGGGAGCGTCGTCTCTAGCACGCCTGTGACCTGCTCCCCGCTAAGCAAATAGAGAGTCACGATACAGCGTTCAGTCTCACCACGATGTCTGTCAATGCAGAGTACGAGTTCTTCGTCGATGCTGCGCTTACCTTCGGCGGTATGGATTAGCATGGATTTTTCAAACTCCAGGGTGTTGACCAATAAACGCCACCATGTCGCGTCGGGTTTCCCTGAACAGCAGCTGGACGCCCCAAACAGCCTCTCTGTCGCCTTTTTTCTTTCCTAATATCAATGCTTGGGGTGAAGAGGATTAGATGCGAGTGGAACACTTTCCTCCCCCATTGCGGCTCCGGTTGACCGTGAGTACGCCTCCCTACCCGGGGTCCGCTCTCTTGTTTGGTGTGCGTCGGAGGTGGAGCAATGACCAACAATGTAGCGCCAACCGGAAGCGCCGCCGTGTCGTGTCCCGAAACGAACGGAGCCGGGGCGCCTTCCTGTTATCGTTTATCAGTTGTATCGGGTTCGCTTGAGGTCTCGGCACGCTTGAAAAATGCTGACGACTTGGAACTCCTCATGAAGGTCTTAGAAGCGAATAAGACCCTGTTCACGAAGACGGAGCGAGTAGCTACTGACCTTGTCGTGAAGGTAACCAAGACCTCGTCGAAAGTGGACCGATCAGACACCGAGGGTTGCGCGAAGGCGGACGGATTAGGGACAAACGCGAACCGATTGACCCAGATCTTGACGCCTTAGAGAACTCAGGCGATGCCCCTCAGGCGGCTAGACGATAACTATCGGGTCACCACTTGGCGCGGTGTGGATGGCGAACGAAGCGGGAAGCCTTGTGTTCTGTAGGATCAGCCGCGAAGTGTTGCGGGACCAGCCCCCATGGATCAAACAGGCCGCAGTGCCTAGTCCACCTCTTGCGGAACATCTATTTGGGCTTGTAGTGATAGGCGGTCTCTTAATCGCCCGTCCCGATCCGGCTTTCGCGGATTGGTGGATTGTTCGCGCATCCGATAAGCAGTGCCTCGTCGTCGATATAGAGCCAACGGGCGAGGACAAGAGCGTCACCAAGATTGGTAAGAAGGCTTACCCGACGCGCGAGGCGGCCGAAGCTGACGTTCAACGGCTCTGCAAACAGTGAAACGACCTCAACGAACAGAACCCGAACTCACCGGGCAACCGCCACCTCAAAGATCGAAGGAGCATCTGGCTGACCTTTCTCCAATACGTGAGCGAGATCGATATGCCAGTCATGCCCTTGCCTATGTGATCCTCCTAAATGGCCTTGCAGCCCTCATCCTCGTGACGGCACTAGCATTTGCTCCTCAATCAGCCACTGATCCTCGCAGGCTTACCTGGGCCATGTTGGTGTTCGGGTCTGGTGCGTTAGTAGGTCTGCTGAGTTCATTATTTGCGTACATAGGTCGAACTGCAATGGCGTCAAGCCGCCTGGTCGTGCAGGACCTATTGCGCGTAAGTGCCATCATCGCCGCTATTGGCTCCGGTGCGGCATTCTTGACGGGCCTCAACATAATGGCTCTCATGGTCCCAGAGACTTCTAGCACTCGTCCCAAGAGTAAGCCTCAGGACAAAACTCCATCTCCGACAGCTCCGGCGCTGTATCAAGGAAGGTCCAGTTCCTCGACGTGACTGTCGAAGGCACTGAAGGTCACTCGGCTAAGCTCAGACGTGTTATCCCTGCCCAGTGAAATTTGTCAGGCCTAAGTGCATGACCAAAGCGGAACTTCCGTGACATTGAAGCGCCCAGCTCGATTTGGACGTCAACGCGAAGGTATTCTTTTGAAGGTCCTTGGGGGGCGTCGCCATGGTGAAAATAATCGCTTGGAACATCGCGCGCCGTCCAGATGCTTGGCGCTCGCTCGCGGCATCCGATGCCGACATCGCATTGCTTCAGGAAGCGTTCAGGCCCCATGTTGACGTGGCCGCAAAAGTTGAGATCGACTGTGCTCCATGGCAAACAGGTCGAAATCAGCGGTGGCGAACGGCAATTGTGAAACTTTCAAATCGCGCCGAGGCGGAATGCCCAAACGAGTTGTGATTGGGTTTCATTTCGTCTGCCCTGGAGAGAAGGGTGTGACGCCTAATGGTGATGGCACGGTGTGGACGGGCACTTGGGTGGTTGATAGGGAGGCCGCTCTTATTACCATCGCTGGTCCCCTACCAGCGGAACTTCACGCCCACCACCGGCCCATGTTGCACGATGTCAACGCCATTCTTTCCGAACCGGCCATTCTCACTAAAGTCGACGGCGAGCGCACGATAACCAATCACGATATGAACCGGAGTTTCGATGCAATGGACGTCGAAGCCGTAGGTTCCGACCACTTGCCAGGAGAAGTCGCTGCCAGCGCCGAAGCCGCCGACATCGCCCTCGAGCATAAGCTCCCTGTCTGCAGCAATCTGATGCCGGATACGTCCTCCCACGAACGGATCGACCCATTCGAGGTCGCCAGAGCGGGCGATTGCAGTCGCAGCGGAACGCTTTACTGAGCGCCGCACGCTCAGCCCGAGGCGTTTAAAATCGGCTTGAACATCCGCGGTCAGCGTGCCGGCAACTCTCAGAGAGATATCGAGTTCCTGGTTCCAATAGCGTGCACCACCCAGAACGTCCAAGGCGGTATACGACGCGGGACTGGAACCCCACTTGGCGATCTCGTAGGCGACGCCAGACTGGACGATGGTTGATTGATAATCGACTTGGGCATTTGCCTTGATGTCCAGATTGGCTTTGATGGTCACGTTGAAGTCGGGCAACCTGGCAAATGGATTGCCTGACACGGTTCTATTGATGTCAGACCTTCTCTGGCCATCGAAGGTAAGATCCGCCCAGACGACGTCGGTGAACAAGGCAAACGGGCCCTTCCGCGCCTCGAAATAGCCCATCAGGGCCATGAGCGAGTCGCTCTTCTCTACGATCTCAAAGAAGCTCTCGTCGATATCGACGGTATGGCCGCGGGCGGTGGCGTTGCCGTTGATGCTCGTCACCCAGCCATAAGGCGTGAAGCTGAACTGCCATTGGTTCGGTGGCGCAACAGGCTCGACCAACTGGGTCTGGGGGCCGGGTCCGAGGTCTGCGCTCGTCGCCGGGATGCTCTCTCCGAGCCATCCGCAAAGAGCGAGCGCCGCGCTAAGTGGAAGACCCCTACCAAACCACACCATTGGGCTACCTGCCCCGATGGGGATTCGAACAAGCCATGTCGCAGCCTAGCACTCGAAGTCCCAGGTGGATGATGCAGTTAGGCAACAGCCATCTTCGTTTCGATTCGCCGGACACCTTGAAACGGTCTCAATTAGTCAGCGCGAGGCCCGGTCATGAGGTGAATTCCACTCCGCACAATCCTGAGGCCTAGAATTGAAGGGGGAGCCTGCGACGAGCACGGCCCCCTCTTTGCGTTGCGACTTAACCGCCGCCGCCACCAATGCGTGGCGGCTTGAGGGGATCCATCGCCGGCACTGGGTTCGACGGATCCTGCAGATTGGGCCGCAGGTCGGTCGAGGCTCCGCCGGGGAAGCGGCGGATGTTCGGATATTTGATAATGACTTGTCGAAGTCGATAAGCGCCGGAAATGAGCGACAAAACCCAACCGTTGTCTGGCCCGCATATTTCCCCGGCGAGCTTGATGCCAAGCGATAGGACATAGCGCCGTTGAATGTTATGTCGTACTTCTCCTACGGGTCCATGGTGAGGTTGTAGAGCGATGCCGCCGAGGACTTGTTCCGGGCCGAACGGGGGTGTTCTTGGCCGTCCACAGACACTTCCACGCTTTTAAGTGCGCCAGCATGGATTTGAGGAGCCTGTGAATCCACTCGACCGCCGGAACCAGCATGCACGGCCAGCTCCGCTGCGCATCATGACCTACAATGTCCACCGGTGCGTCGGCGCAGACGGACGAGCAGACCCACGGCGGATCGCCGAGGTGATTGCCGCTTGCCAACCAGATGTGGTGGCGCTTCAGGAACTCGATGTCGGGCGCCTTCGTACCGGTGGCATTGATCAGGCCCATGCCATCGCTCATCTGCTCGGCATGAGCTTTCACTTCCATCCGGCGCTCCAGGTCGAGGAAGAGTTCTATGGCGACGCCATTCTCACCGCGTTGCCGATGCGTCTGGTGAAGGCTGGGCCTCTGCCTGGAAGCGTCGGCTTCGAGCCACGCGGGGCGCTCTGGGCGGCGGTCGAGGCGAACGGCACCGAGATTCAGATCATTAACACGCACCTCGGCTTGCCGGCCTACGAGCGCATGGCACAGGCCAAAACCCTGCTGGGAGAGAACTGGCTCGGCCACCCGGACGGCCGCGATCCTGTTATCCTGCTGGGCGATTTCAATGCCAGGCGCCGGTCCGTCGTCTATCGAAGGTTCACGGCCAGGTTGCGCGATGCCCAACTCGTGCTGCACAAGCGGGCGCGTCGAACCTTTCCCGCTCGCATGCCGTTGCTATGCATTGACCATATTTTCTGCAGCCGATCGGTTGACGTGCTCGGCGTCGAGGTGCCTCGAAGCCAGCTCGTCCGCACGGCGTCGGATCACCTGCCGCTGGTCATGGACTTCCGCATTGTCGAACGTGAGCGGACTCGGGTGTCAGCAGCGACCGATGACAGTCTTGGTGCATCAGAGGGGATCGATCCTTCCCTGGTAGAGGTTGATCGGATGAGAAAGGGCCACCCTTGATCATCCCGAGCTTCTTCGCTCGTTACCGCGCCTGCCGCCTGTCGCATCCCTCCTGTCGAGATTCCGCTCTCGCTCTTTGGGATGCTCGAAGATCGTGTCCGGGGTGCCGGTATGCCTCAAGCTGACGGTTGATCTAAACATCTGCCGATAAGCGGCGGCATAGGCCGCTCGCAAGATTTGCAATGCGCCATCGCCTGCCACGTCACCTCTGTCGTCTCCCCGCTCCCCGGTATATGCGGTGTCGTGGAGATCATCGTTGGCCAGTGTGTTGGCGCCTGTGGCCACATGGCCATAGGTTAAGACGGACAGATGATGAGGAGAGCGCGGGGATCAAGTACACTTCCGGCGCGCTAGAGCCGGAATGCAGCCAAGCGGTCACAAATCTGCTAAATCTTAACACTTCAATAGCTTCGGTCGGTGTTTGATGGGGGCGAGCCTGGAGTTTGAACACTCGTGAATATCCCCAACGCGCTGACACTGGCACGCATCATCCTAGTGCCGCTCATCGTGTGGCTGATCATCACCCATGAGATCGCGGCGGCCTTCGTGTTGTTTCTGCTTGCCGGCCTCTCCGATGCGGCCGATGGCTATCTTGCCAAGCGCTTTGGCTGGCAAACCGAGCTTGGCGCCTATCTCGACCCGATCGCCGACAAGGCCCTGCTCGTCAGCATCTATGTTACGCTCGGCTTTGCCAACCATTTGCCGGTCTGGCTCGTCATCGCCGTCGTCAGCCGCGACATCCTAATCATCGGAGCCTTCATCTTATCGTGGATACTGTCACGCCCCGTCGCCCTCTCTCCGCTCCTCGTAAGCAAGGCGAATACCCTTGCCCAGCTCGTGCTTGCTAGTCTCGTCTTGGCGGAGCTTGGCTTTGGGCTCGGGCTTGAGCCGTTCGTGGCGGTGTTCATCTGGGTAACGGGCGCGCTCACCATCCTGTCTGCAGCCGTTTATTTCTGGGTGTGGCTCAAGCACATGGCGAGCTATGAGCCTCGGCCTGCGCCGCGCGAGAGCCATCGGGAGCCGATCAAGACCGGCGCGGGTGCGCGGGTCAGGACCTCGTGACCCTCTGCCGCTACGACATTGACGAAAGCTCGACCTCTGTCCGCTTTGCATTCCCTCCGGACATCACAACAGCGCATAAGCTATTGTGCAGTGCAGCATAAGTGCATATATACCGCGTGCCGCACCCCGGCGGCCCCTAATAGAGAGGTTTAAGAGATGTCTGACGTTCAAAAGTATGGTGAAGGATTTCAGCGAGTTGGCAAGGACGGTTTCGATGCCGCTGTCAGCTCTTTTGGTGAAGTGAATAAGGGCCTGCAGGCTATTGCCGCTGAGTTTGCCGCCTACTCGAAAAAGTCGTTTGAGGACGGCACTCGCGCCTTCGAGCAGCTTCTCAGTGCAAAGTCGTTCGAGCAGGTATTCGAGATCCAGTCTCAGTACGCAAGAATGGCTTATGAAGCCCATGTTGCCGAGTTGTCTAAGCTCGGTGAGATGTATGCTGGTCTGACGCGCAACGCCTACAAGCCGGTTGAGCAAGCCGCTGCTAAGGCTGGTTCGCCTAATCGCCTTCGTAGTGCCTAATTCGGCGAAAGACCTGCGGGCAGCCTCAGGTCTTTTTTTTGTTCGTTGAGGGGGGAGGCCGCTTGGCGAAGGGACGCTCCGGCAGGAGGAACTGGCCGACGTGACGGAGCTTTCAACTTTACAGAATGCTCGGTTGTTCTCGGTAGGTTTCGGCTTCGTCCAGTAGTGACTGTAAAGCCCAAGCGCTTGTAATAGATACGAAATCAGCGCTTGATCTATGTCCTACCGTTAGACGATCCCCCAGTTGCCTCACCATATCGATCAAGGCATCGCAACTTACAAGGGCGCCTAAATGGGGAGCCCACGCCTTGCAACCAGGGAGTTCTAGCCGCGGGCTCGCGAACTTGGCAAGGCTCTTGGAGCAAGGCTTGACCGGGCCCCTCGCATCTGGGTTTGATCGAGCGGCTGCAACAAGCCTTCTCTGATCAGCCGCCGCACGAGAACCAGCTTGCCAGCATCGTCCAGATTGCCTGGGAGATCGCGCACGCGGAACCGTTCCGTCGTCAGCGCATGGAGCACCGCCGGTCTCGCATGCAAAAGCACGGCGATCTCGTTGCGATGGAAACGCAGGATGAGCGCCGATTTGCGTCAGCGCTCTCATCTGGTGTTGTCGGTTGCAGGCCGTCCTTGCCTATTTGATAGATGAGGACGAGGAGTCGATGTCGCAGAAACGGTGGACGCCGGTCGATGAAGCGTTTCGCGAATTTCGTCGGCACATCGACTTCGGTTGCGAGGCGGGCTGCGAGATCGGCGAACGCCTTGCTGAAGGCGCCGCGGTCGCAATCTGGCCGGGCGAGCGCGGGCGGCAGCGCCGCGCGGACGTGTCGGTCGGATGAAGCGAGCCTTTCAGACGACGGGGAGCGGTTTCGCTGAACGGCGCCGGCGCGGCGAAGTGGGACCTTGAAGCCCAATCGCACACCGGCTAAGGCCGGGGCCATGATGTATCGCCGCTTTCATATGCGCGTTGCCGCTGCGGCGCTGGCGGCGGTCGCTTTCGCCGCGCTGCCGGCGCAACACGCCATCGCCGCGGAGTTCAAGGACGGGGACGTTGCCATCGAGGCGCCGTGGTCGCGGGCAACGCCGGGCGGGGCGAAAGTCGCCGCAGGCTATCTCACCATCAAGAATGGCGGAGCGGCTCCAGACCGGCTCGTCTCGGCGACGGCGGACATTGCCGAGCGCGCCGAGATCCATGAGATGAGCATGACCGACGGCATGATGAAGATGCGTCAGGTCACCGATGGCGTGGCGGTGCCTGCCGGCGGCAGCGTCGTACTCGCGCCACAGGGCTATCACCTCATGCTTCTCGGATTGAAGCAACCTCTGAAGGAGGGCGACACATTCGCCGGCACGCTCACCCTCGAGAAGGCGGGCACCGTGGCGGTGACCTTCGAGGTCAGAGGGGTAGGGGCTGCGGCGCCCGACGCGGGTGCCGAGCACCATCACTAGGTGCCGCCGTTAACCATGGCTCAAGCTAGTCGCCCGCTAGCGCACAACTTATGGTAAATTGTTTCTTACTGATGGTGAGCGCGCTGAGGAGTGCCCCCCCGTATCCTTCAGCCCGGCAAGCAGCTATGCCGGCGTTCATCAGCAGATGATAGCGGCCTATCCCTCGGCCCCCCAAGCCGCATGCCGCTAAAGCTCGGGCCGGAGCTCACCCTCCGGCCCCTCTTTTTTTCTGCTCCCGAGCGAAGGACCCGAGTGCTTCGCATGCCGTTCGTGACCTTCTGGTAACGCATTGGTCCTCGTCTTTCGTCGCGTAAGGGGAGCCTACTCGGGTCACGTCGAGTGGGCGCGATGGAGGTCTCCAATGTTCAAGTCACTGATTGCCGCGACGGCGGCCGTCGGATTTGCCGCGCTGATGCCCGCGGCTACCGGCAGAAGCCGGTCATGGATCCGCGGTCGGCGCCGGTCTCGCAGGGGTCGGGACTATTCTCGGCAGCGCGCTTGCGCCCCGCGAAGTCTATGTCGTTCCGCCACCGCCGCCACCACCGCCGGGCGTGGGTCATTGTTGAGCCTGATGCGAAATAGGTGCCGGGAGGGTGGGGTGGCGGGGCGGGGAGTACACCATAAAAAGGTACCTTCCAGCCCCCATCGTCATGCGTGGGTCAGCCCACCCTACGACGCGGGGAACTGGTGGGAAGCGGCTAGCTCGTCACTTGCACGCACCATCAGTTTCACCACATGCGGAATGTCATCACCGCTTTAACGGCATCGGCAAGGCGGTCACCCCAGACCGGCTTCGGCAAAAGTGGCGCTCCGGGTACCTCTTTGCGGATGCGCTTGACCGTGTCGGGGTCAGTGTATCCGGTGACGAAGACGATACGTGCCTCGCACGCCTCTCGAAGCTTCTTAGCAACTTCGATCCCTTCGTGGCTTCCCTCAAGATTAACGTCCATCAGGACAATATCGGGCTGATTGCTCATGGCTTGCACAAAGGCTTCTTGTCCATTTGCCACCAGATGGCAAGAGTTGAAGCCTAGTTCGTGCATGTGTGCTTCTAGGTCGAGGGCGCACAGGGGTTCATCTTCAACTATCAATGCGCGGCTTCGATGTTGAGGCGAAGATTGGGTCATGGTTAACCACACCGTTTGGCAGCGCTCCTGTTACATTAACGCCCGAAGCCGAGTTTTTGATCCCTCAAGACGATGGCGGGCAGTCAGGACCACTGGTGCGGATTGTGTATCGCCTCTGCGATTGGGTCGAAGGTTGCCCAGTCCCGCTCGAGGAATGGGAATGGAAAACGTTCCCAATGGAAAGCCAATGCGCTTGATCGGTTGGTCGCTGCTGGAACAATCAGGGAGATCGACCGCGAGCGCGTAAGGTTCATTGTGCGCTGTATCGTTCAGCCTCCTGAGCGGCCCGATGATAGCCATGGTCGGCTGCTGACGGGGAAGGAGGGGGTGGGGTGACCGGTGAGGTGTACCGTGGATTAGGATCCATAGCCTCCACAACCCCGCCTTGCGTCAGCGGGAGCAAAGTCAACTTGGCTGCTGGCTCAGTTTGGGGTGCGAAAACATGCGAACGGCTTGCGGCTCAGCCTAACCGTTGCCTCAATCTCTGTTGATGCTCTCAACAAAACCGGACCAGCAGTTACCCAGCCGCCCTCTCCTGTTTTATGCGTGCCGTCGGCTCTTCGAGGTAAGAGGAGGGGCGGCTATGATGACTGAATTGGAGTTCTTGAACAGATTTCGGCGCCAACCCAATGGCGTTTGGGCCTGCACAAAACCGATAAATATTAGGGGTCCAGATGGACCGGTTGTCATCGGCCAAGGGGCGAGCTTTAGCCCAGGAGCCTTGTTTATGGGGCTCGATCTCGCCAAGGAACTCGATCAAATGGCCGCGAAGCATGGCTTTAGATCGCAAGCCTCAGCGGGCGGCATGATGGCCACGCGAAGCTCGGCATAGCCGAGTTTGGCCATGACTGAGATCACCAAAGAAGTCTCAATTCGACGATTCTGTGGTTCGCTTGTACGCCGCATTTATCTGTGGCGCTCTAGCGGGACCCGAGACCAGGACGAAATTGCTCCTCCAAGCGCGTCTTTTGAAACCGACCCGCCAGTGCAACTTCCCGTAAATCGCATCATCAAACAAGGCAGGTTTGACTGGGGTTCCTTCTCTGCTTTTGAGGACGGCTCGTTTGAGGTCGAGAGAGCTGGCGTGGACGCAGTGGTTTCGAAACTTTTCCGAGTTAGAGCGCAGCCTAAAGAAGGCCGCAGTCTCCAAAAGTCGGAGCTGAGCGTGGCCACTCTCGTTCATACCGATGTACGCAAAAAGGCATGAAACTGTCGTGGTTTAGGAGATCGAAAATTATCGTCGAAGTCTTGGACGGCGAGATTCTCGTAACAATGCCGGGTACAAGTTTCAGCGTTGTGTACGAAAAAACGAAGAACAATCGGCTCATCGCCAGCTCCTTTTCCGGAAGGAAGGTGCGGGACGAAAGGAGCATAGTGAGCTTCCCATACTTTCTTTCCCTTGCCTGGACAGCGGCAAACGAAAAGGCGAAGGAGATCGGCTGGATAGTCTCGGGCCGAGCCAATTAAGTCGCTCACTGCGCGGCCTGCCAACCTAGATCTAGCCCCTTTGGGAAATTTGCGATTTATCGGGCACGCAGACAAAAGCGGGTTGGCTTGCGAGACCGGCCAGAAGTTAGGCTCTTTCTTGCATTGGGAGGTAACCATGTTTGCATCGAAGCAACGAGGAACAGTGATTGCTAAGGGATTGAAGATTGTCGGCAGCGTCACCGCAGAGGGCTTAGTGGAGGTCAATGGGCAGATTGACGGCGAACTTCACTGCACTTCCCTCGTGATCGCCCGCGGGGCTCATGTCACCGGAACCGTTGCAGCCGAGCGCGTAGTCGTTGATGGAAAAGTTGAGGGTCCTATTCAGGGCCGTGAGGTTATTTTGAAGTCGCAAGCACATGTCGTTGGCGATATTCACCACCAATCTCTTGCCATCGAGAGTGGGGCTTTCTTCGATGGTCGTTCGGTGCAGATTCGGGATAACGGACAAACGCCTGAAAAACTTGAAGGGAAATCGTTGAGGCAAATTCCAAACGCTCGAGACACCCTCTCTCGCCGGATCGAGCGGGCTGAGTCTGTGGAAGCCGATTAAGTGCTCATGCGTCAGTGCCTTGAGGCGTCAGAGCTAGAGCGACCGATTGCCGAAATGGAAGCTGCGGTTGCCGCGGCAGCCTCAACACAATCAATAGTGCCATTGAGGTCGAGGAGGTGAAATGAGCCTTTCCACTCGCTTAGACAAGCTCGAGGCTGCAATGCGAGGTGGGCACGATCGCCTGATGGACTCGGCTTGTGGATCGCCTATCTGATTGGGCCGAAGGTTGCCCTGTCACGTTCGAGGGATGAGGGAACGCATTCCTCAATTCAAAGCTAATGCGCTTGATCGACTAGTTGCTGCTGGGAATATCAAGGAGAGCGATCGTTGCGCCGCAAATGACATTTGTGGAGAAGTCGAAAGCCTGGGAACTTTCAATGCATCACGATCATTTTTCTTGGAAAGACCTTTCTGTGGAGGAAATCGAGATGCGTGCGACATTCTTCACTTTTCTCGCGGCGCTATTGATAGCTGCGATGCCATTGCCTGCTCAGTCGAAGGCCGCGCCCGTCAAAGGCACAGTGCAAGGAACAGCCACGGTCGGTAAAGGTATTGTCAGGGGTGCCGGCCAGGCCGGACTCGGAGTCGCCCGAGGTACTGTTACGGTTGCGAGGTCAACTGGCAGCGGCCTTCGCTGCATCGCCACGCTCGGCAATCGCTGCTAGCCACCAAGAGCATGGAACTTGCGAGCAGTGCCGGAATCGAAATCGACTATTTCGGTGAGCTCCTGATCGGCTGCATATCCTGCAGCAAGTGGGGCCGACCAGGAGGCAGGCACCGGGTTATGGAATTGTAGAAGGACGACCTTGCTGCGCTAAAGGAACAAGCAAGGAAAACATGCGCGAACCGCCAACCTATACGGTCGCGAAGGACCTTAATGAAAAGGAGGCGCTTCGCGAGGTCATCGATGCACTCAGGGCCGACAACGGCAGGCTCCTTCGGCTGTTAATAACGGGCTTCGTCAGCGACGGCCGACCGCAGCCCAAGGAGCTGACTGAGGCATTGGCCCGTCATTCCAAGTTGCGGAATTGGTTAAGCAGTACCGAATGTTTGGATGGCAACCAAAATGAAGTCCGGCAAGGGCAAAACACCGATCAAAGCTCGCCGGAGGTAAGCAATATCAAAGCGCGGCATAAACGCGGAAGAAGGGCCAAGCGGAAGAAGAAGTGAAAAGGCCGAGCGGAACGAAAATCAAAAAAGGGGGTGTGGGGGGCTCGTCACCCAGCGTGCCTATATCAGCTTACACTTCGGCGGAAACCGGCGGCCAGGCCCGCGCCGACCTCTATGAGGTACATCACCGCATCCTCCACCACCAGGAACACCCGATCCTATCGCGGGTTGAATCAGCGCCGGTGGTTGGGTGCGAAGATGGATCAGTGGCTTTCAAACTTGTCACCTTTTGAGACCTACCTAATTGCTGTCCCTGCAATCATGCTCGGCTCTATCCTATTTCTTGGCGGAATAATCCTACTGCTCGGGCGGCGAAACAAGAATGACGCCGAAACGCTGGAAGCAATCAGGAAGGATCTAGAGAAAGCAGGAACGGAGTTCAGCGGCGGGGAGCGAACGGGGCGGGGTTAGGGAAAGGTATACAATGCCCATGCATACGGGAGGCGGAAGCGCGCGGGGAGAAACACATGAATCCGAAAATGCTCACAATCGCAATCTTCTTATTAGGAATACCTTCGATTGGCTTCGCTCAATCTGATGAATCCCTGCCGAATGACGGGGCCAAGCAACAGCCCAATCCCGAGACATCTGAGTATCCCGATAGAGGCGCCATGCCGGAAAAGGCTGCTCCCAGTAGCGGTGACGAAGGTGCTAGTGGAGACTACGATGGCACCACTGACGACGGTGGCGGAGGTGATGAAGACAGTGGAGATGGCGGCGATGAGTAGGATTGGAGCATTCTGAGATGCGCCCAGGCGGGTGTGCCTAAGCGGTCAAGCTCTGTTCGCCCCAGAAGGATACTAGGTTGGCACAAGTCTTCGTTGCGGTCGTTTTAGTTTTGCTTGCGATGCCTATGGCGCACGCAGATGTGTGCATCCTGTCGAGCTCGGGTGACATGGTGGAGGACTATCTGCGGACTTTCGCGCAGATACGACAATCCGGCGAGCGCGTCATCATCGACGGTCCCTGCCTCTCTGCCTGTACTCTTGTGCTCAGCACGATTCCAAAGAAGCGCATTTGCGTGACATCGAGGGCGGTGCTCGGCTTTCACGCTGCCCGATGGGTTGATCCCCGAACCGGCCCGAATGTCTCGAGCACCGGAGGCCACGCGTATCGTGACCCAGTCCTATCCACCGGGGGTCGTGCGTGGATTAAGAAGCGGGGCGGGCTTACGGGGAAGGTCATTTATCTCCACGGGCGGGAGCTCGGGTCTTTGTATCGACGGTGCTAGAAGGCTTGAGGTGGTCAGCAGTCATGAATGGTCTCAGGCGCAAAGAGGCGCCGACCGAAGCCCATGCTTTTCAGTTTCAGGTGGTACTCGTGCCATGAGCGCGAACGGGTCAATAGGTGTTTTGCTCCTTCCATTGTTACTTGGCCCCTGCGGGTGGAGATCGATGCGAAAGCACAGGGCCGCATCCGGTGCATAAATGGAGGAACGCAGACGACGAGTATCTGGCGCTCCGAGGGAGACGTCGCGCGCGAGGACTGACCTCGTCCGGAAGGTGAGTAGGGCCGACCCCTGGGTTTCTCCAAACTGATGGATAAAGAAAAGCCCGGTCGTTGAGGGCACCCGCAAGACCGGGCTTAATAGACGAGACTGGCGGAGAGTTGGGGTTACTCCGCTAATGGTTTGAAATAGAGAACTGGCGTTATCGTTCCCGCTATCAATTGCGGAGCAGCTTTTCTCTGTCTGGTGATGCTTCAACGACACACTAACCGGACCTAGGCACGGATAAATCGATCCGACGGGGCGCATCGGTCTCGCACGGTGCCTGACGGAGGGGTGCGGGCCCAGTCTGCCCCATGCGTGGGTCCGAGTCGGAACAGACAAAGTGTGATCTTAGAACTAGGATGGAGCGCGTGCCCCGACAAGCACCCGACCTTCGGGGTAGCAGGGTGTCGCGTTGAAGGAGGACATGCGCTCATGGCTCAGAGTACTCAAAAGGTTATCGATCCTCAGGGGATCTATGATGTTATCGAACTCATCGGCACCAGCACCGAGAGTTGGGAGAAAGCCGCCAAGAACGCGGTCGAGCAGGCCGGAGAACACCTGCGCGAGCTGCGTGTAGCAGAAGTCGTGGAAAAGGACATGGTTATCCGCAACGGCAAGGTCGACGCCTATCGAACCAAGGTCAAAGTCTCCTTCAAATATGAAGGCCATGGCTGAGATGCAGCCTGAGTTGAACGGCGGGGTGGGGCGCGGGGATACACGGTGGAATAGATACTATAATCCTCCCCCACGCGGCGGGTTTGCCAGCAATCAACTCGCTTGCTGATCGGACTGACGACAAAGTTGCCCAAGCTCTGATTGGTGACAGCCAAGAAGACGCGATGCAGGTTCACCACAAAATCATACGCAAGATTGTCGAGCCAGACGCGAAATAGGTGGTCTCGTTCATCCCCCCAAACCGACCGCCGCAGGCGCCGAATCAAGGGATATCGGATCGAGCTCGACCGCTGCCTCCCACTCGCTATGATAAGTTGTGCACCGTCGACGACTCGGGGAAAGGAGTTGTGTGATGACGGGCGGCTCTTCGCTCTCTGAAACCGTGACCGCGCTTGCCAGCTCGTTCACCGGACAACTCCTCCTCCCGGGCGACGCAGATTATGATGAAGCCAGGAAAGTCCATAACGGACTAATCGACAAGCGGCCGGCGCTCATCGCCCGCTGCCGCGGTCTGGCCGACATCGTCGATGCCGTTAAGATGGCGCGCGATCAAAAGCTCGAAGTCGCCGTCCGGGGAGGCGGTCACCACGTCGCGGGGCGCGCCACGATCGACCGCGGCATGATGATCGACCTTTCGCTCATGAAGGGCATTCACGTCGATCCGAAGGCCCGCACTGCCCTCGCGCAGGGCGGCCTATGGGCTCCGGCCGGTATGTGAACTACCTCGGAGACGACAAATCCGGCAATTCCGTCGCCGCTGCCTATGGACCGAACTATCGACGCCTGCAGGAGCTCAAAGCGAAATACGATCCGCAGAACTTTTTCCACGTGAATCAGAACATCCGTCCACAGGCGTAAATCGTCTTATTCGTGGGTGACCCTTTGGCCTGACCAGCTGCTCCGATGTCTGTGCCATCGTTGTTAGTTTACGCGAAAGGACGTCGACCGAAGCGGACGCCCCGTATGCCAACTTTAAATAGCTGTTGGCGCGCGGTTGCGGTCGCGCGTCATAACCATACCTCCACGATATGAGGTTCGTCGTCTGGGGGCCGCTTTAACTGGATCAAGCCGGGGTACAAGCTCCGCACGAGGTTTCGCACGTCCCTCAGCGACCTTGAGATAATCGAATCGCTGGACCTGTAAAAATCCTCCGCGATGACGAACTTCCTCGCCACGTATTCGCCAGGATAGTCGTTCGGGTGCTTGTACACCGTCCACATGACCAGGGGCGTTACCGGTTCAACTTGACATGCAGGCTGAGCAACGCTGCGTCGATCTCGGACCTGCCTCTTCATCCCCGCTAGACGACCCGAATCGGAGGAGACTGCGCGTAGCGACGGACGGTCGGGGCTCTTACGCGCCTGAGGCTTGCGGGGCTTACGCGGGCCATCGCGCTTGCGACTGCCGAAATGTGGCTCCGCGCGCTCTTTCGCATTTACCGAAGGCTTTGACTTACGCCGCGATGCCATGGTGATGGCCCTACTCGTTACAAATGGTCCAGGCTTTAGGTTAATAGCGAATGGCGGCTTTTCGTTTCGTCCACCTCCCAATTTTTGTTCGCCACACCAGACGCGGCGACCGAGGCGAGGCCCCGCGGACGATATTAGGTGTCAATTTTGAATGACAGGGTCAGACGAGACTACGTCCGTCACCACGACCTGCGGGTCATTGTTGTCCAACCAAGCCCAAATGCGGGATAGCAAGTGGCTCTTACGACAGCGTGGACAAAAGATTGTTGTCTTCGTCCTCGGTAGGCTTTTGTAGCTTGATCGATCGACTTCAACGCCGGTGGAAACTTGGTGCCCAGTAGTGGGGCACACAAAAATCAAGGTGCCCATGTTGGCCTCCTGAACTAGATACGCCGCTACATCATGCTCAGGTCGGCCATTAGCAAATCCTCATTACAGAATGGTTGCAAGATACTAGACGTGCGCTGCAACACGCTATCCTGCAATGCAATAAAGGAGCTCCGACCGAAGCCGACGCTCGTTTGCGTTAGGGTGCTGGCCCCACCGTCGAGGCCAAGTGCCAGTTCATAAGTTACGGACCTCTGCCCTTGTTAAGTCGGCGATCATTTTCGGAAGCAACGGCCAACTGCGCCGGGCTTAGAGTTCCGCGCGGCTTGGTGGCGAATGCGAAGAGAGCGTTGACGAGAAACGAGGCCACAACACTGCACAAAGCCATGATCACGTAATGATGACCGGAGAAGCCTTGCCGCGCGATATTCGTTAGCTTGGTTGCTCCGGGAATATAATCACCTCGTGAGCTCAAGGTCCTCAACGAGGTCTGCCAAATCCAATCGGCAAAGCGCAGAAGCGCGGCGTAAGTCTCCGGCACGAGGGCGTTGAAGGTAAAGAGTGCCAAGGCAAGTGCGACTGTGGCCGGCACGCTAACCAGGGCTATGGCAATCCGTTGAAGCCCGCTGCGCGTTCCTCCGAGGAGCCAATTTAAGGGGATGCCAACAAGAATGGTGGCGACCACGATCGCTGGGATGGAAAGCATGACACGCGTCATGTTTACGCGTTCGCGCAGGTGATTGACCGCTATTTGTCCCCAATAGGTACCGGAGACTAACGAGTCCAACCAGTTTGTTATGGAGCGTCCGCTATCAAAGGCGAAGGTGATGACTGGCTCTAACTCTTGATCATAAACGACCGAGAGGACCATTATTCCGAGCATGAGTGCATAGCTTACGCTGCCAATTCCGGCTGAGACGATGAGGCGCCGGACCCACGCGAGCATTGCATTCCCCGTAACCGCCGGCTCTAACGCCCTCGGTCAAATCCCATTCTATTACGCATACTCTGTTCGGCTCTGAACAAACTGCACTGCACGGGCCGCTTGGAACTTTTAGACCCAGCGACGGTTGACGGCTCAATTCGAGAAAGCAGCCAAAAAAGGTTCGTCACACAAGACGATTAGCTCAAACATCAAAACTAAGATGAAGGCGTGAGCGAGGAAGTCGTAGTTCCCGTGTGGCGTGCCTTTCGCGATGAGTTGAGGTTGGTCCTCGGCCTTGTGGTAAACAATCCTGAATTTCGAGTCTGACTTAGTGACGATGATTTCATCGTCTCGCACTTCGACGTGTAGTGGCGGCATCGATATTGGCCGCTTTTTCCAACCGATCTCGTGAATCAACATCAGTCGCGCAAGCTCTAGTCGGGCGCGGTGCTGATCACTTCGACCGTTTGGACTTTTTGCTCTTGCCGGCCTTTTTTAGAGCGCTAGCGACCGCCTGCTTCTGTGGCTTGCCCGAACCGCACCGCATTAGCGAAGTTCAATCGTGGCTTGGTGATTTCCAGCCCGAGCACGAATAAGGATGATTGAAGAGAGAAGGCGTTAAGAGCGGGGGTCAGGGCCGGCCTAACAAACTGAGGGGGGCGTCGGCTTCGGTCGGCGCCTTTTTATGCGATCCACCCCGACTCGCGCGCCTTGTCGTTTGCCGCTTGCCAAGCTGCGCGAAGTCGCCCCTGCGTCCTTACTATGTCCTTTACTAGCGACAGACCGCGGACTAGGCGATGCAAGCCTAAATAGACTGAAATGCGCTGAGAGAAAGAACCACCTAATTTGCGCCAGGAAATCAAGGCATCGCGACCACCGGGGGGAGATCCGCTGCGCGTAGCGCGGCGGTAATTGGGATGACCCATCCACATAGTAGTCCAATGATATCAATTCGCGGCGCGCAGCGCGCAGTCACATTTACAATGGTCACGTCACGCGTGGGTATCCAAAATTCCACATGAAGATTGAATTTCGCTAGGCAATTGGCTTTCACCGCGACCGGGGGGAGCCGAAGCACAGTTACTGCGATCCCATCTTGGTTTGGTATAGATGCTTGATGCCTCTGAACCGATGTCTCAGTCTGCGGTGGGTGCGTACTGTTCTCGACAACAATGTCTGCATTTTACCGTGCCTCCGCAACCCAGCACAGAGCGTGCGTGAAACGGGCAAGGTTCGGCCACTGACATATCCGGTCCGCCGGTAACGGACGACGCCACGGCGGGAGTGCCGCTTCCATGTGGTCGCAGGGCTACGACCCTTTCAGCAGTATGGTCCTCTCCACGGCCGTCGCCGCAATCCCCGTGGTCGTGCTGCTCGGCGCGATCGGCATTCTTGAGGTCCGCGCCCACATCGCCGCGCTGCTCGGCCTTTTGGCCGCTTTCGCCGTTGCGGTGCTCGCCTTCGACATGCCGTCGCAGATGGCGGTCATGGCCGCCCTCTATGGCGCCGGGTTCGGCCTGCTTCCGATCGGCTGGATCATCCTCAACGTCATTTTTCTCTATCAACTTGCCAAGGAGTTGGGTGAGTTCGAGGTCTTGCAGCGCTCGATCAGCACGATCAGCGACGACCGCCGCCTACAGCTCCTTTTCATCGCCTTCTGTCTCGGCGCCTTCTTCGAGGGAGCTGCCGGCTTCGGCACGCCGGTTGCCGTCACCGCAGCCATGCTGATCGGGCTCGGCTTCCGCCCGCTCGAAGCATCGGGCCTTTCGCTCATCGCCAATACGGCGCCGGTCGCTTATGGCGGTCTCGGGACGCCCGTCATCGCGCTCGCCGCCGTCACCGGTCTCGATCTTCACGAGCTGAGCGGCATGATCGGGCGGCAGCTTCCCTTCTTCTCTCTGATCGTGCCCTTCTGGTTGATACTTGCCTTCGTCGGCTGGCGCAAGACGATCGAGATCTGGCCGGCGATCCTCGTTGCCAGTGCGTCCTTCGCCATCCTGCAATATCTCGTCTCGAACTTCCACGGACCCTGGTTGGTCGACGTCGTCGCTGCCATCGTTTCGATGGCGAGCCTCGCGCTGTTCTTGAGAGTGTGGCGTCCGGCCAATCCGATGACCAGCGTTCCCGAGCCGCAACCTGCGGAAAGCGCGGACGACACGGCGGAACCGGATACCGTGCCCGATACGTTTCACGCCTTCCGCCGCGCCTGGATGCCATGGATCGTGCTCAGCGTCTTGGTCTTCCTGTGGGGCGCGCCGCAGGTGCATGGCTCGCTCGACAGCCTATGGTCGGCGAAGCTTCCGGTCGCCGGGCTTCACGGCCTCGTGCAGAAAATGCCCCCCGTCGTCTCCGTCCCCCATATCGAGAGCGCGGTATTCAACCTCAATGTCCTGTCCGCCACCGGGACCAGCATCCTCGTCGCCGCCATTATCTCCGGCCTCTTCCTCGGCTACCGGCCGATCGGGCTCGCGCGCATGTACGCGCGCACGATCTACCTCGTCCGCTATTCCTTGCTAACCATCTCCTGCATGCTGGCGATCGGCTTCATCACGCGCTACTCGGGAAGCGATGCGACGCTCGGCCTGGCGCTCGCCAATAGCGGCTGGTCCTATCCGTTTTTCGGCCCGCTGATCGGCTGGCTCGGCGTGGCGCTGACGGGGTCGGACACCTCGTCGAACGTTCTCTTCGGCGGGCTCCAGAAAATGACCGCCGAGCAGATCGGCATCAATCCGGTGCTGATGGCCGCGGCGAACAGCTCGGGCGGCGTCATGGGCAAGATGATCGACGCGCAGTCGATCGTCGTCGCCTCGACCGCGACCAAATGGTACGGCCATGAAGGCTCGATCCTGCGCTTCGTGTTCTTCCATTCCGTGGCGCTCGCCGTGCTTGTCGGAATGCTGGTCTTGGGCCAGGCCTATCTCTGGCCGCTGACCCTGCTGGTCCCTGAGGCGTTGATATCCGTCGGCCTTGGTTAGCTCATGTGCCAGCCATGGCTCACGCAGATCGACTGACACGGTGAGCGCGTTGGTCTTGAAGGCGGCAAGGAACAGGGCGACCCCTAAGGTTTGTTCAGGCGCGCACATTCGAGGTCAGCTTCTGTTCTCGCTGGCAAGCTCAACGGTTCCGTCGGGATGGATATAGCTCCCGCGCAACAGCGAGAACCTTCGCTTCACGCGCTGCCAAAAGGTGAGGCGTGTCCAATCTCCGAAATCCAGGGATGGCGGCTTCTAAAGAAGTGCACTGGCGCTCCCCCGATCGCACAGACGGACGCACATAGACGTATGCGATCCGCATCGAAGTTGTCCATAAACAATCCTTCCGGTGATTAGTTGATTAAGCCAGCGAGAAAGTGATCGATTCTTCTGTCATGCCATGTGTCAGAAAACCCTCGCTCGTGAAAGCCGACATGACCACCGCTTCGCGTCAGGACAATCTCCACGTTGGGCATGCCCTGCCCCTGTAAGGCGCGGTAGGATGATACCGGGATCCACGGATCGTTACAGGCATGGACCATGAGGGTTGGAATAGTGATCGCTTTAACATGTCGAGCGCTCGCGGTCCGCTCGTAGTAATCTAAGGCGCTGCAAAAGCCGTTCCGCTGGGCAACGAACCTGTCATCAAACTCTAGGACTGACGTCGCGTCTTCGACGAGCTGGCGTTCTCGTTTGGTGCATCGTGCTGGCGATGACAGAACTTCGCGCTTCATTCGGCTGAGCAGTAGTTTGTGGTAAACCGCATTTCGAGGCGCCATTATGCGTTTGCAGGCTTCCAGCGGCTCTACGGGCGCTGAAACGGTTGCCGCTCCAACAAGTTGGTGATGCGCTGGCAGGCGCGGCAGTAAATTCAGCAGAATGTTACCGCCGAGAGAATAACCGATCGCGAAAACCCCGTAGCGTGTTTCCTGGAAACTCAAAGCGCCGAGCACATCCAGAAGGTCAGAGGCGCTGCCGGCATGATAATGCCCTCTGGTCACCATTCTCGACGTTCCTGCACCGCGGAGATTAAGCCGCAACACAGATCTCCCACGCGCCAGATGAAACCGCGCCGACTCGCGCACGTAGGGACTGTCCTCACATCCCGTTAATCCATGTATGAGCAGGATCAGCGGACTCCTTGTAAGGTTTGTGGGCTTCTCAAGTGTCCCTGTGAGCCGGTCGCCGCTGCCATCCGATGCTGGGAATTCGAGAGTTGATTGGTGACTGTGCAAATGGTGCTCACGCCACACGAGGTGGTTGCGAATTGTCTGGAGGTCGCCGCCCCACCATGGAAAGCGCTCCACGAAACCCACACGAAGGGGTTCACCACAATTGCCTTTCATGCATCACGTCTCTCGAAGCCAAAAAGCCTAGCATTTTCTCCCACGTGCCGTGATGGAATAAATCCCGATGGGCGCTCACGAAATGCCAGCGCACCACGGAAGTTCGTTTCCTACTACCGCGTCAGCACAGACAGACAGGGCCGCTCCGGCCTGGGTCTCGATGCACAAAAGGAGGCCGTGCAGCAGCGCCTCGACGGTGGCCGGTGGCAGCTCGTCGCGGAGTTCGTCGAGATCGAGTTTGGCAAGCGAGCGAAGCGTCCTCACTCGATGCGGCGCTCGCAGCTTGCAAGAAGCACAGGGCCAAGCTCGTTGTAGCCAAACTCGACCGTCTCTCCCGCAACGTGTCCTTCCTGTTGAAGCTGATCGACTCCGGTGTCGAGGTTCTGTTTGCCGATCTCCCCGAACTTAACGGTGCAATGGGAAGGTTCATGCTCACTACGATGGCGAGCGTGGCCGAGCTTGAGGCTGGGTTGATCTCAGAGCGGACGAAGGCGGCACTGAAAGCTGCCAAGGCAAGAGGCGTGAAGCTAGGGCGTCACGGTGCCGAGGTCCTTGCGCCCAGGTTCAAGGCAGAGGCTCGCCAGAGGGCTATGGAGCTTGAGCCTGTCATCATTGAGTTGAAGGGCAAGGGCTTGTCGCTGGCGAAGATCGCTGCCGAGCTAAACAAGCGGAAGGTGCCGACGCCCCGTGGAGGCAAGTGGGATCACTCGTCGATGGGGAATGTGCTGCAACGTCTCGCGGCTTGAAGCGGATTGTCAAACAGGGAAGCAGCGCGTGTTGCGTTGAGACAAGGTTCATTCGAGCCAGCGAGCGAAGCATCTCCGACTGACGGGGGGAGACCCGCGCCACAGAAAACGGGACTCCAATGTTGAAGGGATACGGCACCTAGGACGTCGTTCTAGCAACGGTGCACCCGTACAGGGTTCGAATCCCACCCTCTCCGCACCTACCCCTTGTAGGTCAAGGCCTCTGTGGCTTTTTCCGAAACTGCCCCCCTAACTGCCCCCAAACAATACGCCGCCTGTTCGGCTTGCAGGGAGGGGGCCAGGGCGGGCGAAAGGGGGCGGGCTGAGGATTGATTTCGCTATTTGCGTGCAGATAGGACAGTCCACGCAAATCGCAGTAGCGCCCATGGCGATAACTAGGCAGCGGTCAGTCACTGTCCGCTTTGCCCCCTAAAGGAGACATTCGTCACCGCATTGAGCATGTCTGCTTTGTGCCAACAGCGCACATTGCATTCGCGCTGCGGTGAGAGCGATAATTCGTTGACGGGTGGTCGCCGGGGTGAACACCGAAAACCAGTCGTACGCAGAACGGAGGCTTCGATGGCAAGGCTTGTATTCGCATTCGTCATCGGCCTGCTGCTAACCCATCGGCGAATGCCCAGAATACAAAACCTCTCACAACCGAAGAGTTGGCCAGCCACACCATCCACCGCCGCGCCGTCGATGCCGTCATCTGGGGCCTGCCACTCGTGGGCGAGGACGCGGTGAAGCAAGCTGCCTTCCGCGATGGCAAAGCGAATTACAACGACATCGTCTGGTGGCCCAAAGGGGGCGGGTGGAAGAACCAGTCGCCCACGCCCAACGTCAACACACGCTACATGTATTTCTTCATCAATACCCGGCTGGACGGCCCAGTGGTGGTGGAACTGCCCCCGGCTGTCCCCGGAGCCAGTTTCTACGGCACCATCGAAGACGCATGGTATGTGCCGCTCGTGGACATCGGCTTCGAGGGCAAGGGCGGCAAATACCTCGTGCTGCCGCCCGACTTTAAGGGCGACGTGCCGGACGGCTACACGCCGGTGCGTCCCGCGACCTATAACACGATGACGCTGCTGCGCTCGATCCTGGCGTCCTACTCCGAAAAGGATGTGCAGGCTGGCAACGAACTGGTGAAGCAGGTGAAAATCTACCCCTTGTCGAAGGCCGCCAACCCGCCCGCGCAGCGCCTCCTCGACATGACCGACGTGATGTACAACGGTCTCGTGAAGTATGACGAAACATTCTTCACCAGTCTCGCCCGCATGCTGAACGAAGAGACGGTGCAGCCACGCGACCTCGAAATGATGGGCATGCTCCTGCCGCTCGGCATTGAGAGAGGCAAGGAGTTCAAACCCGACACCGCGACTGTGGCCCTGTTGAAAACGGCGGCTGCGGAAGCGCACGCGTGGCTAATGGATAAGGCTGCGACAGGCGACACTCCGTGGTGGCCGGATAGTCAGTGGGTCTTCCCCTCCCCACCAATCACAATGCCGACTGCTTTTAAGTGGGAGACGCCGAATTATTTTGATGTGGATGCGCGAGCCATCGCTCTTTCGCAGTATTTCTGCCCAACGGAAAAGCTTGGCACCGGCAGTTTCTACTTTGGAACTTTTCACGACCACAGCGGCCAGCCGCTTGAAGGTGGGAGTAATTACCGGCTGCACGTTCCGGCGAAGGTGCCGGTGCGCGAGTTCTGGTCTGCCACAGTCTATAGTCTGACAACGTCGAGCTTCTTTCTCAACGCGACGCGTCTCACGCTCGGTTCGCTTGACAAGGAATTGCGCAAGAACGCCGACGGAACTGTGGACATCTACTTTGGCCCGAAGCCTCCCGCCGGTCAGGAGTCCAACTGGCTTTACACCCAGCCCGGTCAGAAATGGTTTCCTTGGTTTCGAGTGTATGGCCCCGAAAAGGCGATTATCGACAAGACCTGGAGGTTGCCGGACATTGAAAGGGTGAACTAGCCATCCCCAGCCAACGCCTTCATCGCCTATGTCCGCTTTGGGTCATTGGTAGAGAAAATTTCAGGCGACCGAAGAAGCTCAGGCTGATCGTCGCGGAAGGGGCTGCTCGGAAACGCGCGGCCCTTCTTCGGCAGGGCGACCAGGACGCCCCCCAAAACAAAAGGGCCTGAGAAGGCTGTGAGTCTGAGGATTGATTTCGCTATTTGCGTGCAGCAGTCAGAGGCAAATTGGCCGCTACGTTGATGAACACAATCCGTTAGACTAAGGGCAGGAAGCAGTCTGCATGAGCGAACCTGCCGGGGGAGAGAGCGGGACCAAGATATGCTCTTGCAACGGTGGGAGTGATGGGCATCCGTTGGTTGTGGGCGCTCGGTGCTGTTGCGTGCATCCTTTTCGGAGCGGTGTGGGCGTCAGCGGAAAACCCTGCTGCTTACCCTGGCTTACGGGCCTGGCTGGAATGGCTAATTGACTGGCTGAACAAAAACGGGGATGCGGTAACCGCACTAGCCGCCATTATAGCTTTGCTGTTTGGAATTGTGCAGGTCCTGGCCGCGAGAGCGGATACGCGCGAAGCCACAGCAAAAGCAATCTGGAAGGACTACCATCTCCATGGCATTCAATACTCAGAGCTTGCAAATCCTGATTTTCCAAAACTTGACTACAAGAAACAGGAATACGATGGAGACCGAGTAAAGTTTTATGACTACCAGTGGTTTGTCTCTTTGATGTTGTTAGCGTGCGACGAGGTTCTTCAACTCCGTGGCGGCTCAGATTGGGAGCGGATTGTCAAAAACAACATTAGGTATCACCTGCCCTATATCAATTCTGGAAAGCCATTTCAGGAAAGTGAGGAAATTCTCAGCGATGAACTCCGACGTAAGATCGATGAGGTACGAAAGGAAAAGAAAAAAAGGAGACAAGTGAAGGGTCCTAAAGGCCCTCTGACGTACTCGGTGTCTGGGCGGCGGGGAGGTTTTATGAGTACACGCCCTAGTCGTCCTCCGCGAAGAAATCTTCATCGAGGCGCTTGAACTCAATCGCCCGATTTAGCCGTACCCCCACATTGTGCTCAATCATGAGTTCAGTATTTTTCACCGTCGATCAGAATGACACGCTGACTGAGGTGGCGCACGAACTACAATGCCATATGACTGAACGAAGAGGTAGTGACGAACACACCCTTCGTCGCGCCAAGCCCGACAAGACTACCGACGAAGCCCTGAACGTCCCCGGTCAGGTACGAATATGGGGCTGTCCACGATGCGGGGCAAATGGCATCTGCATGTTGAGGGTACCTCCCCTGGACCGCCACCGGGGCAACCGCAGGTCCTACGAATACGACTGAGATACCGAACCGAACCGGGAGGGCATAACAAGGGCCAAGGATCGAACAAGGTCTGTCCCGTGTGAGCCCCATCCAGCTCGCCGGTCCTCTGACCCATCCGACATGAGCGAAAGGCGGGCTTCAGTGCAGCTTCCCGCTCCCCGGATGGTTCGTCGCGATCAGCAACACCCGCGCAGCTTTGCTGAACGCATCGCAGAGCGAAGCCCGAAGTTCCGGGTCTTTGACTTGCTGAAGAGCCAGCCAAATCGCCTCGCCAAGAATTTGTCGGATGTGTTGCTCGGTCGCGCCTTGGGCGCGGTGATGCGCTATGCCCGTGCGGAACTCCGCTAACACCGGCTCTAGGGATTTCTTGTCTCTCGGACCCATTGCGGGGTGAGCATGATTTCTGCCTCTTACCGTGTGAAGCACGTTCGGCCGTCAAGCTTAATGCTTACAATTTGAGCGGTGTTCGCTTCGTTTCCTGACGCGCCCCGGTCCCACTCTTCGCCCGTCCTGGCGCATCTGTGCGAGCCGCCGCCAGCGGTCAGTCCTCGAAGATTTCCTGAAGCTCCGCTGCTTGCAGCCGCGGCGGTCGGCTCCTCACATCTGGGAACGCGGCACAGTGCAGATCATCGAGGCGGCGCTCAAATCTCTCGGCGTTGGGCGGCACATCCAAGTCAGCATTTGGCTGTCGGTTTATGAGTACACGTCCTAGCAGCCATCGCCAGCAGGGCCAAGCTGACAGTTGTATAAGGTTCATTGAAATCGGGGCATCGACGCGCTTGAGCCTAACGGGACTCCGATGCGTATGAAGCTTGCCCTGCCCAACGTCCGTTCTTGGGGTAAAGCGGACATGGCGCGGATTTGTCAGTATGTCCGCTAATGACCCAAAGCGAACATCCCAACCCAGTTTAGGAACCCGGCGTCGAGAGAGCATGCCTGATAGCAAAAGTCATAGGTTCACGCGGTACAAAGAAAACCGCCCGCGCAGTCGGACGCAAGCCGGGTTCCTCTCAGCCAGCGGGCTGATCCGGTGACGGAAAGCGACCTGGCCGAGGTCACCACCGGCTTGGATTGAACCCGCGAATTAAGATTGGTGTTCCTTGCCTCTCTCTCAGTAGCGCCAGCGACGGCCATATCCATAACCATAATAGGGCGGGGCCTGCCAGGGGCATGACCACAAGCGACAAATAATTGGCGACTTTGCACAAGACGTGTGCGCGAGCGCTCCCCATTTCCAGTTTGTCGCGGCTGCCGAGTTGAATATGCGACGCCGCCCCTGGTAGTACTGAGGTAACCCCGATGACCTTCGACCAATCCCAAGACGCCTTCCGGGGGCACAAGACGTGTAAGACCGCCGGTGCCTATCTCGACAATGCGTTTCACTACCAGGCGGATGAGGCCATCGGCGACGGCACCTTTTTTAACGCCGTTGGCGAGGTCGCAAGCTGGCTGTCGGCGTCAGACGAACTGTTGCGGAGCTTCGAAGCGGTCAAGGCAAACGCCCCTATCCGGCGTAGGCAATACGAACGTTAGCAGAACCTCACCAAAGCGGATGTGATGCCATTGCATGAGGCCCCAGATCGCGAAAACGGAAACCCGGCAATATCGCGGCTACGACATCGTGCCGATGCGGCAGTGGGGAAGTTGGTGTGCGGGCGCTTACCCCACGCGGGCTGACCTACCCATTCTTACGCAATCTACCTTGCGCACTTTGGCCCCGGAGAAGGAAGTCGCTGTAGCCGAAGCCAAGCGGAAGATCGACAGCATTCTCGCACGCCTGAATTATCCATACGCCGAGTGATCTACATCACATTGCGCTTTGGTGGGTTGCTGCTAACCTGAAACATGCGATTGCGGAGGGAACATGAGTTCCCCGACTTTAGCACGATGACCGTGGCGGACGCCGCCTCAGCTTACGAGGCGGCCCTGTGAAGACGTCCGCGCTCTCGACTTGGTCGAGCCTTCCCCCTGAGCTGTCAGCCCAGTTGGAACAAACCGCTGTTTCCCGTCACCTCAAAGCGGATGAGATTCTTTTCGACATGGAAGACGAAGGCGATGGCTGCTATCGCGTCGAAAAGGGAGCGCTGAAAGTTAGCTTGAGGTCGGCGGACGCGAAAGAGCGCATGCTTGCAATTCTTGGACCTGGTTCGATCGTGGGCGATCTTTCTATGATCGATGGCAAGCCGCGATCAGCTCGGCTATAGCGCTCACCGCATGCGATCTTAGTTTTTTCGGTCGTAAGGCTTTCCAAGAGCTTATGCAAAGGCAGCCTGAGCTTTTCCGCGACTTGGTGCTGGTCTTGGCAACTCGTTTGCGAGCCTGTGACGAAGATATCGCCGCGGTGACGTTCTTACCGATAAAGAATCGCGTGGCGCGAAGTTTACTGGAGCTTACAGAATGCATCGGAGAGACCGCACCATCCGGCAAAGTGCGCCTTCCGTTTAAAATCACTCAAAGGGACCTTGCTGAGCTGGCCGGCGTTGCCCGCGAGAATGTCAATCGAATTCAAGCTGAATGGCAACGCGCTGGCATTCTAATTAAGACAGGCAAGCGCGTCCTCGGGGTCGAGGCGAAGCCCGGCCAATGAACCCCGCATCCGGCTTGGCTGCTCGCCTCCTCGGCGAGCTGAGATGTCCGCTTTGGGTCATTAGCGGACATACTGACAAGTCCGCGCCATGTCCGCTTTACCCCCAGTAACGGTCGTTGGGCGGCGCATCCAAGTCAGCATTTTGCTGTCGGTTTATGAGTCCTAGCAGCCATCGCCAGCAGGGCCAAGCTGACCGTTGTATAAGGTTCATTGAAATCAGGGCATCGACGCGGTTGAGCCTACCGGGGGAGACCCGCGCCACAGAAACGGGACTTCGATTTGGGATGCGGCACCTGGGACGCCGTCTGGCGCACTCGTTAGCCCGTTGTACGCAGTCCGGCGACGCTGACTAGAGCTAGCACGCGCGTTACATTCGCCGCCTATCCCGATCTAGCCATACCTCGATCTTTTCTAGCGTTAGAACGATTTCATCGCCGATCATGATTTTAGTTTTTGTCTTGTCGATCAGTGTGAAACGGGTGCGGGTGGGGCCCCACCTTCTAAGTCTGTAGCCTTGCTCAAGGGCCTTGTGCCGTACTCTAGCTTCGACGGGCAGCTCCACATCGGACATATAATCCCAAGCACGATGGCGGATGATCTTGTCGCCCTCGTCCTCAGACGCGCCGCGCGGGTCTGCGGGGTCTTCAGCGGCGAGCGGCTCAAGCTCATCCTCGGACATAATGGGGAAACAGTCGGAGCTAGGATGGACCTTGTATGTGTCGCGCCACTTGCTCATCACGCGGCCTCCGTCGAACCAGCCGCAGCGTTGCAAGCGATGAGCTTG
>CAWHAX010000011.1:0-79723 GCA_963827365.1 uncultured Alphaproteobacteria bacterium | reverse complement strand
AGCGCCACAGGGATTATGCCCGCAGCGATGATCGCGGCCACACAGGCGCCTGCCGCCTCCGAAGATGAGAAGCCGAGCAGCATGGGCCGTGCGCCCTCAGGCGCCTTCAAGAGCCGTACCGTGGCCTCGGTGACGATGCCGAACTGACCTTCAGAGCCAATGATCAGCCCAAGGAAATCATAGCCGGCCGCATCGAGATGATCGCCGCCAATCTCCACGATCTCGCCGTTCATGAGCACGACGCGGAGCCCAAGCACATTGTTTGTGGTCACGCCATATTTCAGGCAATGGGCGCCGCCTGCGTTCATCGCGATATTGCCGCCGAGCGTGCAAGCGAGCTGGCTCGACGGATCAGGGGCATAAAAGAAGCCTTCTGCCGCGACGGCATTGGAGATGGCGATATTGGTGACGCCGGCCTCGACGCGGGCCGCGCGGTTCGTCACGTCGATGGCGAGCACTTTGGACATGCGCGAGGTGCCGAGCACGATCGCGTCTTCGAGCGGCAACGCTCCGCCGCAGAGCGACGTGCCAGCACCACGCGGGACGACTTTGAGCTTAGTATCGTGGCAGAAGCGGAGCACACTGCTTACTTCCTCGGTGCTCGCGGGCAGCACCACGGCAAGCGGGATGCAGCGATAGGCGGTAAGCGCGTCAGTCTCGAAGGTTCGGCATCCTTCGCGGTCGACGATCAGGCCGGGCGCGGCGACTAGTTTCTTGAGTTGCCTGATGATCTCGTCCCGACGCGCAAGAACCGCGGCGTCAGGCTCCGGAAGGGTAAGTAGCGACATCGCCGCCCTTGGAACTCGTTAGCGCCTGCCAGCCCGCAGCGAAGACCTCAAAAACTGCCCGTTGCAAGGAAGGTTCCCAAAGGCAACGATCCCTCCTGCGAAGCCAAGCGTCAGCAACAGGATAGGCAGCAGAAAACTTCGTGCCCGGACAACATGTTCTTAGGGCAGGATGGCACGTGTTATCCGGTAGTGCGCTGAGAGTTGGTCCAATGGGACGAGTGGCGCGCCGCTAGGCCGTCCTCGACGGCCCCGTCAAATCCCTCACGCCCGCGCAAGCCCGCCGACAGCGTGAGCTTGAGCTCGTGAAATTAAAAGCGTGGTGCTGAGATGATCACGGACACCAAAGTCAAAGTCAGAACGTCGAACCTGAAAGCGCTCGAAAAGTGCTTCTGGTGCCAAGTCCTGGCCGAGCATCCCGACATCTCGCCCCACACCAAAGCTTCGCTCCGTTCCATCGCATGGCGATTGTTCTTCGGTGAGGCTGTCAGTTGGGAGGAGTACCGCTCAACGATGTATGCCTTTCTAGCTTCCACACGGGACTAGGGCGAGCAACCTAAAGCGCAACCTAGTTCAGTTCAGGAGCAGCGACGTGATCGCTAAGTCCTTGAAAAGCCTGGTACCGCCGGGCGAATTCGAATCGCCGACCTCTTGATCCACAGTCAAGCGCTCTAACCAGCTGAGCTACGGCGGCATCTCTGCAGGCTTGGCCGGAACCTATGCGCAGCCGCCATTGCTTGCAAGCGCAAGGGCCGGTCGGCGGCGAGCATAAAAAGCGAGGCTTAAGCAAAAGAAGCACGAGGCCCGGGGGTACGCCCCGGGCCTCGTGCAACGCTTGCGCTCTACGAAATACGCAACATACTCTCCGCGGAACAGGGGGAGCGGAGCCTTGAGCCTTAGGTCGACTTGCGAATGGTCTCGAACGAGCGGGTGACCTGGGCCTTGATCGGCTCGGCGGTATCGGCGGCGATCTTGGTGGTCAACGCCCTGATCTCGCTCGCCTGATTGGCGAACACGTCGAACTGGTGGCGAATGAAAGCAGACTGAAGCTCAACGATCTCGGCGAGATTCTTGGCGCCGGCGAGGCTCTTGGCGAGGTCGAAGCCGGAGTTGAGATTGCGCTGAGCAATGTCGATGAGCTTGCGGTTGAAGGCAGTCGCGCCCTGGCCTGCGGCGTCGAAGGAGCGCTCGAGCGAATTGACGGCCTCCTCCAGCGCATCCTTGCTCTTCTCGTAGGCTTCGCGGGTCTGCGTGACGGTCTTCTCGGCGAGAGCACGTACGCTCTCAGGCACGGTCGTATCGAGCGAAAGCTTCTCGAATTGCTCGGCGCTCCTGCGGAAGGCATTGCGCGCCTGCTCGGCGGCATCCTGCGGTGAATAGGTTGCGTTCATGTCTTTACCTCTCGGCTTGGGGGGCATCGCATCCTCTTAGTGCGGCCTAAAGGAGGTCTGGCCGCTCGACTTATGCTGCACTGCAATAATAGTTGTTGCACCGCGAAAAGGCAATAGGCTGCCCATCATTTCGGCAATTATTTTCGTAGCTGAGAAGTCGGAGCAGCCGCGCTTTCGCGCTATGAAATGCAGCTGATTTGCCTAAATTTAGTGGATGAGTTGATTCGGCGGCGCGAATCCTAGTTCCCAAGGTGGCGGTGAGCGGTTGGCCTCATGCGCCAGTGAAGGAGGCGCGGGCGCCCTCATTTAGCCCAACAGGCTCCATGGTCGATCCCCTACAGCTAAGGCCAAAGGGCGAGGTACAGGCGGACCGCGAGGCGCTCGAGCACATCGCGCGCGCGGTGCAGGGCCGCGTGCTGTGCGGGCCAGGCTCGTTGTCGCCCGCGGGGGCGCTTGGGCTTGAGACGCTCTCTTTAAGCCGGGCGAGCATCGAGGCGCTGCTGGAGGCGATGCCTGCGGCGATCGGCATTCTCACTCATGGCGAGCTCGTGCATGCCAACGCGGCCTTCGCCTATGCCTTCGGCTATCGCTCCTTCGATGAGCTCGCATCAGCCGGTGGGCTCGAGGCCATCGTGCCGGGCGGCGTGTCGCTGCTGAATGAGGGGGCAGCGAACGGAAGCGCGCGGACGGTTGCGGTCGAGGCGCTGACCCGCGGGCGGAGACGCCTCAAGATCAGCTTCGAGGTGAAATCGCTTGCAGGCGAGCTCGAGCTCATCCGCCTCATCGACGGCACGACGCAGGAGCCGGAGCCAGTGATGGCGGCGGAGGCGCCTGTTGTCACCGAGGACGAGCCTGACGCCGACGACCAGGAGGCGACCGCGGTCGCGCGCAGGTTCGATTTCCTCGCCAAGGTGAGCCACGAAGTGCGCACGCCGCTGAACTCGATCCTAGGCTTCACCGAGCTCATGCTTGAGGAGCGGCTCGGCGCCATCGGCAACGCGCGCTACAAGGGCTATGTCGAGGATATCCATCAGAGCGGGCTCTATGCTTTGAGCCTGCTCAACGACCTCCTCGACATTTCCAAGATCGACGCCGGCAAGTTCGATCTCGATTTCTCGGCCGTCGATCTGCCCGAGCTGGTGGAGGCCTGCGTCAACAGCCTTCAGCCCCTCGCCAAGCGCGAGCGCATCCTGCTTCGCACCTCGCTCGCCTTCAATCTTCCGGCGGTGATCGCCGACCGGCGACGGCTGAAGCAGATCCTGCTCAACCTCCTCTCCAACGCCATAAAGTTCACCAATGCCGGAGGCCAGGTGATCGTGTCGGCGCGACTGATCGACGGTGGAGATCTCAGATTGCGCGTGCATGACAACGGCGTCGGTATGACCGGGGATGAGATCGCGGCCGCCATGCAGCCCTTCCACCAGCTCGATACCGCCCCGCGCAAGCAGACCGGAACGGGGCTCGGCCTACCCGTCACCAAGGCGCTGACCGACGCCAACCGGGCGCGGCTCTTCATCGCGAGCCAACGTGGCGTGGGCACCTCGGCCGATGTGATCTTCCCCAAGGACCGGCTCGCGCCGTAAGCCGAATGCGGCAGGCGGCCGCATGACCTTTCTCGCAAGCGCGAACACTCCATTTCCCCACAATAAGTATTGCCGTTACCTCGTGATAATTGAAGGAGATGCTGCAAGATATATTTGGTTGCACGTATTTTTACTTCAGTTATGAAGCTTAGAAGCCTTCTAAGTTCGAGAAGATCAAGATTTTATCGTTGACTTGTGGCTGGCTCACGCCCTAAGCGGAGAATGCGCTTTTTTGAGTCATGAAGGCCGATATCCGATTCCGGGGCCTTGAACCCCGGCCGATTGCAGAGGTGAACAATGCCGATGCGTTCGGCGCGCGCAGCTCTGCTCGCGCTTCTGTCTATTGCTTTTACCGGTGCTCTTGCCGGTTCGCGCGGCCATGACGCCGCGGCTGCCGAGACGCGCGAGGTCAATGTCTATTCCTACCGGCAGCCTTATCTCATCGATCCGCTGTTCAAGAAGTTCACTGAGGAGACCGGCATCAAGGTCAATGTGATCTATGCCGAGAAGGGCCTCATCGAGCGCATGGCGGCAGAGGGGCGGAACAGCCCTGCAGATGTCCTGCTTACCACGGATGTCGGCAATCTGACTCAGGCGAAGGACGCGGACATCGGCCAGTCCCCGAACTCGAAGGAACTCGAGGAGGAGATTCCGGCGGCCTATCGCGACAAAGACGGCATCTGGTGGGGGCTCAGCCGCCGCGCACGCGTCGTCTATGCCTCGAAGGACCGGGTGAAGCAGGATCAGATTACCTACGAGGAGCTCGCCGATCCGAAATGGCGCGGCAAGATCTGCATCCGCTCCGGCCAGCATGTCTACAACGTCGCCCTGATCGCCTCGATGATCGCAGCCCACGGCGAAGAAAAGACCGAGGAGTGGCTGAAGGGCGTGAAGGCCAACCTGGCGCGGAAGTCCGCGGGCGACGACCGCATGCAGGTCAAGGGCGTCTATTCCGGCGAGTGCGATCTCGCCATCGGCAACACCTATTACATGGGCGCCATGCTCAAGAACGAGAAAGAGCCCGTGCAGAAGGAGTGGGCGAACTCGGTCAACATGCTGTTTCCCAACACCAACGACCGCGGCACGCACGTGAACCTCTCCGGCGCCGTGCTCGCCAAGAATGCGCCGCATAGAGAGGACGGGGTCAAGCTCATGGAGTTCCTGGCCTCGGACGAAGGCCAAGAGATGTACGCCGATGTGAACAACGAATATCCGGTGAAGGAGGGCGTCCCCTGGTCGCCGCTGGTTCAGTCCTGGGGGTCCTTCAAATCCGATCCGATCTCGCTCAACGAGGTCGCTGCCCTGCGCAAGAAGGCAAGCGAACTCGTCGACAAGGTCGGCTTCGATGACGGTCCCAGTTCATAGGGGGACGTTGAGATGAGCATCCACAACAAGATCGAAAGAGTGGGCCGCGTGCATGCTCCTCCGCCACGCAAGACCGGGGCGGAGTGGCTAGTCGGCGTCGGGTTCCGCTGTTGGCTTGCCGGCTACGACACCGGCGACATCGCCTGCTGGGAGACCGGCTGGAACGCTTATGCCCGCGTGCTCGGCACCGAGCGGGCGAAGCGCGCGGTGACCGAGCTTGCCTGCTGGGTGAGAGCGGTGCGGGCCTCGGCTTCGCGCAAGATCGAGTATTACCCGTTCGGCTGCGCCGGCTTCTGCCGCGACGAGTGCATGGCGATTTCGCTGATCGCGGCCTCGCAGCACCATCGCTGCCCGGCCATGCGCGCCTGCGCGCTAGCGCTTACGGGGTCGAGCCTGGTCGAGCCAGTGATCGACGCCGCCAACGCCTTTGCCGATGCGCTACAGGAGGCTGACCAGTTTCTGTCGCCAGAAGCCGTCGCCGCGCTTGCAGCTCCATTCGACGGGGCCCGCGGGGATCGCCCGACGCTCCGCAACTGAGCACGCCGCGTCCAAATTCCGTGCGCCGCCGCATCGCGCGAGCCCGCTCGAGCGGCAATCTCGCCTGGTCGGTGGGGGCGCTTCTTATCTCGCTGATCGCGATTGCGCCGATCATCGCCATCTTCGTGCTCGCGCTTCAGTCGAGCGGCGACACCTGGCCGCATCTCGTCGCCAATGTGCTCCCCGGCGCGCTTCGCCGGACGATCGCGCTCATGGCCGGCGTCGGCGCGCTTACGCTGCTCATCGGCACCGGCACGGCGTGGCTCGTCACCATGTACCGCTTTCCGGGCCGGAGCCTGTTCCAATGGCTGCTGCTCTTGCCGCTCGCCATGCCGACCTACATCATCGCCTATTGCTTCCTCGAGCTCTTCGACTATTCCGGCGCGTTACAGACCAGCTTGCGCCAGATCTTCGGCTGGCATAGCGCCAAGGACTATTGGTTCCCGGACATCAGGAGCGTCGGCGGCGCCATCTTCGTGATGAGCATGGTGCTCTACCCGTACGTCTACATCACCGCGCGGGCGAGTTTCCTTGCGCAGTCGGTCTGCGTGCTCGAGGTGAGCCGCACGCTTGGGCGGACCGCGGCTGCCACCTTCAGGGAAGTGGCGCTGCCGCTCGCGAGGCCAGCGCTTGCCGCTGGCGTGGCGCTCACCCTGATGGAGACGCTGAACGACATCGGCGCGGTCGAGTTCTTCGGGGTGCGCACCCTCACCGTCGCCGTCTATGACACCTGGCTCGACCGCAACAGCCTTGCCGGCGCCGCACAGATCGCCTGCATCATGCTCGCCTTCGTCTTCGCCGTGCTTGCGACAGAGCGGACGCTGCGGTCGAGCCGCCGCTATCACCACACGACCGGGCGCTACCGGCACTTGCCAGAGGCAACGCTGACCGGCGCGGCGGGTGTCTTCGCAGCTCTTGCCTGCGCGCTCCCCGTGCTGATCGGTTTCGTGCTGCCGGCATCGGTGCTGGTGCATGACGCTCTCGCCCATATCGCTTCCGGCCTTGCGCCGGAATTCTGGCAGGCCGCGCTGCACAGCCTGATGCTGTCGGCGTCGGCAGCCTGCCTTGCCGTCGCATTCGCGGTGATCCTCGGCTATGCGCGCCGGCAGACGCGATCGAAGCTTGTGCAGGCCTTGAGCATCGTTCCCGCCATCAGCTACGCCGTGCCAGGCACCGTGCTCGCCATCGGGCTCCTCATCCCGCTCGCCACGCTCGACAATACCGTCGATGCGGCGATGCGCTCGCTGTTCGGTTTGCCCACCGGGCTGCTGCTCTCGGGCAGCGCCTTTGCCGTGGTGCTCGCCTACATCATTCGCTTCCTCGCCGCATCGCTCGGTGCGGTCGAGGCCGGCCTCGGCAAGATATCGCGCAACACCGATGCCGCGGCGCGCACTCTCGGCGCCACCGTGACCGAGACTTTGTGGCGGGTTCATGTGCCGCTGCTTCGGCCTGCGCTCGGCGCAGCGGCACTCCTCGTCTTCGTCGACTCGATGAAGGAGCTGCCGGCGACGCTCCTCCTGCGTCCCTTCAATTTCGATACGCTCTCAACGCAGGTCTTCACCCTTGCGTCGCTCTATCGCTACGAGGAGGCAGGCCTCTCGGCGCTGACCATCGTGGTGGTGAGCCTTGCCCCGGTTCTGCTTCTGCATGGCGTCATCGTCGCAGGACGGCCAGGCGCCTTGTCGAGCCGGCGCGACGTGGCTCAAAGCCAAGGACCGGCGGCCGCCGCGGGGCTCTTGATAAGTCAATAAATTCGGGCGCCGGGCTCGCTATCTCCGGTCAACCGGGCT
This sequence comes from uncultured Alphaproteobacteria bacterium, assembly GCA_963827365.1. Classification (GTDB taxonomy): domain Bacteria; phylum Pseudomonadota; class Alphaproteobacteria; order Rhizobiales; family Methyloligellaceae; genus Methyloceanibacter. The sequence goes on along the minus strand of CAWHAX010000011.1, from coordinate 72,272 downwards.
AAAACGTCTTCGGGTCTTGGGCGGGCATAAGATTGGTCGCATCCCCCTCGTTTGGGGATGGCGCCGCAACGGGTGGGTCTGACGGCATGAAGCCTAGCCAGCTGCGATGGAAGTGGCTTCTCTTCGGCCTGCTCGCAGTTCTGATTCTGGTCATCGCGCTCATCCCCTGGCTGATCGGCGACACGTCGCGCTTCGGCGACCGCGTTGCCGCCGAGCTTTCGGCCTGGACGGGCGGCGACGTCAAATTCAACGGCCCCGTGCGGGTAAGCTTCCTGCCGGATGTCTCGGTCAGGGGCCGGATCGAGCTCGAAGACAGCAAGCGCCTGCCCGCGGTGCAATCGCTTGCCGCGAGAGAAGCGAAAGTCTCCCTCGACCTTGTCGACCTTTTGCGCGGCCGCATCACCATCGATGCGCTCAGGCTGCTGAAGCCGCACATCACCTTGCGCGACAGCACGATAGACGCAGCGGCCCCGGCCAACGCCAAGACGCTGTTCACAACGCTTCTCGGTGGCGCGCCGGTGCGCGTACTGCATGTGCGCAAAGGCAGGATCATGCTTCCCGGCGAGCGCGGCGGCACCATCAAGGAGATCTACGCGCATCTCGACGCCGGCAAGGAAACCGGCGCCGTCTCCGGGTTCGGCTCGTTCACCTACAAGGACACGACGGTGCGCTACTCACTGGAGAGTGGATCGGTCACCGCCACGGGCGGTGCGGAGAGTCTACCGGTTGACCTCACGCTCACCTCGCGGCCCTTCCGCGCGAGGCTGAGCGGCAACGCGTCAAACACCGCCGGCTTCGCAATCGACGGCGACATGCAGGCTGAGATCGACGATGGGCGTCAATTCTTCAAATGGATCGGCATCCGCATTCCGGACGGCGACAGTTTGAAGGGGTTCTCGGCGGCGGGCGGGTTCCATCTTGCCGGATCGACGCTCACCTTCGACGACGGCACCTTCACGCTCGACGGCAACAAGGCCGTCGGCCTGCTTGCGCTCACCCCGGGAAAGCCGCGGCCGCGCGTGGAAGGAACGCTCGCCTTCGATCGCCTGGTGCTCGATCCCTATCTCGGCAGCGGCGAGCGGAGAACAGGCAAGCAGCCCGCGCCGGATGGCGGGGCGCCCTTCCCCTTCAACCAGCCTCTCCTGCAATTCATCGACGCCGATCTCCGCATCTCGGCGGCGGCGATCGACGCAGGCGCGCTTAAGCTCGGCCGCGGCGGATTCACCATCACCGCGAAACAGGGATCGGTGGCGAGCGAAGTTGGTGAGCTTGAATTGTGCGGCGGGTCTGCGAACGGGCGGCTGAATGTCGATCTCGCGCAAGCGAAGAAGCAGATCAACCTTGTCGCCAATCTCGACGATATTTCTCTCGACGCTTGCCTAGAGCCGCTCGCGCTCGCTCTCCCGATCAGAGGCATGGGCACTCTCAAGACCGAGCTTGCAAGCGAGGGAACAGAATTTTCGCAACTGACCGGCAATGTCGCCGGTATGCTCAAACTCGAGGCCAAAGACGGCGCGGTGCCGGTCGACTTTGCCCGGTTTGCCGCCGGGTCGACCCCGATCAGCGCGGAAGGCTGGAGCCGCGATGACGTCACGGCATTCGATCAGCTCGATGCCGATTGCCAGCTCGGCAGCGGCCATATCTGGTGTCAGTCCTTGAGCATGCAGACGCCGCGGGGCACTATCGCAGGGTCCGGCGATGTCGATGTGAGCAAGCAGACGCTCGATTTGAGCCTGACGGTGGCAAACCGCATCGAGCCGGCAAGTGCCTCGCAACTGACGCAAGGAGAAGCGCCAAAGGTTTCGATCCGCGGATCTTTGACGCAGCCGACCATCCGCCGGGCAGACCGCCCGACCCTTGGCGAAGGTAGCTTGCAGACGAACCCGGCGGGACCGCAGGTCTCGCCACGTTGACTTGGCGGGAGAGTTTTTCGGCAAACATGAGCAATTTCGGGCCAGTCGACCTTCGCTTTCACGCAACGGCATTCGCCATCGCCTGGCTGATGCTTGCCGCGTCTTCCGCCAAAGCCGAAGACCCGCCGGCGGACGCGGCCGCCGCGCCGAGCGGCACGAGCCTTTCCGTCGCAAGCTGGGGTGGCGCCTATGGGCAGTCGCAGGAGATCGCCTATTTCGAGCCCTTCACCAAGAAGACTGGGGTCAAGATCACCACCGAGACCTATGACGGCACGCTCGCCGCGATCAAAGCCAAGATCGGCGGCAGCACCTCACCGTTCGATATCGTGGATCTCTCGGCCTACGCGCTCGACATGCTGTGCCGCGAGGGGCTGCTCGAGACCATCGACAGCGCGACCCTCGTGGCCGGTTCGGGCGGCCAGAGCGCGAGCGAGGATTTCATTTCCGGCGGCGTCAATTCCTGTGGCATCGCGAGCGTTGCCTGGTCGACCGTGATCGCCTTCGATCGGCAGGCGTTTGCCAAGGCGCAGCCATCAAAGATCGCAGACCTTCTCGACATTCAGCGTTTTCCCGGAAAGCGGGCACTGCCAAACGAGCCGCGCTACACTCTTGAGCTCGCGCTGCTCGCAGACGGCGTCGAGCCGGCCAACCTCTATAGCGAGCTTGGCACGCCTGCCGGCGCAGACCGCGCCTTCGCGGCGCTCGACAAGATCAAGCCGCAGATCCTGTGGTGGTCCAAGGCCGAGGACGTGATCGGCATGTTGATGCAGCGAAAAGCGTCGATGGCGGCGGGCTTCAGCGGCCGCATTTTCCGGGCCGCGGTCAGTGCCAGGCAGCGCATCGACGTACTGTGGGACGGCCAGATCTACGATCTCGATCTCTGGGCGATCCCGAAAGGAGCCGCCAACAAGGAAGACGCCAAGCGCTTCATTGCCTTTGCCACCGAGCCGGCACAGATGGCGGCGCAAGCGGAGCTGATCGCCTATGGGCCGATGCGCAAATCGGCGATCGCGCTCGTCGGCAAGCATCCGTTTATCGACATCGAGATGAAGGGCTTTCTGCCGACGGCGCCCGACAATTTTAAGAAGGCGCTCAAGTTCGACGAGGTCTGGTGGAAAGACCACGGCACGGAGCTCGAGGCGCGCTTCAAGACATGGCGCGAGCAGCCCGCGGTCGTCGATGCGAAGGCACCGGCGGACGAGAAATCGAAACCCGCAGGCGCGAAGCCCTCGACCGCGGATCAAAAGACCAAGCCAGGCGACGCCAAGGCCGCGACGGCGGACGAAAAATCCAAGCCCGGCGAAGCCAAGTCTGGCGACGCCAAGGCTGCGACCGCCGACGAAGCGCCTAAGCCTGCGGACGCGAAGCCGGCGACGCCGGAGGCGCAAACCGGTTCCGTGCCGAACGCGGGCGCAAAGCCCGCGCCGGAACCCGCGCCCACCAAGCCGCGGTGAAAATCGTCCCCTGTCTTAGGGGCTTGCGCTGTCACCCAACTGCCACAAAGCGCCGCGGTGGCGATGTCACGTTTCGAAAGCGCGGCTGTTTGCGTCGACCTTGCGCGCCGATCGCGCGGCCCGGCCCTTCCTATGGTGCAGTCGTCTTATGCATCTGACGCGATGACAAAATCCGCGCTCGCGGTTTCACGCGGCTGCCGGCGGGATCGCGCGTCGACGTGAAGCGCATGACTCATTGGCGCGCGCGACACGAAAATTCATCGCAAGAGCCGCCCCGCGGCATAGACAAGAAAATGAGGGAGAGTGTGAACTCCCGTTTGCTTTGCTGTCGTCATTGCATCATCCTCGTGTTCAGAGAGATTCTTGCTTGGGCAATCCGGCAGGCTCTCTGACACAGAATGCACACGATCAAGGTGGGCGCGTCGCCCGCAAGGCCGAGGAGATTCGGTCGAGCCTTCGGCGAACGCTATGCCGATGAGGCCAGCACTGCCGGAAGCGGGGCCGGCAGTGCACTTCAGCCAACCTGAGAGCGTCACCTCGACGGCGCGCAGGTCTATCGTCACGAATCCTCCACCGCGGCCGGCGTTATATTCCTCGTTGCTGAGCGCGCCGCCTTCGAGCCCGAGCGAGAGACGTGGTCCAAAGCGCCACCCGACGCGCGCAAGGCTCCAATATTGCTGAAACGCCGTGCCATACGCCGCGTCGGCTGAGAGGAACCACAGTGGCGAGACGTCGAGCCAGCTCTCAGCCACGAGCTTGAGGCCAGACGGCGCTCGCTTGCACCGCATTGTTGGGATCGCGCGGGCTGATCCTCTGATCCTCGGCCTCTACATCGGCGAACAACTTGACGATCAGGGTGTCGGCGCGGAAGTGGTAGCCGAGAAGCGCCGCGCCATAGCTCACATCGCCGTCGAAGGCGGTGCCGAGATCGGCGCCGGCGCCGAACAGCGTGCCGCGATAGTCGTAGCTGCCGGGCTGCTGGCGGCGCGCACCCGCCAACCTGGCGCGTAGAGCCCCTTGCCGAGGTGTAGCCCGCGCCCAAATAGCCGCCTACGGCGTTGTTGCTCGCATGGAGCTCGGTGAAAGATTTCGGCGTGTGGATCTTGGGCCGCGGCCGGCGCGAGCGAAGCCAATAGCAGCCCGGCACCGAGAGACAGATACGCGTCGCCTCGCGTGTGTAAGCGGCAAACGATATGCGCGCTGGACGCGCCCCCCCAAAGGTGAACACCTTTCCACGCCTTTGCTTAAACTATGCTGCATCTCTCGATGTGAACCACAAGAATGGCAACAACCGTATAGCGAGTAACTTCATAAGAACACAAGCTAGAGTAGAGTCCGTTTAGCATGCATACTGAGTGTTTCGAGTCTCTGGCTCACCGTCAATCATCGCGGCCTCTATTGCCGCCCCGGCGGATTTCACATCGACCCACATAGCGCGGTGAATCGCGCGGTGATCACGCACGCACATTCCGATCACGCCCGCCCAGGCCACGACCATGTTCTTGCCACGCGCGAGACGCTCGCGCTGATGAAGACGCGGCTCGGCACCGCGGCGAAGCTCGGCACGCAGACGCTTCCCTATGGCGAGACGCTGCAGGTGGGCGACGTGACGGTGAAGCTCGTGCCTGCGGGGCATGTGCTTGGCAGCGCACAGGTGGTGATCGAGTGGCGCGGACGGCGCGCCGTGATCTCAGGCGACTACAAGCGAAGCGCAGACCCGACCAATCCTTCCTTCGAGCTCGTGCCGTGCGACCTGTTCGTCACCGAGGCGACTTTCGCGCTTCCCGTGTTCAGCCATGGCGACGCGCGAGGCGAAGTGGCGAAGCTGCTCAGATCGCTGAAGCAGTTTCCCGAGCGCGCCCATGTTGTCGGCGTGTACGGCCTCGGCAAGTGTCAGCGCCTCATCGCGCTGTTGCGCGAGGCAGGTTATGCGGAGCCGATCTATCTGCATGGCGCGCTCGCCGGTTGCTGCGAGGTCTATGAGAGCTTCGGCGTCGAGCTCGGCGCGTTGAGGCCGGCCACCGGCGCCAAGCGCGAGGAGATGAAGGGCGCAATCGTGCTGGCGCCGCCTTCGGCCATTGCCGACCGCTGGTCGCGGCGCATGCCGGACGCGCTGACCTCTTTCGCCTCGGGGTGGATGCGGGTGCGGGCGCGCGCGCGGCAGCGCGGCATCGAGCTGCCGCTGGTGATCTCCGACCATGCCGATTGGCGCGAGCTGACGCGCACGATCCACGAGACCGGCGCGCAGGAAGTGTGGGTCACGCATGGCCGCGAAGACGCGCTCCTGCATCATATTCAAACAACCGGGCGGGTGGGGAGGGCCCTGGCGCTGATCGGCCGCGAGGACGAGGAGTTGTGAAGCAATTCGCTGAGCTCCTGGACCGGCTCGCCTATACGCCGTCGCGCAACGACAAGCTACGTCTGCTCGCCGATTATTTTGCCGCGACGCCAGACCCGGACCGCGGCTGGACGCTCGCCGCGCTCACCGACGGGCTGTTCTTCCGGCTGCCGCTCCGCCGCATCCTTGGCGAGATGATCGAGGCGCGCATCGACCCGGTGCTGTTCGGCCTCTCCCGCGACTATGTCGGCGATACCGCCGAGACCATCGCGCTGATCTGGCCCGGGGCCGAAGCGTCAACGCAGGCGCCGCGGCTTGACGACATCGTGCAGGAACTGAAGCGCGCCATGCCGAGCGAGGTACCGGGCCTCTTGTCCCATTGGCTCGACGGGCTCGATGCCACCGAGCGCTGGGCGCTGCTCAAGCTCCTCACCGGAGCGCTCCGCGTCGGCGTCTCGGCGCGGCTCGCCAAGACCGCACTCGCCGAATGGTCGAAAGTGCCACTGACCGAGATCGAGGAGGTCTGGCACGGGCTCCGCCCGCCTTACACCGAGCTGTTCGCCTGGCTTTCAGGCTCCGGCCCAAAGCCCGAAACGGGAGCTGCGGCGACCTTCCGCCCGCTGATGCTGTCGCATCAAATCGAGGACAGGGAGTTGGCCTTGATCGAGCCAAAGGATTTCGTGGCGGAATGGAAGTGGGACGGCATCCGCGTGCAGGCGGCAAATCAAGGCGGCGAGCGGCGCCTCTTCTCGCGCACCGGCGACGATATTTCAAGCGCCTTTCCCGATGTGGTGGCGGGCCTGCCGCAAGGCGTCGTGCTCGACGGCGAGCTCCTGGTGATGCGCGAAGGCGAGGTCGCGCCGTTCAACGATCTACAGCAGCGGCTCAACCGCAAAACCGTCAGCGCCGCCATGCTGAAATCGCATCCGGCCCATATCAGGCTCTACGACATGCTGTTCCACGGCGAAAAGGATTTGCGTCCCCTGCCCTTCGTCGAGCGCCGCGCCCGGCTCGAGGAATGGCACGCGAAGGCGCGGCCGCCGCGCACTGATGTCTCCGACGTGCTCGACTTCAGCTCCATCGAAGAGCTCGAGCGGCTCTGGGCCGGTGCGCGCGAGACCGGCATCGAAGGGCTGATGCTCAAGCGCCGCAATAGTCCCTATCTCGCCGGACGCCCCAAGGGACATTGGTACAAATGGAAGCGGGCGCCGCTCACGCTTGACGCCGTGCTGATGTATGCGCAGCGCGGCAGCGGCAAGAGGTCGTCCTATTATTCCGACTATACGTTCGGCGCCTGGCGGATGAGCGAGGCCGGCGAGCCTGAGCTCGTTCCGGTTGGCAAGTCCTATTTCGGCTTCACCGACGAGGAGTTGCGGCAGCTCGACGCCTTCGTGCGCAATCACACCGTGGATAGCTTCGGTCCCGTGCGCCAGGTCGAGCCAAAGCTCGTGTTCGAGGTTGCCTTTGACTCAGTGCACCGCTCGACCCGGCACAAGTCTGGCGTCGCCATGCGCTTTCCCCGCATCCACCGAATCCGCTGGGACAAGCCAGCCGAGGAAGCTGACCGGCTCGAAACTCTGATGGGGATGATCGTGGAGTAGAGACTGCTCGCCGAGCGCTCTAAGCTAGGGCTAGTGGGTGGGCAGGATGAGCGGCATGTTTGCGCAAGCAAGTCTCTGTCGGAACAGCCTGAAGAGCCTGTGTTTTATCGGCATCTCATGAGCAGGTTTCGCATTCTTGCCGAATTCGAGTGCGGCCTTCCTCCTAGACTGATAGCTTCTGCTCGGGAGGGCAGATGGCGGGCACCAAACGGTTTCTCATCGTTCTCATCAAGCCGTCGCACTACGACGATGACGGTTACGTCATCCAGTGGTTCCGCTCCCCGATACCCTCAAATTCCCTTGCATCGGTCTATAGCCTGATCGACGACAGCCGCCGGCGGAAGGTCCTGGGGGACGACGTCGACATCGAGATCGACGTGATCGACGAGACCAATACCGTCATACGCTTCAACAAGCTGATCCGCCGGCTCAAGGCAGCGGACGGCGCCATGGTCGGCCTGGTCGGAGTGCAGTCGAACCAGTTCCCCCGCGCCGTCGATATCGGCCGGCAGTTCCGCGATGCCGGCATTCAGGTCATCATGGGCGGCTTCCATGCTGCGGGCAGCATCGCCATGCTGCCGCAAAGCCCGCCGGAAATCGTCTCAGCGCAAGAGCTCGGCATCTCGATCTACGCCGGCGAGGCCGAAGGGCGCATGGATGAAATTGTGCAGGCGGCATGGGCTGGCACACTAAAGCCGCTCTACAATCTGATGAAGGAGTTGCCGGACCTGTCGAACGCCACACTGCCGATCCTGCCGGCGAAGGTGGTGCGCAAGATGGCGGGCGCCTATACCAGTTTTGATGCAGGGCGCGGCTGCCCGTTCCAATGCTCGTTCTGTACCATCATCAACGTGCAGGGCCGCAAGTCGCGCCATCGCACCCCTGACGATGTTGAGGCGATCATCCGCACCAACGCGGCGCAGAACATCAATCGGTTCTTCATCACCGACGACGATTTCGCGCGCAACAAGGACTGGGAAGGGATTCTCGACCGGCTCATCTGGCTGCGCGAGGAGCAGGGCTTCAAGTTCAAGGTGACGCTGCAAGTCGACACGCTGTGTCACCGCCTCGACGGCTTCATCGAGAAGGCAGCGCGGGGCGGCTGCGCCCGCGTGTTCATCGGGCTTGAGAATATCGACCCGGATGCGCTCGCCGCCGCCAAGAAGCGGCAGAACAAGATCTGGGAATACCGCAAGATGTTGCAGGCCTGGAAGGATGTCGGCGTGATTACATACGCCGGCTACATCCTCGGCTTTCCCGATGACACGCCGGAGAAGATCGCGCGCAACATCGAGATCATCCAGCGGGAGATGCCGCTAGACCTGATCGAGTTCTTCTTCCTCACGCCCCTGCCGGGCTCTGAGGACCATAAAGTCCTGCACACCAAAGGCGTTTGGATGGACCCCGACCTTAACAAATACGACCTCAACCACCGCGTCTCGCATCATCCGATCATGTCCGACACGACCTGGGAGAAGGTCTATTTCGACTCGTGGCGGCAGTTCTATACGCCCGAGCACGTCGAGACCGTGCTCAGGCGCGATGCGGCGCGCGGCAAGCGCACCAGCGCTCTCTATTCCTCGGTCGTGCATTTCCTCGGCTCGATCCTCATCGAGAAGGTGCACCCGCTCGAGTGCGGCATCGTCCGGCGCAAGATCCGCACGCAGCGCAGGCCGGGCATGAAGATCGAGAGCCCGGTTCTGTTCTATCCACGCCGGGTGGTGGAATCTCTCACCTCAGGAGTCCGCTGGGCGCAGCTTTTCCTCAAGTTCCGTCCCGCCCTGAAACGGGTCAAGGCAGACAAGAATGCGAAGGCCTATACCGACCTCGCCATGTCCGCGTCGACCGATGAGGAATTGGACGGAATGGACCTCATTCAGGTGTTCAAGGACGCCATCCCGCGAACCCACGGCGCGCCGGGATTTGCCGGAAAGCCGGAGCTGCGCCCGGCGCTTCCCTAAGCCGCCTAATGCCCGGGCGCATGGACGATGATCGGCGCCTCTCTATCGATGCAGTTTTTCAGCTTCCAATAGTCGCCAGTCGCCTGTGTCGCCTTGGTGCAGGATTCCTGCACGGGAGCTGGAAGCTTGTCCCAGGCGAGGGCGACCTCTTTGCGTGTGCGCTCCTGAAAATCGAGGCAGCCGCGCATGATCAGCTCCTGCCGCGCAGCGCCTCCCGCGACCGCGGCGCAAATGGCCTCCGGGTCGTAGGCCGGCAGCATCTCGGCATGAGCCAAGGATGCACCGCAAGCGAGGGCTGAAGCGAGGGCGGCCAAGCGCAGCATGTTGAACCTTCCTTTTGATTGCCAAGGCCGTGTCCGGCCTCGCTCCGATCAATCGAGCGGTGTCAAATGCCCTGTACCCTGTAGCGATTTCCGTCCCCCTACTGAGTAAGACGCAAGCGCTCCTGATTGCAAAGCGAATTCCGCGCTTCCGCTCGCCGCTTTGCGCGGTTTCCACCACGATGTGGCGTGGAGGCGACGAGGCCCCTCCCCTGCCTAAAGGATCGGCGCCGTGCTAGACTTGATGATCAGGAACTTCTGGTGGGCTGCTTGGTGGCCGGTGAGCACGAGGCTGCTGATGGCCGAAAAGGCCGGGCAGTCGAGGGCAGTTGCGAGGACAGGAGAGTATCATGGCCAATGACGCGTTACCCAAGGCTGAAGTCCCGGACGCCTTCCGCGACTTGATGAAGATCAGCATCGAGCAGACAAAGCGTGCGTTCGAGACCTTTGCGGCGACGAGCGAAAAGGCGTGGAAGACGTTCGAGACGAGCTCGCAAACGGCGGGAAGCGGGTTGCGCTCGCTCAATGAGAAGATCGCCGAGATCACCCGCAACAACGCCGAGGCCAATTTTGCTCTCGCCATGAAGCTCGCCGAGAGCAAGGACGTCGGCCAGGCCATGGAGCTGCAGACCGAGCACGCGCGGAAGCAGATGGAAAGCTTCGTGCATCAGCTCGAGGAAATCCGCGACCTCGCGGCGCAAGTGATCCAGGACAGCACGCCCCCGGGCATGCCCGGCGGCAAGCCCTAAGCTTAGCTGGCTTCTTCTTGAAGCACGGCGCGAGGCGCCTGCCGAGACGGCGCGATAGCTATTGCGGCAGCTTGGTCGCAGGCGTGCACATGACCGCTGCTTTGTTGTCCTTGCTATCGGGGTAGCACAGGCTGATTTGCCCTTTGGCGTTGTCCACGACAAAGACTGCATTCACTGGCGCCACGTAGCTGTTGCGGGGATCTCCCGGGCCGGCAGGCGCAACGGTATAGCCAGATGATTCGGCCGAAGCCGGCACGGTGGCCCCGACAATGGCGATGACGGGAAGGGCCGCTGCGGCAAGGTTGCGGCGAACGCGGGAGGCGGTCAAGGACTAAAGCTTCCAGCCGGGATCGGGGACGGTCTCTTGGAACGCCTTATGCAGCGCAGATCCCCAGGCGTCGCGGATTGACCTCAGATAGGGGTCGGTGCCTTCCAGCCTGATGGTGAAGCCGGGAGCCATCGAGTTGCGCCGGTAGACCAAGAGATCGATCGGCGGCCCGACCGACACATTGGAGCGCATGGTCGAATTGAAGGAGATCAACGCGCATTTCACCGCGTCGTTCAGGCTCGTGCTCGGATGGATGATGCGGTCGAGGATCGGCTTGCCGTATTTCACCTCGCCGATCTGGAAATAGATCGTATCGCCCATGGCCTCGATGAAATTGCCGGCGTCATAGATGAGGAACAGCCTCAGCTGTCCGGTCTTGAGCTGGCCGGCGAGGATGAAAGAGGCGCTGAAGTCGACGTCATGCTGCTGGAGATAGCCGCCGTCGATCTTGTGCATCTCGCGCATCGCGGTGCCGACGGCTCTCGCCGCGGCGAACATGGAGACCACCGCCCATAGATCTTTCTCCGGATCGCCCGAGTTCGAGCCACTCGCTGAGCAAGCTCATCACCCCTTGTGTCAGCGACAGATTCCCGGCGGTGAGCAGCGCGAAGAAGCGCTCTCCCCGCTTTTCCAGGACGTGCATCTTGCGGAAGGTGGAGACGCGGTCGATGCCGGCATTGGTGCGGGAATCGGAGGCCAGCACCAGCCCTTCATTGAGCAGAATGCCAATGCAATAGGTCAAGCAGTCCCCCTATTGAGCTTGTTGCTGTTGGCTTGGAAACATTTGTCTGTCCCTAGCTGTCCACAGCGGTATCCCACAATCCTTGAGAACCAAGGATTTGTTCTGTTTAGCGTTCATCGTTGTCTATCCCCGTTTGCGTCCGTATATTGGGCAAAGTTGGGCATAGAGGGAAACATGGCACGGCGGGTCATAGATAAAACACTCGATAGCAAGGCCCAGAGGTGCTGGGGGACTTCCAAGAGCTTGCGCGCGAGCACACGATTGAAGCCCTCGACGTGCTTGTCCAAATCATACTGAACGAAAAAGCGCCGCCGAATGCCCGTGTCGCTGCCGCTAATACCCTGCTTGACCGCGCCTATGGCAAGGCACCCACGTTTAGCACCTCGGACACCCAAGCCTTTAAACGGGCCGTCGACATGACCGACGATGAACTCGCAACCATCGTGTCAAGGGCTAAACTTACCTTAGTAAAATCAGATAATTAACCATCCTGTGCTCTCCAGGCCGAGAATTGAACAGACAAGGTTCAATTCGCGGCCAGGATCAACGCAAATGCTGTTGGCGGGGGGAGATTTGTCTTCGCGCCTTATTAACCACCCCGATGATTCAACAGTATTTGAAACGAATTTTAAGCGACCGGTCCCCCAAGGTCGTCCAACTCGAGGGGGTATTTTCCATGCTGAAACTCTACGCGACCGACGCCGTCAGGGATCGAATTACCCTGACTTATAGAGACTATGATTTGGAACTGACTCGCGCACCCTCTGGGTGGCTAGTCGGCGTCCATCCACGCAGGCCTGACCTTCCCATTCTTTCGCGAAGCGATTTTTGCGCTGGCGATAAAGAGAGCGCGGTCACTCAGGCAAAGAAACGGATAGATTGGACGTTGCTTTCCTATTGTTGGTGACTTCCACTACTTGGGCCTTGGCGCCAAATAGCGCGCCACGCCAATCGTCCGAGGATCGCCGGCACCGCAAGCGGATGGGCGGAATGTGTAACGCTTCGTTGCCCGTTTGCCTAAGCCGTCAGCCCCGCGAAAGCCCCGATTCGCAGGGCGCGTGACAAAGGAAACCCCGGCCCGAGAGCACACTCTCCGGGGCTTTCTGCTACCCGGTCGCGGCGGACTATGTCCTAGTTTAATGACAGAGTGGCAGCTCAGCGGTAGGTGGTGTTCCCTTTTTCCTCGCGGGAACTCCGCCACCCATGACCAAATCAAAGCGTCTGCCGGAACGTACCAGGAAATTAGACCCAAGCGAGCTCGCTCGATTGGTGCGAGAAAACGCCGAGGCTTTGTTCAAAGATTTGGCAGGGGAAGATTTTCATCGCGCCTTCAATCCCGACCGCCCGCCGCGCAGGAGAGGTCGTCCTCACGTTGATCGCAAGTCGTGAGCCAAGGCTTCGGTCCCGGCTTCCCTAATTCTTTCGGCGGCTATGCGTGAACTAGAACTCAGAACCTCACGGGTTCGGCGCAACTGGTTAGATCGGCTGAGAGGCTACGACCGCGTGTATGAAACCAAAGTAACAGATGGCGAACATGTAGCTTACGGAAGGGGAGCAAGCCGCGAAGCCTCAGAACAAGCGGCACTAAGAAATTGGAACGCCAAGTCTCGCGACCTCGACACGCGAGAACCGGAATAACGCCACATGGCTAAGGTGCTTACCCAGGATGAAGCTCTCCGCATAGCCAGCAAAATCGCAAGAGCGCCAACTCTGAACGCGAGAGATTCATCGAAAACGCCGTCGAAGCCCGCTAACGAGCTCGAAGGACTAATCCGCGATAAGCTGCCCGATCCAGTCCGGCGGCACCTGATTGATGTCTTTATCGACCGCACTGACGCCGATGGGTTAGCTGCGAACTGGACTGCTCAACCAGTGTGGAACCACGAGGTCAGTAACAGCGATAAGGGAGAGTTCATTAGGGCGATGTTCGAGGTTCTTCGGGACTATGACCTGTTGACCGACGACTAGGCACGACATGGCCTGATGCGCTTCCGCAGCGTTCCTGACAAGATTTCCTTTGTGACGTTGCCCGCAAGCTACAGCGTGCCGAACAGTGGTTGTGCTACTCCATGAGTCCCTGATGGCCGCATGGTCAGCAGTATAAGTGCCATCTACTCCAAAAACCCAAGCCCCGGTTCTCCCCGAGCCGGGGCTTCTTCATGGTCGGCTTGGTCGGCACGCCGCATAGCGAGCAACATCGCCAAGCTGGCCAACGCTACTCGGAAAGGGCTAGTTGAGACGCACAACTACGGCGGGGCGGTAATTCAATGCGCCTTATCAGTTGGCAGCAACTCGGCATCATTGCCTCGGTGGTTTGGGTCGTAGTGGGGCCGTCTTACTTTCATTTGAGCCGGGAAGATAACGATAGGCGTATAGCCGGGGACCGATACCAGCTTTGCATCAAACAGAACTGGGCGAGGAAGGGGGGTGTGGAGGGCTGCAATAAAGAACTCCGGCAGGCTCTTGCCATCGCCCACTGGAGCAGTTGGGCTCTGCTGGCTTTTATCCCGGTAGGGTTGGCGTGGGTTTTGGGTTGGGCCCTGCTGTTCCTGGTGAAAAGAGTAAGGAGCAGGCCACAAGCAGGCAACGAACACTATCCGCAAATAGCTAATGCCGAAGATAACAATGAGCAGCACGGCAAAAAGGATTATTTCCCGGCACCATGGACCGTTGAGAAGATAGCTGGCGGATTCAAGGTGATTGACGCTAATGGGCAATCGCTTGCGTATGTCTACTCAAGCGAGAATCCCAATGACGCCTTTATGCGCAAGGTGCTCACCCTCGATGAAGCTAGACGCATAGCGAGCAACATTGCCAAGTTGCCCGACTTACTGGGGAAGGTCAGCCCGCCATGAGGGCGCTTGTGGAAAAGAGGAAGCACCTAAACACCTCGATTACGAGATGGCGATGCTGCACTACTGGAGGGCCCTATGCTGAATAAGACCAAGGCTAAGGAGATGAGGCGCCGAACGAGCCAGCGCAGAGCCACACATAGGGCGCGCCGGGCGGCGCTAACGCTCAGAGCGGAAACGCGGATGGCTGCGGAAATGCGAAGAGCAGCGGAAGCGGAAAAAAGTAAGACGAAGCTCGGATCCAAAGGCCACGTCAAATCGACCGCGAAAGCAAGCAAGCCCAAGAAGAAATAATACCTAGGTCCGATTGGGCTCGGTCGATGGCGTCATAACCATACCTCCACGATATCCGGTCCGTCGTCGGGGAGGTGCTTCAACTGGATCAAGCCGCGGTACAGGCTTCGCAAGACGTTTCGCACGTCCCTCAACGACCTTGAGCTAATCGACTCGTAGGTGGGCCCGTAAAAATCTTCCGTGATGAGGAACTTCCTCGCCACGTATTCGCCAGGATAGTCTTTCGGGTGCTTGTACACCCTCCACATGACGAGGGGCGTCACCGGTTCCCCCTGAGATGCAGGTGGAAGAAGGGCGCGTTGATCTCGATGTCGGGCCTGCTTCTCCGGTAAAAGACCGGGGGCGGAGGGAGCGGCGCGCCGCAAGGGTCGCTCGGCGCTCTTACGCGCCCGTGGCTTGCGGGGCTTACGCGCGACTTCGCGCTCTTTCGGGCTTGCCGCAGGCTTTGGCTTCCGCATTGGCATGGCTATCTTTGGCCCCGATGCCGGTGATCCCAACGAACCATGGGCTCAGAGGGTTAACCCAGGATTAACCCTTCCGGTTTCACACCTCACTGACATCGAGCTTACAAGCACCCTCACCAACATCGAGGATTGGTTGCGCGCAACTGTCCCGCGGCGAAACAGGCGTTTACAATTTCCTCATTCTGATATTGCACCATCGTCTCCGTTGATGGTTGGGGCGGGGGTCATCTCTCACCAGATGCTGATGGACGAATGACGGAGCTGGAAAGAGACATGAAGGAGCGGATCGAGCGCCTGACGCGCGAGATCGAGGCGAGGAACGCAGCGTGCAAGCAATATGCTTACGATATCGCCTGCTTAACCGACAAGGTGCGGGCGCTACAGGTGAAGATCGACAATTTGACGATGGCTGCAGCCTCTGGCGTAGCTTTAGTCCCAGGGGTGATCTGGAATAGCCATCACCAATGAGACGGGTTTTTCGGCACCCAGATGGTGGGCGACAACGCGGCGATTGAAAACCTGCGTGGACCGGCGCCCGTGTCGCCTTCTCGATGCATTGACGTTGCTCAAGCTGGGCTTGCCGGTACTCCGGCAAGCTCTTGGCGGCCGCTATCTGGCCAGCCACCACGCAAACGCTGCCGCCCCCAAGATTGCAAAACACTGACCCTACAGGTGGGGTAGGGTTGCAACAGTCAATCGACTGGCTCAAGCTCGCCAGTGTGAACATTGCGACGCCCGACGAGGCGGGTGTTACCGTCAGTGTCGGTTTCCCAGACAGGCGCAATACATATCCTCCCGGAATTTTTTAAGGCGCTGTGGCTGTGGCGTCACCAATTTCGCCCCGCGATGTGATTGGATCGCAATCTGACGCCTTGCCCACGAACGGCAAGGGAGGAGTCGAGGGGGCCAAGTAATGCGTACCACCATCGCGGCATCGCCGCGTCGCTTGCATTGGCAAGCTGCTTTCACCACTAAGACCTACAAGCCGCAAACCTCGTCGCTAGTAGTTTGGCAGCACGTGTTCGTGTCTGACACGCCTATGACGAACTGGGGCGGCTCAAGCCTGTTATTGACTCGGATTGTCAAAAAGCACCCTCTCGCGCAAAATGTTGTCAGGGCGCTAACGGTAAACGTGGCGCATCAACAAAACGTCTCGCCGCCGCGGAGCCTCGGCGGATCGCGCGATTCGACTCAAAGCAAAATTCTAAAAACTTCTCGTCCCATCACCTCGAGAGCTGTGCCGAAAGACAAATGAGCAACGACCCAGTCCGGCTTGCCGATAACGTCATGGCGTTTCTGTTAGACCGCCAGGGCGATGCACCCGACAAAAGCCTCTTACAATCGAAAATCGAAGCGGACTACGACGGTAAGGTATTTCCGTTTACGCTCCGATTCGGCCACGTTGCTTGGAGTGAGACCACTGGCCAAGATTATGGCGTTGTCGTCTCGCTCGATGAGCGTCCGGTGCTTCACGTCGATTTGTATAGCGTCGATTTGGAAAGCCCACTTGCCACACAAGCCTTTCACGTTGTCCGCACCTTCGAGGATGGCGAGTGGACGGGCGTGCTAATGGGGGTGCTGCATCGCGATCGTGAGCAAGTGGGGGGTTGGGTAATGAAGCCGTCACCCCACATCTTTTGGGCGGGAGGAGGTTGAGCGCAAGGCCCGTCGAGGCCAACAGCCTTGGAGGGGAAAATGGATGCAAAACCCACAGACACTAAGCATATGGACCTGGACCTAGAGTTGGCGGTTTTCGCAGCTCCTTAGTTGCTCAATAAGTGCCTGCTGCTGAGCAGCGGGGGAGTTCGTCATGGTCAACTATCGGGGTTATCTCATCCACTTCCGCAGAGAAGTACTCTCGTGGCGCTTTATGGCAGCCCCCGCTTCTCCCGAGCTTCCTATTCTTTCTCGGGGAGCATCCCGGCAATTCCCTTCAAGGGACAATGCCTTGGCAGAGGCCAAGAAGCAGATTGACCACTTACTTGGCTTAGAAAGAAACCGGCCCGCGGTGGACGCCAGCCGGGTCTCCTCAGCGGATTACCGCCAAATGCCGATAAAGTGACGGGACAGGTCGTCTCTAGAGCCGTTCGATCCACGAAGCCCCCAATGCATGGGGGGAGGCTATGGATCCTAATGCCCGTGTGGCTGCCGCTAATACCCTGCTTGACCGCGCCTATGGCAAGCCACCGCAGTTCAACACTGGCGATGCCAACAACTTCTGTAAGGCGGTGGACATGAGTGACGACGAGCTTGCGACCATCGCAGCTAGAGGCAAGCTACGCTGATCTGTGACCACCAGCGGCTAGCGGGGAGGTCAAGCATATGGGGGATTTCCTAGCATACGTGACGATCCGGACACAGCCTTGGCAAACCGTGAGTGATAAAATTGCGGATTCGCCAATGGGGGACATCATTGTACCGGCTAGAACACATCGATTTCTCAAATGTGATGGACATTAGCGTTAGCCAGCCGCTGCTTGACGAAATTGATCGTGAGGACCAGATGCTGGAAGCGAAGCTGAGGACTAAGTTTGCCTCCTCGCCTGCCAGACACCTAGAGAAGGCGGTTTTCGGAGCGCCATAGACGACTTGCTGTCGGGCGAACGCCCGTGACGCCGTAGCCTTCAAGCGTTCCGTGGACAGGAGCGACGACCTTGCAGCCATCGCAGTTCGTGCGAAGCTGACCGTTGGACGGCCAAGGCAGCGAGCAATGAAGCTCGTCAACCTAGAACCCGGTAGACCGAAGTCCGGCTGATGCCAACTTGGCGGGCAATTTCTGCCGGTCTGACGCCAGCGAGGATTGCTCATCGCGCTCCGCCACGCTTCGGCTTATTGTTGGGACAGGGATAGCAAACCGAAAAGACGGAGCGTCACATGCGTCATGCCCACATTGCACTCGCGGCGACCATCGCTGGCCTTATGGTCTCGGCCACGCCGAGCAACGCCGCCCCCGGCGCAACTCTGACCTCGCCAGCAGCCGACGACGGCCTCGTCCAGAAGGTCCAGATTTTTCCGCGCCGTTATTACCGGCAATATCCCTATGGCGCTCCTCCCGCCGTCGTGGTGCCGCACGTTGTCCCCGTCGTGCCGCCCGCGGTAGCCGGGGAGCCGGTCATCGTGGTGCCGCCGCCGCGTCCGACAAGCTGTGGAGAATATCGCTACTGGAACGGCCAAAACTGCGTCGACGCCCGCTACAACAGGCCTTACCTCGGACCGCGGCCGTAGCCGAAGCCGGATCACGCCTGCTTCGGCGCGTGCTTGAAATGATCCTCGATCTCTGTGGGTTTTTCGATCTTATCAACCTCGCGCCGTCCAGCCGCGCCCGCCGCCGTCACGGATCGCGGCCAAGCCTTCGAGGCTCGGTGAAATCTCCCGATGCGACAATCCGAGATGCGATCTCGTCAATGTCTTCGGATCAACTCGACTATGCGGGTTCAATCGAAGCTTCACGGACAAAGCGCTCATCACCTTAACGGCACGCTCCCATGCCGGAAGGCGATCAGGGCTTGCCAGTGCATCCTGATAGGTCAAATCGACAAGATTGATTGCTTGAACGTAGGCGACGAGCAAAGGCGCATCGCTCTCCGTGAAGTGCATCGGGCTTGTTTCCTTGACGATGCGTTCGAATAATTCTCGTTCCACTCCATCGAGGCCCGGAGGCGTTTTGATCCGCGCCATATGCGGTTCGAACGGAACGATTTCTAGCGATGCGCGGCTTTTTCTCGGCATGATTTTTTCTCCTAACCCCTGCAAAAAGTAGACCCGTAGCGGAACTTGACCGCCTCAGCGCTCCTCGCTTTGCATGCGGCAATCTTTTTGACACCCGCCCCGATTATTAGTCAGTGTACGGTGTGAGGATAGTCAGTATACGGTGCTTTGTGGATTGCATAGTAGCTCCGAACATGCTTCGCGGAGGCCATTGCACAGGTCTTGCGCGGATTGGATCAAACTGCTTCTCTGGCAATCCGCACCACCGGAGGAGGCCGACATGCCGACGAAAGCCAAGCCAAAGAAGTTGCCCACTCGCGACAGCCGCGTCGGGCGGGCTGAGGTCAAGACTTATAGAGTAAAGTCCGCCGCGAAGGAGAAGCCCGCCAAGGTGGAGACTATCCGTGAGCGCTTCGTGAAACACTAAGAAGGGCCGCCGTTTCCAAGCAGCCTTAGCGACGACCCAGCCGATGGCCGCAGTCTCCTCTTTCGCAAATTGACACGCGGCCCCCATTTGACGGATTCATAGCCGCCGAGACCAGCGCGACCGCGCCGAAGATCGCCGGAGAATCAGTGCGACAATATCGCAGATCTGCGCAACGGCCTGCCCAAAGGATGTTGCAGAACAGGGAGAGGTTAATTGTGCTCGCCTCGATTCTGCATTGGAGCAGCAAATGATATTCAATTCGTTGAAGAGAATATTGGGCAGCCGCTCAAAATCCACCACAGGCGAGCCCACCAAAGGGCTCGAAGCTACCGGCGATGTAAAGTCAAGCGTGTCAGTCCTGCACAAAAAGATCAAACACCTTAATAAGTTTAGTCAAGCTTGTGATGAAGCCGGGTTGGGGGACGACTTAAAGAAGGCTGCCCTTTCAGCACACGCTTTCGCTACCAAGTGCCTCGCCTTTATAAATACGCGTGGCGATTTGGAGGAGGTTACACAGGCCGTACTTTCTCAATATGAGGAGGTAACTTCAAATCTCATGGGGCTGGCCATCTCTGCCAACTCAGCCGGCGTCAATCTTCAAACGGAAGCAAGAGCGGTCTACGAAACCGTCAATGACCTAATGGGGACAATGGGGCTCACCACGCAGGCACCATACGAGAGGAAGCAGTGATGGAGTTGGGATTCGCGTTCCTCGCTATCATTCTGTTCATCGGGCTGTGGCTACAGACGTAGCTTAGTCAGCGGGGGGTTGATGTCAGACGACAACAAGCGCCTTGGCGTACGGGCTGCCCGACCAAGGGCTGAAGCTGGACGTTCGTCATGGGAGCGAAGAGATGATCGAACACAAACTCGACGAGGTGCATTCGATTCTGTATGTGCGACCGCGGTCCAAGCTTGAGCAAGCCGACTTTGAGCAACTCGCGGCAACGGTCAATCCCCACATCGAAGAAAGGGGCGCTCTCGCCGGTCTCATTATCGAGGTCGCTGCCTTTCCAGGCTGGGACAGCCTCGGTGCCATGGCGAGCCATTTTCGCTTTGTGCGCGATCATCACAAGCACATCAAAAAGGTCGGCGTTGTATCCAATTTACCCTTGGGAGCTGTCGCTGAGAACTTGGCCTCACATTTCGTAGCCGCTAAGATCAAACATTTCCCAGCGGGAGAACTTGAGGCCGCAAAGCGATGGGTCATGGATCGCCCTTGATGCGGCGCGTTGGGCGAACGGCATCGAACATGCCTATCAAGATCGGTGAAGTCGAGGCGTTCTTCCGGCCTTCCTTTGCTAAAAACAATCGAGGGGAGAGAGCGCAATGAAAATCAAGAAGGATCGTGACACGTCGCATTTGCATCGCGCTTGGTTTGCCTCGGTGTGGCCCGCGTCTCGCACAGGCCGAGGTGCTGTCTGGCGATCTTCGTCACCGTGGGCATGTTCTTCGCCGTGGTCTTCTACACCACCGGCAAGAAGCCGATGGAGTTCATCTTGGGCGAACAATTCCTCGAAATCGGCCGAGTGTCAAAGGATGAACGCGATGATTGACAAGAAGGAGCTCTCGCGACTGTCGACTGCATTGGTCATCAAGGGCCTTTGTTATTATTCCGCCTCCATGCGTCAGATGCCCACCGACAGCGCGCTAAAGGCGGCTTGCTCGATCACCGTCAGCCACTACACCCGCGAGCTAACGTCTCGCGGAATTAACCCGGTGGGGCTCTGCCAATGACCCGGTCCTCGTCATCGAAAAGTCGCGCAGGCATCGAACATGCTTATCAAGCCTACTTGGACTCCCCGAGAGACTAGCTGGTCAGGTGCACCGCCAGGGCAGCTGCGATGAGGATGCCGAAGGCGAAGGCAAGGACTTTCAGACAGAATCGAAAAACATCTTTCAGTGCCAGGACCGTTGGCACCATGGCGATGTTGGTGGCGATGTCCCGCGCCTCATCCATGGTCAGCGGAGGCCCAGTGTCAGCATCAACTCGGGTCTCGCGTCCATAGACGGAGACGATTGACTGGCCGTTGGCGTCAAGCACCTCAAAGCCGCCTGTTATGTGCTTGACGGTCCAAGGTGACGGGAAGTCGCGGATCCTGTGTGCTGGCATGACACAGATTAACAAAAAAGAAACAGCCCCATTTCTACGCCCATAGGCCGTTATGGGAAAGCCCGAAGCTGTGGGGGCGCTGCCCCGGCGCAACTGAATAATTATCGCCGTTGGGATTCCTATAGCCTCGATCACTGAGTTCCGTCACCCAGCACAGAAGCTGATGAGTGGCATTTAAGGTTCTCCGCGTTGTCGGTCAGATTTGGCGGCCTTAAGAAACTTGATTTCGCCAAGGTCGTCCATGCGTTAACTTCGGTCGTTTGCGGCAGATAGCAGATACGAGGAGGGCCCCACTAAGGGGCCCTGCTACTCATTACATGCCGCGCCCCACTCTCAACCAAACTCAACCGGGCCGCGCCATGTCCTCTATAGGTGGGATGGGGCCGCCGCTTTACAATGCTCATCGCTGTTGATGGCATTGGTCGCAACGCTTCACGGCATCCTTGTGCTTCCTGGTCGTCCGCATCTGGCTGGCCCCCAGCCGCTTGCTGTTGGCCGAACCGGATGCCAGGGAACGATTGGCACCGCCTGCACGTTGAACTAGCTACCAGTCGGATAGGAACCCAGCTCCCAACAGCCTTTCCAGACATCGACGAAGCGCCCCAGAAGCCCCGTGTCCCCCGCCGGGGCTTCGCCTGCATCATCATCATGATCGACAGGACTATCGCTATCACTCCAGACCTAGACGTATTGCTATCACCAGCTCTCTTTTTCTTGGCATCGCCTTGTTGCTCCCATCTTCCATGGCGTCGGCAGAATTAACAGGCGCTTGCTTGAAGGATGCCAAGGCGATGTGCCCAGGGGTGGAGCCTGGCGGAGGCAAGATCAGGGATTGCCTCAAGACGAACATCAAGGGCCTGTCGGACGAGTGCAAGGACGTCTTGGTCAAGGCCGTAAACGTCAAGGCCTGTGCGGCTGACGTGAAACAGCATTGCGCGGATGTAAAAGCTGGCGAGGGCCGCCTTGAAGCCTGCATGAAGTCTCACGCCGCCGATCTTAGCGATGCCTGCAAAGTAGCGATGGCGAACGCTGCAGCTGGCGACGACTAAGAGTTCAAAAGGAGGTGCACATGGGTATCCTTGACGAGTTACTCGGCGGTGGACAACGTCAGAAAGACTACAAGGATTTCGTTGATCGATACGAACAAGGAGATCCGTCCGAGGGCTACTCCGACCAAGAGGTTCTGAAGCGGTATGGTGAAGTGTCACACGCCGTGCCGTCCGATCAATACGCTCAGGCGGCGCGAGAGGCGCTGGGCAAGTTGTCGCCGGAAGACCGAGCGGAGTTCCTGAAGATGCTGCAGGAGCGAGCCGCCGCCCGCGGCGTGAAGCTGCCGGGAAAGGTGGCATCCGATCCGACTGACCTGGGAAAGGTGCTCACCGACCTGCATCAGAAGCCCGGTCAGCTTCGGGATATCCTCGGCGGTGGCCAGCCTCAGGGGCAAGCGCCAGGGTCGAACCCAATCGTCGACATACTGAAGTCCCCGCAGGTCAAGGCAGTGCTCGCGGGCATCGCGGCCACGGTGGTCAAGCGCGTCACGCAGGGTTCGTCCCGAACGGCGTGAGGCAGCGCCGGAGCGTAGGCATCTTCTACGGCCTCTCCGTCGTCCTCTGGCTCAGTTATATCTACGCCTTCTTCAGGCTGCGCCGATCGAGTGCGCCGGTGGCGTGATCGCAACCCCGATCGTGGGTAGGCTTTAGTTACTGGTGCTAACGTCACTCATATTTTGGCCAGCCCTGCCGACCGTCAGGGCTGTTCTCGCCGCTCAAGCGTGCCGTGTCTCGGAACTCAGGAGCAAAGAGCATCGTTTACGCCTTAGACGGGGTCGGCAGTGCCTCCGGAGGAGAATGCACATGATAAAGATAAGCGTGATTGGAGCGACTCTATTGGGAGCAGTAGTGCTGTGCGCGGCGCCTATATCGCTTCATCTATCCCAAGACAAAGGTATGTCTTTGTCCGTGGACAAGGCGCAAGCCCGTATCGGGCGACCGCTAACACCCGGGAGCGTTGCTGGCGTCCACCGCAGATATGAGAGGCGTGCATATCGCCGTGGATATTATGGCCAAGGAAATTATGGCCAGGGCGGCTATTACGGCCCGTCGCAGGCTGCAGCGCCTCCTGGTACACCCTGTAGGGAAGCGGCCAAGCTCGAATTCCCGACGGATAGGAAGGCCCGCCGCGCCTACAGGCATGAGTGCAAGCAAGCCTGGAAGGCCCAGAAGAAGGCCGCCTAGCATAATCAGCAGATCGAGATTGCAAAGAAAGGGACCCGCTTCGGGTCCCTTTCTCATTTATTGCAATCCAGGGGGGCGCAGCCCCCCGGAATTTCGCTCGCTACAAGAATTTCTGGCAGGGTGAACGAAGGGAATTCTCTTGGCTCTACGGATCAATACAAAATCATGGATCTCATCACGCTCCACGGTACGCTTGCGATCGCGCCGCTTGCGATGATATCGGCCGAGGATCGGCACTTAGTACGCTTCCCAAGGCTCGGGAAAGTCGCCGTACTGCTTCTCGCGCTCGACCGTTTTCTTGTCGAGCCTGGTCGACGAGCTTAGCCCCTTGATGATTGCGGCTTAGCTAATCCACTTTGGCCCGGCAGATTCGGGTACTTCTGGACTGCGTAAGACGGTCGGGAAGCCGACGCCGGATAACGGAAAGCCCCGGCGAAGAGATAGACACCGAGGCTCTCCATTGTGGAGGGTGATATTCCCACACCGGATCGTAATACAATGTCGCCGTCGCTAGTGTGCCCTGGGCGTCACTGTGCAGTGCAAAACACAAACTGACAAAGGCATGGGGCCGCGGTGATAGAAGGCCCTTCCCACTCCTCATCAGGAGGAAGCATGGCCGACAAGAAGATCATCGCCGTGACCGGCGCTACCGGCGCTCAGGCAGGCGGGCTCGCGCGCGCGATCCTCGACGATCCGAGCGGCGAGTTCGCGCTCCGGGCGGTCACGCGCGATCCCGGCAAGGACGCAGCACGGGCGCTCGCCGACCGCGGCGCCGAGGTCGTCCAGGCGGATCTCGACGACGAGGCCAGTCTGCGGAGCGCGTTTGACGGGGCTTACGGCGCGTACTGCCTGACGAACTTCTGGGAGCACTTCAACGGCGAGAAAGAGACCGCGCAGGGCGGCAACCTCGCCCGTGCCGCGGCGGCCGCAGGCGTACGGCACGCCATCTGGTCGACCTTCGAGGACACGCGCAAGTCCATCCCGCTCGACGACGACCGGATGCCGACGCTCCAGGAGAAGTACAAGGTCGTCCATTTCGACGCGAAGGCCGACGCCGACCACTTCTTCACGGAGGCCGGGGTGCCGACCACCTTCCTCCTGACCTCGTTCTACTGGGAGAACTTCATCTTCTTTGGCCTCGGCCCGCAGCGCGGCAAGGACGGCGTGCTCGCCGTCACCTACCCGATGGGCGACAAGAAGCTCCCGAGCATCGCCGTCGAGGACATAGGCAAGTGCGCCTACGGGATCTTCAAGCGTGGCGGCGAGCTGGTCGGCCAGACCGTTGGAGTCGCGGGCGAGCACCCGACCGGCGCGGAGATCGCTGCCGCCCTTACGCGTGCGCTCGGCGAGGAGGTGCGCTACAACGACGTGCCGCCCGACGTCTTCCGGACCTTCGGCTTTCCCGGCGCCGACGACATCGGGAACATGTTCCAGTTCAAGGCCGACTTCAACGACCTCTACTGCGCCAGCCGCAGCGTCGAGTTCTCGCGCTCGCTGAATCCCGAGCTGCAGACGCTCGACCAGTGGATGGCTGCGAACAAGGACCGCATCCCCCTCGGCGGAGCGGGCTAGTGCGGCGCGCCAAGCGAACCGCGCCTCGACCTTTGCCCTAGTTTTCGAAGCTCTTTAAAGTGAGAGGAGACATTCTGTCTAAGCTCGGACTGATAGCTCTCGCAACCGCACTCGCCCCGCAGCTCACGGGGGTCTCTGGCTACGCTGCCGATAAGATCACTCTCACCTGCTCGGGAACAATGTGGGTAAAGGGGCTTACTGAGGAAGGGCAGGCTCCTAATCCTTCTTTCGTCATCGACCTAGATGAGGGGATCGTGACGAGCTCTCTGGGCGAGTTCGCCATAACCGAACTCACGCCAAGTAGGATCAGCTTCAAAGCTAAACACGGCAAAACCCATCGGTGTCTAGGTTTCAATGGGCATGGGAACGCGAAGACGCCGAACAAGCTTGGAAAGACAGCATGTACTGGGATTGTATCTTCATGGGCAACTTACTAAGCGCCCCGATTTAATAGGTATCCATTGGGTAGGTCACCAACGGCAAGCGGCCAGGGGTGCGGTTAATATCGGTCAACTGTTAGGTATTGTCCCTGTAAGCCTTGAGTTTACTAGCGCGTCATTGTTGGCTTGGAAACATAACCGAGTAGGTCATGGTTTCAACCCCGCCGCCGCTACGGACGCCTCGTATCGGGCCGGCTTCAGCATAGTCAAGTCCCGTGGCGATGCGGATATAGGCCTCAGTCGCACCGGTACGGTTGGAGGGATCGAAGCTCACCCAGCCAAGATGCTCGACAAAGGCGTCGGCCCAGGCGTGGCTCGAGGCATGGGCCTCGTGGAAGAGATAGCCGCTGACATAGCGCGCCGGAATGCCGAGCGTGCGGCAGACGGCGCAGAAGATATGGGCATGGTCCTGGCAGACGCCGCCGCCCTGCTCCAGCGCCTCGGCGCCGGTCGTGTGCACATGCGTCTCGCCCTTGGTGTAGGCAACGTCATCGGCGATGGCGAGCATGATCTCGTGCAACGCCTCGATGCGGTTGCGGTCCGCGCTTCCGCGGAATTTTTCGGCATAGCTGCGGATGGTCGGCGAGCACACGGTATAGGACGTGTCGCGCAGGTAGAGGCCGAGAGGAAGCTCGGCGGGCGCGATGCCGACAACGCTGTTGGTATCGCGCGTGCGCACGAGGCCGCTCACCCTGATGGCAAGCTCGGTGACCGGTTGCGCCACGGTGAGCGTGTGGCAGCAATTGCGGTATTGGTCGAACCATTGATGGATAACGGCACCGGGGGTCGAGACCTTCCAGCTTTCCACCACCTGGGTGCGGCCGGAGAGCGGGGTGAGCCGCAAATATTGCGTGCTGGCAATGAGCGGCTTCGAATAGACGTATTCGGTGGAATGCTCGACCCTGATCAGCATGGTCATGCCGCGCCTGCCACCGCTGCCGGGATCATCAGGAAGTCCTCCTGGATCTGCATGCCGAGCGTGTTGTTGGACTCGATGAAGGAGGTAAGGAATTCATGCAGACCCGAACGGAAGATGCGGCTGATGCGGCCGTATTTGAGCCGCGCATAGGTCTGGCCGGCGAGGCTGCGGCATTCCAGCTCCTTCTTGCCCGCAAGCTCGTCAAGGGTGCCGATGAGGTTGTGGTAGCAATGGTGCAGCGAGCGCGGCATGTCCTCGCGCAGGATGAGCAACTCGGCGATGCGCCAGGGGTAGACGGTATCGCGATAGACGTTGCGATAGGCGCGAAAGGCCCCGACCGAACGCAACAGCGCGCCCCATTGATAGTAGTCGATCAGACCGCCGACCTCTTCGCCCTGCGGCAGGAGCACGTGATATTTCACGTCGAGGATGCGCGCGGTGTTGTCGGCGCGCTCGATGAAGGTGCCGAGGCGGATGAAGCGAAACGCGTCGTCATGCAGCATGGTGCCGAACACGACGCCGCGAAAAAGATGCGAGCGCTCCTTCACCCAATCAAAGAAATCCCGATATCCCCAGCGCTTCAGCCCTTCGAAATCCAGATTCTGCACCTGGAGCCAGGTCGAGTTCAGACTTTCCCAGGCTTCGCTTGAAATGGCCGTGCGCTGAGCGCGGGCATTCTCCCGCGCCGAGCGGATCAGCGACCAGATGCTGCCGCCGTTCTCCGGCTCGAGCGCGACATAGCGAATGATGGTCTCGTGGTTGAGCTCGTCATAAAGCTCGTGGAAGCGGCGGCCGGAGCCTGGGGCAATATCGAGTATCGGCTCGAAATGCAGCGCCTGCTTGTCGATGGTCGAGGGCAGCAGCGACATGCGGAAGCTGACATCGAGCATGCGCGCGGTATTCTCCGCCCGCTCCATGTCGCGCGCCATCCAGAACAGATTCTCGGCGGTCCGGCTCAGCATCAGTTTCGTTCCAGCACCCAGGTGTCCTTGGTGCCACCGCCCTGGCTCGAATTGACCACGAGCGAATCCTTGACGAGGGCGACGCGGGTAAGGCCGCCAGGGATCACGCTCGTCTCCTTGCCTGACAGCACGAAGGGCCTGAGATCGACGTGGCGCGGCACGATCTCGCCGTCGATGAGCGTCGGCGCGGTGGAGAGCGCGAGCGTCGGCTGGGCGATGTAATTGTCGGGGTTCTGCATCACCTTGAGCTTGTAGGCTTCGCGCTCTTCCGCTGTCGAGGCAGGTCCGATCAGCATGCCGTAGCCGCCGGAGCCCTGCACTTCCTTGACTACGAGATTGTGCAGGTTTTGGAACACGTGCTGCCGCTGTTTCGGATCGCGCAGCATGTAGGTGTGCACATTGTTGAGAATTGCGTGCTCGCCGAGATAGAACTCGATCATGCGCGGCACGTAGCAATACATGGCCTTGTCGTCGGCCACGCCAGTGCCGAGCGCATTGGCGAGCGCCACCCTGCCCGAGCGGATAACTGACAACAGACCAGGCACGCCAAGCGCCGAATTGGGATTGAAGGAGAGTGGGTCCATATAAGCGTCGTCGACCCGGCGATAGATGACGTCGATCTTCACCGGGCCTTCGGTGGTGCGCATCCAAACATAGCCGTCGCGCACGAAGAGATCGCCGCCTTCGACGAGCTCGATACCCATCTGCTCGGCGAGGAACACATGCTCGAAATAGGCGCTGTTGTAGCGGCCGGGGGTGAGCAGGACGACGACGGGATCCTCGTCGTCGCTTGGCGCCACCGCCCGCAAATTCTCAAGCAGCCGCTCAGGGTAGTTGCCGACAGGGGAGATCGACTGGCCGGAAAAGGCGTCCGGGAAGAGCCGCATCATGATCTCGCGGTTCTCGAGCACATAGGAGACGCCGGAGGGCGTGCGCACATTGTCCTCGAGCACGAAAAAGTCGCGCTCGCCGGTGCGGATGAGATCGATGCCGGCGATATGGGCATAGACCCGGTTCGGCGGCTCGATGCCGTGCATCTCGGGCCGGTAGGCCGGGTTGAGAAGCACGAAGTCAGGGGGCACCAGGCCGGCCTTGATGATCTCCTGATCGTGATAGATGTCGTAAAGGAAGATGTTGATCGCCTTCACCCGCTGAATGCAGCCGCGTTCGACAAGCTCCCATTCGGCGCGGTCGAGGATGCGCGGAATCAGGTCGAACGGGATCAGCCGCTCGGTCGAGCCGCCATCGGCATAGACCGCGAAGGTGATGCCGAGGCGGCGAAACAGCTCCTCCGCGGCGATCTGCTTAGTGACGAGAGATTCGATCGAGAGGCCGTCGAGCAGCTCAGCAAAGTCGGCATAAGCGAGCCTTACCCTGCCGTCGGGAGCGCGCATCTCATCGAAAAATCGGCGGGATGGTGTTGGCGCCTCGCGCACCCGCGCTTCAACTGTCTCAGACCTTTGCAAGTCTACCCTGTCTGGCTCTGGTAGCGACCTCTGGTCCCGCCTGAGTGCGCTTCTCATGTATGCTATGGCATCATCTTATGCCTATGCCAATTGGATAGGCAACGTCCTTGGATGCCTAATTCATGGGCAACGGCCCAGCGGCAACGCTTGCTCGTTAATCACATGCTCGAAACCGCGCTCACCGCCTTCACCACCTTCTTTGCGGTCATAGGCCCCATCGATTCGGCCGTGCTGGTCGCTTCCCTCACGCCAAACGCAACAAAGGCGGAGCGCCGCGCCATCTCGCTGAAGGCCGTGGCCATCGCCACACTGATCGTGCTGGCCTTTGCCCTTTTCGGGCAGCCGATCCTCACGCAGCTTGGCGTGTCGCTGCCTGCACTTCAGGTCGCCGGCGGCATCATCCTCCTGATCATCGCGCTCGACATGACGCTGTCGAAGCAGCCCTCACCGGCGCGGCTTACGCCCAAGGAAAGCGAGGAGGCCGAGAGCAAGGCGGAAGCGCATGCAGAGATCACCGTGTTTCCGCTGGCGACACCTCTGCTCGCGGGGCCAGGCGCCATGACCTCGGCCATCGTGCTTGCCGCAGGCACCAAGGGCGACCCGAAGCTGCTCGTTGCCGTGGTGCTCGCAATCCTCGCGGTGATGCTCGTCACGCTGATCTTTCTGCTGCTCGCCCAGGAGATCCACCATCTGATCGGGCTCACGGCGCGCAAGGTGGTGGTGCGCGTGTTCGGCGTGCTCCTCGCGGCCATCGCCGTGCAGTCGATCTTCAACGGTATCACCGCGAGCCACATCTTCGGCTGAAGGCGCGCACTCTCTCAGCGGGCGGGCTCGAGCGCAGGTCCGCGGCGCGTTGGCCGCACAAGTCAGTAGAGCCTAGCAC
This sequence comes from uncultured Alphaproteobacteria bacterium, assembly GCA_963827365.1. GTDB lineage: Bacteria > Pseudomonadota > Alphaproteobacteria > Rhizobiales > Methyloligellaceae > Methyloceanibacter. Next base: position 42,532 of record CAWHAX010000011.1, on the reverse strand, counting down.
CAGCAGGCCAGCGACGAGGCCAGAGAGCACCGAATCGGCAACCACGATCGCAGGCTTCATTTCGCCGAGAATTTCCGCCTTATCGATCTCGGCAAGCAATACAAAGGGCTGGCCGTCGAAATCGAGCGGCGCGTAGACTGAGAGCACAGGGATGCCGCGGTAGTCGGCAACGATGCGCGCCCCGCTCTTGCCGCTCTGTCCGTCGCGCACCGATGGATTGTCGACCTTGGTCTGAAGCGAAGGCCGGTCTTCAGTCGGCGCGGGCAGGCTGCGGCGAGCCATGCGCATGCGGTTTGGCTGCAAACTTCCGCACCACGACGTAGAACACAGGCGTGAAGATCAGGCCGAAGATGGTGACGCCGATCATGCCGTAGAACACTGCGGTGCCGAGCGACTGGCGCATCTCGGCGCCGGCGCCGGTGGCAATGACGAGCGGCAGCACGCCGAGGATGAAGGCGAACGAAGTCATGAGGATCGGGCGTAGACGCACGCGGGCGGCCTCGCTGGCGGCCTGGAAGCGATCCTCGCCATGCTCCTCGTTCTGGCGGGCGAACTCCACGATCAGGATAGCGTTCTTGGCCGCCAATCCGATGAGCACCACGAAGCCGATCTGGGCGAGAATGTTCACGTCCATGCCGCGCAGCAAGAGTCCGCTGACGGCGGCGAGCAGGCACATCGGCACGATGAGAATAACCGCGAGCGGCAGCGCCCAGCTCTCATATTGCGCAGCGAGCAGCAGGAACACGAACACCACCGAGGCGAGGAACACGTAGATCGCGGTGTTGCCGGCGAGCTGCTCCTGATAGGCGATTTCGGTCCATGCCGCGGCGTAGCCGTCAGGCAAGAGCTGCTGAGAGATTTTCTCCATCGCGGTGAGGCCATAACCGGTGGAGTAGCCTGGCAGCGTGCCGCCCTGCACGGCGGCGGAGGGAAACAGATTGAAGTGCTCGACGCGATAGGGGCCGGTGATGTTGCTGAAGGCGGCAACCGAGCCGAGCGGCACCATGTCGCCGTTCGCGTTCCGCGTCTTCAATTGCGAGATGGCGTGGAGGTCCTGGCGGAACTGTCCGTCGGCCTGCGCTGTCACGCGGTAGGTGCGGCCGAGGAAGTTGAAGTCGTTGACGTATTGCGAGCCGAGATAGACTTCGAGCGTGGTGAATACGTCGTCGGTCCTGACGCCCAACATCTCGGCGCGGACGCGGTCGATATCAGCCCAGACCTTCGGCGTGCGGGTGTTGAACGTGGTAAAGGTGCTGCTGAGACCCGGCGTCTGATTGGCGGCAGCCACGACCGATTGCGCCACGCCCTCGAGCTGGGTGAGGTCGCCACCATGGGTGTCCTGGATCTCGAGCTTGAAGCCGCCGGTGGTGCCGATGCCGCGGACTGGAGGCGGCGACACGCTCAAGACCAAACCCTCCTGCACGGTCTGGAACTTCTGATTGAGCAGCATGCTGATCTTCGTCGCGGTCATCCCATCCTTGGCGCGCTCGTCGAAGGCGGCAAGAGGGCTGAAGATCACCGCCGCGTTCGGGGCGTTGGTGAAGGTGGCGCCGTCGAGGCCGACGATGGGCACGGTGTGGGCGACGCCCGGCGTGTCCAGAATCATCTTGTTGACGCGTCGCGCCACCTCGTCGGTGCGCGCGAGCGAGGCGCCGGGCGGCAGCTGGATGATGTTGATGAGATAGCCCTGATCCTGCTGCGGAATGAAGCCAGTCGGCGCGCGAGAGAACTCGAATACGGTAAGCCCGATCAGGCCGGCATAGAGGATCACCATGATCAGCGACACGCGTACCAGCCGGCCAGTCATTCTGCCATAGCGCGAGGACAGCCATTCGAAGCCGCGGTTGAAGCCGCGGAAGAAAGCGTTGATCGGCCGCATAAAAATGCTCTGGCCCTCGGGATGCGACACATGAGGCTTGAACAAGAGCGCGCAGAGCGCGGGACTGAGAGTCAGCGAGACGATCAGCGAGATGACGGTCGACGTGGCGATGGTGACGGCGAACTGGCGGAAGAACTGGCCGAGAATTCCGGTGAGGAAAACGGAAGGGATGAACACCGCGGTGAGCACAAGGGCGATGGCGATCAGCGCGCCGCCAACTTCCTCCATGGTCTTGTAGGCGGCGTCGCGCGGACTGAGGCCCTCGCGGATGTTGCGTTCGACATTCTCCACCACGACGATGGCGTCGTCGACCACGATACCGATGGCGAGTAGCAGACCAAATAGCGACAGGTTATTGAGCGAATAGCCGAGCGCCGAAAGCACGGCGAAGGTGCCGATCAACGACACCGGAATGGCGACGATGGGCACGATCGAGGCGCGCCAGGTCTGCAAGAATAGAATGATCACGATCACGACGAGGATCACGGCCTCGAACATGGTCTCGATCACGGCCTCAACCGACTGCGAGATGAAGACGGTGGGGTTGTAGACGATGTCGTATTTGAGTCCGGCGGGGAAAGACTCAGATAGCTTCTTCATCGCGTCTTGCACTTGCGCGGCGGTGGCGAGCGCGTTCGAGCCTGGCCGCTGGAAAATACCGAGCGGCACAGCGACCCTCTGATCGAGATAGCCGTTGCGGCCGTAATCCGCGGCCCCGAGTTCCACCCGCCCGATGTCATGAACGCGCACCACCCGACCGTCGGTGCCGGATTTGACGATGATGTTGCCGAAGGCCTCGGGGTCGGTGAGGCGTCCTTGGGTCTCGACGTTGAGTTGGAAGGCGCCTGGCACCGGCACCGGCGGCTGGTTGATCACGCCAGCGGCAACCTGCACGTTCTGGCCGCGCAGAGCGGCGACCACGTCGCCGGCGGTCAGATTGCGGATGGCGAGCTTTTCCGGGTCGAGCCAGATGCGCATTGAGTAGTCGCGCGCGCCGAAGATGGTGACGTTGCCGACGCCATCGATACGCGACAGCACATCCTTCACATGCAGTGTCGCGTAGTTGGAGATATAGAGCTGGTCGCGGGTGTCGTCGGGTGAATAGAGATGGATCACCAGCATCAAGTCAGGCGACTGCTTGGTCACCGTGATGCCGATGTTGCGCACCTCTTCAGGCAGACGCGGCTGGGCGATGGCCACGCGGTTCTGCACCAGCACCTGCGCGGTATCGAGGTCGGTCCCGAGCTTGAAGGTGACGGCGAGCGACATGTTGCCGTCGCCGGTCGATTGCGACGTCATATAGAGCATGTTGTCGACGCCGTTGACCTCCTGCTCGATGGGGGTCGCAACGGTCTTGGCCACGATCTCGGCGGAGGCTCCCGGGTATTGCGTGGTGACCGAGATCGATGGTGGCGCGATGTCCGGATATTGCGCGACCGGCAGGGCGAAATAAGCAATGCCGCCGATCAGCGTGATGATGATGGAAATGACGGCGGCGAAGATCGGCCGGTCGATGAAGAAATGCGAGAGGTTCATATCGCCCCGGTCACTGTCCGTTTTGCTTCGGTACGGCAGTCGCCTCGGTCGTGCTCTCTTCTGGCGTGACCTTCTGTCCTGGACGCGCGCGCAACAGCCCGACCACGATCACGTTGTCGTCCTTGGTGATACCGCTGCGGACGATCCGGAGATTGCCGTCGACCACCGGGCCGAGCTCGACCGGCTTCGGCACCACGGTCCCGTCGGGCGCCACGGTGAAGAGCAGCTTGGTGGATTGGTCGGTCACGACGGCGGCATCGGGAACGAGCATCACTGGGCGGAGCTGCGACATCGGCACCTTGACGCGCCCGAACTGTCCCGGGGTGATGAAGTAGTCGGGGTTGGGAAATGCCGCGCGCACGCGGATGGTACCGGTCGATTGGTCATACGTATTATCGACGAAATCGATTTTGCCCTTTAGGGGCCAGTCGGACTCGTCCATGAGCTGCCCCTCGACTTCCACCTGCTTGTTAATGTCCCTCACCGATGGAATCTCGCCCTTGGCGACGAGGCGCTTGTAGGTCATGCCATCCGCCTCGCTCACATTGAAGAAGAAGTGGATGGGATCCATGGAAACGATGGTGGTGAGAAGCGTCGGCGTGCCGGTGGTACCGCCGATGACGAGATTGCCGACGCTGAGCTCGTGCCGGCTGGCGCGGCCGGCGATCGGCGCCGTCACCCGCGTATAGTCGAGATTGAGTTGCGCCTGGTCGAGAGCGGCGATTGAGGCATCGCGGGTCGCCGTCGCTGTATTCACCTGTGCGACGCGCTCATCGTAGGTCTCCTCGGTGGCGTAGCTCTTCTTGCGCAGTTCGGCGGTGCGGGCGAGTTGGGCCTTGGCGAGATCGAGATTGGCGTTGGCTTGCGCGAGATCGGCCTTGGCGGTCTCGAGCGCGAGCTCGAAGGGCTTCGGCTCGATGACGAAGAGAAGGTCGCCCTTTTTGACGGTCTGGCCGTCGATGAAATTAATGGATTCGAGATAGCCGCTGACGCGGGCGCGCACGTCGACGAAATCGACCGCCTCGAACTGCCCGGTGAAGTCCTTCGATTCGACGAGCTCCCGGATCAGGGGCTTGGCCACGGTGACCTTCGGCGGTGGCGGTGCCGCTGCCGTCTGCTGGGCGCCTTGGAAGAACGGCAGTTTCTCCCAGAAGCCCCAATAGTAGTAGAGCAGAGCCGCGAGACCGGCAGCAAGCAGCAGGAAAAAGATGCGGCCGAAACCCCTGCTCGGCCGGGCCGCGGGTTCCGCCTCGCTTGGCGGCGGGGCGGTCACGGGTTTGTCGTCCGGTCGCTTCTCGAGCGTGGTCACGTCTTCACTTGTCTCGGCAGACTTGCCGCGGCGTGGGCCGCTATTGTCATTCCGTTGCACGTTCATAGTACAAATCTTATGCCAAAAAGCGGGGGCGTGTCCGTCCCCGCTTCTTCTAAAGAGAGAGCCAAGATATCCGGATAACAGCTTAGCTGGGGATGGCGCGAACGCAAAACACCAAGGACTGCGTCATGTACTCAGGCAGTGTCGTCTGGTGTTATGGCGGCGCGTTTCACGCGGAAAGGGAAGGAAGCAGACCCCGAACTCGAAGCTGGATCGATCCTGCCTCGCCAGCAATCCACGAGTTCCGTGTCGCATGCCTTTGGTTGGAGGCATGATCCTCAAGGACGGTGCAATGTTTATGGCCGGATCGGCGTTATTTGGAATCGGGATGGTTGCAATGGCCGCCATGTGTTGATGCGCCCTCTCGTGCTTGTTGATGTCTTAGCGCGTCGGTTTCGGCCGGCGCCCTTTGTGGGGTGGCCTCGTCAATCGGTACTAGTTTGGTTTGCGAGAGCTTGTGGGGTAATGATCAAACAATCACTCATGGTAGGCAGTTTTGTCCTCTTGCTTGCAATAAGTTGGACATCGTCGAGCTTGGCCCGCGTCGAGTGTAAGGGCGATTTTCAAGTGACCAAATACGGTCTGATAGCGACGCCCTGGTGCGAAGAGGAGAATATCGCAGTCGTTGCCCGAAGCTACGGCTGGACCGTGACAGGCTCTGAGGTTCGGAAGAACCCTCTGAAGAAAGTCTACATTTGCCAAGTGTTGGGTCGAGACATTCGACTGAAAGGGTCCTGCGCCGGTTACAGTCCAGACGCTTACGCACCAGGTCGATAGGTCACACCAGTTCACTTCCTCCGCCGTCCCCGCAAGGCTTGGAAAAATCTTCCCCGGCGATGCCAATCTTTCCTCGCAATTGCGCCCCATGGTTGCCGAATCCTCGGAGCGGCCAGGAAGTTCCGGATGGCGTTGGCGGACCACTTGGGTATCAGAGGCCGGTCGTCGCCATCTCTTGCGGCCGTATCTCTTCACCTTCTAGACAAACAGCTCACCTAACGGCCCGACCCTCGACGGTCGGGACGACTTCCATAAGTTCGAGAGGAGAATGCCATGCTCAAGGATGGACGACGCACTCACGCCTTGAAAAATGACGATCTGCCGCGCCCAACTCCACTTATCGGCGCTCTGACCGCTGCAATCTGCATGATGGGCGTGACGGCGTCGCAAGCCGCACCGGCCGAGCCGGCGCCGAACGCAAAGCCCAACATCCTCGTCATCTGGGGCGATGACATCGGGGGCTTCAACATCAACGCCTATAATCAGGGCGTGATGGGCTACCGGACGCCGAACATCGACCGCATCGCAAAGGAAGGTGCGATGTTCACCGACTGGTACGGTCAACAAAGCTGCACCGCCGGGCGGGCCGCATTCATCACCGGCCAATCGCCGATCCGAACCGGATTGACCAAGGTCGGCCTTCCTGGTGCACCGGAAGGCATGAAGGCGGAGGACCCGACCATCGCCACGCTGCTCAAGCCGTTGGGCTACGCAACTGGTCAGTTTGGCAAGAACCACCTCGGTGATCGCGACGACATGCTGCCGACCGTCCACGGATTCCATGAGTTCTTCGGCAACCTGTACCACCTGAATGCCGAAGAGGAGCCCGAGAACGTCGACTATCCAAAAGACCCAGACTTCAAAAAGAAGTTCGGACCGCGCGGGGTGATCCATTCCTGGGCCATGGCTGACGGAACCCAGAAAGTCGAAGACACAGGTCCGCTGACAAAGAAGCGCATGGAGACCGTGGACGAGGAAGTAACGACGGCGGCACTCGCGTTCATCGATAAGGCGCACAAGGACGGCAAACCGTTCTTCGTGTGGTGGAACTCCACCCGCATGCACATTTTCACTCACCTCAAACCGGGATCCGAGGGCAAGACTGGTAAAGGCATTTATGCCGACGGCATGGTTGAGCACGACGGCATGGTTGGTCAGTTACTGGACAAGCTGAAGGAGCTCGGCATCGAAGACAACACCATCGTCATGTATTCAACCGACAACGGTGCCGAAACTTTCACGTGGCCCGACGGTGGCACGACGATGTTCCGCGGCGAGAAAAACACGCAGTGGGAAGGCGGTTATCGCGTGCCGACGCTGATACGCTGGCCGGGCACGATCAAGCCAGGTACTGTCATCAACGATATCTCCGCACACGAAGATATGTTGACGACGCTGCTTGCAGCGGCGGGGGAACCCAATGTCAAGGAGGAACTGCTCAAGGGCAAGACCATCGGCGACCGGACGTACAAGGTTCACCTTGACGGCTACGATCTCGCGCCTGCGCTCAAAGGTGACGGTGAATGGCCCCGCAAGGAGTTCATCTATTGGACGGATGACGGCAACGTTGCGGCCTTACGCTACGATGACTGGAAGATCACCTTCCTGGAGCAGAAGGCGGAAGGCCTACGCGTGTGGCAAGAACCGTTCGATGAGCTGCGCACACCGCTTTCTAGGGAACCTGCGGATGGATCCCTTCGAGCGTGCCAGGCAGGAAGATGCGATGGGTTATCAGCGCTGGTTTCTCGAGCATATGTACGCCATTGCGCCCGCGGCTGCTTATGTCGGGCAGTGGCTACAGAGCTTCAAGGAGTTTCCCCCCCGCCAGAAGCCTGGCAGCTTCAATTTGGAACGCGTCATGGAGGCGGTGACGGCTGGTTCCCAAGGCAACCAATGACGCCAACCTGACGTCGTGATCGCAATTGAAATCCCGGACCAGGGAGGAATTTCATGCCGTTACGCTTCGTCGTTCCTGTATGCTTACTTCTTTGCAACACTATCGTAGCAACCGCTCAGGCTCAGGTGGGGCAGACTGAGCCCCAGACGCAAAGCGAAGCCACGGCGCAAACGGCAGGAAAGCCGAACATCCTCGTCATCTACGGCGATGACATCGGCATTACCAATATCAGTGCCTACAGCGACGGTCTAATGGGCTACGAGACGCCGAACATTGACCGCATCGGGAAAGAAGGGCTTCGCTTCCTGCAGTATTACGGCGAGCAGTCTTGCACGGCGGGCCGCTCGGCATTTCTGACTGGTCAGCACAGTCATTCGCACCGGACTAAGCAAGGTCGGCTTCCCCGGTGCGCCAATGGGCATGAGCCAGCTCGATCCCTCCATCGGCGGGATCATGAAGAACCTTGGATATGCCACTGGACAGTTCGGCAAGAACCATGTCGGCGACCGCAACGAGTCGCTGCCGACCGTCAATGGCTTCGACGAGTTCTTCGGCAATCTCTATCACTTCAACGCCGAGGAAGAGCCGGAGCTGCCCGACTATCCCAAGGATCCGGAATACCTCAAGAAGTTCGGGCCTCGTGGCGTGCTTCAAACGCTGGGCGACCGACACCGACGATCCGACCGTCGACCCGCGCTTCGGCAAGGTCGGCAAGCAGAAAATCGAGGATACCGGCGCGCTCACCAAGAAGCGCATGGAGACGATCGACGATGAAACCTCGGCGGCCGCGATCGATTTCATGAAGCGGCAGCACGCCGCGGGCAAACCGTTCTTCTACGTGGTTTAACTCAACGCGCATGCACCTGCGAACACATGTCCGACCCGAACACCGTGGCCGCTACACACACGGAGACAGCGAATATATCGACGGCATGATCGAGCACGACGACACCATCGGCACGCTTGCTCAAGTCGCTCGACGACATGGGCATCGCCGACAACACGATCGTCATCTACACCACCGACAACGGGCCCCACATGAATACCTGGCCGGACGGAGCCATGACCCCGTTCCGTTCGGAAAAGAACACCAACTGGGAAGGCGCCTTCCGCGTGCCGTGCCTGGTCGCGTTGGCCGGGCCACATCAAGCCCGGACACGGTGACCAACGAGCTGATGAGCCCACCTCGACTGGATGCCGACTTCTGGCTTCGATCGCCGGCGAACCCGACCTCGTCAACAAGCTGAAAGCCGGCTACACGGCGAACGGCATCAATTACAAAGTCCACCTCGACGGATACGACCAGTCGAAATTCCTGCACGAGCGTGAGCGGCACCGCTGGCAAACAACAACGGCGTGAAAAGCGCGCGCGACAAATTCTTCTACTCGAACGACGACGGCGTTCTCGTCGGCTATGCGGAAAGGCGACTACAAATACGTGTTCTCGGAGCAGCGCAAGGAAGGGACGATGGGCGTCTGGGCGGAGCCATTCACGACGCTACGCCTGCAGAAGATCTTCAACGTCATGCAGGACCCGTTCGAGCGGGCCGACATCACCTCCAACACCTTCTGGGATTGGCAGATCAACCACGTCGGCAGCATGTACGGCGTGATGGACGATGTCTTCGCCCTTCGTTGACGACGTTCAAGGAGTTTCCGCCGCGCTCCTTCCCGCCGAGCTTCAACCCGGCGAATATCCTCGGAGAGACGCTCGACGATTACAAAACCAGGAAGATGCTGAAAGAGAACATCCCCGAGCGCATTCGCGGCGAGCTCAACAAGATGATCGAAAAACAGATGCAGGAACGGGGAACGAGCGGCCAGAACTAGGATCGGCGCTGATAAGATCAATGGAGGCGCTGCAAAATCCGCAAGGAGGCTGACCGCTGCGTCATTGGTGCGAAAATTCCCCTCAAACTTTGGAAACACGAGCCAACGGAAGGCTTCGATGCAGAGATACAAACTTCTCGCAGTGACCACATTCGTCGGCGCTCTTGCCCTCGCCGCGACGGCTCTGGCGCAAACGACCCTGCCGCAGCCAGACCCGCCCTTCAAAGGCAAGATCAGCCTTACGCCGGCCGACTCCGTGAAGGACTTTCCCAAGGAGATGACGGCGCCGGAAGGCGCCCCGAATACCGATGAATGACGGCGGCGGTGTGGGGCAAAGGCGGCCAGGCGACGCTCACGGTGGACAGCGAGAAAGTTGCCAGCGAACACCTGCCGCAGACCATCGCCTATCGCATGTCGCTCAATGAGACGCTCGACATCGGCGAGGACACCGGCACGCCAATCAGCGAGGACTACAAGGTGCAGTTCAAGTTCACCCGCAAGCTGGAGAAGGTCACCATCAACATCACCGAGGAGAAGCTCACCGAGGAACAGCTGGAGGAATACCGGCAGGGTCGCGTGCAAAGCGCCATCGCGCAGTGATTGAACGTGGTACGCGGGTGAACACGCTAGAAACGATGGCCTAGCAAATCTGTAACTTGGAGGAACCTGTGACGGACATGCTTAAGTTGCGGCAAGGAGTCATTGCTGCTGCGCTCTTGCTCGCGAGCTTGAGTGCAGGAAGTAGAGCACAAGCCGCCATAACAGAGGAGGAGGCGCATGCCATCGGCGTCGATGCCTATGTCTATTTCTATTCACCGGTGACCATGGACCTGACTCGGAAGCAGCTCACCAATCAGGAGCCTAAGCCAGGCGGTATTGGCGGCCCGATGAACAGCTTCGCCAATGTCGAAGCGTTTCCCGCCGCCGATATGAGGGTCGTGGTCAGGCCCAATTTCGACACGCTCTATTCGAGCGGCTGGCTAGATCTGACCAAGGAGCCGATGGTCGTCTCGGTGCCCGACACCGGCGGACGCTATTATCTCCTGCCCATGCTGGATATGTGGACCGACGTGTTTGCCTCGCCAGGCTGGCGCACCACGGGAACCGGAGCAGGCAACTTCCTCGTCACGCCGCCCGGCTGGCGGCCCGACCTGAGCGATAAATTCGTCGAGGAATTCAGGCTACCCGACAACACGCAACGCATCGATGCGCCGACGCCCTATGTGTGGATCATCGGCCGCACCAAGACCGATGGACCGGCAGACTACGACGCCGTGCATAAGATTCAGGACGGCTACAAGATCACGCCGCTGTCGCGATGGGGCAAGGAGCCGGTGGCACCTGAGGTCAAGATCGACCCCTCGATCGACATGAAGACTCCGCCAAAAGTCACGGTCGACACCATGCCGGCAGGCAAGTTCTTCGCCTATGCGGCTGAACTGCTCAAGCTTCACCCGCCACACATCACCGACCAGCCGATGATCGCACGGCTGAAGCGTATCGGCTTCGAAGCAGGCAAGAGCTTCGACCTCGAGAAAGCAGACCCGACTGTGCAAAAGGGATTGAAAAGCGCGCCGGAGGACGCGCAGAAGCTGATGGCGTGGAAAGTTCCAACGCTCGCCCGGATCGCTAATGGCTGGTCGATGAACACCGACACCATGGGCGTCTATGGCAACTATTATCTCAAGCGCGCCATCGTCACCCAGCTTGGCCTCGGCGCTAATTTGCCGGGCGACGCCATCTATCCTCTCAACCTCGCCGACGATACCGGCAAGCCGCTCGACGGCGCGATCAACTACGTAATCCATTTCGACAAGGGACAGACGCCGCCGGTCGATGGCTTCTGGTCGATCTCGCTCTACGATCCGGAAGGGTTCCAGGTGGCGAATTCCTTGAACCGCTTCGCCGTGTCGAGCTGGATGCCGTTCAAAACCAATCCCGACGGCTCGCTCGATCTCTATTTCCAGAACGAGAGCCCTGGCGCCGACAAGGAGGCGAATTGGCTGCCCGCGCCGAAGGGTCCGTTCAACCTCACCATGCGCCTCTACGCGCCGAAAGCGGATGCGCTAACCGGCAAATGGAACCCACCGCCGGTGATGAAGGCACAAGCCGTGCCTATCAGCGCCCAATAGCGGCGTGACGAGCCAGATTGTTACCCGGCGGGCGCTAGGCGCCCCAGGCCAGATCCTGCTATCGGGACGCTGCAAGGCGGGAACGCGATGAATCTCTATTGGATCTACGACATCCCGACGGTTGCTGCAGTCGGTGTCTTCGCCGCGCTGTTCGTCGGCATTTGCTGGACGGGAACAATCCTGTTTCGTCCCATCGTCAGGGCAATCGTCCACCACCAGCCGGGATTGAATGAGACCATCGGCGACTTCCTGCAGTATTTCGGCGTGATCTACGGCTTGCTTCTCGGCCTCTTGGCCGTGGCGTCCTACCAGAATTTGAGCGATGTGGAGAAGGCCGTCGGCAATGAATCCTCATCGCTCGCCGCACTCTATCGCGACGTCAGCGGTTATCCCGAGCCTGCGCGTTCGGAGCTGCGGGGGCTTTTGCACGACTATACGAGGTATGTGATCGATGAGGCTTGGCCGCTACAGAAAAAGGGCATCGTTCCGGCGGGCGCGGTGACGAAGGTCTCGGCATTCTCAGATCGCCTCGCCAGCTTCGAGCCTGGGACCAAGGCGCAGGAAGCTCTGCATGAGACGGCGCTGCGGCAGTTCAACATGTTCTTTGAACATCGGAGGACGAGGCTCTACAGCGTCACGGCGGGAATCCCTGCGGTGCTTTGGTACACGGTCGCAGTCGGCGCACTCTTGAACATGATCCTCATGTGGATGTTCGATCTCCGCCTCAGCCTCCATTTGCTGCTCGGCGGCATCCTGTCCTTCTTTCTCGCCACCATGATCTCGCTGATCGTGCTGATGGACCATCCCTTCCGGGGTGAGGTGAGCATATCTCCGCAGGCCTTCGAGCTCGTCTACGACCAGCTGATGAAGGAGTAAGGCCTACCGCGGCCGAGGCGCCATGCGCTGGCAAAGACCCTTCAGCTGATCAGGAGCTTCCTCGGAGGCTCTTAACGCAACGGCAAAATTCCTAGGAGGTTCTGATGCTGAACAGCCTCAATCGCCGCACATTTCTTGCGCGCCTGCTCGTTCTTGGCTTGTTGAGCTTCACCTCGTTTGAAGCGCGGGCGGCGGACCGAGATCCCCTGCCCTCTTGGAATGACGGCCCGACCAAGCAGTCCATCCTCGATTTCGTCGCGGCGGTGACCAAGGAAGGCGGGCCAGCCTATGTGGCGCCGGCGGAGCGCGTCGCCACCTTCGACAATGACGGCACGCTGTGGATCGAGCAGCCGATCTACAATCAATTCACCTTTGCCATCGACCGGGTGAAGGCAACGTCAAACCAGCGCCCCGAATGGAAGACGCAAGAGCCCTTCGCCTCGATCCTGAAGGGAGACCTCAAGGCGCTCGCGGCCTCGGGAGAGAAGGGCATGTTGGAGATCGTGGCGGCGACCCATTCCGGCATGACCACCGCCGACTTCAACAAGACGGTGAAGGAGTGGCTTGCAACGGCCAAGCACCCGCGCTTCAAAATGCTCTACACCGACCTCGTCTATCAGCCGATGATCGAGCTTCTGGACTATCTCCGCGCCAATGGCTTCAAGACCTTCATCGTGTCTGGCGGTGGGGTGGAGTTCATGCGCGCCTTCGCCGACAAGACCTATGGAATGCCGCCGGAGCAAGTCATTGGATCGTCGGGCGTCACCAAGTATCAGATGTGGGACGCAAGCCCGGTGCTGATCAAGATGCCGAAGGTGCTGTTCGTCGACGACGGGCCGGGCAAGCCAGAAGGCATCGATCATTTTATCGGGCGCCGCCCGATTTTCGCCTTCGGCAATTCCAACGGCGACAAGGAGATGCTGGAGTGGACAGCGGCGGGCGACGGCTTGCGCTTCATGGGGCTCGTCTATCATACCGACGCAGAGCGCGAATATGCATACGGCCCGGCGGGCGGGCTCCCCGACTCCAAGGTCGGCACATTCTCGCAAGCGCTGATGGACGAGGCGACAGGCAAGGGCTGGGTCATCGCCAATATGAAAAACGACTGGAAGACGATCTTCCCCGCGGCTAAGTCTAATCCCTGATGTGGAAGTGCCCGGCACGTGGCCGGGCACGATAAGCACACTCGCTCGGCGCGAGTCTTACTTCTTGGTGCAGTGGCCGAACAGGGCGAAGGATGACGGAGTACTGGTAATGCCGCCGGTGAGCGAACCGTCCTCCAGCGAGATCGTTGCGTTCCACGTCTCCTGATCCTGTTGACCGTGCAGGTAGATGGCCTTGTCGGTGGAGGTGATTCCCTCGATGTCCTCGGTCTCGCCGTTCTCGCCGATGGCCGCCTCGGTCAACTGCTTCTTGTCGACATCGACCACGATGAACTCGGAGAGGTTGATGGTATCCGTGGATACGCGCTTGCAGCCGTTCACGGCTTCGCACTCATAGACCTCGCCGATGGCGCAGATATAGGACTGGGCCGACGCGGCAACAGGAAGGGCGCAGAGGCCGGCAATCAGGGCCGCTGGCCCCAGAATCAAGTTTCGCATTGCGCTCTCCTTATTGCCCGGGGATGTTCGTCTGGACTTGATAGCCGCGCGCCGTAAGGCACGCTGCACCGGCGGCGAGATAATTGGCATAGAGCACGTCGAGCGCGGCAAGCTGTCTGCGGTTGATGACGCCGCCGATCAAGCCGGCGGGCGGAGGCGCCGACGTTACCACGGGTCCCTGATTGGTCTGCACCATGATCGGGGGTGTGGCCACGGGTCCAGAGATGACGCCGGGCGGACCGGCACGGACGATCATCGGCAGTCCAGATGGACTATAACCGCTCACGGCTACCGCATAGTCGGCGCAAGCAGAGCGGTCGTTCTCTTGCTGCTGTGCGCTTTGCCCCTGCAAGGGAATGGCGATGAGCGCGCGGGCGAAGGCGCCCGACACCGATGCTATGACCATGACCGACGCGGCCAAGGCACAGAGAACACAACCAACGCGTTTCATATCCACCCCTCCCCAAAACACTGATGCGATCATTTTACCCCGGAGCCAGGACGCTGAGCGGGCCTTGCGGGCGCCTTAGTCTACACAGTTGATCAGCGGAAAGAAGCCGCGATTCTTCGGCTCGGTAACCGTCCGCAGGACCGGAGTAGGACGGCCGAACACAACGCGGGCATCAGTCTTTTTTGTCCTTTGGATAGATCACCACGTGCTCCTGCTCGTTCGGATCGTTGCGGGCGACGATGGCGATAGCAGGCTCGGTGTCGCTGAGGTTGATGGGCTGGTGCGGAACGTCGGGTGGCACGAATAGAAAGTCGCCGGCGACGTTCACCACGCTTTGCTTCAGCCCCTCGCCGTAGCGGGTCTCGACCCGGCCTTGCAGCAGGTAGATCGCCAACTCGAAGCCCTTATGCACGTGCGGCTCGGCTGAGCCGCCCGGCGGAATGACGACTTTCAGCAGGGTTAAATGCTTTGCCCCGGCCGTGTTGCCGGATATGCCGGTGAAAATTGGCAGCGCCTGCTTCGACTGGGCGGCCTCGGTCACGCGGACGGTGACAATGTCCTTTCCGTTCTTCTCGCCGATGGTGGTCTGTTCGGCGTTAGCGGTCGCTAGTAGAAGTCCTAGGGCGGTCACCGTCGAGAGGACTACGCGCATCACTCTCTCCCTTCCTCGAGAGCCAATTTCGGATCATGACAGCATTTTTCGATCTTGCTAGAAAGGCGCAGCCAAACTGGCTGCGCAATGCGGGCCTTCTCGTGCCTTCCTGGGGATCTGCCATATAGCGTATTGATATGGTTTGGTTTTTCGGCTGACGGGGCCGAGTGGAAGCGAGCGACGGGGATCCGCCACGGGGAAGTGCCGGCTCGCTCATGTCATCAAACGAGGCGATCGATACTGCCGGCAGTCAAGCCGGCTCAGAGGCGAGCTAGACGATGGCGCTCACCGTCGTCCTTGTCACTGTCGCGGTCCTTCTCATCGTTTCTGCGCTTTCTCTTGTGCTCCATGCCACGGCCCTCGGCCGCAACCTGGTCTACGGGGCATCGCTCGCTGTCGCTTGCGTGGGCTTCGTCGCCGGCCTCAGCGCGCTGATCGGCCAGGCACCGGCAGAGACCCTGACCTTGCCGCTCGGCCTTCCCTGGATCGGCGCGCATTTCCGTCTCGACGCGCTCTCGGCGTTCTTCCTCGTGGTGGTCGATATCGGCGTGGGCGCGGCAAGCTTCTACGCGCTCGGCTTCGGGCGGCATGAATCGGCGCCGCAACGCGTGCTGCCCTTCTATCCGCTGTTCCTCGCCGGCATGACCCTTGTCGTCATCGCCGACGATGCCTTCACCTTCCTGTTCTCCTGGGAGTTCATGTCGCTCTCCTCCTGGGCGCTGGTAATGGCGCACGATCATGTGCGCGAGAATTTGCGCGCGGGCTACGTCTATCTCGTCATGGCGAACTTCGGCACGCTCGCGCTCCTGCTCGCCTTCGGCCTGCTCGCCGGGCCGGATGGGGCTTTTGCCTTCGATGCGATCCGCAACAGCCAGCACGCGCCAAAGCTTGTCGCGCTCATTCTCATTCTTGTGCTGATCGGCACCGGCTCCAAGGCTGGCCTCGTGCCGCTCCACGCCTGGCTACCGCTCGCGCACCCAGCCGCGCCGAGCCATGTCTCCGGCCTGTTGAGCGGCATCATGACCAAAGTCGCGGTCTACGCCTTCGTGCGCATCGTGTTCGATCTCCTCGGCGATCCCGCCTGGTGGTGGAGCATGCTGGTGCTCGCGCTCGCCGGCATCACCTGCGTCATGGGTGTGCTCTACGCGCTGATGCAACACGATCTGAAGCGGCTGCTCGCCTATCACACGGTCGAGAATATCGGCATCATCTTCATCGGCCTTGGGCTCGCGCTGGGGTTCCAGGTCTATGGGCTGGGCTGGGCTGCCGCTCTCGCCTTCACCGCGGCGCTGCTGCATGTGTTCAACCATTCGCTGTTCAAGAACCTCCTGTTCCTCGGCTCAGGCGCCGTGCTCACCGCCACCGGCGAGCGCAACATGGAGCATCTCGGCGGCCTCATTCATCGCATGCCGCTCACCGCCTTCACCTTCCTCGTCGGCTGCGTCGCCATCTCGGCGCTGCCGCCGCTGAACGGCTTCGTTTCGGAATGGCTGACCTTCCAAGCCATCCTGCAAAGCCCGCAGCTTCCCTCCTGGGGCCTGAAGTTCCTCATCCCTGCGGTCGGCGCGCTGCTTGCGCTCTCCGCAGCTCTTGCCGCGGCCTGCTTCGTCAAGGCCTTCGGCATCACCTTCCTCGGCCGCCCGCGCACGGAAGTCGCGCGGCGCGCGCATGAGGCAGACCACTTCTCGCTTACCGCCATGTTCGGTCTTGCCGCGCTCTGCCTTATCGCCGGGATTCTGCCTGGCTTGTTCATCGATGCGCTGGCGCCAGTGGCGAAATCCATGGTCGGCGCGAGCATGCCGTCGCAGCGAGGCGTGCCGTTCCTGTCCATCGTGCCCATCGCCGAGGGCCGCAGCTCCTATAACGGGCTGCTCGTGTTCCTGTTCATGGTGTTCTCCGGCGTCGCCGCCGCGGTCGTCATCCACCAATTTGCCTCCAATAGGCTCCGGCGCGGTCCGGCCTGGGATTGCGGCTATCCGGACCCGAGCACGGCCACGCAATACACCGCATCGAGCTTCGCCCAGCCGATCCGCCGCGTGTTTGGCACGCTGGTGTTTCGGGCGAGCGAAAGCGTGGACATGCCGCCGCCAGGCGATCAAATGCCAGCCCGCCTCGTGGTGCGCCTCACCGACGTCATCTGGGATGCCCTCTATGAGCCGATCGCGGTCGCCGTCGCCTATGTCGCCGATCGGCTGAACCGGCTGCAATTTCTCAGCATCCGCCACTATCTCGGCTTCGTCTTCGTCTCCCTCGTCGGCCTTCTGCTGGTGCTCGCGATATGGCCATGATCGCCACGCTCGCGGTGCAGGCCGCACAGATGCTGCTGGTGTTGGCGCTCGCGCCGCTCCTCGTCGGCTTTGTGCGCAAGGTCAAGGCCCAGCTGCTCCGCCGCCAAGGCCCCCCGCTCATCCAGCCTTACCGCGACATCATCAGGCTCCTGCGCAAGGACGTGGTACTGGCGACAAGCGCCTCCTGGCTGTTCCGCGCCATCCCCTATATCATCTTCGCCGCGACCTGGGTCGCAGCCGCTCTGGTGCCGACCTTTGCCACAGGCTTAATGTTCTCATGGTCGGCAGACCTCATCGCCATCATCGCGCTGCTCGGCCTTGCGCGCTTCTTCCTCGCGCTCGCCGGCCTCGATGTCGGCACGAGCTTCGGCGGCATCGGCTCGAGCCGTGAGGTGATGATCGCCTCGCTCGCCGAGCCGGCCATGCTGATGATCGTCTTCACGCTGGCGCTCGCCGCGGGCTCTACCCAGCTCTCCACCATGGCTGAGTACCTCGCCTCTGGCGAGGCCGGCTTGCGGTTCTCGCTTGGGCTCGCGCTGATCGCGCTGATCATCGTGGCCATCGCCGAGAACGCGCGCATCCCGGTCGACAACCCTGCGACGCACCTTGAGCTCACCATGGTGCACGAGGCGATGGTGCTCGAATATTCCGGGCGGCATCTTGCGCTGATCGACCTGTCGGCTCAGCTCAAGCTTCTGCTCTATGTCTCGCTGATCGCCTGCCTGTTCGTGCCCTGGGGCATCGCAGGCCCCGACGCCGGGCTGAAGGCGATGCTTATCGGCGTCCTCACCTATGTCGCCAAGCTCGCCGCCGGCGGCTTCCTGCTCGCTGTGTTCGAGACCTCAATCGCCAAGATGCGCGTGTTTCGCGTGCCCGAATTCATGGGCGTGGCACTTATGCTCGCGCTGCTCGCCACTCTTCTTCTCTTCGTCTCGCGGAGCCTCTAGATGCACGGCCTCAGTTTCGACATCGCGCATCTCCTCGCAGGATCGCTCGTGCTGGTGAGCTTCATGCTGCTCTACCAGGATCGGCTCTATGCGCTGCTCAACGTCTACGCGCTCCACGCGGTTGTGCTGGCCATGTCAGTCGCCTGGCAGGCCTATATCCAGGATGCGCCGCATCTCTACATCACCGCGGCGATCGCGCTCCTGTTCAAGGCGATCATCATCCCCGTGGCGCTACACCGGATGATCGTCAAGCTCGGCGTCCACCGCGAGATCGAGACCGTCGGCGGCATCGGCCTTACCATGCTGCTCGGCATGGGGCTGGTGGCGCTTGCCATGGTGGTGACGCTTCGCGCGACCGAAGGCGCCGGACTGCTCGCCCGCGAGGACCTTGCCTTTGCGCTTTCCGTGGTGCTGCTCGGCCTGCTGATGATGGTGACGCGTCAGAACGCCGTCAGCCAGGTGGTCGGCTTCATGTCGCTAGAGAATGGATTAGTGCTCGCCGCCACCGGCGCCAAGGGCATGCCGCTGGTGGTCGAGATCAGTGTCGCCTTCTCCATCCTGATCGCCTTCATCATCATCGGCATTTTCCTGTTCCGCATTCGTGAACGGTTCGACACGGTCGATATCGGGGCACTCGACCGCTACCGGGGTGAGCACGGGTGAGCTTCGATCCGGTGACCTTCCTCTTCCTCATTCCGGCGCTGGCGGCGGTGGTGATTGCACTGATGCCAGGCTCGAAGCTGAGCGCCTATGTCAATGCAGGGGCCTCCTTCCTCACATTCCTTGCAGCCTTGTCGCTGCTGTGGGTCGAGCGCCCTACCCCCGGCGCCTATGTGCTGGTCGATGAGTTCAATACCATCTTCGTAGTGCTCATCCCCTTTGTCGCCTTCACCACCAGCGTGTTCAGCGCGACCTATGTCGAGTACGAGCTCGAAACCGGCAGGGTGACGCCGGCCTTCCTCAAGCTCTATCACGCACTCTATCAAGCGCTGACGCTCTGCTTCGTGCTGGCGCTGCTCAGCAACAATATCGGCGTGATGTGGGTGGCGATCGAGCTTGCCACGCTCACCACCGTGGTCATGGTCGGCATCTACCGCACTCACGCTGCGATCGAGGCGGCTTGGAAATATTTCATTCTCGCCAGTGTCGGCATCGCGCTTGCGCTATTCGGCACCATCCTCGTCTACATGGCTGCCGAGCCGGTGATGGGCGCAGGGCTGAACGCCATGGTGTGGACCGACCTTGTCCCCCGTGCAGCTTCGCTCGAGCCGGCAATGCTCAACCTCGCCTTCGTCTTCCTGCTGCTCGGCTATGGCACCAAGATCGGTCTTTTCCCGCTGCATGCGTGGCTGCCCGACGCTCATGCCGAAGGCCCGACGCCGATCACCGCTGTGCTATCGGGCCTGCTGCTCAACGTCGCGCTCTATGCGCTGCTCCGCTGCAAGATGCTGCTCGCCGGCAACCCAGAGGCGCTCGCGCCGGGGCCGCTGATGATCGTCATGGGGCTCGTCTCGCTCCTGTTCGGCGCCTTCATGCTTTACCGCCGGCGCGACATCAAACGTCTGTTCGCCTATTCCTCCATCGAGCATATGGGCCTCATCACCTTCGCCTTCGGCCTCGGCGGACCGATCGCGAATTTTGCGGGGCTGTTGCACATGGCGCTGCACTCGCTGACCAAGTCGGCGATCTTCTTCGCCGTCGGCGATATCTCCCAGGTCAAGGGCACGCAGAAGATCGCCGACATGGGTGGCCTCACCTCGACCAACCCGCTGATCGGCTGGGGCCTCGTCATGGGCGTCGCGGCCATCGCGGGCCTGCCACCGCTCGGCATCTTCACCAGCGAGTTCCTCATGGTCAGCGCTACCCTGGAGAAGCAGCCGCTGCTTGCGATCCCGCTCGTGCTCGGGCTGCTGATCGCCATCGGCGCGCTATTTTTGCAATTGAACCGCATCGCCTTCGGTGAGCCAAAGGGGCCGAACCACAAGGTGAAATGCTCCTATGTCCCGATGATCCTGCATCTCGGGCTCGTCCTCATCGCGGGTATCTACCTGCCCGCCGGGCTCGTGGCCTGGTTCCAGGCCGTGGCGAAGCTCCTCGGATAGGCGGCGACCATGGCCCTCACCGACATCGCCAGGACCGGCCGCAAAGTGGCAAGCCACCGTCCGTGGCCGCGCGCCGTTGTCGGCAGCGACGGCTGGAAGCGCGCGATCCAGGAGCTGGTGGACGCGCGCGCCACGCTTCTCGGGCTGTGGGGCGACAAGGACCAAGTGCATCTTGCTCTGCTCGAGGAGCCGTCCAGCGCCATCGCCGTGTTCACCCTCGAATGCCCCGACGGCAAGTTCCCCTCGGTTGGCGTGCATCACCCGGCGGCGATCAGGCTCGAGCGCACCATCACCGACCTTTATGGCTACAAACCCACAGGCGCCACAGATACGAGACATTGGCTCGATCTCGGCTTCTGGGGCGTCGCGCGCCCGCTCGGCGAGGCGCAAAAGCGCGCCATCGAGGCCTATCCTTACAAGTTCCTCCCAGTCGAAGGAGAGGATCTGCACCAGATCCCGGTCGGCCCTGTCCATGCCGGCATCATCGAGCCGGGGCATTTCCGCTTCACCGCCAATGGCGAGGCGGTGGTTCGTCTCGAGCAGCGGCTCGGCTACGTGCATAAGGGCACCGACGGGCTGATGACCGGCGCGACGCTCGACAAGGGAGCAAAGCTCGCCTCCCGCACCTCAGGCGACAGCACAGTTGCCTACGCGCTCGCCTTCGCGCAGGCCGTGGAGTCAGCGCTACAGATCAACCTGCCGGAGCGCGCGGTCTGGCTGCGCGCGCTGATGGCCGAGCTTGAGCGCCTCGCCAATCATTTCGGCGATATCGGCGCCATCTGCAACGACGCATCCTTCTCGCTGATCTACGCCGAATGCGGCGTGCTTCGCGAGCGTACGTTACGCGCGGCACACGTTTGTTTCGGGCACAGACTGATGATGGACCGCATCGTGCCTGGCGGCGTGACCGACGATCTCGGCGAAGGTGGCATCGAGGCTCTCCGCGCGCTGATCGAGACGGTGAGGACGAGTTTCCCTGGCGTGGTCGAGATCTACGACAACACGGCGTCCCTCCAGGACCGCACTGTCACCACCGGCTATCTCGCGCCGACGCTCGCCCGCGCCTTCGGCGCCGGAGGCTATGTCGGCCGCGCTTCGGGCCGCACCTTCGATGCGCGCAAGGCGGTCGGCTACGCGCCTTATGACGAGCTCGAATTCGAGGCGCCGGTGCGCGACGACGGCGACGTCAATGCGCGGGTGTGGATCCGCATCCGCGAAGTCGAGCAAAGCCTCCGACTCATCGATCAGATCCTCGAGCGTCTGCCGGAAGGCCGCATTCATACCGACCGCGCCAAGTCTGGCGGTGTCAGGGAAGGATTGGCGCTGGTCGAGGCGTTCCGCGGCGACGTGCTGATCTACGTGCGCATCGGCGAGGACGGGCTGATCGAGCGCTGCCACATGCGCGATGCGTCCTGGTTCCAATGGCCGCTTTTGGAGGTCGCCATCGAGGGCAACATCGTCGCCGACTTCCCGCTCTGCAACAAATCGTTCAACTGCTCTTACTCGGGCCACGACCTCTAGGAGGCGAACATGCGTAAACTCATCTTCAAGAACGTGGCCCGCGGGCGCCTGACAGAGCCGCCGCCGGCGCCGGACGAGGCAGCCCTTGCCGAGCTCGCGGCAAATCTCGGCCGCGTGGCGCGTAAGAAGCTTGGCCGCAGCCTCGCCATTCGCGAAGTCGATGCAGGCTCGTGCAACGCCTGCGAGCTCGAGATCCACGCGCTCAACAACGCCTTCTACGATCTCGAGCGCTTCGGCCTGCGCTTTGTCGCCTCGCCGCGTCATGCCGACGTTCTGCTGGTGACCGGTCCGGTCACCAAGAATATGCGCGAGGCGCTCGAGCGCACCTATGCGGCGACGCCGGACCCGAAATGGGTGGTGGCGGTCGGCAATTGCGCCGCGGATGGCGGTATTTTCGCCGGCAGCTATGCGGTTGAAGGCGGCGTGTCGCGCGTCGTGCCCGTCGATCTGCATATCCGCGGCTGTCCGCCGAGCCCCGAAGCTTTGCTCAAGGGCCTGCTCGCGCTCATTTCCGACGCTTGACCTGTCGCGCGGGGGCGCGTTTCCGCTTCGTCGCATCGCCGAGAACGAGCCAGGCCGGCGCGTGGTCGCTGGCGCCGGTCATGCCTCGCACGTCGCGATCTACGCCGGCATCGACCAAGCGCTTCGCCGCTTTCTTGCTCAGGAGCAGATGATCGAGGCGAAGCCCTGCGTCGCGCGGCCAGCAATTCCGCAAATAGTCCCAGAAGGTGTACATCGGCTGGTCGGGATGCAGCGTGCGGATGGCATCCACCCAGCCCTGGTCGACAAGCCGGCGGAACAGCGCGCGAGGCTCGGGCTGAACCAGCGCATTCTTCGCGTAAGACTTGCTCGGATAGATGTCGCGCTCCGTAGGCACGACATTGAAATCGCCGGCGAGCACCACGGGAACGTCCTCGGCATAGAGCTCGGCGGCATGCGCCAGCAGGCGCTCCATCCAGGTGAGCTTGTAAGCGAATTTCGGGCCTGGCTGAGGATTGCCGTTCGGCGCATAGAGCGAGGTAACAAGCACGCCGTTGACCGCGGCCTCGATATAACGGCTTTGGCTATCCGCCGGATCGCCGGGAAGCTTATTGCGGGTCAGGACTGGCTCCGCGTCGCGGGCGAGGATGGCGACGCCATTCCAAGTCTTCTCGCCGCGCCAGACTGCGCCGTAGCCGGCTGTCTCGATTGCGTCTTTCGGGAAATCGCCGTCGGCCGCTTTCAGCTCCTGAAGCGAGACAACGTCAGGCTTGGCCGCCTTGAGCCACGCCAGAAGATTGGAGAGGCGCTTGTTGATATTGTTGATGTTGAAGGTCGCGATCTTCATGCGGCGGCTCGGCGGGCCGCGCTCTCTGCGGCCGCTCTCTCCGGCGGAACAAGGCCGGTAGCAAGAAGCACAACGCCACCAGCGAGCCAAGCGCGATCATGGCGATGATCCCAGGCTGCCTTGCAGCGAAAATCCTTAGCTTGCCCCAGGGCGATGCGCCGGCCGCCATCTCCTCGCTTGCCGCGTAGCGCGTTTGTGCGAGTCTGACGTAGTAGAAGTCGGTCAGCTTCGAGAAAGATTTCGCCGGCATGCCGCCGCCATGAACGCCAGGCATCGGCGCCGGCCGGTCATGCCCAAGCCAGATGCTGCCGACGAAGTCCTGCGTCAGGCCGACGAACAGGGCATCCTCGTTGCGGGAGGAGGTGCCGGTCTTGCCGTAGACGAGAGCGTGGGCCGAGTTTGCGCTCCGCGCCGTGCCGCGCTTGACCGGCCCACGCAGCGCCTGAAGAACGGAAGACGCGGTCGCCGAAGACATGACCCTTGGTCCGTCTTTCCTCACCGGCAGGCCAACGATGTTGCCGCGCGGCCCGATGACCGCGCTCAAGAAGCGGATCTGCGGTAGCATGCCGCCGTTCTCGAGCGCGGCGTAGGCTTGCGCCAATTTCATCGGCGAGGTCTGCACGCCTCCGATCGGTACGAGAGAGGGCGCATTCGGCGGATTGATATCGAACCGCCTGACGATGTCGATCACGCGTTGACCGAGCCGCATCGAGACTTCCGTCCAAGGCCGGTTGCAAGACTGCGCCAACGCAAAGTCGAGAGTGACCGCGGCCCGCTTCCGGCACAGCCGATTGGGTTCGGCTGGCCAGGTCGATCGTCTGAGAGGCCAGGTCGAGAAGCGTTCGTTCAGACTCAAGCCAGCTTCATGCACGCCGATCAGCGGAAAGAGCTTTCCTGTCGATCCGATCGAGCGGGCAATGTCGGTCGCGCGGTTCCACTCGCCGGTGTAGGTGCAGGAGCCGGCGAGCGCCAGCGCCTCCCCTGACGGGCGCATGAAGAATCCTGCGCCCTGGTAGGTGCCGGTGAT
Organism: uncultured Alphaproteobacteria bacterium; assembly: GCA_963827365.1. Lineage (GTDB taxonomy): Bacteria > Pseudomonadota > Alphaproteobacteria > Rhizobiales > Methyloligellaceae > Methyloceanibacter. Next base: position 18,317 of record CAWHAX010000011.1, on the reverse strand, counting down.
CGAGCAGATCTGGCCCTGAAGCGTGCGCTGAAACTCGGGATCGAGGAACACGATGAGCCGGTAGTCGGCGGGCAGCTTGATCTTATTGGCGCGCGCCTCTCTCACGGCGAGATCGCGATAGGCACGATATTCGAGACGCGCGTAGGTCTGGGGGCCGCGGCGAAGCTTGCCGGTCTTGATGCGGCGCTTCAGCTCGTTTTCGGCACGCGCCGCCTGGTCGACGGTGACCATCCCCTCCACGACCATGCGTTCAAGCACGGTGACGACGCTCTCGATGGCGGCAGAAGGCGTTTTCAGAGGATCGCGATTGTTCGGCTCGGGCAGCATGCCGACCAGGAGCGCCGCCTCGGCAAGGGTCAGATCCTGAACGCCGACGCCGAAATAATACCGTGCCGGATCGTCGAATCCGTACATGTTCCGCGCATGCGGCACGACATTCATGTAGCGGGTGAGAATTTCGCTTCGCGACAGACGCGCGAAGATCCTGATGGCGAGAACCGCCTCGACCAGCTTGCGCTCGAGGCTGTCTTCCTTTTTCAGCAATATGGACCGAGCGAGCTGCTGCGTGATGGTGCTGCCGCCCTGCCGGTCGCCGAGCGAAAAGTGCCAGGCGGCGCGCATTGTGGACGGGAAATCGATGGCGCCATGGGAAAAGAAGCGCTCGTCCTCGCTGGCGATCACCGCATTCCTGAGAACTTGCGGAAACTCGCCAGCACCGAGCCGCGTCGGGCACATCATGTGCTCGACATCGACGCCGCTGGAACTCACGTGCTCGAACTGGCAGGAGGACAGGACGGCGTCGAGCAATCGCCCGCCAGGCAGATCCCACTGGTCGCTCTGGGCGATGACCTTCACACACGTGAAGGCGATGGCAAAAACCAGGGCTGGGAGAACAATGAAGGTGATCCCGGCGCGGAGGGCCCGCCGCCAAAAGCTCAAGCCCCCTCCGGGTTCTCTAACAACTAGCCCTTGCACAACCGAGACAGTCACGGCCAATCCTATTGCTCAGGAACTTCGGTCCAGGGACCCCCGTTAGGGCAGGACGGCTGCCAACTCTCGGTCATGCGCGGGCGCGCTTACCCCAAGCATTGCACAACTCATCGTGAGCGTACATGGACGATAGCCAACTTCTTGGCGGTTTCGTGCCAAGCGCGCCGAAGAGCCGCGATTGACCTCGTCAACGCAGCTTGGGATGGTACGCGCAGGCGCTACCGAGCCACCTTAAACCACGGTCTGGATGGGAAAAAATGGCTGAGAAGCGACACGAAGGCGGGGTCTCCTATCAAACGCCAGGGCTGGACTACTTCGAGGACCGCGAGCTCAGGCGCCACGCCGGCGTCTTCTATCTTTGGGCGCTTGGCGTCGCCGCGGTCATCTCCGGCGATTTCTCCGGCTGGAACCTCGGCTTCTCAGTTGGCGGCTGGGGCGGGATGTTCCTCGGCACCATCCTCATCACCATCATGTATCTCGGGCTCACCTATTCGATCGCCGAGATGAGCCCGGCCTTGCCGCACACCGGCGGCGCCTATTCCTTTGCGCGCACTGCCTTCGGGCCATGGGGCGGGTTCATCACCGGCGTCGCCGAGAATATCGAATACGTGCTGACGCCTGCGGTGATCGTCTATTTCATCGGCACCTATCTCACGGCGATCTTCGACACGCCTGCCGCGTTCCAGCCGGTCTATTGGATCCTCGGCTACGTCCTCTTCGTCAGCCTCAACATGCGAGGGGTCGAGCTGTCGTTCATGATCACCGTCATGATGACCCTGCTTGCGATCGGGGTGCTTGTCACCTTCGTCGTCGGCGCCATTCCGTTCTTCGACTTCGGAAGATACGCGCTGAATATCGGCGCCGATCCGGTGACCGGAGCTGCGGTCGAGCTGCCCGAGGGCAACGGCCCCTTCCTGCCGTTCGGGGCCTACGGCATCCTTGCTGCGATGCCCTTTGCCGTGTGGCTGTTTCTCGCCATAGAACAGCTTCCGCTTGCTGCGGAAGAATCGACCGATCCCAAGCGTGACATGCCCAAGGGCATCATGTATGGCATGTTCACGCTGATCGCTCTCGGCTTCCTGGTTCTCATCTTCAACCCAGCGATTCCGATTGCGCGCCAGGTGACCGACGCCGCCGGCAACGTTGTCACCGCGCACGGCGCCTTCGCGCTCGGCACCTCGGGCGAGCCGATCCTCGACGGCTTCCGCGTCATCTTCGAATCGACCACGGCCGGGGCACTCGCGCTCGTTGCCGTCACCGGGCTCGTCGCCAGCTTCCATGCCATCATCTTCGCCTATGGACGGCAGATCTATTCGCTGTCGCGGGCGGGCTACTTTCCGCATTTCCTGTCGGTGACCCACGGCACGCACAAGACGCCGAACGTGGCGCTGATCGCAGGCGGCGTACTCGGTCTCGCGGTCATGCTAGTGGTTTGGTTCGCCATGGGCGGCGAGGCGGCGGGCTCGTTCATCGGCGGCGTGCTGCTCAACATGGCGGTGTTCGGCGCGATGTTCTCCTATCTCCTGCAGGGGCTCACCTTCATCCAGCTTCGCCAGAAGTTTCCCAATATCGAGCGACCCTACCGAAGCCCGCTCGGCGTGACCGGCGCGGCGCTGACCGTGATCATCGCGCTCGTGACCATCGGCTTCCAGCTCGCCGACCCGGTCTACCGCACCGGCGTGGTCGGCGTTGCGATCTGGTATGCGCTGGCGATCCTTTACTTCGCGGTGCGTGGGCGGAAGACGCTCATCCTCTCGCCAGAGGAGGAGTTCGCGGTGAAGCATCGCGAGAGCCTCGGCTCAACCTAACGCCAACGGGCGCGGAAGCGACGATTTTCAACGAAATTTGGCGCAGGGGCACCCCAGAAATATCGCGAAACAAATCTCCGCCCGCATCTCGTTCCAAATTTGGGCGCGGGGGGATGGCCAAGCTCAAGCGCGACCCACGACAGGAAGCCTGAAAGGGATCAGGAATGCAGTCTCTCAGCAAATATGCCACTTACGCCGTGGCGGTGCTGCCGTGAGTTTTGGCGAGCACAGCCGATGCCAAATCCTTTACCTATGTCTTCGAGGGGATCGAATTTCCTTATGTGCCGCTGCTACAGCCGCGGCTAGGCTCGATCGAAGCGACCAACATGCTGGTCAAGCCGATCGGCACAGTGGTCTCGGCGGCGGGCTCGCAGCCGAATGGGCTTGGCGGCGATTGAGACCTAGCCTGGTTCGCCTGGTTACTTGAGCCGCGCGAGGTCCTCTGGCGCGTCAACGTCGTGGAAAATGCTGTCGGTCGCGACCTCGACCTCGATGATCTGCGCTTCGTGCCGCGCCATCAAAGGTTTGGCGCCAACGTCACCGGTCAATTCCATCATCTCGCGGAAGTAGCGGCGCCCCCACAGCACCGGGTTGCCTTGTCGGCCATGGAGTACCGGAACGCAGATCGCGCTTTCGCCAGTGAATGCCGCCATCAAGGCGAGGAGTATTGAAGCTTCGACCTCCGGCATGTCGCCAAGCAGGATGAGCGCGCCGTCGATATCGGCGGGCAACGCGCTCAAGCCAGCCCGCAGCGACGTGCTCAGGCCATCGGCATATTCAAGGTTGAGGATAACGGTCACACCAAGCCCATGAAGTGCCGCGCCTACCTCCGCAGCCTCATGGCCGGTCACCACGACAACCGGTTGTCCGCCACCAGCAATCGCGCCAGTGGTAACGCGGCGCACCATCGGCTCGCCGCCGATAGATTCCAGAAGTTTATTGCGGAGGCCCATGCGCGAGGAACGGCCTGCGGCAAGTACAATGCTTGCGATCCTCATCGACGCGCTCCGCCCTTGCCCCGTTGTATCGCTACGATCTGGGCAAGGATGGAGAGCGCAATCTCGGCTGCGCCTAGGGCACCGATATCGAGCCCGATCGGCGCATGAATGCGGGCAAGGTCTGCGTCGGTGACGTGTTTCAAGCGTTCTATCCGGCCTGCGTGCGTCTTCCGGCTGCCTAAGGCGCCGACATAGAAGGCGTTGGAGGCAAGCGCGGCGATCAGCGCAGGATCGTCGATCTTGGCGTCATGGCTCAGCACCACCACCGCGGTCGCTTCATCGAGGCCAAGCGCGGGAAGCGCCTCATCAGGCCAGTCGCGTACGATCCTGACATCGCCGAGCCGCTCTTGTGTGGCGAAGGCGGCGCGCGGATCGACGATCACCATATCGTAACCAAGCGCGCGCGCCATCGGTGCAAGCGCCTGCGCGACATGTACGGCGCCGATCACGACGAGGCGCGTGGTGGGAGCGAACATGTTGATGAACACTTCGCCGTTGCTCCTCGGCACGGCGACGCTGCGATCCTGGCGGAAAGCCTCGGTGAGCGCTGGCGCCAAGTCTTGGCCAAGGTCCTCCGGGGCATGGGCGAGCGAGCGGGCGCCGGTTGAAAGATCGGTCACCAGCGCAGCCTTGCTGCGTGCAGCAATATCGCCGGCAAGCCGATGCAGCAGGGACGCATCGCGCTCCACGCCTTCCAGCGGCTCCAGGAAGATACGGATGGTGCCGCCGCAAGCGAGCCCGGTCTTCCAGGCGATTTTGTCCTCGACGCCGAATTGCAGCACCTTGGGCTTGCCCGAGGACAGCACCTCCGCTGCCTCGGCGACGACTTCCCCCTCGACGCAGCCACCGGAGACCGAGCCGAGGAAATTCCCCTGCTCGTCGATGGCGAGTTGGCTGCCAACGGGCTGGGGAGCCGAGCCCCAGGTCTGAATGACGGTGGCGAGCGCCACACGCCGGCCCTCGGCACGCCAGGCCAATGCCCTTGAAATGATGCTTGGGTCGCCCGCGCTCATGGTTTCTCTTGAAACTCCCCGGCGCCAAGGGTTCGGGTCTTGGGTGTGCCTGTCATACACGACTTTCTAACCGACTAAAGCGGAACCCGATCTCTCGACACGGATCAAGCCAGGGCAGGAAGGCGCCTATCTCGAATGGGGGCGGCGCATCGCCGAAGCGCAGGCGAAGTCGCCGGGCTTTAGGGCTATCGGTGCGAGCCGCCTGTCCCCGGTGTTCAGGACGATTGGCTGACCATCCTGCGCTTCGATTCCGAAGCGAACCTCCAGACCTGGCTGAACTCGCCCGAGCGCAAGAAACTGCTCGATGAGTCGGAAGCCTTCACCGATGAGTGCCACACGCGGATCGTGCGCACCGGCTTCGACCAATGGTTCGAGGTTCCTGGTGCGACGCCGCCGGCGTGGTGGAAGCAGAACATGGTGGTTCTGCTCGTGCTCTATCCGCTCGTGTTCCTGCTCAACGAGTGGCTGCAGAAGCCAATCCTCGTCGGCATGTTCGGTCTGCCCTATTGGGCCTTCCTATTCGTCAACAACGCCGTCAGCGTCGTCCTGCTGAGCCTGATCCTGCCCCCGGTGAGCCGGCGGTTGAGCTGGTGGCTCCGCCCGATAGACCACGACGGCAAGCGCGACATTGCTGGCGCCCTGCTGGTCGTCGCCTTCTATGCGCTGTGGCTCATTGTCTTCTGGCAATACCAGACGCGGCTCGGAAGTCCGTTCTGAGGGGAGGCGAGGCTACTTGCGGACGAGGAGATGCCGGCGCAAAACCCGGCATCGCGGGGGCGGTTAACCCAGCAAAGCAGCACAACCGTGAAATTGTATTGACGAGCCAGAGAATTTTGGGAGAGCCTTGGGCTAGGCCGCGGGGCGGCCGCGGCGCCGTCGGTGGTTGGCAGTACGCGCCAGGATCCTCGGAAGCGCCGAACCTCGAACACGGGGTCCGACCCATGATGAGATCAGTGACCACCGCAATGACGGTGGTGTCGCTTCTTGTGTTAGGCGCTCCGGCGCTCGCCGAAGATTCCAAAGATCCTATAAAAATGACGCTTCACGACTGGACCGGTCAGTTGATCACGACCCGGCTCATGGGCGAGGCGTTGAAGAATGCCGGGCTCAACGTCGAATACGTCCAGGCGGACTACCTTGCCCAATTCGCCGGCCTCAAGACCGGTGACTTGGACGTTGCCATGGAGATTTGGGCGACGACCGGCAAGGACGCCATGGACGAGGCAACTGCTACCGGAAAGGTGGAGAACCTCGGCGACACCGGCATGACGGCCATCGAGGAGTGGTGGTACCCGGAATACATGAAGGAGAAGTGCCCGGGCTTGCCCGACTGGGAGGCGCTTAAGAAATGCGCCGAGCAATTCTCAACTCCCGAGACGGCCCCGAAAGGCCGCTACCTCGGCGGCCCAGTGACTTGGGGCGGCTTCGACGAGGAACGCGTGGCCGCGCTCGATATGCCTTTCGAGGTGGTGCATGCCGGGACCGATGCTGCCCTGTTCGCCGAACTCGAGTCCGCCTATCAGCGCAAAGCCCCAATCGTCCAATGGATCTACGCTCCGCACTGGGCGCCCATCAAGTACAAGGGCGAATGGGTCGAATTCCCGAAATACGAGCCTGCCTGCTACAAAGATCCGGCGTGGGGCATCAACAAGACCGCGACACATGACTGCGGCAAGCCACGCGGGCCCATCTGGAAGGTGTCATGGTCCGGGCTGAAGGACAAATGGCCGAGCGCCTACGAGGCGATCAAGAAGTTCAACATCAACAATGATGAGATGGGCGCGCTGATCACCAAGGTCGATATCGACGGCCAAAAGGTCGAGGACGTCGTGGCCGAGTGGATGAAGAACAACGAAGCCCGCTGGAAGGGCTGGGTCGGCAAGTGATTGTTGAGCGACTCGATTAGGGCCGTTGCGGCCTGCTAGTCTAACGGCAGGCCGCAACCCACCTGCCTCAGCGCATGGGCCCTTGATCAGTGACCGAAGCCGCTCTCGCCTGCCGCAATGTGTGGAAGCTCTACGGGCCCGATCCCAAGGGCGTGCTTGCGCGTCGCGGGCCGAAGCCCAGCGAGGCGGAGCTAAAGGCGGCGGGTTACATCACCGCGGTGGCCGACGCGACGCTTCATGTCGCCCGCGGTGAGATTTTCGTCATCATGGGGCTTTCCGGCTCCGGCAAGTCGACGCTGGTGCGCTGCCTCGCCCGGCTCATCGAGCCGTCCGCCGGTGAGGTCATGTTTGCCGGCCGCAATTTGCTCGGCGCGACGCCGCAAGAGCTGATCGAGCTCAGGCGTCACAAGATGGGCATGGTGTTTCAGCATTTCGCTCTGTTGCCGCATCTCACCGTGCTCGACAATGTCGCCTTTCCGCTCGAGATCCAGGGCGTGGCGCGGAAAGAGCGCGAGGCGCGCGCCCGCGAGATGACCACTCTCGTCGGGCTCAAGGGCCGAGAATACAATCTGCCGCACGAGCTCTCCGGCGGGCAACAGCAGCGTGTCGGCATCGCCCGTTCGCTCGCCACCGACCCGGACATCTGGTTTCTCGACGAGCCGTTTTCCGCACTCGATCCCCTGATCCGGCGTGAGATGCAGAACGAGTTCCTTCGGCTGCAGTCGGTGCTGCAGAAGACCATCGTGTTCATCACCCACGATTTCGACGAGGCGATCCGGCTCGCCGATCGCATCGCCATCATGCAAGACGGGCGCATCGTGCAGATCGGCACGCCTGAGGATCTCGTCCTTTCGCCGGCCGATGGCTACGTCGCCGAGTTCACGCGCGAGGCGCCGCGGGCAAGGATCCTTTCGGCGCGGGCCATCGCCCGTGCCCGGCGGAACGGCGAGGCCATCGCAGGCAGCATCGCGGCGGACAGCAAGGTCGTCGAGTTTGCCAAAGAGGTCGAGGCCGCGCCCGGCGCCTTCACGGTGCACGACGCTGACGGCACTATCGTCGGCGTCGTCGATCGCGCGGCCGTCATGTCGGTGCTCATCGGGGCCACGGAGGCATGATGACGGCGGCAGCAACCTGGGACGAGCGGGCGCCGGCGACGAGAGCATCGGCTGCGCATTTCGTCTGGATTGCTTTTGCCGTGCTGGCGATCGCCTCCTTTGCCGTGCCTGACGGCACGATTCCAAGCTGGCTCAAGGAGATCCCTCCGCAGTGGCGGCTCGGATTGGACACGGCAATCTCGAGCTTCATGAAGTGGCTGGTGGAAGACGCAACCTTCGGCCTGTTCACCTTCAGAGACGCAACGCGCGCGGTCAGCGCCTTCCTCAATGTGCCGCTGACCGCGGCGACCGCGATCTTCTCGACGGGGCTCTTGCGCGGAAGCGGCTCGACGGCGGTGCAGCTCGCGCCGCCATTGCCTTGGATCGCCGTGGTCGGGGTCGTGGCGGCGCTCGGTTATCGCTTCGGGGGCATGCGCCTTGCGCTCCTCGCGGGAGGCGCCTTCCTCTACCTCGCCGTGTTCGGCCAATGGGCGAGCGCCATGACGACGCTCGCCTCGATCGCGATTGCCGTGCCGCTCGGCGTGGCGGGCGGCGTGCTGTTCGGCATCCTCGGCTACCGCGTTCCGCTCGCGCGGCGGATCATGGAGCCGATCCTCGATCTCATGCAGACGGTGCCGATTTTCGCCTATCTCGTGCCGATCCTGTTTCTGTTCGGCTTCGGACCGGTGGCGGCGCTGATCGCGACCATGATCTATGCCATGCCGCCAATGGTGCGCGTGACCATGACGGCGCTAGAGGCCGTGCCGCGCGAGATTGTCGAGTACGGCACCATGGCAGGCACCACGCGATGGCAAATGCTGTTCAAGGTCATGCTCCCCGCGGCGCGTCCGCAGCTTCTCGTCGGCGTCAATCAGGTCATCATGCTCTCGCTCAACATGGTGATCATCGCCTCGATGATCGGCGCAGGCGGCCTCGGCTATGACGTCCTGACCGCGCTTCGGCGGCTCGACATCGGCGGCGGTATTGAGGCGGGGCTTGCCATCGTCGTGCTTGCCATTGCGCTTGACCGGTTGAGTCAGGCCTACGCGTCGCGACGGGCGGCAGGCGAGGTGCAGGACCGCACCTTCATCATCGGCCTGCTTGCGTTCACCGCCGCTGTCTATGTCCTCGGGCTGTTCCTTCCCGCGGTGGCGACCTATCCAGCGTCGCTGCAGCTTTCCACCGCGCCGTGGTGGGGCGAGGCGGTACGGTGGTTCAACGTGAACTACTTCGACACCATGGATGCGATCAAGAGCGCGCTCCTGCTCAACGTGCTCATTCCGGTCAAGCGGTTCATGGTCGCCCAGACCTGGCCGCTGCTCGTAGCCGCCCTCGCCTTTGCCGGCTGGCGTCTCGGCGGGGCGCGTCTCGCGGCTCTCGCCGGGGGGCTCACGCTGTTCATCGCGCTCAATGGCCAGTGGCAAAATGCGATGGAGACCGTCTATCTGTGCGGCGTCTCGGTCATTGTCGCCTCGGCCATCGGCATTCCGCTCGGCATCATGGGCGGCCTTTCGCCCCGCTTCTGGCGCATTCTCGAACCCGTCATCGACACGCTGCAGACCTTGCCGAGTTTCGTCTACCTCATTCCGGTGGTCATGCTGTTCAGGGTCGGCGACTTTACCGCGATGATCGCCATCGTGCTCTATGCGCTGGCGCCGGCCGTGCGTTACACGGCACACGGCATTCGCAACGTTCCGCCTTCGCTCATCGAGGCCGGTACGGCCGCCGGCTGCACGCAAGGCCAGCTCCTGACCAAGATCCGCCTCCCCCTTGCGACGCCCATCATTCTCCTCGGCATCAACCAGACGGTGATGCTCGCGCTTTCCATGCTCGTCATCACCGCGCTCGTCGGCACGCGCGATCTCGGCCAGGAGGTCTACATGGCCTTGACCAAGGCGGATACCGGGCGGGGGCTAGTCGCCGGGCTCTGCGTCGCGGCCATCGCCATCATTGCCGACCGGCTGATCCAAACCGCGGCACGCAGGCTTGCCGACAAACGGGGAGTGCGCACGGTGAGCCCTGATATCGCGCAACAGCAGTCGTCGGCGCGCGTCGCCGAGCTGGCGATCTGGCTTGAACGCGTCGATCCGACGCCGCTTGCCGGCGGCATTACCAACCAGAACTTCAGGGTGGAGGATCGCGGACGCCGCTATGTGGTGCGGGTCGGCAGCGATATCCCGGTTCATGGCGTGGTGCGCGCGAACGAGCTTGCTGCGAGCCGCGCTGCGCATCTTGCAGGCCTAGCCCCCGGCGTGGTGCACGCAGAGCCGGGCATTATCGGTATTCGATTTCATCGAGGGACGCACCTTCACGCCGGAGGACGTGCGCAATCCGGCCAATCTCGAGCGTCTGATCGACATGGTTCGGCGGTGTCACCGCGACATTCCGCAATTCCTGCGCGGGCCAGGTGCCATGTTCTGGGTGTTCCATGTGGTGCGCGACTACGGACACACGCTGCGCGATGGGGGGAGCCGCCACCTTGCCATCCTCGACGATCTTCTTGCGCGCGCCGCGCGTCTCGAAACCGCGGTCGGTCCGATCGACGTCGTGTTCGGCCACAACGATCTGCTCGCCGGCGAATTTCATCGATGACGGCAAGCGGCTGTGGCTGGTGGACTGGGAGTATGCCGGGTTCAACTCGCCGCTGTTCGATCTCGGAGGTCTTGCCTCCAACAGCGAGCTTTCCCTCGAGCAGGCCGAAGCCGCGCTTGAGCTCTATTTCGACAGGCCGGTCGACGATGAGTTGCGCCGCCGCGCCGCCGCCATGACCGCGGCATCGCTGCTTGCGCGAGACGATGTGGAGCATGGTGTCCGAGATCCACTCGGCCGTCGATTTCGACTACGCCGCCTACACGGCGGAAAATTTGCGGCGCTTCGAGACAGCGTATGCGACTTGGCTCGCGATGGACCGCGCATGAGCGAGCTGCCGTCGTCCGCCAAGATCGTCATTATCGGCGGCGGCATCGTCGGCTGCTCCGTCGCCTATCATCTGGGCAAGATGGGCATCACCGACACGCTCCTGCTCGAGCGGGGCAAGCTCACCTCCGGCTCGACCTGGCATGCCGCGGGCCTCGTCGGACAGTTGCGCACGAGCGCCAACATCACCCAGCTGCTCGGCTACTCCGTCGCGCTCTATGACACGCTCGAGGAGGAGACCGGCCTCGCCACCGGCTGGAAGCGGAACGGCGGCCTGCGGCTGGCCTGCAACGACGAGCGCTGGACCGAGGTCAAGCGGCAGGCGACCACCGCGACGCTCCTTCGGGCTCGAAATGCATCTCCTGACGCCGAAGGAGGCCCAGGATCTTTGGCCGCTGATGCAGGTCGAGGACGTCGTCGGCGCCGCGTTCCTGCCGACCGACGGCCAGGCCTCCCCCTCCGACATCACCATGTCGCTCGCCAAGGGGCGCGCGTGCCGCTGGCGTCACGATCGCCGAGGGCGTGACGGTCACCGGCATCGAGGTCGAGGGCGGCAGGGTGCGCGCGGTCGTCACCGACCAGGGCCGGATCGCTTGCGACAAGCTCGTGATCTGCGCCGGCCAATGGTCGCGCGAGATCGGGCGCATGGCCGGCGTCAACGTGCCGCTCGTGTCGGTGCAGCACCAATATCTCATCACCGAGGCAATCGCGGGCGTGACCTCGAACCTGCCGACGCTGCGCGATCCCGACCGGCTCACCTATTGGAAGGAGGAGGTCGGCGGCCTGGTGATGGGCGGCTACGAGCCCAACCCGATGCCGTGGGCGATCGACGGGCTTTCCGCGAGCGTTCGAGTTCCAGCTTGCTCGACGACGATCTGGACCATTTCGAGCCGCTCCTCGAGCTTGCCGCGGGCCGCGTGCCGGCGATGCAGACGGCCGGCATCAAGGAGTTCATCAACGGGCCGGAGAGCTTCACGCCCGACGGCAACTTCATCCTCGGCGAGGCGCCGGAGGTGCGTGGCGTCTATGTCGGCGCCGGGTTCAACGCCTTCGGCATCGCCTCGGGCGGCGGCGCCGGCATGGCGCTGGCCGAATGGGTCGCCAAGGGCGAGCCGCCCTACGATCTCTGGCCGGTCGACATCCGGCGCTTCGGCAAGCACCATCCGACACGGACTGGGTGCGCACGCGCACGCTCGAGGCCTACGGCAAGCACTACACCATGGCCTGGCCGGACGAGGAGCATCACTAGCGGCCGGCCGCTGCGCCGCTCGCCGCTTTACGACAGGCTGAAGGCGCAGGGCGCCTGCTTCGGCGAGAAGCTCGGCTGGGAGCGGCCGAACTGGTTCGCCGATCTCGCGGCAGGCGAGCCGCCGGAGACTCTACAGCTACGGGCGGCAGAACTGGTTCGCGGCGGTCGGCCGCGAGCACCAGGCCGCCCGCGAGCGCGTCGCGCTTTTCGACCAGACCTCGTTCGCCAAGTTCCATGCTCATCGGCCGCGACGCCGAGCAGGCGCTGTCCTGGATCGCCGCCAACGACGTCGCCAAGCCGCCGGGGCATCTCGTCTACACGCAGATGCTCAACGCACGGGCGGCATCGAGTGCGACCTGACCGTGGCGCGGCTGTCGCCGGACGACTTTTACATCGTCACCGGCACCGGCTTCGCGACGCACGATTTCGACTGGATCTCGCGCTCCATCCCCGCCGGGCTCGACGCCCGACTGATCGACGTCACCTCGTCCAATGCCGTGCTGGCGGTGATGGGCCCGCGAGTCGCGCGACGTGCTCCAGCAGTTGACCGAGCACGACCTTTCGAACGCCGGCTTTCCTTTCGGCAGGGTGACGCGCATCCAGTCGCGGGCGCGCCGGTGCTGGCGCTCCGCGTCACCTATGTCGGCGAGCTCGGCTGGGAGCTGCACATGCCGGTCGAGTTTGCGCTGACCGTGTATGACGCGCTGATGGCGGCCGGCGCAGAAGCACGGCCTCGCCAATGCCGGCTATCGCGCGATCGAGTCGCTGCGTCTGGAGAAAGGCTACCGCGCCTGGGGCGCCGATATCGGGCCCGACCACTCGCCCCTCGTCGCCGGCCTCGGCTGGGCGGTGAAGCTGAAATCGAGCACGCAATTTCAAGGACGCGACCGCGCTCGAGCGCAGGCCGCAAGCCGCTGCCGCGCCTGCTCGCCGGGTTCACCGCCGATCCCTCGATCGTGCTGCTGGGCCGCGAGACCATCTATCGCGACGGCAAGCGCGTGGGCTGGCTGACCAGCGGCGGCTTCGGCTACACGGTCGGCCGCTCGATCGGCTACGGCTACGTCCGCGATCCCGAAACGGCGTCACGCGCGACCTACTGCTTTCCGGCCGTTACGAGCTCGAAGTCGCCACGACACGCGTCCGGCCGAACTCTTCCTCGATCCGCTCTACGACCCCACAATGTCGCGCATCAAGAGCTGAGCCCAATACTTCGCCGAAAATTCCTGCAACTTGCTCCCGGCTCGCTTCTGAGCGCTGTCCTTACAGTGTTGGGTTTCAGTATCCTTCTTAGGTCGGTACTACTTTTCCCGCGGACATCAAGACTATTTTCCCAGAAAGCTGCTCCACCTACCGCAAGAACGTGGCTCACATAGACGATCGGTATCCCAGCCTGATCGCGGAGACGTTCCAGAAAAGGCATCACCTCCTGCTTTCGCTTCGTATCGAGCGATGATAGCGGCTCATCCATCAGTAGAGAAGTAGGGGAGTTGCAAGAAGGGCACGGCCGATGGCGACGCGTTGTCTCTCGCCACCCGATAAAGCGGCCGTTCCACGGTGAAGTAGGCCGGCGAGGTCGAGCAGCTCCACGACCTCGGCAAATAGACTTTGCGGCACTGACGGGATGCAAAGAAGCGACCGTAGAGCAAGTTGCGCCTAACTGAGAGATGCGGAAAGAGCCGGCTCTCCTGAAAGACGTAACCGACCCGGCGGCGGTGGGCTGGGAGAAAGATGCCGGCTTCCGTGTCGAGCAAGACGGCACCGTCCACTACGACGCGGCCGCGACGGGGGCGCAGCAGTCCAGCAATCACGTTGATGACGCTGGTCTTGCCAGCTCCCGAAGGTCCGAAGATCGCGGTCGCTCTAGCGTCGCTCTTAAAGTTCGCCTCTAGCCCAAAATCGCCGAGCTGGTTTGCGCAAATACCTCGATACTCATGTTGCATGCAGCCTTCGGTGACTCCTTGCGCGATCGCCTCGGAGGCGATGATGGCAGCAAGCGAAAGCGCGAGCGAAATGAGGGTCAGGCGAAGCGCTGCTGCGTCGCCTCCTGGCACCTGGGTGAAGGTGTAGATCAGTGTTGGCAGCGTCTGAGTCTCGCCGGGAATGTTGGAGACGAAGGTGATGGTGGCGCCGAACTCGCCCATGGCGCGGGCGAAGGAAAGGATGGCGCCAGCGACGATGCCCGGCGCGATCAAGGGCAAGGTAATGGTGGCGAACACCCAGAGCGGGCTCGCCCCAAGGGTAGCGCCAGCCTGCTCCAGCCGCCTGTCCACGGCCTCGATCGAAAGGCGAATGGCACGCACCATGAGCGGAAATCCCATGATACCGGCGGCTAAGGCCGCTCCCGTCCAGCGAAAGGCAAAGACGAGGCCGAGATGATCCTCAAACCAGCGCCCGAGCGGCCCCTGATGCCCGAACAGGAGAAGCAAAACATAGCCCGTGACGACTGGAGGGAGCACAAGCGGAACCAATACCAGGGCATTGAGAAGGCCGCGCCCGAGAAGCGGCCCCGCGCAAGTGCAAGGGCTACCAAGACACCCACGGGCAAGCTGACCGCCGTCGCCACTACGGCGACGCGCAAGGAAAGCTTGATGGCGGTCAGTTCCTCGGGAGTCAGCGTAAGCACTATGGCGCCGATCGTACCTCGAACCTCTGATCCTCGAAGAGTCCCTTGGCCGCGCTCGCCTTGAGGTTAGCCTACAAAGGCGTGGGCGTTCGAGCTCTAGGCGCCGGCCAATACCGCCACAGGATAGACAATCGGCGGGTGGATAGCGCCGATTGTCTATATCGAGATCAGTAATAAGCGATAGGTCAGTTTGGCTATACCGCAAGTTTGCCTATCGCTTGTCAACGGAATTTCGCCGCCGAGCGTCTCTAGGCGCCTTGCGCATGACCCGCTTCAGCCTTGACAGATCGCCGGCGACGACGCGCTCTGTTTCCTTCTCCATGTGCCGATAGCGGAAGAGCACTTCTTCGCCAAGCGCGGTTAGCCACGCGCCCCCGCCGGATTTGCCGCCTTTGACTGCCTCGACAAGTGGCTTTGAGAAGCAGCCGTTCATCCTGTCTAGGAGCATCCAGGCCCGCTTGTAGCTCATCCCGAGCCGCCGCCCGGCGGCTGCGATCGAACCTGTCTCGCGAATGCCCTCCAAGAGGTCAGCCTTCCCGGGACCGAGTGCGATCTCGCATCCGAGAAGAACTCGAAGGCGAAGAGTGGGGCCGAATGAGACAGATTTCATTTTCAGCTCGATATGTAGATCTGCATGGCGGTCAAGCTAGCTGAGCGAAGTTATCACTGCCCAACTGGCTTTTGATACGCCCGGCGACGACAAAAATCCGTTCTTTGGTCTGTGCTCCTCAGATGTACCTTTCAGCGCTTGCATCTGAGTTGACCTCGCCCTTTCCACGCAGTTTTCCTAGTTCATCCGAATTCTGTTGACACGCGCAATTTTGGCGGCTCACCTTCGGCGATATAGCCAATAGACTATATCGAGGTAGGAAATGACCATACGAGTAGATTCCCTTCGACGCGGTTTTTTGCTGTTCCTGCTAGCGGCGGGGCTTGTACTACCCTCCATGGCAACGGTCGCCCAGGCGGCAGAAGTCACGATCTTTGCCGCTGCAAGCCTCAAAAATGCTCTCGATGACGCCGCGAAAACCTACGAGGCAAAGACCGGCGCCAAGGTCGTCACTAGCTATGCCGCTTCCTCTGCCCTAGCAAAGCAGATTGAGAGCGGGGCGAACGCGGATATCTTTTTCTCAGCGGATTTGGATTGGATGGACTATCTGCAGCAGAAAACTCTGATTGACTCGGCGTCTCGAAAGACGCTGCTTGGCAACACGCTTGTGCTGATAGGGCCAAAAAACTCGACCGTATCGCTTCCAATCGAAAAGAATTTTCCTCTGCTCCAAGCTCTCGGAGCCGATGGCAAGCTTGCCATGGCGGGCGTGGACTCGGTGCCCGCCGGGAAGTACGGCAAAGCGGCTTTGACCTATCTTGGAGTGTGGGACGCTGTTGCGCCCCGGGTGGCGCAAGCCGAAAATTGCGTCGCGTTAGCATTCGTAGCCAGAGGCGAAGCGCCGCTTGGTATTGTCTATGGAACGGACGCAAAGGCCGAACCGGCCGTGCGTGTGGTTGGCACTTTCCCCGAAGAAAGCCATCCCAAGATCGCGTATCCGGTGGCTCGTTAGCCAACGCCAAGCCGGAAGCGCAGAGTTTCCTGATTTCCTGGTCTCGCCGGAAGCGGCTCCCAAATTTGAAGCGCAAGGCTTCTCGATCCTGGTAGGGAAATGATGGAGGGCTCAATTCTATGAAACTCAGTGCGAGAAATCAGCTTGCTGGAAAGGTCATCGAAGTTCGCAAGGGACAGACGACCTCCCATGTCCGGATCGATACGGTAAGGGCGTGGTGGTTACATCATCGATTACTAACGAGGCAGTAGACGACCTCGCGATTTCTCCCGGCGACACGTAATTGCGATCATCAAAGCATCGGACGTTATGGTCGCCAAGTGATGAGATTGCTTCTGGCCGCGCCTTCGCCGCTGCGCTCGAATCCGTTCCGAACGACGGACCGTCGATGACCTTCATCAAGCGCATCAATAGCCAGATGAAAACTCCTCCCGGTGAAGATTGGGACGGATCGTGGCGGTCTCGAGCAAAAGTAGCACACGGGCGCAAGTCCGCCCGTCTGGGCTCCATCCGTTGCATGTCCGCTATGGGTCAGAAGCCGACATCGTCGGCCTCCCGACCAGTGTCCGCTAAGTGCCACAAGCGGACATCGCGATTGACCTACTCGCCCTCGGTGTAGGTAACGGTCGCGATCCATTTGCGACCCCGCTCGACCACAGCAATTTGCTTGATGCGGAGCGGGCCATGTTTACTTTTGGGTAAGGTATCCATTTCATTGCAGCCTCATGTGCAGCGTCGCGATCAGGACCTTTGAACGATTTCGTTCGGTCCGTGATGGCCGTGGGCTCCTCTGCTACGGCTGCGGGAACCTCTAGCGTCGCAACGAAACCGAACAGCGCCATCCCGACGACAACCCTCCAGAGGCACGAAGCCATTGGCGTAACTCCTTCAAAAGTTCGACTGGAGATAGTCAAATGCAGAGATCAACGTGTTTCGCGGATTGTAGGCAAAGCGTAATAGGGAATGAGAGGGGCGTCGGTCGAAGCCGTCGCCCTCGCCACGATTCTTGTCGTCACTTCGTGTAGCCGACAAAATATACGCCTATAGTCGCACCCGATGCGTCCTTGATCGGCTCATAGCCACTGACATAGGGCGTCCCGAGAATGGACGTTTTTCCGTAGTACGCATTGCCTGCTTTGATGGACTTGAGGGCCGCGCCGGTCAGAATTGTTCCAAGCCCACGCCTTCCTATCCGCGTCGATACGTTCGTCGCGATGCGATGTAATCATCACCGCTTTTCACGAACAGCGTCGCCGCCGTCCCGCGTCCGCCTTCCTTCGCAACAGCGTCTACCACGGGAAAAGTTGTTGTTCATTTTGGTCGAGCCGAAATAGAGCGCACGAGCATCCCTGCCGCCGACTTCATCTATTCCATCAATTTTTGGCGCTCCCAATTTCGTGGTCTGGTCCTTCAAAGCCGCCATCGATTTTGCGACTCTTGCATCCTCAGCATTGCCAACAATTGGGATAATCACCGAAATTGCAAGCAGGCCAACCGAAAGGACAACCATGCCGATGACATGCGCCTTTTTGGATAACCTAAAAGCTATGGATTTCATTAGATTGTCCCCGGGATTGAGCAGGCGGCTTCATGCCTGTGCTCCACAGCGGGCTCGCGTCGAAAGAATATCACTGGACGCGCATCAATCACTAGATGGCGAATGTCGCAAATTTGGCGTGGGCTTCTAGATGCGTGCCCGCAATATCTTAAGCAGCGTGGGAAGGGGAGCCCGCACCATGCCAAGCGGGTCCGGACCCTAGTGCTGGCATCCCCTCCCGTCCCTCGGTAACCGGAAGCTAGTCACCAGACTGGCCTCCGTGTTTGTCTATACGTGCCAATCTTTTGTTGAACGATGCGACCCCGACCTAAGTATAGGATTGCCTCGCCCGTACCTTTGCGCCTTACCCTAGAGGCCGAGGGTTAAATTCATGGATCTTGTCGGAAGCGGAAGAAGGCTATCGAGTGCCGAGTTGTTGGCCGCTGCCAACAAGCTTGGCGTTGACGTGGCGACCCTGCGTGCCATTCTTCAGGTTGAGACGGCGGGCGCCGGGTTCGATGCGAAGAAGCGACTGAAGCTTCTCTTTGAGCCTCACATCTTTTACCGGCAGCTCGGCCCTGGTCCCAAGCGGGACCAAGCCGTCAAAAGAGGCCTTGCTTATCGCAAGGCACGGACCCGGC
>CAWHAX010000010.1:0-129954 GCA_963827365.1 uncultured Alphaproteobacteria bacterium | reverse complement strand
GATTCGAACTCCTGACCCCCAAATTCGTAGTCTGGTGCTCTATCCAGCTGAGCTACGGGCGCTTTTGGCCACGGCGCCGCTAAGAGCGGCACGAAGGGATGGCACGCTTTGGGGGCGGCCAGTCCTGCTACCTAATGCCTCGAACAAATGAAGGCAAGCCGCCAAAGGCCCGGAGTTCCCTAAATTGCGGGTATTGCGGACGTTTAGGCCTTACGCGCTCCTGCGGCGCACGCGTTCAAGGTCGACCACCACATCAGGAATGATCACGCGGAATGTGGCGCCGCCTTCATTGCCGATGAGCGCGATCTCGCCGCCATGGGCGTTGACGAGCTCGGCGGCGATGGCGAGGCCGAGACCCGTGCCGCCTTTGCGCGCCACGCTCTGAAACGCCTGGAAGAGATGGGCCTTCGCCCGCTCAGGGACGCCAGGTCCGGTATCGCGCACGTCGATCACCGTCACCGACCCTTCGCGCCGCGCGGTGATGACGATCTCGCCAGAGCCGTCGCTCTCGCTCTCCAGCGCCTGCACGGCGTTGCGGCAAAGATTGCTCAACACGCGGAAGAGCTGATCGCGGTCGGCATCGACCTTGAGCTCCGGCGGAACGTCGAGCGTCCAGTCGATGAGATTGGGCCGCGGCAGCCCAAGCCCGTCACCAACCTCGGCGACGAGGGGGGCAAGCTCGAACGGCTTGCGCTTGGGCGGCGTCTCTTGCGCCTGGCCGAAATCGAGGGTGCGGGCGCACAGCCTGATGGCGCGGTCGAGCGAGGCGAGCAGCTTCGGCACAAGATGCTGCACGCGCTCGTCCTTGACGCTGCGCAAGCGGTCGGAGAGGAGCTGTGCAGAGGAGAGCATGTTGCGGAGATCGTGGCTGATCTTGCTCACGGCGAGGCCAAGGGCTGCGAGCCGGTTCTTCTGGCTCAACATGCCGGCGATCTCCGCCTGCATGGCGGCAAGCTCGCGTTCGGCGGTGCCGATCTCGTCGCCCCGCCCCGATGGCGTGACAATGCGGGTCAGATCCTCCGGGCGCTCGCTGAAGCGCACCATGTTGCGGGTGAGCTTGGTCATTGGCTTGACCAGGAGCGTATCGAGGGTGAGGTAGACGAGTGCCGCGGTGATGATCGAGATCAGGATCGAGAGCCCGAGAATGTCGAGGCCGTAGCGGATCATCGCCGCGCGCAGCGGCGCCTCCTCCATCACCACCTCGATGAACTCTCCAGTGGCGAAGCCCGGTTTGCCCACGACGCGGATCACCCGGTCGCTTGGCTCGGCATAGACCATCAGGGCGTCGTTGATCAGCGTGAGCCAGGTCGCGTCGCGGAGATCGTAGGAAGCGTCGATACCCGCTGGCATGTCCTCTTCGAGGATCAGCCGGCGCGAGTCGGTGCGCTTCACCGCGACGGCCTTCACCTTGACGCTTTGCAGAAGCTCGTCGCGCAAGGTTTTCGGCAATTGGCCGCCTGGTGCGGCTTCCGCGGCGAGCGCTGCGATCTGCGCATCCTCCAGCCGTGCCATCAGCCATTGCCGGCGGAAGTTCGACACCGAGGGCACGAAGACGAGCACCTCGGCCACCATGACGAAGAGGATGGTGAGCAACAGAAGCTTGCCCGAGAGCCCAGGCCCATAACGGCGAGGGCGGGCGGCTTCCGTGCCGGCACTTTCTATGTCGTCGCTCAATTCCAACACTCGCTTGGCTGGCAGTCAGGCGAAAGGATACGCCTTTTTCAAGGCTAGCCGAAGCGTCGCAACAGCTCGATCAGGCGGCGGAACCAGCGCTTGGTCAGGGAGGGTTGATAGAAGGAATAGGCCACGCGCTTGGACAGCTCGGAGAGCGTGGGATAAGGTAGCACGAGGCCCGTCAGATCGCCGATGCGCAAATCTCTGGCCAGCGCCATGATCCAAATCTGGAGCAATTCGCCTGCTTCCGCGCCGACGATGGTGCAGCCGAGGATCTGGCCGTTCGGCCGCGTGATCACCTTGATGAAGCCGTGGGTGGTGCTCTCGGCCTGGGCCCGGTCGTTGTCGGCATAGGGCCAGCGCAGGATGCGGATGCGGCGGTATTTCTTGCGCGCCTCGGCCTCGGTGACGCCAACCTGGGCAAGCTCTGGGTCGGTATAGGTGACGCGCGGGATAGCGGCGGCACTCGCCCGCGGCCGCAAGCGGAACAGCGCGTTCCTGATCACGATGCCTGCGTGATAGTTGGCGAGGTGGGTGAATTGCGGCCCGCCTATCACGTCGCCGATGGCATAGATATTCGGGTTCGAGGTATTGAGCTGCTGGTTCACCTTGATGCCTTCCGCGTCGTACGCGATGCCGGCGCGCTCGAGACTCAGGCCCTTGACGTTCGGCTTCCGCCCGGTGGCGACGAGCAGGTGGCTACCCTTGATGACCTCCGTCTCGCCCTGCTTGCCGATATGCACGGCGACGCCCTGGATGGCGCGCTCGACCCGCTCGACGCGCGTACCGGCATGCAGCATCACGCCTGACTCGGAGAGGCGGTCGATGACGACGCGGGAGGCTTCCGGATCCTCATGGGCGAGGAAGGTGGCGGCGTCGACGATGGTCACATGCGCGCCGAGCATGCGGTGGGCTTGCGCGATCTCGAAGCCGATGGGACCACCTCCGAGCACGATCAGATGCTGGATCCTCTCGTTCACATCGAAGATCGTCTCGTTGGTGAAATGGCGCACCTCGTCGAGGCCCGGGATCGGCGGGATCACCGGCGAGGAGCCGGTGGCCACCACGAAGCGGCGGGCGCGGATCAGGTAGTGCCCAGCCTCGACCGTCGTCTTGTCGAGGAAATTCGCCTGGGCCTGGATCACACGGACGCCTAGACCGGTGAAGCGCTCGACGGAATCGTTCGGCGCGATCGCGGCGATGACGCCATGAACGTAATCGTGCACGCGCGCGTGGTCGACCTGCGCTTCGATGACGTCGATGCCGAAGGCGCCAGACGTGCGCACGGCCTCAGCGCGTTTGCCGGCGGCGAGCAAGCGCCTTGGAGGGCACGCAGCCGTAATTGAGGCAATCGCCGCCCATGGGCCCCTTCTCGATGAGCACGACTGGGACACCGAATTGAGCCGCCGTCGCAGCCACAGAGAGGCCCCCCGACCCTGCGCCGATCACGCAGAGGTCCGGTTGCAGCACCTCTTCCATGTTAGCCCCTCTTCCCCGTGGGCTCCACGCCCTACACCGGCTTGCGCCTGAAACGCTTGACCCCAATGGGGATCAGCGCAACGAGCCCAAGCGCCACAAAGCCCGCAATGAGCCCAGGGGTGAGCAAAGCCCTAGGCTCAAGCACGAACGGGCATAACTCTTCCGCATCTGATCCCATCTTGGCAAGGCAGGATTGGTGCGCCGCTTGTTGGGCAACGATAAGACTGTCTAGCCCTTTGCCTGCGATGGAATAGGCAAAACTTCCCGGAATGATACCAATGAGAGTGGCAAGCGCGTAGGTCGGAAGGCCAACGCCCAGAAGCGCCGGGGCGAGATTGACGAGCCAAAACGGGAAGATGGGGACGAGGCGCAGAAATAGGAGATAGTTGAAAGCATCCTCTTTGAATCCGGCGCGGAGCCTCGCAAGCCATGGCCCGGCGCGGGCGGCAAGCGGCTCGCCGAGCGCGCTCCGGGCGATGAGGAAGATGACGATGGCGCCAGTGGTGGCGGCTGCAACCGAGGCGAGCGCGCCCCAGAACCACCCGAAGAGGAAGCCTCCGGCAAGCGTGAGCACCGCCGCGCCAGGCAACGACAAAGCGACGGTCGCGGCATAGATCGCCATGAAGGCAATGATGGCGAGGAAGGTGTGGCCGGCGATCGAGGCGCGCAAGGCTTCGCGGCGCTCCACCAGCTCTTGCAGGGTGAGATAACGATGCCAGCCCATGGCGAAAACGAGCGCCATGGAGGCAAGGAGCAGGAGGAGCGGCCAAAGCCGCTTCGCCCAGGCGACAGCGCCAGCTTGCTTGTCCTCGGCAACGGCCATGTTTCGGGCTGCTCCTCCCGCTCACTCATAGGCACGGGCGCGGCGGAGCGGAACCTCCTATCGCGCCAAAGTGATGCCCCGTAACTGCTTGTGATGGTACGAGGCACTCTTGTCGCAGCCGGCTGGCCCCGGAGCCCGGTATGATGCCCTCCTCAGGCACATAAGCCTGCAACATTAGGGAGGGTGGCATCATGGTCGCGCGGCTTTGCGCTGTTGCCTTTATCGCTTTTGCGTCTTTGCTCGTGGTGGGAAACGGCATCGTTCGTGCGGCAGACGATTATTCCAATTCTCAGTCAGACGATTCCTATTCGACGCCAGATACCGAGCAGCAACCTGCCGCGCCAGATGACGGCAGCGCCGCTCCGCCGCAGGATGACAGCACCGCGGCGCCAGACGACAGCGGCGGCGATGCAGGCGCCCCGCCCCCGCCGGACGACCAAGAATAGAGCGCCTCACATCGAGCCCTCCCCCGTTTTGGGGGAGGGAATACTGGCCAACACCATGATAGCCTCGGATTGACTTGGCCTTTGGCGCCACCTATAAGCCGCCAAACCCTGTATACATCGGAGACTTCGCGTGAAGCGCACCTATCAACCATCGCGGCTCGTCCGCAAGCGGCGCCACGGCTTCCGCGCCCGCATGTCGACGGCTGGCGGACGCAAGGTGCTGGCACGGCGCAGGGCCAAGGGACGCAAGCGTCTGTCGGCTTAATCGGCCGCGAGCGCGGGAGCCCGCCCCTAAGGTGACGGCAATCGGACGCCTCAAGACCCGCGCTGAATTCCTGCATGTGAGGGACGGATCGCGCTTCGCCGCGCCCTCGCTCGTGCTCCAGGCGCGCGCGCGCGGCGAGACGAACGCCGCCTCCCCCGACATCGCCCGCTTCGGCTTTACGGCGAGCAAGGCGCTTGGCGGCGCCGTGCAGCGCAACCGTGCGCGGCGGCGGCTGAAGGAGGCGGTGGGGATCGTCGCCCCGGGACACGCGGTCCCGGGCTACGATTATGTCTTGATCGCTAGGGCAGGCACGGTACAACGGCGCTTCACCGAGATTACCAAGGACCTTGAGCGAGCGCTGACCAAGGTCCACCAGGCGCCGAGGCCTTAGACAGCGCTGAAAACCTTCAGACAGGATCCTCGAAGGCACTGCCACCTGACCGCGCCAGCCCGCGGCCAACAGCGAAAGCGACATGGACGAAAACAACCGTAATTTTATCACCGCCATCGTTTTGTCCATCGGCGTACTGTTCGCCTGGCAGTACTTCTTCGTGCCGAAGCCGCCGCAGCCTCAGCCCGGCCAGCAGACGGCAGAGCAAAAGACGCAAACTCCGGCGCAGCAACAGCCAGGTCTGCCGCAGCCGCGGAGCGAAGGCGGGGCCCCTGCCCCTGCGGGCACGGCCGTCCAGCCCGGTGTGCCCCAAGTCGCGGCGCAGACGCGTGAGGAGGCGCTTGCCTCTGGCCCACGCGTCGCCATCGACACGCCGAGCATCAAGGGCTCAATCAATCTAAAGGGCGCGCGAATCGACGATGTCGTGCTGAAGAAATACCGCGAGACGGTCAACCCGAGCAGCCCGAACGTCGTGTTGCTGTCGCCGTCAGGAGCGCCGAACGCCTATTACGCAGAGCATGGCTGGGTCGCAGAGGCCGGCAAAGGCATCACGGTGCCCGGCGCCGATACGGTGTGGAAGGCGGAGTTGGCGGGGCCGCTCACCGCATCCTCCCCGGTCACCCTCAACTACGACAACGGCAAGGGCCTCGTCTTCACGCGCACCATCGGCGTCGACGAGAACTACATGTTCACCGTGACCGACTCGGTGGCCAACAGCTCCGGCGAGACGGTGACGCTTTACCCTTACGGCCTCGTCTCGCGCCACGGCATGCCGCATGTACAGGGCTTCTACATCCTGCATGAGGGGCTGATCGGCGTCGTCGACGGCAGCCTTGAGGAGATCGGCTACCAGAAGGCACTCGAGAACCCGGCAACTGCACTGAAGGCGACCTCAGGCTGGCTCGGCATCACCGACAAGTATTGGGCAGCAGCCGTGGTGCCGGCGCAGGGCAAGACGTTCGAAGCGCGCTTTGGCGGCACGCCTGGCGCCCCGGGCGCCGAACGCTTCCAGACCGACTATCTGATGGGCGCGGTATCAATCCCCGCCGGTAGCAATGCCGAGACCAAGGGCTACGTCTTTGCGGGCGCGAAGGAAGTCAATCTCGTCGACAGCTACGCCAAAAAATACGAGATCCCCAAATTCGATCTCCTGATCGACTGGGGCTGGTTCTACTTCCTCACCAAGCCGATGTTCTACGCGCTCGACTTTTTCTTCAAGCTCGTCGGCAATTTCGGCCTGGCCATCCTCATCGTCACGCTCATCATCAAGCTCGTGCTCTTCCCGCTCGCGAACAAGTCCTATGTGTCGATGAGCAAGATGAAGAAGCTCCAGCCGGAGCTGGTGAAGCTCAAGGACCGCTATGGCGACGATCGCATGCGCCAGCAGCAGGCGATGATGGAGCTGTACAAGAAGGAGAAGGTGAACCCGGCCTCGGGGTGCCTGCCCATCCTCGTGCAGATCCCGGTGTTCTTCGCGCTCTACAAGGTGCTGTTCGTCACCATCGAGATGCGGCACGCGCCGTTCTTCGGCTGGATCAAGGACCTCTCGGCGCCCGATCCGACGAGCGTGTTCAACCTCTTCGGCCTACTTCCCTTCGATCCAGCGACCGTGCCGGTCGTCGGCCATTTCCTGATGATCGGCGCCTGGCCACTGATCATGGGCGTGACCATGTGGGTGCAGATGAAGCTCAACCCGGCACCGCCCGATCCGGTTCAGGCCAAGGTGTTCGCCTGGATGCCGGTGTTCTTCACCTTCCTGCTCGCAGGCTTCCCTGCTGGGCTCGTGATCTATTGGGCGTGGAACAATCTCCTCTCGGTGATCCAGCAGGCGGCGATCATGCACCGCCAGGGGGTCGAGATTCCGCTTCTGGAGAATCTCGGATTCAAGACGGCGGGGAACGGAAAGACGGCTACCGAGACAGAGTTGGCGGACAGCGAGCCAAAGCCGACCAAGCCTGCGAAAAAGCGCGCCAGGAGCGAGGCACCTGCCCCCAATCCCGAAAGCGGCGAAACCCAAAGCGAGCCGAAGAGCTAAGCAGAGCCGCGAGCGACCTCGCGCCTTCAACGGCGGTGAAACATGGCGAATCCAGACTTCACCGCCGCGGACCTTCGACGCGGCGAAACTCTGTTCAAGGGGCCGTGCACCTTCGTCAAGGGCGTGGTGGATATCGACGGCCTGCCGCGGGACGGGAAGCCCGAAATCGCCTTTGCCGGGCGCTCCAATGTCGGCAAGTCGAGCCTGATCAATGCGCTGGCAGGCCGTACGAGCCTTGCCCGGGTGTCGGTAACACCCGGGCGTACGCGCGAGCTTAATTTTTTCACGCTCGGCAAGGACCAGGTCCTTTATCTGGTCGACATGCCGGGCTACGGCTACGCGAAGGCTTCCAAGGCGCAAGTCAGATGCTGGACCCGCCTCATCCGCGACTATCTGAGGGGGCGGCGGGAGCTCAAACGCGTCTTCCTGCTGAGCGACGCCCGGCACGGACTGAAGGACAACGACCGGGAGACCATGACCCTCATGGACGAGGCGGCGATCTCCTACCAGGCGGTGCTGACCAAGGCCGACAAGCCGAAGGCCGCGGAACTTGCCAAGATCATCGAGACGGTCGCAGCCGAGCTTGCCAAGCGCCCTGCCGCCTATCCGGAGGTGATCGTCACCTCCGCCCGCACCGGGGCCGGCATCCCCGAGCTTCGCGCGGCAATAGCCTCCCTCGCGCCGAACGCGATTGTAAGGTGAGCCTGCACACCGCTATAAGCACACCGGTGAGCAAGACCAAATCATCATCAGAGGCCAGAAGCTCAGAGGCCAGAAGCAAGGAGCCGTCCGCGCCAAGTCCGGCGCAGGGCGAGGTTGGCCTCGCCTCGGTTTATGCCAACGCCAAGATCCTGTCAGAGGCGCTGCCCTTCATGCAGCGCTACGACAACGCCACGGTGGTGGTGAAATATGGCGGCCACGCCATGGGCGATCCCGAGCTTGCCGCGAATTTCGCCCGCGACATCGTGCTGATCAAGCAGGCCGGGGTGAACCCCATCGTGGTGCATGGCGGCGGACCGCAGATCCGCTCGCTGCTCGAGCGGCTCAACATCAAGTCCGAGTTCAAGGGCGGCTTGCGCGTCACCGACCGGGAGACGGTCGATGTGGTCGAGATGGTGCTCGCCGGCTCGGTCAACAAGGAGATCGTCGCCGCCATCAATGCGCAAGGCGGCAAGGCGGTAGGCATCTCCGGCAAGGACGCCAATCTGATGCGGGGGAAGCGAATCGAGCGCCGCTTCCGCGATCCAGATTCCAATATCGAGGAGATCGTCGATCTCGGTTTCGTCGGCGAGCCGTCCTCGGTCGATCCGCATATCGTCGATGTGATCATCCACTCAGACCTGATCCCGGTGATTGCGCCGATCGGCGTCGGGCCTGACGGCGAGACCCTCAACATCAACGCCGACACTTTCGCCGCGGCGCTCGCCACGGCGATGAAGGCGAAGCGCCTCCTGCTGTTGACCGACGTTGAGGGCGTGCTCGACAGGAACGGCAACCTCATCAAATCCCTAACCTCGGCAGAGGCGCAAGAGTTGATCGAGGGCGGCACGATCTCCGGCGGCATGATCCCCAAGATCGAAAGCTGCCTCGATGTGATCGCAGAGGGCGTCGAGGCGGTGGTGATCATAAACGGCAAGGTGCCGCATGCGGTACTGCTCGAGCTGTTCACCGAGCACGGCGCCGGCACCTTGATCGAGCGGCGCTCGCGCAAAGGCAGCGCGAGGAGATCGTGATGGCCGCAACGCCCTTGAACGGGGACTTCAGCCATGTCGAGGCCTGGGTATTCGACCTCGACAACACGCTCTATCCCGCCGACTGCAATCTCTTCGCCGAGATCGACACGCGCATGGGCGACTTCATCGCCGAGCGCTTCGGCGTCTCGCAGGAAGAGGCGCAGCGCATGCGCAAGACCTATTACTACGAATATGGCACCACGCTTGCCGGGCTGATGCGCCTGCACAACGTGCCGCCAAACGCCTTCCTCGACTATGTGCATGACATCGATTTGAGCGTCATTGCGCCGGCGCCTGACCTCCGTGATGCGCTCGACGCGCTGCCGGGGCGCAAGTTCATCTTCACCAACGGCTCGCGCCGCCACGCCGAGTCGGTGATCGCGCGGCTCGGGATCGACGGGCGGTTCGACGATCTCTACGACATCCATGCCTCGGAGTTCGTTCCCAAGCCGGAGCGCGCGGCTTACGAACGATTCCTCGGTACGTACGGCATTACGGGAGCATCGGCCGCCATGTTCGACGACCTGCCGCACAATCTTCGCACCGCGCACACGCTCGGCATGACCACGGTGCTCGTGGCTTGCGGGCATACCGACCATCCGGAGCATCGTGCCATCGCCGGATGGGGCGAGCTTCCCTCGCATATCCATCACCGCACCGATGCGCTCGCACCCTTCCTCGCCGAGATCGGCGCTGCCCGCGCCAAGGAAGACGACATCGTAGCGCCGGCAGGCGCTTATAGTTGCCTTTGAGCCTTGAGGCCGATCCAACCATGACGCATGACCATCTGAAGAGCTTCATCGAAAGCGCCTACGATCACGCCGGCGACATTTCGTCAAAGACCAAAGGCGTGGTGCGCGACGCCGTGGAGGAGACTCTCGATCTCCTCGACAAGGGCGAGGCCCGCGTCGCCGAGAAGATCGACGGCCAATGGGTCGTGCATCAATGGCTGAAGAAGGCGATCCTGCTCTCCTTCCGCCTCAACGATCCGCAGAAGGTCGACGGCGGACCTGAAGGCGGCGCTTGGTTCGACAAGGTCCCGACTAAATTTGCGCATTGGAAGGCGAAGGACTTCAAAGAGGCGGGCTTCCGCGTGGTGCCTGGCGCCATCGTGCGTCGCTCGGCCTATATCGCGCCTGGCGCGGTGCTGATGCCCTCCTTCGTCAATCTCGGGGCGCGGGTGGAGTCGGGCACAATGGTCGACACCTGGGCGACAGTTGGGTCCTGCGCACAGATTGGCAAGAACGTGCATCTGTCGGGCGGCGCAGGTATCGGCGGCGTGCTCGAGCCGCTCCAGGCGAACCCGGTGATCATCGAGGACAATTGCTTCATAGGCGCCCGCGCCGAGGTGGCGGAAGGCGTGATCGTTGGCGAAGGCTCAGTGCTCTCCATGGGCGTCTATCTCGGCCAGTCGACCAAGATCGTGAACCGCGCCACCGGCGAAGTGCTTTATGGGAGGGTGCCCCCCTACTCCGTGGTGGTGTCGGGGACCATGCCCGGCAAATTGCTGCCGAACGGTGCGCCGGGGCCGTCGCTCTATTGCGCCGTGATCGTAAAGACCGTCGACGAAGGCACCCGGAGCAAGACCTCCATCAACGAGCTGCTCAGGGATTGAGTTCGCATGAGCCTCACGCAGCTTCTGTTCAGCTTCAAAGGCCGCATCAGGCGGCTCCATTGGTGGGTGGCAAGCCTCACCGCTTAGGCCCGGACCCGCTCGGCGCCGCTAGGGATGACGCGCAGCTTTAGGGCCAACCCTATCTGACCCTCGCTGAGGGTTCCGCAAGCGGCTATACAGATTGGGGAAAAGCAGGGTGTCTCGCCATGACCGAGCCGAGCGAAAGTCCGGTTGAGCTTGCCAGAGACTTGATCCGCTGCCCGAGCGTGACCCCGGAAGACGCCGGCGCGCTCGACGTGCTTGAGCGGGCCCTGGCAAAAGGCGGCTTCCACTGTCGGCGCCTCACCTTCAGCGAGGACGGCACACCGCCGATCGACAACCTCTTCGCTCGCATCGGCTCGGGGTCGCCGCACATCTGCTTCGCCGGGCATGCCGACGTTGTTCCTCCCGGCGATGAGAGCCTATGGACCTACCCGCCCTTCTCCGGGGTGGTCGAGGACGGGGCGCTTTACGGGCGGGGCGCTGCCGACATGAAGGGCGCCATCGCCTGCTTCGCCACGGCCGCGCTCGATTTCGCCAAGGCCAAGGGCGACGACATCCCGGGCTCGATCAGCCTGCTCATTACAGGTGATGAGGAAGGCCCGGCCATTAACGGCACGCGCAAGGTGCTCGAGTGGATGGCGGCCAACGGCGAGCAGCCGGACCATGCGTTGGTCGGCGAGCCGACCAATTCCACCCGGCTCGGCGAAGCCATCAAGATCGGCCGGCGTGGCAGCCTCAATGGACGCCTCAAGGTCACAGGCCAGCAAGGCCACGTCGCCTATCCGCAGCTCGCCAAGAATCCGCTGAAGGGGCTCGTCGCCATGCTGGCGCGGCTTTACGAACAGCCGCTCGATTTCGGCAGCGCCTATTTCTCGCCCTCGAATTTCGAGGTGACCAGCATCGATGTTGGCAATCTTACAACCAACGTCATCCCGGTCAGGGCCGAGGCGATGTTCAATATCCGCTACAACGACCGGCATACGGCGGAGACGCTGCAAACCAAGGTGCGGGAGCTTGCGGCGAAGTTCCTCGAGCCGAACGGCCTCGACCACGAGCTCACCTTCGAGCAGCCGAGCCAAGCCTTCCTCACCGAGCCTGGACAGCTCGAACTCGATCCTCACCCAGGCTGTGGTGGAGGTCACCGGTGTCACGCCGTCACTCTCCACCGACGGCGGCACATCCGACGCGCGCTTCATCAAGGCGTTCTGCCCGGTGGTCGAGTTCGGGCTCCTCACCAAGACCATCCACAAGATCGACGAGCAGGTGAGCGTCGCCGATCTCGAGCAGCTCACCGCGGTCTACCGGCGCTTCCTCGATCTCTATTTCGAGGAATTCGGAATCTTCGAGCTTGTCTGATCCACGCCCGATAGGAGTCTTCGACTCAGGCATGGGCGGGCTCACGGTGCTGCGTGCCCTCGCCGCGCGGCTGCCGAACGAGACCTTCGTCTATCTCGGCGATACTGCCCGCCTGCCCTACGGCACCAAAAGCGCTGAGACGGTGCAGGCCTATGCGCTCCAGGCGACGCGTCACCTCATCGCCGAGGGCGTGAAGATGGTGGTGGTCGCCTGCAACACGGCGTCGGCCGTTGCTCTTGGGCCGCTCGCGGAGTCGCTGGCACCTGTGCCGGTGATCGGGGTGATCGAGCCGGGCGCCCGCGCTGCCGTCGCCGCCACCCGCAACCGGCGCATCGCCGTGATCGCCACCGAAGGGACGGTGAAGGGCGAGGCCTACCCGCGCGCCATCCGCGCGCTTGACGGCGACATGAGCGTGGTGCAGCGGCCCTGTCAGGTGTTCGTGGCCCTCGCCGAAGAGGGCTGGACGGAGTCAGGCGTGACTGTCGCCGCGGCTGAGCGCTATCTCGGCTCACTGTTCGAAGGGGCGGAAGCGCCCGATACGATCGTGCTCGGCTGCACCCATTTTCCGGTGCTTGCCGCCGCCATCCGCCAAGTGACCGGTGACGATGTGGCTATCGTGGACTCGGCGGACACCACGGCCGGAGCGGTCGCCGATGCGCTTGCCGCAAGCGGCATGGGCAATGAGGCTGGCGGCGCCTCTTCCATGCGCTTCTTCGCCACCGACTCGCCGGAGCGGTTTGCGCAGGTCGGCGCGACTTTCCTCGGGCGGCAAATCGACGCCGCCGATGTCGAGCTGATCGACCTCAGGTCTTAGCGCGCTTGCGAGCATGACCCATCTTAGACGGTGGCCGGAGGGGTGCTGTCGGGCAGCGACGAAGAGGCCGAGGTCGGGTCTGGCGGCTGCGGTGTCTTCGACGCAGGAGCGTCCGCGGCAGTGCCGACATCCTTGAGCAACAAGGCGAGCCAACCGCGCCCGAGCAACAGCAGCACGGCAAGCGCATAGATGATGGTGCCGATGAGGAGAAGCACCGCGAGCGTGGTCTCCTCGCGGAAATACGGGAGCCCAGCGAAGGCCTTGCTCAGCCAGAGGCTGCCAAAATAGAGCGCGACGGCGAGCACGGCGCCGGCGAGCAGAAGCCGTATCACCGGACGGAGGCCGGCGCCCGACACGGCGAAACCCTGCTGCCGGGCGAAGACGGTGAGCAGAGTCAGGTTGATCCAGGCGCCCACGCTCGTTGCCAGCGCAAGGCCGACCTGCGCCAGCGGGCCCATCAGCACGACTTTCAATGCGATGTTCACTGCGGCGGCGAGAAGCGCTGCCTTCACCGGGGTCAGCGTGTCGCCGCGCGCATAGAAGGGTGCGGTGAAGCTACGCATCATGACGAAGGGCAGAAGACCGATGGCGTAGGCGGCAAGCGTGGCGCCGGCGGCGGCGGCATCGGCGGCGGTGAAGGCGCCGCGGGCAAACAGCGCGCGCATGATGAGATCGGGGATAGCGATGGCGCCGGCCACGCACGGGACGGCCATCAGCAGCGCCAGTTGGATGCCGCGCGCTTGAGCCAAAGCGGCGCCGCGCTCGTCACCCGCCGCTAGGCGCCGCGACATCTCAGGCAAAAGCACGGTGCCGATGGCGATGCCGACCACGCCGATTGGAAGCTGGTTGATGCGATCGGCGTAGTAGAGTGCCGAGAGCGCGCCGGTCGGCAGGAAGGAGGCGATCAGCGTGTCGGCGAAGAGCGCAAGCTGCACGCCGCCGGCACCGACGATGGCAGGACCGAGTGCTTTGAGGAAGCGGCGAGTGTTCGGGTCGAGCTGCGGCATGCGAAACCTGATGCCGACGCCGCGCATTTCGGCGTCAATGGCGACGAGCAGCAGTTGCGCCACGCCGGCGATAGCCACGCCCCACGCCGCGGCATAGCCGGCGTTCTGGAAATAGGGCGCCAAGAGAAGCGTGGCGATCAGCGATACATTGAGCAGGACCGGCGCGCCGGCAGCGGCGGCGAAACGCTGATTGGCATTGAGCACGCCAGCAAGCAGCGTCTCGAGCGACACGAGCGCGAGATAGGGAAAGGTGATGCGGGTGAGCGCTACGGCGAGATCGAAACGGGTCGGGTCGTTGACGAGACCAGGCGCGAGGATGCCCACGACCCAGGGCGTGAACAGGAGGGCGAGCGCAAGCAGCACGAGATTGATGGCGATGAGCGCCGCGGCGATACGGTCGGCGAAGAGCTTGGCAGCGTCGATGCCAGCCTGCTGGAGCACCCGCGCATAGGCTGGCACGAAGGCAGCGGCGAAGGCACCCTCTGCGAAGATGGCGCGGAAATGGTTGGGCAGGCGGAAGGCGACGAAGAAGGCGTCGGCCATGGGCCCTGCGCCGAGCACCGCGGCCATGACCACGTCACGGATGAAGCCGGAGATGCGGGAGATGAGCGTCCACCCGCCAACGGTGGCGATACGCTTGATCATTGGTGGTTGTGGGCCGTCATTCCCCCTCCCCGCTTGCCAGAGAGGGGTAAAGCAAATTCAGCACCTTGGCCAATCCCGTACCGCCGCAGCGCCCGGAGGTACCCTGTGGAAAAGCGAATCCAACAATTTTCACCAGGTTTTAAGGTTTGTGGTATCCGATTCGGCTCATGGACGTCGCAAGCAACCTGTTCATCGCCGCTTTCCTGATCCTGGTCGCAGCCTCCGCCGCGGTCGTGGGATCGATGATCCTGCTTGGGCTGATCGACCGGATCTTCAGGAAGAAGCCGCCCGAGCCAGTCGTCGCGGTCCCCGAGGAAGAAGAAGTACTCGAAGAGTGGACCGAAGACTTCTGGTCCAAGGATGCGGCACACGCCGACCGGGTCTAAGACCGGCTCAGTAGTCGACCTTGACAAGGTAGAGGCCATGCGCCGGGGCAACCGGTCCGCAGCGGGCCCGGTCCTTTGCGGCAAGCGCCGCTCGCAAACCGGCCGCACTCCACTTCCCTTCGCCGACGAGCTTGAGCGAGCCGACCATGGAGCGAACCTGGTTGTGCAGGAAGGAGCGGGCTGACGCCTCGACCCTGATGATCTCGCCGTTGCGCGAAGCGGTCAGCCTGTCGAGCGTCTTTTCCGGCGAGTCCGCCTGGCATTCGGTGGAGCGGAAGGTCGTGAAGTCGTGATAGCCGACGAGCACTTGCGCCGCCTCGTCCATGGCCTTGGCATCGAGAGGGCGGAAGACGCCCCAGGCCCGCATCCGTTCGAGCGCCAACGGGCTTCGGCGGTCAATGATGCGATAGAGATACTGG
Organism: uncultured Alphaproteobacteria bacterium; assembly: GCA_963827365.1. Classification (GTDB taxonomy): domain Bacteria; phylum Pseudomonadota; class Alphaproteobacteria; order Rhizobiales; family Methyloligellaceae; genus Methyloceanibacter. The sequence continues at coordinate 114,824 of CAWHAX010000010.1, read as the reverse complement.
CGCACCTTTGCCGAGAAGCGCGCGTCGAAGTCTGTGGCCACATGCTCGCAGAATAGGACCGAGATTGGGTCTGGCCGCAGCACCGCGTTCAGCGCATCGCGGACCTTGTCGTCGGGCCAGTTCTTGACGAGGTCGAAATGCGCCACTTGGCCAAGCGCATGCACGCCGGCATCAGTGCGGCCGGCGCCGCGTGGGATGGCCTCCTCGCCGGAGAAGGATTTTATGGCTTCGGCGAGGCGACCCTGCACCGATGCGCCATTCGCCTGCATCTGCCAGCCGACGAAGGGCGTGCCGTCATATTCGAGGGTGAGCTTATAGCGGGGCATGGTGCGAGCCTAGTCGAGGACGCTGCCGGGGCGCAGCGCTGCGCCACGTAGGAAGTCTTCCGCGCTCATCGGGCGCTTGCCGGCGCGCTGAACTTCCGTCACGCGCACCGCACCGTTGCCGCAGGCGATGGTGAGCTTGCCGTCGAGCAGCGTGCCGGGCTTACCCTCGCCATCGACAAGGGTCGCGCGGAGGACGCGGACGCGCTCGCGCTTGCCGGCGAGCTCCATCTCGAACCAGGCGCCGGGGTGGGGGGAAAGACCCTGGATTTGATACTGTATTTCGTCAGCCGGCCGCGACCAGTCGATGCGCGTCTCTGACGGCTCGATCTTGGCGGCATAGGTCACGCCCGTTTCGTGCTGGGGCCAACAAGCGAGCGAGTCTTTAGCCAGATCACCGAGTGCTTTCACCATCAGGCCTGCGCCAATTAAGGCCAGTCGATCGTGCAGCTCTGCTGCGGTCTCGGTTGGCCAGATCGGGGTGCGCTCGGCGAGGCATACCGCGCCGGTGTCGAGCCCCTCCTCGATGCGCATGATGGCGACGCCGGTCTCGGCATCTCCAGCCATGACGGCGCGCTGGATCGGGGCTGCGCCCCTCCAGCGCGGCAGAAGCGAGGCGTGGATGTTGAAGCAGCCAAAGCGCGGCGTTTGAAGAATGGCCTTCGGCAGGATCAGGCCATAGGCCACCACGACCGCAGCATCGGCATTGAATGCCTTGAAGCGCGCCTGCTCTTCCTCGCTTCTAAGGCTTGGCGGCGTCAACACCGGCAGGCCTTTGCTCTCAGCGAAGAGGTGCACCGGCGATTTCTTCAAGCTAAGCCCGCGTCCAGCCGCGCGCGGCGGCTGCGTGTAGACCGCAATGACCTCATGGCCGGCATCGAGCAGCGCGCCAAGTGCAGGCACGGCAAAGTCCGGCGTGCCCATGAAGGTGATGCGCATCATGGGTGCCTCTTAGGCTTGTTACGCCGCGAAGGGAAGCGGAGGTCCGCGAAAGCCTAAAGCGCCTCGGCGCGCTTCTGCTTGGTGAATTTCTTCACGATCATGTCGCGCTTGAGACGCGACAGATAGTCGATGAACAAGACGCCGTTCAGATGATCGATCTCGTGCTGCACGAGCGTCGACCAGATGCCTTCGAGCGTCTTCTCCTGCTTCTTGCCAGCCTCGTCGACATAGCCGACGCGGGTCATGGCGGGCCGCTCGATCTCGGCGGTGAACTCCGGGATCGACAGGCAGCCCTCCTCGTGGGTGCGCATCTCAGCGCCCCGTTCGAGGATCACCGGGTTCACCATGACGAGCGGCTGCTTGGGCTCCTCGTCGCGGGAGGGATCCATCACGATCAGCCGGCGCAAGATGCCGACCTGTGGCGCGGCAAGCCCAATGCCGGGCGCGTCGTACATGGTCGCCAGCATGTCTTCGGCGAGCTTCAGCAGCGCGGCGTCGACCCGCTCGATCGGAGCCGCCTCTTTGCGCAAGACAGGGTCGGGAATGGTGATGATGGGAAGAACAGCCATATGAGCCGCTGACATAGGGTTGGCGGGGGCAGCGGTCAATATGTTCCTGTTTTGATCTAGCTTGAACCCGAATCGGGCTATAGCTATCGCCATGGCCCTTGAGCCCATCGAGGTGGGGAGCGTCACGCTCGACCCCGTGCTGGTCTTGCTTGGACTGCTCGGGTTCGCGGCGCTTGCGCTGTTGGTGCTGGTCGTGATTTTCGCGGTGCATATGAGCCGGCGGCGGCGCGAGGCGCATGAGAGCGACGCCCAGCTCGCGGAGCTGAAGGTGCGGCTCCAGACGCTTGCCGAGATCAGTGTCTCGCGTCACGGCGAACTTGCCCGCGCCGTCAACGAGCGGCTCGACCGCATGACGCATCGGGTCGGCTCGGACCTGACCGAGACCGCGCGCAAGACCACCGACTCCATCGCCAAGTTGCATGAGCGGCTCGCCGTGATCAACTCGGCGCAGAAGAACCTTACCGACCTCTCCAGCAACATGGTCTCCCTTCAGGAGATCCTCGCCAACAAGCAGGCCCGCGGAGCCTTCGGCCAGATGCGCATGGAGGCCATCATCCAGGACGGCCTGCCAAAGGGCGCCTTCACCTTCCAGGCCACACTCTCCAACGGCAAGCGGCCCGACTGCCTGTTGCACATGCCGAACACCAAGGCCGGCGTGGTGATCGACGCCAAGTTCCCGCTGGAAGGCTTCGAGGCATTCCGCTTGGCCCGGGCGCCTGAGGAGAAGAAGGAGGCGGCGCGGCGCGTGCGCGTCGATGTCGGGCGCCATGTTGATGCCATGGCCGAGCGCTATTTCCTGCCGGGAGAGACGCAGGACACCGCGATCCTGTTCGTGCCGTCGGAAGCGATCTATGCGGATTTGGCCGAGCATTTCTCCGATCTCGTGCAGAAGGCGCACCGCGCCCGCATCGTCATCTGCGCGCCGAACATGCTGATGCTCGCGGTGCAGACCATGCAGGCCATCCTCAAGGACGTGAAGATGCGCGAGCAGGCCCATCTCATTCAGCACGAGGTGACGCGGCTGATGGACGACATGGGACGCTTGCGCGAGCGCGTGCTTGACCTACAGCGGCATTTCGGCCAGGCCAATCAAGACATCGAGAAGATCCTGACCTCCTCGGAGCGGATCGCCAGCAGAGGGCATAAGATTGAGAACTTGGAGTTTGAGGGAGACGGAGCAAGCGGCGTCGAAAATGACCGCGTAACGCCGCTTGCTGCTCCTTCACCTAGGGCCGATGAAGACAGGCGGCGCGCCACGGTCACGCGTCAGCCGGACCTGCTTGCAGGAAAGCTGCTCGCCGGGGAGTAGTGCCTTCGATGGTCAATCAGATCCTCGCCGGCGGCGCCACGAGCCTCGTCAATCTTGTGATCCACGCCCTGCTCATGGGGGTGCTGGTCAAGTTTCTGCTCAGCCAGTCGGACCGCGGCACCGGCGCACCGCCGTTCCTGGCCTACACGGTGATCATCGTGACCACGGGAAGCGTGCTGTCCGCCGCACATTTCGTGGAGGTCCTGCTCTGGGCCTACACCTATGCCGCGGTCGGCGCGGCGCCGCCTGGCACAGACCTCGTCTATTTCGCCTTCGGCAATTACACGACGCTCGGATACGGCGACGTGCTGCCGCTTGAGCATTGGCGGGTGATCGCGCCGATGACGGCACTGAACGGCATCATGCTGATCGGTTGGTCGACGGCCCTGATGTTCGCCATTCTTCGCCGGGCGGTGCCGGAAATAGCGAGGCGCTGAGGCGAAGCTAGCGCTTCGTGGCCTTACGCTTCGCTGGTTTGGCGCGCTTCGCCGCGGCGCGCTTGCGGGCGGCTTGCGCGTGACGTTCGCCGTAGCGCATGCCTTCGAGCTTCATGCCGTCCGGATCGAGAAAGAACACCGCGTAATAATCGTCGTAATACTCGCCGGCGGGATCGACGATGGTGGCGCCCCGCTCATCCAGATACGCCTGCAGCGCATCGACATCGGCGCGGCTCCGCAAGCGGAAGGCGTAGTGGTGAAAGCCGATGTCGCCCTTACGGTATTTGTGTTTCTTGCCCCCGGCGTCTGCGGCGGCGATCCAGAACAGCGTCATGCCGTTGGCCCACCCCATCATGCTGCCTTCGTATTCTGCCTCGACGTCGAAGCCGAGGAAAGCCATCAGCGGCGCGTAGAATTCTTTCGACCTCTCGAAGTCGCCGACGCTGATCACCAGATGGTCGATGCCGACAACGCGCACCATGCCGCTCTCTCCTTTTGCCGCGGTGATCCAACGCATCCGCCTACGAAAGAGTTCAGGCCGCTGGCGCTTACTGCGTCAATGCACTTTTACCTTCTTGGCGGCACGCAGGATCAGCGCGGCGACGATCTCGTCGGCGAGCGGCCCGGACTTTGCTCCAGGATCGGCTGCGAGGCTGGTGAGCTCGACCCCTCGCCCTATCGAGAGAAAGCCGTCGAGCAACTTGGCTGCCGCGCTCGCATTGAGATCGGTTGGGCTTGCGCCGGCCAGCCTCGCCGACAAAGCGCGGAACTCTTCGACGGTGATCGTGTCTTGCGCCGGGGCGAAACGTGGAAAGCCGCCCAAAAGGAGCCCGCGACGGCTGATGGTCGGCATCTTCCTGGTCCTTTCACGCGGCGTCATTATGCACGACGAACGTTGGTCGGCAGCAAAAGGCCGGAAATCCTTAGCGGTCTCTGTCATAGCCAAAGCATGACGCCGACTGAATCGGCTGCTAAAAGCCTTGTGATGACGGCTGCTGAGGGACGCCGAGGGGGGAGTTGGGGGGAGCGCTTCGCGCGCGCCTTCGCGGTCTTTCTCGAGCCCCGCGTCTTCATCATCCTTCTGCTCGGATTCTCGTCCGGGCTGCCGCTCGCACTCTCCGCCTCGACGCTGCTCCTGTGGATGAAGGACGTCGGCGTCGACATCAAGACCATCGGGCTGTTCGCGCTGGTCGGCGTTCCCTACACCATCAAATTTCTCTGGGCGCCCATCGTCGACGCCTTCAAGGTGCCGTTCTTGAGCAAGACGCTCGGTCACCGGCGCGGCTGGTTGGTGTTCACCCAGCTTCTGCTCATGGGTTCAATCCTGTTCCTCGGTTTCCAGGATCCGGTGCGCGCGCCGCTTATGGTCGCGCTCGCGGCGCTTCTGGTCGCCACCACCTCGGCCACCCAGGACATCGTCATCGACGCCTTCCGTGTCGAGTACCTGCCGACCGACGCGCAGGCCGCGGGCATGGCCTATTTCGTCGCCGCCTATCGCATCGGCATGCTGGTGTCGACGGCGGGCTCGGTCGCCTTCGTCGCCTATCTGGAGTATATCGGCATCGACCGCGGACTGGTGTGGACCTATGGCTATGCCGCCATGGCGGCGCTGGTGCTGGTCGGCATTGCGGCGGCCTTCATGGCCGAGGAGCCTCGCGAGAAAGAGCGTGAGGCCGAGGCGCAAGCGCTCGGCGAACGAGAGGGCAACCCGCTCAAGCGCTTCTTCCGCGCGGCCTACGATGCCTTCGCCGATTTTCTCTCCAAGAAGGACGCGTGGCTCATCCTGCTGTTCGTCATCTTCTACAAGCTCACCGACACCTTTGCCGGCGTGATGACAGGGCCGTTCGTGCTCGATATCGGCTTTGACAAGGCGAGCTATGCCGCGATCATCAAGGGGGTCGGCCTGATCGCGGCGCTCGCGGGCGGCGTCGCGGGCGGGGTGCTCGCGCGCGCCATGCCGCTATCGAAAGCGCTGATGGTCGCTGGCATCCTTCAGGCGGTAGCGAATTTCACCTTCTCCTGGCAGGCCTGGCTTGGCGTGAACCATGCCGCGCTGTCGCTCGCCATCTCGGTTGAGAATTTCACCTCGGCCATGGGCACCGTGGTGTTCATCGCCTATCTCTCGGCGCTGTGCACGAGCCCAGCGCATACCGCGACGCAGTTTGCGCTCCTCACCGCGGTCGCCTCGTTCGGGCGCACCACGCTGGCCTCGATCACCGGCTTCGTCGCCGCGGCCACCGGCTGGATCGTGTTCTTCATGCTGTGCGCCGCCGCGGCGATCCCGGGCCTCGTCATCCTGTGGATATTGATCAAGCGCGGGAATTTCGAGGAAATCGAGCGCAAGGAACGGGCTGAAGCGGCCGCTAAGTCAGCGTCGTCCTGAGGCGCGCGCGAGGGCGCGCCTCCAAGGACGACATTGCTCCGAAGTAGTTCGCGGGCGCTAATAGCCCCAGCGGTAGCGGCAGGGATAATAGCCGTAGGTCGGGGACCAGCAGCGGCGTCCATAGCCGCCGATCGAGATGGCGACGCCAGGGCCCCACCATCCGCCCCAACCCCAGCCGTAACCGCGCCAGCCGCGATATCCATAACCGCGCCAGACACGATAGCCGCCGCGCCAGGCGTGGCCGCGCCCTGCCGAGGCGATGTCCGGGGTGAAGGCGACGAGGGCGAGGGCAAGCGTCGCAACGAGACGCGTGATGAGCTTTTTCATCTTGTGCGTCCTCCTCAAGGGCCGCTCCAACAGCAGGGCGACCCCGCTTAGCGCCGAGAGAGCCTCCGAATCAGGAAGACTCCCGTCGCCTATCGCGCCTCCCAATGAGGGGGCGGTCAAGTTGGCCTGTCGGATAGAAAATAATACGCGCGGGTAGGATCGGGTTCCATGCGGGCGGCATGGTATGTCGCCACCCCTTCGCACACGCTTCGCTGCCCTTCGTCATTGCCGGCTTGTCCCGGCAATCCACTAACGAGACTGCCGTTAGAGAACGGTCCCTATTGGATGCCGGGACAAGCCCGGGCATGACGACCGAATGGTTGTAAGGTTGCAGGCAGCTTACATCACCTTGCGGGCTTTGACCGCGGCGGTAAGGGTGCCTTCGTCAAGATAATCGAGCTCGCCGCCGATCGGCACGCCATGGGCAAGCCGAGAGATCGTGACATTGCAGCCGGCGAGCTGGTCGGTGAGGTAATGCGCCGTCGACTGGCCCTCGACCGTCGCGTTGAGCGCGAGCAGAACTTCCTTCACCTCCGGCGCTCCGGCGCGCTCGATCAGCTTAGCGATGGAGAGGTCCTCTGGGCCTACGCCGTCGAGCGGCGACAACGTGCCGCCGAGCACGTGATAGAGCCCGTTCAGCACATGCGCGCGCTCAAGCGCCCACAAATCGCCGACCTCCTCAACCACGCAGATCAGCGAACGGTCGCGAGCTTGGTCGCGGCAGAGCGTGCACGGGCTCACCGTATCGATATTGCCGCATGTCTCACAGGTGACGATGCGGTCATGCGCTTCGGTGAGCGCGGCTGCGAGCGGGGCGAGAAGCTGCTCCTTCTTCTTGACGAGATGCAGCGCGGCGCGGCGCGCCGAACGCGGGCCGAGACCCGGCAAACGCGCCAGCAATTGGATGAGGCGCTCGATCTCGGCGCTTGCGGCAGCGCGCGCCATCAGCAAGCCGGAACCGAGAGCAGCGACAAAAGCGTTCCCTCTCCCCTTTTGGGAGAGGGCTTTCTGCCGCGATCTTGCGCGAGCAAAGCTCTGCGCAAGTCGCATGGCGGAAAGGGTGAGGGGTGAAGGTCCGCAAAGGCCCCCTCACCCGGCGCGGCCGCACTGGCTCGCCCGCACCACCCTCTCCCACGCGGGGAGAGGCGAAATGTGCCGCGGCTTTGCATCAGAACAGCTTCATGCCGGGAGGGAGCGGCAGTCCGCCGGTGAGGCTCTGCATCTTCTCCTGCAACATCCGCTCGACCTTGGCCTTGGCGTCGGAATGGGCGGCGACGATGAGGTCCTCGAGGATCTCCGCCTCCTCTGACTTGAGCAATGAAGGATCGATCTTGACCCCAGCCAGATCGCCCTTGCCGTTCATGGTGAGGACCACGAGGCCGCCGCCGGATTGACCTTCGATCCGGGCGCGCTCCATCTCCGCCTGCATCTCCGCCATGCGGCCCTGGAGCTCCTGGGCCTGCTTCATCATGCTGGCAAAATTCTTCATGGGTCGGTCCCGTCCTCCTTGAACTCAGCCTCAGTCCCCTCGTCGATCTCGGCGGGTGGATCCTCGCTCTTCAACGCCCGCACCGCGGCGATGCGCGCATCGGGAAAATGCCGAAGCACTTGCTTGACCTCTGGGTGATCGCGGATACGCTCGATCTCGCGCGCCTCGCGCTCACGGCGCTTAACCCCTAAGGGCGCGGCGCCCTCCTCGCCGCTCAAGGCGACGATCCACACGCGGCCGGTCCAGGCCTTCAGCTTGCGCATCAGGTCCTGGCCGAGCTCCTTCGGCGCGGTGGGAAGCGGATTGAGCTCAAGATGCCCGGGACGGAAGCGCACCAGGCGCACCTGCTCGGTGAGTGAGTTCTTGAGCTTTAGATCGCGCTTCTCTTCGGCGAGCGCCACCACATCCTCGAAGCTCTTGGGATAGGCGAGCGACGGCGGAGGTGCAGGGTCCTCCGTCTCGGCAACAGGCATTGGCGCAGGCGCTGGTGATGGCGCAGGCACCGGTGGCGCTTCCCTTCGCAAGGCAGGGGCAGGCTCGCGCGGGGCCTGTTTGTTGGGCATCGCGCGGGGCGTGCTCTCGCCTTCGCTGCTGTCGCCGAGGCGGCGCATCAGATCGCCAGGGGTCGGCAGATCGGCGGCATAGGCGAGCCGCACCAGGACCATGTCGGCGGCGGCGTGCGGACGCGGGGAGGATTTAACCTCCTCCTGGCCTTTCAGCAGCATCTGCCAGGCGCGGGCCAGCACAGGCATGGAGAGACGCTTGGCGAGATCGGCGGCGCTTGCCCGTTCTGCCTCGCTCGCGGCAGGATCAGAGGTGCCAGCGGCCTTAACCAGGGTCACGGCATGAACCGCATCGGCGAGATCGGTGATCGCTTGCACTGGCTCGGCGCCGTCATTGGTCAGGCCGCTAAGCTTCTCGAGCGCTTTGCCCACGTCGCCGGCAAGCACGGTTTCAAGCAAATCGAAGACGCGGCCGCGGTCGGCGAGCCCGAGCAGCCCGCGCACGGCTTCTGTCTCGACCTTGCCTGAGCCGAAGGCAATGGCGCGGTCGAGGATCGACAACGCATCGCGCACCGAGCCTTCGGCGGCGCGGGCGATCAGCATCAAGGCCGCGGGATCGGCAGAGGCGTTTTCCTGCGCAACGATTCCGGCGAGATGCTGGGCGAGCTGTTCAACCTCGATGCGCTTCAGGTCGAAGCGCTGGCAGCGCGACAGCACCGTCACCGGAACCTTGCGCGCCTCGGTGGTGGCGAAGATGAACTTCACGTGCTCCGGCGGCTCTTCCAGGGTCTTGAGCAGGCCGTTGAAGGCCTGCTTCGACAGCATGTGCACTTCGTCGATGATATAGACCTTGTAGCGCGCGGTGTTCGGCTTGTAGTGGGCGCTATCGATCAGGTCGCGGATGTCGTCGATGCCGGTGTGGGAGGCTGCGTCCATCTCGACCACGTCGAGATGACGGCTCTCCAGGATGGCGCGGCAATGCTCGCCCTCCTCAACCATGTCGAGGGTCGGCGCGCCGCCGGCGCCGGGGAGCGCGTAATTCAAAGCGCGGGCGATCAGCCGCGCTGTGGTGGTCTTGCCGACACCGCGCACACCGGTCAGCATGTAGGCTTGCGCGATGCGTCCTGATGCGAAGGCGTTGCGCAGCGTCTGCACAATGGCGTCCTGGCCGATCAGCTCGGCGAAGAGCTTCGGCCGGTATTTGCGGGCAAGCGCGGCATGGCTCTGGCTCGCACCGGCGGGCGCGATCGTACTGTCGGCCTTCGCCGCCTTCTTGGCGGAACGCTTCGGCGCGCTCACTTGCTGATCTTTGCCTTCGGCCATGAACGACGACTTTCACGCGATGAAACGCTCGGCGGCGCCGAGCCTCGACACTAGACGGATACGGGGCGCGAGAGGTGGGAGGCTGGACGAACAACCCGCGTCAATCTCGTTGGGGCTGCTTCCTTCCGGACCTGACCCGGTTGGCGAGGAACGCGCCTGCTGCCAACCTCCCTGGAGGAGTATATCGGGGATACCAGCCCCTGTGGCAACCCGCTGAAGTGCCCCCCGAAGGCCCTTACTTCTGGAAACCGCCTTGGCGGTAGTAGAGGTAAAGCAGCACGAGCAGCCAAACTCCGATGAATCCGTCGGAGAAGATCGTGAAGAAGTTGTAGGGAGCATAGTTCCCCGCGGAGACCGTCTCCCGGATGTGCCCGTAAGTGGCTCCGAGCATGAAGAACGACCAGCCGAGCCCGGTCGCGAGCCAGAACAGACCGCCCATCCAGATGCACAGGAAACCGAGAATACCCCAGGCACCGTCATGGAATCCCACTTCGAGTTGAAATGGGCTCGGCGGCCAGCCAATGAGTTCCGCCGCCTGATCGGGGAAAAACACATGGGGAATGAAGCCGAGCGGCAAACCGATGACGCCAACGCCAAATACGAGCGCATAGAGCAGCAGGATGTGAATGACGCGGAGCGGCGTTCTCGGCACCTTGCTGAGCGCGAGATGCACGAGTGCCAGCACGACCATCAGAATCGCAACGAGCAAGGCGATCATGTTACCCCCCCCTATCAGTCTCAGCCTTTGAGCTCGGCGCGGAACGGGCTCGCCTTGTAGGTGCCAAGCAGCCGCGCCTCGCTCGTGAAGAAGGCAAGCTCTTCCATGGCGAGCTTGACCAGCCGCTCGTCGGGATGGCCTTCGATATCGGCATAGAACATGGTGGCGTTGAACGAGCCCTCGAGCTGATAGGACTCAAGCTTTGTCATGTTGACGCCGTTGGTGGCAAAGCCGCCGAGCGCCTTGTAGAGCGCGGCGGGAACGTTGCGCACCCGGAACACGAACGTGGTGATGACGGGACCGTCCTTCGCCTTGGCGTGCTCTGGCTTTGAGGCAAGCACCACGAAGCGCGTGGTGTTGTGCTTCGCGTCCTCGATGCCAGACTTGGCGATCTTCAGCCCGTAGACCTCGGCGGCGAGCGCCGAGGCGATCACGGCGCGGGTGCGGTCCTGCGTGTCGCGCAAATGCCTGGCGGCGCCTGCCGTGTCTGCCTCGGTCACGGGCTTCAGCTTCAGCGCGCGGATCGCCTTGCGGCATTGGCCGAGGGCCATGGTGTGGCTGTGCACGGTCTTGAGCTCGCTCAGCTTCACGCCAGGGAGAGTAAGAAGCTGATGGCGGATGCGCTCGAAATGCTCGGCGACGATGAAGAGGCCTGAGTCAGGCAACAGATGATGAATGTCTGCGACGCGGCCGGCGACCGAATTCTCGATGGGGATCATGGCGAGTCGAGCCTCGCCGCCTTTGACCGCGGCAAGCGCGTCCTCGAAGGTGGGGCAGGCAAGCGGCTCCATCTTGGGATAGGCGTCGCGGCAAGCGAGATGGGAATTGGCGCCGGGCTCGCCCTGATAGGCGATTTTGTGCGATCGGCTGCTCATGATTTGCTGAGAATTTGGCGTGCCCGGGCGAGGTCGGCGGGAGTATCGACACCGAGCGGTATGGTGTCAACGAGGGCGACGTGGATGCGCATGCCAGCTTCGAGCGCCCTTAGCTGCTCGAGCTTCTCCCTGTTCTCAAGCGGCGATGGAGGCAGGGACACGAAGCGGCCAAGGGCCGGACGCCGGTATGCATAGATGCCGATATGGTGATAGAGCGGGCCGTCGCCGTAAGGCGCCGTGGTCCTGGTGAAATAGAGCGCGCGCAAGGTCCGGCGATCGAGCGGCGAGCCTACGACCTTCACAACGTTTGGGTCGGTGCGCTCCTCCACGCGTGTGATCTCCGCGGCAATGGTGCCGATTTCGGCGGCATCGTCGTCGAGCGCCTCGAGGCAGGCACGCACGAGCTTGGGGTCTAGCGTCGGCAGATCGCCCTGGAGATTAACGATGGTGGCGATCTCCCCCTCGGGATCGAGCCGCGATACGGCCTCGAAAATGCGGTCGGACCCGCTGACGTGGTCGGGCCGTGTCATCAGGGCCTCGCCTCCGGCAAGACGGACTGCCTCGCAGATGGCCTCATCATCAGCGACCACCACCACGGGGCCGCATTTGGCCTCGACCGCGCGGCGCCAGACATGGACGATCATGGGCTCGCCGGCGATATCAGCGAGCGGCTTGTCCGGCAGCCTCGTGGCCTTTAGCCGGGCGGGGATGACAACGAGATTGGACGCCATGGCGTTGAGATAACACGTAGATTAAACCTTCGCGACATCTTGGCATCGCCAGGTGCCTCAGCTACAACAGCGCTCTACGCTGAATAGTCTCACTTTCCGTAGCAAGAGCAACTAACCCCGCCAAAGCAAAGGGGTTACCGGGGAATGTACGGCAGGATGTACGGAATAGGTACGGCAGCTACGCCCCTCCCCCTTGGCCTTGGGTAGATCGACCATTCTCACCCAACTCAATCGCAGCCTAGGCGAGCGCATTCACCACTGCCTTGATGGTGCCACGCTGTCGAAGGCTCCAGCCGCACGATAGTCGTAACCTGAGCATTAGCGAGTCACGCAACATCGTGGGTGTGGATAAGTCTGGTTCCCCAAAGCCTCCAATTTCACTCGGTTGTTGCGATTGTTAATCTGATTTTGGCGCGGCTAAAAATTGCGAGGGGGCCATGCGTGACATTCGGAGCGATTTACAAGAGCGTGCAACGCTGATCGACCAACAGATCAAAGGCGCATACGACCACTTTGAAAGGTCGATCCGGCAACTCCAAAATGAGCGAGATGCTAGGATTGGGGAGTTGCAGTCTGCCCTCTCCATGATTGGAAAATTCATCGAGTTTGAAGATCGGCATATGCCCAATGTGACGCAAGCCGTCCCTCCTTCCCCGCTGGTCGCACTCGCGGATCGCGTCATGCAGACACTCAATGATGCCGGGCAAATGACGAGGCAGGAACTCATCGATCTGGCGGTCAAAGAGGGCTTCTTCTCCGACGCCGAATCCGCCACGCAAGGAATACATCCAATGCTGACAAGCCTGGTTCGAAGTGAACTAATTCGTGAGTTGCCGAATGGCGCTTTTGCACCCCCTACTATGTCTCAGGCAATCAAGCTTCGCAGGGTAGTTTAGATCAGCCTTATCGCCCTCCCCCGGAAGGCTATGCGCCTACTTCTTCAAACGACGGCGGCGTGCATGATGCTCCTCGTTGCCACGCCGACCATGGCGCAGGATTGCACGGCCATTCAAAGAGCTTGCGTGGCTCATTGCCTAGGCGGTGTGGGTGCGGGTGGTGATCTGAGCCAAATACTGCGCGTTGCACCGGCAGCGGATTAGGCCTTGCATCATTCGATGTACAATTGCGCCCTGCGGACAGACGGGCGCGCTTGCGGCCCGTCTCTGTGATGCAACTGCTCAAAGTATTTGCAACAACGGGTTTCGAGCCTGTACCGATTCGTGCATACCCTCGACCGCGACGACTGCCGCTGAGATCGAGTCTCAGGCGTCGTGTTCGACCTTCTGTTGCAGCCAAGTCAAGGCATGTCTGGGGCAGCGCAAGTGCGACATAAGCACCATCACCGCCATCAATTGCCAGTCGCCGTAAGGTGACAACGAGGCTGGGATGGAATTGTGTAGATAAGCAGAAGCCCCGACGGGGGTGGCCGGGGCTTCGCTGATGGGAGTTGCCGCTCCCGATAGGCCGAAGCGCGGGGGCACACGCTGTTACGGGGGTCGGCCTACTTGGCCATCAAACTCGCGAAGCTAAGAGAGGTTCCTTCTACAAGAGACCCGGCAGCGGGGACGCGACCGGTTCTCTCTCAGCCTGGGGGCCGATCGCCATCCTACGTTCCGGTGCGGCTTCACGCCGTTCGGGACGAACCCTGCGTGACGCGCTTGACCACCGTGGCCGCGATGCCCGCGAGCACTGCCTTGACCTGCGGGGACTTCAGTATGTCGAGTATTGGGTTCGACCCTGGCGCTTGCCCCTGAGGCTGGCCACCGCCGAGGATATCACGAAGCTGACCGGGCTTCTCATGTAGATCGGTGAGCACCTTTCCCAGGTCAGTCGGATCGGATGCCACCTTTCCCGGCAGCTTCACGCCGCGGGCGGCAGCTCGCTGCTGCAGCATCTTCAGGAACTCCGCTCGGGACTCAGTTTCAACACGGTGGCTTCCGCGCCAATAAAATTCTACTCCGATGCCACTAGCCAAAACGTCGTTACCGATTTTCTCGGTTCCTCGGGCGCACAAAAAAATCTCCGAGGATCGAGCACCAGCCCCCCGTTCAATGGTGCGACGCCTGACGGTGCTGCTGTTCGTCGCCTAGCGTTGATGCAGCGTGATCAACCCTGAGACGGGTTCCCGCATCCAAATCGGACTGCTGCCGCAGGTGCGCACACGCTTGTCGTGCGGCGGTCAATTCCTTGTCGGAAACATCGCCTCCCGCATCGAGCGTTGTGGCGGGATCGAGGCAACGAGATACATTGCTCCCGGCAACAGCCCCGTCGATGGCCAGACTGGAAAGCAAGAGAGCTAAAGCAAGACGTCTCTTCAAACGTATAATCATGCGAATCCTACTCATCGCCGATCTTAAGCGTCTTCACTAGCACTTTCGTCACCGCCACTGGGAGCATCCTTTTCCGGAACGGCGCCTCCTCCCCATGCATAGGAGAGGGTTGATGGTACCAGTCCACGCTCTGCCCCGGCACCCCCACCCCCTCCGTTCAAATCAGTCGTTGCCCAGAGAGGCGCTGCCGCTTCTCGTCAATATGGGGCAACGGCCGTCGTCGTAGAGCTTGCTTGACTTCCGATAAGATCAATTATCGGAACTAAACAGCTAGTGTACTCATAAACCGACGCCGGTGCCGCCCAACGTCCGTTAGTGGGGGTAAAGCGGACATGGCGCGGACTTGTCAGTATGTCCGCTAATGACCCATAGCGGACATCTGCGCCCCCCGGCTCTTGATCTGGTATAGTTAGTAAGAGGTCGTAACGAGTAGGAGGTTGCTATGGCGAATAAGCAAAACTTCAAGCCGGATGAATGGACTAAGATTCTCGAAAGCACGATGTTGGCCGGCATGGCGGTTTCTGCCGCAGAACCAAGCGGCCTTTGGGGCGCGCTTAAAGAGGCGTTTGCCAGCAGTTCAGCGTTGGCTGCGGCGAAATCGAATGCCGGGTCCAACGAACTCATTAAGGCTGTCGTCGCGGAGTTCGAGACAAAGGAAGGAAGAGCCGCCGTTCAGGAAGCACTGCGCCAGCACCTCGCCGGCGCCGCTAAGCCCGCTGACGCAGTTCAACGTTCGCTCGCTAATTTGAAAGAGGTGTCTGGTATCCTCAATGCCAAGGCACCCCAAGATGCCGCTGGCTTCAAGACCTGGTTACAGGCTATCGGCCAGAACGTGGCTGAGGCCTCGTCGGAGGGCGGTTTCCTAGGCATCGGAGGCGTGCAGGTCAGCGATGCTGAGAAGGCTACTCTCGCCGATATATCAAAGGCTCTAGGCACGAGCGCCTGAGCAAATATGGTCAGCTTACCTACGCTGAAGCTCGTGTGCGAACGCAAGATTTGCGACCTTATGCCGTGTCACCGAGCGATCGAATGCTGGGAGGCCAGCGGTGTTTTGGTGAAGGACCGGCATTATTTCGTGGTTTTTGACGACCGAAGGGAAATCGCACGCATTGCAGACGATTTGCAGCCTGACGATACAAATGGACTGTTTGGCATGTCCCTCGCAGATTATGGCTACGAAGGGATCACTTATAATACCTCCAAGCAACGGTTCTATTTGTTAGTCGAAGCACGCAAACAGACGGGGGGTTCCTACAAAGCTTCGATCGTCGAGTACGACGACGATTTCAGATACCTGAAGGATCGGCCTATCGACTTCACGTTCGAGCATAGCAATAAAGGGTTTGAAGCAGTCGTTCACGTGCGGCGTAACAGCGAGGACTATCTGTTAGCGCTTTGCGAAGGCAATGAGTGCAAAGGCGGCGACGAAGGCAGGAAGCCGGGCGGTGGACGCGTGCTGCTCTTCGAGAAGAAGAAAAACCGCTGGCTGCACTCCCGCACTGTCGCACTTCCGAGTTCTCTCCCATTTGTCGATTATTCAGGCATGTCCCTCGATAGCGGGCGCGTGGCTATCGTCTCGCAAGTGAACTCCATGCTTTGGGTTGGACACTTGGACGAAGCGGACTGGACCTGGCGCAACGAAGGACAACTCTACGAGTTTCCTCGATGCAACAACGGTGCGATCCAATACGGCAATATCGAGGGAGTGGGTTGGATCACTTCAACACGTGTCGTAACAGTTTCGGATAGGCGGAAAAAAAAGAATCAGCCGGACAAGGAACTTTCGGAAAAAGATCAATCAGTCCACATTTTTGAAATTCCCTCATGAGCCGGGCTGCCGACGAATTGTTTGGGCATTTGGTCGGAGGAGTGTCTCCGCTGCCCTCCTCCGCATTCCCCGAGCAGGCTCCTGTCCCCGGTAAGCGCCTTAGTTCACCTTGTTTAGCCCGTCCAAAAGCCTGCGCCGCCACTCACGCATCTCCAGCGCGTGTTCTAGCTGCCGCTGATTGAACTTTAAGTCGCGGCCTCCTCGCGCAGGGCCATTGCAGAGTTCTCGACAATACTTAGCGGTAGCCTCAGCCTCCGCCAGATTGGCCTCGTACACAGACTTACAATTTGGCCAGCCAGCGATCGCCAGCAACTCCCGCTGTAGCTCCAGTGCCGGAAGAACGGAAAGAGCGCCAGCCGTTACACCAGCGCGGTCACTATCCTCTGAGACGCCAAGCGCGGTTATTTCGATCGGCAAAGGAGACCGGTGGCCAGGATGCAGCCCAAGAGCCGCATGCAGCGCGAGATAATCACAACGCCGCCAAGCATCAATGGCAGCGGATTTGCATTGAGCACTATGGGACGCTCAAGGGGTGGCGGGCAAGAAGGTGAAGTTGCGGTGACGCCTGCCGCTCTTGAGGCTTTGCCGTGGCCTACGCCGGAGCGTCCTATCAAACAAAAATTGATCCCCCAACTGGTGAGTTTCTGCTAAACAATCACACGACGGGGGGCCACCGCATGAGGCCCCAGATGGCGACAACCCGGCAATATCGCGGCTACGACATCGTGCCGATGCGGCAATGGTCGCAATGGTGCGTCGGCATCTACCCGACCCGCGCCGATCTTCCGATTCTGGCGCGCTCGACGCTGAGCAACCTCGCCTCAAAAAAGGAAGATGCGGTAGCCGAAGCCAAACAGAAGATCGACCGCATTCTCGCACGCCTGAATTATCCGTACGGCAAGTGATCTGCGTCACGTCGGCTTTGGTGAGGTTCTGCATGTCCGCTAATGACCCTAAGCGGACATCCCGAGCAGGGACACTGACACCGCACGTCGTCAGGGGGCGCTGTCGAACCCGAAGATGCGCTTCCAGTTCTGCGCTCGGATCGGCGCCCTGTCGCAATCAAGCGACTTCGCTTAGCGGCAAAAAGTGCGAGGGAGGCGTATTGCAAATACAGAAGAAGCCCCGGTAGGTGTTCCTCCGGGGCTTCTTCCCATGAGTATGAGGCTTTGGCCTGGGCCAGCCGTGACCCAAGCCACAGAAACACTACTACCCAGGAGCTTTGAGGGGAAGAGACGCGGACGTGACACCACTTCCGCTTATGACCTCAGGGAGCGCCATCAAAGCCGAAAAATGCTCTTCCAGTCGTTCTGTGCAGCGGCTCCGATTACTTGCCGGCTTTTTCGCGTCTCTCGACCTCAGCCTCACTTACCTCTCCGGCGGCAACCAGCGCTTTGATGCACTGCTCAGAGAGGCTTTTGCCATGTTCATTCATGCAATCTCGAAGCAGGTTACTCCCGAGTCCATCCTGCCCACAATATTGCCGATAGTCGTGTGCGCAATATTGCCTTTCTGCATCGGTGACGGGACCCGCGAAGGCTGCGGAGGAAAGCGTCCCAGCCAGAAGTGCGATTGCCAAAAATGATTTCGACATGTGTTTCATCCCCACGTTGACTATGACTTTTACTAGATTTCCCTAGCTGTGATTTGCGGTCGCTTTGGCGCGGGAAAGTGGCATCCTCGCGATTGTGTCGCGGTAGTGGAGTTGTCCGCTATTGGCACAAAGCAGACATGCTCAATGAGCTGACGGATATCTCCCTTAGGGGCAAAGCGGACATTGACCAACCGCTGCTTACCAATCTCGATTTATGAGTACACGGCAGCATGCGACCCGGTCTTGGCGCCGAGGCCGAGCCGCCCAGTGTGCACTTTGCGGACGAAACCTAATCCCGCCCGCTGGAATGCATAGCCTGCGGGTTGGGCTTGGTCGGGGAAAGCGCCCTAACTGGCGAGCCGTTGGATCAGATTGACGATCAGAAGCAAGACAACCGCGCCAATCGTGGATGCCACAATGGCACCAACAATGCCTCCGCCGAGGGTCAAACCGAGCCCTAGTCTCGGGAACAGCAGAGCTGCCATAAAAGCACCTGCGATGCCGATCAGAATGTTCCAGAGCAGCCCGAACCCAGCTCCTTCGACCAACAGCCCTGCGAGCCACCCAGCGATGGCGCCAATGGCCAAGGCGACGAGCACAGCGACGATATCCATGAGATCCCCCCCATATATTCGATTTTAAGAGACTGAGCTTACCTCAACTGCATAGATCAATCTAGCAACAGTCGCTTAGGGGCCCCGCCATGTCCGCCGAGAATACCGCAGGTGTGCGCGACGGCCCAGCGCGTCACGGGGCGGTCGTGCTATGCTTTCCGCTACGCCTATAGCGGGGGACGGGGGTTCAGACCACGCAACAGGAGCTGATCAAGATCGTGAAACCATACGAGAGGAAGCAGTAATGGAGTTGGTATTCGCGTTCCTCGCGATCGTTCTGTTTATCGGACTGTGGCTACAGACGTAGCGCCTGCCTAGCTGCCGTGAGGTCCTAGCTGACGCCTTGTGTAATGGCGGAAGGTGACACGCGCTTGGCGTAGCCTTCATAAACCGACAGCTAAATGCTGACTTGGATGCGCCACCGAACGTCCGTTATTGGGGATAAAGCGGACATGGCGCGGACTTGTCGGTATGTCCGCTAATGACCCAAAGCGGACCTGATGGGCTATGATTACCCGCATTCAAAGTTGGGGCACTCCCGTTAACCCCTGTCTTCCTTGGAATTCTTCGCGGGCCAAGTGACAGTAAAAGGAGACCGGAATGCGTCTGGTTCTTATCGTAGTGAGCGCAGCTACCCTCGCAATTGTCTTAGTGGTTGGTCTCGGCGGTGTCGAGGCGGCGTCCTTTCCAGGGGACAGTCTGACCAATTCCGGCGTTCCAACAGTCGATGTCCGTTACTACCGTCGGCATCCGTCGTACTACTACCGTCGGGGGGGAGATCCGTCGTACACCTACCGTCGCTGTTACAACCGCGACGAGATTCGTGAACTGCAGCGCATGTGGCCAGAAACGAATTGGCCGCGAAGCATGCGGTGCTTCCCCTATCGCTAAGGTCCGCAGGACGATAAGGGCAAAGGTATGCAGGCATGAAGCCGCTCGACGAACCATTGAAATCGATACTCCTTAGGTCATTCAAAAAAGCGCATGTCATTGGCATGTTTGTCCTTTCGGTTGGCTTGCTTGCAACTCCGGTGCTCATTCCAAGTGTTGGCAATGCTCAGGATGCAAGAGTTGCGAAATCGATGGCGGCTTTGAAAGACCAGACCACGAAATTGGGAGCGCCAAATATTGATGAATACCTTCCGCGCCGATGCAGGCGAGCCACGTTCTTTGATTGGATCAAGCACGCGATGCACGTCACGGCGATGAAGGTCAGCGATCGGCATGCCGCCAATGACCGGCAGAATGTCAGAGCGCAGCTTGCGGGCTACCTCGTCTCGACTGCGTAGCTTGCTGGCGTGCTTCTCAAGGTAGCTTTCCGCCAACTCGCTGACGGTCATGGGTCCGGCACCGGCAGGCTTGTCGAGTGTGCGCGGATCAATGCCAGCCTCTGCATGGCCTCGTGCCTCTATGGCTAGAGCGCGGGCCTTGGCCAAAGGCGTGGCCGGATAAGAGCCAAGGCTTAGACGCGCCCGCTTGCCATCCTTGGGCGAGGTAAATACAACGCTCCAGGCTTTGACGCCTCTTGGCGTTATGCGTAGGTTCAACCCCCGCGTCTTGCTGTCGAAGAAATCGACGGCGATCTCTTGGGGCTTCAGATTCGAAATGAAGCGGTCAGAAAGTTCGATTTTGGCCATGGCGCCGTCCTCAATTCCGTACATCGCAATGTTCGGATGCACGCGCTAGGATGCAATATGATGCGATGGCATGAGATGAGAAGCGGCAGATTTACAACGAAAACGGATTGTAGTTTCTAGGAATGGCTCGCAAAAAGGCGTCGCAAAATTCCGTAGCAAGAGCTTCGAAAAGCAGCCTCTGCACTCGGGGGGAAAATCAACCATGAAGCATTATCGCCTGAACCAGATCGCCATGGCCGTGCTCGGCGCTCTGCTGCTCATTTTTGGCACGAGAACGCTCATCAACATCGCCTTTGAGGAGCATGAGCCTGAGAAACCCGGCATGGAAGTCGCCGGCGCAAAACACGGTGAAAAGCCCGGCGACAAGCCCGCAGCGGCTGCCGGCAGCGAACTTCCGGCGCTCCTCGCCAAGGGCGACGCGGCCAAGGGCGACACGGACGCGGCGATCTGCAAGGCGTGTCATGCTTTCGAGAAGGACGCGCCGAGCCCGGTCGGACCCAACCTGCATAACGTGGTCGGGCGCAAGATCGCGTCCGTCGAGGGCTTCAACTATTCGCCGGCGCTCAAAGCCAAGTCGGGGGAGACTTGGACCTACGAGCATCTCGACGCGATGATCCATAAGGCCGCCGACTTTGCGCCTGGCACGCTGATGGCATTTCCCGGCCTTCCCGATGCGCAACAGCGCGCCGACGTGCTCCTTTTCCTGCGCAGCAAGACCGACAACCCGCCGCCGCTGCCAGAGGTCGCCGCCGTGGCACCTGAAGGTGCGGCAGCGCCGGCCCGTGAAGCGGCCAAGCCAGCAGCCGATCCCAATATCGAGGTCGCCGCGCTCGTCGCCAAAGCCGACCCAGCGAAGGGCGAGTCCGACGCCGCCATCTGCAAGGCGTGCCATGCGTTCGAGAAGGGCGCGCCGAGCCCGGTCGGCCCCAATCTCTACGGCGTGCTCGGGCGCAAGATCGCCTCGGTCGAAGGCTTCAACTATACGCCGGCGATGAAGGCCCATGCCGAGGAGACTTGGGACTACGCGCATGTCGACAGGCTGATCCACAAGCCGGCCGACTTCGCGCCTGGCACCATGATGGCCTTCCCGGGCCTACCCGACGCCAATCAGCGCGCAGAGGTGATCGCCTTCCTGCGCACCAAGGCCGACAGTCCGTACCCGCTTCCTGAGGCCGCGGCAGCGCCGGCGCCTGAATCTGCGCCGGCGCCAGAAGCGCCAAAGGCGGAGGAGCCCGCCGCAGCGCCTGAAGCGCCGAAGGCCGAGGCGACACCGGCGCCGGAGGCGCCGAAGGCTGAGGAGCCCGCAGCAGCGCCAGCGCCCGCACCGGAAGAGCCAAAGGCTGAAGCACCCGCCGAGGCTCCCGCTCCGGCGGCAGAGTTGACGCCGGCTCCCGCCGAGGCGCCCGCGGCAAGCCCAGCGTCCGATGCCGACATGTCGTCGCCGTCGACTTCGACCCAGCCGCAGCCGGCGTATCCCGACGGCGAACCGCAATAGCCTGGTCAGATCAACTACCCTTCCCCGTCACAAGCGGGGGAGGGTTCAACATGAGCGATAATTCATGGAGGGCCGAGCGGCCTCCATGCTAAGAGGCCCGGGATTCCGAAACACCGCCCCGAGGCCCTTGAACCGCCGTACAGCTCAGGCCCGCTGCGGGCAGGCAAACGGCCAAACCGTCAAGCGTAGCTCGCCCGCCATGATTCTTCCTCGCCCTCTCCTTGCCTTTGTCCTGCTCGGTCTCGCCGCTTCTCTCGCGAGCGCTCAAGATGCGCCGCAGGCGCGAGACGCTCTGCAGCGCCATCACGCCGTGTCGCTGATCGACACGCCGAAATATCCTGCCGACTTCAAGCATTTCGACTACGTGAATCCGGACGCGCCGAAGGGCGGTCTCGTGCGCATGGCCGATATCGGCTCCTTCGATAGTCTGAACCCGATCCTCTACAAGGGTGAAGCCGCAGCCGGTCTCGGCCTCATTTACGAGACCCTGATGCAGGATAGCCTCGAAGAGCCGTCCACGTCCTACGGGCTGATCGCCGAGTGGGCTTCCTACACGCCGGACTTCTCCTCGGTGACGTTCAAGCTTCGCGACGAGGCGCGCTGGCATGACGGCAAGCCGATCACCACCGAGGACGTCATCTACAGCCTCGATGTCAACAAGCAGGCGAACCCGCGCATGGGTCTCTACTACAAGAACGTGGCAAAGGCTGAAGCGACCGGGCCAAACGAGGTGACCTTCACCTTTGACGTGAAGGGCAATCGCGAGCTGCCGATGATCATGGGCCAGCTCACCATCCTGCCCAAGCATTATTGGACGGGGAAGGACAAGGACGGCAACCAGCGCGACCCGCTGAAGACGACGCTGGAGCCCCCGCTCGGCTCAGGGCCCTACCGCATCAAGCATGTCACGCCGGCGCGCACCATCTCATATGAGCGCGTGGCGGATTATTGGGGCAAGGACCTGCCGGTCAATCGTGGCCAATGGAATTTCGACGAGCTCCGCTTCGACTATTATCGTGATGACACCGTCGCCTTCGAAGGCTTCAAGGCGGGAGGTCTCGACTTCCATACCGAATCGAGCGCCAAGAACTGGGCCACGGCCTACGATTTCGCCGCGGTGCGCGACGGTTATGTCAAGCGCCAGGAGGTGCCGGTCGAGCGCGCCCAACCAATGCAATGCTTCGTGCTCAATTTTCGGCGACCGCAATTCCAGGACCGCCGCGTGCGCCAGGTCTTCAACCTCGCCTTCGACTTCGAGTGGGCCAACAAGAACTTGTTTTTCGGCCAGTATGCCCGAGTTGGCAGCTATTTCGAGGGCACCGAACTCGCCGCTCCGAAGGAGCTGCCGCAAGGACGCGAGCTCGAGATCCTGAACGAGGTGAAGGACCAGGTCCCACCGGAGGTCTTCACCACGGTACATGCCAATCCAGTCAATGCGAGCCCGGATGACTTCCGCAACAATCTCCGCAAGGCCGTCGCGTTATTGAAAGAGGCCGGCTACGAGATCAAGGGCGGCAAGCTCGTCAACGCCAAAACCGGTGAGCCGCTGAAGGTCGAGTTTCTGCTCGTGTCCCCGCTATTCGAGCGCATCGTGCAGCCGAGCATCGCCAATCTCCAGCGGCTCGGTATTCAGGCGAGCCTCCGCATGGTGGATAGCGCCCAATATACGCGGCGGCTCAACGGCTTCGACTACGACATCATCGTCGGCAATTTCGCCCAGTCGAATTCGCCGGGCAACGAGCAGCGCGATTTCTGGGGCTCCGAGGCTGCCGGCCGCGAAGGCAGCCAGAATTTGATCGGGGTGAAGGACAAGGCGATCGACAAGCTGGTCGATCACGTCATCTTCGCCAAGGACCGGGCTGAGCTGGTCGCCGCCACCAACGCGCTCGACCGCGTGCTGTTATGGAACGATTTCGTGGTGCCGCAATGGTACGCGCCGAAAGTGCGCATCGCCTATTGGAACCGCTACGGTCAACCCTCGACCTTGCCTGCGCTGACACCAGGCTTCACGCAAGTGTGGTGGTTCGATAAGGAGCTTGCCCTC
This sequence comes from uncultured Alphaproteobacteria bacterium, assembly GCA_963827365.1. Classification (GTDB taxonomy): domain Bacteria; phylum Pseudomonadota; class Alphaproteobacteria; order Rhizobiales; family Methyloligellaceae; genus Methyloceanibacter. The sequence goes on along the minus strand of CAWHAX010000010.1, from coordinate 91,353 downwards.
AAACTGCCGGGGGCACCAAAGCCTTGAGGACGCGGCTGATTCGCGCTCTTGGCATCGCCGCCGTCGCCGGCGCCGCTCTCGCGCTTGCCGCGCCCTTGCCGGCGAGTGCCGAAGCAAAGCACGGGCTCTCGGCCTTCGGCGACCTCTCTTATTCCGCAGGCTTCCAGCACTTCGCCTACACCAACCCCGACGCGCCGAAAGGCGGAACCTTCTCGCTCGTCGGTTGGGGCGGCGTGACCACGTTCGACAGCCTCAACAACTACATCCTCAAAGGCGACGCCGCGCAGGGGCTCGAGCTCCTGTTCGACACGCTGATGACGCGCGCGGCGGAGGAGCCGGACGCCGTCTACGGGCTCGTGGCCAAGAGCGCCGAGGTTGCTCCGGACGGCATGTCGGTGACCTTCACGCTGCGGCCCGAGGCAAAGTTCGCCGACGGCACGCCGCTCACCGCCGACGATGTGGCGTTCTCCTTCGAGACGCTGAAGACCAAGGGCCATCCGCTGTTCGCGCAGACGCTTGCCGACGTGGTGAAGGTTGAAGCGCTCGATCCGCACACGGTGCGCTACAGCTTCAAGGGCGAGCTCACGCGCGATCTGCCGATCACCGTGGCCGAGCTGCCGATCTTCTCCAAGGCGTACTACACCAAGCGCGATTTCGCCGAGACGACACTCGATCCGCCGCTCGGCTCAGGTCCCTACGTGGTCGGCGACCTCAAGCAAGGGAGGACCATCGTCTATAAGCGCAACCCCGACTATTGGGCGAAAGACCTGCCGGTCAATCGCGGCCGCTGGAACTTCGAGGAGATCCGCTTCGAATATTTCCGCGACCGCACCGCAGGGATGGAGGCCTTCAAGGCAGGGACCTACGATTTTCGCGAGGAGTTCACCTCGAAGGTCTGGGCCACCGAATACGGCTTTCCAGCGATCCGCGCCGGCAAGGTCAAGAAGGAAGTGCTCGCCGACGAAACGCCCTCAGGCACGCAAGGCTACTTCCTCAATACGCGGCGGGAGCAGTTGAAGGACCCGCTGGTGCGCCAGGCGCTCGATCTCGCCTTCGACTTCGAGTGGACCAACCGGAATCTGTTCTATTCGCTCTATACCCGGACGCAGAGCTACTTCGAGAACTCCAACATGAAGGCTGAAGGCGAGCCCTCGCCCGAGGAGAAAGCCCTGCTCGAAGGCTTGGGCGCGCCGTTATCACCCGAGGCGCTTGGGCCGGCTTATCTCCCGCCGAAAACCGATGGTTCCGGCAACATTCGCGACAAGCTGCAAGAGGCCGGCAAGCTGCTCGATCAGGCTGGCTGGACCATCAAGAACGGCAAACGGGTGAACTACAAAGGCGAGCAGATGAAGCTCGAAATCCTGAATTTCGAGCCTGCCTTCGAGCGGATCAACGCGCCCTTCATCAAGAACCTCCAGCTTCTCGGCATCGATGCGTCGATGCGCATGGTCGATCCAGCGCAATACCAGCGGCGCACGAAGAGCTTCGACTTCGACATCACCACGCAGCGCTACGTCATGCGCAACACGCCCGGCGTCGAGCTTCGCAGCTATTTCGGCTCTGACGCGGCGAAGATGGACGGGTCGCTCAATCTCGCCGGGATTTCGGACCCGGCCGTCGATGTGTTGGTCGAGCGGGTGATCGCGGCGAAGAACCGCGAGGAGCTGACGACGGCCGCGCGCGCGCTCGATCGCGTGCTGCGCGCCGGGCACTACTGGGTGCCGCATTGGTACAAGGCGTCGAACAACATCGCTTATTGGGACAAATTCTCCCGGCCGGAGACGAAACCCCGCTTCGATCGCGGCATTCTCGATACCTGGTGGTACGACGCGAGCAAGGCGGCCAAGCTGACGACAGCCGCCGCGGCGAAGACGTCGGAGGCAGAGGGCGGCAGCGAGCCGGGCCGGCGGTCGCCGGTGGGGCTGATCTTCGGCGTGGCTCTCGTGCTCGGCCTCGCCGGCTACGCGCTGATGCGCTTTCTTCGCCGCAAGTCCTAGGCACGGGTAATCGCCCCACCCGCGGCCCCTGCCGGACCGACTGGCACGACAAAGCCATCGGCTGCCATCGAGCCAGAGATGCAGCGTTGCTGATCAAAGACGCGGTCCTGCCGCTCAAGCCCAACACGCGGCTCCGCTGGTCGTGGCGCGTGGATCAGCTTCCGTCCAAGACTCGCGAGGACAACCTCTTCACCCACGATTACCTCAGCATCGCGGTTGAGTTCGATCATGGCCAGGACCTCACCTATTACTGCAGCTGCCGGTCGACACCGGCTTCCGCTGTCCCATCCCGACCTGGGCCGCGCGCGAGACCCATGTGGTGGCGCGCTCGGATTGGAGGGGCTCGGCCAGTGGTTCGACGAGGAGCGCGACGTCTATCGCGACTATGGTGAGAAGATCGGCGGCGCGTTTCCTGCCAAAATCATCCGTGTCTGGCTGATCGCCGTGAGCCTGTTCCAACGCACCGAGGGAAAATGCCAATATGCGGGCATTTCCTTCGTGACGGATGAAGGCGTGCTGCCGGTGCTGTAGCGCCATAGGGTGGGCAACGGCTCTTGCTGTTGCCAACGCGGGGACAGGAGGGTGGGCACGCTTCGCTATGCCCACCCTACGGTAGACTACGGTGGACGCCCCTCATTTTGCCCGCAACTTGGCTGCGGCATACCGACTTCTCCCCTTCGCGGGAGGGTGGCATCGGCGGCTGAAAGCTGCGAAACTCCGGGCGAATCTCAACAACAGAGGGTCGTTCTTGGTAACCGCATGACTGCCTATATCCTGCGCCGGCTTCTTCTCATCGTGCCGACCATGATCGGCATCATGCTCGTGACCTTCGTCGTTGTTCAGTTCGCCCCTGGCGGACCGGTCGAGCGGCTAATTGCACAACTCACCGGCACGGACCCAGGCGCCACGGCGCGCTTTAGCGGCGGCAGCGGCGATTTCGGCGGGGGCCGCCCGCCAGGCGCCACGCCTGGCGATATCTCAGCCCCCTCCAAATATCGCGGCGCGCAGGGGCTAGACCCGGAATTCGTCAAGAGCCTGGAGAAGCAGTTCGGCTTCGACAAGCCGGCCTACGAGCGCTTTCTCATGCTCATGTGGAACTATTTCCGCTTCGATTTCGGCGAGAGCTATTTCCGCGACACGAGCGTACTCGGGCTTATTGCCGAGCGACTACCGGTGTCGATCTCGCTCGGGCTTTGGATGACGCTCATCTCCTATGCCATCTCGATTCCGCTCGGCATCCGCAAAGCCGTGCAGGACGGCTCGCGCTTCGATGTGTGGACGAGCACGGTGATCGTCATAGGCTACGCCATTCCGGGATTCCTGTTCGCCGTGTTCCTCATCGTGCTGTTCGCCGGCGGGTCGTTCTGGAACATCTTCCCGTTGCGCGGGCTCGTGTCCGAGAATTGGGCGCAGCTCTCCTGGCCGGACAGGATCCTCGACTATCTCTGGCACCTCGTGCTGCCGCTGATCGCCATGTCGCTGTCGGCCTTCGCCACGCTGACTTTCCTCACCAAGAATTCGTTCCTCGAAGAGATCCGCAAGCAATACGTGACCACGGCGCGGGCCAAAGGGCTGACCGAGCGGCACGTGCTTTACGGACATGTGTTCCGCAACGCCATGCTGATCATCATTGCCGGATTTCCCGGCGCTTTCATTAGCGCCTTCTTCGCCGGCTCGCTCCTGATCGAGACCATCTTCTCGCTCGAAGGTCTCGGCCTGCTCGGCTTCGAATTGGTGATGAACCGCGATTACCCGGTGGTGTTCGCCACGGTCTACATCTTCTCGCTGATGGGGCTCGTCATCAATCTTGTCTCCGACCTCACCTATACCTGGGTCGATCCGCGGATCGATTTCGAGACGCGCGAGATCTAGAACATGGACGTCCCAACCGACGCAGCAATCATCGAGACGGCCACCGCCGCTGGAGTTCCACGGCGCCGCTTGGCGCTGTCGGCGCTCAACGCGCGGCGCTGGCAGACCTTCAAGGCGCACAAGCGTGGCTACTGGTCCCTGTGGGTCTTCCTCATCCTGTTCGTGATCAGCCTGTTCGCCGAGTTCATCGCCAACGACCAGCCGCTGATCGTCAAATACGAGGGCAACTATTATTTCCCGGTGCTGCGCAGTTACCCTGAGACCGCCTTCGGCGGCATCTTCGAGACCGAGGCGGTCTATCGCGACCCTGCGGTCAAGGAGATGATCGCGGCGAAAGACGGCTGGATCCTGTGGCCGCCGATCCCCTTCTCCTACGATACGCCGAACAAGAACCCGCCAATGGCCTTTCCGGTGAAGCCCACCTGGATGTTGACCAAGGCAGATTGCGAGGCGGCGATCAAAGGCGGATTTCATCCCTGCAACGCCGAGCTCGAATGGAACTGGCTCGGCACCGACGATCAGGGGCGCGACGTCATCGCCCGCGTGATCTACGGCTTCCGCATCTCGGTGCTGTTCGGGCTGGTGCTCACCTTCTTCGCCTCGATCATCGGGGTGGCGGCGGGCGCGGTGCAGGGCTATTTCGGCGGCTGGACCGATCTCCTGTTCCAGCGCTTCATCGAGATCTGGACCTCGGTGCCGCAGCTTTATTTGCTGATCATCATCGCCGCGGTCATCGAACCGAGCTTCTGGATCCTGCTCGGCATCCTGCTCGCCTTTTCCTGGGTGGCTTTGGTCGGCGTGGTGCGCGCGGAATTCCTCCGCGCCCGCAATTTCGAATATGTCACGGCGGCACGGGCGCTCGGGCTCTCCAATCTCAAAATCATTTTCAAGCACTTGCTGCCCAACGCCATGGTGGCGACCCTCACCTTCATGCCCTTCATCCTGAACGGTTCGATCAGCACGCTCACCTCGCTCGACTTCCTCGGGGTGGGCTTGCCGGCGGGCTCGCCCTCGCTCGGCGAACTCCTTGCCCAGGGTAAAGACAACCTTCAGGCGCCGTGGCTCGGCTTAACCGCCTTCTTCGTCATCGCCATTATGCTGAGTTTTTTGATCTTCATTGGCGAGGCGGTGCGCGACGCGCTCGACCCGCGCAAATCTTTCGGCTGAGGCGCAACGATGGGTTCACGCTCGACACACTCCCATTCCCATTCGCACGCGCCGGGACAGGCCCATTCGCACCGCCACGACACCAACGAACAGCGCATCGGGTTGGCGGCGCTGCTCACCGGCCTGTTCATGGGGGCGGAGGTTGTCGGCGGCATCGTCTCAGGCTCGCTCGCGCTCCTCGCCGACGCAGGCCACATGCTCACCGACTTTGCCTCGCTGTCGCTCGCCTGGTTCGGCTTCCGCTTGGCGCGGCGCCCGGCGGACTGGATGCGCACCTACGGTTTCGACCGCTTCCAGGTGCTGATCGCATTCGTCAACGGCCTTGCGCTCTTCGTCATCGCAGCTTGGATCATCTACGAGGCCTATGAGCGCCTGTCGTCGCCGCAGCCGGTCGCCGGCGGCATCATGGTGGTGGTGGCGATCCTCGGCCTGCTCGTGAATATCGCCGCTTTCGCGTTGCTGCACGGCGCCGACCGCGAGAACCTCAATGTCAGGGGCGCGGCGATCCATGTGCTCGGCGATCTGCTCGGCTCGGTGGCGGCGCTGGTCGCCGGCGCAGTGATCCTCTTCACCAATTGGACGCCGATCGACCCGCTGCTCTCGGTGCTCGTCGCCTTCATTATAGTGCGGAGCGGCTGGCAGGTGGTCAAGGACTCCGGCCACATCCTGCTCGAAGGTGCGCCCTTGGAGCTCGACACGCGACATATCGGCCCGGACCTCATCGCCAGTGTTCCCGGCGTCGTCGACGTGCATCATCTGCATGTGTGGTCGATCACCCAGGAGCGGCGGATGGTGACACTGCATGCCTGTGTCGATGAGGACCGGGACGGAGATCAGATGGTCAAGGCCATCAAGCGACGCCTCCACAAGCAATTTGGCTTGGATCACGCCACGGTGGAGATCGAGCACGGCGTCTGCGCCGATACCGCTGCTGAAGCGAAGACCGCTTAGGGACGATCGATGGCCAAGAAGAAACCACCAAGCGCCGATACCGGACCGACAAAAGAGACTCTGGTCAGTGTCGAGGACCTCTCCGTCGATTTTCGGGCCGGCGGAGGCAACGTCGTTCATGCCGTCAAGAATGTCTCCTTCGACATCGGCAAGGCGGAGACCGTAGCGCTCGTCGGCGAGTCAGGCTCGGGCAAGACGGTGACCGCGCTCTCCATCCTGCGCCTTCTTCCCTACCCGGCTGCGTCGCATCCTTCGGGCGCCATTCGCTTCAAGGGCGAGGACCTCATGGCGCTGCCGCTCGATGGCCTGCGCCACGTCCGCGGCAACCAGATTTCCATGATTTTTCAAGAGCCTATGACCTCACTAAACCCGCTGCACACCATCGAGCAGCAGATCGGCGAGGTGCTGAAGATTCACCGCGGCCTCTCCAACAGCGCAGCACAAGCCCGCGTGCTCGACCTACTCGACAAGGTCGGCATCGAGGACCCGAAGGGCCGCCTCGATTCCTACCCGCACCAGCTCTCCGGCGGCCAGCGCCAACGGGTGATGATCGCCATGGCGCTCGCCAACGAGCCAGACCTGCTCATCGCCGACGAGCCGACCACAGCGCTCGACGTAACCATCCAGGCGCAGATCCTGGACCTGCTGCTCAAGCTCAAATCAGAGTTCAACATGGCCATGCTGCTCATTACCCATGATCTCGGCATCGTGCGCAAGATGGCAGACCGGGTCTGCGTCATGACCAATGGCGAGATCGTCGAGCGCGGCGTGACGCGAGACATCTTCGCTTCGCCGCAGCATCCCTATACCAAACACCTGCTCGCGTCAGAACCGAAGGGTACGCCGCCCGCCGCCGATCCGAGGGCGACGACGATCCTCGAAGCAAAGGATCTGCGCGTGTGGTTTCCCATCAAGCGCGGTTTCATGCGAAGTGTCGTCGGGCACATCAAGGCCGTCGACGGCATCGATCTTGAGGTGAAAGAGGGGCAGACGCTCGGCGTCGTGGGGGAATCCGGGTCGGGCAAGACGACGCTTGGCCTCGCGCTGCTCAGGCTTGTGTCGAGCGACGGCCCGATCATCTATCTCGGCGATCGCATCGACGGCTACGACTTAAAGAAGATGCGGCCGCTTCGCCGCGACATGCAAATCGTGTTTCAGGATCCTTACGGCTCGCTCTCCCCGCGCCTGTCGATCGCGCAGATCATCGAGGAGGGCCTGCTCATCCAGAAGCCGGACATGGATCGCACCGAGCGTCGCGCCCGCGTGTCAAAGGCGCTGAAGGAGGTCGGACTCGATCCGGCCGTGCAGGACCGCTACCCGCATGAATTCTCCGGTGGCCAGCGCCAGCGCATCGCCATCGCCCGGGCGCTCGTGCTTGAGCCGAAATTCCTGATCCTGGATGAGCCGACATCAGCGCTCGACGTTTCGGTGCAAGCGCAGATCGTCGATCTCCTGCGCGATCTGCAGAAGCGCTACAAGCTCGCCTATCTGTTCATCAGCCACGATCTCAAAGTGGTGCGGGCGCTCGCCAACGACATCATCGTGCTGCGCCACGGTAAGGTCGTGGAGCAAGGTCCGGCACGCACCGTCTTTGCCGAGCCGAAGACCGACTACACCAAGGCGCTGCTCGCCGCAGCCTTCGAGCTCGAAGCGACGCGCGGTGGCGCCGTCGCGACGTGAGCCATGGGAACTTCGCTGCTGTTCCCACGTTTCTAGACCTGAAACCATCCACCCTCTTGAAGCGAAGGAACGCCATCCATGCGCGGCATTCTGCGGCATTCTTCTGTGGCTGATCGGCATCCCGATCCCCATCATCATTCTGCTTTGATTGTTCGGAGTACTTCACTGACGAGTGCGATCAGCACCCGGCGCGTGAGAGGCCTTCCGGGCGGCGCGCTCCGATAACATCGCCGCCACTTGCTACGGCGATGCGCGCCTTGGCTTCAGCCAGAGGTTCTTCCACCACCACCATGTGATAGGCGCTTGCATGCACGAGGTCGTGCGCGCTCGTCATGATGCCGACATGGCCGTCCCAAAAAACGATGTCGCCACGGGCGAGCGCACCGCTCTGCCAGTCTAGCGGGCTGCCGAACTCTTTCGCCTGCATGTCGGCGTCGCGCGGGCAAGGAAGCCCCGCGGCTTCGCTGGCAAGCTGCACCAAGCCCGAACAATCGACGCCGAGACTTGTGCGGCCGCCCCAGAGATAGGGTGTGCCGCGAAAAGCCAGCGCGACATCGACGAAGTCTGGCGCATGCTCGTCTAGCTTCCGCGCGTGCTCGGCGACTATGAAGCCGCCATCCTTCAACGCGAGGAATCTGCCCTCTTCCCCGACCGCCGACACGAGCGCGTTCAGGCTCAATAGGGTGAGCGGCGGCGTCTTGAAGTTTGGGCTCGGATAGACGTAGGTGCGGAGCGCGGCGATCTTGTGCGTCGGCGCCGTGACTGCGCCAGCGAGACCTTCGCTCGGCATGTAGCCGACATAACCGTCGCGTGTGAGCTGGACCCAGGCCCAGCCTTCGCTCTCGTCGAACAGCATTAACGTCTCGCCGAACAGCGCCTCGGTGTCGAGCGTCGCGTCGAAGCGCGGCTCACGGCGCAAGGGCAGCGCTGGCGCTTCGATCTGGCGGGGCACGCCGGAAACGTAGCGTGGCGCTTCGACATAGCCACGCAGAGACTCCGCGGCGAGCCCAACGCGATAAGCGTGGCGGCGCGGGTCCGGCAGCGCGCGGCTCATCACGGCCCGAATTCTTTGCGGAAATAGGCGAACAGGGCGCGGGCGGCTTGCGGCTCGCCACCTTGCGGGCGCCCAGGTTGCTCGCGCGGCACCCAGCCAAAAATGTCGAGATGGGCGAAACGCTTTGCGTCGGTGACGAAGCGCTTCAGGAACAACGCCGCCATCACTGAGCCTGCATGGGAGCCTTCGGCGATGTGGTTCACGTCGGCGATGTTGCTCTTGAGCAGTCTGTCGTAAGGCGCCCAGAGCGGCATGCGCCAGAGTGGATCGCCGACCCTTGCGCCGCTCGCGAGCAGCCCAGACGCCAGATCGTCGTCGTCGGTGTAGAGCGGTGGCAGGTCAGGCCCGAGCGCGACCCGCGCCGCGCCAGTGAGGGTGGCGATGGTGATGAGATAGTCCGGCGCCTCCTCATCGGCGAGGCTCAGCGCGTCGGCGAGCACGAGGCGGCCTTCGGCATCGGTGTTGCCGATCTCAACGGTCATGCCGTTCCGGCTGCGCAGCACATCGCCAGGCCGGAAGGCGTTTCCTGCGATCGAATTGTCTGCTGCGGGGATCAGCACGCGAAGCCGCAAGGGAAGCTTCGCCTGCATGACGAGATGGGCAAACGTGAGCGCAGAGGCCGCTCCCCCCATGTCCTTCTTCATCAGCGCCATGGCGCTTCCGGGCTTGATGTCGAGCCCGCCGGTATCGAAGCAGATGCCTTTGCCGACGATGGTCACCTTCGGCGCGCGCTCGGAGCCCCAGCGAAGGTCGATCAGACGCGGCGCCCGGTCGCTCGCCCTGCCCACGGCATGGATCATGGGGAAATTGTCGGAGAGCAGGCTCGAGCCTTCCGTCACCTTGACGGTGGCGTTGTGCTCGGCGCCGATCTCGCGCGCTGCGGTCTCGAGTTCCGCCGGACCGAGGTCGTTCGCCGGAATGTTGATGAGGTCGCGGCCGAGATAGAGAGCCTCGGCGAGCGCTTGGACGCGCGTCCGGTCGACGCCGTCGGGCAGCAAGAGCCGCTTTGGCTTTGCGTCGTTCTCCGATTTGTAGCGGCCGAAGCGATATGAGCCGGCAAGCCAGGCGAGCGTCGCCAACTCAGGGTCGGGAAGCGTCGAGGCGAAGCGATAATCACCGGGAGGGAGCGCTCCCGGCAGCGCACCGGGCAATAGCGGCGATTGCGTGGCCCAATCCTCGCTACCGACCCCAAGCAGGGCCCCGCCAACGCCGCCACAAGCGTCTGGCAGGAGCAAGACGGCGCCGAGTTTGGGCGACCAGCCCCGCGCCTCGAGCCAGTTCCTCTGGGCGTCGGTCAGCTCTTTCAGATGCGCATCGTCCTTGCCGGCGACGAACCAGATGGGAAGGGCCTTGGCGCTCTTGTTGAGTAGCAAATCTCCCAAGTCACGGCGCGATTTCGGCAAGGCTCTGGTCGGCATGATGCAAGGTTTCGGAACGTACTTGATGGCGGGCCGCATTAATGGCAGGGGTGCGCCAATATGACAATGGCGGAAGGCGGGATCATGGCCCCTGGCTACACTCTCATCATCGGCGACAAGAATTTCTCCTCCTGGAGCCTGAGGCCGTGGATCGCCATGAAGCGCTTCGGCATCCCTTTCGCCGAGGAACGCATCAGGTTGCGCCAGCCTGAGAGCAGGTCAGCCATCCTGCGTCATTCGCCCTCGGGGAGGGTGCCGGCACTCAAGACCAACGGCTTGGTGGTGTGCGACAGCCTTGCCATCCTCGAATATCTCGCCGAGCGCCATCCGGAGCTGCAGATGTGGCCGAGCGACGCAGAGGCGCGTGCCGTCGCCCGCTCGACCTCGGCCGAGATGCATTCGGGCTTTGTCACGCTGCGAAACGAGATGTCGATGGAGCTGCTGGCACAGTTCCCCACGCCGCTGATAGGGGATGAGCTTGCACGGGATATCAGCCGCATCGTGGCGATCTGGCGTGGGACGCGGGCGCGGTATGGCTCTGGAGGACATTTCCTGTTCGGCGCCTTCTCCAATGCCGACGCAATGTATGCGCCGGTGGCGACGCGCTTCCGCACCTATGGGGTCGATCTTTCGGCGTTCGGCGACGACGGCAAGGCTGCCGCTTATGCCGAGGCCATTCTCGCCTCGCCCGAGATGGCGGAGTGGACGGAAGGCGCAGAAGCCGAGGTCAAGACGCGGCTCGCCGGCTAGCGTCGTGCGTCAAAACGTCGTGGTCAAGGCGCCGCCGACCTGAGCAAGCACGACGACCAGCGCCATCGTAAGGCCGGCGGCGATGACGCCATACTCGATCGGCTCGTTGTCCTGATCGTCGCGCGAGAAAAACTGGAGCAGTCGCTTCATGCCGGCCCTCCCTTCGCATCGCGCCCATAGGCGGCCTGATGCGCGAACCGGCAGACATGCTTAAGGAGCGCGCTTAGCGGTGGGTAAATTTCGAAGCAGATTCGAGTGCGAGCCTTAACGAAGGGTTGCCAGGCCTAGGCACGCGCCGGCTCTGGTGAGGGCCGGTTGCCAGTTCGGCGACGCTGGCCCACAGATCGTATTCGTCTGAGGCTTCGACGATCACACGGGCCCGGTCGCCGACGACTAAGCCTGTCTCGCCATTGAGATAGACATTGCCGTCGATCTCGGGCGCATCCCAAGCCGATCGGGCGATGGCGCCGTCTTCGTCGATCTCATCGACAATAACCTCGATGGTCTTGCCTACGCGCTCTGCCAGCAGCGCAGTGCTAATCGCCTGCTGATGCTGCATCAGCCGGGCATAACGCTCTTCCTTGACCTCCTGCGGCAGCTGGCCGGGGAGAGCGTTGGCCGGCGCGCCGTCGACGTCCTCGTATTTAAAACAGCCAACGCGAGTGAGGCGCGCTTCCGACAGCCAATCGAGCAGAAAGACGAAGTCTTCCTCGGTCTCGCCGGGGAAACCGACGATGAAGGTCGAGCGGATGGCGAGATCCGGGCAGATCGTGCGCCAGGAGCGGATGCGGTCGAGAGTCTTGTCCTGACGGCCAGGACGGCGCATGGCCTTCAGCACTGAGGGGCTCGCATGCTGGAAGGGAATGTCGAGATAGGGCAGCACCTTCCCCTCCGCCATAAGCGGCAGGACCTGATCGACATGAGGGTAAGGATAGACGTAGTGCAGCCTCACCCAGGCGCCGAGGCTGGCGAGCGCCTTGGCAAGGGACAGGAACCGCGTCTCGCGCTCCTTGCCGCGCCACGCGCTTTTGGCATAACTTATGTCGAGGCCGTAGGCGCTCGTGTCCTGCGAGATGACCAGCAGCTCCTTGACGCCTGCGCCGACCAGCCGCTCAGCCTCGCGCATGACGTCGCCGATCGGGCGGCTCGCGAGCTTGCCCCGCAGATGCGGGATGATGCAGAAGCTGCAGGTGTTGTTGCAGCCTTCGGAGATCTTCAAATAGGCGTAGTGGCGCGGGGTAAGCCTGATGCCCTGCGGCGGCAGCAAATCGAGGAAGGGATCGTGCGGGCGAGGCACGGCCTTGTGCACGTGCTCCACCACCGCTTCGTATTGCTGGGGCCCGGTTATGGCGAGCACGCCCGGATGGACCGCGAGAATGCGATCCAACTCGACCCCGAGGCAGCCGGTGACGATGATCTTGCCGTTCTCCGCCAGCGCCTCGCCGATGGCCGCAAGCGACTCCTCCTTGGCGGTGTTGAGAAAGCCGCAGGTGTTGACCACTACAGCGTCAGCGCCCTCGTAGCTCGCCGACAGCTCATAGCCCTCGGCGCGGAGCTTGGTAATGATGCGCTCCGAATCGACCAGGGCCTTAGGGCAGCCAAGGCTGACAAACCCGATCCTCGGCGGGCCACTTCGTGGTGCGGCCCTTTTTGCGGGCATCTCATTCGGGGCTGCTTTCGGCATGGGCGCCCTTATAGGCAAGCGCGCGACGCTTGTCTGCCGCCGTGTATAAAGACGCGGCTACGGATGAGGGCTGAATGTCGAAGCGCCGTGCCACCGGGGGGTGGCCTGTCGGCGGCACGGTCGCTTGAGGGAGCACTCGTCTTCATCACCGGCATCCCCGCTCGCGTTTCTCCCTTGGATCGCCTTCGTGCTGTTCTTCGCCTGGCGTTTCCCCAAGGCGCCCACCGTCACAGCCGGCGCTGCCTCAAGCCGTGGCGATCAGGCTCTCGCTCTCAGGCCTTACGGCGATCACCACGCTCGCGGTTATGGCCGTATTTCTCCTGTTAGCGACGGCGACGGGCAGCGCGCTGTTCGGCATTACCCGCTTCGCCATCCACTACCTGTTCCCGTTCTCGCTGTTCGCGGCGTTGGCGCTCTCAAGCCTCGCGGCGCAACGCGTGAACGAGGACCAGTTCGCGCCGAGGTTTGCGCTCACCTAGCTCGCCATCGCCCTCGCCATTTTCCTGCTAAAACTCGGCAGCTTCTACGTGGTACTGCCAGCCTCCGAGGCGACCAATCTGCTTCCTTACGACCGGCTTGCGGAAGAGCTCACGAAGCGTGGGCTCGGCAAGGCGCAATTCATGACGCTCTCGCGGCGCGACGCGGGCAATCTTGCGGTAGCTCTGCCCGAGGCGCGAGCGCTGTCCTTGAGCGCGAGAATCGAGCCGCCGCCGCCAAACCCCATCCCCGATCGTCCCTGCGTGATTTTGTGGGGCGGGGAGTTTTCCGTGCCGCCGGCGCCTACCCCGCCTGCCAACCCCTCACCCGCGCGGTTCCTGAAGCTGCTCGGCGTCGCGGCAAGCGCCGGCGACGCGGAGGACATCGAAGTGGATTGGCGACTACCGCTGATCGGTACACGGCGCCGGTCGGTGTGGCATGTGCTGCGCGGGGAGACTATCGAGGCGGTCTGCCGCAAGGTCGCGGCCAAGGGAATGCTCTAGCTGAACCGACGAGCTCAGTCGGTACGGGCCGATCGCTTTGGCGCCCGCTGAGGCAAGACCTGACGCCAATCTGCCGGCGTGCCGTTGAACACATTGCGATCGACTGGCTTGTCGATGCCGGACACGTAGCCGGTGGTGGTGAACTGCCAGAACAGCCAGGGCCGGTTGCGGTAGATCTCGTGCGGCTCGGCTGCGACCGAGCGCAGCCAGAAATTATAGCCTGGCAGCTGGCCCTCAAGCACCTCGCGATGGAAGGCGACGTCGGTATAGATGATCGGGCGCTTGCCGGTATGGGATTCCATGACCTCGAGCATGATCTTGATCTTCTCGAGCGCGAGCTTCACCGGAATGCGCTTCGGGCAGGAACGCGAGTGTCCGTTCCACTCGAGATCGAGCACAGGCGGCAATGCGTCAGGATCGTTCGGCACGTTGAGGATGAACCACAGCGCCTGCTCATGCGCGGCGCGGCACCAGAAGACCATGTGATAGGCGCCTCGGGGGATGCCGGCGCGCTTGGCCGCTTGCCAGTTCTGGGCGAATTTCGGGTCGAGATAATCGCCGCCTTCGGTCGCCTTGATGAAGGCGAATTGCGTACCTGCGGCGCGGACCTTGTCCCAATCGATGTCGCCCTGCCAGTTGGACACGTCGATGCCCTGCACCGGCATGGTGTGGGCGCGCGCCACCCCGTCATGCGGATCGGCATCGGCGACCTTGACCTGACGCGCGACCACGGCCCCGGCGCCGCCGGCAAAGACGGCGAGAGACAGGGCAACAAATACTAGGCGGCGCAGCGCAACGGACATGAACGACGACCCGTCCCTCCCGGAACTCGTTCCAAGCTCCCGAACCTCTCAAGATTAGCCGGAAGGGTTAAGATTTCGCGCCGCCTAGGCTCCGGGCGCGGGCGGAGACGGCTTCAGCGCAGGATATTGTCGAGGTCCGGATCGCGGTCCTGGTCGCTGTCCTCAGGCGCTTCACCCTCGGCATCAGGCTCGGCCTGCTTTGCCGGCGGCTCGGCTTCGGCACCACCGCCATTGCCGCGCTCATTGCCGATGCGCACGCCACCAAGGATGCGGCCTATCGCTTCGCCGACCGGCTTGCCCTTGAGCTTCTTCTGCAGCACGTCGCCGATCTGGTTGATGGTCTTCGACGCCTGCTCTGGGCTCGAGAACATGCCTTTAATCTCGGGCTTGAAGGTGGGGTGCTCGAACGGGCCCTCGACGCGCACGGGGATCGAGAGGCCGGCAAGATTGTTGGCGCCGCCTTTGCCTTCCGGACCGACGACAATCTCGGGCTGGGTTAGAAAATCGAGGCTGCTCGTCACGATGTCGACGGTGCCTCGCCCGGTCACCTTCAGAAGCGGGCTCGTCATTTCGAGATCGTGGGTCTCGGCGACGCCGCTTGCGATGTTGAAGGTGCCGCCAAACGAGCTGAATTGCGTCTTGGCGCCCGGACCCTGCTCCAGTTTGGGTATCTGGCCGGCGCCGACACCCTGGATCAACTCGGTCAGGTTGATACCTTCGATGGAGCCGTCAGTGATGTCGAGACTGCCCTGGCCGGCGAGTGAGTGCTTGATCTCCTCCCCGCTGCCGCCAGTGCCGCTCAATTGCAAGGCAATGTTGGTGCGCCCGGCGAGCAGATTGAAGCCTGCGGCGCCGGCAAGGAGCGGCTGCACCGACACGTTGTTGAGTTGGAGATTGCCGTTGAAGGTTGGCACCGGCTTCGAGGCATCGACCGTGACCTTGCCGCTGCCCTGTCCGTCATAGAGCTGCATGCCACCGAGGGTGGCGTCGAGTATGCCGTCCCGCAAGGACATGCCGATCGAGGTCGGGCCAATGGTCATGCGCGAAATCTTGGTCTCACGCACATTGACATTGACGTCGGCATCGAAGGCGGCGGGGATGACATTTGGTGTATCGGCAGGACTTGCGCCCTGAGCATCGGCGCGGTCGCCCTTCGGCGTGGCGGCCGGCGCTGAACCCTCAGCCTGTGCCACCTCAGCGGCTTGATCGTCGGGGGCACTTTCGCCCGAAGGCGCCTGCTCGACGGCCACGGTCTTCTCTCCCGCAGGCGACGCGGGCTCGGGCGAGCCTTGCGGTGCCGGGGGACCGCCATTCGCGGCGAGGAATGGATTGAGGTCGAGCGTCTCGACCGCGAATGCCGCGCGCAAGTGTGGGCGCGGGCTTTTCAGCGTTACCACCGCCTGTCCCTGGCCGCTGGCATGGGTGAGCGCGAAACGCGCCTGGGTGAAGGTGATCTCGCCAGGCTGCCAGGCGATGTGGCTTGACAGCTCGCCGCTGCCGACCGCGGCCTCGGTCGGCGGTTCCTTGCGCATCCAGGCGATCAGCGAGGGCACCGACTGAGACTTCGCCGTGAGGTCGCCTTCGACGGAGAAGGCAGGCTTGCTCATGACATTGCCGTCGAACTTCGCATCGATCGCCTCGGTGTCGAGTGCAAGCTCGATCCTTGCCGAGCGAGACTCGAGATCGGCAGGCGTGGTGAGCTTGAGATCGAAGCCGACGCGCGTGTTCTTCCAGTCGAAATCGCCCTTGGCGGTGAGCGGATCGACGAGATGCGGCAGGCTCAGGTTTGCGTTGATCTTTTCGATGCGCCGCTCGGCGCCGTTTTCGTCATAGATGATGCGGACTGTGCCGTCCTCGATCTCTACGTCGTTCAGCATGATGTCGCGCCGAGTGGCGGCGAAGGCAGCACCAGCGGCGATCACCAGAAGCGGCGCCGCGGCGCGCTTCTCCGGACGCCCACCAGCATCGCCCTGCTGTCCCAGGCCGCCGGCCTTAGGCTTGAGCCGCACGGTGAACACCGGCCGCTCCATGACTACGCGCTTAGCGTCGACCTCGCGGCTGAACATCTGGCCGAAGCTCACGTCGAGCGCGAGCCGCGCCACTTTAAGATCGGCGCCGGCCCGGTTCTCAGGATCGACGATCTCAACGTCGGTCAGCACGATATGCGGGCTTGGCATGAGCATGAGCGAGGTCGAGCCGTTGACCGTGAGATCGCGGCCGGTCTGCTCCTTGACCCGCGCGGCCACCCGATCGCGGACAGCGGTGGCGGAGATGAGCAGGTGGAAAGCGATGAGCGCGATCACGAGGAACGCGACCACGCCGCCGCCAATCCAGAGCAACAGTCTCATTCGCATCAGGCTCAATCCGCCAAGGCTGCGGGCCTAAGGTACGGCAATGTCATGCCGGGAACGCGCGGCCCCACTTCCCGTCTATTTAGGCGCCGAAGCGGGCGACGTGAATGGCCTCATTTTCGCTTGGCCATGACGCGGGGCAGCGGGCCGAGATTAGTCCGATAAATAAGGTGAGAATAGGCCAACGCCATGTCGATCGCGGGGAGCGGGCTGCCTTAACGCACGAGAATGGCGTGATTATCCCACTCGTATGGCGAGGAGCGGCGCTCCTCGTCGGTCGCGTCGGCGACGTCGGTCTCGACCAGCCAGCCCTGGCCGCTCGTCAGCAGGAAGCTTGCTCTGTGCCGCGTGGGCGCGACGCCGCAGCCGTCATTCAGTTCGCAGGAGCCGAGGAAGCGCCGAGAGCTCACGTCCCAATAGGTGATGAGGCCGCCTTTGGGCGCCGAGGCGGCGACAATGCCCCCGTCAGCGTCAGCGGTGACCGAGCCGATATAGTTGTGCAGCGCCGTCTGCGTCTCGTCCGGCGTAGGAACGATGACCGGCTGCTCGCCGCGGCGGTGAAAGCCGAGAAGCGGCGGCGTGTTCTCCTCAGGTCCGCGATACTGGCAGCCGAACACGACCGTGTCGTTTGCAGCGAGCGCGAGGTGGCGGATGGAGAGCTGATGGAGATCGGTTGCGAGCCTCTGCTCCTCGAGCAGGTCGCCGGTAGAAAGATCGACATAGACAAGCGAGGGCTTCATATCGGGAAGGTTCAGCTCGTCGGCGCCTGAGTCGGGGTGGGTTTTGATGCCACCATTGGCGATGACCGCGGTACGGCCGTCCGGGAGAAGCTGAACGTCATGCGGCTCCATCCCGCGTGCGGAAAATTCGCCGATCTGCTTGTAGCCGTCGGTCGCGTCGCGGATGCCGATCATGCCTTGGGCATTCCGATAGTCGTTCTCGGTGGTGTAGAGCAGCTTGCCGTCGGCGGAGAACACGCCATGGCCGAAGAAATGCCGGTCGGCCTTGGCGTTGAACCAGGTTGGCGCCCTGCCGTCGGTGGGGACGGCAACACCGAAACGTCCAGGCCGGCGGGCGAAAGCCACCCATTCGGTCGAGCCAGGCCGTAGCGCAATGTCATGACCACGCTCAGGCAACTCAACCGAGCGGACGTCGCCGCCCTCGAGCGAGAACAGCGCCGCCGAATAACTGCCACGATCGTCGCGGCGCGCGGCGGCGAACAGCTCCATGTCGTGCGCAGGCCTTGGCGCGATCCCAAGGCATGACGAGAAGCGCGGCGCTGCTGCCCAAGCCAATGAGAAGCTCACGGCGATCGATACCCATGATCAATCTCCATCCATGGCGTTGAAGCCGAAGGTGAGGCCCGCGCCGCGCGAGATCATGTCGCCGGCCGTGGTCGAGGCGGCTTTCAGCGAGATGCGCAAGGCCTCGAGCTTGCCGCGCAGCTCCTCGTTGCGCACCGCGTCGGCGATGGGCTTATTGATGCCGCGTAGCACTTCGATGGCGTGGTCGAGGTCGAAAACGACCGAATCCTCGACGCCGGCTGACTCTTGATGCACCACTTTCGCGAACCCGCCTTTGGCGAACAGGTCGCGTACACCGGCAAGATTGCCGGCCATGTTGGCGAAGCTCTGCCCGCTCCGCCAGAACGGCGCAAGTTGCGGCCTTGCCTGCTCAAGCTTTGGCCCGAGCGTCTTTGCAAATTTCTGGTCGCGCACCCATTCGATCCCGGCGGTGAAGGTCTTGAACAGCTCGAGCGTCACCTCTTTCGCCGTGTGATAGGCCGCGTTGGCTGGGCCTGGCTCGAGATAGGACTTGGTGTAGGGCGCGCCGTCCTGCCATCCGTCAACGATCTCCTTGGCTATGCCGGCGAGATTGCCGGCGACGGCTTCAGCGAAGCTGCAGCGGAACGTCCCTTCGGCGCCGCCCTTCTCAAGCGTCGCCGCGCCGTCGCCATAGAGGAGATATTCGAGCGCGGGCAGGCCCTGAAGCGCCACGCTCTTGCCGACAAGGCCCGTCTGCTCCGCGACGCTCTTGTCCTGCTTGGCGAGCACCTCGCGGATCTGACGGGTGCCGAGGCCCTTGGTGTCCGGCCAATAGAAGATGCGCTCGAAGCGATGCTCTTGCGCCACCGGGCCGAAGCGGATCGGCTCGACCACGCTCCAGGCTTCGACCGTGGCGGCGAACGCATCTTGCGTATCCTTCAGCGCCGCGGGTGACGGCTTGCCACACAGCGCGGCGACGGACTGTTTCAGTGCTTCCGTGCTTTGCGCGAGCTGGGCGTAGCCTGGGCGGATGTACTGCTGCAGCGAGGCCCTGGCGATCGCCGCGTGGTCCGCATCGGCACGGGCCGCGATGGTGCTCGACGAAAGAAGCCCGAACGCTAAGACCACGACGGGCCAAGCACCTCTCCCCAGCGGGGAGAGGTCGCGCCGAAGCGCTTTGCTTTGGCGCGGGGGGGGAATTCGCGCCGTGCTCGTAGAGAATTTCATCACAGCGAGTTCACGAAAGCGATCAAGCGCTCCCGGTCCTCTTTAGAGAGGTTGGCGAATTTGTCGCGCGAGGCTTGCCCCTCGCCGCCGTGCCAGAGAATGGCCTCGGTGATACTGCGCGCACGCCCGTCATGAAGAAACAGCGTGTGGCCGTTGACGATCTCGGTGAGGCCGATGCCCCAGAGCGGCGCCGTACGCCATTCGGTGCCTGAGGCTTCGCCCTCGGGGCGATTGTCGGCAAGCCCCTCGCCCATGTCGTGCAGCAAGAGGTCGGTGTAGGGCCAGATCAGCTGATGCGAGAGATGCGGCTGCCCCGGCACATCGCCGGTCACGAATTTCGGCTTATGGCAGGTGGCGCAACCGATCGAATAGAACAGCTCCTTGCCCTTTAGCACGTTCGGGTTGCTCGGATCGCGGCGCGGCGGGACGGCGAGGTTGTGCGAGTAGAACGAAACGAGCTTGAACAGGTCGTCGCCAAGCTCCGCGTCCTGATATTTCGGCGAGTTGCCGTTCGGTGCGTTGAGGCAGGTTGGCTGCTTGCCGGTGCAGTCGCCGGAGGGCGTGCGGATCATCGAGGTAGAAAGGCCGATGTCGCCGGAAGCAGCCTCCGCCGTCTGCTGGTTGATGGTGGGGACGCCGGCCTTCCAGCCGAAACGGCCGAGCACCACCTTGTTCTCTTCCTTCGACCACACCCAGTTCGGCTTGCAGGAGATGCCGTCCTTGTTGGCATCGTCGGTGTCGACATTGGCGAGAATTTCCTTCTCGGGGATTGCTTCGAGCAGGCCGAGCCCGATCATCGGCGGCGCGACGCGCGGACTCACCATGGTGCCCTCGGCAAGCGGTCCATAGCCGAGGTCGACGATGCTGTAGGTCGGTGCCCTGAGATGCACGATCTCGCCCCCGGCGAGCTTGACCGGCGTTTCCTTGTACTTGATCTTGATTTGTTGACCCTCGGCCTTGTGGCCCTGGATTGACTTGTTCTGGAGTTGGCCGCCGTAGGTGGGCTCAGGGATCGAATTGACCTTATGGGCGGCAAGCAGCTCGCGCTCCTCCTTGGTCGAAGGCGGCACGGAAAGCCTCACGAGCATCGAGCCTGAATCGTCGGGCACGTCGGAGGAAAGCTGCGGGTGCCCGCGCCCGTCCTTCAAATGGCAGTTCTGGCAAGCGCGCGAATTGAACAGGGGGCCCAAGCCGTCGGAGGCGTCGGTCGAGGCCGGCGCCGAAACCCAATTCTTGCGGAAGATGGCGTTGCCGATCTTGAAGTCAAGCTCACGCTTGAAGTCCATGTTGCCGGAGGAGGCGGAGAAGGCGTTGGCGTTGTTCACGCTCGCCTTGGAAGTGGCACCGCCTCCCGGCCTATCCTCACCCTCCTCGAGCTTCGAGAAGTCCGTCGGCGCGGCCGTTAGCCCTTCGTAGGAGGCATCGGCGCCGACTCCATAGCTCTGCACGGCGCCGAAGAGGAGCGGCAAGCCAGCACCAAGCGCGATCGTCGCGATCAGCGACGATCTGCGCGATACAATTAGCTTTGGCGGTGCTCCGGTCTGAGCTCGAACAACGCGACAGCGATACTGGTAACGGTGTGAGTGCAATCGTCCTTCGTCAGACCCTGCTTCGTCAAAAACTGATGGCCGTACGTGCCCCGAACACGGCAGCATTCTCCACCACGCGCCCATTCTCGTCCGGCACATTGCCGCCGGGCTGCCAGATGTACTGGAAGTCAGGCTGAATGGTCCAGCCGGAGGTCAGCTGCATGGTGTAGCAGATCTCAAGCAGCGCCTCGTAATTGCGTGCAACCGGAAGACCCCAATCGATGTCGAAGCCGGTCACCGTGTTCGAGATACCCGTGTAGGCGAAGCCGATGGCGAAAGAATCGTCCGGCCTGCTTTTGATCATGCCGGAGAAGGTGAAGCCGCCGTCGGCATAGAAATCGATCAGGTTCTGGTCCTGCGGCGCCCCGATCACGCGGGCGAACACCGCCACGCCCTTCGGATCCTCGCTTCCAGGCACCCGCCAGATGAGCTGGTCGATGATGCCGTAGATGCCGTAATCGTTGTCGATCGGCTTGCCCGGCAGCCCGGTCACGGCGATCAGGTTGCCACCCACACCGAAGCGCTGATTTTCGAATGTGCCGAAGTGATTCCATCCGCCGACCTTGACCGTGCCGGCAAGGCGATCCTGGTTATACTTGTAAGCACCTTCGACCATGAGCAGCGGCGGGTCGTCGAGCTCGAAATCGAGGCCGTCGTTGTTGCAGACCTGTGGGTCGTCGCTGGCACAAGGCGGAGCCGGATCGCCATTGTAGACGCCGACCAAGAGCTGGAAGTTGTCGTTCGGTGTGACCGCGACCCGCACGCCTGGAGTGGCCAGCGGATAGGCCGGACCTCCACTTGGTAGATCGGCGGCGGAGATCGAAGGCCACCCCCAGGTGCCGTTCAGGAAGAAGCCGCCGCCTTCGGACAGTATGAACTCGGTGTCGGCGGCGAGCTGACCGACTTTGACCGCGAGCTTGTCGCCGAACATGTGCTGCTCGAGCCAGAGTTCGAACAAGCGCGTCGCGTTCGTCGCCTCGAGGCTGCTGACCGGCATCAGGCTACCGATATTGGTGGCGGTGATGCTATTGCCGTGAATCTGGAAGCCGTTGGTGTGGAAGCAGAGGCCTTTCCAGAAGCCGAGCTTGTGCATGTCGATATCGAGGGCAACGTCGAGCAGGCCATTATATTTGCCTCCCTGGTTGAACCCGCCGCTATTGACGAAGGCTTC
Source organism: uncultured Alphaproteobacteria bacterium (assembly GCA_963827365.1). GTDB lineage: Bacteria > Pseudomonadota > Alphaproteobacteria > Rhizobiales > Methyloligellaceae > Methyloceanibacter. Next base: position 69,394 of record CAWHAX010000010.1, on the reverse strand, counting down.
ACCGTAATACGTGCCGCTGATGGCGATGCCGCCTTTGGAAAGCGCGGGGCGCAAGCCGCTGAGGCTGGCCCAGGCCGGTCCAAGCTTCGTCAGGAGCGATTCTTCCGGGATCCCGTTGTCGGGAATGTCGCAGTCGGCGCGCGCCGCGCCAGGCACTGCGGCAACGCCAGCGGCCAGCACGCCGCCAAGCGCCAAGGCCCGCATAGTTCGGCCCGCCGACCATATTGGCCGGATGTCTGGCCTCTTCATCTTTTCAGCCCCCCAAACTCGCCAGTCGTTCTCAAGTCGGTTCGGTCGTTCTTCACCAGCCCCGTATTCCCCGGCCTGCTTCCGGAGGTGGCGTTATGTTATAACATCGCCTTACCGTCGCGGTATCCTAATTTTCGGTCCTGCGACGGCACTCCTGACTTTCATTTCCCTCTCATCCCTTTGCCTCTTTCGCCCGCATCGTGTGACATTTGGGCATAAAAAGTATGATCCTTTTATGCCTATTGCGGGCTCGCCGCGGGTGCCGCGCCCGCCGACTTGTTCTCCTCGATGACCTTGTTCGGATCGTCCAGGCTGCCGGAGCCCTCGAACTTGATCGTGCTCAAATCGAGCGTCGCCACGGCGCGTTCGATCGTCTTCGTCTGGTCGAGCAGCTTGTCGACGACCTTCTGCACTACGGCATTACCTTCGTCGTTGCCCGCACCGATCATCTGGTCATAGGACTCGATCATGATGCCGCGGCTATACATCTCGCCCATGACGTCCATGGTCGCTGCAAGCTTGGTGCGCATCTCGGTATCGACTTCCTCCGACTTCGCCTTGACGAGATCGGACACGCTTGGCCCCTGCACCACCGAGCCATCAACACGGCGGTAGCGGCCGACATAGACGTTGCGTATGCCGAGTGCGTCAAAATAGTGCGAGGCAAACGTGTTGTCGGAGAAGCAGTCATGCTCCTCCTCGGGATCATGGATCATGAGGCCGAGCTTCATGCGCTCGCCGGCAAGCTCGCCGTAGGACAGGCTGCCGAGTCCGGTGAGGATGGCGGTGAGGCCGGCCTGGTCGGTGCCATCCATGATGGTCTTCCGCGCCTCGCCGCCGTCGCCCCATTGCTCCGTCATCCAGGCAAGGTCGTCGACAAGCAGATCGGTGACGGCGCGGACATATTCGATGCGGCGGGCGCAATGGCCTCCGGTGCAATTCTTAGTGCTGAAGTCGCTTGCCGGACGGTTGCCGTTGCCGGGCCCGGTACCGTTGAGATCCTGGCCCCAGAGCAGAAACTCGACGGCGTGATAGCCGGTGGCGACATTCGCCTCGACGCCGCCAGCCTCCTGGAGCTTCTCGGCGAGCAGCTCCTTGGTGATCTTGCGCGTGTCGATCTTCTTGCCGCCCATGGTCAGCGAGACGTTGGCGATGACGTCGGCCACATAAAGCTCGTTCTCGGGGGAATCGGTGCCGTAGGAAGCGGCGACGTAATCGATCAGGCCTTCGTCGAGAGGCCAGGCATTCACTTTTCCCTCCCAGTCATCGACGATGGAATTGCCGAAGCGATAGGCCTCGGTCTGCATGTAGGGCATGCGCGCGGCGACCCAGGCGGCGCGGGCGCCGATTAAATTCTGCTCCGTCGGCCGCTCCAGGAATTGATTGATCGCAAGCCGCATCGTCTTTGCTGTGGCTAGCGAATCCGCATAGCCAGCTTGCGCGATGTCCGCGTAGGTCTTGAGCACGTCCTTAACGCTTGGCTCGGCGGCGGCCGGCGATAGTCCACAACACACGCCGAGCGCAATCAGAGCAACCGGCCGGGCAAGCGAAGAAAACCGAATCATGTGCATCCCTTCACTAGAACTTAAGCGCCTCGGCTTTGCGGCCCCTATCCCGATGTGAGCAGGAAGAAGTGCAAAGCATTTGCAACAGGGCGCGACGGTCCTTGGACTTTTGGTCCGCGGACCGCCGCGAGGTTGAGAATGAGGAAGCGCCTCTCGGGGGTCGCCGACGGCGCCTCGGGGTCCCCGACCCAACAGCCGGAATCCTTGCAAAAACCCTAGCTCACGGGCTAACATGCACGCAGTGAAATCTTTTCAGTAGAATTATTGCGAATCATGCATCTAAAGGAAGTCGACGCCAATCTTCTCGTCATCCTCGACGCGCTGCTCGTCGATGCGAGCGTCACGAGGGCCGCAGAGCGCCTCGGGCGCAGCGCCTCCGCCATCAGCCATGCCCTTGCTAAGCTTCGAGAAATCTTCGCTGATGAGCTGTTCGTGCGCGCCGGCCAGCGCCTGGTGCCGACGGCAAAGGCGCAGGAGCTTGCCCCCACCGTCCATGTGATCCTTGCCGGCATGGAGAGCCTGCTTCGCCCAGCAAAACCCTTCGACCCGCGCGACACGGAGCGCGACTTCGCCATGACCGCGAGCGAGGTCGGCGATCTGATTCTTGTGCAGCCGCTCAGGCGGCGGCTCGAGGGGCTTGCGCCCTCGGTGCGCGTGGGCTGGATGCCGGGTCAAGGCGAGGAGACCATCGAGGCACTGCGTCAGGGGCGCTGCCATTTCGCCATCGACATCGAATCGATGGAGTTGCCGGCGGCAGATATCAGGGTGCTCAAGCTCTATGACGACAAGCTCGCCACGGTCGCGCGCGCAGGCCATCCATTAAGCGAGCAGGAGGTAGACGCTGAGTCCTTCGCGGGAAGCGACCATATCGCGGTGAGCGCGCTTCCGACCATCGAGCTGCTTGACCGCGAGCTTGCCGCGCAGCGGCTCATGTGCACCGTCGCGGCACAGGTGCCGTCGGTGCTGGCAGGCCTTCTGCTCACGCTGAGCAGCGATGCCCTGCTGACACTTCCAGCATCGCTCGCCTTGATCCTCGAGAAGCAGTTTGCGCTCGCCCGCGTGAAGTTGCCGATCGAGGATATTTCCTTCCCGGTTCGGCTCCTCTGGCATTCGAGCCACGACCGCGACGAGTGCCACAACTGGGTGCGCGACGAGATCGCGGCGCTTGCCCGCGAGACGCGCAGGGCCGCGTGACGTGGCTGCACGCGGCAGGCTGAAGCGCTTCCTGCTGCTTGTTCTCCTATTCGCGCTGTTCCTTCCAATTGGCGCAGCGAGAGCCGCCGAGCCTGGCGCGATCGAGCGTGACCTCGTCGTCACCGTGCAAGGCGAAGAGCGTCACGTCGGCCTAGACGAAGCGCTCGAGCTGCTCACCGTTCCCTCGGCGAGCATCGCGCTGATCGATGAGGGCCGGATCGCCTTTGCCCGCGCCTATGGCAAGAACGCGACGCCCGACACGCTCTATCAGGCCGCGTCGCTGTCGAAATTCGTTGCCGCCATCGGCGCCATGCGCCTCGTCGAAAACGGCACGCTCAACCTCGATGAGGACGTGAACGAGACGCTCACCGCGTGGAAGGTGCCGGGCAACGCGTTCGACGTGACTCACAAAGTGACGTTGCGCGGGCTGCTCAGCATGACCGGCGGCATCGGCGTGCCTGGCTTCCTCGGCTACGATGTTGGCGTTCCCCTGCCGACCCTCACACAGACTCTGGACGGGTCACCGCCGGCAAATTCGCCGCCGGTCACGCTGATCGCGACTCCGGGCAGCGCCTATCACTATTCCGGCGGCGGCTATGAGATCGCCGAAGCGCTGATGCAGGACGCGACGGGCAAGCCCTTCCCCCAATTGATGCGCGATCTCGTGCTCGATCCCATGGGCATGACCGACTCAAGTTTCGACCAGCCGCCAGATGCTGCCCTCACGGCAAGGGCAACGAGCGGACATTTCGGTGACGGCAAGGAACTGCCCGGACGCTTCCGTCTCTTTCCCGAGCATGCCGCAGCTGGGCTGTGGTCGACGCCGACCGACCTCGCCAAGCTTCTCGTGCAACTCGCCCACACCTGGCAGGGCTTCAGCTCGATGTTCCTTCGCCGCCTCACGCTGCAGGAGATCCTGACGCCGCAGAATGGCGGCCCTTATGGGCTCGGCGCGGCGGTGGCCGGCGAGGGTGCCTCCCTCGTGCTGATGAAGCGCGGGCAAAATATCGGCTACCAGGGTTACCTGATCCTCTACCCGGCGACCGGCCAGGGATTGGTGGTGATGACCAATTCCGACAACGGCTCAAGGCTCGCCGCGGCCCTGATCAAGCGCGCCGCCGCGGCTTATGATTGGCCGGACTTGCCGCCGCTTGCCGACTGAATTTTCGCATGTGGGCGACAGCCCCTCGCTTCCGTCACAAAGCGCCCCTACATTATGGCGACGTCCCGCCGCGCCGAGGGCGGGCCCGGGAGGAGTTCAATGCCTGCATGGTTCCGCGCTGGCCTCGTTGCCGCGCTGTTCGTATTCGCCGCCGCCCCCGCTTTCCCCGTCCAATCCGCCGAAAAGACCCTCCAAGACGCCGCTCTTGACGATGCCGCGATCAAGCTCGAGGCGGAGCTGAAAGAAAAAGCCGGCACCGTCGAGAAGCCTGTCATCGCGCTCAAGCAGGACGCCGACGCGGCGCTCAAGAAAGGCGACCTCGAGACCGCGACCGACATCTACGTGCAGATCGTAACGGTCGCGCCGAACGACGCGCAAGCCTGGCGGCGGCTCGCCGATCTCTGGCCCAAGCTTCTAACCACCGACGACGAGGACGGCAACAAGCAGGCCCTCCTCTATATAAACGCGACGACCGCCGCCTATATCGCCTATCGGCATTCAGGGTCCGCGGCGGACGAAGCCAATTCACTCATCATGCTCGCCAATGCCTATGGCAAGCGCAACGACTGGCGTCCGGCGCTGAATGCGCTCGCGCTCGCGCTCAAGCTGCACGAGACGCCGGAGCTCAAGACAACGTACAACTCCTTGCGCGAAAAATACGGCTTCCGCGTTTCCAACTACAGTGTCGACTCCGACGCAGCATCTCCGCGCGCCTGCTTCCAGTTCACGGAGGCTCTGCCGAAGCGCACCGACTTCTCGCCTTTCGTCGCCGTCGCAGGCCAAGACAAGCCAGCGCTCTCGGTCGATGACCAGCAGATCTGCGTCGAAGGTCTGAAGCATGGCGAGAGCTACGCCATCACGCTCCGCGAAGGCCTGCCCTCGACGGTCGGCGAGGCCCTGCTCAAGACCGCGGACTTCAGCATCTATGTGCGCGACCGGAGTCCCTTTGTGCGGCTTTCGGGCAAAGCCTATGTGCTGCCCAAGACGGGGCAGCAGGGCATCCCGCTCGTCAGCGTCAACACTGACGCGATCAAAGTGACGATCTACCGGATCGGCGACCGAAATCTGATCGACCAGGTGCTCGGTGACGACTTCGAGCGCAATCTCTACGGCTACACATTGAACCACATCGCCGAGCAAAAGGGCGAGGAGGTGTGGACCGGCGACATGACGGTGGAGAAGGAGCTTAACACTGACGTCACCACCAATTTTCCGGTGAACGAGGCGGTGCCGTCGCTTCAGCCCGGCGTCTACGTGCTAGCCGCCATGCCCGCGAGCCTCGCCAAGCAGGAAGAGTACAGCGAGCGCGCAACCCAATGGTTCATCGTCTCGGACCTTGGGCTGACCGCCTATTCAGGGTCTGACGGCGTCCATGCCTTCGTCAATTCGCTTGCAACGACCGCGCCGGCCGCGGGGGTCGAGCTTCGCCTGATCGCGCGCAACAACGAGGTGCTCGCCACCAAGACCAGCGATGCGAACGGCCGCGTGGACTTCGAGCCTGGTCTGTCGCGCGGCGAAGGCGGCCTCTCGCCCGCGCTGCTCGTCGCTTCGCTCGCTTCCGGCGATTACGCTTTCTTGAGACTGAAATCCTCGCCCTTCGATCTCACCGATCGCGGCGTGGCGGGGCGCGACGCGCCCGCCGGCCTCGACGCCTATGTGTTCACCGAGCGCGGCGTCTATCGCACGGGCGAGACGGTGCATGTGACGGCCTTGCTGCGTGACGCCGAAAGCATCGCCGTGACTGGGGTGCCCCTCACCCTCGTGGTCACACGCTCGGACGGCGTCGAATATCGCCGGAACGTCGAGCCTGATCAGGGAATTGGCGGGCGTTCGCTTGACGTGCCGATCATCTCCTCTGCCCCGACCGGGACTTGGCGCGTCGCAGCCTTCACCGATCCGAAGCGGCCGGCCATCGGTGAAGCGACCTTCCTGGTCGAGGACTATGTCGCAGACCGGCTCGAATTCGATCTCTCCACCACGGCGACTAGCATCTCGCCGGCGGCGCCGGCAAAGATCGAGGTTGATGGCCGCTTCCTCTATGGCGCGCCAGCCTCAGGCCTCACGCTCGACGGCGAGATCAACATCGCCAAGGTGACGGAGCTGCCGGGCTTCGCCGGCTATGTATTTGGCCTCGACGACGATAGCGACGCAAATCAGGACGACGAGTCCGACACCTTCCCCCTTGCGGATCTGCCGGAGACCGACAGCGCAGGCAAAGCGAGCTTCACCGCGGCGCTCGGCAAGGTGCCGGCCTCGACCCGGCCGCAGCAGGCCGAGATCGTGGTGCGCATGGCAGAGGCTGGCGGCCGCGCGGTCGAGCGCAAGCTGACACTTCCAATTACGCCATCCGCGCCCTTGATCGGCGTGAAGCCGCTGTTCAACGGCAAGTCGCTCGGCGACTCCGATACGGCGAGCTTCGACGTGGTCTTGGTCGCGCCTGACTGGAAGCCGGTTTCCAAGTCGGGACTTCGCTGGCAGCTGCTGCGCATCGATTCCAAATATCAATGGTACCGGAGCGACGGGTCCTGGCAGTACGAACCGATCAAGGTGACGCGGCGCGTGGCCGATGGCACAATCGACGTGTCGCCCGACAAGCCCGGCCGCATTGCCGTGCCGGTGACCTGGGGCCGCTACCGGCTCGAAGTAACGAGCGCGGACCCTCATGGGCCTGAGACCACTTTTGACTTTGATTCAGGTTGGTATTCGGAGGCGAGCGCAGACACGCCTGACCTGCTCGAGATAGCTCTCGACAAGCCGGAATACAAGCCTGGCGACAGCATGACCATTGCCGTCACCGCGCGCACCGCTGGGGAAGTGACGCTCGCCGTGATCGGCGACAAGCTCCTCTCAACCACCACGGCAAAGGTCGAAGCCGGCACTGCCAAGCTGCCGCTCACGGTTGCTGCCGATTGGGGCACCGGCGCCTATGTGCTTGCGACCTTGCGGCGACCGCTCGATATTGACGCGAAGCGCATGCCTGGACGCGCCATCGGCGTTGCCTGGTTCGCCATCGACAAGGCGGCACACACGGTGAGCGTGGCGATGGATCTGCCCGACCGCATTAGGCCTCAGACGACACTTCGCGTGCCGATCAAGCTTGCCGGGCTTACCCCCGGCGAAGAGGCGCGGGTCGTCGTGTCGGCGGTCGATGTCGGCATCCTCAACCTCACCAACTACAAGGCGCCGGCGCCCGAGGACTATTATCTCGGCCAGCGCAAGCTGTCGGCCGAGATACGCGACCTCTACGGCCAGTTGATCGACGGCATGCAGGGCACCAAGGGTCAGATCCGCGTGGGCGGCGACGGCGGCGGCGGCGAGCTGCAAGGAAGCCCTCCCACGCAAGCCCCGCTCGCGCTCTATTCCGGCATCGTCACCGTCGGTCCCGACGACAAAGCCGAGACAAGCTTCGACATTCCCGCCTTCGCCGGCACGGTCAGAGTGATGGCCGTCGCCTGGAGCAAGGACAAAGTCGGGCACACTACGGATGATGTGATCGTGCGCGATCCGGTGGTCGTCACGGCAACGCTGCCGCGCTTCCTGCTCACGGGAGACAAGAGCACGATCAGGCTCGACCTCGAAAATGTCGAAGGCGAAAGCGGAAATTATCAGGTCGCCATCGCCGGCGACGGCCCGTTCAGCCTCGCCGAGGCCAACAAGATCATCGCGCTCGATGCCAAGAAGCGCGCGGGGCTCAGTCTCCCCGTAGAGGCAAAGGGCGTCGGCTCAGGGTCGGTGACGGTGAATGTCACAGGTCCAGGAGACTTCGCGCTCAAGCGCCAATACGCGGTCGAGGTGAAACCCTCGACGATAATCTTGGCACGCCGCACGGTGAAGCCGCTGGCGCCAGGACAAACGCTGACGCTGAACAACGATCTCTTCGCCGACCTCCTGCCCGGGACGGGCAAGCTTGCGCTGTCGGCCACGCCGTCAGCCGCGCTCGACGTTGCAAGCCTGCTGCAGGCGCTCGATCGCTATCCGCTCGGCTGCACCGAGCAGGTCATCAGCCGGGCGCTGCCGCTGCTCTATGCCAATGAGCTGTCCGTCAATTTGCACCTCACCGTCGACACCGGGCTCGACAAGCGCATTGCCGATGCGATCGAGACCGTTCTCGCCCGCCAAGGTCCGGAAGGCGCCTTCGGATTGTGGTCCCCAGGCGGCGACGATCCCTGGCTCGACGCCTACGTCACAGACTTTCTCACCCGTGCGAGAGATCGCGGCTTCTCCGTTCCTGACGACGCCTTCAAGCTCGCGCTCGAGCGCTTGCGCAATTATGTGAGCACCGCGCCGGAACCCTCCACCGACGGTGGACTGTCTCTCGCCTACGCGCTCTATGTGCTGGCGCGGAACGGCGTCGCTCCAGTCGGCGACCTTCGCTATCTGGCCGACGCTAAGATCAACGACCTCAAGACGGCGACGGCGAAGGCGGAAGTTGGTGCCGCGCTCGCCATGCTCGGCGACCGCATCCGCGCCGAGAAGGTCTTCGGCGTGGCCGTTGCCTCGCTCTCCAAGGAACCCAAGATCGAGATCGGCCGCACCGATTACGGATCGCCATTGCGCGATGCCGCGGTAGTGGTGACGCTCGCCGCGGAAGGCGATGCGGCAAAGCCGATCCTCGTCAGCGCCAACGAGCGGGTCGACGCCGCCCGCAATCTCGTGCAACGCACCTCGACGCAAGAAGATGTCTGGCTCGTGCTCGCGGCGCGGGCGCTCGGCAAGCAGAATGTCAGTCTCGATGTCAATGAGGGCGGCCAAGCCGGGCCTTACTACGCCACCTACGATCAGGCGGACATCCAGGCGAGCGATGTCACCGTCACCAATACCGGCGACACGCCGGTCGACACCATCGTGACCGTGAGCGGCGCGCCGACCACGCCCGAGCCGGCCGCAGAGCATGGCTTCACGCTCGAGCGGAGCTTCCACACGCTCGACGGCGGGGACGCGGATGTGGCGCACGCCAAGCAGAACCAGCGCTTCGTGGTGGTGCTCAAGGTCACCGACGCACAGCCGCAATTCGCGCGCGTGGCACTGATCGACTATTTGCCGGCGGGATTCGAGATCGACAATCCGCGTCTCGTTTCCTCAGGCGACACCGGCGCGCTCGATTGGATCGAGGATCCCGGCACGCCGGTGCATACCGAGTTCCGCGACGACCGCTTCACCGCGGCCTTCAATCGGACGAACAGCGATCCCGCCGTGTTCACCGTCGCCTATGTGGTGCGCGCGGTCTCGCCCGGAGACTACGTGCTGCCGCAGGCCGAGATTGAGGACATGTACCGTCCCGACCGCTTCGGCCGCACCGGCACAGGCGCCGTCAGCGTGCATCCCGCCCAATGAATCAGCGGGCCAAATTCGCCTCTTCCCAGCGGGGAGAGCCGCTCGGCGCGGGGACTGCGGCGTACGATAAGCGCTCGGACGCCCCTCACCCCGGCCCTCCTCCCAGAGGGCGGAGCGGGAAGTGGCGGCGGTATGCGCTCTATGTCGGCGCCAGTCTCGCGGTAGTTGTGTGCCTTGCCCTCGGCGCAACGTGGGGCCTGATCGACAGCTTCGGACCGGCCTCGCTCGGCCGCGACCTCGAACTCTCCAAGATCGTGGTCGACCGCAACAGCAAATTGCTCCGCTCCTACGTCACGAGCCAGGGCCGCTGGCGGCTGCCTGCCACCCGCGATCAGGTCGACCCGCGTTATCTCGACGTGCTGTTCGCCTATGAGGACAAGCGCTTCTTCCAGCATTCGGGAGTCGATCCGCTCGCCTTCGGCCGTGCCGCGCTGCAATTCGTCTCGAATGGAGAGATCGTATCGGGCGGCTCGACCATCACCATGCAGGTGGCGCGCCTGCTCGAGCCGCGCGCCAAACGCTCGCTCTATGTCAAGCTCAGGGAGGCGGTGCGCGCGATTCAGCTCGAGAGCAAGTTGAGCAAGGACCAGATCCTCGGCCTCTATCTGACGCTCGCGCCTTATGGCGGAAATCTCGAAGGCATCAGGGCAGCCTCCCTCTCTTATTTCGGTAAGGAACCGAAGAGGCTAACACTCGGCGAGGCCGCACTCCTCGTGGCGCTGCCGCAATCGCCCGAGCTTCGCAGGCCGGACCGCTTCCATGCCTCAGCAGTGCGCGCGCGTGATCGCGTGCTCGACCGCATGGCGCGCCACGGCGTGTTCAGCGCGGACGAGATCGCACGCGCCAAGCTCGAGCCAGTTCCGCACACGCGCAAGAAAATGCCGATGATTGCGCCGCACGCCGCTGACGACGCCATTGCCGGCACGCCGAACGCGCGCGAGATCCGCCTCACCATCGACGGCTCCCTGCAAAAGACTCTGGAGGCGCTCGCACTCGACCGCGCCCGCACGCTTGGGCCAGACATGTCGGTCGCCATCATGGTCGTCGACAATGGGAGCGGCGAGGTGCTCGCCCGCGTTGCTTCGCCGGATTATTTCAACGAGCGCCGCGCAGGGCAGGTCGACCTCACCCGCGCCGTCCGTTCGCCTGGTTCGGCGCTTAAGCCCTTCATCTACGGGCTCGGCTTCGAGGATGGCTTGATCCATCCAGAGACGCTGATCGAGGACCGGCCGCTTCGCTATGGAAGCTATGCGCCGGAGAATTTCGACCTCACCTTCCAGGGCACCGTCACCATCCGCCGCGCACTACAGCAATCACTCAACGTGCCCGCCGTAGCGGTGCTTGAAGAGGTGGGCCCGAGCCGCTTGACGGCGCGCTTTGCCGAGGCAGGTGCCGCGCTCGTGCTGCCGCGGCGCGAGGCGCCAGGTCTGGCACTCGGGCTTGGCGGCGTCGGAATCAGGCTTGCCGATCTCACCATGCTCTATGCAGGCTTTGCGCGCGCCGGCGCAGTGCAGCCGCTCAGCGAGCAGATGGACGCGCCGAGACTGCCGGCGAAGCGGATCCTGGAGCCTGTCGCCGCTTGGTACGTCGCCAAGATCCTGCAAGGCACCCCGCCGCCGGAGAACGCAGCAGGCGGGCGCATCGCGTTCAAGACGGGCACCAGCTACGGCTATCGCGACGCCTGGGCGGTGGGTTTCGACGGAAAGCGAACCATTGGCGTCTGGGTCGGGCGGCCCGACGGCGCGCCGGTCAGCGGCCTTGCCGGGCGCACCGCCGCTGCGCCGATCCTGTTCGATGCTTTTGCGCGTGGGCCGCAGCCACTAGCGCCGCTGCCCCCTGCTCCCGCCGGCGCCTTGATGGCGACAACGGCGAAGCTCCCGCCGCCGCTTCAGCGCTTCCAGCCGCATGCCGTCGCATCGGCCAGCTTCACGCGGCCACTGCATATCGTGTTCCCGCCGAACGGCGCGAGCCTCGAGCTGTCAGCGATGCAAGGAGAGGCGCCTGACCCGCTTCCCATCAAGATTTCCGGTGGCACGCCGCCTCTGATGGTGATGCTGAACGGCCTGCCGCTCGACGAAGCGAAAACCGGCCGCACGCTATTCTTCGAGCCTGAGGGCCCTGGCTTCGTGCGCCTCACCGTCACCGACGCTGCCGGCGCAGCCGACAGCGTCCTGTTGCGGCTACAATAAGCAACTTAACGAGACGACTTGTGCCGGGAGGACGTCTTGCGCGCCGTCGTCTTCCGCGCCGTGCTCTTGCGCGTTGGCGATTTCCGCGCCGTTGAGCGCGACGACGACTTCTTCGTGCGCGACTTCGCGGCATGCTCCGGCTTGCCTTTGCGATTGGTCGAGGCGAACTCGTCGAGCTGTTTCTCGCTCATCGATTTGTACATGCTGCGCGATGCGCCCTTAAGCTTGCTCGGACTCGTCTTTCCTCGCTTGGCGGAGAGCGCAGCACCTGCGGCCTTTTGTTGCACTGCCGATTTGGCTGGCATGGTGGACCTCCTGGTTACGGTTACGCCAACGAGCAACGCGCATTCGCCGTGCGCGTTCCCGCGACCTAAGCGTAACCGTAACGCCAGCGGAGCGGAGCGGTGAGGAGCGAGACGAGCGAGCGGTAGAGGCGCGGCATGTCGCGTTGCCACGCGGCATCTTCCCTGACCTCGGCAAGAGACAGGTTCGCCGCGCGCATGCGGTTGCCGTAGAGCTGATGCCGGTTGTCGTTGGCGCCGATCGCCTCGGCGGACCACTCCAAACCCGGCGCGAGCGTGGCGAACAGACCGCGCATCTCCTCGCCCGGCGACCGGGCGACATCCTCGTAGCGGAGGCGCACATAGCGGTCGGGATATTTCGAGCCGAACAGCTCGCAGGCGAGGTTTGCGATCCACCAGCCGAGGGCGGCGGACACCGAGCGCAGCGGCAGGAGCGGGCGGGCGCCCCGCCTGCCGGCCTTCTTCACCCCAGACCAGGCGACCCCGCGCGGGTCGCGCACCAGATGCACAAGCGAGAAGCCCCCCCCAAGCACACCGGCAAGGCGAAACGGGACGGCAGCCGAGCGCCAAGCAGTCTTGGTCGAGTCGATCAGGATGGCATGTGCGTTGCCATCTTGCGCGACGAGGGCACGCGACAGGTCCTCATGGCTCATGCCGTCGAGCGTATCGGGCGAAGCGAAGTGCGGCCCCCACACAGAGCACTCCCTAATCGGACGCCTGCAGGTGCATTTCCCTCTGCGGTCGCGGTCGCGAAGCACGCTTGCCACTTCGCCGCAGGCGACCGTTTCGGGGCTCGCCGCCAGGAGATATTCCAAGAGCGTGCTGCCGCTGTGTCCATAGCCTCCAATATAGACGAGCTTGGTCATTTCGGTCCTTGCGCTGCTATTCTTCAATGAGGGGTGGAGCGGGCCGCTTATGTCATCTTCCGCGCAAAAAAACGAGTCCCCCCGCGCCCCCCGCCAGGCACCTTTCCGCCATGCTTCCCCCACACGCTGGCAATGTTTCTCGCCTTAGCCTACAAGCGCGAAACTGAAGCTGGGAATGAGGGTCGGATGACGTCAGCTGCCGGTCGCGACGGAGAGACCTTCCGTGGCGGCGCCCTCATTCCGGTCCTTTTCTTCATCACACCGCTGTTCACGGCGGCGGCGCCGCGGCTCGCCCCCTTCCTTCTGCCGATCGTCGCCTTTGTGCTGATCATCGTCGCGCTTCGCCGTGGCCTTTCCTGGCGCGAGCTATTGCGGCCGAACGCCGCGATGGCGGCGCTCATCGCGGTTGCGCTCTACGCTGGGCTCAGCGCCATCTGGGCGGACGACACCGACGGGGCCCTGTCAAAGGCGGCGCTTCTCGTCGCCGTAGCGCTCGTGGTGTTCGCCGCAGCGGCCGCTATTCCCACGCTCGACAAAGCGCAAGTTCGCCGCGCCTCGCTCGCCTTCGTCGCAGGCGCTCTCTGCGCCGCGGGCTTCGTCATGACCGAGCTCCTCACCGAAGGCGCGCTCACCCGTTTCGCGATGAACACGATCCCGGCGTTCAAGCCAGACCGCGCCAAGCACGTGGCAATCCGTCATGGCCTTGTCACCAGGATCAACGTGTCGGAGTTCAACCAGCATGTGGCCATGCTGGCGTTGCAGCTCTGGCCAGGCCTCTTGGCGCTGCGCGTCTCCGCCCCGCCCCGCCGGACCTTGCTCACAGTGTTGTTCTTTTTCGCACTTGCCGCGCCGATCGCCATCTCGGAGCACGATTCCTCGCAAGTTGGCCTCATCGCCTCGCTGATCATCTTTCCATTGACCTTGTTTCGCCCCCGCGCCGTCATCCGCGGGCTCGCGCTTGCCTGGTGCCTCGGCTTCGTTCTCGTCATCCCGCTCGACTTCCTCGCCTTCAAGGCTGGGCTGCATCAGGCGGAGTGGCTGCCGAAATCGGCCCGCGCCAGAATCATCATCTGGGAATACACGGCGGAGCGCGTGCTCGAGAACCCCGTCCTCGGCATCGGCGCCAACTCGACCCCGGCGGTGAAAGCGAAAGCGGTCACCGCGCCGGAGAAACCGGAAGGCTTCGTGTTCCGCCGCACCACCGGGCAGCACGCACATAATCTGTTCCTGCAAAGCTGGTACGAGCTTGGGCTGTTCGGCACCATCCTGGTGGCGATCGCCGGTGCCGCCGCTGCGCTCCGTCTCCTGCTCTTGCCGCTTGAGGCGCAAGCCTATGGCGCCGCGGCCTTCACGCTGTTCGCGGTGATCGCCGCTTTCGCCTGGGGCATGTGGCAGGTGTGGCTCGTCTGCGCCATCGGGCTTCTGCCGCTCTATCTCCTCATGCCGGCGGCGCTGCTCATCGGCAGCCGCGACGGGGAAATCGTGCCCGCGTCTCGATGACGCGGGACAAGTTGCGCAGGGCTGGCGTCAAACGCATGCCCATAGACGCGCGTTTGCCTGAGGCGTGGCCGGGCGGACAGAAGATGCTGCGGCTACAGAAACCTCAAGGAGACTTCAATGCAGAAATATCTGATCGCTGGCCTGCTTGTGGCAGGCATGGTGTCGCCGGCCTTCGCCGCCGAGTTCTATGTGGCGCAGAGCGCAACGACCCATAAGTGCTCGGTCACGGCCAAGAAGCCGGACGGCAAGTCGATGATGCTGATCAGACCTTCAAGAGCAAGCCCGACGCCGTGAAGGCGATGAAGGGCATGAACGAGTGCAAGGCCTAAGTCTAGGGCAAGCTTTGCAGGACGCGCACGCCCGGGTCTAGACCCAAGCGCCCGGTCCGCTGATAGCCGCCCTAACCCTATTCAGCTATCGAGCGCCTGTGAAGTCGGGTAGAGCCGGTAGCGGCGCGGTCGAAAGGCGATGCTTCGCGCAGGATTGAGATCGAGATCGGCGGGAAGCTCGATCTCGACGCGGTTTCGCTCAGCACCAACATCAAGATCGACGCGGCGCAAGCCGGCGTGCCGGCGCAGCACTTTCACTTCGCCCGAAATGGCCTCTGCCTCGTCATCCACCACATCGACGTCGTGCGGCCGCAGGAACAGTTGCGCCGGACCGTCGGGCACGTCGCCGGGGGCGAGGTCTAGCGGCTTTCCGTCGAGCCATACTTTGCCGTGCTCGACTTGCACCGGAAGCACGCTCGACTCTCCGATGAAAGAGAACACGAAGGGCGAGTTCGGCGCGTCATAGATTTCGTCGGGCGTGCCGATCTGCTCGATCCTGCCTTCGCTCATGACCACAACGCGGTCGGCAAGCTCGAGCGCCTCCTCCTGGTCGTGGGTGACGAACACCGTGGTGTGACCCGTCTTGTTGTGGATCTCCAACAGCCAGCGGCGCAGGTCGCGCCGCACCTTGGCGTCGAGCGCGCCGAAGGGCTCGTCGAGCAGGAGCACGCGCGGCTCGATGGCGAGTGCTCGGGCGAAAGCCACGCGCTGGCGCTGGCCGCCTGAGAGCTGGGAGGGATAGCGCTTCTCGAGACCCGAGAGCTGCACAAGATCGAGCAGCTCAAGCGCGCGCTTGCGGATCTCCTTGCGGCTTGGGCGGCGCGCCCAGGGCCGCACACGCAAACCGAAGCCGATATTGTCGACCACGTTCATGTGGCGAAAGAGCGCGTAGTTCTGAAACACCAGCCCGACATTTCGCTGCTGCACGGTCAGCTTAAGCGCGTCCTCGCCTTCGAACAGCACGCGGCCGAAGGTCGGAACGTCGAGACCGGCTAGAATCCTGAGGAGCGTGGTCTTGCCTGACCCTGACGGCCCGAGCAACGCAACCAGCTCGCCGGACTCGATGTTGAGTGAGACACCGTGCAATGCCGGCGTCCTGCCGAACGTCCTCACGACATTTTCTACGGTTACGTCCACCTGCCGGTCCCAATGCGATGGGGCTTGCTGGCGCCCCCAGCTCGAGCCGGAGTAGTTCACCTCATTTGAGACCCGGGCGTCCATGGTTTTCTCCACCCTAGTGCCGGCGCGAAGCGGCGATCTGGTCGGCGTAGCGCCATTCCAGCGAAATCTTGATGAGAAGTGTGACAAGCGCGAGCAGCGCAAGCAGCGACGCCACGGCGAAAGCCGCGGCAAAGTTGTATTCGTTGTACAGAATCTCGACATGCAGCGGCATGGTGTTGGTCTTGCCCCTGATATGACCGGACACCACCGACACCGCTCCGAACTCGCCCATGGCGCGCGCATTGCAAAGCACCACGCCGTAGAGCAGCGCCCAGCGGATGTTGGGGAGCGTCACCCTGAAGAAGGTCTGCCAGCCGCTCGCGCCAAGCGACAGCGCAGCCTCCTCGTCCTGCGTCCCCTGCTCCTGCATCAACGGCACGAGCTCGCGGGCGACGAAGGGGAAGGTGACGAAGATGCTGGCGAGCACGATGCCTGGCAGCGCAAAGATGATTTGGATGTTGTGGCTCTGGAGATAATGCCCGAAATAACCTTGGGCTCCGAACAGAAGCACGTAGATCAGGCCCGAGATCACCGGTGACACCGAGAAGGGAAGGTCGATCAGCGTGTTCAGGACGCTTTTGCCTTTGAACTCGAACTTGGCGATGGCCCAGGAGGCGGCGAGACCGAACACGATATTGGCGGGGACGGCGATGGCCGCAACCAGCAGCGTGAGCTCGATGGCAGCTACTGCATCTGGCTCGGTGATGGCGGCGAAATAGGCGCCGAGGCCTGCGCGGAACGCCTCCACGAACACTGCCGCAAGCGGCATCAGGAGGAACAGCACAAGGAACACCACCGCAGTCGCGACCAGCACGACGCGGACCGGGTAACGCTCCGTGGTGACGGTGGAGCCTGACGAAGGCTGGCTGATAAGGAGTGGCGCGATCGCCGCGTCAGTCATGGCCAAATCTCCGCCGCTGCCAGGCTTGGACGAGGTGCACAAAGAACAGAAGCGCAAAGGAGATCATCAGCATCGCCGTGCCGATGGCCGCGGCTTGCGGATAGCTGAACTCCTCGAGCCTGATGATGATGAGAAGCGGCGCGATCTCCGAGATGAAGGGCATATTGCCGGCGATGAAGATCACGGAACCGTATTCGCCGACGGCACGGGCGAGTGCGAGCGCGAAGCCGGTCAAGATCGCCGGCATCAGCGTCGGCAGCATGACACGGAACACGGTCTGGCGCCGGTTGGCACCAAGGGTCGCCGAGGCTTCCTCGAGCTCGCGGTCGAACTCGTCGAGCACCGGCTGCACGGTCCGCACCACGAAGGGCAGACCGATGAAGATCAATGCGATGATAATACCGAGCGGCGTATAGGCAACCTTGATGCCGAGCGGAGCGAGCCAACTCCCGATCCAGCCATTCGGAGCGTAGAGCGCAGTGAGTGCGATGCCGGCGACGGCCGTCGGCAGCGCGAAGGGAAGATCGACGAAGGCGTCGAGCAGGCGACGGCCGGGAAAGCGGTAGCGGACGAGCGCCCAGGCAATGATGGTGCCGAACACCGCGTTGACCGTCGCCGCAAACAGCGAGGTGAGGAAGCTCAAGCGGAGCGCTGCGAGCGTGCGCGGCCCGGTCACCACCTCCCAAAAGCCGGTGAACCCAAGCGTAGCCGACTTGAGCACAAGGGCTGCGAGCGGAATGAGGACGATGAGGCTCAGGTAGGTCAACGTAAAACCAAGCGCCAACCCGAAACCCGGGATGGCGCTCGGCCGTTTTAGCCCGAGGCCGTAGCTTGCGGCCATGGGTCAGCTCAATTCGTGGACTTGGGCTGGTAGATCTGGTCGAAGATGCCGCCCTCTGCAAAGTGCTTCGGCTGCGCCTTAGTCCAACCGCCGAACAACGGATCGTCGATGGCGATGAGCTTCACATCGACGAAGCGTGCCAGATCCTTCGGATCGGCAGCTTTCGGATCGGACGGACGATAGTAATTGTGGGCGATAAGCTTCTGAGCTTCCGGGGTGTAGAGGAAGTTCAGATAGGCTTCGGCAGCCTTGCGGGTCCCCTTGGCATCGACGACCTCGTCGACAACCGCAACCGGGGGCTCAGCCTTGATGGAGAGCGACGGCACGACGATCTCGAACTTGTCGGCGCCAAGCTCATCGAGGGCGAGGAACGCCTCGTTCTCCCAAGCCAGGAGCACGTCGCCGATCCCTCTCTGCGCGAAGGTCTGCGTCGAGCCGCGCGCGCCAGTGTCGAGCACCGGCACATTGGCGAATAGCTTCTTCACGAACTCCTTGTCCTTCTCCTCGTCGTGGCCGTATTTGCCGTCGGCATAGGCCCAGGCCGCGAGGTAGTTCCAGCGCGCGCCACCCGACGTCTTCGGGTTCGGCGTGATCACCTGGACTCCTTCCTTGATGAGATCATCCCAGTCCTTGATGGCCTTGGGATTTCCCTTGCGCACCAGGAAGACGATGGTCGAGGTGTAGGGTGAAGAGTTGTTGCCAAGGCGCTTCTGCCAATCGGCCTTGAGCTTGCCGGCCTTGGCGATCTGGTCGATATCCCCCTGGAGCGCCAGGGTCACGACGTCGGCTTGCAGCCCGTCGATGACAGCGCGGGCCTGCTTACCGGAGCCGCCGTGCGACTGCTCGATGGTCAGATTGTCACCGCCCTTCGCCTTCCAATCCTTGATGAAGGCCTCGTTGACGGCCTTGTAGAGTTCACGGGTGGGGTCGTAGCTCACGTTGAGCAGCGTCGTGTCGGCAAGCACCGTCCCCGCCGCAAACGTCCCAATAATTAGAGCCGCCGCGGCGGCCAGGGTGAGTCTCATGGATGCAATCTCCTCTATGGAACACCCTTAACTCTATCTAATCGGTAGACATTAGCAAGTCGGCACCTTACCACTTTTTTATGTGGGTGGAAGCCCCGTCCACTACCAAACGGTCAGGGGGTAGAATTTGTTTCCAATTTGAGGAGGTGAGCGACGTTCTTAGAGATGCGCCATCTCGTGCGCTCCGCCGCCGGGGTCATCGGCGAGGAGCTCGGAATTCAAGGAATTGGCGATGGTCGTGCGATCCAGGACCTCTCGTGCCGACTCCGCAACCCTGGCAAAAACCCGCCGGATTTCGCAAGTTTCCTCGCTCTTGCAGTCGGCGCAGCGCCGGTAGGCGATACGGCTCAGGCAGGGCAAGGGGGCAATCGGCCCGTCGATGATGCGTAACACTTGGCCGTAGGTGATCTTGTCCGGTGCCATGAGCAGGCTATAGCCGCCGAACTTGCCGCGCCGGCTGTGCACGATGCCGTGGCGCTTCATTTCCAGCAGGATCTGCTCAAGGAACTTCCGCGGAATATTCTTGCGGGTAGCGATCTCGCCGATCATGAGCGAGTCGCCTTCCTTGGCGAGCGCCACCAAGGCGCGGAGAGCATATTTTGCTTTTTGCGAAATCAAGGGCGAAAAGCGATTCTCAAAACAATGCCTAGCGAGTGAGTTGAGTATATAGCCCCTCGCCTCTCAAGAAACAACCAAGCGACTCGCGACTTTATGGATAAAGTCAGTGCCCCAGAGCCGGGCCTTGACGAGAGATGCCCGCGTGCCGCACCAACAGGCGATGGGGACAAGGCCCAAAAAGCTGCACATCAAGACTTTCGGCTGTCAGATGAATGCCTACGACTCCGAGCGCATGGCCGAGGCGCTGGCAGATCACGGCTACACGCCGACCGACGATTCGGCCGAGGCCGATCTCGTCATTCTCAATACCTGCCACATCCGCGAGAAGGCGGCCGAGAAGGTCTACTCCGAGCTTGGCCGCGTACGCGCGGTGAAGCAGGCGCGGAAGGCACGCGGCCTCGACACCATGATCGCGGTGACAGGCTGCGTGGCGCAGGCCGAAGGAAGCGAAATCCTCAACCGTGCGCAGGTTGTCGATCTCGTGGTTGGGCCGCAGAGCTATCACGAGCTCCCGGCGCTGCTCGCCCGGGTGCGCGACGGCGGCGAGCGCGTGGTCGCCACGGACTTTCCCGCCGAAGACAAGTTCCTCTCGCTGCCGGACCGGCCGATCGTCCGCGCACAGCCCTCAGCCTTCATCACCGTGCAGGAAGGCTGCGACAAGTTCTGCACGTTCTGTGTGGTGCCTTACACGCGCGGCGCTGAATATTCGCGTCCTGCCGCGGCGATCCTCGCCGAGGCCGAGAGGCTTGCGAGGTCCGGCGTGCGCGAGCTCACCCTGCTTGGGCAAAATGTGAATGCCTATCGCGGGCTTGGCCCTGACGGCGTCGACTGGTCCCTTGCCAGGCTGCTTCAGCGGCTCGCGGACATTTCTGCGATCGAGCGGCTCCGCTACACCACGAGCCATCCGCGCGACATGGACGACGATCTGATTGCGCTCCATGGCGATGAGCCGAAGCTCATGCCCTATCTGCATCTGCCGTTTCAGGCCGGGTCCGATCGCATCCTTCACGCCATGAATCGCAAGCATACCGCCGACGACTATGCCGACCTCGTCGCCCGCATCAGGCAGGCGCGTCCAGACATCGCACTATCCACAGACATTATTGTCGGGTTCCCAGGCGAGACCGATGCCGATTTCGAGAAGACTTTGGCGCTCGTCCGCCGCATCGGGTTTGCCCGCGCGTTCTCTTTTAAGTATAGCGCGCGTCCCGGCACGCCGGCGGCAAGCCTGCCCAATCAGGTGCCTGACAAGGTCGCCCGGGAGCGGCTCTCCGCCTTGCAAAACCTGCTCGAAGACGAGGCGAAGGCTTTCGACGCGGCAACCGTCGGGCGGAGGCTTCCGGTGCTGTTCGAACGGCAAGGACGGAAACCAGGACAGATCGCCGGGCGTTCACCCTATCTCCAGGCGGTGCATGGGGACGGTCCCGAAGGCCTGATCGGCCGGATCGTGGAGGTTGACATTGTTAGCGCGGGGCCGAACAGTCTCACCGGTGTCATCAAATCGGAGTTTGAATGGCGCGAACCAGTTCAGGCGGCCGTGTGACCGGCAAGGCCAGCGGACGGAGACCGCCATTGACGCGTGGGCGAAAAGCCGCGTCGGAGGAGCGCGCAAACGCCTCGTCTGCCAATGGCCGGGAAGAACCCCTTGTGGTGTTCTTCGACGATATCAGGCTCGTGCGCGATCTCCTTGGAGACTATGACGCCAATCTCGCAGTGCTCGAAGACCGGCTCGGCATCCAGGCCGTGGTCAACGGCAATGTGGTCTCGTTGCGCGGGCCGGAGCAATCGCGCGAGACCGCACGGTCCGTGCTGGAGCAGCTTTACGACAGGCTGGCGCAAGGCGAGATGATCGGGGTCGGCGAAGTGGTCGGCGCCATCCGCCATGCGCGCACACCGGAGCAAGTGGCCGAGGTGGTCGAGGCCGACGCGAAGGACGCCAAGGTTCCTGCCGCGCAGCAGATCCGCACGCGCAAACGCCTGATCACAGCGCGCACGCCGGCACAAAGCGCCTATCTCTCGGCCTTGCAGTCTCACGACCTCGTCTTCGCCACCGGCCCCGCCGGCACCGGCAAGACTTATCTCGCCGTCGCCTTCGCCGCTGCGTGCATGGAAAGCGGCAAATGCGACCGGCTGATCCTGTCGCGACCGGCGGTCGAGGCTGGAGAGAGGCTCGGCTTCCTTCCCGGTGACATGCGCGAGAAGGTCGATCCTTATTTACGCCCGCTCTACGATGCTCTCTACGACGTGCTGGCGCCAGAGCGGGTCGAGCGCGGACTTGCCACAGGCATGATCGAGATCGCGCCGCTCGCCTTCATGCGCGGACGCACCCTGTCACACGCCATGATCATTCTCGATGAGGCGCAGAACACCACGTCGATGCAGATGAAGATGTTTCTCACCAGGATCGGCGAAGGCAGCAAGATGATCGTCACCGGCGATCCGACCCAGATCGACCTGCCCGCAGGCAAGGATTCAGGGTTGCTCGAGGCGGTGGCCATTCTCGAAGGCATCGAGGATGTCGCTCATATTGCCTTCACGGGCCGCGACGTGGTTCGCCGCGAGCTGGTCGGCAAGATCGTCGACGCCTATGAGGCGGCGCCCAAACGGGGTGAGCGCAATGGCTGACGGAGGCCCTAGTCGCTCGAGTGGGGCTTCCCCGCTCGAAATCGAAATCGTCCGCCACTCAGAACTCTGGGACAGCATCGAGGTGAGCGGCGACGCGCTGTCGCGCGCGGCGCTGGCTGCCTTCGCAGCCTCTTCGGCAGCGCCGGATGCACCTTGCGAAGTGACGCTCGTCCTCACCGACGATGATGAGATGCGCGAGCTGAACCGCACTTGGCGGGGCAAGGATTCATCCACCAATGTGCTGTCATTCCCGGTAGGAGAGCCTGTCGGTGAAGCCCATGGCGAACCCTCCCCTCTCGGCGATATCGTGCTCGCCGGCGAGGCGGTGATCGAGGAGGCGAAGGTTAAGGGCATCCCGGCCGCCGATCATGCCGCCCACCTTGTCGTGCACGGCATGTTGCATCTCTTGGGTTTCGACCATGAGCGCGACGCAGATGCTGAGCGCATGGAATCTTTCGAGACGAAAGTCCTCGCCGGGCTCGGCATCGCCGACCCCTATGCCGGGGATGCGCTCCCGGTCACTGCGGAGGTGATGTCGTGAGCAACGCTCCGCTCTCAGACGACGAGCTGCCGGCAACCGGCGATCCGCTTCCAGAAGAAGAACCGTCCTGGCTCGAGCGTCTGCTCGCTCGCTTCGGACTTGGCGAAGAGCCAGACTTGCGCGAGGTGATCGAGGATGCGCTCGCCCGCGGCAAGGAAGCCGGCGGCCACACCTTCAGCGCGCAAGAGCGCGCTATGCTCCGCAACATTCTCCGTTTCGGCAAGCTCACCGTCGAAGACGTCATGGTTCCGCGCGCCGACATCATCGCGGTTGAGGACACCATCACCATCGCCGAGCTTTTGCGCGTGTTCCGCGAGGCCGAGCATTCGCGACTTCCGGTCTACAATGAGACGCTGGACGACCCGCGCGGCATGATCCACATCCGCGACCTCATGTCGTGGATCACCACTGCCGCGGAGAAGAACGCAACGACACTCGATCTCGCTGCTGTCGATCTTGGCAAGACCGTCGTTGCCATCAACATCGTGCGTGAGATTCTCTACGTGCCGCCGTCCATGCCGGTGCTCGACCTTCTGCTCCGCATGCAATCGTCGCGGCTTCATCTCGCGCTGGTGGTGGACGAGTATGGCGGCACGGACGGTCTCGTCTCGATCGAGGACCTGATTGAGGAAGTGGTCGGGGAGATCGACGATGAGCACGATGTGGCCGAGGAGCCGCTGATCCGCGAGGATGCGCGACATGGCTTCATCGCCGATGCGCGCACGCCGATCGAGACGCTTGAGCAGCGCTTCGGCATCGAGCTCCTCTCGCCAGAGCAGGAAGAGGACATCGACACCATCGGCGGCCTCGTCTTCGCGCTTGCCGGCCGCATTCCGGCGCAGGGCGAGCGCGTGCACCACCCAAGCGGCATCGAGTTCGAGGTGCTGGACGCAGACCCGCGGCTCATCAAGAAACTGCGCATCCACACGCCACAACAGCACGAAGACGCACCAGCTTCCGAGAGCGCGTGAGTGCTGTCGACGCCCGTGCAAGCCGCAGCCGATCGGGTGGCGCAGCTCACTGGCGCTAAGCGCGCTCTACTCGCCGTGTTCGCCGGTGCGATCTCGGTGCTCGCCTTTGCCCCAATCCATGCCTGGCAGGTGCTGTTCGTAAGCTTCGGCCTGCTCGTGTGGATGCTCGACGGTTGCCATGCGCGCAACTCCACGCTTGGCGACCGACTCAGATGCGCGGCGCTCACTGGGTTCTGGTTCGGCTTCGGATATTTCTTCACCGGACTCTATTGGATCGCCGAGGCGTTTCTCGTCGAGCCGTGGCGCCATGGCTGGCTCATCCCCTTCGTGATGACGGCGATGCCAGGCGGCATGGCCCTGTTCTATGCAGCCGCGGCTGCGCTCGCCATGATGCTGTGGCGCCCTGGCGCCGCGCGGGTTTTCGCCCTCTCCATTGCCTTCGGCCTCGCCGAATACGCCCGCGGCCATGTCCTCACCGGATTGCCCTGGAATCTCTTGGGTTACGGGCTTACGGCGACGCTTCCCACAATGCAGACGGCAGCCATTTTCGGTGCCTATGCCCTGAGCCTCTTGGCGGTACTTCTCTTTGCCGGTCTCTTCGCCATCTGGGCACCGCAAGGCTCGGGGCTCGCGCGGCCCAAAGCCACGGCGCTGCTTACGCTCGGCTCCTGCGCCTTGCTCGCGCTCGGCGCGGCATGGGGAGCGGCGCGGCTTCAGAGCGCCGACGCGGCGACGACCGGCGTGCGGCTTCGCATCGTGCAGGCCAATATCGATCAGGCCAATAAATGGCGTCCGGAGAACAGCGCCGAGATCTTCAACACTTATCTGGATCTGACCGAGTTCTGGAGGCCTCGACCGCATTTCGCTCGTGATCTGGCCCGAGACGGCGGTACCCTTCCTGCTCGCCGAGTCCTCACAAGCGCTGACCGCCATCGGCGACGTCCTGCCGGGCGGAACGAGCTTGCTCGTCGGCTCTGGAAGAATTGTCGAGGAGCGCGACGCGCAAGATCGCTTGGTCGCGACGCGCATCTATAACAGCCTGCTCGCGATCAGCGACAAGGGCGAGGTGCTCGACGGCTACGACAAGATTCATCTCGTGCCGTTCGGTGAATATCTGCCGTTTCAGGACTTCATGGAGAGTCTCTGGCATCTTCCAGATGACTGGCGTGCGCGGAGGCTTCAGCGCCGGCACTGGCTCTCGCTTGCTCTCCGTCCCCGGTGCTCCGCCGGCGCGGCCGCTCATCTGCTATGAGATCATTTTTCCCGACGAGGTTATGGATAAATCGCAACGGCCGGGCTGGCTCCTCAACGCGACCAACGACGCCTGGTTTGGCGGCAGCGCCGGTCCCTATCAGCACTTCCATCAAGCTCAGCTTCGCGCAGTCGAGCAGGGTCTGCCGGTGGTGCGGGCGGCAAACACAGGCATCTCGGCGATCATCGATCCCTACGGACGCGTGCTCGGCGAGCTTGGACTCGAGAAAGAAGGAGTTGTTGACGGGCTTTTGCCCGAGGCTTTGCCGACTACAAAATTCGTAACGTGGGAACGCTGGATCGAGATCGCGCTTCTTGTCTTTGCGCTTCTCGGTTGGCTCTTTTTTGCTCATTTGCCTGCGAGTCCAAAGCGGGCCCTCGGGCAATGAACGGTTTTGCGATTCTTGCAAATGCTTCGCATCGCGAACAGGGCAAACTGAGCAAGATGTCGCGCCTAAGTGCTTGACGTTCCTGGGATGCACTCGTAAGTAAATTCTCTATTGGGGGCTTTTTATAACGCGTCGGAAGTGTTCAACCAATCATGACGCTGGTGAGTGAACGCATGGCAGGCAAGAAGCCTAACCCGGTGGATCAGCACGTGGGGAGCCGGGTCCGTTTGCGCCGTATGCTTCTGGGTATGAGCCAGGAGCGTCTCGGCGAGAGCATGGGGCTCACGTTTCAGCAGGTGCAGAAATATGAGAAGGGTGTGAACCGCATCGGCGCGAGCCGGCTGTTCCAGATCTCGAAGATCCTTGATGTCCCGGTTCAGTTCTTTTTCGAGGAAGCGCCGCACACCGACGGACGCGCCACGCCAGGAATGGCCGAGGCAGATTCGGAAGCCTTCATCCTCGAATTTCTCAACAGCCGCGAGGGCCTCGAGCTCAACCGCGCCTTCGTCAAGATCTCCGATCCGAAGGTTCGCAAGAGTGTCGTCGATCTCGTGCGAGCGTTGAGCGCGAGCGCCGACAACTAGGGCGAAAGAGGCGGCTTGACCGCCACCCCTCTTCTTGTAAGAACCCCGGCGCGGGTACGATCGGGTCATAGAGGGTCACGTGGCGAACAGGCGAAATTATCTCTTCACCAGCGAGTTGGTTTCGGAAGGTCACCCCGACAAGGTGTGCGACCGCATCTCCGATGCCGTGGTCGATCTCTATATGGCAGAAGACCCGCATTCGCGGGTGGCGATCGAGACGCTCGTCACCACGAACCGCATTGTCATGGCCGGCGAGGTGCGCGGGCCGGAAAGCGTGACGGCGGCGGTCATCGAGGACGCGGCGCGCCGTGCCGTGCGCGACATCGGCTACGAGCAGAAGGGTTTCCACTGGAAGAATTGCGAGTTCCAGTTCTACGTGCACGAGCAGTCTGCCGACATCGCCATTGGCGTCGATGCGCATGCCGAGTTTGAAAAGGACGAAGGCGCCGGCGACCAGGGCATCATGTTCGGCTATGCCTGCCGCGAGACCGACCCCTTGATGCCGGCGCCGATCTACTATGCCCATCGCATCTTGCATGAGATGGCGAAGGCGCGGCATACCGGCCGGGCGCCGGAGCTTGGACCTGACGCCAAAAGCCAGGTGACGCTCGCCTACGAGGACGGCAAGCCGGTGCGCGCCAACTCGATCGTGGTGTCGACGCAGCACGGCGAGGACGTGACCCAGGACAAGATCAAGGAGATCGTGCGCGGCTTTGTCGATGAGGTGATGCCGCAAGGCTGGGTCAGCCGTGACACCAAATTCTACGTGAATCCCACCGGACGTTTCGTCATCGGTGGCCCTGACGGCGACGCCGGCGTCACCGGGCGCAAGATTATCGTCGACACCTATGGCGGCGCCGCGCCGCATGGCGGCGGCGCCTTCTCCGGCAAGGACCCGACGAAGGTCGACCGCTCGGCGGCTTACGCCGCGCGCTATCTCTCAAAGAACGTGGTGGCGGCGGGGCTTGCCGACCGTTGCACGTTGCAAGTCTCCTACGCCATCGGCGTGTCAGAGCCGCTGTCGCTCTATGTCGATCTGCACGGCACCGGCAACATTGCCGAGTCTGAGCTCGAGAAGGCACTGCGGCGGGTCATGGATTTGAGCCCACGCGGCATCAGGGAGCATCTCGGCCTTGGACGCCCAATCTATGCGCGCACCGCGGCTTACGGCCATTTCGGACGGCAGCCGGACAATGACGGCGGCTTCTCCTGGGAGCGCCTCGATCTGATCGAGCCGATCCGCGCCGAGCTCTCCTAAAGTCCCGACGCGAATATCCCTCGCCGTTCGCTTTCCGGCACCACCGGGGAAGGCGTAAGCTCATCATGCTGAGGCGCGCGTGCCAATTGGCGCGTGGCGACCGGCACGGTGCAGCCTGACGAGACGCAGCATGACAGAGCCGACCCAATGCGTTCTCTGGCTTGAGCCTGAGCTTGCCGAGCCCCTCAAGAACCGCTTCAATCTCGTCGAGACCCATGTCGACGAAGCTCATTGGTGGCGACACTTGCTTGAATGCCGTGAGTGCGGACAGCTCTATTTCTTCGAGTTCTATGAGCGGATCGATTGGGATAGCGGGGACGACCCGCAATACGCGACCTTCGGCCAGGAAGAGATAGAGCGGCTCAAGGCCTGCTCGCCATTCGAGCTGCTGCAATTTTCTCCGCGGCTGCAGAAGTATTTCTCAAAGGACGCCAAGCGGCCGACGTTTGGCTGGGTCGGCAGACCGTGAGAGAGCCCGCAAGCCCCACGAATACGCCGGGCCGCCTGAGATCCTATGGCCGGCGCAAGGCACGGCCCTTGAGCGAGCGCAAAGACCGCCTGCTCAACGACCTGTTGCCCACGTTGCGCCTTCCCCGCACCAAGCCAGCGCCCTCCCCGCTGACCGGGCTTTTCGCGCAACCCGTTGCCGACGTTTGGCTCGAGGTCGGCTTCGGCTCTGGCGAGCATCTTTTCTGGCAGGCAGAGCACCATCTGGACGTCGGCTTCATCGGCTGCGAGCCCTTCATCAATGGGGTGGCGAGCCTGCTCGGCAAGATCGAGGTCGGCCCGAAGCTCGCCACCATCCGCATCCATGACGGCGATGCCAGGGATGTGTTGGCTTGGCTCCCAGACAACTCCATCGGCCGCATTTTCGTGCTGTTCCCAGACCCTTGGCCGAAGAAGCGGCATCAGAAGCGAAGGCTGATTTCGCCGGAAACCATTGGGCAAGTGGCGCGCGCGCTGAAAGCCGGTGGCGAGCTCAGATTTGCCAGCGACAACGGCGACTATGCCGGAGAGGCTCTTCTAACCATCCTCGCGAATGGCGCTTTCGCCTGGACGGCGGAACGCGCCAAGGAGTGGCGGGAGCGGCCTTCGGACTGGCCGGAAACCCGCTACGAACGGAAAGCCTTGAGCGCCGGCGCCAAACCGGCCTATCTCAGCTTCCGCCGGTTCTGATGCCAGGGAGGACTGCAATGCTCGCGCTTCCCCTCCTGCTGTTGCTCCTAGCGACGCCAGCGCTTGCGCTCGATCAGAGCCAGATCCAGAGCGCCTGCTACACCGATTGCGAGAGGGAGACGGGCTCCAATCCAGAGTACAAGGCTTGCCTCGCCCGCGCCGCCGACACGGCCGACGGCGTGCTCAATCAGGAGTTCTCGGCGCTACAAGAGGGGGTCAGGACGGCCGCCAACGCCATGGGCGTGAAGCCCGACACTCAACTCGACATGCTGAAAGACGCGCAGCGGAAATGGATCGCATTTCGCGATGACACCTGCAATTTCGAGGACAGCCTCGCCTTCGGCTCAACGGCCAATGGCGGCTATCTCTCCTCCTGCATCTGCGCCTTGAGCTATGGGCGGATCAACGATTTCGAGCGCATCAGGCACTCGATTCTCGGGCAATAATGGCCGCGAGCCTGCTTGAATCCTTTGAAAAACACCGTATATTAGCCTCGAACTCATGATGGTTTTTGATCAGGAGTGGGCCTTTCGCCCGCTCCTTTTTGTTAGGCGACCCGCCAACTATTTTCACACGTTTCGCGGGAGTTGTGGCCTCAACCGATGTCGACCCGCTCATCAAGCGCTGACCGCCGCTTTGCCGAGGAGAGCGGCACCGAACGCGAGATCGCAGACCTCGCCGAGCCGGTGCTTGAAGAACTCGGCTTCCGCATCGTGCGGGTGAAGGTTTCAGGCCGTGACGGCGGAACGGTGCAAGTGATGGCGGACAAGCCGGGCGGTCAGATGACCATCGACGATTGCGCAACGATCAGCCGCAAGCTTTCGCCGCTGCTCGACGCGCTCGATCCGATGCCTGGCGGCTATCGGCTCGAGGTCTCGACGCCCGGTATCGATCGGCCGCTGGTGCGGCCAAGCGATTTCGCGTCGTGGGCCGGTCATGAGGCGAAGGTAGAGCTGAAGGAGTTGGTCAGCGGCAGGAAGCGGTTCAGAGGGCGGATCGAAGGCGTCGGCAATGGCGAGGCGCTTCTCCGCATCGAGCTTGGTTGCGAAGAGGAGCCGCAAACGATCGGCATCCCCTTCTCGCTGATCAGCGAAGCAAAGCTTGTGGCCGGAGGGGACGCCGTGCGCGCCGACCTTACGGCCAAGAAGGCGCAGTAGAGGAATTTTCGCGGGACCTCAGTTCCGCTCAGTGGAGATAACGGAGGCAGAAACAGATGGCTCAGGCAGGCGTCAGCGCCAATAGGCTGGAGCTCTTGCAGATCGCGGACGCGGTCGCACGGGAGAAGGCGATTGATCGCCAGGTGGTGATCATGGCCATGGAAGACGCGATCCAGAAGGCCGCCAAGTCGCGCTATGGCAGCGAGAACGAGATCAAGGCCGAGGTCGATCCCAAGACCGGAGAGATCAGGCTCGCGCGTCTCTTAGAAGTGGTCGAGCAAGTGACCATGGAGGCAACGCAGATTTCGCTCGAAGAGGCGCGACGTCGCAACCCCGCGGCGCAAGTCGGCGACTTCATCGCCGAACCGCTGCCCCCGCTCGATTTCGGCCGCGTGGCGGCACAGAACGCCAAGCAAGTGATCGTGCAGAAAGTGCGCGAGGCCGAGCGCGAGCGCCAGTTTGATGAATATAAAGACCGCGTCGGTGAGATCGTGAACGGCATCGTCAAGCGCGTCGAATATGGCAACGTCATCGTCGATCTCGGGCGGGCTGAGGCCATCGTCCGCCGCGACGAAACACTGCCTCGCGAGAATTTCCGCTACGGCGACCGCATCCGCGCCTTTGTCTATGACGTGCGCCGCGAGCAGAGGGGCCCGCAGATCTTCCTGTCGCGCACCCATCCGGAATTCATGGCCAAGCTGTTCGCGCAGGAAGTGCCTGAGGTCTATGACGGTATCGTCACCATCAAATCGGTGGCGCGCGATCCCGGCAGCCGCGCCAAGATCGCGGTCGTGTCGCGCGACGCCTCGATCGATCCGGTCGGCGCCTGCGTCGGCATGCGCGGCAGCCGTGTGCAGGCGGTGGTGAACGAGCTACAGGGCGAGAAGATCGACATCATCCAATGGTCGCCGGATGCAGCGACCTTCATCGTCAATGCGCTGGCGCCTGCCGAGGTGGTCAAGGTCGTGCTCGATGAGGATGCCGAACGCATCGAGGTGGTGGTGCCTGACGCTCAGCTTTCGCTCGCCATCGGCCGCAAGGGCCAGAATGTGCGGCTCGCTTCCCAGCTCACCGGCTGGGACATCGACATCATGACCGAGGCTTCGGAGTCGGAGCGCCGTCAGGCTGAATTCGCCGAGCGCTCCGCCATGTTCATGGAGGCGCTCGACGTAGACGAGGTGATCGCCCAGCTGCTTGCGTCAGAGGGCTTCTCCTCGATCGAGGAAGTTGCGTTCGTCGAGCCGTCGGAAATCGCCTCGATCGAAGGCTTCGACGAGGGCACCGCGGCGGAGATTCAAACCCGCGCCCGCGAGCATCTGGAGAAGATCGAGGCCGAACAGGATGCCAAGCGCAAGGCGCTCGGAGTGTCCGATGACGTTGCCGCGATCCCGGGCCTCACCACGGCGATGCTGGTGGCGCTCGGCGAGAAGAACGTGAAGACGGTAGAGGACCTTGCCGATTGCGCCACCGACGATCTGTTGGGGTGGAACGAGCGCAAGGACAAGGAAACCATCCACCATGAAGGCATTCTCGACAATTTCACCCTCGGCAAGCAAGAGATCGAGGATCTGATTCTCGCCGCGCGCGTGAGGGCGGGATGGATCAGCGAGGCGGACCTTGCGCCTCCGCCAGAGGCCGAGGCGGATGGCGAGGCAAGCGAAGGCGACGAGCAGGACGAGACCAAGGACGGCGGCGCCGCGTCATGAGCGGCGCCCGTTACCAGGAGCTTTTGAGGAGCATATGCCGTTGCGGCAGGATGTTGCGGAGCACGAGCACGATAGCGAGACGGACGACACCGTCCGCCGCTGCGCGCTCACGCGCGAGCGCCTGTCAAAGCAGGACCTGATCCGCTTCGTCCTCGCTCCTAGCGGCGAGATTGTCCCAGACCTGAAAGAGCGGCTTCCCGGCCGCGGCGTATGGGTCACCGCCGACCGTGGCCTGGTGGCAGAAGCCGCCAAGCGCAACGTCTTTGCCAGGGCCTTGAAGGCGCAAGCCAAGGTGCCGGCGGGGCTTGCCGATCAGGTCGGCCGCCTCTTGGCTGACGCCGCCCTCGGCGGCCTTTCCCTTGCCAATAAGGCAGGCGAAGTGGTGTTCGGCACGGCCAAGGTCGAGGAAGCCATCGCCAAAGGCAAAGTCGCCGCCCTTATTCATGCGAGCGACGCCGCGGAGGACGGCTGCTGCAAGCTCGACGGCAAATTTCGGGCAGGCGCCAGGGGCAGAAACCCGGCCCCAATCCGCATTTTCAGCGCGGATGAATTGGGTTTGGCATCAGGTAAGACAAATGTGATACATGCAGCCCTGATCCAGGGCGGAGCGGCTGCGAAATTCCTCGCTAGTGCCTCCCGCGCGGAGCGTTACCGCAAGGGCGCCGCAGCCTTTGCCCAGCCAATTGGATCGGACACGGACAAGGAATGAGTGAAATCAACGAGACTGAAGACAAAACCGCTCGCGGTGGCCGCAAAATGACGCTCAATGTGCGCCGGACTGTGGAGTCCGGCCATGTGCGTCAAAGCTTCAGCCATGGGCGTTCCAAGTCCGTTCTGGTGGAGAAGAAGAAGCGGCGGGCGGTCGGCGGTACTCCTGCGGCGCAGCCCGTCGAGGAGCCGAAGCCCAAGGTCGCGGCTGCGGCACCGGAACCGGCGCCGGCCAAGCGCACACGCGACGACGACCAGCGCCGCGCGGGCGTGGTACTGCGCGCGCTTTCCGATGAGGAAAAGGACGCTCGGCTCAGGGCTCTTACTGAATCGCGTCAGCGCGAGGCGCAAGAGCGTGAAAGGGCCAAGGAAGAGGCCGCGCTCCGCGTCGTGACCGACGAGGTCAAGGCCAAGGAGCAGGACGAGGCGCAAGAGCGCCAGAAGAAGGAAGACGCGCGGCACGAGGCCGAAGCCGAGGCCAGGCGCAAAGGCGAGGAAGTCGCCCGCAAGCATCTCGTCGTCAAGGAAGAGGAGGAGGAGGCTCCCCGCACCCAAGACGCGCGACACAAGAAGGAGCGCCCGGTCAAGGCGCGCACCAGCGAGGAGCGCCGGGTTCGCGGCCGCCTCACCATCACCAATGCGCTCGACGAGGAGCAGCGCCAGCGGAGCCTTGCCTCGCTGAAGCGCCACCGCGAGCGGCAGAAGAAGCAAACCATCGGGCCCCAGGCGCAGCAGAAGATTCAGCGCGAAGTAGTGATTCCTGAAGCCATCACCATCCAGGAGCTCGCCAACCGCATGGCCGAGCGCGGCGTCGATGTCATCAAGTTCCTGATGAAAGACGGCGAGATGCACAAGATCACCGATGTGATCGACGCCGACACCGCTCAGCTCATCGCCGAGGAGTTCGGCCATATCGTGCGCCGCGTTTCGGAGGCGGACGTCGAAGAGGGATTCATTGGCGCCGCCGATCTCGCCGAGGACACCCAGCCGCGCGCGCCAGTGGTCACCATCATGGGCCATGTCGATCACGGCAAGACGTCCCTGCTAGACGCCATCCGCACGACCAACGTGGTTTCCCAGGAAGCCGGCGGCATCACCCAGCATATCGGCGCCTATCAGGTGGTGACGCCAGCTGGCCAGAAGATCACCTTTATCGATACGCCTGGCCACGAGGCCTTCACCGCCATGCGCCAAAGAGGCGCACAGGTAACGGATATCGTCGTGCTCGTGGTCGCGGCAGATGACGGCGTCAAGCCGCAGACGGTCGAAGCGATCAATCACGCTAAGGCCGCGCAAGTACCGATGATCGTCGCCATCAACAAAATCGACAAACAAGGCGCCGATCCGCAGCGGGTGCGCACCGAACTGCTCAGCCATGAAATCGTGGTCGAGAGCCTCGGCGGCGATACGCTCGAGATCGAAGTCTCGGCGCTGAAGAAGACCGGCCTCGACAGACTGCTCGAGGCGATCGCGCTGCAGGCCGAGGTGCTGGAGCTTACCGCCAACCCGGATCGTCCCGCGGAAGGCGTTATCGTCGAAGCCAAGCTCGAGCGCGGCCGCGGCCCCGTGGGTACGGCTCTCGTCCAGCGCGGCACGCTTCGTCTTGGCGATCTCATCGTGGCAGGCTCGGCCTATGGCCGGGTGCGCGCGCTGATCAACGACGTGGGTGAGCAGGTTAAGGAAGCCGGCCCCTCGGTTCCGGTCGAGGTATTGGGCTTCGATTCCGCGCCTGAGGCCGGCGACCAGTTCGCTGTGGTGGAGAACGAGGCCCGCGCCCGCGAAATCACCGATTACCGCCTGCGCGAGCGGCGCAAGCGCCTTGCCGTTGCCGGTCAGCGCGGCTCTCTCGAGCAGATGATGACCCAGCTGAAATCGGCCGGGACCAAGGAGTTCACGCTTCTCGTCAAAGGTGACGTGCAGGGCTCGGTGGAGGCGATCGTCGCCGCTCTCGACAAGCTCGGCACCGACGAGGTGCGCGCCCGCATCATTCATTATGGCGTCGGCGGCATTACCGAATCCGACGTGGATCTTGCTTCCACCTCTGGCGCCGTGATCCTCGGCTTCAACGTGCGCGCCAACGCGCAGGCCCGCGAGGCTGCCGAGCGCGACGGCGTGGAGATTCGCTACTACGCCGTGATCTACGACCTCGTCGACGAGGTGAAGCAAGCCATGTCCGGCCTGCTCGCACCGACCCGACGCGAGACCTTCCTCGGCAATGCCGAGATCCTGGAGGTGTTCACCATCTCCAAGGTCGGCAAGGTCGCGGGCTGCCGCGTCACCGAAGGCAAGGTCGAGCGCGGCGCCCATGTCCGGCTCATTCGCGACAACGTCGTGGTGCACGAAGGCAAGCTGTCGACGCTCAAGCGCTTCAAGGACGAAGTGAAAGAGGTCGTTGCCGGCCAGGAATGCGGCATGGCGTTCGAAGGCTATCAGGACATGCGCCAGGGCGACGTCATCGAGTGCTTCGAGGTCGAGCACGTCAAGCGCACGCTGTAAGACCGCTTGAGCCAAGCGGCCTCAAACATTGCCATGACCGATCGCAACAGGGGTAAGGCGCCGAGCCAGCGCCAATTGAAGGTCGGCGAGCTGCTCCGGCACGCGCTCGCCGAGATTTTCGCCCGGGGCGAAATCGTCGACGACGTGCTCGATCAATATTCGCTGACCGTGTCCGAAGTGCGCATGACGCCAGACTTGAAGCTCGCGACCGTCTTCGTGCTGCCGCTCGGCGGCGAAGGCGCCGAGGACGTGGTCAAGTATCTCGACAAGCACAAGCGGTTCTTGCGGGGTGACCTCGCGCGGCGCGTGAGCCTGAAATTCATGCCCGAGCTCAGATTCAAGATCGACACCTCGTTTGCGAGCTCCAAGCGCATCGATGAGCTGCTCGCCTCGCCAAAGGTCGCGCGCGATCTCGACGACTGACCAGGTAGCGGCAGAGGCGATATGGCGCGGCGGCGCAAAGGTTCTCCAATTCACGGCTGGCTCGTGTTCGACAAGCCGCAAGGCATGACCTCGACGCAAGCCGTGTCGCGGGTGAGGCATCTCTACGGAGCACAGAAGGCAGGCCACGCCGGCACGCTCGATCCGCTCGCCACTGGCGTGCTGCCGGTTGCTTTCGGGGAAGCGACCAAGACCGTGCCCTTCGCAGTCGACGGCGACAAGCAATACCGTTTCACGGTGCACTTCGGGGAGGCCACCGATACCGACGATTCCGATGGCACGGTGATAGCGACGAGCGACCGGCGCCCGTCCCGGGCCGAGATCGAGGCGGCGCTGCCCAGCTTCGTCGGCGAGATCAGCCAAGTGCCGCCCCGCTATTCGGCGCTGAAGGTGGCCGGCGCCAGGGCCTACGACCTTGCCAGGGAAGACCAGGAGTTCGAGCTTGCCGCCCGGCCGGCCCTGATTGAGAGCCTCGAGCTCACCCGCATGCCCGACCCAGACCATTGCATCATCGAGGCGCGCTGCGGCAAAGGCACCTATGTGCGGGCGCTCGCCCGCGACCTTGGGGTGGCGCTTGGCAGCGTCGCCCATGTCACGGAATTGCGCCGTACGAGGGTCGGACCCTTTGCCGAAGAGACCGCAATTTCCCTGGCAAAGCTGGAGGAGTTAGGACATAGTGCCGCCGGCCGTGAGGCGCTTTTGGGCGTTTTGCAGCCCGTGGAGACGGCGCTGGACGACATCCCGGCGCTCGCCATCAGCGGGCAGGACGCGGCCAGGCTCAAGAGAGGCCAACCCGTGCTGTTAAGAGGCCGGGATGCTCCAATTCTCAAAGGGCCAGTTTACGCCACGTCACGAGGTTCGCTCGTGGCGGTTGGTGAGGTCAGCCAAGGCGAATTGCGCCCTACCCGAGTTTTCAATCTGCCGGGTTAGGCGTCGCCCAAATTCAGGAGACATCCGATGTCGATCAGCGCTTTGCGCAAGCAGGAGCTTATCAACGACTATGCCACCAAGCCCGGAGACACCGGGTCACCCGAAGTGCAAGTGGCGATCCTGACCGAACGGATCACCAATCTTACCGACCACTTCAAGACGCATAACAAGGATAACCATTCACGGCGTGGGCTGTTGAAAATGGTTAGCCAGCGGCGCCGGTTGCTCGACTACGTCAAGGCGACGGACGAGGACCGGTATCAGAAGCTCATCAACCGCCTGGGCATTCGCCGGTGATGCGAGACGCTCACCGCAGTGCGCCCGTGGACCTTCAAACGACATATCGACCCGAGCCCTCGCCTTCAGGGGGCCTGCTCGGGCGCAACCATTCCCTGTTCCATGAGACATCGTCATGCTGCATAAGCACACCGTAGAAATCGAATGGGCGGGCCGACCGCTCAGGCTCGAGACCGGACGCATCGCCCGCCAGGCCGACGGCGCCGTTCTCGCTCAATATGGCGGCACATCGGTGCTCGCCACCGCCACGGCAGCCAAAGAGGCGCGAGTTGGCATCGACTTTCTCCCACTCACCGTGAACTACCAGGAAAAGACCTTCGCCGCGGGCAAGATCCCCGGCGGATATTTCAAGCGCGAGGGACGCCCCACCGAAAAGGAGACGCTTACCTCTCGCCTCATCGATCGTCCGATCCGGCCGCTGTTCGCCAGCGGCTTTCGCAACGAGACGCAGATCGTTGCCACCGTACTCTCCCATGACATGGAGAACGATCCGGACATCGTCGCCATGATCGCGACCTCCGCCGCGCTCACGTTGTCCGGCATTCCCTTCCTGGGCCCGATCAGCGCCGCACGCGTCGGCTATATCGCCGGCAAATACGCGCTGAACCCGATGATCGACGAGATGCGCGAGAGCACGCTCGACCTCGTGGTCGCAGGCACCGCCGACGCCGTGCTGATGGTCGAGTCGGAAGCAAAAGAACTCGCCGAGGATGTGATGCTCGGCGCCGTAATGTTCGGCCAGAAGCACTTCCAGCCGGTGCTCGACGCCATCGTCAAGCTTGCCGAGCGCGCTGCGAAAGAGCCGTGGGAGCTGAAAGTCGATACGAGCGGCGAAGAGCTTGCGGCAAAGGTCCGCGAGATTGCCGAGACCGATCTCCGCGAAGCCTACAAGATTGCGGCCAAGCATGAACGCCGCGACCGCGTGGCAGAGATCAAGGAGAAGGCGGTTGTCGCTCTCGCGCCGGAAGGCGCCGATGTCACCGCCATCGGCAAGGCTGGGAGCGCTTTCAAAGAGCTCGAGAAGGACGTAGTCCGTTCGAGCATCCTTTCCACCAAGCACCGCATCGACGGGCGCGACCTCACCACGGTGCGGCCGATCGTCTGCGAGGTCGGCATTCTGCCGCGTACCCACGGCAGCGCGCTTTTCACCCGCGGCGAGACGCAGGCCTTGGTGGTGGCGACGCTCGGCACCGGAGAGGACGAGCAATATATCGACGCGCTGGAGGGCACCTATAAGGAGACGTTCCTGCTGCACTATAATTTCCCGCCTTATTCGGTCGGCGAAGTCGGCCGCATGGGCTCGCCCGGACGCCGCGAGATCGGCCACGGCAAGCTCGCCTGGCGGGCGATCCACCCGGTCCTGCCGGATCGCGAGACCTTCCCCTACACCATCCGCGTGGTCTCCGAGATCACCGAGTTCAAACGGCTCGTCGTCGATGGCCACGGTGTGCGGGTCCTCGCTCGCCATGATGGACGCCGGCATTCCCTTGCGCCGGCCGGTGGCAGGTATCGCCATGGGACTGATCAAGGAGGGCGCCGATTTCGCCGTCCTCTCCGACATCCTCGGCGATGAGGATCATCTCGGCGACATGGACTTCAAGGTTGCCGGAACCTCAGAGGGCGTGACCTCGCTGCAAATGGACATCAAGATCACCGGCATCACCGAGGAGATCATGAAGGTCGCGCTCGATCAGGCGCGTGACGGCCGCATGCACATTCTCGGCGAGATGAACAAGGCGCTGAACGAGGCGCGGCCGGAACTTGGCGAATACGCGCCGCGCATCGAGACCATCCACATCCCGGTCGACAAGATCCGCGAAGTGATCGGCTCGGGCGGCTCGGTGATCCGCGAGATCGTCGCGGAGTCCGGAGCCAAGATCGACATCTCCGACGACGGCACGGTGAAGATCGCCTCCGCCAACGCCGAATCGATCCGCGCCGCGATCGGCCGCATCAAGGGCATCACGTCAGAGCCTGAAGTCGGCACGATCTACCAGGGCAAGGTGGTGAAGGTGATGGAGTTCGGCGCCTTTGTGAACTTCTTCGGCCCCAAGGACGGGTTGGTGCACATCTCGCAGCTTGCCGAGGGACGTCCGAAGGCCGTCACTGACGTCGTCAAGGAAGGCGACATGGTGTGGGTGAAGCTGCTCGGCTTCGACGATCGTGGCAAGGTGAGGCTGTCGATGAAAGTTGTCGACCAGTCGACTGGCCGCGAGCTGCAAAAGGCCGAAGCGAGCTAAACCTTACGTCATAGGAATTGCGACATGGCCGGGCTCGTCCCGGCCATTTTCGTTTCAGCTCTTCTTCTTCTCGCAGCGCCAGCCGATGACGAAGTACTGGCTGTTCGCCTTCTGCCATGCATCGGCCTTGTCGCCCGCACTCTTGAGGCAGGTGGTAATGCTTTCGGCGGTCGCTTCGGGAACTGCCTTCTCCGAGCACTGTTCCGGCGTGGCCAGAAGACAAATC
The DNA here is from genome assembly GCA_963827365.1 of uncultured Alphaproteobacteria bacterium. Classification (GTDB taxonomy): domain Bacteria; phylum Pseudomonadota; class Alphaproteobacteria; order Rhizobiales; family Methyloligellaceae; genus Methyloceanibacter. The sequence goes on along the minus strand of CAWHAX010000010.1, from coordinate 31,102 downwards.
AGAACAACTAGCTGGGCCATCGGCGATCTTCCTCCAACTCCTTGATCTACTTATTATTACCCGCTATTGCGCGGCCTCGCGCGGCGGCTTCTCGGCATGCGGCTCGACCTCCTTCTCGCGCTTCTCCGAAGGCTTGAGAGTATCGAGGCTCGGCATGGCGATGGTGGAGTAGCCGCAATCGACGAAATGCACCTCGCCCGTCACCGCGCCGGACAGGTCTGACAGCAGATAGAGCGCGGCACCGCCAACCTCATCCAATGTCGGAGACCGGCGCATCGGCGCGTGATGTTGCTGATAGTGGAACAAGGTGCGCGCATCCGAGATGCCGGCACCAGCGAGTGTGCGCATCGGCCCTGCCGACAGTGCGTTCACCCTGATTCCCTGCGGGCCGAAATCGGAGGCGAGATAACGCACGCTCGCCTCTAGCGCAGCCTTGGCCACGCCCATGACGTTGTAGCAGGGCACGACGCGGGTCGAGCCGCCATAGGTCAGCGTCAGCAGCGAGCCGCCGTTCGGCATCAGCTCTGAGGCGAGCTTCGAGATCTCGGTGAAGGAGAAACAGGAGATCACCATGGTGTGCTCGAAATTGGCGCGTGTGGTGTCGGCGTAGCGGCCCTTAAGCTCGTTGCGGTCGGAAAAGGCGAGCGCGTGCACTACGAAATCGAGTGAGCCCCACTTCTTCTTGATCACCTCGAACACGCGTTTGACGCTCTCCAGATCCTCGACATCGGCCTCCTCGATGATCGAAGCGCCGATCGACTGGGCAAGCGGCACGGCGCGGCGGCCGAAAGCGCCACCCTGATAGCTGAAGGCAAGCTCGGCGCCCTGGCCGCGCAGCACGCGAGCGATGCCCCAGGCGATGGAGCGGTCGTTGGCGACGCCCATCACCAGCCCACGCTTGCCCGCCATCAAGGGGCCGGGTTCCGCAATGTCTCTTGTTGTTGTCATGGGCTTACTCTGGTTAGGGGTGAGAGGGGCTGTGGTCCTACTGCCTAGCCGTTATAGCGGCGGAAGACGAGGGTGGCATTGGTGCCGCCGAAGCCGAAGCTGTTGGACATGACGCAGTCGATCTCGGCATTGTCCTGACGCTTACGCACGATCGGCATGTCGGCCACAGCCGGATCGATGGTCTCGATATTGGCGGATTCGCAAATGAAGCCGTTGTTCATCATCAACAGCGAATAAATCGCCTCGTGCGCGCCAGCCGCGCCGAGCGAATGGCCGGTGAGCGACTTGGTGGCGCTGATCGGCGGCGACTTGTCGCCGAACACCTCGCGGATTGCCTCGATCTCCTTCACGTCGCCAATCGGGGTCGAGGTGGCGTGCGGATTGATGTAGTCGATGCCGTCGACGCCCCGCATCGCGAGCCGCATGCAGCGCGCCGCACCTTCGCCTGAAGGCTGCACCATATCGTAGCCGTCGGAGGTCGCACCGTACCCAACGAGCTCGCCGTAGATGCGGGCGCCACGGGCCTTGGCGTGCTCGAGCTCTTCGAGAATGACCACGCCTGCGCCGCCGGCAATGACGAAACCGTCGCGGTTCAGATCATAGGCGCGACTTGCCAACTCGGGCCGGTCGTTGAAGTCTGACGACATGGCGTTCATGGCGTCGAACAGCACCGACAGCGTCCAGTCGAGCTCTTCGCCACCGCCGGCAAACACGATGTCCTGCTTGCCCCATTGGATCAGCTCGCCGCCATTGCCGATGCAATGCGCAGAAGTCGAGCAGGCTGACGAGATCGAATAGCTCAAGCCCTTGATGTGATAGGGGGTGGAGAGCGTCGCCGAATTGGTCGAGGACATCGATTTCGGCACCTCGAAGGGGCCGACCTTCTTCGGGCCCTTCTCGCGCGTGGTGTCGGCGGCATGTACGATGGCCCTGGTCGAGGGACCGCCCGAGCCCATGACCAGGCCGGTGCGCTCATTAGAGATGTCCGTCTCCTCAAGGTCCGCATCCCGGATCGCCTGCTCCAAGGCGAGGTAGTTCCACGCAGCACCTGCCCCCATGAAGCGGCGCACCTTGCGGTCGATCATACCCTCCCAATCGAGCTTCGGTGCGCCATGCACTTGGCAGCGGAAGCCAAGCTCAGCGTAGGTGTCGGCCTTGACGATGCCCGACTTCGCCTCGCGCAACGACGCGAGCACCTCCTGAGCGCTGTTGCCGATCGAGGACACAATGCCCATGCCGGTCACGACCACTCGTCTCATGAGACAGTCCTTCGTCCGCTCTTTCAGGTTTTGCGGTTGGCCGGCGCGTGAAGATCACGCACCGGCGGGAGCGGATTCGCCCGCCTGGAAGAGGCCGACCCGCAGATCCTTGGCCGTATAGATCGTATCGCCGTCGGCTTTAAGCCAGCCGTCGCCGGTGCCAAGCGTGAATTTTCGCCTGATCACCCGCTTCAGCTCGACGATATACTCGAGTTTGCGCACGGTCGGCAGCACCATGCCCGAGAATTTCACCTCGCCGACGCTGAGCGCCCGCCCCTTCCCCGGAGCACCGAGCCAGCCAAGGAAGAAGCCGAGCAACTGCCAGAGCGCATCGAGCCCGAGGCAGCCCGGCATCACCGGGTCGCCCTTGAAGTGGCAGGGAAAGAACCAAAGGTCGGGCTTCACGTCGAGCTCGGCGACAATGCGCCCATAACCATGCTCGCCGCCTTCCTCCTTCACCTCGGAGATGCGGTCGAACATCAGCATCGGCGGGAGCGGCAGCTGCGCATTGCCGGGGCCGAACAGCTCTCCCCGGGCGCAGGCGAGCAGGTCCTCGTAGTCGAACTGTTCGCGACGCTCAACCATCCTTAATCCCTTCCTTAAGCGGGGCGGGACATCAGGCCCCGCGGCCGGCCGTTTCCTAACACAGTCGAACCGGCGCTACCAGAAACCAGAAGGAGGAAGCCTGAAGCCAGAAAGCAGGCATCGGTGGGGCCTTGTCGTTTGGCTTCCAGCAACCGTTTTGCTTACCTATGTCGGTATTCTGTTGTCGAACTCTTGGTTGTAGCGTTGCAGCAAACCGCGGTTCCCCTTATATTGTTGGCGGAATGACAGTACAAACACACGATATCGCCGAGCGCCTGCGGGCGGCGGGTTTGAGGCCAACGCGCCAGCGCGTTGCCTTGGCACGCCTCCTGTTCGACGGTTGCGACCGCCACGTCACGGCGGAGGTGCTGCATGAAGAGGCGATCGCCCGCAAGGTGCCGGTGTCGCTCGCCACGGTCTACAACACGCTGCATCAGTTCACGCAAGTGGGCCTGTTGCGGGAAGTTGCGGTCGAGGGCGCCAAGACCTATTTCGACACCAATACCTCGAACCACTACCATTTCTTCTGCGAGACTTCAGGCAAGCTCGTCGATATCGAGACGGCCTCGATTAGGATCGAGGGCCTGCCACAGGCGCCCGAGGGCATGGCCATCAGCCGGGTCGATGTGCTCGTGCGCCTCGTCGCCGACCGCAAGCGCTAGTTAGCCAGGCTACTTCAGCACCTCGCCGCGATAGACGCCCCATAGCTTGTCCTGCTGGACGAAGCCGGAATAGTCGTCGATCGACAGCTCGCACCATTCGCCATCGCAGGACAGCACACTGCCGAGGACGCTCGGCGCAAGCTCGGCGACGGTGCTGGCGCTCGTCGATTTCCGCGAATAAAGCGGCACGTTTTCCGGGGTCTTGGTCCAGGGCGAGACCAGCACCGTGCGCCGTCCGCTGAGCAGGCTGTGGAACACCCAGCCGTCGGCGCCTTCGCTATCCCTTACACGCCGCCAATTGTCGGATTCGGCAATGACCTCGACGGGGAGCCCTGCCCGGCTGAACACCCAGACGATGGCCTGATCGGCGCTTGGGCCCTTGCGCACATTGACCCGGTCGGATTTCAGGCTGACGAAGCGCGGTATGGGCAGGCGGGTTTGGCTGCTCAAGCCCGTGGCAGGGTTTGCGTCATTGGCCGCCCGGGTCTCGATGCCGGCAAGGAAGAGAATCGTTAGCGCGACCCCTACCGCCGGACCGATCCGATAAAGATGCCCCACCGCCATAGCCCCGCCCTTGGTAACCCCTGGTTCGACCCGTTAGGGGCGCCCCCACCCCACGCGAATCGCTCAAGCATTGTGATGGGGCAGAAAAGTGAACGGACCGTGGCCTTGACGCTAACATGACGCTTATCTGCGGCTGCCGCTTCTGTTAGAGAAGGCTGCCCGCGCCGGTTTTTGGGGCGCGATTGCCTGGCCTCACGGGAAAACTCCTCCCCCCGCGAACATCCAAACGGGAAGAATGACGTACGATGACTGGTGCTGACCGACCGCTAATTATTGTCACGCGTAAGCTGCCTGAGGTTGTGGAAACCCGCCTGCGCGAGCTTTTCGACGCGCGGCTCAACCTCGAAGACAAACCCCTTTCACGCGAAGAGCTGGTCGAGGCGGTCAAGACCGCAGATGTGCTCGTGCCGACGGTGACCGACCGCATCGACCGGAGCGTATTGAGCCGGGCTGGACCCCAGCTCAAATTAATCGCCCAGTTCGGCACCGGCGTCGACAATATTGACCTCGAGACCGCGCGGAACCGCAGCATCCTCGTCACCAACACGCCAGGCGTGCTGACCGAGGATACCGCCGACATGACCATGGCGCTGATCCTTGCCGTACCGCGCCGGCTCGCCGAAGGCTCGTATCTGTTGAAGAGCGGCAGCAGCGAATGGCACGGCTGGTCGCCGACCTGGATGCTCGGCCATCGCATCTACGGCAAGCGGCTCGGCATCGTCGGCATGGGACGCATCGGGCAGGCCGTCGCCAAGCGGGCGCGCGCCTTCGGCCTACAGGTCCACTATCACAACCGCAGACGCGTGGCGCCGGAGGTCGAGAAGGCGCTCGAGGCAACCTATTGGGACAGCCTCGACCAGATGCTGGCGCGCATGGACATCATCTCCATCAACTGCCCGCATACGCCCGCGACCTATCATCTCCTCTCGGCGCGGCGCCTCGCGCTGATGAAGCCGTCAGCCTACATCGTCAACACGGCGCGCGGTGAGGTGATCGACGAGAATGCGCTCGCCCGCATGATCGAGAATGACGAGCTTGCCGGCGCGGGTCTCGACGTATTCGAGCACGAGCCTGCGGTGAACCAGAAGCTGCTCAAGAGCGACAAGGTCGTGGTGCTGCCGCATATGGGCTCGGCAACGCTCGAAGGCCGCGTCGACATGGGTGAGAAGGTCATCATCAACATCAAGACCTTTCTCGACGGCCACGCGCCGCCGGACCGCGTCCACCCAGCAATGTTCTGATTCAGGCTTCGGCAATCGGACATCAGACCGTCTATTTCCGATTTCTGATTTCTGCGCTCACATGCTCGGGCCGGAAGCCCATGCCGATGAGCCGCGCCGGAAAGCGGCGGAGCCACGGATATGCGTTGAGCAGCTTCACGGCGAAGGGTGCGCGGGGCTGAGTCTGCATGGCGAGCACATTGCTGATGATCCGCGTCTGAACGAAGATCTGCACGGCCTGCGTCAGCCGCGTCGGCAACATCCTACGCTGCTGCACCTTACTCAGCACCTCGAGCGGAACAGGCCCCTTCTTCAGCGGCCCGGCAAGAATATTGGCCGCAGCGACCGCGTCCTGAATGGCGAGATTGATGCCGACGCCGCCGACCGGCGACATGGCGTGGGCCGCGTCGCCGATGCACAGCACGCCGGGTTTAGACCAGCGCTTCAGCCGGTCGACCCGCACGGTCAGAAGCTTCACGTCTTCCCAGGAGGCGATCTCCTGCACGCGTGAGACGAGCGCCGGGTTGAGCTCGACAATAGCCTGGCGGAAGGCCGGCAACCCGCGGCGGCGCAATTCGGCGAAGCCACCTTTGGGGATGACGAAGGCACATTGCCAATAGTCGCCGCGGTCGAGCATGACGAACAGGCGGCCGGCCCGAATGCGTCCGAGCACCAACGAGCCGTCCTCGGGCTTCTTGGAGAGACGCATCCACAGCACGTCCATAGGCGCGCCGAGGTCTTCGACTTCGAGGCCGGCAAGGTCGCGCACCGCCGAGTGGCGGCCATCGGCGCCGACCACGAGATCGGCGCGCAGGTCGAGCGTACCGTCAGGCACCTTGGCGCGGACTCCTGTTACGGTGCCACTGTCCTCGACAAGGTCTGTAACCTCGGCCTGCATTTCGAGCCTGAAGTTCGGATAGGTCCTCGCCTCGTCGGCGAGAAAATCGAGAAAGTCCCATTGCGGCATGAAGGCGATGAAGTGGCAGCGCGTCGGGAGATGCGAGAAGTCGGCAAGCACCACCCGATCCTCGCCGATCAACCCTACGAGCTCGCGCAGCTCCTGATGCGGCCGCTTGAGGAACTCATCCAACAGGCCGAGCTCGGACATGATCTCGAGGGTGGAGGGATGGATGGTGTCGCCGCGGAAGTCTCGCAGGAAGTCTGCGTGCTTCTCCAGCACCATCACCTCAACGGCCGCGCGCGCGAGCAGATAGCCGAGCATCATACCTGCGGGGCCGCCTCCGGCGATGCAGCAGCCAGTGGTGACGATCTTGGTCGGCATGGCTCAGGCCCGGCACTTACCCACTGGCATCGGCCATCGCCTCGCGGTGATGCGACAAATCGTGGAAGCGCGGGGCACGTCCATTGATCGGGTTATCGGGATCCCAGGCATAGGCAATAGTGCTGAAGCGCGCTTGCAGCGCGTCATACAGCAGCAATCGCCCGACCAGGCCCTCGCCGATCCCAAGCAGCTCCTTGAGCACTTCCACGGCTTGCAAGGTTCCCATCACCCCGGCAACGGCGCCGAGAATTCCGGCCTCGAAGCACGGCGCCACGGTCCCCGGCGGGGGGGCTTCGGGAAACAGGCAGCGATAATTCGGCTTCGGATTGCCGTCGGCGCCGCGCTCGAAGGCGCGGAAGGTGGTCAGGTGGCCGTCGAAGGGTCCTACAGCGGTGAAGACCAGCGGCCGCTTGGCCAGATAGCAGGCGTCGTTGACGAGATAGCGCGTGGCGAAATTGTCGGAGCTGTCGGCAACGATATCGTAGTTGGAGACGATCTCGATGGCGTTCTCCGGCTGGAGTCGCGTGGTGTAAAGGCGTGCCTCGACGTGTGGGTTCAAGCGCTCGATGCTCCGCGCCGCGCTCCGCGTCTTGTAGGTACCGGCGCTTGCCGTGTCGTGTACGATCTGCCGCTGGAGATTGTCGAGGCTGACGCGCTCGTCGTCTATGATGCCGATCTGGCCTATGCCGGCTGCGGCGAGATAAAGCAGAAGCGGCGAGCCGAGGCCGCCGGCGCCGACAACCAGCACCTTGGCGTTCTTCAGCCGCTCCTGACCTTCGCCGCCGATCTCTTTCAGCACCAGCTGGCGTTTGTAGCGCTCGATTTCGTCAGGGGTGAGCATGACTTATATCTATGCCATTCACTCTGGCACTGCCACTTACACCTTTGTCATGGCCGCGAAGGCGGCATCCAGTAACCATTGGTCAGTGTGTCCACTGAGGTCGGTGGCTGCTGGATCGCCCGGTCAAGCCGGGTGATAACAAGAGACGAAGCGGAGGCCTACCCGGTAGAGCCGAAGCCGCCCTGCCCTCTCGTCGTGCCGCCGAGCTCGGTGACCGCCTCGACCCGCACATGCTCGACGCGCGCGATGACAAGCTGGGCGATGCGCTCGCCGCGGCGGACGGTGAACGGCTCAGACCCGAGATTTACCAGCAGAACTTTGACCTCGCCGCGATAGTCGGCGTCGATGGTGCCGGGGCTGTTCAGCAACGTCACACCGGATTTCAGCGCGAGGCCTGAGCGCGGGCGAAGCTGGGCCTCGAAGGCCGCCGGAAGCTCAATGGCGAAACCTGTGGGAATGAGAGCGCGCGCACCTGGCGCCAATATGACCGGTGTCTCCTCGGGCACGCCAGCCACCATATCGAGACCGGCTGCATGCTCCGAGTGGTATGTGGGAAGCGGCAGCCCTTCGCCATGAGGCAGGCGCAGCATGCGAAGCGTGACGCTCACCCCGCGTCCGCCGTCGTTCATTCCGCGGCCGAGCGGACTGAACGCAGTGCTTCGCCGGCACGGGCGAGCAGCCGCGCCGCCATTTCGTCCTTGCTCATCGGCGGCCAATCCTCGACGCCGCCCGGCGTGATCAGATGGACTTGCGTCTGGTCGCCACCCATGGCGCCGGTCCCAGGCCAAACATCGTTGGCGACGATCCAATCCGCGCCCTTGGCACGGCGCTTGGCTGTGGCGTTGGCGATCAGATTCTCGGTCTCGGCGGCAAAGCCGATGACGAGGCGCGGGCGTTTGGCGCCAGGCCCCGCGACGGTGGCAAGGATGTCCGGATTCTGCGTGAGCTTCAGTGTCGTCTCGCCGTCTTGGCTCTGCTTCTTGAGCTTGTGGGTCGCTTCGTCGGCTGCGCGCCAATCAGCGACGGCAGCGGCGCAGATGGCGATATCGACGGGAAGCGCGTCGAGCGTCGCGCCAAGCATCTCATGCGCCGTCTCGACCTTCACTACGCGCACGCCTTCCGGGTCTGGGAGCTTCACCGGGCCGCTCACCAGGATGACCTCCGCGCCGAGGGCTTTCGCCGCGCGGGCAAGTGCGTGGCCCTGCTTGCCGGACGAACGGTTGGCGATGTAGCGGACGGGATCGATCGGCTCATGCGTCGGACCTGAGGTGATAAGCACGCGGCGCCCGGCGAGAAGATTGGAGCTCTGTCCTTTGATTGCGGCAAGCCTCGGCGGGGCCGACGGTGTGCTTGTTCCGATTAGGCGCGCGATGGCCTCGGCGATCTCGGCCGGCTCGGCCATGCGGCCAGGTCCATATTCGCCACAGGCCATCTCGCCTTCATTGGGGCCGACAAATTCGATGCCATCCTCGCGCAGACGCGCAATGTTCCGCTTCGTCGCTGCATGCTCCCACATGCGTACATTCATGGCAGGCGCCGCGAGCACGCGCTTGTCGGTGGCAAGCAGCACGGCGGTGCCGAGGTCGTCAGCCAGCCCATGCGCCATCTTGGCGAGGAGGTCCGCGGTGGCCGGCGCGACCACGACGAGGTCAGCCTCGCGCGATAGGCGGATATGCCCGATCTCGGCTTCGTCCTTGAGGTCGAAGAGATCGGTGAAGACTTTTTCCTCGGATAGCACGGAGAGCGAGAGCGTCGTGACGAACTCGGCGCCGCCTTTGGTCACAATGGCGCGCACCGAAGCGCCCCGCTCCTTCAAGCGGCGCACGAGATCGAGGCTCTTATAGGCGGCGATACCACCGCCGACGATGAGCAGGATGCGCTTGTTCTGCACTTCGGCTACTCCGCTGCGTTGCCCCGAAATGGGGCATCCAGTGATCTACTGGATCGCTGGGCCAAGCCCGGCAATGACAAGAAATAGGGTTACCGGTCAACACCTTCAAAACAGAAGCGCAATGGCGATGGCGGCAAGCGCGATGGCCGCAACCCAGATGCCGATGCGGCTAGACCGGTTGCGCCGGCTTTGCGCCTCGGCGAGCCGCTCCACCGTATAATTGTCGAGCCGCAAGCCCTCTTCGGCCAGGGCCGAAAAGGCATCTGCCGTGCGCTCTGCCTGGCCGAGCAGCTTCGGAATGTCGGTCACGAACTTGCCGACCGACACCGCACCTTCCGCCGCAGCCTCGAACTGCGCCTCGGGACTAAACTGCGTCTGCATCCAGTCTTTCACCACGGGCTCGGCCACCACCCAGATATTCAGCTCGGGATCGAGGCTCCGGCCAACCCCCTCGACCACCACCATGGTCTTTTGCAGGAGCAGCAGCTCTGGCCGCGTCTGCATGTCGAACACTTCGGTGTATTGGAAGAGCTGGCCCAAGAGCTGCGCCATGGAAATCTCGCTCGCAGGGCGATCCATGATCGGCTCGCCGATGGCGCGCAGGGCCTGGGCGAACAGCTCGACGGAATGACGGCGCGGAACGTAGCCGGCCTCGAAATGCACCTCGGCCACGCGTCGGTAGTTGCGCGTGGTGAAGCCGTGCAGGATCTCGGCGAGGAAGCGCCTCTCCTTCAGACCGAGCCGCCCCATGATGCCGAAATCGACGGCGACGATGCGGCCCTCTTTGTCGACGAAAAGGTTTCCGGGATGCATGTCGGCGTGGAAAAAGCCGTCGCGCATGGCGTGGCGCAGGAAGGTCTGCATCAGCCGCGCCCCGATCGCCTTCAGATCGTGACCTTGCGCACTCAGCGCGTCATGATCGGCGATCGGCGTGCCGTCGATCCATTCGAGCGTGAGCACGCGGCGCGCGCTCCGGCTCCAATCGACCTGCGGGACGCGGAAGCCCACGTCGTTCTTGGAGTTCTGCGCCATCTCGGAGATGGCGGCGGCCTCCATGCGCAAATCCATCTCGATTGCGACCGACTTCGCCAGGGTCTCGACCACGGCTTCAGGGCGCAACCGCCGCGAGGGAGGATGGAAGCGCTCGATCATCCGCGCGGCGAAAAAATAAGAATCGAGGTCCTTGTTAAAGCGCTGCTCGATGCCGGGACGCAGAACCTTGACGGCGATGGCTTTGAACGAACCATCAGACTCGGGCACCGACGCTTTGTGCACCTGCGCGATCGAGGCCGCCGCCACTGGAGGGCCGAACTCGGCAAACAGCGTGTCGATCGGCGCTTCGAGCGCCTCCTCGACAGCCTTGCGCGCCTCGTCTTGAGAGAAGGGAGGCAGGCGATCCTGGAGCGTAGCGAGATCAGCGGCAAGCTCGCGGCCGATGATGTCGTCGCGGGTGGCGAGGAACTGGCCGAGCTTGATGTAAGAGGGGCCGAGAGAGGTGAGCGCGGTCGAGAGTTCGCGCGTCGTTTGGCTCTTCATTGGGTGTGCCGTTTGGCTTCTCCTGGCGGAGCGGAGCGGTCATGCGGCGGAAGACCCTGAGCGGCGGCGGCAGGCGCACCTCGTCCGGAAGCACGCGCGCGCCGGACCAGGCGATGATTGCTCCCGCCCGCGTCAGCCGCGCCATATTGGTGATCGCGTTCATGATCTCAAAGCCGCCAGCCGGAGTGAATTGCCGCGATGCCGCCGGTGAGGTTGCGGTAGCGGACCCGCTCGAAGCCCGCATTCTCGATCATTCCCATGAAGGATTTCTGATCGGGGAAGCGGCGAATGCTCTCCACGAGGTAACGGTAAGAGGCCGCATCGCCCGCGACAAGGGCGCCGAGCGCCGGGATCGCGTTCGTGGAATAGGCGTCATAGAGCGCATCGAGGATCGGCGTTTCAACCGCCGAGAACTCCAGGCACAGAAAGCGGCCGCCGGGCTTCAGCACGCGATACGCCTCGGCAAGAGCGGCATCGATATGGGTCAAATTGCGCATGCCGAAGGCGATGGTATAGGCATCGAAGCTCTTGTCCGGAAAGGGCAAAGCCTCGGCATTTCCCTGCACGAAGATGAGACGTTCATCCTCTCCGGCCCGCTCGCGGCCGACCTTCAACATCTCGGCGCTGATATCGCAGATCACGGCCCTGGCGCCGGTGCCTGAGGCTTGCAGGAAGCGCGAGGCGATATCACCGGTGCCGCCGGCAACGTCGAGCAGGGCATAAGGACGCGCGGATTTGGGCGGGGCGAGCCAGCCGATCACATCATCTTTCCACAGCCGGTGCAGGCCGCCCGACATGAGATCGTTCATGAGATCGTAGCGCGGCGCGACGCGGGCAAAGACCTCGTTGACGAGGCCCTGCTTGGCCTCCGGCGCCACCGGCTTGAAGCCGAAACTTGCGTCCCTGTCTTTCGTAGCATTCATGCGCGGGACAATAGCGCAAGGCCGGAATTCAAGCTATTGTTGCGGTGCAACGGAATTTGTTTCGCATTGCGGTAGCATTTCATGCCCGAACTGCCTGAGGTGGAGACGGTGAGACTGGGGCTTGCGCCGGTCCTCGTCGGCAACAGCTTTGCGAGCGTCGAGCAGCGGCGCGGCGACTTGCGTTTTCCGTTGCCGAAGCACTTCGCGGAGCGTTTGCGCGGGCGAAAGGTCGACGCGCTCGACCGGCGCGCCAAATATCTGCTCGCCAGGCTCGACGACGGCGAGGTGCTGGTGATGCATCTCGGCATGACCGGCCGCTTCAGCATCGATCAGGCGAACGGGAAATCGCTCGAGCTCGGCGATTTTGAGTATGGGCAGAAGCCAACGCCGAAGCACGAGCACATCGTGTTCCACCTCGCCGACGGCACTGCCGTCCGCTACAGCGACACGCGCCGCTTCGGGTTCATGGATCTCATTCCCGGCGCGACGCTTCCGTCGCATGCGTTGTTCAAGGGCCTCGGCAACGAGCCGCTCGGGGCCGACTTCACGCCCGAATGGCTCGCCTCACGGCTCAAGGGCAAGGCCACGTCGATCAAGGCGGCGCTCGTCGATCAGCGGCTGATCGCGGGCATCGGCAACATCTATGCCTGCGAGGCGCTGTTTCGCGCCGGCATCTCGCCGACGCGGCTTGCCGGCACGCTTGCCACCAAAACCGGCAAGCCGACGAAATCGATCGAGGCGCTAGTCAAGGCGGTGAAAGCCGTGCTCGGCGAAGCGATCAAGGCCGGCGGCTCCACGTTACGCGACTACGCCCGCGCCGACGGCAGGCTCGGGCGCTTCCAGCATACCTTCAAAGTGTATGGCCGGGAGGGAAAACCCTGTCGAAAGGAAGGCTGCCGCGGCACCGTCCGCCGCATCGTCCAGAGCGGCCGTTCGACCTTCTACTGTCCAAGCTGTCAACGATAAGGGAACTCGACGCGCCATGTTTGCCAACGAACTCACCAGGGAACAAGACATCAAGCCTGCCAATGGCTACGAGACGATCATCGTCACCGCTGAAGGCAAGGTTGGCCTCATCACGCTCAACCGCACGCATGCGCTGAACGCACTGAATGCGCTCCTCATCAAGGAACTCAACCGCGCGCTCGACGGCTTCGAGGCCGATCCGGAAATCGGCTGCATCGTCATCACCGGCAGCGAGAAGGCGTTTGCCGCCGGCGTCGACATCAAGGAGATGCACAAGAAGACCTTCGTCGAGGCCTATGGCAGCGATTTCATCGCGCCATTCGACCGCATCAGCCATTGCCGGAAGCCAATCATCGCCGCGGTCGCAGGCTATGCGCTCGGTGGCGGCTGCGAGCTCGCCATGTCCTGCGACATTATTCTGGCAGCCGACAACGCCGTGTTCGGCCAGCCTGAGATCAATCTCGGCATCATGCCTGGCGCCGGCGGCACGCAGCGGCTGACCCGCGCCGTCGGCAAGGCCAAGGCCATGGAACTTTGCCTGACGGGTCGGCGCATGGATGCGGTGGAGGCTGAGCGGTCCGGGCTCGTGAGCCGCATTGTGCCGGTCGCCGAACTCCATGACGAGGCGATGAAGGTCGCCGACAAGATCGCCAATCTCTCGCAGCACGCGGTGATGATGATCAAGGAGGCGATCAATCGGGGCTTCGCCACAACGCTCGCCGAGGGCACGCGGTTCGAGCGAGGGCAGTTCTATTCGCTGTTCGCGACCGAAGACCAGAAGGAAGGCATGGCGGCCTTCATCGAGAAGCGGCCGCCGGTATTCAAGAACAAGTGAGACTAGTCTGAAGACTCTCGCGGCTGCTCGGCCTGTCCATCAGGAGGCAGGTCCTCACCCTTATCCGGCTGATCGCTGGAGACCACCAGTCGCAGCGCACCGCCAGCTTGGGGCTCGGATGGCGGACACTCCGGTTGCGCCGTTGCTTCCATGGCCGCAACGATCGTCTCGAGCGTCTCACGAAGCTTGAAATAGTCGAACCTGGCCCAGAGAGTGTCGTCCGCCGAGGGCGCGCTTTCTGCCCAATTAAGGGCGGCGTTTTGAACGGGATTACGCGACACGGGAAGAATCCTTCTGCCAATTGGATTGAAAACTGTTGAACGCCCGCCCCGTTCCCTGTCCACCGCAACTCCCGCCAGCGACGTGTTATTTGGGCAACAGCCTGGTGAGTCTAGAGGAATTTCCCTCCATGATGTGGAGGGTGGCGGACTCGGTATCAAGCCTCACCCCAATTGGATCTTGGTACAGCCTCCCTCCACTGGAGGGTGTCGCTCTTCTTGGCGCTCCCGAAGATGCGCCGTGAGGAAATCCGCAGGCTCAGACACCGTAAAAGTCGCGGTACCAGGCGACGAAGCGCTTCACGCCGACCTCGATCGGGGTCGAGGGCTCGAAGCCGACAGCCTGCTTCAGCGCGTCGACGTCGGCGTATGTCTCAGGGACGTCGCCCGCCTGCGCCGGAAGCATCTCGAGTTCTGCCTTGCGGCCGAGCGCGTCTTCGATCACCGCGATATAGTCGAGCAAAGCGACGGGTGAGTGATTGCCGACATTGTAGAGTCGGTATGGCGCGGACGATGTCGCGGGGTTTGGATCCTCCGCACGCCAATCGGAGTCGGGCGTGGCGATCGTGTCGCAAGTGCGCACCACGCCTTCCACCACGTCATCAATATAGGTGAAGTCACGTGCGTGGTGGCCGTAGTTGAACACCGGGATGGGCTTGCCTTCGAGAATGTTGCGGGTGAACTGGAACAGCGACATGTCGGGCCGCCCCCACGGTCCGTAGACGGTGAAGAAGCGCAAGCCCGTTACCGGCAGCCCGAAGAGATGGGCGTAGGAATGCGCCATCAGCTCGTTCGCCTTCTTGGTCGCGCCGTAAAGGCTCACCGGATGATCGACATTATCGCTGACGCTGAACGGTAGCTTGCGGTTCGCGCCGTACACCGAGCTCGACGAAGCGTAGACGAGATGCTCCACGCCGTGATGGCGGCAGCCTTCGAGCACGTGCAGGAAGCCCCTGATATTGGCCTCAATATAAGCGTGCGGATGATGCAGCGAGTAGCGGACGCCGGCCTGCGCGGCGAGATGGATGACGCGCTCCGGCTTCTCCTCGGCGAACACCGCACCCACGACTTCCTGGTCGGCGAGGTCGGCCTTGATGAAATGAAAACCGTTTCGCCCCTCCAGCCGCGCTAGCCGTGCCTCTTTGAGAGAGACATCGTAATAAGGGCTCATATTGTCGAGCCCAACGACCTCATCGCCGCGATCGAGCAGCCGGGCCGCCGTGTGAAAACCGATGAAGCCGGCGGCGCCGGTGACCAAAATGCGCATGTGACTGTCGCTCTACCCCTCCGCCCGCTTTGCCTTGGCGAGCGAGGCCACAAGAGCCATCGGCGCTTCCGCCTGTCAACCGCGCGGGCGTGGTAGGCTCCAGTTGACGGTTGCAGGGCCGCTCGCTATAGACCGGGGCTCATTATCCCCGACTCTTCCGCGCTTTCCGGGATCGGCCGGTGCCGAAAGGGCTCAACGTTTAGGACCTGCCAATGGCCAATACCAAATCGGCGAAGAAGGCTGCCCGCCAGACCGTCCGCCGCACTGAAGCCAACAAAGCACGCCGCAGCCGCGCGCGCAGCTACGCGCGCAAAGTGGAAGAGGCGATCGCCTCCGGCGACAAGGCTGCCGCAGCCGCGGCGCTGAAGGAAGCCGAGCCGGTGCTCGCGCGCACGGCACAAAAGGGGCTCGTGCACCGCAAGACGGCCTCACGCAAGGTCTCCCGGCTTGCCAAGCGCGTCAGCGCCATGTCGGGCGCCTAACCCCAAAAAAGCACCAACTGTTGCAGTCAAGTGACAGACGGGCGGCCATGGCCGCCCGTCTCGCGTTGGAGCCGTGTCAATTCGGTGAAGCTATTTCAACCGTTTGACTTCGGTCCCGTGACATTGCGGGCGAACCTCGCGTTTCCCCCATAAAAATTTCCCGTCACATGGCAGTTGGATAAACTGTGCGCGAGTGCCCTTCCCGGACACCGCCGTGGGCAAAATTCAGGCGTCCCGTCAGAGGTTTGCCAGTCGTAGCAAATGCTCCGTCAGCGTTGGATTCTAGGGATATTCGCGCAACCCCCTCGCTTGATCACCACGGGGCCCATGTGTATAGTCCAACCATCCGAACGGGGCAGTTCCCCTCCTGACAATTGAGCGTTAGGCACCTGGTTCCAGCCAGAGTGCACTTGTCTTGTCTCAATTGTCGAAGTTGTGGGAAAATTGTAGATGGTTAACGATAAACCTGCGTGGGGCTTTGTGTAAGGGTTCGGCGTAGCCACCACATATAGTGGCTGACATTCCAATTCTTCTTTGAAGTTGCTTGGGAGAAGCGTCCTTTGAGCAACCGGGGGTCCGATAGCAATGATCGATGAAGTCGACGTCACCGCAGCGTGGGAGGGCCTGACCTCAGGCCCGCGCTCGCAGCTCGTCGACGTGCGCACCCGCGCGGAGTGGACCTATGTCGGCATTCCCGATCTTGCTCCGATCGGCAAGCGGGCTGTGCTTGTCGAATGGCAGACCTTTCCCGATCAGGCCGTTGATGCGCGCTTTGTCGAGCGCCTCGCCGGCGAGCTCAAGGCGCTCGGGGTGCAATCGGACGACGACCTCTATTTTATTTGCCGTTCGGGTAGCCGGAGCCTGGCAGCGGCCAGGGCGCTGGCTGAGGCTGGGTATTCGTCGTGCCACAACGTCTCAGGCGGTTTCGAAGGACCGCTCGACGATTTGCGGCATCGCGGCACCCTTGGTGGATGGAAAGCGTCCGGACTCCCCTGGCTGCAAGGTTAGCCCGGGAAGCCTTGGCGCAAGGACGGACATACTGTCCGCGTCGACTTGTTGACTGCTCAAGTAAAAAGCGTGCGGTGCGTAACGGCGCGAACGAGAACAATGGAGCAGAAGAAGAACCGTGGCACAGCAAGAGCAGTTCGCGTCCTCAGGCGATGCTTGGGGGCGGGTCAAAAGCCGGCTACGCGCGGAGTTGGGCGAGGATGTATTCGCCAGCTGGTTTAGGGGGGTCGAGCTTGAGCGCCTCGATGAGGGCTGCGTCCACCTGACGGTGGCGACGCGCTTCCTGCGCAATTGGCTCAGATCGCATTACTACGATTTCGTGCTGAGACTCTTGAGGTCCGAGTGGGCCGAGGTCGATCGCGTCGAGTTTCGGGTGCGGCAGCCGCATTTCGGCAATGAGCAGCCGAAGGAGATGTTGCGCCAGAAGCCGGTGGCGCTGCCGGCAGTCGAGGAAACTCCGCCGCTGCCAATGCCGCTGCGCACGGGCTATGGCGGATTCGAAGGCTCGCCGCTCGATCCGAGGCTCACTTTCACCACGTTCCTCGTCGGCGCGTCGAACCGGCTGGCGCATGCCGCAGCCCAGGAAGTCGCGGGCGCCTTCTCAACGCCACAGCAGCTTTTCAACCCGCTGTTCGTCCACGGCAGCGTCGGCTTGGGCAAAACCCATTTGCTGCACGCAATTTCCTGGGACGTGAAGCAGCGGAAGCCAGAGGCGCAAGTGCTCTATCTCACCGCCGAGCGCTTCATGTCGGGCTTCGTCCAGGCCTTGCGCGCGCGGGATGCACTCGCCTTCAAGGAGAAGCTGCGCAAGATCGACATTCTGCTCATCGACGACATGGAGTTTCTGCAAGGGCCGACCATCCAGCAGGAGTTCTGCCACACGCTGAACTCGCTGATCGACGGCGGTCGGCAGGTGGTAGTGGCGGCTGACCGGGCGCCGACCCAGCTCGACAAGCTCGACATGCGCATGCGGTCGCGGCTTGGCGGCGGCCTCGTGGCCGAGATTGGCATCATGGACTACGAGCTCCGCCACAAGATTCTGTCCAAGCGGGCCACCGAAGCGTGTTGCGAGACGCGCGGGCTCGCCATTTCCGACATAGTGCTCGCCTTCCTCGCCGAGCGGCTCACCGAGAGCGGGCGTGAGCTCGAAGGCGCCATCCATCGCTTACGCGCGAGCTACCAGCTCACCGACGAGCAGGTGACCATTGAGATCGCCGAGCAGATCGTGCGCGACCTGATGCGGGGTGCCGAGCCAAGGCGGGTGCGCATCGACGACATCCTGCGCACCGTATCGAAGCATTACGGGGTGAACCGCGGCGACCTGCTGTCGGGACGGCGCAACCGGTCGATTGTAAGGCCGCGCCAGATCGGCATGTATCTCGCGAAGCTGCTCACCTCGCGCTCGCTGCCAGAGATCGGCCGCAGGTTCGGCAACCGCGATCACACGACCGTGCTGCATGCGATCCGCAAGATCGAGCAGCTCATGTCCGACGACAATCAGCTCCGCGAGGAGATCGAGCTCCTGAAGCGGCTGCTGCGCGATTAGGGGGGTTGAAATTCAAGGAAAAGGGGGCTCCAGGCCCTCTCGCACGCTCTTGCAAATTTGCCCCTATCGGGTCAAGTTCAAGCGGGAGTCTTTAGCTTTCATCGCGCCTTTTAGGGGTTCTCGCGCCGGGTCTTTGACGGCTTCGGCCGGGACGCCTGCAACCACCCCGATGGGGCGCCCGAGTGGTCTCGCTTAACCCATGCAGTTCACCATCGACAAGCCAAGTCTGACCAAGGCGCTCGCCCATGTGACGAGCGTGGTCGAGCGGCGCAACACCATTCCCATCCTGTCCAACGTTCATCTCGGCACGCGCAACAACGAGCTGAAGCTGACCTCGACCGACCTCGACATGGAGATCGTCGAAACGGTGCCGGCGCGGGCCAAAGGCGAAGGCGCGACCACAGTGCCAGCCCACATGTTCCACGACATCGTGCGCAAGCTGCCTGAGGGAAGCGATATCGAGATTGCGCGGGATGGCGACCAGGGCCGGCTCACCATCAGTTGCGGTCAGGCGCGCTTCTCGCTGCAGACGCTGACGGCAGACGACTTTCCGTCCTTGAGCGTCGACGATCTCGGCCATGCCTTCACCATGCCTGCGGCAGACTTGAAGCGCCTCATTGAGAAGACGCGCTTCGCCATCTCCACCGAGGAGACCCGCTATTATCTGAACGGCATATATCTCCATGCAGCGGAGAGCCGTGGCAAGCCGGTGCTTCGCGCCGTCGCCACCGACGGTCACCGGCTGGCGCAAGTGGAATTGCCGCTTCCCGCTGGCGCCAAGGACATGCCCGGCGTGATCGTGCCGCGTAAAACCGTGGCCGAGCTCGCGAAACTCGCCGAGAATGGCGACGGCGATGTGCGCATCGAGCTGTCGCCTTCCAAGATCCGCGTCACGACGGCGCGCGTGGTGCTGACCTCGAAGCTGATCGACGGCACGTTCCCAGACTATGAGCGCGTGATCCCGCAAGGGAACGACAAGACCATGGAGGTCGACAACAACGCCTTTGCCGAGGCAGTCGACCGCGTCTCGACGCTCTCGAGCGACAAGGGCCGCGCGGTGAAGCTTTCCATCACCGACGGCAGACTGACGCTTTCGGTCAACAATCCCGACAGCGGCAGCGCGAGCGAGGAGCTTCCCGTTGAGTACGGCTTCGATCCGCTCGAGATCGGCTTCAACGCACGCTATCTGCTCGACATTTCCGGGCAGCTAGAAGGCGGCACCGCCGAGTTCCAGCTCGCCGATCCAGGCTCGCCGACCATGATCCGCGACGGCAAGGATGTCTCCGCGCTCTATGTGCTCATGCCGATGCGGGTATGAGGGCGGCCCTGAGCGGACATCGCGAGCGGGCCGTTGACGAGGCGATGGGCGAGGCCACCGGCGACGCCAGGCCACGGCTCTATGTCGAGGAGCTGAAGCTCACCAACTTTCGTAACTACGAGCGTGCGGGCGTTAGCCTCGATGAGCGCCCCGTGGTGCTGGTCGGCGACAATGGCGCGGGCAAAACCAATCTGCTCGAGGCCGTATCGCTTCTTGGGTCCGGCCAGGGCTTGCGCGGGCGGGACTACGGCGAGCTTGCGCGGAAGGACGGTGCGGGCGGCTGGGCGGTCGCGGCAACGGTGATGTCGCTCGAAGGCGTGGTCGAGATCGGCACCGGCTTCGGTCTCGCCGGCGAAAGCGAAGGCTCAGGCCGCAGTGTGCGCATCGCCGGTAAGGATCAGAGCGCGGGGGCGCTTGCCCACTACGTGCAGCTCGTCTGGGTGATCCCTGAGATGGATGGACTGTTCACCGGTCCTGCTTCCGAGCGCCGCCGCTTACTCGACCGGCTGATGCTCGCCATCGATCCAAAGATGAGTGGGCCGCGCGGTCGCTACGACCGCGCCATGCGCCAGCGCAGCCGCCTGTTCCAGATGCGCGAGGGATCGCCGTCATTGTTCGCGGGCCTCGAGGAGCAGATGGCGGAGGCTGGAGTTGCCATCGCAGCGGCGAGGCTCGAGGCGGTGGCGCGGCTCTCGACGCTGATCGAGGCCACCCACGAAGCGCGCGGGCCAGGGCCCTTCCCCTTTGCCATGCTCAGCCTCGAAGGCACGCTCGAGCGTGCCCTGATGGAGCGCCCCGCGGTCGAGGTCGAGGACGATTATGTGAGCCTTCTCTCCGAGACGCGAGAGCGCGACAAGCTCGCCGGCCGAGCCCTTGCGGGACCGCATTTGAGCGACCTAATAGTGGTTCACGGCCCCCACAATGCCCCTGCAGGCGGCTGCTCCTCCGGCGAGCAGAAGGCCCTTCTGCTCGGTCTCGTGCTCGCCAAGGCGAGGCTGATCCGTGAACTTTCCGGCGCCGCTCCCCTCGTCCTTTTCGACGAGGTCGCGGCCCATCTCGACAAGGCCCGCAGAGAGGCCCTTTTTGACGAGATTCTGGACCTCGAAGCCCAGGCCTGGATGACCGGAACTGACCGGCAAACCTTCGATTCTTTGGCGTCGCAGGCCCAAATCTTGGCGGTGAATTGGGGTACAATAAACGCTTGATCCGGGCCCCATTTGGGGGCGGTGCAAGACCACGAAAATTGACGTTCAGGAACCCTATGAAACGAGCCTCAGAGAAGAAAGAAGCCGCAGCCTCGGACTACGGCGCAGAGTTGATCAAAGTGCTGAAAGGCCTCGATGCGGTGCGCAAGCGGCCAGGCATGTATATCGGCGACACCGACGACGGGTCTGGCCTCCACCACATGGTCTATGAGGTGGTCGACAACGCCATCGACGAGGCGCTTGCCGGCTATTGCGACGAGATTCAAGTGACGCTCAACGCCGACGGCTCGGCCACGGTTGTTGACAACGGCCGCGGCATCCCGACCGAGATCCACCGGGGCGAAGGTGTGTCGGCTGCCGAGGTCATCATGACCCAGCTCCATGCCGGCGGGAAGTTCGACCAGAACTCCTACAAGGTGTCTGGCGGCCTGCATGGCGTCGGCGTGTCGGTCGTGAATGCGCTGTCGTCAAGGCTCGACCTCACCATCTGGCGCGACGGCAAGGAGAATTTCATGCGCTTTGCCGACGGCGTACCCGAGGCGCCGCTCGCAGAGGTCGGCCCTGCGACGAGGACAGGCACGCACGTCACCTTCGTGCCCTCGACCAAGACCTTCACCATGGTCGAGTTCGACTACGCGACGCTCGAGCACCGCTTGCGCGAGCTTGCCTTCTTGAACTCAGGCGTGCGCATCGTGCTATCCGACCATCGCGGCGTCGAGCCGAAGACCGAGGAGATGCGTTATGAAGGCGGCTTGCGCGCCTTCGTGCGCTTCCTCGACCGCACCAAGCACCCGCTCATCCCAGAGCCGATCGTGGTGGAGAAGGAACAAGATCGCGTCGTTGTCGAGGCGGCGCTGTGGTGGAACGACAGCTACCACGAGAACGTGCTTTGCTTCACCAACAACATCCCGCAGCGCGACGGCGGCACGCATCTCGCCGGTTTTCGCGCGGCGCTGACCCGCACCGTGAACACCTACGCCGCTGAATCCGGTATCGCCAAGAAGGAGAAGGTGGCGCTGACCGGCGACGACGCGCGCGAGGGGCTTTCGTGCGTGCTCTCGGTTAAGGTGCCGGATCCAAAGTTCTCCAGCCAGACCAAGGACAAGCTTGTCTCCTCCGAGGTGCGCCCCGTGGTCGAAGGGGTCATGGCTGCCGCCCTTTCGCAATGGTTCGAGGAGAATCCCGGCGAAGCGCGCGCCGTGGTGCAGAAGATCGTCGAGGCGGCTGCGGCGCGCGAGGCTGCGCGGAAAGCCCGCGAGCTAACGCGGCGCAAGGGCGCGCTCGACATATCGTCGCTCCCCGGCAAGCTCGCCGACTGCCAGGAGCGCGACCCAGCCAGGTCAGAGCTGTTCCTGGTCGAGGGCGACAGCGCCGGAGGCTCGGCCAAGCAGGCGCGCGACCGCGCCTTTCAGGCGGTGCTGCCGTTGCGCGGCAAGATCCTCAATGTGGAGCGGGCGCGCTTCGACAAGATGCTATCGAGCCAGGAAATCGGCACGCTGATCACGGCGCTGGGCACCGGCATCGGCCGCGACGATTTCGATCTCGCCAAGCTCCGCTACCACAAGATCATCATCATGACCGACGCCGACGTCGACGGCGCCCATATCCGCACGCTGCTGCTCACCTTTTTCTACCGGCAGATGCCGCAGCTCGTGGAGGCCGGGCACCTCTTCATCGCCCAGCCGCCGCTCTACAAGGTGAAGCGGGGAAGCCAGGAGCGCTACCTGAAGAATGAGACGGCGCTCGAAGACTATCTCGTCGGCGAAGGGCTCGAGGACACCGTGCTTGTTTCCGGCGGCGGCGCCACGCGCGCCGGCGCCGACTTGCGCGACATCGTGGAGACCGCGCGCAAGCTTACCGGCATTCTCAAGGGCCTGCACAGCCGCTATCCGCGCTTCATCATCGAGCAGGCTGCAATCGCAGGTGCGCTCAGCCCCAAGGTTCTGAAGGACGGCAAGCATTCGCAGGCCGCCGCCGGCTATATCGCCAAGCGTCTCGATGCGCTTGCCGAGGATACCGAGCGCGGCTGGCACGGCGAGGCGCTGCCAGAGGGCGGTTTGCGCTTCTGGCGCGAGCTTCGCGGCGTGATGGAATCGCACCTCGTGGATGGGCCGTTCATCGCTTCGGCCGACGCGCTCAAGCTCGACCACTATGCCGAGCATCTCCAGGAGGTTTACGCCAAGCCCGCCACGCTGAAGCGCAAGGACATGTCCACCGTGGTACACGGGCCCTCGGACCTGCTCGAGGCGGTGATGGCGGCAGGCCGCAAGGGCCTTACGCTCCAGCGCTATAAGGGTCTCGGCGAGATGAACCCCGAGCAGCTGTGGGAGACCACGCTCGACCTCGAAAGCCGCACCATCCTGCAAGTCAAGGTGGGCGAGCTCGACGAGGCCGACGAGATCTTCTCGCGGCTGATGGGCGACGTGGTCGAGCCGCGCCGCGAATTCATCCAGGCCAACGCCCTGCAGGTTGCGAACCTGGACGTCTAGCCTCCAAGCCCCTTCCCTTAACCCCGGGTCAATGCGAAGCGGCTAGCCTCTGAGCGCCGTGGGGCGCCTCTCTCCCTGCGATTATCGGACGTCATTGGGGCCAGGAATCCATGCCAGCGCGGCGTAAATCCAAGCCTGCGCCAAAGGGGAAAGAGCGCGTCGAGCCGCATTTCGGCGGCGGCAAGCGTGCGCCCGCACGGAAACCCCGCAAGACCCCGCGCCGCAGCGCAAGCGCAAGCCCCATTCGCCGCGCCCTGCTGCGCGGCCTTTTCACCACCTTGGCCTTGATCGCACTCATCATCGTCGGCGGCTTTCTCTATTTCGTCGCCCGCCTGCCAGACCCGATCCTGCTCACCCTCGACGACCGGCCGCCTAACCTCACCGTGCTTGCCTCCGACGGCACCGTGCTCGCCGAGCGTGGGCTTCGGCGTGGCTATGTGCGGCTGGACCGGCTGCCGGCCTATCTGCCACGTGCGGTGATCGCCACCGAAGACCGGCGCTTCTACAATCATCTCGGCGTCGATCCGATCGGCCTTGTCCGCGCCAGCGTCCGCAATTTGGCGGCAGGCACCGTGGTGCAGGGGGGATCGACCATCACCCAGCAGCTCGCAAAGAACCTGTTCCTCAGCCCGGATCGCACCATGGCGCGGAAGCTCGAAGAGGCGATTTACGCCATCTGGCTCGAGCGGCGCTTCACCAAAGACGAGATCCTCGAGCTTTACCTGAACCGGGTCTATTTCGGCGGCGGCACCTACGGGGTGGAGGCCGCGGCGCGACGCTATTTCGGGCGCTCGTCGCGGTCAGTGACGCTCACGCAAGCAGCACTGCTCGCCGGCCTGCTCAAGGCGCCCTCGCGTTACGCGCCGACGCGCAACGTCGAGTTGGCAAGCGCCCGCGTCGACGTGGTGCTCGACAACATGGTCGACGCCGGTTTCCTCACGAGCGCCGAGGCGAGCGCTGCGGCTGCGCAACCCTTGCGGCTTCGCACCTTCGGCGACGAGACGGGATTTCCCTACGCCGTCGATTGGGTGGCGGAGACGCTGCCAGATTTCGTCGGCAATAACGAAGGCGATCTGGTGGTCGAAACGACGATCGATGCGAGCCTCCAGCGCGCGGCGCAGACGACGCTCCGCCAGACACTCGACGCCGAAGGCAAGGACCTCGACGTGAGCGAAGGCGCAGTCGTGGTGCTTGACACCGCGGGCGGCATCAAGGCTCTGATCGGCGGCCGCTCCTACCGCTCTAGCCCCTTCGACCGCGCGGTGAAGGCACTGAGGCAACCTGGCTCAGCCTTCAAGCCCTTCGTCTATCTCACCGCGCTTGAAAGCGGCTACACGCCGGACTCGGTCGCTTATGACTCGCCGGTGAGTGTGGACGGCTGGACGCCCAAGAATCACAGCAGCACCTATCGTGGCGCGGTGACGCTCCGCGACAGCTTCGCCCACTCCATCAATACGGTTGCGGCGAAGCTCGCAGACGATGTCGGCCGCGAGAGGGTGATCAGCACGGCTCGGCGGCTCGGCATCCATTCGGAGCTGCACGACAACCCGTCGATCGCGCTCGGCACCGCCGAGGTGACGCTGCTCGAGCTTGTCGCGGCGTATGTCCCCTTCGCCAATGGCGGTGAGGGCGTGACCCCCTATATCATCGCCCGGGTGCGGAACGGCGACGGCAAGCTCATCTATGAGTGGAAGGGCTCGAAGCTCGGCCGCGTCGTGGATGAGCTTTACATCGCGGAAATGAACGACATGATGAACGCGACGCTGGTCAGCGGCACGGGACGACAGGCGGCGTTGCCGGATCAGATCGCAGGCGGCAAGACCGGGACAAGCCAAAGCTCGCGCGACGCCTGGTTCGTCGGCTACACCGCCCATTACGCCGCTGGCGTGTGGGTCGGCAATGACGACGGCTCGAAGATGCGCAACGTAACCGGCGGCACCCTGCCGGCGCGGCTCTGGCACGACCTCATGGCCTATGCCCATGAGGGAAAGCAGCCGGCGTCGCTTCCCGGAACGCACTCGCCTTGGCTCGAACAGGCTGCCTCGCGCGTCTGGGGAGCGCCGGCGGAGAGGAGGAACGAGCCGCTCTACCGCCGCATGCTCGGCATTCTTTCCGGCGGATAGGCTACTCGATACTGCGCTTGGGCGAGCGGCCGTTGGTGGAAGCCAGCATCCCTTCCGAGCCGTAGCGATGCAGGCTCGCGCCGTGCTTTCGCAGCCAGGTTCGCGCTTCCTCGTGGCGCGGCATGGTGCGCTCGACGAGGTTCCAGAAACGCGGTCCGTGATTCATGTGGCCGAGGTGGGCGACCTCATGCGCGGCGAGATAGTCGAGTACGAAGGGCGGCGCGAGCACGAGCCGCCAGGAGAAGGAGAGCGCACCTGACGTCGAGCACGATCCCCAGCGCGTGGTCTGATCGCGGACGACGATGCGGGCAGGCGTGAGCCCGAGACGGTCGGCGTGTACCGCGACGCGCGCATTCAGATCAAGATGCGCTTGCCGCTTCATCCAGTCGAGCATGCGCCGCGGCGCGTGCTCGGCCTCGCCCGCGACGACGAGACGCGGCAGCCTGCGGATCGGCAGGCGTGCGCCTTGCGGCCAGGCAGGGGCCACCTTGGTATCGTCAGCTGCTTCCAGCCACACGACGCCGCGCTGCCGCACCGGTCCGGCGAAGCGGATCAGATGCGCATATCCACGGAGCGGCACGATCGCGCCGTGAGTGAAGGGCACCGGTTCCGAGAGACCGGCGACGCGCTCTTTCAGCCAATCGAGATGGCGCGACAGGAATTCATCCGCGTCAGCGAAGCTCGAATAGATCGGCATGGTCAGAATGGCGCCGCGCCGGGCTTCGCTCACTTGCAGGCTGAAGCGCCGTGCGCGCGTGCTGCGGCGGAGCAGAAGGGGAAGCTCTAAGCCCTTAACTTTAACCTCAATGGTTTCGCCGTTGCTCGGCCTCAGCCGCCTAAGCATCACACATACGCTCCCTGCGCCGGTCGATTTTCTCCTCGATTCGGCGAAGCTACGATAACACAGGCTTCGGGGAAGAGAGTGCCTAAGCTTTAGGACATTCGGCTAAAAGACCGAGCCAACAGCCCCTTACGGCGCTGATGCGTAGCAATGAAGTCATTGATTTTAGGTACGATTTCCGCGCGGAAGCGAGAACCGTTGAACACGCCATAGTGACCAGCGCCTGGCTGCAGATGATGCCGCTTCATCGAGGCCGGCAGGTTCTTGCATAAATTGTGTGCAGCATAGGTCTGCCCGATTCCGGAGATGTCGTCCTTCTCGCCCTCCACGGTCATCAGCGCCACGCGGCGGATAGCACCTGGGTCGACCCGGCGGTTACGATGGACCATCTCGCCCTTGGGCAGTGCATGCAGGAGGAAGACTGTGTCGATTGTCTGCAAATAATACTCGGCCGTCAGATCCATGACGGCAAGAAACTCATCATAGAACTCGCGATGCTTGTCGGCTGAATCGCCGTCGCCTCTCACGAGATTATGGAACAGCTCGCGGTGCGCGGTGATATGGCGGTCGAGATTCATGCCCATGAACCCGCTCAACTGAAGGAAGCCTGGGTAGACGCGTCGCATCATGCCTGGATGCGGCCACGGAACCTGGGTGATGACGTTTCGCTCGAACCATTCGACGGTGTGGCCCTCGGCAAAACAGTTCACCTCTGTTGGGCTTATTCTCGTATCGATCGGGCCAGCCATCAGGATCATGGACCGCGGAACCGCGCGGTCGCGCATGGCCTCGAGCAGGGACACGGCGGCGAACACCGGCACGGTCGGCTGACAGACCGCCATCACATGCAGGTCGCCCCGGAAATGCCTTATGAATTCAATGATGTAGTCGACGTAGTCGTCGAGATCGAAGGGCCCTGCGGACCTCGGCACGCGGCGCGCATCGCGCCACTCCGTGACGTAGACCTCGTGGTCCGGAAGTATGTCGCGCACGGTGCCGCGCAGAAGCGTCGGGTAATGACCGGCCATGGGCGCCACGATCAGCACCTTTAAGTCCTTGCCGCGGCGCGCTGGCGGCAGGTCCCGCTCGAAATAAACTAGATTGCAGAACGGCTTAGCGATGATCCGGCGCGTGCGCACGGCGACTTCGCGGCCGTCCACGGACGTGGTGCGGATATCCCACGCGGGCTTGCGGTAACGGCGCGTGGTGCGCTCGAACAGCTCAAGTGCAGCTGCAGCACCTCGGCCGAGCGGCGTGTGATACGCCGGATTCAGCGGGTTGCGAAACAGCAGCCGGTACGCTTCGGCCGCCGCCCGGGCTGGGCTCAACGCGGCCTGATTGAGTTCGTACAAATGGTAAAGCATGGATCGACCTCCCGCTTTCCTAAGGGTGCAGCAATTAATGCTGCATCGCAAACTCAAATGGTGATTCTATGTTGCGGCGCAATGACAAAGGCCGCGGTGCGACATCAGGGCCGCTTAACTATAGAATTTTATTGAGCTTTTCCGCCAATTCGTCGGCGCTGGTGCCATAGGAAAAGTGCGTCACATACCTTCCCTCGGGATCCATGAAGTAGACCAGAGCGGAATGATCGACGCTGTAATCGCTGGCTGATTCTTTATTATCAACCTTGGTATAAGCGACGCGATACGACTTGGCGGCGGCGGCAATCGCCTCCGGCGTGCCGGTCAGGCCCACGAAATTCGGCCCGAAGCTCTTAAGATAATCAGCCATAGCCCGCGGCGTGTCCCGCTCAGGATCGAGGGTGATGAAGACGGGAACGACCTTTTTCCCCTTGTCGCCGAGCTTGTCGAGTGCCTGGGCGATGACCTGGAGCTCGGCAGGGCAGATGTCGGGGCAATGGGTGAAGCCGAAGAAGACGAGCATATAGCGCCCGTGGAAGTCCGCGTCGGTGACGGTCTTCCCGTCGGCGCCGACCAGCGAGAATGGTCCGCCGACGAGCGGAGTGCCCGAAGACTGAACCGGCTGCCCGCCATGCGGGGAGGTGAGGAGCAGGATCGCTGCCCCGGAGAGTGCGCCGATCAGGAAGCCTCCGACGATGAAAGCGATCAGGCCGGCGCGCATCTACTCTCCGAGTTGCACAAGCGTGCCGTTGACCTTCGCGCTTTGCAGGAACCAGCGGAAGGATAGATAGCCAATGGCGAGGTACATCGCATTCAGCCCGAGCGCCCACCACAGCTCCTTCACGTCGAACACGCCGTGCAACAGGATCGAGCGCATGCCCTCGAACACATGGGTGGGCGGCAGAGCGAGCGCGACCGGCTGGAGCCAGTCCGGAAGCACCGACACGGGGTAATAGACGCAAGAGAGCGGCAGCAGGATGAAGGCAAGTGACCAGGCAAGCTCCTCGGCGCCGAGCCCGTAGCGCAGGATCACGCCGGCGGAGAGAAGTCCGAGCGACCAACTCGTCAGCACGAGCAGCGCGAAGAAGGCCACAAGCGCAAGCCCGAGATCGAGCAGGTTGAAGCCGAAGAAGAAATAGGCGGCGACGGCGACAGGGATCATGCTGACGGCAAGGCGCAACACGCTCCACACACTTAAAGCGGCGACAAGCTCGAAGGGACGCAGCGGGCTCGTGAGCAAATTGCCGAGATTGCGCGACCACATCTCCTCGATGAAGGTGGTTGAGAATCCGATCTTGGAGCGGAACAGAATGTCCCACAGCAGAACCGCGCCGATCAGCACGCCCGCGGCCTGCGCGAGCGGGCTCGTGGTCCCGGCGAGATATTTCTGAAGAAAGCCCCAGGTCAGCATCTGGAGGAAAGGCCAGTAGATCAGCTCGATCAGCCTGATGCCGGAGCTCCGCAACAGGTACATGTAGCGGAGCACGAGCGCGCGGATGCGGCGAAGCGAGCTGCCGATACCGAAAGCCGGCAGGAGCACGGCGACGGCGACGGAGCGTGAGGTCACCGCACTCATGATGCCTTCCTCGCCTGCCCCGCGTCGTCTCTTTCTCCGCGCTGAGCACGGCCGCGCACCACGTCGAGAAACACTTCCTCCAGCGTCTCGCGGCCGTAGGCCTCGATCAGCACCGAAGGCGTGTCGTCCTCGAGGATGCGGCCGGCATCGAGCAGGATGACGCGATCGGCGAGGCGCTCGACCTCTGCCATGTTGTGCGAGGCGAACAGGATGGTGGCGCGGTGACTATTCGCATAGTCCTTCAGCTTCTGCCGCACCCAATCCGCGGCGTCGGGGTCGAGCGACGCTGTCGGTTCGTCGAGCAGCAACAGCTCAGGCGAATTGAGCAGCGCCTTGGCAAGACCAACACGGGTCTTCTGTCCGGCCGAGAGCTTGCCGGTTGCCCGGTCGAGCAGTCCTTCGATCTGCAAGTCCTCGGCGAGGAAGGCGATGCGCTCAGCTTCGTTGGCGACGCCATAGAGGCCGGCATAGACAGTGAGGTTCTGGCGTACGGTGAGGCGCATCGGCAAATCGACGTAGGGGCTCTGAAAGTTGATGCGCTGGGCGACCTGATAGCGGTTCCGTGCCATGTCGGCGCCGAACACCCTCACCTCGCCGGAGGTCGGCATCACGAGGCCGAGCAGCATCGCGATGGTCGTGGTCTTGCCGGCGCCGTTGCCCCCGAGCAGGGCCACGGTCGAGCGCGGCTTCAACGAAAATGTGATGTCGTTCACGGCAGTGACCGTGCCGTAAACCTTGGTGAGGTCCTCGACCGCAACCGGAATCGTTTCCGCGACTGCGAGCGCCTCGGCCAAATCCTGCGACTTTGTTAGTCTCTCATCCATCTCTTAGCGCCTGCTGCCGCGCTTTGTCCGAATTATGGCCGCGCCGACCATGCTAGACTTCACCTATGAGCGCCCTGGACATTAGTCAAACCTCCGTTCAAGCCTCGCCGCGCGCCAAGGTGCACGATCTGCTCCGCCGCGGGGAAAGCCGCTTGCGGTTGCAAACCATCGTCCGCCTGCGCTGGCTCGCGGTGTTAGGCCAGAGCATCACCGTCGTATTCGTCTATTGGATCATGGGCATCGATCTGCCAATCGGCGCCTGTTTTGCGGTGATCTCGCTCTCCGCCTGGCTCAATGTCGCGCTCCGCCTTCGCTACCCGGCAAGCCAGCGCCTCCAGAGCCACTACGCCTTTCTGATGCTCGGCTACGACATCCTCCAGCTCGGGGCGCTGCTCTATCTGACCGGCGGCCTGGAGAATCCCTTCGCCTTCCTGCTCATCGCGCCGGTCACGGTGTCGGCCTCGACCTTGCCGCCGAGGGTGACCGTGGCGCTTGGCGGTCTTGCCGTTCTGGTGGCGACGCTGCTCACCGAGTTCCATCTGCCGCTTCCCTGGTTTCACCATTCGACCTTCCTGCTGCCCCTACCTTACGTGTTGGGCATCTGGGCGGCTCTGGTCTCTGGCATCTTGTTCATCGGGCTCTATTCCTGGCGCACGGCGGAGGAGGCGCGGCGCATGGCCGAAGCGCTCGCCGCTGCGGAGCTCGTGCTAGCGCGCGAGCAGAAACTCTCGGCGCTTGACGGACTTGCCGCCGCAGCGGCGCATGGCCTCGGTACGCCTCTCGCCACCATCGCGGTCGTGTCCAAGGAACTGTTGCGTGACGCCAAGCACTCCGATCCGCATTACGAGGATCTCGTGCTGTTGCGCGCCCAGGCCGAGCGCTGCCGCACCATCCTTGGCGAGCTCGCCGGCATGGGGGAACAGCCAGACTTCATCGTCTCCCGCCTCCCTATCAGGCATCTCATCGAGGAATCGGTGTCGCCGCACCGGCTGATCGCGGTACCGATCGAGGTTGAGGCGGGGCCATTGCCTAGCGCAAAGGGCGACAAGCTTGCGCAAGAACCGGTTATGCAGCGCAATCCCGGCGTGATCTACGGCCTTGGCAATCTCGTGGAGAACGCCATCGACTTCGCCAGAAGCAAGGTCGAGGTCAAGGCGCGGTGGTCGGAGGATGAAGTCAGGATCGAGATCGCCGATGACGGCGAGGGTTTCCCACCGAATGTGCTCGAACAACTAGGCGAGCCCTACGTCACCACGCGCCCCGGCCATA
>CAWHAX010000009.1:0-95282 GCA_963827365.1 uncultured Alphaproteobacteria bacterium | reverse complement strand
GAAAACCGAATTCTGGTTTGGGGTAAGCGCTCAACACGATCCCGGCGGACTCGGAACTCCTGGGACATTCGCGGCTGGCACACAACTGTTTGCGTACGATATGCGTGTATGGGGCTTTGATGATGCGTCGCAGCAGTGGAGGCCAGCACGGACAGGGACGACTGGGAACAAGAATCAGGATGTCCGAACCTGGGGAAAGCGGATTTATGCGATGGCTGGTGGGTCCGTCGTTCAGTCCAAGAACGATATGCCGGACAATACCACCTTCGGTCCACAAATCCCAACGCCGATGCCAGTGGAGGGAAACCACTTCTATATCCAGCACGGCCCCGACCTTGTGCTGTATGCACATTTCCAGATGGGCTCGTTGAATTCTGCAGTTCTGTCGAGCGGCGTTGTCTCTGAAGGGCAATTCCTCGGATTAGCTGGCAATTCCGGCAACTCGACCGAGCCGCACCTCCATATGCACATTATCCGTACCACCGCCCCATGGGGCGGGCCGCCCCGCCCCTTACCTTTCCGCAACATTTACGTGCTCGACAAGGCGCGGGTCATGCCTGATCCTTGGCTGCCAAATTCGGATGCGCCCTGGACCAAGGTGGACGGTCAAGACCTTCCAAGCGTGATGTCCGCCATCTGGCCGGGTCCGCTCGCCTTCGGTAGGCGTAGAATTCTTTATGGCTCTCGCCTGGGCCTGGCTGATATTTATCGGAGGTCTGATGATCACGCCGGGCGGTATTGAATGTATCGCTTGCGGTCCGGTCTGGACGAAGTTGCTAGGCGTCGTTTCCGTTGGGCTTGGAGTCCTCGGTTTTGTGATGAGCAGGTTGAGGGCGCGAGGCAAAGCCGCTTCAGGCATCGAAGCGAAAGCTGATATGCACGGCTGACGCCTGTATTTCACGTTCGTTCCTCTTCCGCTGTCCCTCTTCGGTACGCCCCGGAGCAGATCTACGAATTGGTCAAAGCTCGGGCCGCTGAGCTGGAGGCCAAAGATCGTGAGAATTAGACGCTCGTTCGTATGAGTGAATTCCGGAACTTTGAGTACGAACATTAGAAGTCGCTTCAATTGACGCGAAAACGGTCAATCAGCAGGTCGAATGGAATAACCCACCGACGGGCATATTTTCACGGAGGACGTTAAATCGTTGCACCGCGGCCTCAGTCTGCAAGACGTCGACTTGGATGCCATTGTTAGCCAGAAGCTCCAAGGTTTCGGGACCGACTTGCAATCGCTCCCAGATCCCTTTTGAGAGCACCACGGCTCTTGCGCCGTGCTCAATCAACTCTTGAACATCGGCTGGCTGAACGCCAGGCACATGGCGTGTGCCCGTCTCGCGCCAGTCCCATTCCCGTGCGCCGCCGGGAAAGATCTTGGCGTCCTTGAAGGGCGGATGGCCCTCGACCTCTATGTGGCCCCATGAAAGGTGCGAGATACGCGGGGAAATAGGTTCAGTCTGGCGCATGTCTTCACCGAAAAGAGCTTAGCGCTTCAACGCAAAAAACGCCATGCTGCCAACCCCTAACCCGCATTGATCTCATGTCTCAACAGGCTCTCACCGCACTCTATTCGGCCTCGACCTGGGTCATCCCCTTGGTTATTGCCATTACGTTCCATGAAGCGTCGCATGGATATGTCGCGCGGCTATGCGGCGATGATACAGCGTGGCGCCTCGGTCGGGTCAGCTTTAATCCATTCAAACACATCGATCCTTTTGGGACCGTCTTGTTACCGGCGGTGCTGCTCTTGATGCGCTCACCAATCCTGTTTGGCTACGCCAAGCCAGTGCCAGTCAACTTTCAAGCGCTGCGCAATCCGCGTCGCGACTCGATATTGGTCGCCGCAGCTGGCCCAGCAATGAATTTCGCATTAGCAACACTGGCAGCACTCGCGGTCCACCTCCTCATATATCTACCTGATGCGGCTCGGCCCTGGGTGGCCGAGAATCTTAAGAACACGCTAATCATCAACGTGCTGCTTGCCATTTTTAACTTGCTACCGTTGCCGCCGCTCGACGGTGGACGCATCGCGGTGGGTGTGCTCCCGGATGCGCTGGCGAAGCCATTGGCTAGGCTCGAACCCTACGGCATGATGATTCTGATTGTGGCGTTCTTCATATTGCCGCTGCTGGGTGCGCAACTCGGGATTGACCTCAATTTTGTTTGGCAGCTTGTCCAGCGTTCGACCAACGTCATTATCGATTTAATTCTTTGGCTGACCGGGAATACGTGAGGCCGCGGCGAGATTCGGCGGTGGGCTAAATTTATAGCTGCAGATGTAACGCGGTTGTTCCAAAATCCTTGACCGCTAACGATCGAGCGGAAAGCATAAGCCAGGTAGATCGCCGCTGCGGTGTCCGCTAATGACCCAAAGCGGACGTTTACCGGGACTGCGAAGTGTACCCCCCGCCTTTCGGCCGTTGTACCCTCGGCAGTCATGCTGAGCTTCTGGGGATTGATCACATGAAGCAGCTCTCTCTAGTGCTGATCCTGGTCTTGGCATCGGCCGCAGCTTGGGCTTTGCCAAGCAGGGCAGACAGCGGACTGCGCCTTGTCGCCGAAAGCGCAGAGCCATGCGCCGAGCCTTGCGACCGCGCCGCCGTGGTCTTCATCCATGGCTATACCGGCGCGCGCGAGACGTGGACGAGCGGTCAAGCCTATTGGCCTGCCTTGCTGGCCGGCGACAGCGATCTCAAGGACAGGCTCGATATTTACAGTGTGGTGTACGACAGCTTTCTCTTTTCCGGGCCGCCGATCAGCGAGGTCGTGGCCGATCTGGAAAAAGAGCTCGATGCCCTCATGCTGCAGACGCGGTATGCAAAGGTCATCTTCATCTGTCACAGTCTCGGCGGCATCGTCGCTAGGCAGTATCTGTTGCACGTCAAGAACCGCTACGGGCATACCGCGCTCGGCCGGTTCCGGCTCGTCATCACCCTCGGCACGCCGATGCAGGGGAGCTCGCTTACCAGGCTTGCGGTGCTGGCAAGCAGTAACGAGCAGCTGCGCGTGCTGGGGCCGATACGCACCAACGACTATCTCCAGCTGCTGAACCACACGGTCTGGGATTTCTTCGCAAAGCACGAGGTGGGGTGTCCATCGTTGAAGGTGTTTGCGGCGTACGAGGAACTAGGCGTGACCGGCGTCGGTATCGTCGTTGATAAGGAGAGCGCGACGCTCGGCGCCTCTGAGGTCAAGGGATTCAACCGGGATCACATCAGCCTGCCCAAGCCTGCCGGTACGAGCGACGAGGTGTACGCATGGGCAAAGCGCTCGATGGTGGATTGCCTCGATGGGCTCGGCGCCTGCCCGGCTGCGGACGAACCGATCGCGTGCCCGCCGCACGATTTTTTCGCGCCATAGATGCCGCCCGGTTTCTTGGGATGAGCGCCGGCTGCACGAGCGACGCGGGCGCCAGGTGCTCGCCGTCGCCAACCACCACGGTTAGCTTTCGCACCCATAGAGTGATCCATTGATCAGGTCCGCTTCTGGCACATAGCGGACATCCATGGTGAGGCTGAGCACGTCCGCTTTTAGGGGTGAAGCGGACATCCCTGATACCGCTAATAATGTCCGCTAATGACCCAAAGCGGACATTGCAAGCTTCGCAACTCACCCAGCGCAGGCGTATCATCGGATTGCGGCAGGAGACTCGACCGATGGCAGAGACGTCCCGCCATGATACTTGGCAGGCCGCCGACCGCTATGAAGCCTATATGGGGCGCTGGAGTCGTCAGATTGCGCCACGCTTTCTTGACTGGCTGGACGCCGGCAGCGGCCTAGATTGGTTGGATATCGGCTGCGGCACCGGCGCACTTTCCGCCGCGATCTTGGCGCGATGCAATCCGAAGAGCCTGATTTCCATTGACTCGTCGGAAGGATTCGTCGCAACGGCGCGTGCAACGATTCAAGATCGACGGGCTGAGTTCCATGTGGGAGATGCCCAAGCCATATCCTTGGAGACCGCAAGCCGCGACGCGGTCGTGTCCGCGCTGATGCTGAACTTCGTGCCCGACAAGCTGAAAGCGCTCATGGAGATGAAACGGGTGGCCCGGGCGGGTGCCACCCTCGGGTTTTATGTTTGGGACTATCCCGGCCAGGGCGTGGAGTTCATGCGTGCTTTCTGGGACGCGGCGGCGGTCCTCGACTCCGTTGCACTGGAGCTCGCCGAGGACAAGACACGCTTTCCTTTCGGGAGCAGTCATGGGCGGGAGCGGGCACCGCGGCAGACACTGCTAGCCAGCGCGATCCTCGAATTCTGCACGAGACGCGGCCTGTGGGCATTGAGGAGGACGGCGACAGCTGCCATGCAGGTCGATCGCGATGCCGAGTGTAGTTATCTAGACGGACGAGTTGCGCCACCAGCGGACATGCGCCGCTTTGAGGACATTGGCCTTCTCTCCGCCCAGTTTAAGTCTAGGGCGCACGACCTGCCCCCGAGAGGACGATCGCCTACACTGAAAGCAATTTCGACAGCTACCAGCACGCCATTAAACGATCAAGTCCTGTCTTCCGGTAATGCCCAGAGCTTACGTAACAACAACCCCGTCGAGCCACCAGGTGAGCCAGACTGAAATGAAACTGCTCATCAGGTACCGGAGCCTCGATGCTCGTGGCAGACCATCGAGCATGCGAACACCCGAGTTGGCGCCGGGGACCTGGGACTGAATAGTAGGCCGATGTCGAAGGCTTGACCACCATCATCGTTGATGGTCACGGTCCTGACCCGAACGCAAGTCAGTAACGTTGTCGATGTTGTGATCGATCAGAGTACCCGCATCGTTGTAAAGCCACTATTCTACGGTGATGGCGTTGATGTTTCCAATCCCTGCGACTGCAAAGGTTAGATTGTTGACGTCAGACCCGTCCGCATTAGAGAAGGTGAAGCCCTCGTTGTTATTGATCTGCGATGCCTGACCGCCCTTCACCCCCAAAATCCGAACTGCATCGGGGTTAACGTTGTCAGGCGCAACAGTCGGGCCTCCCAGTCGAGCAGCGTTGAACGGCGCAAAGTCTGCCTCGGTCGCGTCATCTGTAACGGGCGTAGCGTTGAAGATCAGACCGTCAAAGACGTTGCTGCCGGTGTTGTCCACCGTGGGTACCGTCAAGGTCTCCTGTGGACCGCCCGACTTGACCGCATTGAAGTCGAGGTCGGACTGCTCACCCTGAGGTGTGAAGAGCACGTCGAAGGTGTACCCCGAGTCCGTAACGTTCAGTTCGTAGAGGTCCTGATTGGTGGCCACGTCGTGGTACCTCAGCGTCGTTCCGTCGTTGGTGAGAGTCTCCGTGATGTCATTGCCACCGAGATCGGTGAAATCGGTGATGGTGACGTGTGCGCCGTCGGCTCCGGGAGTAAGGGTGAATGTCCCATCGTCGTGTTCACCGTCCTAATCCGACCTGGAACGGCGTGGCATCACCAGTGATCTCGGTGAACGTCGGCCCGGCGTCCTCGAACACGAGGTGCGTCCCGAGGTCCTCGGGGGTGACGATCTCCATCGGCTCCGTTGATGGGAACGCAACTTCGAGGTTCTCAACGCGCACGCCGGAGGTGTCCAGCTTCGTGTCGTAGGTAAATCGAAGGTAGATTTGATCGACGCTATCCGTGTGTTCGAGGTGATAATTCTGACGGCGTTGCCAGCAGGTAAGCTTACTATGTCAGTGTCGTGTCAACTACTACCCCATTATCGACAGTCCACCACTCGACGTTAACTTTCTTCACGCCGCCTATGCTCTGGATGTCGAAATCAATGCCGCCGATCTCATTCGCATCGCGGATTAGCAGAGGTCCAAGCCGCGTCTTGAACGAAGAAACCCTCATTTTGATTCATCTGAGAGGCTTGGCTGCCCTTCACACCGAAGCCGACGGCGTCGGGGTTCAGATCATCATCGGTTCCGGGGTTGGTTGGGACTGTCGTTGGATCCCCGTTGGAGCGACCGTCCCGCTCGGGAAGATAAGTCCATCAAACTTGGCGCTGTGATTGTCAGTGGTATCGGTTGTCGCAACCGTGAGCGTCTCCTGCGGGCTACCTGACGGGATCGACGCGAAGTCCAGCGTCTGAAACGTGGTTTCGAGTTCGGTGGTCGTTACATTCAGTGTGATCTTGCCCTCGGCAAACGACAGGACGTCGTCGTCGTCAATGATATGTAGGATCACCAGGATTGTTGTGATACAACGGTTCGTATTGAATGAGGTAAACCTGCGCGTCCTCCACGCCGCCGCTCAGGTCAAGCGCAACCGCGAACGCCAGGGCGCCGTCGGGGTCAGCGTCACCATTCGCGTCGGCCCTCGCGCCCATAAATGATGCCGCCCTCGTTGTAGAGGAAGATTTCCACACCGTTCACGGTAAAGAGGCCGCTCGTCGTGCCGTCATCGGGGATCTACAGCGCCAGATCGGTCCACTCCGGTTGTGTCAAGGAGGGCGGTGTTTTGACGGCCACCTGCGGGAAGCCTGTCGTGGTGTCCGTACCGCCACTGATTCCATGCCACGCCGAGAGCGGTGAGCGTGGCGCTCAGCGTCGCGTCGAGGAGGACATCATTATCGGTATCCTCGTCGGTCTGTACGCCGATTTGCTCGTCGAGAACGAGATTTGTGTCGTTAATAGCCATAACCTATCCTCCAATTGTGATCGCGCTGTTCTAGGGACTGTTCGGATTCAGGTCAGGTCGCGCAACCTCAATGGTCGTGGCTCCTGATCGTTCGAAAAATTGTCTCGTGACGTTTGGGACCTGAAAAATTTTACAAGTCCCACGGCTGGCTTCGCTATTCGCGGTAGCCCAGAACTCAGCCCACTTACTCGAGACCCGCGTCATCGCTTTGGTCCCTTTCGACTTGTATTTGGCACGGTAGGAGGAGTTTGAATATATATCTTAGGATATAGACCTACTGCCTTGCCCTTCAGCCGATTTCTGCAGAACTCCTTGTTAGCGGCGGCGGCCCCGGGGGTAGGGGCATTTGCGCAGAACGTGTCATCGCCGGCAGCGTCAATCGAACGACGAACCCTGTTGGTAGTTGCCGAATGCTTTGTGGTGCGAGGGGTGCTCGAAGGCGCCGAGAACTGCGCACGAGACGTCACTTTAGGCCGCGGTCAGCAGAGGGTACCGCCATGATGCACCTAGGCGCGAGGCATGCCCTGCACGGCCTCCTCTATATCGCATGCACCCTCATCGTCGCCGGGGCATCCGCAGGCGACCTGCAGCCGGGCATCCTAGGGAGCAGCGACGATCGGAGAGTGATTGACCAGCAGCAAAGCGCACCGTGGTCGGCAATCGGTCAAGTCAATGCGTCCGGCTACCGACGCGCGACGAGGTGCACTGGGTCTTTGATTGCAAGCAACATCGTCATCACCGCGGCCCACTGCGTTATGGATCCGTGGAGCCGCAAGCCCTTTCCCCTCCATCAAATACATTTTTTGGCGGGTGTTAAGGGATCAGGATGGCTGGGCCACTCTACCGCTAAATGCCTCCACTTTCCGCCTGGGTACGAATATGTTGGTCCGAGTAAAATTCTTCCAAGCATACCGTTTCAAGCTGTTCCGCAACGCGCTTTCATACGGGACACAGTGCTCATTGTGTTGAAGGATGAGCTCAATAACGTTCCTACACTGCCAATCGATCATGCCCAGGTGCAGGGTTCAGACATCGCACTCGTGCACGCATCCTACGCCGCTGACCGACGGCAGGTCTTGAGCGGGCACTTTGGCTGCCACCTGCTGGCGCAAGATCGAGACCTTTGGTTTACCGACTGCGATACACACGCGGCGAGTTCCGGCGGTCCGATCTTCATTCAATACAATGACGATCTGAAGTTGGCTGCCATCATGGTGGGAGTTGCCAAGCAGTCTTATTCGATTGCCGTTCCGATTGCGGATTGGGTCAGCGTTGCCGCAAAGCGCAAGTGCCCTTAGAGTTGAGAGCCTCATTTATGACGTCCATCGACACGCATTAGTAACCTGAAGCGACTCTGCGTAAGCAGGCGATAAGGGCACTTGCGACGCAAAAAAACAGACTGACCCGGGAACCGAAAATTCACCCTTGCGTTCGTTTCAAAGTTATGAAGGTTCCTAGCGATAACACAACTTTACCCGAGGCATCGCTGTTTCAGGATGTTCAAGCGTGCATTGCCCGACAGCAAAAACTCGCCGAAACACTTGAGGCGTTGGGTCACCCACGACAGGCGCGTCAAGCAAGGGAAATGCTCGCTACGTGGGTTAAAAGCTGGCTCAGTCTTGCGGTCGAACTAGAAAGCGCCCAGGCGTTTCTCGGTGCGCTAAGTGACGTGCCCGATGAGCTTATACCCGTCTCCACTGAAGAATAAGACCCAGATACCGATAAGCGTATCTCCCGTCCCAATCCCGCATATCTTCGCTGACCAAGCCTCGGTCGTTGTCAAGGCGCCCAGATGGGGTGATGCCAGGGGTAGTCGTGGCGCCGCCCGCTTATGGGATTTACCCATCAGTCAACAATAAGCGTCAACGCCCATCAGCTCGTCAGCAACATGCCGAGGACTCAGCTTGGCCAATCGTGAACTAGAAATCCTTCGGAACGCCTTACGAGAACATGTCAAGGCTCTCGCCGTCGACATTGGTCCTCGCACCCCCTCAAGTCCTGACAGCCTAGTGCGAGCTTCTAATTATATTCACTCGGTCTTTGAGGAGGCTGGTCTCGTTGTACGAGAGCAGGATTATGACTACTATGACCAGCGCGTGACGAATTTGCTTGCCACGCTTCCGGCGGTCGCCGGGGCTTCTGCCTATTACGTTATTGGAGCTCACTACGACACCGTCCCGAGCACGCCGGGCGCAGATGACAATGCGAGCGCCGTCGCGGTCCTCCTCGAACTAGCCGGACGCCTGCGGCAAGCCAGACTGAAGGCGCCTGTTCTCTTCGTTGCCTTCACTCTTGAGGAACCGCCGGCCCATTTGACGGGTCATCAAGGCAGCCGGATCTTCGTTCGTAACTGCGAGAACAACGGCGATCGTGTGCTCGGAGCGATCATCTTAGAGATGGTCGGCTATACAGCCCCACGCCAACATTATCCGTTCCTCCCCCGCTGGCCCGGCTATCCTGGCCAAGGCAATTTCATTGGCGTAATTGGAAACTGGCGTTCGCACCGCTTCGGACGTGCCGTTCTTGGGGGCTTCCGCAAGAATACACATCTCGCGGTCGAGTCACTTTTCCTTCCCTTCGATGGACGAATTTTGCCGGAAACCCGCTTGAGTGACCACGCCTCCTTTTGGGACGCAGGATTGCCTGCGCTGATGGTCACGGACACCGCCTTCTTCCGGAATCCGAACTATCACCTTCCTAGCGATACGATCGATACTCTTGATT
Source organism: uncultured Alphaproteobacteria bacterium (assembly GCA_963827365.1). Classification (GTDB taxonomy): domain Bacteria; phylum Pseudomonadota; class Alphaproteobacteria; order Rhizobiales; family Methyloligellaceae; genus Methyloceanibacter. Next base: position 85,957 of record CAWHAX010000009.1, on the reverse strand, counting down.
TTACCTTCATGGCTGAACTCGTCAAAAGCCTCGAACTCGCGCTTCTCGAGCTCCCGCCTGCCCCGACCAAGTCATAAGCTTTCGGCCTCGTCAGGCAGCACTCCATTGACCTGCTTGCCAACATCGGCCCGACAACAAATATGAGTTGGGAGAATTATGGCCAATGTTCTCATCATAGGTGCCAGCCGCGGGATCGGACTTGAAACGGCGAGGGCAGCACTTCGCGCCGGCCACAGCGTTCGGGCCTTGGCGCGTTCTGGCGCAGGCATACCAATCCAAGATGCAAAACTCACTAAGGTATCGGGCAACGCGCTCGATCCAGACACGATCCGGAATGTACTCCGGGACATCGACGTGGTGATCCAAACCCTCGGTGTGGACTTCTCACCCAGGTTGGTCTTCGAAGGCACAAAACTCTTCTCGGAATCCACGCGCATCTTGGTCGACGCCATGAAGGCCGCAGGCGTGAAGCGGCTCATCACCGTGACAGGTCTTGGCGCTGGAGATAGTCGCGGTCATGGCGGTCTCCTCTACGATGCAGTCGTCTTTCCCTTGCTCTTGAAGCGTGTCTATGACGACAAGGACGTGCAGGAGTGGATTGTTAGGTCCTCAGGGCTCGACTGGACGATTGTCCGGCCAGGACTTCTGAAAGACAGCCCCGCAACTGGTAGCTACCGCGTCCTGACCGCGTCAAGGGACTGGCGATTCGGCGCGATCAGTCGTGCCGATGTCGCTGACTTCCTCGTGCGGCAGGTCGATGACCGTACCCTGATCAGCACCACGCCGCTCCTTATTAGCTGAGCAGCCCGGGCATCCACACGAAAAGCTTAGCGTCCGCTATGGGTCAGTCGCGGACTTGTGTGACGCTTCGTCGGAGGTCCGCTTTGTGCCACGAACGGACATCGATACCTCCCAAATCCCTTTGCGATTCGACCTTCACCAACCGTTGACCACCGCGAATGAAATTAGCTCCCTCGAGCGGTGAGCATCCGGCGACCGTCGCTGTAACACCGAGAAGTGAGAGGACTAGGTCGGGGATCGGAGTACCCTTGGCGGTATGGTCGCGGCTCGCCCGCGACTTGCGGCCGAATAGGCGTCAAGCCACGGGTGGCCCGCGGCCCCTCGAACCGGTTGTTCGGGAGGAGCAAAGATGGCCAGCCAAGACCACATCCGAAACCCCATCGAGTGGGGATGGGATCAGGTCACGCTTGCGACTCTGACCGTGGGGTCGTTAGGTCGCTCCCTGGGCGGCAGCGAGCTTGGTCAGAGGTCTCGACGATTTAGGGGCGTATCGGACCGACGTTTTCTTCCTCTGCATCATCTACCCGCTCGTCGGCACCGCGCTCGCATCATCGTCATGCCCGTGCTCGGGCACGCCACTTGGCACCTGTACCGCAAGGTGGTGGAGCCGAGCACGTCGCAATCGGTGCTCGCCAGTGTCCCTAATTGAACTGGATTGTGGATGGGAAACCACCGTCGGAGGCAGACAAGATGGCGGAAAAAACGAAAGGAAGGTTCGGCTTCCATCGAGGGGATAGCGAACACGAACCTCCGACCGCTGCCTATATCCAGATCTACGTAAAGTCGAGCGTCCTAAGTCGGGCTCCGGATCTTGCAATTTCAACACACCTGACCACTGAAGCTGAAATCGATGAGTTTGTGGACGATGCACTCGCCGAATTGGAAAAAGTCCGTATCGATGCGAAGAAGGAGCTAACTGCGGCCTAGCTTGCTCAGCCTTGTGAAAGCACCAAAAATGTCGTGGCAATTCATCGTCGGTGTTATGGCGAAAGGCAACGCTGAACGAATTGTCGTTGGCGCTGAAGACGCGCTCATTGCAGCTCTAAAGGTCAAAGCTGAGCGCCCGGAGGCCGCTATCATGTATGTTCGCCGGTTAAACCGACGGGGCGACACGCGTCACCCGCCTCATGTCCTTACTGAAAGTCGTTGATCGAAAGTGGGTTCACAGAAGGATTCGATGTAGTCGCCTTGAATAAGCAACTGCCGCAAGGAGGCTCAATTGACCTACATCGTCAATGAGAGCTGCATTCGCTGCAAGTACATGGACTGTGTCGAGGTGTGTCCTGTGGACTGCTTCTATGAGGGCGAGAACATGCTCGTCATTCACCCCGACGAATGCATCGATTGCGGCGTTTGCGAGCCAGAATGCCCGGTCGACGCAATCAAACCGGACACGGAGCCCGGCCTCGAAAAGTGGCTCGAGATCAATACGAAGTATGCTCAGGTCTGGCCTAACATCACCATAAAACGCGAGCCACCGCCTGATGCGAAGGATTGGGAGGGCAAGCCTGACAAGGGCAACTACTTCTCGCCGAACCCTGGCACAGGTGATTAAGCCGGGAACAATAATGATGGAAAACTCAGCTAGCAACACCGGCTACCAAGGGCCAGCGGCGGGTAGATCTCGCATGACGGAAGAGTTGAGTGGTCGGCGAATTGTAGTGCCTGAAACTCGGGAGCTTGACCAACTGGTCCGCCTGCTGGAAGAGCGTGGCGCCGAGGCCATTCCCTGTCCAATGATCGCCATCCGCGACGCGCCCGACGCGGAACCTATAGCGGCGTGGCTCCGCCGGTTCGCGGACGGAAGGTGCGACGATCTTGTGTTAATGACAGGTGAAGGTCTGCGGCGGCTGCTTGGGTTTGCCCGACGCACCGACCTGGAGTTGGCTTTCCTCGACGCGCTCCGCAAGACACGCAAAATAACGCGTGGGCCCAAACCAGTCCGAGCGCTGCGCGCGGTCGGTTTAGACACCGATATTCCTGCGGATGAGCCGACCACCGAAGGTATTATCGCAGCGATGAGACGGCTCGACCTCAGCGGGCGCTCCGTCGGTGTGCAGCTCAATCCCGGAAATCCGAATCCGCGACTGATGGATTTCATCGTAACTGCCGGGGCTGTGCCAGATCCAGTGCTTCCCTATGTCTACGCCTCTGAAGTCGACGATGCGCGCGTGATCGCGATAATGGACGATATGGCCGCAGGCCGGGTCGATGCGATTGCCTTCACAAGCGCGCCCCAGGTTCGCCGATTCCGCGAAGTCGCCCGCTCCTCCGGCCGAGAAGCGGAGCTGGTTCAGGGCTTCCAGCGTGTAACCGTTGCGGCAGTTGGCCCGGTCGTTGCAGCAGAGCTTGAGACGCTTGGTGTGCAGGTGGACATAATGCCTCGCGAGAATGCGTTCTTCATGAAGCCACTCGTCCGAGACCTCGCAGCTGCATTAATGAAATAGGGTCCAGGTCAAAAACACTTAAGCTTCAGGTTATCGAAAAGGCTCGAGCTCTCATTGAAGATGAGCAGCACTGGTGTCGTGGTGAGCTCGCGAGAGACATGAATGCCTTGTCCGTATGATGATGGTTCGACGCCTCCGGACGGTCAACTATCTGGGAAAAAACGTCGCAACCAATGATGCTTCTGGATAGGACTTATCATATCCCTTTGATGCAAAGCCCCCGCAGAGAACTCTCTGCGAGGGCTTCGTTGCATCTCTGGCTTTTCGGGTTGGCTAGGGTTTGGCAGAGGGCATCACCTCCTTCGATGGCCCGAACCGCTACGGGCCTTAGTTCCTAGTCCCCTATATTATCGACGTGTGAATACCCCGAATAGGAATCCTAGACCCAATGCCAGGGCGATAGCTGTCAGAAGATTGCGCCGTATGGCTTGGTCAGCCTGTTGAGCTGCTTCCACGGTCTTGTCTTGGGCACGCTCGTTTTGCTTGTTCGCTAGGCGCGACACGGTGGAGGTCAGGCCCTGTAAATCCGATCTGCATGCCGTTCATTGCCGAAGCTGATGGTTATCGCTTGGCTGAACGTCTGTACCGCGCTCCCCGCTGAGATACGACCTCCCGCGCATAATACCGGGTCTTCATGGTAAAAGTCACTTGATTGGCGGCAAGCCGTTGAGGGTGCGCAATGTCCGCTTTGAGTCAGTACCGGACTTGGGCGACGCTGCGTCTGAGGTCCACTTCGGGGACTTCAACATCAGCAGGACACACGCTTTTCCGCGGTGCTCATTGGGGTGGGTATCTCAATATCGATCTCAAGTTGCGACACTGTCTCACCCCTTTCGATCTTCAGACGAACCTTATCTGGATCGACAGTGATATGCTTGCTAATGGCGGCAAGAATATCTTCGCGAAGTATGGGGATAAGGTCAGGGTTGCCGCCCGCGCACCGTTCGTGCATTAGCAAGACCTGCAAACGATGGTGCGCGGTGGTAGCTGATCGTTGTCGACCAAATAAATCTGCGAACTTCATGCTGCCCTCCGACCCAATAACTTGCTGAACAGCGTGTTCCGATCAGTTGGCACGACTAACGGAACTTGATCCCCCATGAGTTTGCGAGCTGCATCATTGTACGCGCGTGCCGAGGCGCTCGTGGGACTGTTTAGAGTAACAGGAGTGCCCATGTTAGAAGCCTGCAAAACATCTTTGCTTTCGGGAACGATCCCGAGGAGGGGTATGCAGAGAATATCGAGAACATCCTCGATGGAGAGCATCTCGCCGCGCCCTGCACGAATTGGATCGTAGCGAGTCAAAAGAAGGTGCTTGTCCATTTGTTCGCCGCGCTTAGCTTTCTCTGTGGTCGAGTCAAGCAGACCGATGATTTGATCAGAGTCACGAACGGACGAAACTTCGGGATTTGCTACCACAACCGCGATGTCGGCATAGCGCATCGCCAGAGACGCGCCACGCTCGATACCCGCCGGGCTGTCACAGATAATCCAGTCAAAAGTTAGTCGGAGCTCGCGTATCACTCGTTCGATGCCATCATCAGTGAGGGCGTCCTTGTCGCGTGTTTGGGAGGCTGCAAGCAGGAAGAGCGTCTCTATCCGCTTGTCACGAATAAGGGCTTGCGAAAGCCGTGCACTGCCTTGGACGACGTGGATCAGATCAAAAACGACTTGCCGCTCGGCCCCCATAACAAGATCGAGATTGCGCAAACCCACGTCGAAATCGATAACAGCTACCCGGCTGCCTTCTCGCGCCAAAGCCGCACCAAGCGCAGCTGTCGATGTGGTTTTACCGACGCCTCCCTTGCCGGAGGTCACCACCACCACCTGGGCCATTTTGCATGCTCCTTGTTTCTCAATTCATTGTTGTGATTTTCAGTTCATCGCAGTCGAGCCATGCCTGAATTGGCGCCCTGCGGAGATGGGCGTCTATCTCGTCGGCCACGATGTAATGGCCATCAATGGCCATTAGTTCGGCTTCTAGCTTTCGACAAAAAATCCGAGCGCTTCGGTTTCCGTAAGCACCCGCCAGAACTTTTCCGCGTAGAGCTCCATAAACATGAATGGAGCCAGCGGCGACGATCTCCGCTCCCGATGCGACTGAACCAACAACCGTCACATCCCCTTCGGAATGGATAATAAGTTGACCTGAGCGTACGGGAGCTTCGATAAGCAGAGAGCTAGTGAGCGTCGGTGCCGGCGCCGGGTTTACTGGCGTGGTGGGGTTCTCGGTGTCTGTACGACCTCTCGTCAGGAATGGCACTTGCTCACCAATGGAGCTTGGATCTGCTCCTTCCACACCGAGAATGCGAATTTCGCGCTTACTCAATTCGTCCAATAGGGTCAGGAAGCCATCCCTTGTGGGGGTGAGTCCTGAAAGGTCAATCACCACCGACTTTCCCGCAAAGAAGCCGGGAGAACGCGAAAGTAGCGCGTCCACATCCGCCAGCCAGCCGCTTATGGGATCTTCAGGCCGAACGACAAGGGCGTGAAAGGAGCCCCCGCGAAATTTGAAGGAAGTGTTTTGGCGTGCTGTTGACATCTCGTTAACCTCAAAGCCGATAAAGAGGCCTTATGGTTAACGAGGAGTTAATTTCCACTGGGGCAGATGGAAAAAAGTTCCCAACGTACGCATGGGTCAGAAGCAAAATCTCGTGAGGGGGTCAAGGCGGCGGTACGTACAGGTATCAGGCCCTCACCGACACGCTTTCAAGGGCACGATTGTAATGCCCTAAAAGTAGGTAACCTCCCGCCAATGAGCTCGGTCGGCCGCGCGCGCGAGCGTGGCGAGACGCAGGGCTTCATGAAGGTGGTGGTGGATGCCGAAACCAGGAAAATCCTCGGCGTGGGAATTCTCGGCATCGGCGGCGACGAGGTGGTGCATGCCTTCCTCGACGTGATGTATGCCGAGGCGCCCTATACCGTGATTACACGGGCTATGCATATCCACCCTACCGTGGCAGAATTTATGCCGACGCTGCTCGGCAAACTCGAGCCGCTGGCGTAGCGTTAGCGGATTCCTCCGGGACCATGAATTGCCAAAGGCACTTTAGGGTCCGGACCAGAGTGGCCACTAGCGGACTCGGCTGTTCGATCAGTTTAGATCTCTTGGTTACCCTTGACCCATGCGGCGCTGATGATGAAGCCAGCACTCAACATACAAGCGCCCCCATCAGCCCCTGAGTTGGGGTGCGCCTAATCCTCTTCAACAGCGATAACCGTGTCCACAGCCCACAACGACCTTGTTGCCCGTGCCAAGGAAATCACCGCCAGGGAGAGAGTGGTGTATTCGGAGCGAACGAAGCGATCGCAGATCGCGACGGAACGCGCCAAGAAGGTGATGCCGGCGGGGGTGCCGTCGAGCTTCCAGGCCTACGAACCATGGCCGGTCGTCGTCAAGCACGCCGCCGGATCCCGAATGATCGACGTCGACGACAACGAGTACGTCGACTACGACATGGGCTTCGGCGCCCTGTTTGCCGGCCACGTGAACCCCGCCGTTCGACGAGCGGTGGCCGAGCAGTTGGAGCATGGGTCATTATATGTCACGCCGTGCGAGCTCGACGCAGAGGTCTGCGAGTTGCTGGGCGCGCGGTACGGATTGCCAATGTGGCGGCCGACGAATTCGGGTACCGAGGCCACGCACGACGCCATCCGGCTCGCCCGCGGTGTGACTGGTCGCGAGCGGATCGTTAAGGTCGAGGGCGGTTATCACGGTCACCACGACGAGGTGATGATCTCGACCAAGCCACCGCTCGAGCTCGCCGGGCCGGCTGAGCAACCCAACCCGATCCCGAGCTCGCTGGGGATCACGAAACGGGTGGTCGAGGACGTCGTCGTAATCCCGTTCAACAATCCTGGCGCGCTCGAACAGGCCCTCCAGAGCGGCGACGTGGCCTGCTTCATCGTCGAGCCGGTGATGCAGAATATCGGTATATGCCTGCCTGAGCCCGGTTATCTCGAGGCCGTACGCGAAATCACCGAGCGTTATGGCACGCTGCTGATCTTCGACGAAGTCAAGACCGGCATCACCGCAGGGTATGGCGGTGCCACAAGCGAGCTCGGGGTGACACCCGACCTCATCACGCTAGCCAAGTCGATCGGGGGCGGTTTCCCGGTCGGCGCCTTTGGCGGCAAGGTCGAACATATGAACCTGATTGCACAGGGCAAGGTCGTGCATCTCGGGACCTACAACGGCAACCCACTCGTGATGGCAGCCGCTAAGGCGACGCTGTCGGAGGCGTGTACGTTCGCCGCGCATGCCGAGGCCAATGCCCGCAACGGGCGGCTCGTTGACGCCTGCCAAGCGATCATCGATCGGTCCGGCATCCCCGCCCACACTGTGCGGTTCGGGGCAAAAGGATGCGTGACGTGGTCGCCGGAACCGGTGCGCAATTACCGCGACTACAAGAATACCGACTTCGACCTGGCATTCGCACAATGGATCCACGGCATAAATCGCGGCGTGCTCCTGCCCCCGGGCCTCGATGAGCAATGGCTGATCTCGGTGATGCACAGCGACAGCGACGCCATGCGCTATGCCGCGGTTTTCGACGAGTTCGTGCAGGAGCTGACGGCTTGACGTCGGTCGCCTCAGCAGCCGCGTTGTCCCAAAGTGGTGAACCTCAGCGATCTAGAGGCCCTAGAATGACTATAGCGGCGTGCACGCTGCGTCGTTCTCATTCATCTATCCTGCAGTTAGCGTCATGCAAGCGCTCCCCATCGGCGCTGTCGCCCGTAATGCGGCGGCGCAAGCGACGCTCGGCATCAGCAGGATCAATAGCGATACGCACAGAATGCTTTCATGGTTTGCCTCCCACGCTGTGGGGCCGATCGCACGATGTTTTTATTACTCCTTTATGATCGTCGTCGTCATCAGAAGCGGACATGCCAATTTCGCGATGTTGCTACTTGCCGCATCAACCCGAAGCGGTGCTATCCCAACAGACCACGATCGCTCGGGAATGGCTGATCACTGAGCCGCTTCTTCAGCCTCGGGACACTATTCCGCAGACCGCGCAACGAAGTGATGCGCGCGGGCTTGCAGTCGCTGTAGCCATTAATAGTGTCAGCGAGACTTTAGGGCAGTACCACCTGGCCCTTGTATCTGCCGCCTGCGAGGGTGTCCGTTATATTTTCGTACATGTAGGTTCCGCCGCCGCTGGCACCCTCGTATTTTCCGGTGCCACCGGTAATTTTGTATGTGTATTCCTTGAGGTGCGATCCCTCTTCCCAACTGTCGTTCTGTTTGTCGCCGCCTTTAAAGGTGTAAGAGCAAGTCCCGCTGCCTTTCCAACTTCCATCAGGCATGTACTCGTACTTTCCTACGCAGTCCCCTGCGTTCTTCGCCTCGGCGGCATCGTCGGGGACGTTTATGCATCGGCCAGCAAAGTCGACCAGCTTGTGGCCCTTCTCAGGCTCCTTCTCGTCCCACTTATCATTGACGCAGGCCATGGCGCCCACGTCTTTGATGGTCTGTCCGGCGTTGGCTACGCCACTGCCAAGGATGAGAAGCGTTGTGGGCACGGCTACGAACAGGTGCTTGAGGTTCATGGTGTCCTCCTGCGTTGCAGAACATTCGCCGCGGTCGCAATATAACGCATTTGTATAGAGAGCGGGAGCCAGACCCCCGGCACCAGTTCAGGAAGCGAGTCGCCGGAAGAGGGGCTATGCCTTCGGCAAGCCCGATTGCACGAGATCGAGGCCGTAGCGGTCGAGGATTGCAGGGTCTCGGAAGGAATATCCCAGCCGCCACGCTTGCAGCGTGATCGCGGGCTGGATCTTCATCATTTTACCCACCTCTGCGCGGGCCTCGGCCAAGCGGCCAAGGCGCACGTAGGCGATCGCCAAGAGCAGGTGGGCGTCACTGAATTCGGTTTGCGCCAGAGCATCCACAGCTTCTCCAAATCTTCCCAATACCAATTGCGCCCATCCCCTACCGCGGTTGTAGTGCCAACCCAGTGCCGGATCCCGCGCCGCAGCCTGGTCAGCCCACTGAAGCGCCTGATCCGGTCGCCCAATCTGCACAAGTGCGACCATCAAAGAAGAGAGCATGAACGTGTCATAGGGCGCCAGAGCGACAGTCTTGTTCGCCGCGGCGAGCGCACCATCAAAGTCTTTCTCTTGAACAAGCACAAAACTCATAAGCCAGTTGGCAAGCCTCGCCACCTGCGGAGAGAGATGCTCATTGGCAAGAACATGCCGAGCGAGTTCCCCTGCTTTTCGAACATCGGCGGGTGGATCATCACTGACGAAGATCATCACACGCATCATATGGTGCCAGCCGAGTTTCACTTTGAGGAGCGGTGAATTCGGAAACTTCGCCAGTCCTTCTCTCCAAATCTCGCCCGACCGTTCGATCCCCTCCTTGGTGTATTTCATGAGCTGCTCGTGACCGCGAAGATAGTAGTCATACTCCTCGAGTGTCGTCGCACCTCTCGCCCAGGCTTGCCGATATTCCGCCTGCTTCAATGCGCCCGTCTCCCCAGTGATGGCGCTTACAATCATTCCAGTGACCTCGTCTTGGAGTGCCCATGGGTTCGTGCCAGTCCGGTCAAAACGCTCGGCCCAAAGATGCTCGCCATTCTTCGTGTCGATGAGCTGAGATACGATTCGAAGCTTGTCGCCGTCCTTGCGTACGCTGCCTTCGACCACGTAGTCGACGCCCAATTCGTTTCCGACCTGTCGGATATCGACAGCCTTGCCCTTGTAAGCGAAGGAGGAAGTCCGGGCGACCACCGCCGTGTCGGGAAATCGCGAAAGCGCCGTGATGATGTCTTCGGCCACCCCGTCACCCAAATAGCCAAGGCTCTGGTCCGCGCTGAGATCATCGAAGGGGAGTACGGCTACCGCGGGAACAGCGGAGGAGACCTCTTGCGTCTGAGGCGCCCTCCGGCGAGCAATTGGCGGAGCACCCTCGTGCCGAAACTCGATTTGCGGTGTGTATGTGCCCTTCGGTAGGTCGATGTGAATGGGATCGCCCTGGCCGTCGGTTCCGTAATATTCGCGAAGCTTTTCACGCAGGCGGGCGGCCTCGATCCGCACGAGGGGATCGACCGTGGGGTCAAACGTCTCGGGACGATCGAAAACCTCCAAAGCGACGTTGTAGGCCTTCAGCCGCTCGCCGCGCCCAGCAAGAGTTTCATTGACGAGGTACTCCAGGAACCGCTGCCGGCGCTGTGACTGGTGGAACGGGCCGCTGTTAAGGATGCGGACCAGTTCCTCACGAATGGCCTTCTGGTCGGATTCGCTCCAGCAATTGAGCGAAATTGCCGTCACGGTCTAACTCCAAACGCGCCAAGAAAGCGCCAATCCCGCCAGCATCGGGGGTGTAGTTGCATACCGTTACATACTAGGACGAGCAGGCTCGGCCTGTCACGCTTCAGGAATGATCGTCTGTTGTCATCGACGATCCGAAAGGAGCGCAGCCATGAAAACGTCACTAGCAATCGTGCTCGCAGTAGCAGCGCTGATTTCCGGCGCAACTGTGAGCCTAAATCCGGGTACGGCTTCGGCGCAGACTTTGGCGCAGATCTGGTGCACAAAAGGTTGCCCACCGCAGCTGAATCAGGCGCCAACCGACCAACGTCCAGGTCGGTAAGCCGCGATAGAGATGTGCCAGCCGGTCTCTCATTGGGGAGGCCGGCCGGTCGTCCTGAGCAATCCTCACACCGCAAAGATAGGGAAATCCGAAATGCGGAAAACTTTGACTCATAGGATCGACGACCATTCGTGGGTGATGGGCGTCTTGGAGCCCATTCTCCTGCTCCTGTTCATAGCGGTGATTGCAGCTCTCTGGTCTCGTGTCCGCTTTGGGTCATTAGCGGACCAAGAGCGCGAATGAGGGATGTCCGCTTCACCTCCCAAGAGCGGACATGCTCAGCGTGGCATCAATGTCTGCAAAGTGCCAGAACCGGAAGTCTGGTGCGTCGATCTCCGATGTGGAGGCGGCGAAGGCCCTAAGTGAGTCACAAGCACCCCAGGAAGACCGCCCTGATGAAGTCGCGGTAGAGCATGATCTGCCGCGGCAACGCTTGCTTATCGTTGACCACCCTTGAAAGAATGATGCCGCCGTCGGCGATCACCGACAGCATGTCAGCAAGATCGTCCAGATCGACGGAGCCCTTGGGCGGGTAGCGGGCGGCGATTAATTCAAGCCGCTTTCGGAATCTTTTTCGCCACTTGAGCACCGCTTTGGTGTTGAGGTCCCGTACCTCCTTGTCGAAGAGACGATCCTGATAGCAAAAGGACGCGACAAGGCAGCCTGGGTGACCGTTCGGCAGATCAGCCATCAATTCCGACATCATCTTGAGGCCAACGAGAAAGCCGTGAAGCGGATCCTCGTTCAGCTCGTCCGCACGGGCGAATAGATCGTCAAACAGAGCGTCCTCGCGCTCGACGTAGCGGATGAGCAGAGCCTTGGCGAGCTCGTTCTTATCCTTGAAGTGATAGAAGAACCCGCTCTTGGTGATGTCGACGGCGGCGATCAGTTCCTCAATCGACGTGGCCGCGAAGCCCTTCTCGAGCACGGCGGCCTCGGCCACGTCGAGAATGCGCTCTTTGGTATCGCTGCCCTTGCGCGGCGTCTCCTGCATGTCTCTCGTTCTCCTGCGGGCAACGGAGACTGTACCACGGGTACACTTGAAAGAGTCCCGGACGGCGGTACGCGACGCGCCCGCCAACGCGAACACGCTGAAACCACGCCAATTCCGAATTTGCACTGCGTGCACCGCGAGTTGTCTGGAAGGCGGTCTGAAGAAAGCTCACTTTACTGAGCTCCTACAGGATTCCCTTTGCTCAAAATGGTCTTGAGCAAAGAAACGCAAAAAGGAGATCCTCCATGTCCTTGAAGTTCGCTGCATTGGGCAGCCTAACCATTCTCGGCCCTCCCGCACGAGCCGACGACCAGGTCCGGCATTTACGACCGGTCGAGCTTCACGAGCCCATTCTCATCACCTTCGGCCGTAGGAGCAGCAAAGCGGAGCCGAAGAAACCCGAGGCCGGAGTGATAAAGCGAGAAGCGCGCGTCTGCGACCGATCCTAAATTCTGTTCGAGCACGCGGTTCATCGCATCGCCATATCAAGCATGGCTCTACGGCGCTCGTAGCGTTCTCGGTTATTCCTCGTCCTGCATTTCGTCCATCTCGGAATCGCCACCCTCCGGCATCGCCTTCATCTCTTCGCCAGCCTTCGGCGCGGTTTCGGGCTGGGCGCCGGCATCGCCCCCGCCGGGCGGGCCGCCAGGCTGGCCGCTATCCGTTTGAGGTTCGAGTAGGTTTTGCACTTCTGCATTTTCCTCATCCTGGGCGAGGATGGTGAGGCTTGGCGCGCCGTTCAGCATCAGCCGCGTCGTGGCATCGGCCTGGCCGGTATAGCCGAGCAGCGTGAGGGTGCAGACGAAAGCGCCGGAAACAAACAAACGGTAAGACATGTTCATCTCCCTTTAGCCGCTCCGATGGAGAAGGCCGCAGTCGAGTGCGGCGAGGAGCGATAGACGAGGATAGCAACGCTTGCACCGATATTGAATGCGTCTTTTTGATCCCAGCCGCGCGGCGATAAATGGCAAGAACCATGTCCCGTCTTAGCTCGGCTGTTCCGCTGCCACCCCTCCATCGTGACCAAAGTGCGCCGCGGTGAAACCTGGAGAGTAAAAAATGATCACCGTGAAAATTGATGTTTCTGGCGCAGTTAAGAAGCTTCGCAGCGCTGGCGCAGCATTCGATCAGCGACAGGCTCTAACCGAGATCGGCGATTCCGTCTTGAAGCGGGTTCGCGATGGATTCGCCACTAACGGCCACCACGGCAAGTGGAAGCGCATGGCACCGAATACCCTGGTCAGTGGCCACGCTAGCTCGCTGGTGCGAACCGGGAAATTGCGCGGCTCGTTCCGTAGCAAAGTCTTTGGCAATCGCGTCTGATGAAGCGACGGCTAAAGGGCTGGCAATCGACGCTGTTAACAAGATCGTGGGGCGGGCGACCAAAAAATAAGGGCGCCGACCGAAGCCGACGCCCCCTTCGAACCGTTCAAAGCACCGGTCGGGTTACATCTTCTTCTCTTCGCACATTTTAGTCGTAGCGTTCCATGTGCCACCCGCCTTCGCGCAATCGGCCTCTGTCTTTGCGGCGGTCGCTCCTGCGAAGACTGGGCCTGAGAAGGCAAGCGCTAGAGTCATTGCAAAAGTCGCAATAAGAATTTTCATGGGGTTTTCTCCGTTACGCTGAAGCCCCCACAGACGAACGTGTTTTGTGGAATAGCGTTCCAGAAACACCCGATCCTATTGGTGTACAGAACCGTACCGAAGTCTTGCTAGTGGGAGTTGAGATTACTGCCAATAATGAATGATGCGGCATCGCCCGCAGACGATGTCGCGAGCGCATTGGACGCGGCCGACGCCAATGTTCGCTGGCGTCTTCTACTGCACCTGGGGAGACCCGGTTGCCTAACCAGTGACCGGGTTTCTTTCCTCTTGCCGCGCCGTTGGATCGTGGCGCGGGCGACCAAAAAATAAGGGCGCCGACCGAAGCTGCGCATTATTTAGATAACAGCCTACCTTCAATCAGCGCGACAAAAACATCGATGGAGTCCGCAATAAGACGATCCGGGTGGAGATCATCTTCAGAGGCGAGTTTGGATCGCGCGTCGGACGCGGTTGTTCGAAGCCCCTTCAAAACGGCTTCCTCTGTTAGGACTCCCTCCTTAACGAGAGTGGACAGCGTGGCGGCCATAATCACTGCCAAGGCCTTTGTATGCGCGCCCATTAAGAGCACAAGAGCTTCTTCCCGTTCCATATTCTAACTCCATGCTAAAGGGCGCCGACCGAAGCCGGCGCCTAACCCCGACCTAGCAGTTCAGGCAGCTTGGCGAAGTTGCTCGCCAATCGCCTCGCCTCATCGATGGTGAGCACCCCAGCTGTGCCTGTGTCGTTGTCATTCTCTCGTGCGTAAAAGTAGGCAAGCGACTGACCATTGGCGTCGATCACCTTGAAGCCGCCCGGCAAGCGCTCGACGGTCCAGGGCGGTGGGAAGCGGCGGTTGGTCATTGGCTCTAAGTCTAGAGAAAAGGGCGCCGACCGAAGCCGACGCCCGCTTGATAATGAACGCCCTACTACTACCTATTTATCGGTGGCGGCCCTTCCCCCGGCCGTCACTGGTTCCCCCCGTGGAACCGGAGAAGTCCCGCGCCGGGAGGGCGGGGCTTCTCCATGCGCGCAATGCTCATGGAGCGCATCGTTCTTTCAAACAAAGTTGAAAAAAAGGCAGGCCCTATCACAAAAGCGGGCCGAGGCATCGTGCGTGCAGCGACCGGCAAAGCGGGCATTAGCTGATGCAAAGCCTCTTGGTTTTTTCCTGGCGCTTGCAGAGTTGATTGCGAGCGGTTAGATCGCTGCATGACGAACGCGCTGTACTATGGCGACAATCTCTCTGTTTTACGCGAGAGCATCGCAACCGAGAGCATTGACCTGATCTCGACCCGCCGTTCAACTCCAACGCTTCCTACAACGTCCTGTGTCTTCGAACGCCTCGATCTGCGCTCGCGACTAAGGGCGGGAAGAAGGGCATGGATCGCGGCATTGACGGCTATCTGCATTTCCGAGACGCAGACAAGAAGCCGCAGTTCGCGGTGATTTCAGTGAAGGGTGGCGGCATCAAATTAGGTGACGTTCGTGATCTGAAAGGCACGATGGAGCGCGAGAAGGCGGCGCTCGGGCTTTTCCTCACGCTTAATGAGCCAACGCGGGAAATGGAAAAAGAGGCTGCGTCCGCAGGACTGTATGAAACCGGCGGCATGAAAGTGCCCAAGCTGCAAATTCTAACAGCAGCCCAAATTCAGCTGGCCAAGAACGGCTGCTTTAGAGCCTCGGAACGACAAGGCACGCGAGATGGGTGGATCGTCTAGACAAGCAGAAGCCCCGGAGGGTTGGGGCCGGGGCTTCGCGATAGGAGTTGTTCTCTCTCCTTGACAGACCATCGTGGGGGGACACGGGGGCGAGTCTGTCACGCTCACAATGCGGAAGTGGTGCAAGTTGTTCCAGGGCGCCCCCCGAAAAAAGCCCCCGTCGCCATGGGTCGCGGCGCCAGGGGCTTGAGTTAAGGGGAGGCTTCCCGCCAAGGGTCCTCCCTACCGAGAACTCTGCCGTGAGTTGTGAACGCCCGCTAGCCCGCTGACGGTCATAAGCCCGTCCGCACCAATCTCTTGTCGCCCCCTTGTCGCGCATATTTCCCGCGCCTCCACGCGCATGCACGCATTTTCTGCACCATGCGACAACGATGCGACAAGGGTTTTAGGGGGCAAAGTAAAAGCCCGTCAAGTACTTGAACTTGCGGGCTTTTTTCTGGTAGCGGAGGAGGGATTTGAACCCCCGACACGCGGATTATGATTCCGCTGCTCTAACCAGCTGAGCTACTCCGCCATTTGGCTGGAAAGTCGCCGATATAAGGAGCGCCAGTAACGGGTGTCAAGCAAACGCCGGCCAACCACGCGCGAGCGGGCGATTTGCCATTTGATCCTCACCCTGACCGGCTCCGGTAGCCGCGGCCTCATCGGCGGCAGCGCTTTTGCCCGCGCCATGGACTTTGCCGAGGATACGCGCTGCGGCACAAGCCCGAAGCCAGGCTCCTTGACGAAGCGGAGCATGGTGAAGAGCCCGAAGGGCCAAAGCGTCCGCCGCTCGGCTAGCCGCAGATCCTCGCAGACGAGGACGCGGTCGAGCGTGAACACAGCGTGCCAGCCGATCGAGGTCGCAAGCGGCGCGAGCCTCCGCTCGAGAAAGCCGCGGACGCCCTCCTCCTGGCTGAAATGGTTGACGAGAATGACCTCGCCGCCGGTGGCACACACCCGCTCGAGCTCGCGCATGACCTTCTCGGCGTCCGGCACCACGGTCATCACATACATGGCAACCACCGTGTCGAAGCTCTCGTCGGAAAAGGCGAGCGCGCCTGCATCCATCTCATAGAGGCCGGCAACATTGCTGAGCCTCTGCCGCTTGACCCGCGATCGCGCCTTGCCGAGCATCGCCGGCGACAGATCGATGCCGGTGACGGTAAGATGCTTCTCGTAGCAGGGCAGCGACAATCCGGTGCCGACGCCCACCTCGAGCACGCGGCCCCGCCGGCGGTTGACGATCTTGACGGCATGCTTGCGGCCAGCTTCGGCGACCGTGCCGAATGTGAAGTCGTAGACCGGCGCCCAACGCCGATACGCGTGACGCACTGAAGTCGCGTCCAACAGATCAGCTTTCGTACCCAACCGACCGACCCTCTCTACTTCACGCCCGCCAGGGCGACCCATGATCTCTTACGCGAGGCGCCAACGCCCCGGCTAGCTCAACGCGGACCGGCGGCCAACGGCTCTGGCCCCGCGGCGACATGGCGTGCGCGATGACCATCGCGCATTGCTGCCGCCTCGGTGGACCTGATCCAACCGCCGCCCAAAAGCCGCTCTCCCCGCTCGTTGCCCGCGTAAAGCACGCAAGCCTGCCCAGGCGACACGCCATCCTCGCCTTCGGCGAGATCGACACTGATCCCCGAAGGTTCAACAAGCAGCGTCGCCGGCTGCAAGGCCCCGCTCGAGCGGATCCTTGCTAGGACATCCTTACCGCGCCCGGCCAAGTCCTCCAAGGACTCATCGCCGAGCCAATTCACGTCTCGAAGCGCGATGTGGCGCGTGCGCAACCACTCCCGTGGGCCGACCACGACCTCGCGGCGCCCGGCGTCGAGCTTCACCACGTAGAGCGGTTCGGCCGCAGCCACGCCGATTCCGCGACGCTGGCCGATGGTGTAATTGATGATGCCGCCATGCCGGCCAAGCACGCGGCCGTCGACATGGACGATGTCGCCTCGCTCGGCGGCGCCTGGGCGCAATCGCTCGATGACCCTGGTGTAACGCCCGGTCGGCACGAAGCAGATGTCCTGGCTGTCGGACTTCGAAGCGGTCGGCAGCCCGAACTCGCGTGCAAGCTTGCGGGTCGTGTCCTTCTCCAGATCGCCCAGCGGGAAGCGCAGGAAGCCGAGCTGTTCGCGCGCGGTCGAGAACAGGAAATAGCTCTGATCGCGCTCGGCATCGCGGCCTCGGTAAAGCTCGAAGCCTGACCGGCCAGGCTCGCTCCGGACGTAATGGCCGGTGGCAAGCGCCGAGGCGCCGAGTTCCTCAGTGGTCTGCAACAGGTCGCGGAATTTGATCTTCTGATTGCAGGCGACGCACGGCACCGGCGTCTCGCCCGCAAGATAACTGTCTGCGAACGCGTCCATCACGTCTCGAGCAAATCGGGCCTCGTAGTCGAGGACATAATGCGGAATGCCCAGAGCCTCCGCCACGCGGCGGGCGTCCTGAATATCCTGGCCGGCGCAGCAAGCGCCCTTGCGGCCAACCGCCTCGCCGTGGTCGTAGAGCTGAAGCGTGATGCCGACCACGTCATAACCCTCACGCTTCAGAAGGGCCGCAACCACTGAGGAGTTGACCCCTCCGGACATGGCGACGACCACCCTGGTGTCGGCCGGACGCCCCGGCAAATGAAGGCTGTTGAGCCCGTCGGGCTTTCTCGAATCCACGATGGTTAAGCTCGGAGTTCCAATCAGGGGTCTGGTCAAGATGCCCGCAGGCTCCCGCCAGCCGCGGATCCAGAAAGTGGCTTTCTTCTAGGCAGAAGATAGGGGCCACTCCAGACCCATGCAAGCCAAAGCACGTGCGCCATGCGCAACAGGGCCCCTCGATAGACGGCAAAATCCATTATTTTTAAGGGCTTTCCTTGAGGTTCTTTTACCTCGGGGCTTAGGCAAATCTTAAATTGGGCGGGTTAGTGTCAGCACCAGGTCCGCTTCAAGAGTGCGTTCGGCTCCCGAGAGCCGCATCGTGTTGTGAGTCCCCATGACTGATCATTTTAGGCCCCGTGTCAGATATGTGATCGGCCCAGACGGCAGTCCTTTGACCGTTGCCGACTTGCCGCCCAGGGATACCAAGCGGTGGGTCATTCGCCGCAAGGCCGAGGTGGTCGCCGCCGTCCGTGGCGGCTTGATCAGCCTCGAAGAGGCTTGCGAGCGCTACACCCTCACGGTCGATGAGTTCCTGAGCTGGCAGAGGTCGATCGACAAGCACGGTCTGCCCGGCCTGCGCGCCACCCGCATCCAGGAATATCGCGGCGGCTAAACCTCAAGGCTTTTGTCCGACGCTCGGTCCCTGCCCCGGCGGGGTCTGATCCGCGCGGCCGCCGGTGTATGCTTCCCGCATGCGGCCAACGGCTATCTGCACAATCGGCTATGAAGGCGGCACGGTCGATGCCTTCCTGCGCACCTTGCGCGAGGCGGGCGTCGAGCTCGTGCTCGACATTCGCGCAGCACCGGTCTCCCGCAAGAAGGGCTTCTCCAAGAACCAGCTCGCGGCGCATCTCGCTGACGCCGGGATCGGCTATCGGCAATTGCGCGGCCTCGGCACCCCGAAGCGTGGCCGCGAGGCGGCGCGCGGCGGGGACATCGAAAGCTTCGAGCGCATCTTCCGTGAGCATATGGAGGAGCCGGAGGCCCTCCTTGACCTCTGTGAGGCAATCGCGCTCGCGGAAAGTCAGCCGGTCTGCCTGCTTTGCCTCGAGCGCGACCCTGAGCATTGCCACCGCATGATCGTGGCAAACCGCATGGCGGGAGAGACCGGCCAGGAGCTTCGTCACCTGTTCGTGCAATTGGACGATGCGCAGCCGGGGTTTATTTAGCGGCGATTTTCAATGGGGTGACAATCGAGGTCCCAAGGCCGTAACCTCCCGGTCCCGCCGCGCAGTCAGGGTGAAGGTATGGCGTCCCCCAAGAAGTCGGCCCCGAAACGCGACGGCTCCCCCGTCCTCGTGGACCTTGCCCTCCAGGGCGGCGGCGCGCACGGCGCTTTCACCTGGGGCGTGCTGGACCGTCTCCTAGAGGAGCCGAACATCCAGATCGAGGGGATCTCCGGCACCTCAGCCGGCGCAATGAACGCGGCGGTCCTCGTCAGCGGCTACGCCGCCGGCGGCGCGGAGGTCGCCAAGACGGCGCTGGAACAATTTTGGCGGCGCGTCTCTGAGGCCGCCTTGCTGAGCCCCTTCCGGCGCACGCCGCTCGACATCATGCTCGGGCGCTGGACGCTAGACACCTCCCCAATGTTCCTCACGCTCGACTTGATGGCGCGCATCTTCTCGCCCTACGACCTCAACCCGCATGGCGCCAATCCCTTGCGCGACATCCTCGCCGATTGCATCGACTTCAGGCACCTCGCCGAGGCGCCGATCAAGCTGTTCGTCACCGCCACCAATGTGCACACCGGGCGCGGACACATTTTCCGCAACGCCGAGCTGACACCAGAGGTCTTGCTCGCCTCTGCCTGCCTGCCGACGATGTTTCAGGCTATAGAGATCGACGGCGAGGCCTATTGGGATGGCGGATATTCGGGCAATCCCACAATCACCCCGCTGATCCGTGAGTGCGCCTCGAACGACACCATCCTGGTGCAGGTCAATCCCGTCGAACGGCCCGGAACGCCGCGCAGCGCCCGAGACATCGTGAACCGCGTCAACGAGGTGTCCTTCAATGCCACCTTGCTCAAGGAGCTGCGCATGATGGCGGTGCTGCGTCAGGTTTCCGACCCGGGCAAGAGCGAAGGCGCTCGCTGGGCCGGCATGCGCATCCATCGCATCTCGAGCGCCACCATGACGGAGCTCGGGTACTCTTCAAAGCTCAACGCCGAATGGGATTTCTTCGTCATGCTGCGCAACGAAGGGCACCGCGCGGCGCAAAGCTTTCTCGATGCTCACGCGTCCGATCTCGGCGTGAACTCCACGCTCGATCTCGACGCCCTTCTCGACCACATCTGACGCCAATGCTCTTGGGACTTCTCGGCATCGTTGCCGGACTAGGGCTTCTTATCTGGCTGTCCTATCGCGGCTGGAGCGTGCTGCTGCTGGCGCCGGCCGCGGCCATCGTGGCTGCTGCCGCGGCGGGAGAGCCGCTGCTTGCCCATTGGACGGAAACCTTCATGGGCGGCGCTGCCAAGTTCCTCGCACAATTCTTTCCGCTCTTTCTGCTCGGCGCGCTCTTCGGCAAGCTGATGGACGACAGCGGTTCGGTCGAAACCATCGCCCGCTTCATGACAGAAAAGCTCGGGACCGCGCGGGCGATCCTTGCGGTCACTCTCGCCGGCGCCATCGTCACCTATGGCGGCGTGAGCCTGTTCGTCGCCTTCTTCGTTCTCGTTCCCATGGCGCAGAGCCTGTTCAAGGCCGCCGACATCCCTCGCCGGCTCGTGCCTGCTTCGATCGCGCTCGGCACCATGACCTTCACCATGTCGGCGCTGCCCGGCACCCCCGCCCTGCAAAATGCCATCCCCATGCCGTTCTTCGGCACCACACCCTTCGCAGCGCCAGGCCTAGGCATTATTGCCGCCGCCATCATGCTCGGCTTCGGGCTGTGGTGGCTCAGCCTTGCCGAAGGCGCGGCGCGCCGTGTAGGCGAAGGCTACGGCAATCACGAGCCCGTCGACGTGAAGGCGGAGGAACAGTCGGCACGCGAGCGCGCCACCATCGCGAGCGAATTCGATCCCGCCGAGATTACGCATGGCCGCCACGCCGAGAGCACGCCGAGCGTGCTGGTGGCGTTCCTGCCGCTGATCGTCGTCATTATGGTCAATCTCGCCATGAGCCTCTTCGTGCTGCCGCGCCTCGACACGGGCTATCTCGCCGAAGTGCGGTGGGGTGGGACATCCCTCGTCGCGGTCGGCGGCGTATGGGCCGTCGTGGTGGCGCTGTTCGCAGCAATCCTGATGCTGATCGCCTTCAACTTTCGGCGTCTGCCGTCGCTGCGCGAAAGCATGGACGCGGGCGCCAATGCCTCGGTGCTGCCAGCCTTCAGCGTCGCGAGCCTGGTCGGCTTCGGTGCGGTGATCGCGGCGCTTCCCGCCTTCACGCTGGTGCGGGATTGGGTGCTGTCGATCGGCGGCGGCCCGCTCGTCTCGCTCGCCGTCGCCACTAACGTACTCGCCGCACTCACCGGCTCCGCCTCGGGCGGCCTCACCATCGCGCTCGATGCGCTTGGCGGAACCTATCTGCGGCTAGCCTCCGAGCACGGCATCGACCCCGCACTGCTCCACCGTGTTGCCGTAATGAGCGCGGGTACGCTCGACAGCCTGCCGCATAACGGCGCAGTCGTGACACTGCTCGCGGTGTGCGGCGTGACCCACAGCGACAGCTACAAGGATATCTTCGTGGTGGCGATCGTGGGCGCCCTTCTGGCGCTTGCCGCCGTCATCGTCTTGGGTTCGATCTTCGGGTCGTTCTGAGCTAGGGTCGCGCCTATGCTCTCAGATCGCCAAACTCGCGCCATGCTGGCCATTTGCACGACGATCCTCGTCGCGGCGGCACTCTATTTCGGCCGCTCCATCTTCGCTCCCCTCGCCTTCGCCATCTTCATGGTCGCCATCGTCTGGCCGTTGCAGCGGGCGTTGGAAACAAAGCTCCCGCAGGCCGTAGCATTGTTGCTGACCCTGCTGTTGACCCTCGCCGTGGTCGTCGCTGTCAGCTCCATGGTCACCTGGGCCCTGAGCGTCGAGCGTGCGTGGTTGGTCGGTCATGCCGCGCGCTTCCAGACCATCTATGCCGAATGGGCGCGCTGGCTTGAGGAGCATGAGATTTTCGTCGTCGGTCCACTGACAGAACGCTTCGACGTGATGTGGCTCTTGCGCCTCTTTCAAACCCTGGTCGGGCACATCAATACCCTTATCGGTTTCGCCGTCCTCGCATTTGTGTTCCTGATGTTGGCCCTGATGGAGACCGGCGATTTCCGCGAGCGGCTTGCCCTCGCCAGCAAGCAGGCAAAGGGGCCGGATTTCGCCGAAGTCGGCGAGGAAATTGCAGCAAAGATCCGCAAATACATGATCGTGCGCACGCAGATGAGCGTGCTGACCGGGCTTGCAGTCTGGGCCTGGGCGCTTTTCTCCGGCCTGGAATTGGCTCCGGCCTGGGGCATCATCGCCTTCGTGGTGAACTACATCCCCTTCATCGGTTCCTTCATCGCAACACTGCTGCCGAGCCTCTTCGCCGTGGCACAATTTGGCACCTTGCACGACAGTCTCTTCGTCTTTCTCGGCATGTTCGCAATCCAGTTCGCCATCGGCAATTATCTCGAGCCGCTGGTCGCGGGCTCGGCGCTGTCGATCTCGCCGCTGGCCGTGGTGTTCGCCGTATTCTTCTTCGGGTTCCTTTGGGGAGTCCCGGGCGCGTTTCTCGGCGTTCCGATCCTGATCGCCATCCTCATGCTCTGTGCTCATTATCCTTCCACAAGGTGGATCGCGACGCTCCTATCAGGTACGCCGAAATCTCGTGAGCCGGATCCGGATGAAGAGTCGAAATAATCGAGAAGCGCTGGGGAAGCCGTTCATCGACCCGCGCCGCGGCGACGTCGAAACCGACGTATCGAGCACCAAGCAGCACTCCATGCTCTCGCTTGCCGGCGGCCTTCTCGTCGAGATTAGCCTACCCAAGCTTTTCATGGCCTGGACGCTGTTGCTCGTCGTACCAGGGCTGCTGCTCGGCCTCGCCCCGATCGCCATCTCCGATTGGGTGCGCACGCTGTCAGACAGCATCGCCACGCTCGCCATCGGCGTCTGGTCGATTCTGTTTCTCATTTTCGTTCTCGCCTTGGGCTGGTTTGGCTGGCGCACATTGTTCCGCCTCGTCGAGAACAGCTTCTGGGCTTTGAACTCAGTGGTCGTTCAGCCAGGCTATGCCGCCACGAGGGAAGTGCTGCGTCAGATCGCCGAGAATCTCTTCGCCAAGCGCGGCAGCAAGGATCAGTACGCCAAAATTCGCGCCGCCTCGGCCATTGCGGCAGGACTTCTCATCTGCGCCGTCGCCCTCCTCATTCTGTATCTCGTCTATCCCAGCGCCGAGCTTTTCGGCAGCTTCGCCGAAATCGGCGGCTGGCGGAGCCTTATCGGTGTCGCGCTCGCCAACAGCATCGTAATGATCATGGGCTATCTCGCCATCGGCGCCCTAATCTGGGGCGTGGCCGACGCCACCACGCCGCAGCCGCGCGACCTCACCGCTTTCGAGGGGCGTCCCGCCGGCGCGAAGACATGGCGGGTCGCGCATCTCTCCGACGTCCATGTGGTCGGCGAGCGCTACGGCTTTCGTATCGAGAGCGGGCGGTCCGGCCCGCGTGGCAATGAACGGCTGAAGCGCGTGCTCGCCGAGCTCGAAGTGATCCACGCCAAAGACCCGCTCGATCTCGTCCTGATCAGCGGCGACATGACCGACGCAGGCACCCCCGCCGAATGGGCCGAGTTTCTCGACGTCATGTCGGCGCATCCCAATCTCGCCGAACGCGTGCTGATCCTTCCCGGCAATCACGACCTCAACATCGTCGACCGTGCCAATCCCGCGCGCATGGATTTGCCCACGAGCGCCAACCGGCGCTTACGCCAGCTTCGTATCCTCTCCGCCATGGACGAGCTGCAAGGGGGCCGCGTCCGCGTGGTCGAGCTTGGCAGACACCGCCTCGGCAAGACGCTCGCGGAATTCCTCGAGCCGCATCTCAACAAGATGGTGCGCTTCGCCGATGAGGCAAAGCCGCTCCTCTCCTACGCGCTGCCCGAGCTCTGGGCCAAGGTCTTTCCCCTGGTTCTTTCCCCGCGCGAGGAAGACGGCCTCGGCGTCATCCTGCTCAACTCGAATGCCGACACGCATTTCTCCTTCACCAACGCGCTCGGCATGGTGTCGGCCGAGCAGGTGCGCGGCATCGAGATCGCGACCAAGCAATATCCACGTGCCTGCTGGATCATCGCGCTGCATCACCACGCCGTGGAATATCCGCGGCCCGCGAAGGCGCTGTCAGAGCGCATCGGCACGGCGCTGATCAACGGCAACTGGTTCGTGCGAAAGATGCAGCCCTTGGCCGGAAAGGTGATCCTGATGCATGGCCATCGGCATATCGATTGGATCGGCCACTGCGCCGGCCTCGTGGTGGTCTCGGCGCCCTCCCCGGTCATGGAGGTCACCGATGAGAAGCCGACCGCCTTCTATATCCATACTCTCGCTATCGGCACTGACGGACGGCTGAGGCTGCTGAACCCCGAGCGCATCACGGTGCCCGGCGAAACTCACTGGGAAGCCGTCACCAACTGACTGCACAGGAACCGTGCAAAATTCCTAGTTGGCGGCGGGAAGCAGAGTATAGTTCTGTTGCGTTCTGAAGCCTGGCAAGGGAGGATCAGACATGGCCAAAGCCGTCTCGATGGAGCCAATACCGACGACCACGTGGTGGATTTATCTGCTTGAAGGCATCGGAGCGGTCCTGATCGGCATCCTGCTGCTCACGGCGCCGGCAGCGACCGTCGTCGCCATCACCCTCTTCCTCGGATTTTACTGGCTCTTTGTCGGCGTGCTCGAGCTCGTGCGCATGTTCGTCGATCGCTCCGTGCCGTGGTATTGGTCCTTGCTCATCGGCCTCCTCGGCATCGCCGCCGGTCTCCTCGTTTTGAACCATCCGCTGTTCGCCGCGGTGATTCTGCCCGCGACGCTCGTCATCTATCTCGGCGTGCTCGGCATCGTCATGGGCATCTTCGGGATCATCGGCGGGTTTGCCGGCGGCGGCATCGGGTCGTTCATCTTCGGGGTGCTCAACCTCCTTATCGGCATTCTGCTCTTGAGCTCGCCGGTTGCGGCGACGCTCGCCGTGCCCTTCGTGTTCGGCATATTGCTGCTGATCGAGGGCATTGCGCTGATCGTCTGGGCCTTCCGCGTCCGCCCGTAGCGCTCGCACCCTGCACAAGTGGAAGACCGCGCCGGCTTTGAGCCGGCGCGGTCAACGCTTCGCGTCTGTTAAGAGGGTCGCGCCGAGCCGCAACTCAGCGGTCGGTAAATTTCACGAGCCCTTTGGCGCAGGCGTCTTCAAATTCGCTCTTGGAAATTTTTCCGTCCTGGTCCGGGCCGTCAGCTTGCTTGAAGTTGACGATATAGGGCGCGGCACTCGCTTCGGAGAGATACTCGCCAGAAGGAACCGCCCTGCTCCAAACCTGCGCACACTGCTCAGGGTTCAGCGTTGCGGAAGGGCGGCCGGCCTTGGAATCCTGGAGCTGAGTTTCTTTCAGACGCTAGATTTCAATATTAAATTGTATTTGACCGCCCAGGCGGATTTCCATGAAGTGGCACCTAAATCAGCCAGGCATGGAGGTCTAAATGGATCGCAGGACGTTCTTGGTCGGCGGCGGCTTCGCCGCTGCTGGAGTGGCGGCCGGACCGGTCTCAGCTCAGTATGTCGACAACGCCTGGCTGAAGGGACCTGCCAAGCGGCCACTCGCTCCGGGTGACATTGAATCCGCCGTCCAGCGCTTGCGGAAGCAATTCCTCGCCGAATTCGACCCTGCTTACGTCGAGAACGTCATCGTCCCCCATTTCCTGGTGAGCGTGTACGATGGCGAGCGGCCGTACCTGCCGATGATCGGCGTTGAGCTCACCAAGGAGAATGCGCTTCCTTTCGATCTTTGGGGCCTCTTGAGCGAGACGTGGAAGCCCGCGCCAGAGAAGGGCGTCACCGTCTTCCTGCAAGGGTTGGAGAAGCGGGGCCCGCACAACGAGCGGAAGCGCATCTATATGTCCGCTGTCACGCCGGACCTGTATCGCCCGATGTACGGCGAGAAAGTCGTGGCGTTCTTCGACAAGCTGCTCGACGACAAGAACGCCGGGAAGCCGCTGATGCGGCCCTATCTCGAGAGCTATTTCGATCTTTATTGGGATCTGCACTTGGGTGTGAAAGGGGATGCCGTCCCCGAACGCGTGCGCGAGATCGGCATGGCCTTCAACACCGTGCTCGCCTATCGCGACGTCACCCAGAAGATCGTCTACGACAACTACATGACGGTGCGCTCGCACCTCGCCTACCTGAAGGAATGGATCAACGATAGGCTCGCTGATATCACCAGCGGCAAGACCCCCAACCCGGAGAAAACCTTCGCCCACTACTGGATCAAGAATGCCGGGGGCGGAGAGAACTTCGCGCACCAGGATGTCGTGTTCGAGGTGTTCCACAATTTCGTGGCGCTCAGCCAATGGGGCAACACCATGTACAACATCATGCTGAAGCTAGCCAAAGACACCGGCGAGCCTGAAGCGCGCGCCTGGTTCAAGAAGACCATGGAGGGAAGTCCCGACCACGCCGGCGGCAATGCTTTTACACCCCTCGAGCGCTTCGTCATGGAGCTGTTCCGCACCATCGTGCCGAACGGCGGAAGCATTTCCGCTTTGGCCGAGGTGAGAACGCCGCCTTACGAGCGCTTTGGCTATGTGGTGACACCGCACAAGTCGACCAGCTTCGATCCGACACAGTGGGACGATCCGGAGACGTTCAATCCCGATCGCTACATTGACGCGCCGACCAGCCACGATATCGACGGCGACAAGTGCGACGAGATTGGGTTCGCGCGCTGCCCCTTCGAAAGCACGGCCTTCGAGGTGAAAGACGGCCGCAAGGCCGCCATCCACAACAGCGGCTTCGGCACGACTTTCGGTGTCGTTGACGGCAAACCTCTGCCCGTCTGCGACCACGCCGGCTTCGCACCCTTTGGCTTCGGCTATCGCCGCTGCCCAGGCGAGCAGCTCACCATCCAGGTGTTCGAGGATTTCCTGCGGAAGGTTTGGAAGAGCGGGATCGAGTTCCAAAAGCTCGATATCTCGAGCCCAGAGCCCCTTCCCATTGGGCCGACCACGGTGATCGGCGACAATGTTGGATTTAATCGAGCCGCGTGACGGTACCTACCACTCATAGAAGAAGCGAAGCAGACATGAACCGCAAATCCATATCGATTTCCTTGTGCGCGCTCGCCTTGTTGGTTTCGGCGCCGTATGACGAGGCAGCACAAGCTGCATCTTCGCGAGCTTGTGATGCCTATGCGCGGGACTATGCGAGGAATGCAAGCCGGCAAGGTCAGGTCGTCCGCCGCGGCGCCCTCGGTGGACTTCTCGGCCTCGGCATCGGCGCCGCGGCCGGCGGTGCCGGGGCCGGCGCTGCCATCGGCGGTGGCGTTGGTGCTTTGTCGGGAGGACGCGCGCGTCAAAGAACTGCCGACAAGATCTATTGGGCCGCGTACCGCGATTGCATGGCAGGACGGATCCGCTAGCCGCGCTGCGCTCCCCCGAGGCCGGCTAACGCGTCGGCTGTTGCTTCGTCGGCTTCGCTGGCGGGGGCGCTGCCGGCGCAGATGCGACCGCCGGCATTTTCCTGTTGCAGTCGGAAGCGCCGCGCTGCCAGCGGTCGATGTCGTATTGCATCTTGGCGGCAAGCTCTGGCGGCATCCTGCGGTTTTCGGTCGTGATCACCGTCGCGAGGCCTTGCTGCTTGAAGTCAATGACATAGGTCGAAAGGCCCGCGCGCCCGAGATCGGCGCGCTGATGCACGGTGATGGTAACCTTGCCGCCACCTGGGCTGACATCGGCGCGGTAGACATGATTTGGCAGAAGGGGATCGGTGGCGTTGAACCAGCAGCTCTTGATGCGCCGGCCCATGACCACATAGGCATCAAGCGGCTTCGCCCTGGTCACGGAGGCGTTCGTCGGCCGGACATCGCCTGTGGAGCCGGTTGCTTCCTCCTCGGCAAGGCTTGTGCCGACGCTGCTCCCGCCAAGTGAGAAGCTGCTCAGGCTGACGCCGCAGCCCGAAAGCAGGCCGGCAATCAAGAGCAATGAAAGGCTCAACCGAACGCTTGGCGACAAGGCACGCCCCCGCATTGTCCAAAAGTGCTAGTCGCGAAAATTCACATACTGTAGCGGCAGCTCCACCGAAAGCCCCTTGACGTGCTGGATCACCGCTTGCAGATCGTCCCGCTTCTTGCCTGATACCCTAAGCTCGTCACCCTGCACCGTCACCTGGACCTTGAACTTCCCGTCCTTGACCTCCTTGACGATCCGTTTGGCGAGCTCGCGATCGATGCCCTGGCGGATAAGCGCCTTCTGCCGCACCGCCTGGCCTGCCGCCTTCTCCACCGTCTTATAGTCGAGGACGCCGGGCTCGATCTTCCGCCTGGCGAGATGTCCCTGGAGCAGCTCATGCATCTGCTTGAGCTTGAGCTCGTCGTCGGCATTGATGGTGATTTCCTGCTCCTTCCGCTCGATGCGGGATTGGGAGCCCTTGAAATCGTAGCGCTGGCTCATCTCGCGAATCATATTGGCGAGCGCGTTGTCGATCTCGGCAAGATCGGTCTTTGACACGATGTCGAAGGACGGCATGGGTCGGTCCCTCCTGCCCTCTTCGCAAGGGCCCTTCTGGCTGACAAAATTGAGCGGCTTGGCCGTCAGCTCGCAACCCGGTGAGGCATGCCTGCCACGGCATTGAGCTCGGCCGCCCGCGCCTGCTCGATCTTCATCCGCTCGGCATCGCGCTCCTCGAGGAGCTCGATCTTCTTCAGCTCTTCGAAGGCTTCGGCAAGCGTCGCGCGCGCCGCTGAAAGCTTGGCTTCGAGGTCGGCAGTAGAGGCCAGCAGATTGTCCCGCCGCTGGATGGCCGCCTTGGCGAAGGTCGGATAGGCATAGTGATTGGTGTCCGAGACGCCTGCGCGCTCTTGCTCGATGGCGATCTGGCGGTCGAGGTCCTGCGCCATCTGGCTGAAATCGCCGATCATCGTCTCGATCTCGGCGACCTTGCGCTGCTTCTCCTCAACCTCGAAGCGCTTCAACCGGCTTACTGCGTCACGTGACTTCATGGTTCGATACCCTCAACATTCTCGGACCTAGGACGGAGGATTTCAATATCCGTGAGCAATCCCGTGCCGTCCGCCCGGCTCCCGGGATCTGCCCCCACCCACTGCCCACGATCTTGGCCAAGAGGCGTTAAGGCGCGGTAAACCATGACCCCGGCATTTGATCAAAGGCGGAAACTGATGGGCTGACGGCGATAGCTCTCGCCAGACCGTTAGCTTTTGTTAACTATTGGCCACTAATTTGTTGATTCGAATTAACCATCCGTTTTTGCGTCGAGTGTTCGAGCGCGTGTGCCAATTGGGGGACCGACTAGGAACGGCCTGAAAGACGGGGGAATAAGATGCGGGTGCTTTTGATCGAGGACGATAGCGCTACGGCACAGAGCATCGAGCTGATGCTTCAGTCCGAGGGCTTCAACGTCTACACAACAGACCTTGGCGAAGAGGGCGTCGACCTCGGTAAGCTATACGATTACGACATTATATTGCTCGACCTGAACCTGCCAGATATGAGCGGCTACGAGGTTCTGAAAACCTTGCGGGTGAGCAAGGTGCAGACCCCGATCCTGATCCTGTCAGGCCTGGCCGGCATCGAGGACAAGGTCAGGGGCCTCGGCTTCGGCGCCGACGACTATATGACCAAGCCGTTCCACAAGGACGAGCTGGTCGCCCGCATCCATGCCATCGTTCGCAGGTCCAAGGGCCATGCCCAGTCGGTGATTCAGACCGGGGGCTTGAAGGTCAATCTCGACACCAAGACCGTGGACGTGAACGGCCAGCGCGTGCATCTGACCGGCAAGGAATACCAGATGCTCGAGCTTCTCTCGCTCCGCAAGGGCACCACGCTCACCAAGGAGATGTTCCTGAACCATCTCTATGGCGGCATGGACGAGCCCGAGCTCAAGATCATCGACGTCTTTATCTGCAAGCTGCGCAAGAAGCTCGCGGCGGCGACCGGCGGCAAGCACTATATCGAGACGGTGTGGGGCCGGGGCTACGTGCTGCGCAATCCGGAAGACGAGTCAGAGGCGGCCTAAGCCGCAACCTACCAAAGTCGGGGGACGCGAAACTGGCCGGGCATGTTCCCGGCCCGTTTCGTTTTGGCAGCTCGTACTGGAAAGCCGCGCTCAGGCGGCCCGCAGCTCGACTTCCTTGTCGCGGGTCTCGACGCTCACGGTCATGCCGGCCGCGGCTGCGATGCGGTTTGCGTAATAAGGCTGGATCGAATGGGCGTCGAGGGTGAGGCCGTTCGCGCCGGCAAGCAGGCTCGTCACATGCTCCGATAGCCGCGCAGGCTCGCCTTGGGCGCTCACCACGAAGCTGACCGCGGGCGCCTCGCCCTTGATCTCGACGCCGACCGCCCCGCCCCGGGGCAAGGCCACGACGCCGAGCGCCACCAGATTGAGCAGGAGCTTGACTTTATTCTTTGGCAGCGTCGCGGGCGGTCCCTGCCAGGTCAGCGTGTGCTTCGCCCCTTGCACGAAGTCCCGTGCCACCCGTTCGGCGTCGCTAAGGTCGATCTCGGCGCCGGCCGATCCGGCCGCGCCGAAGGCAAGTCGCGCAAATTGCAGCTTGGCCGAGGCCTGTGACGCGCTCCTGCGGATCAGTGCCATGGTCTGCTCGCGCATGGCCTCGTCCTGCTCTTCCGCCAGCATTTCGAGGCCGTTGGCGATTGCGCCAACCGGACTGATCACGTCGTGGCAGATGCGGCTTGTGATCAGCGCCGCGAGCTCTAGATCGCCGATCTCCGCCGGCTCGTTCATGGGTCCGTCTCCCCGAAACACGATTTCCCCTCGCCGGAAAATGACGCGGCGCTCCCTTGCCGAAATCTGCTAAATCGAGGCGGCGCAATCCGCTTGCCAAGCCCCGCATCGATGCGCGCAACCGAATCACTGCATCAAGAAAGCATCTTGCCTTGTCAGCCCCAACACACACAACTCAAGAACGACAGAGCGGCGGCACGGATTTCGACCTCGCTCTGGCGGCCGCAGTCCTCACCGACGCCGCGGCCCGTGCCGGCGCCGCCATCATGCGGCTGTATCATGTGGGGGCAAAGGTCAGGCTGAAGGACGACGCAAGCCCGGTCACCGAGGCCGACAAGGCGTCGGAGGCGATCGTGATCGACGCTCTACAGCGGCTCGCTCCGAATATCCCGATCGTCTCGGAGGAAATCGCCGGCGACCGCTCCGCCGACCTTGGTCCCCGCTTCTTCTTGGTCGATCCACTCGACGGCACCAAGGAGTTCATCCAGAAGCGCTCCGACTTCACCGTCAATATCGCCCTGGTCGAGGATGGCCTGCCCCGCTTCGGCCTCGTCTATGCGCCCGCGCGGTCAATGCTCGCCACCACATCCGGAGCCGGCAAGGCAATCGAGGTGACGGTCGAGCCGAGCGAGCGTGGCTCGGACCTCGCAGCGCTCGACTGCCGGACATTGCATGTGCGCGTGCCCTCCCCTGACGGTCTCGTCGCCGTCGTGAGCCGCTCTCATCTCGATCCGGCCACGGAGGCCTTCCTCGCCAAGCACAAGATAGCTGGCAGGTCCGACGCCGGATCTGCGCTGAAATTCCTCGAGGTCGCCCGTGGCGTTGCCGACGTCTATCCGCGCTTCGGCCCGACCATGGAGTGGGACACGGCGGCAGGCCACGCGATCCTCATCGCCGCCGGCGGCCATGTCGAGGACGCCGAGGGAAAGCCGCTCCGCTACGGCAAGACCGAGACGGGCCTGCGCAATCCTGGCTTTGTCGCCTGGGGCCAAAGCGCCCCGGGATGCTGACCGGCCAGCCACTCTTTAGTAACTGTTTAAGCAAATCATAGCGAACGACAGCCGGACCTGCGCGTTGGGTCCAGGCATGGCTTCGAAAAGCCACGGGGATTCGCAATGATCAGACTATCCGCAGCCGTGCTTGCCGCAATTCTGCTGTTCGCCGCCCCAGCCTTGGCTGGCGACGCGACGGACGGCGCCATCAAGCTTGCTCAGGCCGACGACCAGCCCATGGTCATTACGCCGCACCCGCGAGGCGAGCAGCTGCCGCCGCCGAGTTCCGATCCGGGCGGCCCCGGGGTTCCCTATGAGCCGGCGCCGGGTGCATCGGCTCCGCCGCCTGGCAGTCAGGCTTATGTGCCCCCTCCGAGCAATGGCCGCGGCACCTTCTCGGCGGAGGAAATCAAGACCGCTGGCCACCGTTTCTTCGGCTCGGTGTCGAAGGGGCTTGCAAGCGCCATCGAATACACCTTCCAGCGCGCTGGCAGGCCGAACGGCTATATTCTCGGCGAGGAAGCGGGGGGCGCCATCATCGCCGGACTGCGCTACGGCGAGGGGGTGCTCTACACCAAAGACGCGGGCGAGCATCGCCTTTATTGGCAAGGCCCCTCTGTCGGCTACGACCTCGGCGCCGAGGGCTCCAAGACCATGGTCCTTGTCTACAATCTCCGGGCCCCAGGGGAGATTTACAGCGCTTTTGCAGGCGTCGACGGCTCTGCCTATCTCGTCGGCGGGGTCGGCGTCACATTCCTGGCCGACAGCCACGTTATTCTTGCCCCAATCCGGTCTGGCCTCGGATTGCGGCTTGGCGCCAATATCGGGTACCTGAAATATACCCGCGAGCCGACCTGGAATCCGTTCTAGATTGGCGCTAAGGAAGTCTTAACCGGGGGCCCCGCGCACCGAAGTGCCCCCCTCTTGAGCGCCGGCCGCATGGCCCGCCTCGCCACGCCCCGCAATTTGCGGCGTGACCCAAGGAGCGCAGGTTCCGAATGATCGACATTGGCATGTATGTCGCGCTCGGCTTTCTCCTTGCGAGCCTGCTTGCCTTGATGGTCGCGCCTGCCTTCTGGCGACGCGCCGTGCGCCTCACCAATCGGCGGATCGAGATGACCATGCCAATGTCGGCCTCCGACATACAGGCCGACAAGGATCAGCTTCGCGCTGAGTTCGCCATCGAGCTTCGCCGGGTCGAGGTGGCGCTCGAGAAGGCAAGGGACAAGGCTGCGCGCGAGCTGGTCGAGGCCAATAAGCGCCGGGTCGAGATCTCGGAGATCAAGACCGAGCTCGAAGGCACCAGGGGACGTCTCCAGGAAAAGGACAATGCCAACCGCGTGCTGGAGCAAACCATCCGCCGCCGTCTGCCCGAGCTGGAGGGCCGGCTGAAAGCCGCCAAGGAGGCGATGGCCGAGCTCGAGGCGGCCAACAACGAGCTTCGCAACACCGCGGGCTCACAGGCCGAAGCCCTCAAGCTCGCGCGCACGACACTCAATACGCAACGCGGCGACATCGACCAGTTGCGCGGAGCCTTGGAGGGCGAAGCTGCGTCGTCGCGCCGCTCGTCCAAATCCGACGCGACGCTCGCCAAGGAGAACCGGAGGCTGAGCGCCGAGCTGTCCAAGCTCAAGCAGGAGCTGACCGACGGACGCATCGGCGGCAACGAGAATGGGTTGTTGCGCGAGGAACTCGGCAAGCTCGCAAGCCAGGTCATCGCCGTGGCGAGGCAACAAGGCACTGCGTTGCCTGACGTTGCACCGTTCGCTCCGCGGCAAGCCCCGGAACAGATGCCGCGCGAACGCGAGATCGAGCAGGAGCCGGCCTTCCTCAGCCGAAATGGCGGCGATAGCGCGCATGAAGCGGCCCCATCGCCTGAGCCACTCGGCGCCGCACGCATGCAGGAATTGCTCGCAGCTCTCTCCGACAAGCTGGAGGACGCGGCACCAGACGATGCCGAGGAGGCGCCAGAAGCGACGGGATCGCTCGCGAAGTTCCTCTCCGCGCGCAAGGCGAGGCGCCGCGGCAGCCGCGGACGCCGAACCGGGAGCTTGAGCGAGCGCCTGAAAAACCTCTCGGCCGAATCGCCCGACAGCTAGGCCCGCGCTTACGCGTCGGCGTGCAACAATGCCCGTGACCCGTCTTCGAGCTTGAGCGCCGTCAGCCTGTCGGTGAACACCGCGCCTGTGTCGATGCCAATCCTATTCCCACGGATCACCGGCTCCCTGCCGGGCGTGTGCCCATGCACCACGATCTTGCCGAAGTCCGCGTTCGACTGGAGGAAGGGCGCGCGTATCCAAACCAGATCGTGCGGGTCCTGCGCTTCGAGCGGCACGCCCGGCCGCACGCCGGCATGGACGAAGAGATAGTCGCCGAAGGCGACGGCGAGCTCGAGGGTCTCGAAGAAATCGCGATGGCCCTCCGGCAGCGACGCCAGGAATGCTCTCTGCCACGTGTCAGGCGTCGCCCCTTTGCGGATGAGCTCTTCGATGTCCATCCCGTAGGACCGGAACGTTGCGTCAGCTCCGTTGGCGAGCCATTGGCCGAGAAAAGAGGGATCTTCGAGGAAATCGAGCATGATCGCCTCGTGATTGCCCTTGAGGAAGTGCACGTCGAATCCTTGCGGCAGCTCGCCGAGTAGCATGTCGACCACCCGGCGGCTGTCATGCCCGCGATCGATATAGTCACCGAGAAAGATCAGGGTTCGCCGTTCGGCGTCCTTGCTTTGCGCTGCATCGGCCGTGATCTTGTCGAGCAGCAAAGCGAGCAGGTCCGACCTGCCGTGAATGTCGCCGATGGCGTAGATGAGCTGGCCTTGCGGCACTGAGAGATAGTCCAAGGCGTGCGAACCTTGCGAGCGAGGCGTGTCGGGCGCGGACGATCCTAGCTCAGAGCGCGGGTCCAAACGCTCGCGATTTCTCAACTCTGCTGGGTCTTGCCCAGGATTTCACGATAGAGCTTGGCGGGAAAGCCGAACACCGTGCTCACGCATTTCGCCTTGAGACCGATGAACAGCACCATCTCGCCGTCGCGCAGCTTGTCGTCCTCGGTGATAACGTAAAGCTCGTCGGCATTGAGCGGCGGCAGGCCTTTCAGGTCGCGCGCGCGATCTTCGAAGCCTTTCAGATCGTCGCCGGCAAGATGATCGTATTTGGCGTGGACCTGATCGATCGCGGCAAGGATGGTGCTGAGCGGCTTGCAGATGACCGGCGGCGAAACCGGGCCGTCATTGCTGTAATAGGTCGTGCCGTGCTCCTGCACGAGCGGACCGAGTCTCTTGGAAGCGCCCTGGAGTCCGGCCAAGCCGATCAGCACGACGCCAAGTGCGACGCCGGCGGCAACCTTGAGCCAGACGGGCATGGTGCATCCTCATCCCCGAGGGGGTGCCTGACCCAAGAGCCGCCTCATTCAAGAAAGCGATACGATGCCGAAGCGGTCGTCTCCTTCGCCGTGACGCGAGGCGGAAGCTCATCCTCGGAGCCGAATATTGCGCCCCGGCGGAGGCCTCTGGCAACTGCAATCAGAGGCTTGGCAGAACTGCACATCCTCGGGCGGAGCGGGAGCTTGCGCCGATACCCCCAAGACTAGATCGCGGTGTCCACCTCGCAGACCACTGTCTCGCGGTGGCCGCAATCCGGAAGCTTCCAGGCGATGATGTCCTCGCTCCCGTCCGGATTTCTGCGGACGATGGGAACAGGGCACGCCACGCGCCAGAAGCGATAGGACGAGGATTGATGCTGCGCGTCCCATTGCGGACCGAGCATCATGGCCGAACGCTGGCAGCGCTGGGTATTGAAAGGTTGAGGATCGGCGCCTTCGGCTTCCGTCTTGTCGTACATCTGCACTTCCTCGCGGCGGCAGACCATCATGGCGTGCTCGGTAGCCCACTCCCGGTTTTCAGCCCTCGTGAACCCCGCGTTCTGATCGGGGGGCCCGGAAACGACGGTCTTGCAGACGATCAAAACGATGGCAGCTGGCATCGGGACCATCATGGCCTAGGCCCTCCCCTGAGGGTGGAGCCTCGCCATGGCTGCGCGGGAAAGCGTGGTGGGCATCGGTCGAATCCTCTTCTCGAGTCTGTCGACCCTCCCCGTCCCCAAGTGGGGATCCAAGCGTTTCTCCCTTCCCAGTGACCTTTAGGACTTTTTCCTAGGCCCCATGTTATGTTGCAACGCAACAGAAGTGGTTTGGTTCATATCCTGCGGGCACAACCTAATCAAGCACACCCATTCCAATTCCGTGACAGAAGCATGATAAACTTACCTTTTTTGCCACTCTGCCAACGATAATCCCACGGCTTTTGGCCTCTTGCCTTGTCACGAATCCAATGCTGCAACGCAAAATTACGATTCGCAAGACCAAATTTGGGCAGAAATGTCTTCGTGGACGACGTGACGCAACTGAGCAACAGCGTGAGATATTTGGCATATGCCGGCGCCAAGCCCCGTCGCCGCTGCTCAAAGCAATAGCACGAATGGCACCGCCCACCGGCGAGGGCATCGCCGGCACTGCGTTCTTGAGCGCGGGGGATGCTCTATTTCGCCGCCGCCACACGGTGTTCTTCGTTCTGCTCGCGCTGCTCTATGAGAGGTTCATCGAAATAAAACTAAGCGCGAGCGTCAGTCGGCCTTGACCGGAGCTGGCGGCGAAGCGCTTTCGGCGGCTTCGATCAACCTGAGACCGAGAGCGAGTGCGCGGTCGAAGCGCTCATGGAGAAGGTCGTCTCGACCTCCGTCTTCGGATCGACGACAAGCACGACGGTGTCGCTGCTATCGCCGTCAGCGGATGGGCGTAACCAATCATAGGTCTTCGTCGTCTTCCCCTTGCGCGCCTGCACGCCTGTGATCACGCGGCGCGCATGCGCGCCGAGGGCGGCAACGCGTCGATGGAGATGATCACGCCGTTCTTCGGGTCGTCTTCATAGAGGAGCGCCATGCCGCGCTCGGTATTCCATGCCGTCTTCTTCGCTTTAATGAAGGCCATCGCCGCTCCACTCCCTATGTTTGTTTGGCATGAGACGCAGTCTGCCTGAGCCGCGCACAAACCCAGACTTAGCCCATCTCGGGCCAGGGTTGGGAGTGTTGATCATGGTCGAGGGGATGACCACTCGATCCCGGGTGGTCTTCCCTCGCCCTCAGGCGAGCACGGGATGCGTTCGCCAGTGAGCCGGCGCGAGACTCTCGGCTCGCGTATGCTGGTGCTGAACCTGTTATCCGCCGGTCCGAGTAGCGACGAGGAGCACAGGACGGCGCTGCACCCACGGCCACTGCTCCTGCGCCGCCCTGATGACCGGCTGCGGCCTTGGCCTCACGACACTAGCCATTGCCGGTGCTGGCGCTGGGGCCTGGGCCGCAGTTCGAATACGGCGCTGCTGCCAGGGCCACTGCCGTTGCGCCGCCATGACGACCGGCTTCGGCTTTGGCTTCGCAAAACTCGGGGCCGCAGGTGCGGCTTCGGCCTGGGCCATATTCCGAGTGGGAGCGAGCCGCGCCGCGCGGCGCTGCATCCAAGGCCACCGCTGTTCAGCGGCCGCAGTCTCGGTGAGCGAAGGCGCGGCCGTGGTCGTCACGGGCGCAGGCCCCGTCATCGCGACCATGCTCAAAGCGCCGTCGCCTGAGAGTGGCAGCAAGTCCTGACTCGCCGATGTGACGAGGGTAAAGCCTGGCGCCGAGAGCGGCTCACAGTCACAGGAGGCTTCAATCATCGGCGCCTCCGGTTTCGGTGCTGACCTTAGCTCTGCGTTATCGGGTGTGCCCGGCCCTGCCTGCGCCCTGACCTCTATCAGCTTCTCAGGAGTGGTCTTGCTGGGCGGAAGGGACGATCTGGTCCACGTCTTCTCGCCACAAAGGAGCCATGTCTTGCAGCCTCTGAGCACGATTTGCTGACGCGAGACGAGCGTCAGCTTCACGTCCGTGTAGATGCGACCCTCCACGGGATTATAGACATTCCCCACCCAAGTGTTGGGCGCTGTCAGGCGCATGTTGCTGAAGAGCGGAAGGCCGATGATCGGCCGGTCGCGCAGAGAGGTGTTCTCGTTCCTGACGTCGTGGAGGGGGTTGCCTCGTGAGTCCTTTGGGTTCCTCAGCCAAACGACCTTACCGCAGATCCCACGGCCGCATTTCTTGATTTCCACCTTCGCCGAGCCGTCATCCTTGGCCCAAATGCCGGAAGGATCGGCGGCGGAAGCTTGGGACGGGCTGCCGATCGC
Source organism: uncultured Alphaproteobacteria bacterium (assembly GCA_963827365.1). Classification (GTDB taxonomy): domain Bacteria; phylum Pseudomonadota; class Alphaproteobacteria; order Rhizobiales; family Methyloligellaceae; genus Methyloceanibacter. Next base: position 48,053 of record CAWHAX010000009.1, on the reverse strand, counting down.
AAGCATAGCGGCAGCAAGAACGCCGAGTGCCGGTGCAAATCCGCGATGCTTCATGAGAGCCCCCTCCTCGTAACGGTTGCGCCTATGCCGCTAGAGCACAGTTATTTAACGCTAATGCTCGGGTCCCTAATTGGACCTTAATGCGACCTTTGTTTGGCACGGACCATGAGGCTCTCCCACGCGAACGACTCGATCGGATTCGCTAATTGCCGTTCTACCCTCTGGCGCACGCGTGCGGAGACGTTCCTCCGGGAACTCCCAAGCCGAAATCACATCGGCGGCATCCGTATCCGGGGAGACATGCTCAAGAACCGTCTTGATTGGCCCCGTAGGGGATTCGAACCCCTGTTACCGGCGTGAGAGGCGAGAGGATCTCGCTGCAAGATCAATACAGTTTGCAAATTTCGGGAACACCAAGCTGGCGCGCTATTCGCGAAAAGTTGCGACTCCGTGCCGGATTGTGCGCGCCCCTAGTGCTGCGCCCCTCAGTAAGTCGGTCCGTTAGAGTTGACCAGTCTGCTGGCTATCGCTCGCGAGCTGCTTGAGGCTCTTGTCACCAACGCTCTCCAGCTGGTGCCCATTGGCTCCTCGAGCGTGGATTGAGCGTCCATCGAAGTAGGCACCCCTCTCAATAGCAAGAGACTGGTGCTGAATATCGCCGACGACATGCGCCTCCGATTTCAGAATGACCTCACCGCCCCGAATCGGGCCCTCAACTTTCCCATCCACAACAACGCGTTCAGCTGCAACGACTCCGTTGATATGCGCCCCGCGGGCGATAACGAGGGACGTGCAGTGCAGTTCGCCCTCAATCTGACCGTTGATCTCGACCAGGCCCTCTGCGGTAACGCTTCCGACAATCTTCAATCCCTTAGCAATCACTGTTCCTCGTTGCCTCGGCGCAAACATCGTCACCTCCTGTACAATTAAGAACGTACCTAAGCACTCAGCGACTCTGGGAGTGACTTGATAAAGCCGTTCGCCCGGTCTCGCCGTTTCACGACATCAGGCGCGTTGTCTAGCTGTTGCTCAGCGGGAATTTCTTGCATGGACGATAGCGGGGCCTCTGATGGACGCGACTCGCCTTCAAAGTATGTGCCCTTCTCAAGGGAAAGACTCTTGTGGAAAACGTTGCCTTCGACGTGAGCCGTGGATTGCAAGATCACCGTCAGCGCGTGGACCGAGCCGATAAGGCGCCCACGGACAATCACGTCCTCCGTAACAACATTACCCTCGAGCTGTGCATTCTCGCCGAGCACAAGCGCAACGCAATGAACGTCGCCTTGAACCTTGCCATTGAGATGAAGCTCGCCTTTCGAAGTCACGTTGCCGGTGATCGTTAGGTCTTCGCCGATTGTGGAAATACTGAGTGGACTAGAATTCTGCGCGCGATCTGACGTGTCCATTCCGTCTCCCCCACCAAGCCACGACGTAGCATTATAAGCCTCAGGACGAAGGCAATCATCCCCATCCAGTCTCCGAGGCGCACCAGAACCCGGTAGGGTTGCCTGCAATATGCTGTGAATTGAGGGGATAATTCAAAACTGTTCTTGGCAATTAGCCGAACTGAGCGCGTCGAACGTCAAATACTGTCGCGGAGCGCCCTCTATGGCCTTCTGGCTGCTTGCTCGCCTTCCCTGCTTCCTCAATCAAATGGCAATGAATTGTAGTTAACGATGCCGCGTAGTAGCCCATTTGGTAGGGACGGTGGTTGGGTATGCGTGTCCTATTTGCATTTATTGTCCTGGCTATTTCCTTGTCACTAAGCGGCTGTTCCCGCCCGCACCAGGCGGCACATGCAAAGCCTCTCCCGTCGAGCTGGGAAAAACCCCAGCCGCGACCAAGCCCCCCAAAATGGACCAAGGTGAGTTCAGCAAAACCGCCACAGCCTGTTACTCAGCGTCCAAAGCGTATCAAGGCGACTTCAACGAAGCCAACTCAGGTTGTCAGAGAGATTTCAAAGTCGACTCAGCCGAGTTCGGTGCCTCCGCTGCCGCCAAGGAAGCCCGAACAAAATCACTCTCCCACGAGCGCGTCTCAAGACAACTCCGGCACTGTCGAGCAAGAAACCGAGCCTAAATTCAATGCTGCCGAAGCAAAGGCAAAGCGTGAGGGAGTCCATTCACTTACCAGCGAGGACATTGAGGGCTTAAGCGACGAACAGATCAAGCAACTTAGGGGGTACTAACATGCTTGCGACATCGTCAGCGCGAAATTGGCGAACTAGAGCGCATGCTTAGCCACGGACGACACCGGCAGCTTGAGATTCTTCAAACTCGGACGGTTACCACCGTGGGGTTCGAATCCCACTTTTCCGCCATGCAGTCGGGAGGGGAGCGGAGCGGAGCTATGTCCGCTATGTGCCAGAAGCGGACATTGGACCGGTAGCAGGCTAATGTGCGCCCATGCTACTTTGTGTCCGCTCTTCGCGCACTTTGCTTCGTGGTCAACTGTGGGCGCAAGCGCGCCTAACGGCTCTGGTCGTGAGAGTTGGCCTTCGACCCTACTATCCTCAACTGTGAGAAATATCCGCCATCGCTGCTCTATCTGATGATGACGCTAGGTCCGCCTTCGTCCGCTTGCTTGCCACGTTCTGACAAGTTCCGTTCTTCTATTATGTCGTCCATATCTATTTGATCCATGCGATCGCCGTCGCCACGGGCCTCGCCATGACCGGTAACCTTACGAGCACGCCTGCGATCCGATTAAGTCTTCCGGGCGTCTATTTTGTCTGGCTCCTGGTGCTCAGTCCTGCTTTATCCGATCTGCCGTCGGTTCGCTGAGCTGAAGGAGAGCGGCAGGGGGGTGGTGATGAAGCTATCTGTGATCCGAATATCTTACGTCCCACAATTCACTATCGAACAATTGGACAGAGGGAGGATGCCATGGGGATGATGATTGTCCGGCACAAAGTCAGAGATTATGGCCAGTGGCGTCCGATCTTCGATCAGCATGCCGAAATGCAGAGGGCGGCCGGCCTTATCAATCCACGGGTCTATCATTCCGCCGATAGCAACAAGAGCGAGATTGTTGTCGTCTTCGATACTGAGGATACTAAGAAGGCGAAGGAGTTTGCCGCATCGCCCGACCTTAAAGAGGCAATGATGACGGCTGGTGTCCTAGACAACCCAACAATCTATTTTCTCGAATCAATCGATTAAGTACGCCGCCTTAGCGACTGGCTCAGAGCCGGGAGCATTCCGAGAGTGGCGTTGTAAGTTATGAAGCAGGAAGTCATGACCCTCATTCCGTGGCTCGTCGCGGCCTATGCCGCGATTTGCGCGGTGGTCTATTTCGGCAACCGCTTGTTCATGTACTTTCCCAATCCAACCCGCGCCGCGCCCGCCGAGGCTGGTCTCGATCACGTCAAGGAAATCGAGATCGCAGCCGCTGACGGTGTCACGCTGGTTGCCTGGTATGCGCCGGCGAGGGATGACAAGCCGACCATCCTTTACTTCCATGGCAATGCGGCAAACGCCGCCAATCGCGCGCCCAGAATTGAATTGATCCAGGAGAATGGCTTTGGCGTTCTCTACCTGAACAATCGCGGTTATGGCGGCTCAGGCGGAAGACCCACGGAAGAGGACAATGTCGCCGATGCGATTACGGCCTACGATCACTTGATTGGGCTCGGGGTGCCCCCAACCAGGATCACCGCTTATGGCGAGTCGCTCGGATCGGGCCAGGCGGTACGGCTCGCGGCGGCAAGACCGGTGGCGGGCGTGGTGCTGGAAGCACCGCTAACCTCGACGGTCGATGTGGCGCGGAGGACGTATTTTTGGCTGCCCATTAGTTTGCTGATCACGGACAAATACGACAACGAGCGCAACATCCGCTCCATCACAGCCCCGCTTCTCATCCTCCACGGGGAGCAGGATGGAGTGATCCCGGTAGAAATGGGCCGGCGCGTCTTCCGCGCCGCGAACGAGCCGAAGCGGATCGAAGTATTCCCACAAGGCACCCATGACGATCTGTTTGGCCACGGCGCTTGGGAGAAGGCGCGGGCCTTTGTGGATTCGCTCAGCGGAAGCACCAGATAAGAAGCGGAAAGTGACGGCGCCAGGAGTTGCGCTCAACGATGGTGGAAACGGCTGCGGAGAAACCACCATTCTGCTGCTGGAGCCGCGCAAAACGTGAGAACGACAGCCATCGAAGCGAGCATCGATTTCATAGCGGTACTCCTTTCTTGACTACATCGAACTGGCGCGCCTCCAAAGGGTCGTCCTCGACACGCATCTTCCGAACCCCGATGGTATAAAACCACCACCGCTCTCAGGGAGACACCTGAAGGGCGCGGCCGACGCCGCGCCCTCGCGATGTTTGCATTGCCAATTTCCTATCGAAGCGCTCCCTGAACAAAGTTGCCGTGAGGCATATGCCATCCGGCGTCCTTTCCCGAAACTACGCCGACGACCTCGTCCGTGGCCCCGTCGATCTTGACGAGGTAGCCTGAGGCCCAGCTTTGGGCGTAGACGTGGCGGCCGTCCATTGAGGTATAGATCTCGTGCGTCATGTTAAAGTCCGCAGGCAACTGCTTGCCCGCCTGAAGTCGCTTGATGAACTTGGGCGAGGTGGGATCGCTGATGTCCCACACCGAGACATTGCCTTTGAAGTTGGGATCTTTGATGTCCCACACCGAGACATTGCCTTGGTGGGTGGTCGCGTCCATGCTGTCCTCTTCACCGACATACAGCTTCTTTCCGACCACGACGACATCTGAGGCCGGCTTGTAGATGCCCGGATCATCGGGGCTCTTAGCGGGGCCGATGATCATCTTGCCCTTGCCCTCGACCGCATCAATGAGCCAGACGCTGGGGCCGATCACCTTCCATCCCGTAGGGGTCAGCGAGGTGTTGCCAGCCTGCTGGGTACCGGTGACGGCATGGCGGTCATCGAGCCACCAGACAAAGTGCGTGAAGGCTGCGTACTCCTTGTCCTTCTCGCTAATCGTCAAGGGGATGACTTTGTCTATCGTGAGATTGCCGGTCTTCTTGTCTACCTTGTAAAGGGTCACCTCGTTCATGTCGTAGTAGTAACCAGTTGCCATAGCGAGGTCGCCCGACGGATTGAAGAAGACCCCATGGATCTGGCGCGTGCGCGTGCCGTACTGGATCGGATCCACGGCCGCGAGTTCATCTTTATCGACATCGATCACGCGGATCTTGTTGTCCGTCCACTGCGTGAAATACACGTACTTTCCGTTCGGGTGAATGGTTGGCCCATGGGGTTGCTGGCCGTTGGCCCTGGTAACTTTCCACAGGTCCGTCACAGGCTGGTTTGGATCGGTCTGCGTCGGAATTAGAAAGGAGGCTTCCTCACCTGGCTCTGCTACTCGCATCACCTTTGTGATTTTCACATCTGCCTTGCCCGCCTTCCAATCGAGTGCGTCGATTTGCAAGGCCAGGACCGTTGCTGGGTCCTTCTCGGAACTCATCACACTCAGATACGCCTTCTTGCCGTCCGCAGTCATGACGGTGTGCAGTGCCCCGCCACCAGGCCACAACGGATCCTTGCTCAGATCGACTTTGATCCGCTGGTCGGTGTCCATGTTGAAGAAGTAAAGATCCGTATGTCCCATGTCGGTGCCGATCATGACGTTCGGGGCCGCAGCAGGTGCAGCCGCGTAGCTTGCCGCCAGAAAAACGACAGCTAAGGCGCAACTCCTTGTCATTCGCAGTGCTGATAGCAGCGGTTGAAACCGGTTCATCGCCTTGCTCCTTCACTGTAAGGGGTGCCATCATGAGAGCTGAGCAACACGAGCCCAAGCGCCAGGGCACCCGTAAGTGCCACCACGGCCACCATCAGAGACCAATGCTTCGTGTGCTTCGTGCCTGTGCTCTGACAGCGCGGACTGAAATCACTGCCTGCGCTAGGCCGAGTGCGGGTATTCTTGGCGATTTTGGCTCACCGTTCTTCATCCGTTTGGATGAGACCGCTATTTTTTTTGGCAATGACCAAAAATCGAGCGGGAGTGGGTCCTCCCAGGCTCGAAATGTCCGCTTTGGGTCAGAAGCTGACATTGGTGAGAGGTATCAGGGATGTCCGCTTTACCCCCAGAAGCGGACATGCTCATCGTCGGCATCAATGTCTGCTATGTGCCAAAAGTGGACATGCCATCAAAGAAGGGTGCGCCATCACTAGGGTGCCAACGGCGGGTCGCGATCCGTCGGGATGCCAATGAAGTGCCGATAGAGCGCGACCGCTCGGTTCACATACGAGCGGTCGGTCACGCCAAGCAGGGACGTGAGATCCTCGGCCGTGCGTGCCAATACATAGTAGCGCCAGACATGTGGCGTTTTACGCTCCAGGAAATGAACGGATTGTAGACCTCCGGGTTTGGCAAGCGTCAGCATCAACTTTCGGACGGGACTGACATTCTCGGTCGTGACCACAAGTCGGTCGAGTGTCAATTCCTGAACCCTTAGCCGGTAGATCACTTCGCCGGACGTGCGGTTGTCATCGTGCGCAAAGTAGAATTTGCGGCCCCTCTTCATCTCAGCAGTTGTAAAGTCTGCCCTCTGCCGCGTCAGGTCGGGGCTGTCCAGTGCGCTCGCGTGCGTGATGAGGGTGCGCCACTGATGATCGGACACCGACCAGTAGTGGATGCCCTGCAACGTCGAGATTGCGCCGAAACGCGCAAGCAGACCCTCTCCGTTTCCATCAAACCGAAATTGGCCAGCGAGCGCCACGAGCAGTCCGTCTGCTGGAGCCCAGCCAGTGCAAGAGGGTGGTATCCAGGGGCTAACTAGATCGCCGCTGCTCCAGACCCGGATGTTGGGAGGCGCTCCTGTCTCGGCGAAGGGCGGGTATGCCGAGGACGAACCACAGGGAGGCTGGGGAGCCTGTGCGGCGTGAGCCGTCAGCCCACAAAACATCACGACTAAAGCAACGATAAACCGCTTCACGCGATTTCTATCGTTGCATGTCGTTGTTGTACGGCTCCCATGGCCAACCTGGGATCTCAAGATCCTCTTGATACAACAATAGAGGCGTTCGGGCGAAGTTATTAGGCCCGACCCGTGGCTACCAGAACTGCGCCCACAGTGATCAGAGCGATGCCGGCCGCGTCGCGTAGGGTGAGCCTTTCACCAAGAAAAATCACCGCAAAGACTGCCACCAAGACAACGCTAAGTTTGTCGAGCGGGGCGACCTGCGCGGCATCTCCCAATTTCAGGGCGCGGAAATAGCATAGCCACGACGCGCCTGTTGCCAGCCCTGAGAGGGCGAGGAACATGTAGCTTCTGATAGGTATGGTCGCGACTTTTTGCCCGGTCATGAGCAGTAGCCCTCCAAGGACGACCACGATCACCAGAGTGCGAACAAAGGTGGCGACGTCTGGATCGACGTCTTCGACGCCTAGCTTCCCCAAAACAGCGGTTAATGCTGCAAAGACCGCGGACAGAAGTGCCCAAAGTTGCCAACCGACTGCGGTCATCTCCTCCTCCTCCTCGGGTGTTGATCTACCTGTGACAGTTGACCACGCCCACCATCATGGAAGCTCGACGTTATGGTCTTGAGGAATCCAATCCGACGATGGCGCATGCAATGCAGAATAAGGTGCCAGAAGTCACCCTGGGCTTCTGGGTCATGGCGGGTGCCTACAAAAGGAGCGCAAGCGTCGTGCCGATATTGCCGAATGACGCCGCAGTTTGATCAATAATCAATCAATCGTGTCCGCTGCGAGCTTTAGTACGGAACTCCTTTCGCGCGCGCTTCTTTCAACGCAACTGCGTACCACTCGAACTCATCTAAGAAGCGTCCCACCCTTCGCTCGTGTACCGGATCGCGCGGTGTGCCGTCCTCGTCGAATTGGTCTTGAACCCTCGGCATAGGGAAGATCGAGGAGATGCTAGGCATGCCAAGTTCGGCCAAGGTCGCGCGCAATTGCATAGCCGCGCGCACGCCGCCGAAATCCCCGGCGGAGTAACAAGCGATCGCAGAAGGGCGCCAGAACCACTCCTCAAGAAAATGGTCCAGCATGTTTGTCAAGGCCGGGGGGATGCTGTGATTATACTCGCCGCTGACGACCAAAAATCCATCGGCTTGGCGAATAAGACCGGCGATGGCTTCCAGCCGCTCCGGAGCCGCGCCCTTCGAGTATTCTTTGTACATCTTGTCCAGAAGCGGCAGGTCGTACTCGACGGGATCGATCAGCTTGCTCGTATGTCCGCGCTTCTCCAGTTGTGTCTCCAGAAAGCGGGCGAACTTGATGCCTTGACGCTCACGACGCACGGAGCCGTAAAGGACCACGAAGTTCAGCGTTCCTTCGAAGCGGTCATTTCTCCTAGTTGCTGTCAAATTACCCCCCGGCCATAAACATCAAGGTGGCTAGAGCAAACATGTTTGCGCGCCCATGCCATGAGGCCCAAAGCAGCTAGCTCTAGGGGAATAGCATGTGTCGGAACGTAGCATGCGTCGCTGCCACCTCCGCGCGCAGTTGAAATTTCGCCGACCATGTTCCCACACAATTTTGTGGCCTCGGACGCAAGACCCCACCAACTTCGGGGGCGAACTTTAGCGGACATCGGGAGGAGCTGTCTTCAGACGCGATCACGCGCGTATGTCGAATGTCCGCTTATGGCACTTAACGGACGTCGATGCTTACGCTCAGTTTCCGCGCCGATCACGGCGATAAGCTTGTCAAGCTGCTAGATAGAGAGTCGCTGCGTTTGAAAGCGTGAGGCGAACACATAGTACCAAGAACGGACATTCAGGACCACCTCTCCCCCGCCTTCCTACTATACTCCGGGGGCGAAAGCCCGATTACGAATGCTTTGCGTCGATACCGTTGAAAAAGACCGAGAGGGTCCTTTAATTTGGCCGGATGTTGGCAGACACCCCGCAGACAGCGAAGCCAAGGAGCAATTGTCATTTGACCGTGCAGAACGGTGAGCGAGCGGTAGACAACGTCGACGTTGAGACGACTTGGCAGAGTCTTGCCACGCGTCCTCGCTCGCAGTTGATCGACGTGCGCACGCGCGCGGAATGGACCTATGTGGGCATTCCCGATCTCGGATCCATCGGCAAAAGAGCTGTCCTCATCGAGTGGCAAACTTTTCCGGACCAAACTGTGGATCCGCGGTTTGTTGAGCGTCTCACCAGCGAGCTCAAGGCGCTTGGCGCTCAATCCGACGACGACCTCTTCTTCATTTGCCGTTCGGGAGGCCGGAGCCTGGCTGCAGCTAAGGCGATGGCCGAGGTGGGCTATCGGTCCTGTCACAATGTCGCTGGGGGTTTCGAAGGACCGCTCGACGAGGATAGGCACCGCGGCTCCGCCGGCGGCTGGAAGGCGACCGGTCTTCCCTGGCTTCAGGCCTAGTGTATGCCCGGGCGGCGCTCCTGCGTCAGACAACCGCACAACGAAGAGGAAACGTCCCCGCGACCTAAACCAGATCACGAAGGCCCGTCCACTCAGGGATCACAAGCAAAAACCGAAGAGGTCCTAGCAAGGTGACAACATTTTGTCGGCTGGGATCTTTGCGCACTTCAGAAGCATGGGAGCTTTGGCAGTAGATGATCCAGCGATGCCTCTTACGCGGCTTAGGGACGACTACCTAGAACAGGACGGCGTTCGGTTCTTGATGGTGGACGAGGGCGGTAGCACGGTGGCATGCAGGGTGAGCCACGAGGCACTGCGAGATCATGCCAACCGCGTACAACTTTCCGGTACGGATGGCGCCGTTTTCGAGGCGTATCGCGAACTAATCGAGGAGCTTGCGAGTGCCGCCTACGATGCTGAAACCCCATTCGACGAGCTTGGCCGAGTTCTCGTCACCTCCGAAGCGATCGCGCGGATCACGCGCAGCGCCTAAGGTCCCTGCTTCCGCAGGCACCGCCGTCACCTCGACAACTGCGACCCTTTCAGGCGGGAGATGCACCTTTCTATCGAGCTGCCAATGTTGCCGTAGCCGAAGCTGGCCCCGGTGGCCGCTTCACGGAAACAATGCCTTGGTTGCCCAAACGAGAACAACGAGCAGCACGGCGCCAACGCCAAGGCTCCATCCGATGAGCTTTTTCTCGACGGGGAGCAGAGGCTCGGCCGGCATTTGGCGAAGCTCTTTGCCGATATTCGATTCTTCACCTGCCATGGCATTCCTCGCGGGATCCCGCTACCCGCTCGCGATCGGCGGTTGCACGCCGTGGAAGAAAATCCAAGAGATGATCAGACCCACCCATAAAACGAAGCCGAAGAGACAGACCACATAGACGGCGGCGAGCCTGCCGATGCCTTCCTGCCATAGCTTTCTCAAATCGGCCATCAATCCAATCGCAAAGAAAGTCAGGAGAAAGAATATCTGCCGAAATACATTGGCCTCGTTCATCGCGGCGCTTAGGGGCTTCAAATAGGCATTTGAGGCAAGCGCAATGAGGAAAACGATAAGGAAGGTCGCAATGAAGCCAAGGACGAATTTCGGGAAGCGCTCCCAAATCTCCACAGCCTGCAATCTATCGCCGCCCTGCCGCGGCTCGATGTGCCGTGTCCAGATATAGGCGAGAAGGAACGCCCAAACGCCGATGAAGATGTCGATGAAGATTTTCACGGTGGTGGTGACGCCGACCATCCAGCCCTTGTCGTAGATGACTCCGCGAGCGGCAGCGTCCCCGTAGATGAGCGCCTCGGTGATAGCCCCGCTCGCGACCGCAGCGCCATCCGTCTTCACCGCCAGGCCCATCCACGCGGCAGCTACCATAGGCTCATGGGCGAGGAAAGCCGCCGCGATAAACGGCAGGATCAACAGCTCGACCATCGCGAAGACGACGACGAGCGAGGATACCATGACGGCGACCATGGGCCGCGCACGAATGGCTGCCGCGGTTGCAATCGCCGCCGACACGCCGCAGATCGAAATGCCTGACGCGAGCGGGGCCGCCCATTCGCGGCTGAAGCCAAACCACTTCCGCGCCACGAAATACACGACGGCCCAATAGATGAGATAGGCCTCGATGATTGCGGCGAACCCTCGAAACATCACCGAAGATGCGAGCCCAAGCTGCTCTGCGGCCTTGATACCGAGCGTGCCGCCTAGAATAACAATGGCGGTCTTGATGAATAGCTCCGGCCGCGCCGCATCAATGAGCCAGCGGGCGAATTTGGGTAGCACGTTGGCGATGAAGAGGCCGAGGATGAGAGAGATCAGATAGCCAGATTCACCGGTGAGCTTGAGCGACCAACCGATGCCGAATTTCTCCATATCGGTGGGAGTGGTCACGGCTATGTAGGCAAAATTGCCGAGAACCCAGCAGAGATAGCCCAGCCAGAAAACGACGGTGAAGGTTACCGCAAATTTGACAGCATTCGCGCCAGGCACGGCCGCGGCGAGGAGCAGCAAAAGCACAAAGCCGAAGGTAAGGACGAGAGCAAGCGGTCCGCCAAGAGTCGCGTAGGACACGCCGACTGGCTGCACCGCTTGACCGGGCTCGATCCAGGTCTTTGGAGCCGCGGCGAAGCCGAGGAGATCGAGCCCAACCAGCGGACCAAGGGACAGCACGAAGATGGCGAGCCCGATGGCGACCGCAAGCCAATCCTCACTGATTGCCTCACGTCGTCCCATAACCCGCGCCAGCCAGACAGAACGCTCTTAGATGCGAAAGACTAGCTTGTACGGGCATTCTGATCCAGCGACGCTGTTGGAGTCCATCGTCCCGCCACAGCCCCTGGGACCAATGTCCGCTTTGGGTCATTAGCTGACGTACGGACAAGTCCGCGCCATGTCCGCTTTACCCCCAATAACGGACGTTGGGCGGCACATCCAAGTCAGCTGTCGGTTTATGAGTACATGCCCTAGATCAGCGATTAACTGATGGGGCGACATATGGGGGTATGAGCTTACAGACCTACTAGCAGTGGTGTGCAAGGCCAGGTCTGAGACGCGTTTCATATCGTATACAATCAGAGACAGGCGAGCCCCCGTCCGCGGCGCAAGAACACACTCACCCTGAGAGGTTTGAGACCGCCAGCGTTGCGCTTGTGAGTGCGTTCGGCTTTCAATGGTTGCGTTCAAAGGTGAGTGGCGGTGCCGCGGAGTACACCGTAAAAAGGTACCATCCAGCCCACCCCCATTCGGTGGGTTGCACACCATAAAAAGATACCACCAGCCACCCCCATTCGGTGGGTGCTAAACACAACAGACGCCACGCTCCATGAACCCTGAGTCCGACCGGAACGGCGGATCGTGAGGAGTGTTTAATGAGTAATCAGGTGACACCCAAACTCAGGAGGGTGACATGCCCAAGCTCCTCATTGCATTCGCATCAGCGACACTACTCTTAGCTAGCAGCGGCATCTGGAAAGCCGACGCGGCGACAATAACCAATGCCGGAACCCTGGCACCTCTAACGAAGTCCTATACGCCCGCTGAAAAAGTTGCCTATTGGCGCCGACAATATCGCCGAGCCTATCGCCGTGGTTATTATGGCTATGGCTACGGGTACCCGTATTATGGCTATGCATACCCAGCCTACCCGTATTACGGCTACGCCTACAGGCCATACGGTTATTACGGCTACGGCTGGCGACCAGGCATCGGTATCGGTATCGGACGTGGCTGGGGTTGGGGCTATTAGGCATTCAGTAGAAGCGGGCTAATGTCCGTTTTGGGTCATTAGCAGATCGCCGATGCGGGGTGTCTCTGAAAGCGGACATTCGTGAGCGCATTGAGTGCTGCTTCGTGCCAGGAGCCGACATTTAAGGGTCTGCAACGACGGGAAGCCACTCCATGTTTCGGCCAGCGCCCGTTGCTCCTTGGGGTCGGTTCAAGTGCCGCTCCTCGGTCACTTCCTTAGATAGACCTCACTCCGAGTAAAAAACGCTTTCGGGCGGTGCGCGATTATACAGGATAGCCAGCAGCAGCGTGCCAGGCTCGGCTGTTGCGTCGGTGCGGCGAACCGCGATCTCACCGGCCACCTCGCTTGTGTATTCGGCAACGACCTCACCGAACGTATTCCGCTGGATGGCGACTTTCTGCCCAGCCTGGATCTTGTCGTTCAGGTTGACCAGAAGCTCGACGAACCCGCCGTGGGTCGCAAGAACGACGTGCCCGCTGTTCGCGACGAAAATGTCCGTGTCGCGACCTGTGCGACCCATTGGGCCGGTAATGATCGCGTGATGCTTGAGCACGTTCATGGTGCCCTCCACGAACAATGGGATCATGCTGAGATCTAGAATACGGGGGGCACCGATCTCGGGCGTGAATGCCGGGATGCCTACATTAATGAACGCGTTCGCCAACAGACCTGGGTAGCCAGGATTGTCGAAGATTTGATCGATGGGAAATAACTCGGCCATCGCTCGGACCTCCGGCAGATCCATTCGGGCGAGATGAAACGCCGCCATATCCATGCCGGTAGCCGAAGTATGGAAATCGATCGCATAGTCGGTGTTCGATTTGAGGAGCCTGTTGAACAGAAGCCCGGCATGTCGAGAGGGCGCGCTTGCGCCGTCCTCATTCCCTGGCCACTCGCGATTAATGTCAATGAGGTCGATACCTCTTCCAGAATTTGGCCAGCGGCGCGACATGCCTTCTACGGCCGGGCGGGACACGTCGAGAACCGCCAATACAATCCCCGACATCCCCGCCGGGTCGAGTTGGTCCATGACGGTCTGTATCGTGCGCACCGGGCTGATTTCATCGCCATGCACACCGCTCACGAGGGCGATGCGCTTGCCGGGCTTTGCTCCCTTGGCGACCATCACGGATACGTACCAGTGCTGCCCCGTAGGCATCTGCACGCCCCGAAAATAGAAGGCGTGTTTCCTGCCGGGGTCTAGATCCTCGACGTCGAGTGCGCTGATGACCTTTTTGCCGCCGATCAGGTCCCCAGTGTAAACCGTTCCCGTCGGGCGCGGCGAAGCTGCTTTGTCCTGCGCGTCAGAACCCCCTGCGGCTGTCGCGAAGGCTGCCGAGGCGCCAACCGTCGCGAGGGATGCGATCACGAAATCACGGCGATCAAGGCTGCCCGTGGCGTTATCCTTCATGGCGGTGGGATCCCTTGTTATGCCGAGCGATTGGTAGAAAGGCAATAAATCCTGGTCAATTGAGTTGGCTTATAGTCGCGTTAGGTTTGATCGCCCTGGGTGTCGCTATCGCCTTGATAACCGGGATGCCAGCCTAAAACAGGAAGGATCTAGAGAAAGCCGGAGTTGAGTTGAACTGCACACCATGACCAAGCCAAGACTATGGGAAAGGCTGCACCTGTCCCAATGGGGACGAGTTAAAGCGATGGCCGACCACCTCGGCTTTAAGGTTCAACGGCTGAAAGTTGATCAGTGCCGGTTGCTCATGCCCAATGTCGTAGTTAACGACACCCTCACCGAAATCGAGCTTACCGACACCCTCACCAACATTGAGGCTTTGTTGCGCGAGGCCGCCGAAGAAAACTGTTTCCCTCGGCCCACGTGAGGTTGAGTTGAACGAAAGTGGGGGGTGCCGGGGTACGCCATGGATTAGGATCCATAGCCCCCCATCAACACAGGTTCGAATTGGTGACAACGAAGAGGACGGTGTGCGGCTGGTTCACACGATCACACGCAGGATTGTCGAACCTTGATTGAAATCGGCAGGGTGGGGTACCGGGGGTATACCGTGGATTAGGATCCATGACCGCCCCCATGCCTGGGCACCCAGCCTCCTAGTGGTAGGGACGGGCAAATTCTTCGTTCACGGCAAGACGCAAGCCGAGCGCGAGGCGAGAACCTGCATTCTCTTGTCGATCACCGGCACAACCTTCAACATCTGAGGGGTCGGCATTGTTGGATTGCGGAGACTCGGGCTGGGTAGCACCCCTGCGAGCAAAATTGCCTCTCGGCGGGTGAGCGCGGCCGCGCTCTTGTGAAAGAAGTATTGGCTTGCAGCCTCGGCGCCAACGATGCCGGGCCCCCATGGCGCGATATTGAGATAGGTCTCCATCAGGACTTTTTTAGGCCAGAGCGCCGATAACACGTAGGCAAGCGGAACCTCGAACATCTTGCGCACGTAGCTGCGCCTTGGCCAGAGATAAAGGTTCTTTGCTATCTGCATCGTTATCGTGCTCGCACCCCGTAAGCCCGCACCAATCCCCCTACCTTCCCTGATTGCATCCACGACAGCCCTCCACTCCACGCCCCAGTTTTTGCAAAAGCTGCCGTCCTCACTCGCGATCACCGCGAGCGGAAGTTCTCTGGAAATATTGGCGAGCTGTACCCAATTGCGTGCCAGCACTTTGCCGCTGAGCTTTTCCGCGATCGTCACCGGGGTGATGGAATGGCTCACGAAGCGGAAGGCGACGATCGCTAGGAGTAAGCCTGCAAACACAAAGAAGGCGAGGATTGCCGCGCGCCTAAGCCATGGGTGGCGACGGTCGATTTTGTCACGCGTTAAGCGCCGCCCGAATTGATATTTTTCGTGGTCGTTACGCGACAAGAGCTTGGGACGTGCCATCTACACAAAGCCCGCCGGTCAGCCAGAGCTCCGGTGGGCGCCCAGCCACGAACCGGCGTTCTTGTTCCTTCATGAGCAAATCGACCGTTGCGGACTTCCCACTCGGAGCATGCCCAGCTCTCACAGGAATCTGAGGCACTTTGGAACCGCAGTCTGCATGTCAAGTCGTGCCAACCAATCGCTCTCGCAGTAGCCGGTCGATGGTAGCCACGGGATCCTTGCCCAAATTAAACCTGTTGAGGCGGATCATCTGCACGCCAAAGCTTTCCAGCCCCTCTGCAGTCAGGCGCCAGCCAGGGCGCATCGTGACGTTGAGACAGAAAACGAGAGTGTTAACTGATAGTCGGCGACGGGATTAGTACCAACGTCCCAGGCCATACCAGCCACCACCGAAGATCAACAAAATAACGACAATGAGGAAAAGAAGGGTCGTAGGTTCCATGTCGTCCTCCCTTGGAGGCCTGAAACTATAAGCTGAGTTGGCCCCATTTGAGGAAAAGGAAGTTTAGGAACACCCGATCCCAAGGGGTGTTGAATTGGCAACGATTGAGTTCAAGGTTGGGGTGGCAGCGCGGGGGGACAGCATGAAGCGGTACCATCACCCCACCCCCAATGCGTTGGAGCCCCAAATCCGTATGAGCGGTAAAGAAATCATCTGTTTACCCTTCCTCAAGCATATCGCGGTGTGATCAACGTGCAGCAAGCGAATAACCCACTGCCATGTCCAAGAAGCGATTTCTCTTATTTTTTGGCGCTCCTGCAATCAGCGTCACCTTGATTTGCGCGACGCTTATGTTTCTTCTGCCGGCCTCATCAGGGAATTATCCAAAAAGCGAGGTCGAGCCGCCTGAACTGACGGCGGCGAACTCAGCACAGCTTTCGATCCATGCAAAATCTGTCAGCACCATTCGTGGCCGAGCGGACCTGAAAAACCCCACAGCTTTCCCCTCGTCAGAGTCCAAAGAGCCGGATTACGTCGCGTCTATTTTGGAACAATCACAAAGCCTGGAAGAACCCGCGAACGAGGCGAGTACGCCCACACTATCGCTACCGGGGACCGACCCAGTCTCGTCAAAAGACGCCTCATCGCTCCGCGCGGCAGCCAGTGAACCGAAGGTAGCCGCTCTCCCTAACCGCGATGAAACCGCTGCCTCAGAGTCCCACGACAAACCGTCCTGGAAAGCTATGGCGCTTGCCTCGAACGAAAAGCAGCCATCGCCGTCACTCTTGAAAGCTACGACCCCGGGAGAGAATGTCGTCACCTATGGAGCAAAGGTTCGGGCGTTCCTTGCGCGCCAACCCAGAGCTGTGGGGCCACCCGGCAGTGCAACGGTAACTTTCGCCATTAGTGCAAGCGGCACGCTTCGGTACGCGCGAATTGAACATTCAAGCGACAATGCTGCGCTCGACAAGATGGCCCTTGCGACTGTGCAGAATGCAGCGCCGTTTCCACCGCCCCCGAAAACCCTGAATGACGAAGCCTTGTCTTACTCGATTCAAATCGGTTTTCGAGACCCGGAGGCTCTGCGCTCAACCAGGACTTCGCAGCGATAGCCATCCTGCTTGATTGGCTAGTTGCCGCCGGGAAGATCAAAGAGAGAGACCGCGACCGTGTGACGTTCATTGTGCGCACTATAGTTCATCCTCCCGAGCGGGCTGATGACCCCCTGCCCGACACGGTCCGCGGCGCCTGACGCAAGCCGTCTCAAAAATTCCAAGACTAGTCGCCCATTCGAACGGATGGGGCAGAATATGGTGGCCGACAAGCCCCGGGCTGTTCCGAAGGTGAACGTCGGTTTCATTGTAATTTGGGAGGCCGATAGCCGATGCCCAATGACCTTCAAGTCGAAGTCCGTGGCGAACTGATCTTCATCAGTCAGCTTGGGACGTGCCATCTACACAAAGCCCGCCGGTCAGCCAGAGCTCGTTCTGATAAGTTCCAATGCGACGCAGGATCACGAGCTGCGCGCCCAGCTTTGGGAGGCCGCCAACGACAAGGCGCGCGAGTTGGGGTGGATAAAGTGACGGTGAGATCATGAAAGCTACGGAGCGTAGTGAAAGGGCCGCTGAGCTTGTCGCCCTGCTAACAGCGAAATTTGGCGCTCAGGACGAGTCACCGCTCTGCCGACTCGTGGCGAGCTATATGGCTCAGGTCGTTAGCGATGCGCAGTATCGCGATTGCACCGATGAAAAGGAAGTCAGTGAAATCGAAGATAGGCTCGATAGGGCTTATAGGGCGTGGATGCAGTATGAGGGCTTGCGAGACAAGTCCTCGCCAACGGCCGTCTGATTGAATAGCCCCCGGTCCCGTCCGGTATGACGCGGGTGGAGGAGCGGCCGCTCCTAGCTGAGCAACGGAGGGGTGGGGGCACCGGGGGTACACCATAAAAAGGTACCATCGGGCCACCCCCCATGCGGGGGGGACCCATGCGTGGGGCGGAGTTGAGAGATGCCGTGAGCAGAGTCGGTTCGGGCATTCGCGCGCCCAAGCTCCTTAACCTAAATGCGAATTTAGCGTTGGCGGGAGTCAACGGCTCAGGTAAGTCAAACGGCGTAACTGGTTTAGTTGGCAGTCCTGCAATCAACCCCGGCTGCCGTGACCCACAAAGACCGACCGAAGCTGGCTCTGTTTGTGCTCGCCGCCGGTGTCATCCTGCTTGGCGCCGCTGCGCTGCAGTCCGTGCTGATCGTGGGGCCAGGTCCCGGAAGCAGCAGCCCGCACACCATCAGCGTCGATACCAGTCGCCCTGCAGCGACCCCTGCACCCGCTTCAACTCCGCGGCCCTGGAACTCGCCGTCGCCCGCGGTGGAGGTTGCGCCGGCGGAGCCAAGCGACCAATTCCCGACCGTCGCAGTGCCAGACGCACCGCATAACGCCGATCATCCGATCGATCTTGCCCACCCCGCCTCTCCGCCGGAAAGCACCAGCGACGGGTCTCCGGCGGACGCGGCACCCAACGCTGGGCCCGCGCCGTCGGCGCGCGCGCCCGCTCCTGAGAAGGCAGCGAAGCCGAAGGTCGAGACGCCGCCTGCGCAGTCGAAGCCGGCGCCGCAGCCCGAGCCGTCGCCGATCGCCAAGGGTGAGCCTGAGGAGAAATCTGAGCCAGCAGCGAAAGTTGAAACTCCCCCAGTGGAGTTGAAGCCCTCTCCCGCGCTGGTGCAAGCACCGCCCGCGCCCGAGAACAAACCCGCTATCGCCGCCGAGCCAAAGGTCGAGACGCCGCCATCAGAGGTGAAGCCAGCGCCAAAGCCTGAGCCCACGCAGATCGCCAAGAGCGCGTCCGAGGAAGCAAAACCTGAGCCCGTGCCCGCCGTCGTGCCCAAGAGCGAGGTCAAGGAAGCCGCAGCGGACGTGAAGCCCCCTAAGCAAAAGCGTGCGCCGGAGACAAAGATCATTGCGACCGAGGCGAAGCCGGAGCCGGCCCAGCCCAAAACCGCACCCGTTAAAAAGCCCAAGCAGACCGTGACCGCCGCGGCGCAAACCAAGATCACCGCCAAGCCGATGAACCTCGGCTTCGGCCGCGCCGCTGCGGCACATCCTGCAAGCAAATTCACCTCCGGCCGCTATGCGGCATCAGTGCGCGCGGCCATCGGGCGTCACCGGCCCGCGGCCCGTGGCGGCGGGAGGGCCACGGTCGCTTTCAGCATCGGCCCTGCCGGCGGACTCCAGGGCGTGCGCATTGCCCGCTCGAGCGGCAAGGCGCAGCTCGACCAGGCGGCGATCGCCACGGTGCAGAGGGCAGCGCCCTTCCCGCCCCCACCCGCGGGTGTCAATCCGACCTTCTCGATCCAGATCTATTTCCACTGAGTGAAGCGCGCCGCGTGGGAGGCGATCCATGTTTGAATCAAGAAAAGAGAAAACGGTTATTGCTAAGGCACTGAAGATTGTTGGAAGCGTAACCGCGGAGGGCTTAGTGGAGGTCAACGGGCAGATTGACGGCGAACTTCATGGCACGTCCCTCGTGATCTCTCACGGGGCCGAGGTAGCCGGCACGGTTACAGCCGAACGCGTGGTGGTGGATGGAAGAGTGGAAGGCCCGATTCAAGGCGGAGACGTTGTTCTGAAATCCAAGGCTCATGTCATTGGCGATATTCAACACCAATCGCTCGCAATAGAGAAAGGCGCCTATTTTGAGGGCCGCTCATTCCAGGCCCGAGGACCAAATGGGCACCAGCCGGAGAGAGTTGGTGGCAAGCGTCAGCAGATCACGGATGAGGGCCAGTGCGGTAACAGTAAGACGCCCGCGATGCGCTCATGACGGAGATTGCCGCCGCTGCGATCCATCGACGAGTTCATAACCCACGTTTCCTTGTTTTTGCGGGCCCTGATTTAGCTGGTTGTTGACGTCTGCCTTCCTCCTGTCGGGTCAATACCTGAAATGAGGCGTAGACGTGGCTCACTTAGTAAAGGGGGCGCGCGCTCGATCGCGCCGACCCAAGCCGACGCCCCCTCTGGAGTTGCCCGCCAGCAAATTAGTCATTCGCCGCACTTAGATTGTTTATGAACAACCAGGGAAGGGCTGGCGCGGACGGGGCTGGATTGCCGAGCCACGCCTCGCGCGTTGACCAGTCATGATCGCGACTGCAAACAGGACACCTCATGCGCGAGCGAATGTCGGGGAGCCGCTCAAATGTTGCAGCATCCATTTCCACGCCCGTTGAAAGTTCGCGTCCGGTGGCAGGACACCTGACCATGACGACGCTCGTGTGAATCATCAGCAACCCATCGTCAGCGGTTTAATTTGCAGCAGGCTCCCATTTTACTGCTAGGTGACGAGGGCGGCGATGGGAACGTGTCGTTTGACCACAGGAGCCACCCCATCCTATCGCGGGTCATCGAGCCCTGGCCTTATAGGAGGAAGCAATGCGTAAACTGCTCACTGCCCTCGCGACGACCAGCATGCTCATGGCTAGTAACGCGACAATTTGGAAAGCCGAGGCGGCAATGGTGACGGGTGTCGGAAATCTGCCTTTGGCGAATAGCTATTCGCCCGTCGAAAAATTCGCTGTGTCTGCGGCCCGTATGGATGCGCCTGCGGACGCCGCCATTGGCGACCTTATGGTAGTCCGGGCTACCCGGGCTATCGGCCGTATCGATATTACGGCTCTGGCTATCGGCCCTACGGTTCGTATCGCTGGCGCTGGTAGCAAGGAACCAGAACCGAAACCCAGTTAGACAGCGCCGAAAACCAACTCGGTGATAGCTAGCCCTGCAATCGCCAAGCAAACACCCGCGTAAAGCAAGGGTGCGAACCACCAAGGATCCGGCTCATGTGTGTCATGAGACAGAGACATACTGAGGTAATGAAATTGCACTGACTTAGTTCCTTGGCGCGTCTAAAGCCGCCGCAGGAACACCCGATCCTATCGCGGGTTGAATCGGCGCCGGTGGTTGGGTGCGAAGATGGATCAGTGGCTTTCAAACTTGTCACCTTTTGAGACCTACAGGATCACCATGTATCCACCGCCGGGGCTATGGCCGAGATGACGCTCGCCACCACGAAAGAGAACCAGACCACGCACATAGCGAAGCGTGGTGGTAGGCTTGTAGAGGAAGTCAGAGAAGCGAGCGCGAGACGATCCAACGAAACCCCAAACAATCCTCGCCACGATTAGCGCACCAACCACATAGCCGGCCCAGACATGAACCGTCAGCAAATCATCTTCGGTGAGATAAGCCACCGTGAAGGATACGACTAAGGTCCAATGAAAAAGTCGCACGAAGGTGTCCCAGATATAGACCTGTGAGGTCACGCCAGCTTGTTGTGCTTTGACCATGTCATGTGCTTTGACCATGACAATCGTCTGCACTAACCGTCAACCAATCGCCTTGATTAAAATCAACAACTCGGATTGCGCTCCGGATCTTGGCACTTTGCAGACATTGATGCCGACTTTGAGCATGTCCGCAAGGGGACGGAGATCGATCAACTAGACGAGGAAGACCACCTGTGGGAATGCATACGCTGATGATACTTTCAGCGAAGAGAGAGCTCGACATCCGGAAATCGCACCCACGCTGACCTGCTGTGGGGTTCATATCGCTGCCCTTGGTAGCGTCAGCCCACCTTGCCTGCCAGACGTACCATGCCCTACAAGGAATGACTTCACGGCTCTCGCGACCTCATCAGGGAATTCCTCATGAACGCCCAGCTTGCCGCTGGGCAGCTCGACGGAGCAGACATTCGGGAGAACCGCGAGGGCCTGCATTTCTGCCTTCGATCTTCTCGGCGTTGCCGCTCCGTACAGCACGAGAATGGGCTCTTTGAATTGCCGCGCTGCTTCGAGGAAATCGGAGCGACTCGTCATCAGGTCGAGCTTGCCGGTGACAAAGCGAATCGATGCGTGTCGTGCCCCAGTTGCACGGACGACTGTCATTTTCTGAGCTAAGCGCTCGCCTTGGAGCCAGCCTGGGTCGACGTAAACGTGCCCACGCGCCATCATACGCACGACTGGAGGATTGACATTCAGCCGATAAAGAAGCTCGCCCAGTACAGGCAGATCACCAACTCGGGCGATCCATTCTCCCAACTTACGTTTTCCGCCCATCATTGTTGGCAAGGGGCCGCGCCACGTTGGCGCGATCAGACACAGGGGGCCGGTGGAGTTGGGAGCAGCAGCGCCAACGGCGAGGGCATAGCTCGCCGCGTGCCCAGCAGCCACGGTTGCGTTTGGTCGAGGTACTGCCTCGGTGAGGAGGAAGCGGACAAAAGCAAGGTAAGCGTCGGGTCGCCAGTGGATTGCCGGGCGTGGTTCGTCCCCAAAGCCCGGCCAGTCGAACGCCACGGTAGTGAAATTCGAAGCAAGCCGTTCCTGAAGCAGACGCATTTCGCGCCTGGTCGAGATTGAGCTTAAGGCAGGCAGCAGGAGAACCGTTGGTCCTATACCGAGACGGTCAACCCCGACCCGAACCGCTTGGCTCTTCCAATTCCACACAATGTGATCGGGTGGCACGGTATTCATGGGGATTGGCCCTTCCTATCACGCCTCAGAGACTGCCAAGGATTGGCAGGGCCTTGGTCATGGGCCGACGACCGAGTCCGGATTTAGTGCGTAATAGCCGGTGATTCAGAAGCCGAAAACACCAAATGAAAGTCCGGTCATGGCACCTTGCAGACATTGGAGCGGACGGTGAGCATGTCCGCTCATAGGGGGGAACAGCGGACATCCTGATCTGACCTCTAGTGTCTGCTAATGACCCTAAGCGGACATTGCTGCTCTGTTTAGCGAGGACGCGATAGGCCGGATACATCACGCACGGTCCCGATCAGACGCGCTCGAGTTTTCTTGGCCAAGGGGAAGATGGCCAAGAAATCGACTTCATCGAGATCGACCTGCAACTCGCCATTGACCGCGGGACCTGCGGCCTCGACATCAGCCACATAGAAGACCTGCCGATAGGTGCCGCCGGGAAAACCAGTTCCGATGATCTCGCGCACGTAGAGCGGGCGCCATCGCAGCCGGCAATGTAGCTCGCGGCGCAGACATCTTCATGTCCCGCGGGCCCGCGAAGGTAGGCGGTGATGTGCTCGCGTTCGTCGGTGAAGCCAACCAGTTCAGTCCGGCGTTCGACCACGACGCCGAAACTCTCCAGCCGGGCGATCAGCAATAGTTGCTGGCGATGAGACGCCGTGCCGCCATGCCGACCGCGGGCCCGACTCGAATGACGCCATTGTCCGCATATGGCACAAAGCAGACCATAACTAGTTAGGCTTGTGCCGACAACTGAACTTTGTTTTGTAGCGCTTGGCCGCGATCCGTCGCCTGCGATACGCCATGTTCAGGGTATCGCTCGCCGTAAACCAGTCGGCAAGGAGGTTACGTCGCGGGCGATGTAACTGGTCTGGGATGGGAACGCGAAGCTCAAGTCAGCCTTGTTGACCAAAGCCATTATCCACAGCATGAATTCCTCTTGGGTGGCGAGGAACTCTGGCAACTCTTTGGCATCGATGTAGGCATGAACTTCGACCTTTATCGACCATTCGCCAAATCCGACGACGTGCACCCTCGGCGGGGCCACCTCCTTGCGCACCCTCGGATGTGACATCAGGAAGTTCCGGATGCTCAGAGCTAGAAAGCGTAGCTGCTCTGTTGTCGTCTCGTAAGGCAGATCGAGAATGTGGTGAAAAAGCATCTGATCACGAAAGGCAAAGTTCGTGATTTGCACCTTAGCAAGCTCGGAATTCGGCACTGTCGTCACCGTCCTGTCGAGCCCACGGATCCTGGTGGATCGCAATCCAATGTGCTCGACGTGGCCCTTGATGCTGCCGTATGCGCAGAGATCCCCCACGCGTATAGGACGGTCCGCGTAGAGGTTGAGACCGCCAATTAGGTTCTCCACGCTGCTTTGAGCAGCGAGCGCCACTGCTAGACCACCAACGCCAAGTCCTGCCAGAACGCCAAGGACGGGGATACCCAATTGCTGTCCGCCATGTGCCGCCACCATGGCAATCGCAAAGATGCCGACAACGCGCCCAAGAAGACGAAGCAGATTGGCATCGAGGCTCTCGTCTGGGACCGCGGGTGAAGCAATGATCCACTCGATGACAAAGAGCGTCGCGAGCCATAGGGCCCAGGCCGCAGCGATGTATAGGGCGATCGTGGTCGCGAACTCGACGATATCGGCGAAATCGCCGATGACGTTGATCTGGTCCTCAATCACATACCCGACACCGAGGATGGCGGCCACCAACGCTATCGGCGTCAGCAGGCGACGCAAATAGCTGACGGGTCGGTGGTCCAGCGCTCGGGGGCGAGTCAGGCGATGCCATAGCCAGACGATGGTCCACGCCAAGAGAATGATGAGGCCGGTGCCGAGAACTTTCCATGCGGGGGTGTCCAGCACCTGTTGCTTGAGGCCGCTCGGCAGGCCGATTACGAGATTCGGCGGGATCATCCAGCCATGGGACTGCAATTGTAAATCGCGCCAGCTTTCTACCCGGTCAGGGCGCTTCAGCGGAAGGTTCTTGACGAGCGCATGGAATTCGCCCGCACGTGACACGGTATCCGCACTAAAGAGAAACTCTCCTTTTCTAGGGCCCTCCATTATGCGAGTGACGGTGATCTCGGTATCGGGAATGGCCCAGCTTGCCGTCTGGCTTGCGTCCGGAAAGGCCTTGGCATCGGGTATGGCTTCAAGTGGCGGCACATCCACACGCCGAATTACATCGACCAGAAAGGCCATCGCATCCGCACCGACATCCTGACGCAAGGCGGGAGGCACTTGGCTCATATCGAATAGCCGGATCAGTTTGTCCCGCAGCCGTTGGGTCGTCGCCTGTGTTGCTGCATCCGGATTGGTGAGGTAGGCAAGAAACGCCTCTTCAATCGCCTCCGTGAGTGTGAGAAATGACCGCAATGTCGCTTGTGGACTCGCAGTATCCACGGCGTGGAGAGGATTGTTGTCTTGTGCCTGAAGCGAGGCTGGCCACGCCAGCAGCAGGAACCCGACGGTCAGCGCGCCTGCAAGTCGCCGAATACAACTGAAAGCAATCACAGTACAGCACCCCAGCAGGGGCGCGCGCGTACGAGGCTTCATAAGCGGTCCCCCTAGTAGCGAGTCCAGCCGACGGGCGTTGAAAATGCCACCAGCATTTAACCTCATGCCCTCGGCTCCCAATTGGGCCGTTAAAAGACCTTTGTGTGGCATAAACGCAGGCCCCTTATCGAGAGGCGTTGCAGGCGAAGGCGGGATGCGATCGCTCGTGTAAGAACAGGAGGTCGAGACTCGGCGCATTTGGCTGCTAGTCAAAAAAGCGAACAGCCCGCCGGTGCTCAAGCGCACGCCAATCGCTTCTGACCACTCGAAGCTACTCCTTGAGTTCTCCCGGGAATTCGCTGGGACCGAGGGTTGGGTCCTGAATCAATTCGAGATAGTCGATGATCGCCGCGACGTCGTGCGGATCGAACGTGAAGATTGGCATATCGGGATGGCCGGAAACGATGCC
This sequence comes from uncultured Alphaproteobacteria bacterium, assembly GCA_963827365.1. Lineage (GTDB taxonomy): Bacteria > Pseudomonadota > Alphaproteobacteria > Rhizobiales > Methyloligellaceae > Methyloceanibacter. Next base: position 22,690 of record CAWHAX010000009.1, on the reverse strand, counting down.
CTCGGCCAGTGATTCGGCGAGATCCTTGACCGGGTATTTTCTAGACAGCGTTCGGAAGGGTGGCGCTTCCTTGTGGGGGCTCTCCCCCTCCTTGCCGATGGCGTGACAGCGTGAGCAGTTTTCCCTGAGGAGAACCTCCCCCTTGTTGAGAAGGTTTTTTTCGACGGCTTGCGCTGGAGGCGCGGCGAGACCTGTCAGAAGTGCCGCTATGAGGCTGGCCCATAGCAGTGCCGCAATGCTCCCCTGACGACAATGCAGTTCTCCACCTCTCGAGATAAGCGCCGGGATGTTTTCAGCTGTTGCAGATTGGAGTTTCAAGTGCACCCCGACGATCAGACATTACCAGCGAAAACTCAAGCCCACCACCGGTCCATGCAGGATTAGGTCGAGGTTGTTTTTGCTGGGGCCGTCTTGGGTGTAGTCGACAGCCAACGCGCGATAGCCAACGAGCCCGTGGAGGTTCGAGCCCCAGAAGTCGAAAGCGTAGCCACCGAAGAGCTGCCAAGTGAAATCGCTGCCGACGCCAAAACCGCCGACATCGCCGAGGAATTGAAGCTCGCCTCCTGACGACAACTGGTGCCGCACACGCAACCCGACAAAAGGATCTACCCACTCGAGGGTGCCGGATCGCGCGACGGCGCGTGAACCCGACCTCTTGAGACCAAGGTTGCCGAGGTCGACCGAAGCATCAACTGCTAGTGAAAGATCGAGTTCCTGATTCCAATAGCGAGCGCCGCCAAGGAGATCAAAGGCCGTAGACGACCCCGCGCCACCCCACCTGGCGACTTCATAGGTGAGGCCGCTCTCGGCCATCGTCGTCTCGTAGTCCAGTCCGGCATTGGCTCGAGCCGACACATTCAGTTGGGCGATGGGGTTGCGCTGAGTCACCGCACTGCCGGAAAAATCGAACTTGCCCCAAACGACGTCGCCGTAAATGCCCCATGCGCCTTTCCGTGCCTCCAAGTAGCCCATCAGAGCGGCAAGCGACTCCAATTCAGCACCAGAACTTCCGGAGTCAAAAATATCCCAAAACGAAAAATCGATATCGGCGGTGTGACCGCGAACCGTGACGTCACCGTTCACGCTGGGCGCCCACGCATAGGGCGTGAAACGAAACTGCCAGCCGGGTTGCACTGCCGGTGTTACATATGCAGCACCGTAGGCTGGCGGCAGATCAGCGGCGTGGGAACTTGATGAGACCCAGCTCAGCGCTCCAAAAATCAAGAGCGAGGCGATCGGGCGTACCGCCGTCTTCGACAAATCGGTATTGATGAAAATCAACGACAACCCCCGTTCCCCTTAGGCAGTTTGTCCGCGGACTTCCGCCAGCGGGAGGAAGGGCAACTCCTTCAAGCACGGATTAACCCCCAAAATAAAGCCCGTTCGATCAGTTCGGGCCTATCGGCGGCAGCTTTGCGAGCTGAGGACTTGGTCATGGTACTGCCTCTTGGTGTTACGCAGGCGGGTGTTAGCAGTGCTGGAAGATCGAGCCGGTACGTTTTGCGCCCAGGTCCGGCTGCCAGTCACTAAGGGGTAAGACTTTGGTGGGCGGCTTTGCAAGCTCCGCAACGTACCTGCCACGAGAGCGCAGAATAAATCTTCGATTGGCGAATACAGAGCCGCGCCCAGCATCCAATCATTTCTTCTGGAATTGTGGTGCAACCGCAGATGAACTTGGTATTCCGAATGGATGCGTCCATGTTTCGTTCATCTGATGACCTTGTTGCGGTGGCCGAGATGGCCGTGAGCCACAAGAGTGCCAAGTACGTCGAGAATGACTTCGCGCGGCGAGCTGCGCCGTATTGTCGTTGACATCATACGGTGGGGAGACTTCGACCACTTCCATGCCACACAGGCCTTCAGCGGCAATGGTATGGATCATCTGCAAAGCCTCGCGCGGTAGAAGCCCGCCGGGTTCCGGCGATCCCGTTCCAGGAGCGAAGCCGGGATCGATCGAGTTGATGTCGAAGGAGAGATAAACCGCCTTGCAGCCTTCCCACGCCATATCGAGCGCGATCTCTGCGGCCTTCTTGGCTCCGTGCTTCTCGATGTCCTGCATGGTGAGCACGCTCGTGCCGCGCCGCTTGGCGACCGCGGTGCCCGGCCGGTTGCCGTACCAGCCGCCGATGCCAACCTGCACCAGATTCTTGGGATGGCAATTTGGAAGCCCAACGTCATGCATGTGGCTGTGGTCGCGATGGGTCGTGACGGTGCCCTCATGCGTGGTCCAGAACCACGGCGTCGTGTGCATCCGCTCATCCATATCCTTCTCCTGGATATCGATATGGCGGTCGATATGGATGATGCCGACATTGCCGTCGATATGTGGCGCGATCCCGCGCACATTGGGAAAGCCGAGGCTGTGGTCGCCGCCGCAGATGACCGGGAAAACGCCGGCCGTGTAGATATGCGACACGGCTTTGGTCACCTGGTCGAAGGTCTTCTCGATGTTGCCGGGGATGACGAAGATGTCTCCGGCGTCGCAGAGATCGAGCTCTTCGAAGATGTCGACGCCGCCGTCGAACCAATATCCGTCATAGAGCGCCGAGATGCGCCGCACCGCCTGCGGGCCGAAGCGCGTGCCGGGCCGGTAGGTCGTCGCTGAATCGAAGGGAGCGCCGACAAAGGCAGCCTCGAAGTCGCCGACTTTGCGGATGTCCTCGCAATAGGGCGCCTTCATGAAGGTATTGATGCCGGCAAAGGCAGGCTGATGGCCGCGGCTGAACAGGGAGATGTTGCGGTCGACGATGGAGTTTGCCGCTTCAAGGCCTAGCTCAAGCGATCTTTTGACCTCCTCGTCCTGCTTCGTCTGCGAGATGCGGGTGAGGGTGTTGATGGTCTTGGCGCCATAGGTGTCGGCGCGCTTCACGCTATGCACGGGACGGCGCGCGCGCGTCTTGCCCTTGTCCTTCCCGCCCTTCTTTCCTTCGGCCATGTCTTAATGTCCTCGCTTCAGGCGATCACGACCATAGCGTTCGCCTACGACGCGGAAAAAGGCTGATTCCCTCAATTGGCAGCATTGATGAAATCAATGCGGCGGGCACAAAAAGCGCCGAAATCGCGCGCCCGCGTAATGGAATTTGGCGCTTCAATTCGCCCCGTCAGGGACGCCGATCTCGGCGAGCAACAGTTGGCGCGCAAGCTTCCCGGGCGCGCGCGGGTTGGTGATCACGAACACGGGCATGCAGGGCTGATTCTCATGCCGAAGCAGCGGCCACAGCCTGCCAGCCTCGACGTCGGGCGCGGCGAAGGCTTCGGGGAGGAAACAGATGCCGACACCGAGAATGGTGAGGCGTTTCGCTTCGTCGAGATGCTCGGACAGTCCGGCAACCTCAAGGCCGAGACCATGACGCGCCCGATAGGCAGTGAGCTCGTCCGGCTCATCGGCGCCGGTGAGCACGAAGGCTTGGCCAGCGAGCCCGGAAGGGTCGGCGAAGGTCTTGCCAAAAGCGGATGCGACTGGCCGCAATAGATGCCGTGCGCCTCATCGAACAGGAAGTCGTAGGTGAGATCGGAGCGCAGGGTCTGCGCCGAGGCGACGCCGATATCGATCTCGTCACGCAGAAGTGCTGCGGCAACCGAATCCCACGTGGTGATGTCGATCAGGATCTCAACCTTGGGATGCCGGTCGTGGAAGCGCGAGATGGCGGCATCGAAGCGTTCGCACACCAGGCTGGAAATGACCTGGATCGAGATTCGCCCACGGATCTCTTCGGTGAGGTTCCCGAGCCGCTTCGGCACGTTGCGCACGAGCGAGTTGAGCGACCGGCAGGTCTCGGCGACCAGCATGCCTTCGTCGGTCAGCTCGAAGCCGCGCGGTCCGCGCCGGCACAAGGTCACGCCGAGCTCGGCCTCGAGCCGCTTGAGAGCGAGGCTGAGCGCGGGCTGCTTACGCCTGAGCGCGCGCCCGGCACGGCTCACGCCGCCGGCCTCTGCGATTTCGTGGAATGTCTTCAGGAGATTCCAATCGACGTTGCGAGAGAAGTTGGGACTGAGACGAAGCATGGAAAAGCACCTCTGATGACAGGTGTGGCGCCAGGGAACGGACCTGACGCCAATTCAACACCGGCTTGGCGGACTTCGCAAAGACTCTACGGGGCGAAGGCCGCATGATCTCCGCCCTTTACGGACTTGCCAGCGCGTTCGGCCTCGGAGCGGCAGACTTCATGGCCCGCTTCAGCGCACGTGCGCTCGGCGCGCCATTGAACTATGCCGCAGTGCTCCTCATCGGGGCGCTGGGAACGACGATCTGGCTGTTTGCTGCGGGCACGGAGCTCATATGGTCGCCGCTCGGCTATGCCTTCGCGGTCGTCCACGGCATCGCCGTGGCTGTGATGTGCATCCTGCTCTACATGGGCATCGCGCGCGGCCCGATCGCCGTCGTGGTGCCGATCGTCGCCGCGCATCCGGCTCTCGTGCTCGCCGTCAGTGTGCTGATGGGCGTGCGGCCGAGCGTGGTGCAATGGGCGGCGATGGCCGTCATCATCGCGGGCGGTGTCTTCATTGCGCGGAGCGCGGTGGCCGAATCGGATGCCGCAGAAGCCAAGAATAATCGCGTCAGTGTGCTCATCGCCATTGGCGCCTGCCTGGCTTACGTCGCCATCGTGCTCGCCGCTCAGGCGGCCACGCCGCTGATCGGTGCGCCGCAAACGATGTGGGTCGGCCGTTGGACCGGCCTCGTTTTCATCGCCGGAATCCTTCTCGTGCAGCGGGCGCCGATCCGCATTCCGGCAGAGTGGCTGCCCTTTGTCGGCCTGCAGGCCGGCCTCGACACGCTCGGCTATATCGCCTTCCTCGCGGGGTCCAACAGCGCTGCGCCGCATATCACCATGGTCGTTGCCTCTGCCTTCAGCGTGGTGGCGGTCTTGCTGGCGCGGCTAATCATCGATGAGCCGGTGAGCAAGATGCAATGGGCGGCAATCGCGCTGATCGCCGGCGGTACTGCGGTGTTGAGCGCGACTTGAGCCTTCAGCCCCAGACGCGTCCGGAGCGTACCGTATCGATCTGATAGTCACTGGTGTGCCTCGTAAAGAACTCCATGCCGAAGCGGCGCGCCGCCTTCATCGGCTCGCCCGGGTCGCGCAGCACGTCGCCGCGGGCGTTGCCGTAACCGTGCACGACGCCGACGAAGTCTGAATGGGTGTAGCGGGAGAATTCCTGGATCTGGCAGATGACTGCACCGGAGACCATTGGGAACGTCTCCTCCGAACTCAGCACGAGCCCGATGCGCTTTCCCTGCATGGCCTGGATGACCTCTGCGGACCCCGGATAGGAGGCGGCGTAATAGCAGAAGGTGCGATCGAAAAAGGCCTTGAGCTGCGCCGAGCTGCCGTACCAATAGATCGGCGTCGCGGCTATGAAGCCATCGGCAGGGAGATAGCGGTCAAGGAACACCGAGCGAAAGCCGTCTTCGATCGAGCACTCGCCGTCGGGCTTGCGGCATTTCCGGCAATCCCTGAGGAAACCGTGCAGGAAATCGTCGGCAAAGACGAACTCGGCCTCGTGACCGGCTTCCGCCAACCCCTCGCTGACGGCCTCGGCCAGCAGCGCTGAGTTGCCGTTGCGGCGGGGACTTGATGACAGCACCAGAGCCTTCATGTCTCATCCTCTCAGCAATTCGGCGGCGGCTTCGTCGAGCGCGCGTTGGAACTCAGGCACCCGGCCGGGCGAGGCGACGCAATGGCCCCAGGGCGAAGTGAACACGTGGAGCTCGGCATGCCGCATGGTGGCGACCTCCGCTTCGTTGTCGGACGGCGCGAAATACATGTCGCTCGAGCAGGGCATGACGATCGCCCGAGCCTCGATCGACTGCAAGGCACGTTGGAAATCGCCGCGATAGATCCGGTTGTCGCCGATGTCGCCATGCTGCCACGTCCAGATCTTGGCGAGGAGATCGTTCGCGTCCCATTTGAGATGATCCTCCTCCCAGTCGCGCACGAAATCCTCGAGCGTGGCGAAGCCGAGCTGCCGATAGAGGCCGTCGCGAAAGAAGTCGTGCGAATAAGCCCAGGAGGCGTAGACGCGGCCGAAGGCGCGCAAGCCCTTTTCCGGCGGAGCTGCATAGTCGCCGCCGTTCCAGGCTGCGTCGGCCTGCAACGCCGCCTTGGGGCCGTCGAGAAACGCGTGGTTGATGGGCGAGCAGCGCGCGGCGCCGCCATAGGGCAGGATCGCCTCGACCATGCCGGGATATTGGGCGGCCCATTGATAGGCCTGCATGGCGGCGAGCGACCAGCCGAGGACGAGCGCAATCCGCCGAACGCCAAAATGCTCGGTGAGTAGGCGGTGCTGACAGGCGACATTGTCGTATAGCGTCGTTTGTGGAAAGCGCGGGCCGTCCTGCGGGGCGCCCGTATTGCTCGGCGAGGAGGAGTAGCCGTTGCCGAACAGATTGACCGAAACGACGAAATGGCGCGCGGGATCGATAGCGCGCCCAGGTCCGAACAGAGCTTCGTTGCGGAGATGCGTGCCGGTAAAGAAGGTCGGCAGCAGGACCGCATTGTCACCGGTGGCGTTGAGCGTGCCGTAGGTGGCGTGGGCGAGTTGCGCGTTTCTCAGGACTTCGCCGGATTGCAGGGTAACGTCGCCGAGCGCGTAGGTCTTGAGGCCTGTCATCGGCGATCTGATCCTAGCCGCCCCGGTTCGCACTTGAGGGTGCCAGCATTAGTTATAACGCTGCCGATACGCCTCGGCCGCGGCCTCGAAGCAGGCAAGCGGAGGCCGCACCACGCCGGCGCCGATCTGACCGCCGCCTTTTCCGGCGATGCCGACATCAAGCACGGGAAGCACGTTGCTCTCGACCACTTTGAAGATGTCGATGCCGGTCGGCGTGCCGCGAAAGCCGAGGGCGGGCACGAGGTAGTCCGGACTTTCGCCTACGGTGATGGCGTAGAGCTCCTTATTGCGGGCGATCATCGTCTCGTATGAGCCGCCTTGATAGGCCTGAAGCGACGGAGCCGAGGCTTGCGCGAATCCGCCAAGCCCGATGGTTTCGGCGATGATGCTCTCGCCGCCCATCCAAGTGATCTCGTCTTCGCTGTGGCCTTCGAACAGCTTGGCTTCCACTTGCGCGTGAGGTCCCTTGAACCAGGTATCGCCAAGCCCACTCACGCGTATCGCGAAACCGCGGCAATTGAACGCCATGGCGGTGACGACACTCGATCCCTCGACGCCGCGCGCCGCATCGGCGGTGGCTTTGGCGGCCGCCATGGAGAGGCGCAGGAAGAAATACTGATCGTCGACCATTGTCTGGACGGCGCGAACAATCCGGTCGCTGCCGGAGGCGGCAAGACAGAGAAAGCTTGGCACGAGCTCGCGCAGGAAGAGGAGGGCAGCTGCGGTGTTGCGCGAATGCAGCTCGTCGCCCATGCCGAGCGCGCGCTTGATGATGGGCTTGAGCGGAATTCCGGAGCATTGGCGGAGCGCCTCGGCGATCACCGGAACGATCTCGTTCTGCACGAGCAGCAGCCTGTCTCTAACGCCGTCGTCATACACACCATAGTTCAGGCGGCGCGGATTGCTGCCTTCGTAGATATTGCAGCAGGCAACATTGCCGAACGCCCGGTTCTCCACCACGAACACCGGCATGGAGGCAGTGTAGATGCCGGCTAGCGACCCGACGCAGCCGAAATCGTGGCAGCCACCGACCTTGATCTCGCCGGCATCGAGCCTAGCGATGGCTTCGTCCCTGTCCTCGGCGAGGTTCTCAAACAGGGTGCCCCCGATGATGGCCTCGCGCTGGCCGCCGGTATAGTCGGACCACGGCATCGGCGGTCCGGAGGTGAGAATGAGGTTTGGCGCGAATCCTGGGATAAATTCGCCGGCCGCGACGCACATCGACCAGAACCGGGTCGGACTTGATCAGCCTCTCGAATGCGAGCTTGTTGGCCTCAACGCGCCTGTCCGCGGCAAACTGCATCAGTCCACCCCGCTATTTCCTAATTGGTCGATTAATTAGTAGCAAAAGAGTGTTGCCTTAACTGGCTGGCTAATGCAAGTACGTGTTAAGTGGATTGCATCGCATTCGCAACCGGACCTAAGGTCGATACGTGCATCGGTCCGATTGACAAAGTCTGAGAAGGGCAGAATGACCCACCAACCGAGCAGGGATATCGAGCGCAAGAAGCTGGGCGCAAGGATCGTGCGCAGGGCCGCTCCGGCAAGCCCCGGGCGCGACGAGCATGGTGCCGGCCGGGTCGACAAGTTCTTGGCCGCTTCGCTCGACCTTTTCGCCGAGCGTAACTTCGCCTCCGTGACAATCAAGGACATCGCCAAGGCGCTAAACGTCAACACTGCGCTCATCTATTACTACTTCGACAGCAAGACCGACCTCTTCCGCGCTACGATCGAGTACGCCGTTGCCCGCGCCTTCGAGAACGTGCGCGCTCTTGACGACAGAAGCGCCGATCCGCCTGCCATCATCGCAGCTTGGCTTGCGAACCATGTCAACAAATACGCCGAGATCCACCGCTTCGTGAAAATTGCCCTCGACTTCAGGGGCGCGCACGAGGCCGATCCGGACATCGCCAGCACTATTGAGAATTTCTACGTCGAGGAACGCAAGATGCTGTCGCGGATCATTCGCGAAGGCATCAGGCGGGGCATGTTCAAGCCGGTCGATGCCAATCGCATGGCGCAGTTCATTTCTACCTATCTCGACGGCTGCATGGTGCGCTCGGTCATCCTTCCCGATTTCGACCTCAAAGGCGCGGTGCGCGATCTGCATCAGCGCGTGCTGGAGATGCTTGGCTATACCGGGAAGACCCGCACGTTGCAGCGGCGCTGAACGGCGATCTGAGGCTCAACTTCGGACTTCACTTGATCTTCGCGCTCAGTGGTGACGCACGCGCAGCGCGAGCTCGTGCACTGAACAAATTAACGTCGCTGCGATTGCGCGCTAGGCAATGTTTGCCTATGCATTGCCCATCCCATTACACTCAATTGCCTGCAACAATGTAGTTACAGAAATCTAATTGACTGTTTAATTAGACGCGCGCAGAGTGACCCGTCACGGAACGGCCATCATTCAATTTGGCTGAAAGCGACGGGGAAACAGCACGAAGCGAACGGGGTTGCAAACCAAGATCCATGCGCGCGACCCGGCTTCCGCAAGCCTCTAAGGAGACGATCTGTCCATGAATGAGATATCGACCGGAGCGAAGATCGAAGGGTCAGCGGCGGGTTCTCAATCCGACCGCGAGACGATGCGCAGCCTGATCGACAAGGGCGTCGAATATTTGATGCCGCTCTACGTCGATGTGCACGGTATCGCCAAGACCAAGACCGTGCCGGTCAGCCATTTCGATCGCATGATGCGCGGCTCAGAGCTGTTCACCGGCGCGGCGCTCGATGGTCTTGGCCAGGGACCGCATGACGACGAGCTGGCGGTGCTGCCAGATCCGCGTGCCGTGATGCAGTTGCCGTGGCGGCCCAACGTCGCCGTGATCCCAGGTCAGCTCACGTATCACGAGCAGCCTTACCCGATGTGCTCACGCACAGTGCTGGCGAAGCAGATAGAGCGCGCCGCCAAGCTCGGACTTAAATTCAACATCGGTATCGAATGCGAGACTTATATCGTCAGGCGCGATCCGTCGGCGCATAACGGCATCGCGCCGAACGATCCGCGCGACACGATTGCCAAGGCTGCCTACGACGCGAGCCTCACCCTCCTCAACCTCGAGCTTCTCAACGACATCGTCACGTCGATGAACAAGCTCGGCTGGGAGGTGCACTCCTTCGATCATGAAGACGCCAACGGCCAGTTCGAGTTCGACTTTGCCTATGCCGACGCCATGACCATGGCCGACCGCTTCGTCGTCTGGCGCTTGATGATGAAGGAGCTGGCGAGGAAGCACGGGTTTGAGGCCACCATGATGGCCAAACCCTATGCCGACCGGACGGGGTCCGGCGCGCACTTCAATATGTCGCTCGCCGACGTCAACACCGGCAAGAACGTGTCGGGCGATGCGAGCGACAAACGCGGCTGCGGCCTTTCCAAGCGCGCCTACCAGTTCCTCGGCGGCTTGCGGAAACATGCTGCTGCGATCGTCGCGGTGAGCTGCCCGACCGTCAATTCCTACAAGCGCCTGATCAAGACCGGCTCGATGACCGGATACACTTGGGCGCCGATCTTCATTTCTTACGGCGGCAACAACCGGACGCATATGTTCCGCGTGCCCCTGCTCAGGCCGCATATCGAAGGCAGCGATCACAGCCCAGGTCACGTCCACCTCTCCAGCGCGCGATGGGAATGCCGTGCCGTCGATCCCTCGACCAACCCCTATCTAGCCGCCGCCATGTTCCTGGGCGCCGGCCTCGACGGCATCGAGCAGGATCTGGATCCCGGCGATCCGCAACTCGTCAATATGTATGAGCTCTCCGACGAGGAGCTCGAGAAGCGCGGTATCAGGCAATTGCCGCGGACGCTATTGGAAGCCGTGACGGCCTTCGAGGCCGACGATCTCGGCCGCCGGGTGATGGGTGACGAGCTCTACCGGTCTTATATCGATCTGAAGAAGTCGGAGTGGTGGTTCTACCACAACTCCATCTCGCAGTGGGAAATCAACGAGTACCTGACCAAGTTCTGAAGCCGAGGGTGCCTTCGTGTTCTGGCGCAAGAAGGGAAAGGACGCAAACGGGGAGGTGAAGATGTTCTTCGCCTCGGACCTCCACGGCTCGAACGTTTGCTTCAAGAAATTCGTAAACAGCGCCAAGTTCTACGGCGTTAACGTGCTTGTCCTCGGCGGCGATTTGACGGGCAAGGCCGTCATTCCGATCGCCGAGCAAGAGGACGGTACGTTTGTCGCGCTCCAGCATGGAGAGTCGGTGCAAATCGCCGGCAAGGACGAGCTCGACGAGTTCGTCAAGCGGCAAGGCAATATGGGTTTCTATCCTGCTGTTATGTCGGAGTTCTGAGTACCAGCGCCTGAGAGTCGACGAAAACGCGCAGCAGGCGCTGTTCAAAGAGCTCGTGCTGGAGCGCGTGCGAGAATGGGCGAGCTTCGCCTCGCAAAAGCTGCAAGGAACCGACGTCCCGCTCGTCACCGTACCAGGCAACGACGATTTCGTCGAAATTGATGAGATCCTGACCCAAGCGCCGGTTTTCGATTTCCACGAAATGCAGGTGTGCGAGTTCAAGGGCGGCTATCAGATGCTTTATTGCGGAGGCTCGACGCCGACACCTTGGGATACCGAGCGCGAATACACGGAAGAGCAGTACGTTGCGCGCTTCGCTGAGCTTCTTCCCCAGGTCACGGATATGAGCCGCTGCATCTTCAATGTGCACGTACCGCCATTCGGCACGGCGCTCGATGCCTGTCCGAAGCTCGATAAGAATTTGAAGGTCGTCTACGAGATGGGGTTGCCGGCGCAGGTTCATGCCGGTTGCCAGACGTTGGCTGACATCATCAAGGAGCATCAGCCGCTGCTCGGCCTGCACGGGCACATCCACGAAGGACGGGCCAAGATCAACATCGGCAAGACGATCTGCATCAATCCCGGCAGCGTCTATCCTGAAGGAATTCTGCAAGGCGCGCTGGTCACGCTGCGCAACGGCGAGGTCGTTCAAGCAAATCTAATGCAGGGCTGACAGCGAGCAATTTTCGATCAAGGCGATCTAACGAAAGGGAGGGCAGCATGTCCGTCACCGACGTAGGAGGAGACAAGCGAATATTCTTGCGCAAGGCGTCCGGGCTGATCAGAACCGCCGGCCTAACCGACACGTTCATCTACAATCTCGGTGTCGTCAGCATCGGTCTCGGCGTCGGATCGATGCTGTACTACGGACCGGCCTTCTACCCGCAAGGCAATCTCGTTTGGGGTTGCATCATCGCCGGCGTGGCCATGGCCATGATTTCGTTCGGGTTCATCACATGGACGATCACCCTGCCGCGCTCAGGCGGCATCTACGTGTTCGGCTCGCGCATCCTGCCACCGGCGCTCGCGCTGACCATGAGCCTGGTGGAGATCACCGCCTGGCTCTTCTACTGTGCTATCGCCGCCTATTGGATCGTCATCCTGGCCTTGGCCCCAATGTTTGCCGGTCTCAACCTGCTCACCGGCAACGAGACTTTCCTCACCATCTCGAAGACGATGCTCGAGCCGTGGGCGACGTTCTTGATCGGCGCGGCGATCCTGCTTCTCTCCCAGGTCGTGCTCTCCTACGGGATGCGCTTCTATCTTACTCTCAACAAGTGGGTTTTCATTCTGGCCATGGCGAGCACGGTATTTCTCATCGTGGTGCTCGCCATGTCGACGCGCGAGCAGTTCGTCGCCAATCTGAACGAGCTCGTCGGCCCCTCGCTCGGCGTGCCAGACGCCTACAATGCGATCATCGCCAGCGGCAAGGAAAAGGGCTGGGGAGAGGCTGGATTCGATCTATGGCAAACAATGTTGATGTCCAACTGGCCGTTCCTGCCGCTGATCGGCGCAGCCTTTTCCATCGCCATCGGCGGCGAAATCAAGTCGGTGCAAAGGTCGCAGACTGTGGGCATGCTCGGCGCCGTGTTCGTCGCCACCTTGGCGTTCGTGATTACGGTGTGGCTAGCTTACAGGGTGTTCGGGTTCGAGTTCCTCGGAACCGCCGTCTTTAATACCCTCACTGCCAACGGCGGCCTGACAACGCCGACCGACCCATCCATAGCGCTGCTTACCGGCATTCTCACCAAGTCGCCGCTGATTACGGTGCTCACCTCACTGGGGTTGGCGCTATGGATGTGGATGTGGATTCCAGCGATGCATACGTTTGGCGTCCGTGCCGTCGTCGCTTGGGCGTTCGATCAGGTGGCCCCGGCACCGCTCGCAACCATCTCGGAAAAATATCATACGCCGATCGTTGCCATCACCGTGACCACGATCGTAAACCTGATCTTCATGGCGCTTTTCGTGTTCACCCCATGGTTCTCGAAGATCGTGATCCTGATCGAGGCTGCCGTGCTCGCATGGTCGGTGGTGCTAGCCGCGGGAATGTTCTTCCCCTATCTCCGGCCTGAGCTTTACGAAAAGTCTCCCATCGCTGGCAAAACGATCTTTGGGCTGCCGATCATGACGGTGGCGTGCTTCCTCGGATTCATCGCCGCCCAGTTCTACTTCTGGACGCTGTATTTCGACCCGAACGCCGCCGGCCACGATCCGACGCAAGTGACGATCGTCGCGGGCGTGTTCGTGCTCGGATTTGCGTTCTACTACATCATGAAGATGATCCGCAGGTCGCAAGGAATAGACGTGACGCTGGCGTTCAAGGAAATCCCGATCGAATGAATGCTGCGTCCGAATGCCGGATGGAGCGGTCAGGCCGTGAATGCTTTCCTGACCCTTCATCCGGCGTGCGCCATAAAGGCAATCCCATCAACACGCCAAGCGACCGTACACGCGGACCGAGGAGGCCGACTTGACTGAGATGCCTGCCGATCCAGGTCTCAACCTCGAATTCGTCGACGAGGCGCTCCGTCTCGTAAGCGGTGCAGAAGCCAAGGGCATTAGACTGAGAATCCTGGGCTCGATCGCCTATCGCCTGCAATGCCCGCAGAATCTGCACCTGTTCCAGGACACCAAGCGCGTGCTTACAGACGTCGATTTCGGAGCCGAGAAGAAGCAAAACCGCGCCATCCGCGAATTCCTCATGGCGCGCGGCTACGTCCCGGATGAAGGGATCTACATGGCGTCGGAAGGAGCTCGCCACTCCTACCTGCATCGGCAGACAGGTCTCAATGTCGACGTGTTCGCCGACGAACTCTATTTCTGTCATCGGATTCCGTTCAAAGGCCGGCTCGATCTCGACAGCCCGACCATCTGCACGACCGACCTGCTCTTGGAGAAGATGCAGATCGTCGAGATCAACCTGAAGGACTTCAAGGATACGGTCGTGCTCATGCTCGAGCATCCTCTTTCGAATGAGCAGAAGGGGCCAAAGTCGATCGATGTCGACTACATCATCGACATGATGCGCCAGGATTGGGGCTTCTATTACACCTTCACCACCAACCTGAAGCAGGTGCCGGAACATTTCAGCGAGTTCCCCTCGATTCGCGAGGATCAACGCGGTGTAGTTAGCGACCGCATCGCCGCGCTGCTCGACGCCATCGAGGCGGCGCCGAAGACGATTGGCTGGAAGATGCGCTCGAAGATCGGCACGCGGAGCCGCTGGTACCAGGAAGTCTCGGAGAAGTCAGAGCAATACTGACCGCCGCGAAAAGGGAGGAGCTCGGATCATGCCGACCCGTCGCCCACCGGCGCCTCTCACCCATGACGCTTTCCGGCGGAGGCAGAGATCGGTCGAGCTGGAGGGTCTCAGTTACAGACCGCTTCGCGTCGCTTGGACCGACCTCGGCGACGGTGTGCCGGTCATCCTTTTGCACGGCATTCCCACCTGGTCGTTTCTCTATAACGAGGTGATCCCGCTCCTCGCGCAGCAGGCCCACGTCATCGCACCCGACTTCCTCGGCCACGGTTATTCCGATCGGCGGGACTTTTTCGACCGCTCGCTGCTCGCCCAGACCGACATGATCATGCGCCTGATGGATCATCTCGGCATCGAGCGCGCGGACTTCGTCGGCCACGATACCGGCGGTGGCGTGGCGCTAATTATGGCCATCAACCACCCAGAGCGCGTCGCACGCCTCGTGCTGACGAATGTGGTCGCCTACGATTCCTGGCCGATCGACGAGATGATCGCTCTCGGTAATCCCAACTGGCGCAGCAAGCCGCCAAAGGAGGTTGCCGACTTTCTAGCATCAGGGCTACCCGACGGGATCTTCAACAAGAACCGCCTGACGCCGGAGTTCAGGGCCGGCATCGTCGCGCCGTATAGCGACGAAGAAGGCAAGATCTCGATCATCCGCAATGCGAGCAGCCTCAACACCAACCATACGACCATGCTCGTCGAGAGGCATGGCGAGATCGGCGCGCCGACCTTGTGCCTGTGGGGCGTGCACGATCCCTGGCAGACGATCCGCGACGGCGAGAGGCTCTCGCGCGAGATTCCCGATGCGCGCCTCGTGCGGGTCGAGACCGCGTCGCATTGGATCCCTCACGACACGCCGGAGATCTTCGCCGAGGAAGTGCGTAGTTTTCTCGCGCGGCCGGAAGACTGAGTTTGTATGTGGCGTGAACGGCTCGTGAGAAGAATGTCACTCATAATAGGCGTAGAGCTTTTTCGCCGGCTCGATGATTTCCCAGGTGCCGGTAAAGCCGGCGGGGGACACGAAGGCGTCGCCTGCTCTGAAGGTGCGCTGCGAGCCATCGTCGCCGGTCACCACGATGACGCCCGCCAGGAGATGGCAGAACTCGCTCTCGGTGAACACAACGCGCCACTTTCCGGGCTTGGCTTCCCATATGCCCGAATTGAACCTGCCGTCGTCGCTCTTGAACAGATTGGTCGCTGCCTGGGCGGGATCGCCGGAGAGGACGCGGTCAGCCTGCGGGCGGTAGCGTTGCGGCTCCGGAAGCGGGTCCTGGAAACTGACAACCTTGGGCATCGGTTTCGCCGATGGATCGATTGCTTTGTTTTCCGTCATCGCTCTCTCCGCAGGAAATAGTGCTGCCTAGGTTTCGGCAAAAGGAGTTCGCCGAGCTACAACATCGTCAACCAGTCCAAATAAGGCTGTGTCACGTCACTCCCGCAATCCATCAACTAACGCTTTGTGCCAAAAGCAGACATCAGCCGGCGCCGCCGGGGCGAATCCCGGACACCAGGAACCCGGTGTACGAGGTGAAGAATCGCCCTTCCGCGTCGGCGGTTCGCAGGGCCTCCGACCATCGATCGGCGTCGCTGTGACTGATGACCCGAGCCTCCCCGAGTACGCCCTCTTGTTTGGTGGACACGGCACCGAGCCATATGAACAGAAAACGCAGCAGCTACCTGGGAGCGGCTTCAGTCTCTCTCCGCAGCCCCTGCAGTCATAGAAGAACACGCAGACGTCCGTCGGCATGGTTTCGGTCGCTTGATGGCCGCATTTCGGGCAGGTCAGAGTTGATTGGAGCTT
Organism: uncultured Alphaproteobacteria bacterium; assembly: GCA_963827365.1. Lineage (GTDB taxonomy): Bacteria > Pseudomonadota > Alphaproteobacteria > Rhizobiales > Methyloligellaceae > Methyloceanibacter. Next base: position 6,713 of record CAWHAX010000009.1, on the reverse strand, counting down.
GGGCTTTGCCATGCACGTAATGTGGCATGAGCCCGGAGCGTCTTCTAGGTACTGACACACCGAGTTTGCGCTCGAGTGCCTTCAGCGCGATGACTTCCGCTATGCGGACGTATTCCGCAGACCCTGCGCGGAACAGCCATGTCCGTTTCAGAGCGGACATGATCAGAGTCGGCATCAATCTCTGCAAAGTGCCAGACACGTTAGCCTTTGCATGAATAGGTCTGCTTGAAGTCAATTGTGCTTAGTCCCACTTCTCGAAGTGTTGGTGACCAGCAAGCAGACTAGCTGCTTAGATAGATGCAACCGAGCGCGAACCCCCGGGGGGGCATGAAAATGTTTTTTTCGCGCGGCTTGAGGACCCCCGCGAAACTGCTCGTCTTTTATGTGAAAGCGAAGGGTACTCCGCCAACTGTGCTTCTGGGGGACGGCGAAAAGTAATACCTCTCACGAAGTCACAAGAATGGCGTGCCTATCAAGCCCGCTCGAGTTTCGACGGCGGGGGCACAGGCGGGCGGCAAGAGTGGAGTCCTGACCGCCGCTCAGTGGGAGGAGAAACGGTGTGAGAGTATTTCTTGCCGGCGCCTCCGGCGTGATTGGGCAGCGGCTGATTCCCCGGTTGGTTCAGGCCGGGCACGTGGTCGGCGGCATGACGCGCTCGCCCAGCAAAACGGAATTACTGAGTCATCTCGGTGCCGAACCGATTCTTTGTGATGTCTTCGACCGGGAGGCACTTATCAAGGCGGTTCGTGACTTCAAACCAGACGTCGTGCTGAACGAGCTGACCGATCTGCCGGATGATGCGGCGCAGATCAGTGAACGGGCAGATCTGAACGCCCGCATCCGAACCGAGGGAAACCGGAATCTGATCGAGGCGGCGCGGCGGAGCGGGTCGCCGAAAATCCTGGCTCAAAGCGTCGCCTGGCAATTACCCGATGGGCCCGATGCCCAAGCTGTAGCAGAACTGGAACGTTCCGTTCTCGCCGAAGGCGGTGTTGTACTGCGCTATGGACAATTCTTCGGACCGGGCACGTATAACGAGCAGCAACCACCCAAGGAACCCCGGGTTCATATCGACCGGGCTGCCGAACGAACGGTGGCAGCGCTGGGCGAACCACCAGGCGTCGTCGTCATTATCGACTGAGCGCGCGTCATCACTGCCGAGGATTTGGTTAGTTGGCAACGTGCTGCGTCAGGGGCGGCCTATGTCGGCAATGGGTCAATAGCCGACATGACGGTCCGATCGAGTCATGTCCGCTATGTGCCATAAGCGGACATAAGTGCCCGGCAAGTTATTTCTTGTAGTAGCCGACACCACAGATCTGGTCACCGACCTTCGTGTAGAGAGTCTCCTTCTCGAAGGGCTCGTCCGAGCCGGGTCGCGGCCACCAGTAGGTGGTCTCTTTTATCGTTCCCTCGGTGGCATTCTGCATAATCGTTTCACCGAACGGCGCACCGTGCTTGCCCTTAATGTCTCGCAGCTGTTTGCCCCTATTCACGTAAGGCTGCGCGGTTACGATGCCGTCCGACGCGTTGGCGCACCACACATAAAGATCACGGTCCTTGAAGCCGCCCTCGCCACTGTTGAACATATCAAGCGCCTTCGCCTTGTCCCCTTTCACCGCGGCCACCGCTCTCTCGAGCATAGCTTTGGCTTCCTCTGCAGTGCCAAAGTCAGCTGCCGCAACTGAGGCAGCGGTGGAAAGCACCGGAATCACAGCAAAACCGACGACGAATGCGATATTGCGTAACATGACTAACCTCCATGGAGCAGCAACTGGCTAATGTTTCCACGCCGTTCGCCTCTATCGTTTGCGATCTGATTCAGCATTGCCAACTCAATCGTATTGGCACGCGAATCCGCCTGCGGTTGACGCACCATCATGCCCCAATCGCGAACGGCATGCATCAATGTCCGCTATGGGTCTGTCGGCTAAGTGCCATGAGCCGACATTCGCCCGACAGCCCGATGGGTAGCGTTTTGGCGACGGTGGTTTTACAGCTCGACCGGCTCCAGGACGCACGCACCGCGCCAGCCGTTTATGCGAATAGGCAAGTAACGTAGTAGCTGCCTTCTTCCGACCTGATCTCGATTTTGCCTAGACGCTTAGCGAGGTTCAGCATGGCATTGTTGGCTTGCAGGACCTCGGCGACGAATCCGCGAACTCCGTGGGCAACGGCGAACTCCTTGAGACGTTGTTGCAAAGCCGAGCCGAGCCCCGAACCCTGCCATTCCGGGACGATCACGTAGGCAACTTCTGCAAGATTCGTCGATGGATTAAGAAAATAAGCACCGGTGCCCACGATCTCCTCGTTCTCGCGGGGGCCGCTGACCGCCACGAAGGCGACGTCCTTCTCGAAGTCCACGTTGCAGAGGCGCTGAGCTTCCTCATAAGTGAGTGCGCTGACCTGCCGGAAGAAGCGCATATAAACGTCTTCTGACGACATACGGTGAAACATGACCTGCATGCTTTGTACGTCGCTTCCACGGGCTGGCCTAAGCATGACCTGGCTTCCGGACTTAAGCGGAATGACCCGTTCCTCCTCGACGAGGTAGCCGCGGCCGCCGCCCAGTCTGTGGGCGGCAGGCACGAGCGACTGGCGCTTGGCCTCGTCGAGAAGGCTTTCGCGGAAGTCCGGATGCGCGAGCTCGATTAGGGCCAGGGCGCGCTCGCGCACGGACTTGCCAAACAGGTAGGCGATCCCGAACTCGGTCACCACATAATGCACATCCGGGCGTGCCAGCGTGACGCCTTCACCTGCGAGAAGAGCCGGCCTGATGCGGGACTCTTTGCCGTCGTCTGTCGTCGATGTCAGGCAAACGATCGGCTTGCCCTCGCGCGCTCTAGCGGCGCCGCGGTGAAAGTCGGGCAGAGTGGAGACGCCGCCATAGAACTCGCCGCGGAATTGATCGGCGCAGACTTGGCCCGTCAGATCGATGACGAGGGCTTGGGTCAGCGACGCCATTTTATAGTTGCGCGCCACAACTTCGGGATCAGCGACGTACTCGATAGGCCGAAACTCAAACAGCGGGTTATCGTGCAAGTATTCATAGAGCCGGTGTGAACCGATACAGAAGCTGGTGACGATCTTGCCGGGATGCAGAGTCTTATGGCGCCCGGTGATCACGCCCTGTTCAATGAGATCGAGGACGGGGGCGGTGATGACGTTCGAGTGAATGCCGAGGTCTCGGCGGTTATGCAGGTGCTTCAGAGTCTCATTGGGAATACGCCCGAGAGCAACGTGTAGCGTCGCACCATCCTCAATAATCTCTGCGACATAACGGGCGATGCACTGGGTAACCGTATCGGCGGGCTGATGCGCATATTCGGCAAGCGGTCTCTCGACGCGGACAAAGCGATCGATCCGATCAACGTGAAGGAAGGTATCGCCGAGCGTCCGTGGCATGAAGGGATTGACTTCGGCGACGATCGTTTTGGCGTAGCGCAGCACACTCATCGTGATGTCGACCGAGGTGCCTAGGCTGACGAAGCCGTGCGTGTCAGGCGGCGACACTTGCACGAAGGCAACATCAGTCCTTATGCGACCGTTCGCCGTCAGGTGCGGGATTTGGGTAAGCGAGATTGGGACATATTCGGCCTGCCCACTGTGAACAAGCGCGCGAACGTCCGATCCGACGAAGAAGCAGCGGTGGCGATAGGATGATTGCCGCTCGACCCAAAGGGGCTCCAAACCAGATGTTAGGAAATGAAACAGCTCGACGTCAGGCGGGATCGGCTTGCGGCGCTCTAGGGCCTCGACCAGCGTGAATGGCGCTGCGCAGGCCGTTCCGACATATACACGGTGGCCCGGCTTGACGACCTCGACGGCCGCCTCGGCGGGTAGAAGCTTGTTTGAGATCCGCTCGAGAGACGATCCAAAGCCACGCATCTCAGCTTACTTCAGCGCGGTGTCACTAAATTGGGCGACGCTTGCTGCGTAGTAATCAGCCGATTATATTTGAACGTGGGGTTTCCCGGGCGGAAATATCGTGTCAACGATGCCCCTAGATATGTCCGCTATGGGTCATGAGCAGACATCGCATCACGTCCGCGTCATGTCTGTTATTCCCCTCAAAGCGGACATTCATCAGCGCGGTTTGCACGTCCGCTTAGTGCCAGAAGCCGACATAACACCGACCTCTGTGCTCGCGTCGGCTATGTGCCACCAACAGATATAGTGAAGGTTATTCCTATTCAGCATTTACTCCGACGTACCGTCGGAATTGGCTGCTGAGGGTATCAATTTCGGCCTGAACAGCGTGGACTTCGGGCAACGTCCAGAACCAAGCAGTGCCAAACACGAGTTTTGGAGTAGTTTCAACGCCGGAATTGGTGAAATACCACTTGCCCGTGACGTGTTGACCTGGCGCCGCACTCTATGAAAACCAACCAAGTTCGCGTGCCTTGTCCGTTGCCGCCTGCAAGGCGCGAGCGAGCATTTCATCATCGGTGGCGTCTGAGCTACGCGCCAATTTGAGACCCTGACTGTATGGGCGCTTAGTATAGGTGCTCCAAAATCCATAGGAGGTGGTAACGACGATCTCGTCCCCTTGCGCGGCCACAAATAGGGTGGTGGACCTTTCCGGAGCGTGCAACAGGGATGATGAACGAGACTCTTCGTTGCTACTCACGACCCACAGCGCGTAACCTGCCACCATCGTCGCCGCTCCGAGCCATATAAAGACTAGGGGATCGATCCAATTGGATCCGATCGGCCCAAGGCTATCCGATTGCTCTGCTGGATAAGCCAGCAACATATACGCGGCGTAGACCCAACAACCCAAGCCGACGAGCATACAGAGCCAATAGGGAGCGAACCTCAAAACATTGCGGTTCGAAAGCGACAGTGTGGACAGCAAATTTCGCAAGTTACCATTATACAACTCGCAGCGGCGGTGCACAGTGGAGGACGTGATGTCAGATGAAGAAGCACATAAGCGCTGGGCGGACCAAGCGCGCAAACCGTTCGAGCCCATAGTCGCCGCATCGGGCAAAGGCATAGATACGGACGCCGCTCTTCGTATGGCGCACGCCTTTGAATACATTGCTGCGCAGCTGGGCGAGATCAATCGAAAGCTTACAAAGTTAGCCCGCTAGGGTCGAAGCGGATGCCAAGTTTCAAGAACTGCCGCCGACGGGGACGTGCCAGAATGTCGGCTATGGGTCATTAGCGGACATTGGAGCGCAGATCACCGATGTCCGCTGCACCCCCAAGAGCGGACATGCTCATCGTCGGCATCAATGTCTGCAAAGTGCCAGACCACGTTAGTCTTTGCATGAACAGGGTCTGCTTGAAGTCAATCGTGCTTAGTCCCACTTCTCGATGTGTTGGTTACCAGCAAGCAGACTAGCTGCGTAGTTGGATGCACCCGAGCGCGACCTCCCCCGGGGGGGGCATGAAAATGTTTTTTTCGCGCGGCTTGAGGACCGGTGGGGGAAGTTTGCTTTGATGAAATTACGTAAAACATTAGGGAGGGTTTTTGATTGGCGACAAAATTAAACGTCGTGAAGCCCGTCGAACCGCCGCGCAAACTTGGCGCGCATGGCGGTGCGCTATGGCGCTCGGTCATGTCCGAGTATGACATCGTTGACAGCGGCGGTCTTGTCATGCTGGCGCAAGCCTGCATCGCGCTCGACCGTGCCGAGCAATGCCGTGCGCAGATCGAGCGTGACGGGGTCGTGATCCGGTTGAAGACCGGCCCGAAAGATCACCCGTCCTTGAAGCATGAGCTTGCCAACCGCGCCTTCGTCGTTCGCACCTTGGGGCGGCTTGGGCTTGACGTTGAGCCGCTCGGGCGCGTGGGCCGACCACCGCAAGGGTTTGGCATCCGAGGCATCAATGACGACCAGTAAGCGGACCCCGATAAAGCGTGATCGGCACGTGCTCACGCCCGAGGCCGTCGAGGCGTTCGTTGCCGCGCTTAAACTGCGCACACACCGCGAACAGCAGATAGGCGACAGCACATCGTGCGCTGGCATCGATAGTTGCGAAACGTGCAAGGCATACGAGCGGCACGTCGCCGTCGTCTCGCGCCACCTCACTCGCGCCGTGGGGCTTTCATCCGGTGGATGTTGCCGACTGTCCGCCGCCGCCGTGGTTCGACGCCGCCGCCGCCAAGGCGTGGGAAAACGCGCGGCGAACCTATTGCGATCTCTGTGATGCGGCTGGCGTCAAGCGGGCGAAGCGTGTCGAGGTTTCGGACGTGACGCGCTCGCACATTACGCTGAGATGGATCGAGCGGCTTCTCCGTATCCCCGAGGGCGGCAAGGTGGGGCAGCCGGTTCGCCTGCGTCCGTGGCAGCGGGACATTGTGCGCTCGATCTATGGCACCGGGTTCGGCGATGCCGGCGACGACATCCGCCGCGCTCTTGCTGTCCGTTGAAAATCTGCCCGAAGCAGCTTAACGCTCGTAAGCATGACGCCGCGCGTGGCTGCCTTGCAGTCTGCCGTTGAACGTGCCGAAGAAAGTCTACGGCATGTCGAAGAACGGTCGCGCCAGGCGGTCGAGCGTGCCGAGCGAGAGCTTCACGCCCTCCAAGCCGAACTTGACCGTGAAACCGCCCGCGATCCTCGCGCATGGCCGCCGCCTAAACGCACCTGGCATTGTGAGAAATAGCGCCCCGAAACGCGGCGCTGCGCCTGCTCCGAGGTTTTTGATATTCGACAAATATTCGACAGAAGGTCGGGTTTTGGCGTGAAAGCCTTGGAAATCT